>JAZKEG010000009.1:227190-250185 GCA_040387215.1 Verrucomicrobiota bacterium | reverse complement strand
TTTTCTTTCTAAGGCTCCAGCCTTGTTTCCCGCCACCAATCCCGCATTCTTCTGCCCATGCCTACTGTCGCCATCGTCGGCCGCCCGAATGTCGGGAAGTCCGCCCTCTTCAACCGTCTTGCCGGGAGGAAGATCGCCATCGTTCACGATCAGCCGGGCGTCACCCGTGACCGCATTTCCGCGCCGTCCAAAGCCACGCAGGTCGCCTGCACGCTCATCGACACCGGCGGCATCGGCGGCGGCATCGAGGATGGCTTCGACGAACAAGTCAGCATCGAGGCGGATATCGCCATGCAAACGGCGGATCTCATCCTTTTCGTGGTCGACGCCCATTCCGGTCTGACCGCCACCGACGAGGCGCTGGCGCAAAAGCTGCGCAAGGCAAAGCCGCCGGTGCTGCTGGTCATCAATAAGGTGGACGACGACAAGCACGAACGCTCCCACTCGGATTTCACCCGCCTCGGTCTCGGCAACAGCGTTTTCGTTTCCGCCGAACACGGCCGCAACTTCGGCGAGCTCTGCGATGAGATCGACACCGTGATCGCGCCGCTGGTTTCTGAAAACGAGGCTGAAGTCGAAGTCGCCGAAGCGGTCGGCATCAAGCTCGCCATCGTCGGCAAACCGAACGCCGGAAAATCCTCGCTCGTCAACGCCATCCTCAAGGACGAGCGCACCATCGTTTCCGACATCGCCGGCACCACACGCGATGCGATCGACCTGCCCTATTCGTTCGCTGGCGAAAATTTCACGCTCATCGACACCGCCGGCCTGCGCCCACGCGGCAAGCGCGACAACTCGGTGGAAGTCTTCTCCGCCATGCGCACCGAAAAAGCCGTGCGCCGCGCTGACCTCTGCGTGCTCGTCATCGACCTGATCGCCGGCGTCACCTCAATGGATCGCAAGATCGCCCAGCTCATCAAGGAGGAGAAAAAGCCCTGCCTCATCGTGCTCAACAAGTTCGATCTCTTCCATCCCGGAGCCAACCGCACCGCACGGTTAGAAGAAGCAACCGCCCATGTCCGCAAGGAACTGTTCTTCCTCCACTACGCGCCCTTCGTCGCCTGCTCCGCCAAGACAGGCGGATCCGTCGATCACGTGCTCAAAGAAGCGCTCAAAATCAAAAAAGGCGCGCAGAACATTCCCACCACCGGCCAGCTCAACCGCATTCTCCAGGGTGCCTTCGAGGCCAACCCGCCGCCGCTCGACAACAAAGCACGCCGCGCGAAACTTTACTACGCCACCGCAGCGGTGGAGGAAAAATACAGCGTCGTGCCCGTGCCCACGATCGTGCTTTTCGTCAACGACAAGCACCTGATGTCCACCAGCTACGAGGCCTACATCGTCAACCGCTACCGCGACTCGCATCCTGCACCAGGCATCCCGGTGATCCTATCCGTTAGGTCGCGTTCTCGCCGCGAATGGGAGCCGCGCAAGAGAAAGCAGCAAGGCCACTGAAGGCTGGGCCTGCATGCTGCCCCGGCTTGCTTTAGAAATTCCAAGCGCTGCGAGGCTTCGGCATCCCGGAAGCGTGAACCCTTGCCATCCGTTTCCGGCCATGACAGGGAAACCGCATGCGCATTTCTGCCTGCCTGTTGCCACTCGTTCTGCTTGCGAGCTGCGCCCCTGCCCCGCAGCGGGTTTCGGAATCGCGCCCACCCGCCGCACGCCCCATCGCTAACGCCCCTACCCCGGCGGCAGCAGCGCCCGCCGTAGCCCAAGCCCCGCCGCCAGCGTCTCCCTCCTCTCCCGCTGAAGCCACTCGCGTCACCGATCGCGAAATCTCGGGCATCCACTTTGAGGGGGTCGCGTTCGATTCGCGCAAGCACCGGCTCGTCGTCGTGGATCAGCCCGACGGTCCGGGATCACGCTTCGCCGATGCCGAGGCAGCCGCCCGCGCTAGGGACGGAATGGCTGCGGTGAACGCCGGATTTTTCACGCCAGAAGGCGAGCCGTTAGGATTGGTCATGTCGAACGGAGAGCGGAGCGGAGCGTGGAACTCCGCGTCCTCGCTCGGCAGCGGCGTGTGGCATGGAAACTCGAACTCCATGGCCATTTCCCGCCGCGAGTCACTGGGCAAATCCGCCGCCCTCGCCATGCGCGAACTGCTCCAGGCTGGCCCCATGCTGGTGGATCGCGGTAGCACCGTCGGCGGTCTGGATGCCACCAAGACCAGCGCCCGCACTCTCATCCTGTGGGACGGCGGCACCCGTTGGTGGATGGGACGCGCCGCGCCCTGCTCGCTGGCAGCCTTGGGAAATGCCCTCGCTCACGGGCAACCCGCCGGATGGAAGGTGCGCCACGCGCTCAACCTCGACGGTGGCCGCTCCGCCGACCTCTGGGTTTCCGTGCGCATCTCCGGCGGTCCGCTCACACGCCGCACGCCGTGGAACCGCCCGGTTAGAAATTTCCTCGTCCTCGTCCCCCACGGTTGAGCTTGGCAAGCGGGGACGCGCTCTTCAGCGTTTGCGCATGTTCGACACCGCCCGTTACGACGGCCGCATGCCCTACCGGCGTTGCGGGGATTCCGGCCTCTTGCTGCCCGCCATTTCCTTGGGCTTTTGGCACAACTTCGGCCATGTCGATGATTTCCAGGAAGGCCGCCGCATCATGCGCCGCGCCTTCGATCGTGGCGTCACCCATTTCGACCTCGCCAACAACTACGGCCCGCCGCCGGGATCCGCCGAGGAAAACGTCGGCCGCATCCTCGTCGAAGATTTCGCCGCCCACCGCGACGAACTCGTCATCAGCACCAAGGCCGGCCATGACATGTGGCAGGGCCCCTACGGCTCGAAAGGCTCGCGCAAGCACCTGTTAGCATCGCTCGATCAGTCGTTGAAACGGCTGCGCCAGGATCATGTGGACATCTTTTACTCGCATTGCCCGGATCCGGACACGCGGCTGGAGGAAACCATGTCCGCCCTCGCCACCTCTGTCCACAGCGGCAAGGCACTCTATGTCGGCCTTTCGAAATACCCGCTCAAGCGCCTGAAAAAGGCCGTCCGCATCCTCAAGGACATGGGCATACGCTGCCTCATCTATCAGCCGCCCTACTCCATCCTGAACCGCTGGCCAGAAGCGGAAGGCATATTAGATTACCTGCTCGACGAAGGCATCGGTTGCGTCGTCTTCAGCCCTCTCGCCCAAGGCATGCTCACGCCGAAGTATCTCGATGGCATCCCGGAAAACTCGCGCGCCGCCCGTGCCGATGGGTTTCTCCAGATCGAACAGGTCGAGGCGCAGCAGGAAAAAATTCGCGCCCTCGGCGACCTCGCCGCCGCGCACAGCATGCCGCTCCACCACCTCGCAATCCAGTGGTCACTGCGCTCACCCGCCGTCACCTCGTCCATCATCGGCGCACGCACCGTCGCCCAGCTCGACGACTCACTCGACGCCCTGCGATCGCCTGTCCCGGACGTCGGCCTGCTAGAAGCCATCGACGCCATCGCCCCGGCGGTGAGAAAAAAGGATGCAGAAGCCTGATTCCCCTCTCTATTGACCTTCACCATGACCTGGAACGACACCTTTCTCGCCCTCTTTGACCGCTGTGCCGACCGCTTTCGGGCCGGCGACACCGACTTCGAAAATTATTACACCGCCACCGACCTCACCTTCCTCGGGGAGATCGGTTATCAGAAGCGCGAGTTCTTCGATTTCGTCGAGGACTTCTGCGGCGAAGGCGTGCCAAGCATCTCCACCGCGCTGCTCGTGGCTGCAGTACGTCGCGACTATTTCCAAACCGTGATGCACGGCAAACCCGGCGAGAAATGTCTCTGCCGCGACGATGTTCCAGGCAAAGAAGAGCAGGTCGATGGCATCGCCTACCTGCCCCGCATCATCGCCAAAGGACGCGCGAAACTTCGTGGAGAACTTGATCCCGACCTGATGTTCGGCTGCGGCGGAGACCGCAGGTTCCTCAGCAACCACGGCGACATCCATCCAGCCGATTTCCTGCGCCATCTGTGGGCTGCCGGAGACGACGACCGCAAGATCGTCGATTGGGTGAAACAGCAGATCGGTTGACGCGCAGCACCTGCTAGAAGCCGCTTGGCCGCTGGGTTTCCGGTGATTTTGCCATCGCCAAGCGCAGCGCTCCACTGGCAGCATGCTGCGGTCCATGAAGATCGTTTTTCGCCTGAACTACCACACCGTGCCCGGCCAGTCCTTGTGGCTGAAATACTCGACCGTTCTGGATGAGAAGGGCATCCGCTTCGATCAGGTGGTGCCCCTCCGCTGGCTCAATGAACGCCAGTGGGAGGCCACCGTCAAAGTCAGCGGCGCGGGAAAATTCCGCATCGACTACCACTATCAGCTGCGCCAAGACGGCAACGGTGTTGAACTCGACGAATGGCAGCCGCAGAAGGTCGCTTGGATTGATCTCGATCACCAAGATGCCGCGGTGCTGGTGGATTCCTGGTGCGCCGCGGGCATCCCCGACCACGTCTATGAAACCAAGGCCATCCTAACGGAAAGTTTCGGCGTCCAAAAATTTGAACAAGCGAAGAGACCGTTAGGCGCAGATCACACCTTCCAACTTCGCATGGCGGCCGTGCCGGAAGGCAAGATTCCCTGCATCCTCGGCAGTGTGCCAGCGTTTGGAAACTGGGGTTGGTTCTCCGCCGTGCCTCTCACCGAGGTCATGGAGAACACCTGGCAAACCCACCTCCAACTGCCAGCCGACGGCGACATCGAATACAAATACGGCCTCTTCGATCCCGCCTTGAAATGCGTCATCAGCATGGAACTCGGCGAGAACCGCATCCTTTCCCGCCACGACATCGCACCGCGCCAGCACACCCACATTCATGATGAACTTTATCGGCGCGACACATCCGCGCTGTTCCACGGGGCAGGTGTGGCCATTCCCGTCTTCTCGCTGCGCAGTGAGGAAAGCCTCGGCATCGGCGAGTTTGCCGACCTCAAACCCTTCGCGGACTGGGCCTACGGCACCGCGCTGAAGCTGATCCAAATCCTGCCCATCAATGACACCACTTCGGATCACGGCTGGGACGATTCCTACCCCTACTCCGCCATCAGCGTTTTCGCGCTGCATCCCGCCTACCTTCGCATTGAAGACATGGGATTTGCAATGCCCGCGTCCTTCCAGAAAGAGCTGGATGCCGCGCGCACCAAGCTCAACGCCTTGCCTGAGGTCGATCACCCGGCGGTGATGCAGGTAAAAATCGACCTAACACGGCGCATCTTCGCACAACACCGCGACAAGATCCTCACCAGCGCGCGGTTCAAAAAATTCCTCACCGAAAACTCCGCCTGGGTCATCGCCTACGCCGTTTTCTGTGTGAAACGCGACGAGTTTGGCACCGCCGATTTTTCTCAATGGGACGACTGGGCGGTGTTCGATGCCGATCGCGTCAACACCCTCGCCGATCCAGCGTCCACCACTTGGCCTGACGTCGCCTACCACATCTGGCTTCAGTTAGAGCTTGATGCGCAGCTCACCGATGCAGTCGCTCACCTGCACAGCCGTGGCATCGCGCTCAAGGGCGATCTTCCCATCGGCATCGACCGCCAATCCGTCGACGCTTGGTCCGCGCCCCACCTCTTCAAGATGGATGCCCAGGCCGGCGCACCGCCCGATCCTTTCGCGGTGAAAGGCCAGAACTGGGGATTTCCCACCTACGACTGGGACGTCATGAAGCAGGACGACTACGCGTGGTGGCAGGCGCGCTTCTCGCAGCTCAGCCGTTATTTCGATGCCTACCGCATCGACCACGTCCTCGGGTTTTTCCGCATCTGGCAGATTCCTTGCGATCATGTGGAGGGTATCATGGGCTATTTCGATCCAGCCCTTCCCCTCCACATCGACGACATCATCGAAAGCGGCATCCCCTTCGACTACAACCGCTACTGCCGCCCCTACATCCGCTGGAATGCCGTGCGCGAACGCTTCGGCGACGCTGCCGAATATGTGAAACAGCATTTCCTGCACGACTGCGAGGATGGTTACTTCCAACTCCGCGAACGCGTCAGCACGCAACGCCGCATCGACGACTGGTTCCGCGACCATCCTCACGATCCATTCATCCGCGAAGGATTGTTAGACTGCGCCGCAGAGGTGCTTTTCCACGAGGTTCCCGGCTCGAACGGGCAGCACTTCCACCCGCGCATGTCGATGCAGGCCACCCATTCTTACCGCGACCTGTATCCCGAGGTCCGACTGCTGCTAGAGAAGCTCTACAACCGCTATTTCTATCAAATGCAGGAAGACTTCTGGCAGGCTCGCGGCTATGAAAAACTCCCCGCCATGCGCCGCGCCAGCAACATGCTGCTCTGCGGTGAAGACCTCGGCATGGTTCCCGCCTGCGTTCCCGGCGTGCTGCGCGAACTTGGCATCCTTTCGCTAGAAATCCAGCGCATGCCTAAAACGCACGAGGTGGACTTTTTCGATCCACGGCAAGCGCCGTACATGAGCGTCGTCAGCCCATCCACCCACGACATGTCCGGCATCCGCGAATGGTGGACCGAGGACCCCCACATGACCGCACGCTTCGCCTGGCAAGCATTTGGCATCGACGATCCTCAACCCGAACTCTCCGGCGAAGTCGCCGAACGCATCCTCCGCCAGCACCTCGCATCCCCCGCCATGTGGGCGATCTTTCCGCTGCAAGACCTGCTCGCCATGGACGAAGAAATCCGCCACCCGGATCCACGGGCGGAACGCATCAACGTGCCCGCCATCATTCCCTTCCGTTGGCGCTACCGCATGCACCTCAGCATTGAGGAACTCCGTGCCGCAGATGCCTTCAACCGCAAGCTGCGCCGCATGGTCGAAACCTCCACTCGTTGAGCGGAAATAGGGGCAAGCTTCTAGCGATTCCTCCAAAAAGGCGAAAGCCGTTGAACTCATTCGAATTCAACGGCTTTCATTGGTTGCGGGAGTAGGATTTGAACCTACGACCTTCAGGTTATGAGCCTGACGAGCTACCTGGCTGCTCCATCCCGCGATTTAACCATGCGCCTTTCGGCGCGGGGCCGGGAAACTAAGGTGCGACCGCTGCGCGACGCAAGGGCTAATTTGCCTGATCGTGGGATTTTTTTGCCAGCGCCCGATGTTCCTGCTTTCTTAGCGCCGCCATGCGCTCCAGCCACCTTGCCTCACCGATGCCCTTGTCCGAATGGACGGAGCGGGCGGCGCGGCACCGACTGCGGGCGGAGCAATACACCAAGCCCGCGCGACAACGGCGGGATCGCGGGACGCTGCATCCGGTGGAAGATTTTTTGTTTCAGTATTATCCATATCCGTTAGCGATGTTAGAGAAATGGCATCCGGGATTTGGCGTGGCGTTGGAGGTCCCGGACGGTCCGCGCAGCCGTGCTGCCGATGTGTTTTCGCTGCGCCTTTATCAGCAGGAAAATGGCATCGTCTATCTCGATTCAAAACGCCTATCGGACAAGGAGCGTGCGCGCCTGACGTGGATCGCCGAGCTGCTAGATTCAACCACCCAACGACCCGCCAACTTCGCCTGCCACGGCCTGCATGAGTGGGCGATGGTGTATCGCGGGACCGAGGTGAGGCACGGGGAAAGCACGCCACTGCGCTTGCCACAGGCGGAGATCGACGCGTTGGTAGAGTCGCGGCCCATCGCCTGCTCACACCACGATGCGTTTCGGTTTTTCGCCCAAGAGGCACGGACGTTCAATCGCTTGCAGCCGGACCTCCACAGTCGCCATTTATTCGAGCAGCCGGGCTGCGTCCACGCCAACATGGACCTTTACAAATGGGCAGCGAAGGCGATGCCGTGGATAGGAACGGAACTGCTACTCGATTGCTTTGAACTCGCCATCGAACTCCGCGATCTGGACATGCGAGCCAGTCCCTACGATCTCACCGCTTGGGGCAAAGAGCCGATTTGCATCGAGACGCAAGACGGGCGTAAGGTTTACGAAGCGGAGCAACGGCGGTTGGCGGCGCTGGCAGAACCGCTGAGGGAAAGGCTGAACGCGGCCATTCGCAAAATCGTGGAATGCTGCGCCTGCTAGACGCCTTGCCAATGCAGTTTTTGGCGCAGCGCGTCGTAGAACGAACGGCCTTCGAGCCGCAACAGATGGAACGAGTTCGACGATTTTTTCACCTCAATGCGTCCGCCCGTATCGATGTGGATGTTGTCCCTTCCGTCCACGGTGAAGATCATCGGACCACTTTCTGGATCTTCGGAGGAAAGCTCAACGGTCGAGTCATCCGCCAACACCAGCGAGCGCTGGCTCAGGCTGTGCGGACAAATCGGCGTGATCACGAACACCGCCGCTGCCGGTGCAATCAACGGCCCACCCGCCGAAAGCGAGTAGGCGGTGGAACCGGTCGGCGTGGCGACGATGAGCCCATCCGCGCGATAATCATTGAGCAATTCTCCATTGACCCGCGCTCTGAGAGAAACCAAGCGCCCGGTATCGCCGCGGGCCAACGTCACCTCATTGAGCGCGATCAACGTCTGCGGCGCATGCCCTTGCCGATGCAGCGTGGCCTCCAACAACGTGCGCACACTGGTGGCGAAACGCCCTTCCGCGACGGCTGCGGCAAACACGTCCAGCTCGTCATCGGTGCAGCTCGTTAGAAATCCCAGCGTGCCGATGTTGATGCCGGCCACGGGTTTTTCAAATTTCCCGAGCTTGGCCAAGGCGTGAAGCATGGTGCCATCCCCGCCGAGCACCGCCGCGACCTCGACATGCTCGGAAAATCGAGCTGCCGGAATGCCGCCACTTTCTCCGGCCAGGCGTGCGGTGTCCTCGTCGAGCACGGCCGTGCAGCCACGGGCCGTCAGCGCGGCGCGCAAGGCGTGAAGGGTGGGCAACGAGCCGGTTTTGTGCGGATTTACGAGGATGCCAACGTTCACGAACGTGAGGCTAACGAAGGATACGCACGGCTGGCAAGCCGCGCGAACCATGTCACCTCCCTCGCGTCATTTTTTCCCCATGAGAAGAAACGGTGCTGGTCGGCGAGTTCCCAGCGCCCCGTAACGGACCACCCTCCAGCCATGGCCCGCCCGGTCCTCCATCCACTGCTCGACCGCGCACGCTTCCACCGCTCCGGCCGGGTGACCGGGATAACAAATCACGGAGAGGATGCCGCCACTTTTAAGCAACCCAGCGGCCGCATTCAGCGCCTCCAGCGTTTCATCAGCCTCCGTCGTCAAGGCGTGATCGTCTCCCGGCAAGTAGCCAAGGTTGAACATCACCACGGCCACCGATCCCGCGTCCGCGTGTTGTGCCATTCCGGCATGGGAGCCATGGACGAATGTCACCCGCTGCGCGAATCCCGCGCCATCAACGCATGCCGCCGCAGAGCGCAGCGCCGACGGCTGCACATCAAACGCGAACACGTGTCCGCATGCTCCCACGCAATCTGCTAGAAAAACCGTATCGTGCCCGTTCCCTGCCGTTGCATCGATGACGGTGTCGCCCGGCGAGATCAGCGGCCTCAGGATGTCCTGGGCCAGCGCTGTCGGTCGCGGTGGAAACTGCACATCACTCATTGCCGCTAGATTGTTGCGAAAAATGCCGGAAGTCCACCGCCGCCTCAGGCTCCGTGCCATCGATCAACCATGCCGCCAACCGCGCCGCCATGCCCGGCGCATAGAGCGATCCTTTGGAACCGAGTGCGTTCATCATCCACCCACCCTCTGCGAATGGGCCGATCAGCGGCTGGCTGCGCCGCAAAATAGGCCTCACTCCTGCTTCATGGTCGATGATTTCAAAATCCCCGCCGCCCAAACGAGCCGCGATCTCCTCGACACGCACCCGCCCCTGCTCCGTCGGTCGCTCGTCCAGCAAGTCCCATTCGTATGTCGATCCCGCTTTAAAAATGCCTCCGCCTTGAGGCACCAACCAACCTCCTGCGCCGATGCGGATGTGCGTCTCGTCCCAGCCGACGGCACGCACCGTTAGAATCTCACCTTTCGCGCAACGATGCGGACCGTACTTGCCCGTCATTAACCCGGCCGCTCCTTCGCAACGAATTTCGCCAGGATGGATCTCATCGACGGAAACTTCGCCTAACTGATAACAGCCGACGCTTTCAAAAAAAACGCGCGAGCCATCCATGAATGGCCGCGCATCCAACCGTCCGCCACCCCGGAGTTCGATCGCCCCCACCCAGCCGACCGGAGCCGCCGCCTCGCCCGTCACCCACGGCGCGACCTCCGGCCTATCCAGTTTAGCCTTCATTTTTCGCCACTCCTTGTCGCTTCCGGCAAGCCGCAGCACCGGCAAAGGGTGCCATACCTGGCGATCGATGCGCGCCTCCACTCGTTGATAGAAAGCCAGCGCCTCAGGCAGGAACTCCGCGATGCGCCAGCTCGGCTCGAAATTTTTTCCCGTCACCGGATTGATCATCCCGGCCGCCACCCGCGAACTGCCGCCGTGGCCGCGGTCGATGAGGCGAAACGGTGCGCCGCGCTCCCACAGCGCCCACGCCAAGCATGTCCCGGCCAGCCCTTGGCCGACGATCACCCAATCTGTCCCGTCCACATTCACTTCCACAGCGTCACCAGTCGCCACGCCCCATGCAAGCATCCGTCACCTAACAACGCGTTATCAGCCCCACGGTGCGAGTCGTGGCGGCATCGAATCAACCACGAATTGCTTCGGCAGCAAGAGACCGCCATCAAGGTCATTCCGCTGGGAACAGTCTCGCAGACGGGACAACCTCCCGCAGCTGACGATCGCTCGACCATTCGAGACGCGTGTTGGCTCCGCCACCGTCTTCGTAGTATTCATAGACGATGGGGTATTTCTTGCCTGCTTCTAACGCGATGGTCCCAGAGTAGACCTTGTCGTAATCATCCTCCCAGTGATTGATGACCTGCTGATCGTTGATCCACAGTCTGCGGCCATTGTCAGATTTGGAATGGAAGGTGTAGGTGCCGGAGTAAAGCGGCTGGATGAAGCCGGTCCAACGAACCGAGAAGGTGTCGGGTTCGATCAGAGGATCCGGCGAGCCATTGCCCCAGTTGAAGGAAATCTCGGGATCCAGACGCGTCTGTTTCAGATCGGTGAGGTCGCGATTGTTATAATAGCTACCGACGAGGCCTTGCAGGCCAGAGCCGCTTTTCGCCACGGCAGCGGAATCGAGTGTCACTTCTCCGACATCGCCATCGTCGAACTGATAGCGAATCTCGTTCTTGCCCGCCTTAAGCTGAAGATTCTCGCCTTGGAGCATCCACACATCCCAATTCGTCGTGCGGTGGAATTTCGTGCGCTTGATTTTCGCACCATTGACGTAGAGCGAGAGCGAACCGTCACTGGGCGGATAGATCGTTGGAAACGACTGCTGCTCGCCGGGCACCACCACACCGTTGGCATAGCGCGTGATCACCCGATAGATTCCAGCAGCAGGAACTTCGGCGGTGAACGTGGCTTTGGCTCCCTTTTTCACGAACCCATCGACATAACCCGAGCCTGTGAAATTTTTGTTCGCGGTGGCTTTCACCGCACCGTCGGCCAGTTGCCAATCCTCGGCCTGATAGAGTTCACCCATCCCTGGGTCACCGGAAGGATTCGCCAATGCTTGACTGGGTCCAGCGGGAGTTCCGAAGTCCGGAGTATCATCTTCCTTGAAGGTAAATTTCTTGATGCTGATCGAGCGCATGCCGTTGTCATCCGCGTTAAAAATCTTCGAGTGATAGGCCATCCAATGCTCTTTGCCATCGGCGGAAGTGGTGAAACTGGCGCGCGATGGCCCCCAGACATCGGCCGTCGTTTGGAAAAGCGTGCCGAGCGGTTTCCAGGATTTTTTATCATCGATGGGACCGGCATCCGGCGAGTAAACCAGCGCGCTGAGGCGATAGTCCTTGGATGCGAAGCCGCCCTCCGCCCCGGTCATGATCAGCTTGTTATTCCGGACGATGGCGCGCGGGCCCTCGGCATGCAGCCCCATTTCCTTGCGGTGCGCGGTGATTTTGGTGGGGCTGTCCATCGGTGCCATCACCGCACCTTCGACATGCTTGTCGGCGAGCGATCCCCAGAAGGCGTAAAGCTGGCCGTTAAAAGTGACGACCGTGATGTCGTTGGCCTGCGCGTTGCCGTGCTCGTCACCGGTGAAAAGCACGCCCTTGTTGGTGAAGCCATCGAGCGGATTATCCGTATTCGCCTGCAACACGACGGCCATGTGCTTGCCGCCCTCGGATCTCACGTCGGCGCAAAAGTAGATGTACCATTTGCCTTGGATGAAATGGAGTTCCGGAGCGAAAACCCGACCGTAGTCATCCGCATCCTCCCACACCTTCACCTTCTCCCCACGCTCGGTTAGAGTGGGTGATTTGGAAACATAGACGGCTGTTGGATGCTGCGGGCCCGAAGAACAGACGTAGTAACTGCCATCGTGCAAGGTGATCCATGGATCCTCGCCCTGATAGAGCGGGTTGTTGAACGTGGACTGCGGTTCCGCATTCGCGATGAGCGCCATCGAAAGCGACAGCGGCAAGAGGAGGTGGAGTTTTTTCATGGATGCGTGGAGTGGGAGCTGAGAAACGAGAAAGGGTTGAGGCAAATTGCATCGCACATCGCATGGCATTTGGAAGGGAATTTCCCGTCCGTGTGGGGTGGGAATAAGCAGTTGCCCGAAACGAGCGGCGCCAGGGTGAAAATCCAGCGCCCTCGCCCGTATCTTCGGCACGATGCCGCCCGGACCATCGTTGAGAGGCCATCGCAACGCACCAAGCAGCTTCGTCGCAGCCCTTCGAAAAGCCGAAGATTTCCGCAAATCTCGCCGCTTACTGCGGCATCAGCGCTTCATTCGGATCCACCCAAGCCTCGTCGTAGCCCTTGGCGTAATTGAACAAATGCTTGTGCAAGTAGGGCACGAATTTCTCCCTGTCCTCCTTCGCCAGCTTTTTGAAAGCGGCGTCGTTGAGCGCTCGCATCAACTTTTGCATCAGGTGCAGCGTGAGCTGGCGGCCCTTGCGCGCCTTCTGCACCTGCTTGTGGTTCAGTTGCTCCTCGGAAACTTCCACCAATTCATGATTGGTAATATTCCAGCGGACCATCAGCCCATCGAGCGGCTGCGGTCCGTGATCGCGTGTCAGTTCATCCATGCGCCGGATGTAGCGCATCGCTCGGAATCCAGCTAAGAAAAAATCCCGCCATTCGCCAAACCGACGCGAGTCATGAGGAAAATGCATGACACGCTGCGTCGTTCGCCTTGCTCAAGAGCGACTTTCCACCTCATGTCTGAGTGCCTTCAGCCATCCTGCCGCTGCTCATTCCCGCCGAATCCGCGCCATGACCGAATCCAACCATCCCTCCAAACGCATTTCGGGATCTGACACGATCCTGTCGAATCCTGACAGCATCTCGTCAAACAACGACATTTCCGCCAACCCGATCTTCAGCAAACGGCGGGAAAGAGAGTGGTCGCAAGCGGACCTCGCAAAACGTGCCGGAGTTTCCCGCGCCGCCGTCAGCGCGATCGAGTGCGGCCACCTGACGCCCTCCGTGGCCATCGCGCTTTCTCTGGCCAAAGTTCTCGGATGCTCGGTCGAGGAATTGTTCGGCCGCCCGTCGCTCCACCACCCGTCCGCGCCAGAATGGGCGTGGCCAGCCTGGCAAGATCCCTGCCGCTACTGGGAAGCGGAAATCGGCGGTCGGCGCATCCTGTATCCGACCGAAGCCCTTGCCCTCAACAAGCTTCCCCACGACGGCGTTTGGAGCGCGGGAGTTGCCGTGGAATCTCGGCCTGCCGCAGCGGAAATGACGCTGATCGTCGCCTCCTGCGATCCCGCCGTTGGCTTGCTGGCCCATGAATACACCCGCGAATCCGGCTTCCGCATGGTGGTTTTTCCCCGCAGCGGTGCCGCGGCCTTGGACTTGCTGCAAAAAGGCCTCGTCCATCTGGCCGCTCTTCATCGGTCCACGGACCAACATCCTGAGCTCAACGCGACGACCGCCCGCTCGCTGCTAGATGGCCGTGCTCGTCTGTTGCGAGTCGCCCGTTGGGAATCCGGCCTTGCGCTGCCATCCACGAACCGCACGCGCTCGGTAAAAACCGCCTCGCGCCAAGTCATGACTTGGGCGGGCCGCGAACCTGGCTCCGCCGCCCGTGAGTCCCTTGACCGTCTGCTAGGCGGGCGTGCTCCATCGGGGCGCATCGTCGGCAGCCATCATGCGGTCGCGGAGGCGGTCCTTGCCGGGTGGGCGGACGCCGGAGTCTGCGTGAAACTGCCTGCCGCCGAAGCCCACCTGAATTTCCTACCCGTCCAAACCGAGTCCGTGGATTTCTGCTATCGCGGCCATGCCGAAAACGACCCGCGCATCCAAGCCATGATCCGCGTTCTCCGCAGCCGTCGCTTCCGCGAAATCATCAGCCAACTCCCTGGCTACGACGCCCGCACCACCGGCGAGCTCACCTCCATCTAACCACCTCCCCATACCATGATCCGCAAATCCCGAAACAAGCTCCTCACGCCGCTGGGCATCGCCATCGCCACTCTTCCCAACCTCTCGCATGCTGCGGAAAAGGAGGCCCCTCTTTTCAACGACTGGTTCCACCATCAATATCCGGAAAGCCAGCCATGGGACATCGGGGCCGAGCTGCGCGGGCGTTTTGAGGAAAAGGACGACGCAGGTGTGACCCCTAACACCGATTTCATCTCAGGCATCGCGGAGAGTCGCGACGCTTTCTATTTTCGTGAGAAAATCCACCTCGGCTACACCTCTCCTTGGATAGGCGGCTTCGTCGAAGGCCGCGATGCCACGGGCCACACGGACGTGAAGGCCGATGATTCCTTCGATCTCCACCAAGCCTATCTCACACTGGGCAATGCCAAGGAATTTCCGCTGACCGCGCAGATAGGCCGACAAGAACTTTCCTACGGTGACCAGCGTTTCGTCGGACGGGGTGACTGGAGCAACTACGGTCGCTCCTTCGATGCGATCAAGCTGCGCTTCGAGAACTCCTTCGGTTGGGTGGACGCATTCACCAGCCGCGTCGTGCTGCCCGATGATGGAAACTTCAACGTCAGCAATGACTACGACCACTTCTCCGGCCTGTATGCAGGTTCCAAACAACTGATGCCCTGGCAGGACACCCAGGTTTATTTCCTCGCGCGCAATACCGGTCCGCAGGCGGCCAATGCCCTATCTCCCGGCATTCCCGGCATCCCATCCACCCAGCGCGACATCTACACGATAGGCACGCTTTGGAAATCCAATCCTGAAAACTTCAACGGTTGGGACTACAGCGCGGAACTAGTCTATCAGTTCGGCAGCGTCTACAACGCGACCCAGGACGCCCGGCTTGATCAACAGTCTTATGCAATCTTCCTCAACACTGGATATACGTGGAAGAATGCCTGGAGCACCCCACGGCTCGGACTCGGCTACGAATCTGGCTCCGGCGACAGCGACCCCACCGACGGCAAGGTGGAAACTGCGGAAAATCTCTTCGGCACCCAACACAAACCCTACGGACTGATGGACCTCGCCGGAGCCCGCAACATGCATATTCCCAAACTGGAGTTTGCCATGAAGCCGATCAAAGGGCTGACCCTCGCCGCCGATTACCTCACCTTCATTCTCGCGGACACCCACGACTATTTCTATCCAGAAGCTGGCGGCGGGCGCAATGGCAACGGTTATAGTATCACTCCCGGAGCGGGGTCCTATGTCGGTTCCGAAATCGACATCTACGCCAACTACACGGTCAACAAGTGGTCCAACGTCCAAGTGGGCTACGGCCATTTCTTCACAGGAGATTACATCAAGGACTCCGTCGGACCCGCTGCGGAAGACGCGGACTGGTTCTACACCCAGCTCACTCTCACCTTCTGACATCATGACGAAAACACTCACCATCCTTCTCGCCCTTTTCACCGCCGGCCATGCCCGCGCCGCTGAAATCACCGTCTTCGCGGCGGCAAGCTTGACCGATGCTCTCCGCCAAATCGCCTCGGATTATGCAAAAACCTCCGGCGACACGGTGAACTTCAACTTCGCCGCCTCCAACACCCTCGCCCAACAGATCAAGGCTGGCGCTCCGGCCGATCTCTTCTTCTCCGCCGATGCGGCGATGATGGACTCGCTCGACAAGGACGGCCTTGTCACCAAGAGCACTCGCAAGAATCTGCTAGGCAACTCACTCGTCATCATCACCCCGATGAGCGGTTTAAAAATTTCCGCCCCCTCCGATTTGCGCAACGCGGCGATCAAGCACCTTTCCATCGGCAATCCCAAGGCTGTGCCAGCAGGCGTTTATGCCAAGGCATGGTTAGAGAAGTCCGGGCTTTGGACCACGCTCGAACCCAAGGTCGCTCCTGCCGAAAACGTCCGCGCCGCGCTGGCCGTGGTGGAATCCGGCAATGCCGAGGTCGGCATCGTTTACAAGACCGATGCCGCCATTTCGAAGAAGATCACGATTGCCTACGAAATCCCCGCCACCGACGGCCCGAAAATCACCTACCCGGCCGCCGTCCTGAGCGATTCCCGCAATCCATCGACGGCCCGCGCCTTCCTCGCCCATCTCTCAGGAGAAGCCGCCACGCGCAGCTTCCTGAAGTTCGGCTTCTCGGTGACGCGTTGACCGCTCAAGCTCGCCATCCACCATGACCGCCGAGGAACTCCAAATCGTCGCCTTTTCTGTGGCGATGGCGTTGCTAGGCACCTTGCTCATCCTGCCGCCCGGCCTCGCCCTCGCTTGGTGTCTCGCCCGCAAGCAGTGGTGGGGAAAATCGCTGGTCGAGACACTCGTCACCTTGCCGATGATACTCCCGCCCGTCGTCACCGGACTTGTCCTGCTGCGGCTTTTTGGCCGCCGTGGGCCGCTCGGTGGCTGGCTCGATCAGCACTTCCAAACCGACATCATCTTCACGTGGAAAGCCGTCGTCCTCGCACTTTCCGTCATGTCGCTGCCCTTCCTCGTGCGCAGCGCCCGCGCCGCCATCGAAGAGGTCGATCCCGCGCTCGAACAAGTCGCACGCACCCTCGGCGCACCGGAATGGCGCGTCTTCCTCTTCATCACCGTGCCGCTCGCTCGCCGTGGCATCATCGCTGGCCTGCTGCTCGCCTTCGCCCGTGCGCTCGGGGAGTTCGGCGCCACCATCATGATCGCCGGCAACATTCCCGGCAAAACCACCACTCTATCCGTCGCCATCTATCAGCAAGTCCAGCTTGGCCAAGACGCCAGCGTCTGGAAACTCGCAGCCATCTCCGCCGCCATTGCCTTCGCGGTCCTCTGGTTCAGCCAACGCCTCCAACAAGCGCATCGCTGATTCCAGTTTCTCCTTACAAACTGAACACTTCCCCTTCTCTCTCGCTCCCTCACACTCCCGCCGTGACCGCCCCATTCGAAAATCTTCCCACCGCCCGCCAAGAGTCGCTCTGCCCCTGCAAAAGTCGCCTCACCTACGCCGCGTGCTGCGAACCCTTCCACCTCAACCGCGCGAAACCGGACACCGCCGAGCAATTGATGCGCTCCCGCTACAGCGCCTACTTTTTCCGCCTCGTCGACTACCTCGTCAGCACCACCCATCCCGACAAGCGTGATGCCAACCTAAAATCGCTCATCGAGGAATCCATCTATCAGGTCAACTGGCGCTTCCTCACCATCGTTGGCACGTCCAAGGGACAAAAAGGCGACAAAACCGGCAAGGTCGAGTTCATCGCCGAATACTTTGAAGACGAGCAACCGCACGAGCTTCACGAACGCTCCCGCTTCAAACGCCACAAAGGCGACTGGAAGTACTTTGATGGCAAGGGTTGAGTGGAGTCATCCACAAGCTATGGCAACGATCCATCTACATGCCTTGGGATCTGCAATTTATGGGCAACTCGCATGCAGGCATTCGCATCGAATTCATTCAGCGCACCTCCATCTAAAACTTGAATGCATGCGTCGCCGAACTGGTCCTGCATGAAATATGGCCAGACTTCAACTAGCTCCTCGAATGCGACCTGCTCGCTGGCCCAATTCTCAAACAACGTGGCCACGCGCATGACCTCTCTCAGAAATTGGTCGATGCCCTTGTAGCGATCGCTCAAGTTCAACGTCACATCATCGCGCGACTGTTGCATGCACGATTGATAAAGTGAAAGAGCACAGGCGAGAACGGCGGCGGGGTCGGCATGTGCAGAGATCATCTGCCAAAATGACCTGGCCAGGGATGCATCCAAAGACAAGCTGGAAAACCCCACGAATTCTGAAACCCTCCGTCATGCCGCGTTCCCCCGCCGTTCCATGGACCAGAGATCATCAGCTGATTGCCCTGAATCTCTACCGAAAAATCCCGTTCGGTCACTACGACAAAGGAAAACCCATTGTCATCCAGCTCGCAGCATTGATGGGACGCACGCCCAGCAGCCTTGCCATGAAACTTTCCAATTTCGCTTCTTTGGATCCTTACCACAAAGCGCGTGGAGTTGGTGGTCTTCAAGGAGCAACCAAAGATGACCGATTGATGTGGGAAGAATTTCAGAACAACCTATCAGCCCTTGGTCCTGAAAGTGAGCAACTGGTTCATGACTTATTCACTTCTGACAACTCGTTGGAGATCGACTTTCTTGAAAGCAAAACGGCAAAAACAGTCACTCCCCGCACCTACGCTGGGATCAAAACGGAGGGAGTCGCTTCGGTCAAAGTCCGCCGAGGCCAACAGTTTTTCAGGCAATCCATTCTAAACGCCTACGAATTGCGGTGCTGCATCAGTGGGCTAAACATTCCTCGCTTGCTCGTCGCCAGCCATATCCGGCCATGGAGCGATTTTCCCGATGATCGGTTGGATCCACGTAACGGCCTCTGCCTCTCAACCCTGCATGATACGGCCTTCGATTCTGGCTTGATCACCCTCAATGAGAATTTGGAAGTGCGCCTCAGTCCTCGATTGAAAGCCCATCTTCCACAGCAATCGCTTGAAGTAAACTTTCTCGCTTTTGAAGGGAAACCCATTCGACTTCCGGTAAAGCTCACCAAGCCTGACGACGAGTTTCTCCATCATCACCGCAGCCATATCTATCTAGAGGAATAAGACTCTGCGGCGAGACGCAACCCGATGAGCCGCAGCTTTGGCTTTGCGTTCCTTCGCGTCCTTTGCGCCTTCGCGGTTCCCTCTTTTCCCTAGCAAACGCAAAAAAGCGACTGCGGCGTGAGGCCACAGTCGCTTTTTAAAACCGTTAGTAACGCTTAGCGCGAGGCTGGGCGACCGCGATTGTTGCGACGCGAGGCGTTGCTGTAGTCGCGACCGGTGGCGCTGGTGGCACCACTTCCGCCGCTGCCGCCGCGGCGACCACCGCCGCCTTGGCCACGTCCACCGCCACGGTTGCCACCGCCTTGCACCATGCCACCGCCCGTGCGGAGGCGCAGGTGGCGATCGGCCAGCGCTTCGTCGTGCCACGCATGATCATCCCAGCGCGGGACGGGCATCTTGATGACTTTTTCGATTTCCCGCAGGAATTCGCGCTCGTCCTCGGCGCAGAACGAAACGGCGCGGCCTTCCGCACCCGCACGACCGGTCCGGCCGATGCGGTGGACGTAGGCTTCCGGCTCGTTAGGCAGGTCGAAGTTGACGACCAGGCCGACGTCCTTGACGTCCACGCCACGCGCGGCGACGTCAGTGGCGACGAGTACCGGCGTGAGGCCTTTCTTGAATTTTTCCAGCGCCTTCTCGCGCTGGGCCTGCGACTTGTTGCCGTGGATGGCATCGGCCGGGAAACCGGCTTCGCAGAGGCTTTTCGCCAGCTTGTTCGCGCCATGCTTGGTGCGGCTGAAAACGATGGTGAGTTTGCCGTCCTTGGCGTCTGCCTGGCCGCGCAGCAGTTGCTCGAGCAGCGGGCGCTTGTTTTCGCGGTCGACGAAACACACTTGGTGCTCGATGCGCTCGGCAGTGGTGGTGCCGGGATCGATGGTGACGCGGGCCGGGTTGCGCAAGATGCTTTGCGCCAAGTCCACGATGCTCGGGGCCAGCGTGGCGGAGAAGAACAACGACTGCCTGTTCGCCGGCAGCAGCGAGACGATCTTCTTCACGTCGCGAGCGAAGCCCATGTCCAGCATGCGGTCCACCTCATCGAGGACGAAGAACTCGACGCCTGATAGATCGACCGCGCGTTGCTCGATCAAGTCAATGAGGCGACCGGGCGTGGCGACGAGGACATCGACGCCGCCGCGCATGGCGGAAACCTGCGGGTTTTGGCCGACGCCGCCGTAAATGAGTGTCTGGCGGAAACGGACGTGAGCACCGTAAGTGGTGAAGCTCTTGCCCACTTGACCGGCGAGTTCGCGGGTCGGGGTAAGGACCAGCGTGCGGCATTGGCGCGGTTTCACCTGCTTCGGCCGCTCCACGATGGCGTGGAGGATGGGCAGTGCAAAGCTGGCCGTCTTGCCCGTGCCAGTCTGGGCGCAACCGAGAAGGTCGCGGCCTTCCAGCAGCAGTGGGATTGCCTGCGCTTGGATCGGCGACGGCGTGGTGTAATTGAGCTCGCGCAGAACGCGGTGGAGGGGCGCAGCCAATGGCAACGCCTCGAAATCAGTCGGGGTCATGTGTATTAAATGCCTGCCTCATCCCGGAAAGGGCGGCGGGCGGTGTCGATGAGCGGTTGGTGTGACCTCAAACAATCTCTCATCGATGAAGACCGGAAAAGGGTGGAGCCAAACGTTGACCCCCTGCCCTGCCGAAGTAGGTGCGCCGTCTCTGTAGCCACAAACCACCGAAGCACAAGACATTTCGCGCCCATCGCGTGATCGTCCAAAACCACCCCGAAACAACACGCATCCCCCCTCAGCACCGTTTCACCCCGATGAACAACAGCTCTCCGAATCCTAACGAAACCCTCCTGGGTGAGATGGCATGCAAGCATCCCCTCGATTCGAGCACTCCGCAGCGAGGTTCATGGAAAGTCTTCCCGAACACGGTGCATCTGGCGACGCGCAGCCGCAATGGCAAAGCCATACGCAGGGTGCGATGGGACCCGATTCGGGCTGAAGAAGCGCTATGAGGATCGCCCAAGGAATGCTCCAAGTATCGCGACCCCTGAGAGACAAACGAATGCAATCACTGCCTTTAGGAGGCCATACCATTTCCGCGTAAAGACGAGATAGAGCGGCATGCCAACGGGCCATAAAGTCGCGGCGAGAAGTGGTGCTAGTGAAATCAATGACTCCCCATTCTTTCGTCTTTCGCCGTACATCCAAGCCATGCAAACCATTGCTGTCGTGAGGAAATAAAGCAGCTCAAAATGGCGAGCGACTTCCGAAGAAAATGGCCCATTGGAATTAATGAGAAATAGTTTTAAGAAAACAATCAGTGAGAGCACGACCAAGGCTATGATCGAATGGGAAGAAAATGGGATTAACTTCTTAGACATCATTTTTGAAGAACGAAAAAAGCTGAGCCACCGCCGACTCGCGACGTGAACCGCGATAGCGGAACTGACAGCGCCAACGGCGGTTGGCTCCGGCGACATGTTTGGCGGCGTCATGTCGTAACAAAAACTCTCGGCTCATCATACGACGCTATCAAATCTCCGAAGCGATACTTCCCGAATATGCTCTTGGAGTAAGGCACGCAAGTCTGGCTGGCGCAGCCGCTGATATGCTCCAAACCGATAATGACCGCGTCAACCTTCTTACCGTCCTGCACGATGCGACCGTCGTAGCAAATGCCTGTGGCTCGTATCGCACCGGTGCGTGCGTCAGCCTGAAATGCCTGAATCAACCCGGCGATGACCTCCTCGGACGTTGGAGTCTCGTTGTCGTCGTAGGTCGCATGAGCGCCGACCTCTCCTGCTGCACTGACTGCCGCGCCGAAAGGAAAAAACTCTCCGTGCTTCTTGAGCATCTCCTCCGCGAATGGCATGAGTGCCTCAAGGATCGCGTTGAAGTCCGCTTTTGCTTCTGGTGTTGGTTGCTGTGGCATTTTTTTGTTGTGGTTGTGGTGCGGCGAGCCGCCTAACGATCAAGCTCAGCGACCGCCGCCGGAAACGCCCGGTCGGCTGCAACAGTCGCTGACAAATTATCTGAACCGTCCAACTGCCCAGCGGGGCGGCGGTTCGCTGCAGCGCTCTGGTTAGGCTCAATCATGGTGTCTTCCTACAAATCTCGTGAATCAACTTCTGGATGCTGGCAATGTCCGCAGTGCTCTCGAACCAGAAAATGTCGTCGTCTGCCTGATCCTCAGGAGGCTCTGGCTCGACATCAATGCTGAACTTGATCTTGTGCGCCCGCAAGTGCTGCAAAAGCTTGGGCGTATTATCGTGCGTGATGCAAACAAAGTAGGCATCAAGGTCATCCTTCGCTCCTGTCCGTTTCTCGATAGTGGGCATGATGGTGGTGTGAGCCTAACAGTGTGTTGGTTCAGCTGGGTAGGATAGAAATTGTGTTAGCTTCGGCAAGCGGGAAGAAATTTGATTTTTGAGGACTGATTTTCAAGAGGTTGGGGATTTGACTTGGATGGGTTGATTTCTCGGATGGGAAAGAAGCTCGCTGAACGATTCTAATCAATATCGAGCTACAGCTTTGCGGGATTTTTCAATTTGCGACGGTCGCAGACCGACGCTACAGGACAACTCTTTCCGGGTCATTTTTCGACGTTAGGCACCCTGAGTGACTTACTTGCTCCCGGGAGTTCATCACTGACGGTGGCTCGTGGATCGCTTCCTGTCCGTCGATAGCCATTTTCTCTGCGTTGAAAGCTCCTTCCTCTGCTTTGGCAGCGACAGACAAGCGTGAGTTGGTCGCTTCGTGACGACACGGGGTCGATTTGTGACGACACGGGGTCGCTTCGTAACGACACTCGGTCGCTTCGGGACATCACTTGGTCGCTTCGTGATGTCACTCGGTCGTTTCGAGACGTCACGGAGTCGTTTCGAGACGTCACGGAGTCGCTTCGTGACATCACGGAGTCGCTTCGTGACATCACGGAGTCGCTTCGTGACATCACGGGGTCGCTTCGTGACATCACGGGGTCGCTTCGAGACATCACGGGGTCGCTTCGGGACATCACGAGGTCGCTTCGTGACATCACGGAGTCGCTTCGTGACATCACGGAGTCGCTTCGTGAC
>JAZKEG010000009.1:90216-227090 GCA_040387215.1 Verrucomicrobiota bacterium | reverse complement strand
CGGAGTCGCTTCGTGACATCACGGAGTCGCTTCGTGACATCACGGGGTCGCTTCGAGACATCACGGGGTCGCTTCGTGATGTCAATGGGTCGCTTCGAGACTTCGCGGGTCGTTGGATTTTAGGGAAGAGAAGCCACCGGTGGGAGAAGGCGATGTGCGACGGTCGCAGACGCGCCGCTCCACGTGAAGCTGCTGCGAAGCGTGGCGATTTTTGCGGGCCTTCAGCCCTTAATATCGGCGAATGGGGGTTCCCAGGGCGATGCCCTGGGCTGGCTTGCGGCAGCACCTTTGGTGCAAAAGATGGGGCAGGCCGAGTGGGCTTCGCCATTTGTCCAAGCCTGCTACGCAGGCAGGTGATTGCGGTCCGGGGGGAGCTGCTGCGAGACGCAGCAGCCACGATAGAAGCTCCGCGCCCCTCTCTGCTGCCTCTGCACCTCCGCGTTTCGATGCTCCCCCCCCTTTGCGATTCCTCGGCGACCTTCGCGGCTTTGCGGTTTCTACTCTTTGAACGTCGAACATCGAACGCCCAACATCGAACATCGAAATAAGGAAGCGAGCACGGGCTTTGTCACTTACGAAGATACCCCTGCCCCGCCGGACTGCCTCACAGGTATTTCATGAAGGCCGTGTAGACCTCGGGCGGGATGTCGAGCAGGCTGTAGTCCTTGGAGGCGACGAAGAGCAGGCTTTGCTTGCCTTTGCCGAGCAGCTCGTTGTCGGAGCCGAAGATTTGGTGCTCTAAGGTGCAAAACTTGCGGTTGAAGTCGGCGACGCGGATTTTCACGGTGATGGTGTCGAACTCGCGGGCCTCGCGGACGAACTTGTGTTCGAACGAGCGCGTCAGGATGTAGAACTTCGTCGTTTTGAGATCGAAGTCCGGCATGGCGACGTTGAAGAACAGCTCGCGGGTTTTACCGACGAACAGGCCATACATGCCGAAGTAGACGTTGCCCACCGAGTTGGTGTCCTGATAGGTGGCGATCATCGAGTATACGAACCATTTGCCCTCGAAGTGGCCGCCGAGCGCGTGGTGGTCCTGCGGTGCGACGACGTCGGAGCTGGTGACGGCGGTGGCGGTCTTGGCGATCGCCTTGATGGCAGGGATCTCGGAGGCGGCTTCCATGACTTCACCGGCTTTTTCGGTGACGACGCGCAGCAGGTCGCCGTTGAAGACCAACCACGCGACGTAGGCCAGCGGGAGGATGGCCCCGAGGATCATGAGCGGCGTCTGGGTGCTCATGTAGCCGAAGGCGAAGATGACCAGCGAGACGCTCGACATCATGAACATGCGGATTTGCGGCAGCGGGTGCTGCGAGTTTGGCACGAAGCAACGGGCGATGGCCAAGGCCGCGTAGCCGACGAAGAACGAGGCGTAGAACACCATGAAATACTCAAGCTGGAGGCGTCCGAAGACGCCGATCAGCGTGATCACACCGACGACGAGGAAGGTGGGGACGGGTGAACCGAGGACTTGTTTCGGGATGAGGGCGAGCAGCATGTTGTCGCTCTTGCCGAGGTTTTTTTCGAGGAACCATTTGAGCGCGACGTAGCCGCTGTCCAAGGTGGTCAGGGCGCAGATGCCGAGGAAGGTGAAGTAGGCGGCGCGGGCGATGCCGCCAGCACCGGGATGGTTTTGGAAATACTGAGTGACCAACTCGTGGGCGTAGTTGAAACCATCCAAGCCGGATTTTGGCACCACGTTGGCCGGATCGGCCTGCATCACCCACATCGCGAGGCAGCCGTGGAACAGCAGCATGAGGAAGAAGATGGAGCCGCCGAAGAAGTAGCTGGCGCGGATGGAGGTTTTTTCCCGGTGGATCTGGATGGCGCGCTGCCAATGCTGGAGGTCAAGCCATGGTCCGACCAACAGGCCAATGACCAGCGGGATGGCGTAGCCGAAGAAGCTCGCGCCGCGCCATTCATCTTGGAATGGAGAGGTCCAGCGGAAGGGCGCGGGGGAAATCGGATCGAGGTGAAACAGAATGGTTCCAACACAAAGCACCAGCACCCCGCCCATCAGGCCGTGGCTGAGTTTGATTTTCCCGATGCCGAATTCTTCGCCGAAGAGGCATCCCGCAGCGAGGATGACGAACACGATGAGGCAGAGGTAAATCGCCATCAGCGGCATGGTCGCCAGCTCCAATGGGACAAACAGGTATTTGACCAACGCGAAGACCGTCAGCGAAAGCGCGACGATTTGATAGAGATAGAGGATGAGCCGGAAGGGCTTGGAGAACTTGTCGAAAAAGAGCGCGAGAGATTCCTGCCCGCCGCTGTGACGCTTGGCGACAATCTGGGTGAGGAAGCCGAAAAGCATGAGCCCGAGGGCATTGGGGATGGCAAACATCAACAGCCCTTGAAGGCCGAACATGAAGGTCATCTGCACGCTGAAGAACAATCCAAGTCCCCACATCCAAGACAGCGCCACCGAGTTTCCCCACAGGATTGCGTTCAGCCAACGTAAGTTCATAAAGTCCGCCAAGGAACCCGCATTTGCACCTCGGGGCAAGCCGGATTCTCGACCGTTGTTCCCCACCCCGCCATGATACGCCCCTTGCTAACGATTTTCCTGTGCAGCATCCCCGCCATCGCGACGGCGGATGAATCCGGTGCTGCGCTGCGGGCGGAGTCGGATTGGAGTGCGGCGGTGGCTATGGTTTCGACGAATCACAGGTTGCAGCTGTTGGATGCGCCGCGACAGACGGAGTTGCGCGGCTCTCTGGGTCATGGAAAAGCGCAACCTGAGAACGCCGTTCCCCCGCCAGCCCCGTACGTGGATTTAAAATTCGACTGGCTGAGCAGCGAGCCTCCAACCGATTTCCAACAAACCCGAGAGGGAGAATCGCTCATCCGCAGCACTTGCCGCGTTGGCAAGGCACGCATCACGCGCACCTACTTGGTCGATCCCGAAGATGGCAGCGTTCTGATTCACCTTCTCGCCAACATGCCGGGCGCTCTATCCTTCCGCGTTTCGCTAAGCGGCACGGGCGAGGTCGCCCCGCGCATCGAGGACAGGCGCGAGCTGATTCGCACGGTCCCGGACGGGGTTTCGGCGCATGTCCGGGTGGTTCCCTTTGAGTCCGACGTCTCGCCAGATGGGAAATCCATCCTCGTCCGGGGCGAGGGCGAGGCGCTGATTTTGCTATCTTACGCCGCCGGTGCAGACGCCCCAAAAACCCTTGCTGAAACGTGGAAGCGGCTGGCTCAACGACACGACCCGGGCAACAATCCGCCCGATCCGGTGAAAATCTGGCATGCGGTGCTCGGCGAGCGACTGAAAAGCATCGAAAATTCGCCTTGAGGCGGGCTAGCGGGTGGAGAGACTGCCCGCCCTACCCGGCGCGATTTACCATTGATGCCGTGCGTATCACCCACTTAACTCCCCGCGCCTCCAGCTCCGGCAGCCCCACCATTTCATGATCGAGAACCTCCGCAAATACACCGGCCTGATGATCGCGACCTTCGTGATCCTATTCATCAGCTTCTTCTTCCTCGATTCCCAATCGATGCAGAACTTCAAGAGCGGAACGTCGATGTTCAAGATCAACGGTCGCACCTACAGCGATAAGGAATACAACACGCTTGGCGCGGGTTCCTTTGAACTGGCTTCCATGCTCGCCCAATCCGGCGACTACAGCCTCTATCAGTTCATCATGGGTCTTTCCTCCGGTGCCTCCAGCCGGGATGACGCGCCGATGAAGTTTTTCACTGGCCGCATGATCCTGCGCCAAGCGATGGACGACTACGGCGTCCATCCGAGCGATGCCGAAGTGACCAACTACCTGCGCACGATGCGCGTCTTCAATGGCCCGGACCAGAAGTTCAGCGCGGAAACCTATCAGAATTTCATCACCCGTGGCATGGGCCGCTTGGGGCTATCCGAAAAGGACCTGCGCATGCTCGCGGAAGACATCCTGGCGATGAAGAAGATCAACGCCATCGTCGGCTCGGGATTGGAGTCCAACAGCGCCGCCGTGGCAGCGAACATGGCGCTCGAAAATCAGCGCGTTTCCGGCTCCACCGCCAAGCTCGCGCTCGCACCATTTGAAGAAAAGATCGAGCCCACCGAGGAGGAGATCAAAACTTACTGGGAAACCGTTTCCGACTCATTCACCACCGAGCCGCGCCGCAAGTTCACCTACCTCTTGGCCAGTCCAGTGGCAGTGATCGACGAGACTCCCGAGGAAAAGGAAAGCATCGCCGATGCGACCGCCAGCGAAGAGGCCAAGAAGGCCGCCGCAGCGAAGAAGGAAGAAGAAAAGGCCAAGCGCGCCACCGAGATGGCGGAAAAACGCCGCAAGGCTCAGTTCGACCTCGACACCTTGGTTTCCGACTTTGTGGACAGCCTTGAAGAAGACAAGGGCGCGGGATTTGAAGAACTCGCCAAGGAATACAAGTGGGACGTGAAAACCACCGAGCTTTTCCCACTCAGCGCAGTGCCCAAGGAGCTCGACCTCAGCGTCCGCTTCTCCAGCCAAGGCGGCAAGGTGGCCGACCAGCTGTTCAAGATCGTCGAAACCTCCGATCCTCTCTCCAAGATTTCCGAAGCCATCCCTGTCGGTGAAAACCAATGGATCATCGCCCGTGTCGACGAGGAGGAAAAATCACGCGCCAAGACCTTTGAAGAAGCCCGTGCCGAAGCCCGCGCTCAATACATCTCGGAAAAGGCATCCGAAGCCCTCAAGACGGCGGCCAACGAAAACATCACCAAGCTCAAAGCAGCCATCACCGCTGGCAAATCCTTCGCAGACGCCGCTAAGGAAGTCGGCCTGACCGAAATCGCGCCATTCACCGACCTCACCCGCACCACCACTCCAGACGGCGCGACCCAACCGCAAAACCTGTTCGAAACCGTCCGCACCCTCGATCCAGGCAGCATCGCCGAGGTCATCATGGAGTCCGATCGAGCATTCATCGTCCACCTCGACAAGCGCGAGGTCGTCAAGGAAGCCGATCAAGAGGCGCGCATCAAAACCGAGGTCGCCTCACGCACCAGCGAGAACGAGACCATCGCGTTCGTCGCCTGGATCGCCGAGCGCATCCGCGCCGCCCAAGTTCAGGAACTCTTCAAGCGCTAAGGCACGGCGGGCAGCCGCCGTTTTCCCCATCATGCCCGACGCCCTGCAAGACCTCTTCGACGACGCCAACGGTCACCTTGCCGTCGGCGAAATGGACGAAGCCGTCGTGCTTTACCGCCGCTGCGTCGCGCTTGACCCGGAGTTTTTCGATGGCTGGCACGCGCTGGGCATGGCCTTGCTAAAAACCGGTGAGGTCAAGGAAGCCATCGGCTGTGGCCTGCAATCGGTGACCCTCAAGCCCAACGACCTGCTCGCGTGGACCAGCCTTTCCCAGATGTATGTCCGCGACGGGAACATCCCGGAAGCCGAAGCCGCGAAGGGCAACGCGCGCATCCTTTCCCTCGGCGGCAAGGTCGTGAGGGATTGAAGTTTCTTCCGGCATTCCACGACGCGGTCGATTGACAAAGCCGCGCTTCTGGCCTTGTTGGGCCATGGATTTACAACTCAAAGGAAAGCTCGCGTTGGTCAGCGGCAGCACCGCCGGAATCGGATTCGCCATCGCCCGTGAACTCGCCGCAGAAGGCGCGGATGTCATTGTCAACGGACGCAAGCAGCCAACCGTGGATGAAGCGGTCGCGGAAATCGCCAAGTCCGCCACGGGCAAGGTCCATGGCTTCGCCGGCGATCTATCGAAAGCGGAGGTCGCCGCTGCGCTTTATGACCTGCACCCGGAGGTGGATATCCTGGTCAACAACTTGGGCATCTTCGAACCGGTAGCCTTCGACGACATCCCAGACGAGGACTGGCTGCGCTTCTTCGATGTGAATGTCCTCAGCGGCGTGCGTCTCAGCCGGCTTTTCCTGCCCCACATGCGGAAGTCCGATTGGGGGCGCGTCATTTTCATTTCCAGCGAAAGCGGGCTGAATATTCCCGAGGAAATGATCCACTACGGCATGACCAAGGCCGCTCAAATTGCCGTCGCTCGCGGCCTCGCCAACTCGCTCGCAGGCACCGGCGTCACCGTGAACAGTGTGCTTCCCGGCCCCACCCAATCGCGCGGCGTCGGCATTTTCATCGAACAACAGGCCGAAGCCACCGGGAAATCCACGGCACAAGTCGAACAAGAGTTTTTCAAGGAAACCCGGCCATCCTCGCTGATCCAGCGCTTCGCCACCACGCGCGAGATCGCCACCACCGTCGCCTATCTCGCCAGCCCGTTGGCCGCCGCGACCACCGGTGCTGCGGTCCGCGCCGAGGGCGGCATCGTCAACAGCGCGTTCTAACGAATGGCGAAGGACATATCGTTGCCGCATCGGTGTTGGTTCACGGTTGTTCCAAGGACGAGCCTCTCGCGAAAGGGTGGTTGCTGCGAGACGCAGCAACTACGATCCGCCGTCGTAACACGCTTTAAAGTGGGCGATTTCAAAATGAAGTGGGCTGGATTCCCCGCCACTCCGGCTTGCGCCGTTGCGGGTGGTCTGCTTTTCTCCCCGTCCCGGCAGCGCCGCACCCCTTTCCCATGTTCTACATCACCACCGCCATCGACTACACCAACGGTTCCCCGCACATCGGCCATGCCTATGAAAAGGTGCTCACCGACGTGATCTCACGCTACCGGCGGCTGCGCGGCGATGACGTCTTCTTCCTTTCTGGCGTCGATCAACACGGCCAAAAAGTCCAACAAGTCGCCGAGAAGGAAGGCGTACATCCGGCCACTTTCGTCAAGCGCACGACCAAGAAGTTCACCAACCTGTGGGAGAAGCTCGACGTGAAATACGATGGCTGGGCCGAGACCGTGGACGATCGCCACAAGGCCTGCGTCCGCGCCATTCTCACCGAGCTCAAGGACCAAGGCCAACTCTACAAAAAGACCCACTCCGGCTTCTACTCGGTGCGGCAGGAGCAATTCCTTCAAGACCGCGACCGCGACGAGGCGGGCAACTTCGGCCCGGAGTGGGGCGAAGTCGTCGAGATCGAGGAGGAGAATTGGTATTTCAAACTCAGCGACCACACCGATTGGCTGAAAGCTTTTCTGGAAAGCCATGCGGACATCATCATCCCGGGTTTCCGCAAATCCGAGTTGCTCAACGCGCTTGAGCGGAACTCCGGCATCGACCTTTGCATCTCACGCCCCAAGGAGCGCCTGCGCTGGGGCATCGAGTTTCCGTTCGATGAAAACTACGTCACCTACGTTTGGTTCGACGCGCTCATCAACTACATCTCCTTTGCCGGTTACAAGGCGGCGGAAGGTTCCGGCCTGCCAGATTTCGCAAAACTCTGGCCCAGCGATGGCCGTCCAGTGCACGTCATCGGCAAGGACATCCTCATCCCCGCGCACGGCGTCTATTGGTACTGCATGCTGCACGCCATGGGCTTCACGGACGCGCAAATGCCGCGTCTGCTGGTGCACGGTTTTTGGAACGGCCTCGGCGGTGACAAGATGTCGAAATCGCTCGGCAACATTGTCGATCCGAGCGAACTCGCCGACAAGTTCAGCGTGGAAGCGGTGCGCTACTACCTGATGCGCGACATCGTCACCGGCCGCGACTCGAACTTCGACGTCGAGCGACTCGTCATGCTTTTCAACACCGAGCTCGCCAACGAACTCGGCAACCTGTGCAACCGCGCGCTCAACATGAGCCAGCGTTTCACCGGCGGCATTCTTCGTCACGGCGGACCACTCACCGAGGATGACACTGCGCTGCAGAAATCCCTCGCAGATTCTATCGCCTCCTATCAGAGCGCGATGGATGAGTTCGACATTTCCAAAGGGCTCGAGGCGCTCAACCGCCACGTCGTCCAGTGCAACCAGTACGCCGAGCGCATGAAACCGTGGGAACTCAACAAGGATCCCGAGCAAAAAGACCGCGTCGCCACCGTGCTCTATCACTTCGCCGAAAGCGTTGCGCACATCGCCGTGTTGATTTCTCCCGTGCTGCCGCAAATCACCGCGAAGCTTGCCGAGCAGCTCAACCTGCCGAGCCTAACAACGCTCAAGCTAACCGATTTGAACTGGGGTTTGCTGCCCGACGGTCATCCCATCGGCAAGCCGAAGCCAGTATTCCCGCGCATCGTCATCGAAGAACCGGCGTAAGGCGGGCTTTTCGTTCGATGCTTAGAACAAGCGATCGAAACCCGTTGTTCCAAGGAACGGCGAACTGTCGCAAGGAGAGGCGGACTCCGATCCGCCGGATTTCATGGAGTGGCAGCTCTTGCTGCTGAATCGCTTCCCGCCACCGATCGAGGATCCCGGCGATTCGGAGATCGCCGTTCCTTGGGCCATAAGAGCTGCGGGGGATAGACGCTAGAGCATGGCGTTTGCCTTAGCCACCATTCACTCCAGCTTTTTCAAATCCTCGACGCTCCATGGCGTGAAGTTGCGTTTTTCCACATCGGGACGCAGCGCTTTCACTTCAGATGGCGGGAATGGTTTCTCTTTCTTCCCGCCGAACGCGTGGCGCACATAGCTCGCGATCGCGGCAATTTCTTCGTCGGAATGGTGGCTGTGGCCGGGCATCACGCTGTTGAATTGGACGCCCTTGATTTCCACCGGACCGGCGAGGCCGCCGAGCAGGATGCGGAGCAGGGTGCGCGGGTTGCCGGTCACCCATTCCGAGCCGTCGAGCGGCGGGAAGGTGTCGGGCACGCCTTGGCCATTCGCTTGGTGGCACTCGATGCACGATTTCATGTAGGCATCGCGGCCTGCGACCAGATGCTCAGGCAGCACAGCGGGTTGTGGCGCGGTGGATGGAGCGGCGGCCAGCGCCTTTTCGATGAGCGGTTTCAACCCGGCTGAAGCCGAGCCCACCAAGGCGGCCAGCGCCGGGCGGTTTGGCCCCGCAGCCACGCGACCGATGACTTCAACGAGTTCCTTGCCAAACCAAGTGCCCGTATCCGCTTCACTGAAATTGCCGAGATCCGATGCCAACAACGACACCGATTGATGCCTCATCGCCAAGCGCGCGGCCTCTCGCACGGTAGCATCCATGCCTTCTCCATCGGTGGAAATCCGTTTCCACAGCGATGCTGCGACTGGCTGGTTGGGCGTGCTCTGCGCCACCGTGGTCAACACGATGAGCAAATCGCGCGGGTCGCTTGCTCGGGCCAGCAGGTCAGGCAAGGCGGCGATCACCGTGGCATCGGTCGCGCCGAGGGCCAGCATCGCGTGGCGGCGGACCAGCGCGTTCGAGTTCGCCAACGCTTGGGAAATCACGCGGTAGGATTCGCTACCCGGCTTCGCGCCGATGCCTTGCAAGGTCCAGATCGCATGGATGGCGGCCAGCGGTTTGTCGCTGCCATCGGGGGCGATGTTTTGGGTGATGAGCATTTCCAACGGTTTGGCTGCATCTTCGCCGCCGCGCTCGACGAGCAAACGTTGCGCTTGGAGGCGGATGTTTTGGGACGGCGAGGTCAGGCCAATCGCGAGGCTGGCGGGTTTCGTCGGATCCAGACTGGTGGATTTGCGGATTTTGCCATCCTTGGGCACGACACGCCAGATGCGACCGTGCTCTTTATCGCGCAATGGCGTGACGTAGGCATTGCCTTTTCCAGGACCCGGCGCGCCTGTTTGATAGGGGCTGTGCGGTTGATCGTAGCCACGCGCTGGATTCCAAAAACGGAACACCACGTTGTGCTGGACGATAGGATTGTACCAATCCGCGATCCACACCGCACCGTCTGGACCGACGCGCGCGGCGACCGGTGCCGACCATGCATCCGCGCTGGCGAAGAGGTTGTTGCCACGCAGCGTGGTGGTCATCAACGAGTCCTTGGGACTGACTTGACCATCGGCGACCAGGTGGCCCGTTGGCTCACAGATGAAGGCGTTGGCCGGAGTGAGTTGCTTGCCGAAGATCGTGTCGTTGTAAAACTGGTGACCCGCAGCCGCCGTGAAGCGATCGATTTGGTCCACCTGCGTGATGTCTAACGTGTTCGGATAGATGAGGGTCGATGTGTCGAGGCGTGGGGTGAGCGGTTGTTCGATGCCGCTGTCCGCATAGGCCGCTTCTGGAATGGCAACGATCCACGACGGATTGTTGTTAGCAGTCGAGCCAACGATATCGCCCTCTTCGGTGAACGCGACGCCCCAGGTGTTGTTGGTCGTCCCTTGCAGCCGCTCCAGCACGGATAGGTCAGGCCGGAAACGGAACACCGATTGGCCGAACTTGTGCTTTTTCCCGCCCACTTCCATCTCCACGCCGCTGTAGCCGACGGTGGCGTAGATCCAGTTGTCCATGCCATAGAGGAAGTGCGAGGTCGAGGCGTGGGTGTCGTTGATGTTCAGGCCGGTGGCGAGCACGCGGCGGGTGTCAGACTTGCCGTCGCCATCGTCATCCCGCAGGAAAACGATGTCGCGGCCATCGGTGGCGACGAGGCCGCCTTTGACGAAGGCCGTGGTCGTGCAATGGCGCAGGCCCGAGGCGAAAATCGTCATCTTGTCCGCCTTGCCGTCGCCATTGGTGTCTTCAAGAATTTTGATTCGATCCTCGCCCGTGCCCGGTTTGTCCGGCACGTCGTTCGGGTAACCAAAACTCTCCACCACCCACGCGCGGCCACGCTCGTCCCAATCGATGGCGATGGGGTTCACCACCGCCGGTTCGCTGGCGAAAAGTTCCAATTTCATGCCTGCAGGCACTTGGGAATGCAGCGCGCTTTCGGCCGCCGTGAGCGGTTTTTGCAGCGGCATCATCGGGATTTCCGGGTGCGCGCGGTTGGTGACCCGCGGCGTTTCGATCACCAGCGGCGGCAATTTCAGCGTCGCAAATCCTTGCGCCTTGCGGTCTCCGATGGCCCACAGAATCCCGCGTTTCACCAGTTCCAGGTAGGCGGGATCCTTCCAACAACGCATGTCATGACCGCTGGCGGTGTAGAAAACGCGGCCTTTTCCTTCGTTGCGCGTCCAGGTCCAAGGCTCCGGTTTGGTCTCTCCTTGGTTGATGGGATCGCGCACTTGCAGCACTTGGCGATCCTCGGTGAGGTCGGTGTGGACGTAGGTTTCGTCCCAGCACTTGAGGACAGGCAGGTCTTTGGTGATGGCGCTGCTATTGTCGACGTTGCGCGGGCTGAACTCGTGGCCTTCGTGGCTTTGGAAACGTCCGCCGACGAGGTCGAACCATTCCTTGGACGGATGGAAACAACCGCAAGCGCTGTGCAATGCGACCAAGCCACCGCCGTCGCGCACCCACGGCGCAATCGCGGTCGGCACCGTGTCAGCCTCGTGGTTGGCATAAACGACCAAAGCATCGTAGAGATCGAGCTTCTCGCGGGTGATTTCCTTCAAATCCTCGGCGTAGGTCAGGTTGTATCCCTGAGGACCGAGGTTCTGCTTGAGGACGCGGTAGCGCTCAATCGGCTGGTGGCCGCGGTCGTCGCCGAGGAAAAGGATTTCAAGCCGCCGGGCATTGGCCGGCGCTTGCGCGAGGAGATTTGCCGCTCCCGAAAAGACGAGCAGCAAGGGTAGAATGGCACGAAGTATCATGGAAATCTTAGATAGGGAAACCCGGCGCGGGCCGGAAAAACGGCCCCGAATACGGTACCGATGCGCATGATATTGCACGAATTTTTCGCGCACTCAATCGATGATCAGGCGCATGGGAATCATGTTCGAATACTCGAACCCACGCTTGCGGAAAAATTCTTGCGACTCCGCGCTGATGCGGTCGGTCAGCAGGGTGATGCGTTTGAAATGCTTGGTTTTGGCGAACTCGGCGACGTGATCGAGCAGCATGGTGCCGTAGCCTTGGCCACGGTGATCTGGATGAATCACGACGTCTTCCATCAGGATGACAAATCCACCGCGTGCGGTGGAAATGGTGAACAGCAGGTTGACCATGCCGAAGATCTGATCGGCGTTGCGAACGATGAAAATGCGACCGCGGCTGGGTTGTTCGAGGATGAGCCGCAGCCCTCGTTCCTGAAGCACCGGATCCGGGGTGAAATCCCCCGAGGCATCCATCAAACTCACCACCAACTCAGTGAGGGCGGGCAAATCTTCGATGGTCGCCGACTCCACGCGCGGCTTGTCATCTTCCAGCGATTTTCTGGCCATGTCGGTCACCGTGTTCAAGATTGCCAGCTTGGCAGGAAATTTGAGGGGCGAAACGAAATTCTCCCTCGAGTCAGGAATCCGCCTTTCGCGGGATCAATGTTCGGATTTCTCCGCATGAGCCTCGCCGTGTTCGGCATGGTCATCGTGGCCACCGGCGGGGGCGTGATGGTCATGAAGTTGCCGAGTTTCCTCAAATTCATGACGTTCGCAGGAGACACCGGCCAAGGAGACCGCCACCAGCAACAGGGAGAATAATTTCATCGCGCCGCTTCATAGCCACTCACCCGCGAAAGGCAACCCCCAAGCCGCTGGAAAATCCGCTGGCAATCCCCCACCGCCATGGTTTCCTCGCCACCATGAAAACCTACCTCGTCCTCACGGTGCTCGGCTCCGATCGCACTGGCCTCGTCCGCTCGCTCGCCGACATCGTCGCCAGCCACGGCGGCAACTGGTTGGAAAGCCGCATGGCCCGCCTCGCCGGACAATTTGCCGGTATCGTGCGCGTCGAGTGCCCGGCGGAAAATGCCGATTCGCTAGCCGCCGAGCTGCGCGATCCGGGCACCTCCGGCCTCACTGTGCTGGCGGTGCGCGAAGAAGCAGCCGGACCAGAAACCCGCCGCACACTGCGGGTGGACGTCGTTGGCAACGACAGACCTGGCATCGTCCGCGAACTCACCGCCGCCATCGCCGGAGCGGGAGCCAACATCGAAGAACTCACCACTGGCATGGAAAGCGCGCCAATGAGCGGCCAAGCGATGTTTCGCGCCCACGGCGTCATCTCCATTCCTGACAACGTCGAAACCGCCACGCTCACCGCCGCCATCGAACACCTCGGCGGCGATCTGACGGTGGATGTTTCGATTTGAATGCCACGTGCGAAGCCCGTTTAAAGACAGGTCACCGCGTAAAGCAGTGCGCTAAGGAAAAGCACAAAGGACACGACGGTGCCGATGCGAAATAGCCGTTCCACGGGCAACAGTCCCCAGCACCAACGCGAGTGCATGAAAAGGGCAACACTCAGATAGACCAAGGCCATTGCCTGCGCAGCCTCACCATGCACGACCATTCCCGAACCCCGGCTCGCCGGCCAGTAAGCTTCTTGCTCGATCCATGAGCGGGCGCTACTCCAGGTGATGCATCCCGGCACCAGGATTCCCAACAGAAACAACTTCAAGCGTCCGCCCGTGGGTGGCCATGCCAGATCTTCGAAGTCGAACGCCATCCCCAAAAGATCACTGTGGCCCGGCAGGCGTCCAGCTCATTTCAGGTGGAACGGCCAGATCACGGGGATCAGCAAACACGAGATGACCCAGCAGATGATGTTCAGTGGGATGCCGACGCGGAGGAAGTCGCGGAACTTGTAGCCGCCGGGACCATAAACCATCATGTGCGTCTGATAGCCCATCGGCAGCGCGAAGGCGGTGGAAGCGGCGACGGTGACGGCCATGATGAAGGCCCACGGATTCACGTTCAGTTCATGCGCCATTTTGACGACGATGGGCACCATCATCACAGCGGTGGCGTTGTTCGACAGCACTTCGGTGAGCAGCAGCGTCATCAGGAAGATCATCCACAGCAGCACGAGTGGGAGTTGGTCGGGTGAAATGAATCCCTTGGCGGTGTTGACGAGGCTTTCCGCCAGCCATTGGGCGGTGCCGGTGTTTTGCATGGCCATGCCGAGTCCGAGCAGGCCGTAAAGCATGATGAGCACCTGCCAATCGATGCTGGAATAGGCTTGGCGCGGCGTGAGCACTTTCAACCACAGCAACAACAACGCACCGACGAGGGCGCAAAAATGGATGGGGATGTCCGGGATCCACGGGACGATAGGATGCAGCAGATCGGATAGAGTGGCGACGAGGACGACGCCGATGAGGCTGGCCCAGGAAAGGATGACATGACCGTTCGGCTTGGCGGCGGCTTCTTCAGCGGGCTGGTCCGCCGGATCGTCGGTGAGGATGAAGTCGCGCGTTTCGTCGAGGGCTTCGAGGTTGTTGAGTGCGGTGATGACGAGCAGCGTGTCGCCGATGTCGAGACTCAGGTCGGCGATCTGATCGGTGATGTTCACGCCATTGCGATGCACGGCGAGGACGACGCAGTTGTATTTCTGGCGGAAATCGGAGCGGGCGAGCGTGACGCCGTTGAGCGAGGATTCGTCGCGGATGACGAGTTCGGTCACGATGCCATCGACGGTGGAAAGCAATTGCGCGCCGATCTGGGAGAAGAAGGTTTCCGAACTCGCGGCACGCCCACGCCGACGGTGCAGCGCGATCATGAAACGGTCGTTTTTTTCCACCACGATCTTGGACAACGGCAGCATGACGCGTGCGCCCTTGCGGCGGATTTCCATGACGTGGATGCCGGTCGCGCGATCGGCCAGTGCGGTGTCGATGAGCTTCTTGCCGATGAGTGCGGAGTTCTCGGAAATCAGGACATGATAGAGCGGCGTGGTGCGCATGTCGATTTCCAGGCTGCCGGTGATGGACGAGCGATCGGGGATGAGCTTGGGCCCGAAAATCGTGAGATAGCCAATGCCGGCGATGGCCAGCGGGATGCCGAGCGGAGCTAGTTCAAACATTCCCATCGTCGGCTCGCCGAGATCACGCAGCGCACCGTTGACGAGGATGTTGGTCGAGGTGCCGATGAGTGTGCAGCAGCCGCCAAGGATGGACGCGTAGGAAAGCGGCATCAGCAGCTTGGAGGCCGCGATGTTTTTCGAACGCGCGAAGCCAAGTGTCACCGGCAGCATGATGGCGACGATGGCGGTGTTGTTCATCCACGCGCTGAAAAAGGCACTGAGCAGGGCGAAGGAAAGGATGGCCCAACGGATGTTGCCGGACAGCCGGTCGCGCAGCAGACGGCCGATGTGATCGACCGCGCCGGATTTTTCCAAGGCCCCGCCGATGACGAAGAGCGCGGCGATGGTGATGGGCGCTTCGTTTTTGAAAACCAGCGTCATTTCCGAGGCATCGACCAGACCCAGAGCGACGACGAGGCAGAGAATCGAGAGCGCAATGACATCCGGAGCGGCCCACTCGCGGATGAAGGCGACGAGGGTGATGAGGATCACCAGCAAGGTGAGTGCGATTTCGAGAGTCATGGATCTTTCCCCGCGTGGGGCGGCAGTCCCTTGAACCGAGCGCACCTGTTTGGCAAGAGCAGGATTGATTGGACTGCCTCCCCATCTCGGTCGCCTCACTCGGTTTTCCGAGGTGTTGGGAAGCGACTTGGCGGCCTATCCATTCCCAGCTAGTCCTCGCCATCGCATGAAATCCAAACGCACGAAAACTCCAGCGAGGAAGACATTTCAACTTTCCTGTTTTTTGCTGATTTTCGTTGGAACCGTCCTGATTTTCCCGAGCTGTCGGGAAAAAAAGGCTTCGGAAAAAACTCCGGCCGTTTCCTCGCCGCAAACCACACGCAGCCACGACCGCACCTACAAAGAAATCTGTCTTTTTTACGACGTCCCCGAACCCAGCTCCGATCTCTACGCGGCGGTCAACCTGATCAAGGCCACCGATTCCGAACTCATCGAGCTTTCCAAGAAGATCATCGATGGCGGCAACCTGACGCCGGAAACAGAAAACGCGGATCGGCTGGAACGTTGCATCTCCCAACTCGCACGCAGAAACAGCGCCGCTCTCTACGAGGTCATTTCCGCGCTCCCACCGGGCTACTATTCCGAGAGCTTCGTCAGCTCGACGTTCATGCGTCACCAATTCGCTTCGTTCGCCGAGGCCGTCGCCAAGGCCGAGCCGATCAAAGAATCCGATCTTTACCGGGCGGCCTTGGCAGGAGCGTTGAGCAACTACACCATGTCACCGGGACAAATGAGCCTTGGCTTGGACATTCCCCGCCTGCGTGACCTCAAGGGCAACGGCCTCAACGACGAGCAATTTTCCAAGTTGGTGATCTTCGGCGTCGCCAGCGGCGATTTCGAGCTGCCCAGCGCGCTGGCGGAACTGAATTTGGATAGCCGCAGCAGCAACATCGTCATGATCGAAATTGTCAGGCGCTTGCCCACGGAATCGGTGAAAACGGTTTTTGCCGAAGTTCGCTCCCGTGGGCTGACGCCGGACTTGGCCTCCTTGTTGACCTTCGCTAGCTCCTACGCCGAGCAGGACTCGGAAGCGGCCATCGCTTGGGCGGCGCAACTGCCTGAAAAAGAAGCGGCATTTGCCACCCGTTCCATGTTCTACGAATGGACCGCCGCAGAACCTATGAAAGCGAGCGCGCGCATAGCAACCATGGAAGCCGGTCCGCTCAAGGATGCGGCTATCGAGGGACTGATCCGCAACACCGTCGCCAACGGTGCCATCGAGGAAGCGCAAAACTGGACCGCCACCATCCAAAACGAGGCGCTCAGGAATCGCATGACCGCAGAGGTGGCGAAATCGCGCAACGCCCGCCAAATCCGCAAATGAGCCTTCCATCCCGGCCCCACATTTCCACCAACCTCGCCATTTCTGCCGACGGCAAAATTTCCTCCGTCGCGCGCATCCCGTCGGGGTGGACCTCGTCCGAGGATCATCGACGGTTTTTGAAAATTCGCGAAAACGCCGATGCCATCCTCGTCGGCCGCGGAACTTGGGCGGCCGATCGCATGACGATGACCGCGCCGGGCAATCCTCTCCGCTGCATCGTTTCCGAACGCGGCATGCTCGATCCCGAGCATCCGATTTTCACCACCCCGGGCGGGCCCATCCACCTGCTCGTCACCGGCGAAACAACTCCCCCGCCCCATCCTCAGGTCACCGTGCACCAGATGTCGCTGGGAGAATTTCTCGATCATCTCGCGAGCGACCTCGGCATTGCCACGCTCCACTGCGAAGGCGGCGGCCAGCTCATCCGCGCCTTGGCAGAAATCGACGCCATCGATGCATTCCATCTCACCGTGGCGGCGCACACTTTGTTCGGCGGACTTTCCGCGCCCACCGCGACCGGCATTCCCAGCGAGTTTCTCCCTCAAACCGCAAATTTCCGCCTCACCCAGTTCCATCCTCGTCCTGACCTCGGCGAGTGCTTTCTGAGCTACGCCCGCGACCGCTGAGAATCGCGTTGCACGCCCGGCATATCGGGAGAGAATCCGGCCGTCCATGAGTCCTGATTTCATCCGCGAAGCCCTCCGCCAAGTCCGCTACCCCGGTTTTTCCCGGGACATCATTTCCTTCGGCCTCGTCAAGGACGTCCGTTGCGAACCCGGCCAAACCACCGTCCGCATCGAGGTTTCCACCCGCGATCCCAAGGTCCCGGAAAAGATTTTCCAAGACTGCCACGCCGCGCTCGATGAGCTGCCCGACGTCGGCACCGTGAAGGTGGAAATCGAAGTCAAAGACGCCCCGGCAGGTGGCGACGCAGCGGGATCGGTCGGAAAATCGTCCATCCCCGGCGTGAAACGCATCATCGCCGTGGCTTCCGGCAAAGGCGGCGTCGGCAAATCCACGGTCTCCGCCAACCTCGCCGTCGCACTGGCCGCCACCGGTGCCAAAGTCGGCCTTTGCGATTGCGACCTCTACGGCCCGTCCGTCGCCCAGATGTTCGGCGTGAACGAGAAGCCGATGGCCAACGAGCAAGACGAAATCATCCCGCTGGAGGCGCACGGCATCAAGCTGATGTCCATGGGCTTTCTGCTCGAAGACCGCTCGCCCGTCATCGTCCGCGGCCCCATGGCCACCCGCTACACCCAGCAATTTCTCCGCCAAGTCGCGTGGGACGAGCTCGACTATCTGGTTCTCGACCTGCCACCCGGCACCGGCGACATCCAGCTCACCATCGTCCAGACGGTGAGCGTGGACGGCACGGTCATCGTGACCACGCCGCAAGAAGTCGCGCTCATCGACGCGCGCAAGGCGGTTTCCATGTTCGCTAAAGTGAACGTGCCCATCCTCGGCTTGGTCGAGAACATGGCGTGGTTCGAGGGCGACGACGGAAAGCGCTATCACATCTTCGGCAAGGAAGGCGGCGTGCGCGAGGCGGAGCATCTGCGCGTCCCGCTGCTCGGCCAGGTTCCCATCGACATCGAAACTCGCGAGCGCGGCGACCGCGGCGCGCCCATCGCCTTGGTTTCTCCAGCGGAAAGCAAGGTTTCCGCCGCCTTCCACCAGCTCGCCGCCCAGATCATCGCCAAGGTTCCCGTCGGCTGATCGAATTTTCCCACCGCCATGTCCCGCGAACCCGACGAGCCAAGCGACCTCGCAGACCGTTCGGGAATTGTGCGCGTGGTCCCGGATCCCGTGCACGCCCGGGTCGAGATCGACTACGACCCGGACCAACTCAGCGAGGCCGATGTCCGCCACCTCGTCAGCGAGCATCAAGACCAAGTCGAGGCGGTGCTGGAAAAATCGATTTTCCGGCTGGAAGGCAGTGCCTGCGAGGCCTGCGCGCTCAAGCTAGAACACCGGATTTCCCGTATCCCCGGCGTCCGCCGCGCCTCCGCCACCTACCTCGGCAAGGTGCTCTCCGTCACCTTCGATCCGTCGGATGGGAATGACATTTCCCTAGCGGATCGCTTGCGCCAAGTCGGCGCGGACATCCGACCTTTGGAACTGAAGAAGTCGTTAGAACGCATCCCCTTTCTGCGGCGTCTTCTATCAGGCGATCTGAACGAGGAAATTTCCTGCGCGCTCGGGCTGCTCTTCCTCATCGCCGCTTGGGTGGTTGGAAAGACCGCGATTCACCCCACCCTGCCGCTCTGGCTCTACGGCGGTGCCTACCTTTTCGCCGGGCAACAGGGCGTCCGTTCCGCCATCGCCTCGCTGCGCGAACGCGTGCTCGACGTGGATGTGCTGATGGTCCTCGCCGCCATCGGTGCCGCGCTCATCGGCGCGCCGTTCGAGGGCACGCTGCTGCTCTTCCTGTTCAGTTTTTCCAACGTCCTCCAGCGCCACGCCATGGAGCGCACCCAACGCGCCATCGAATCGCTGCTCACGCTGCGACCGAACGAAGCGTTGGTGAAACGCGATGGAGCGACGGTGAAAGTCCCGGTCGAGGAGCTTGAACTGGGCGAAATCGTCATCGTCCGCCCCGGTGAGCAGATCCCGGTGGACGGCACGCTTTCCGAAGGCAGCAGCCACGTCGACGAATCCTCCCTAACTGGCGAATCGATGCCGGTGGCCAAGACCGTCGGCAGCCCGCTTTTCGCCGGCACCCTCAACCAGAGCGGTGGCATCGAGATCACCGTCACCAAGCGTTCGGACGACTCCGCGCTGGCCCGCATGGTGAAACTCGTCGCTGAGGCGCAGGCGGAAAAATCCGGCACCCAGCGCTTTCTCGAACAAGCCGAGCAGTACTACGCCATGGGCGTCATCGGCTTCACCGCGCTGGTTTTCCTCGTGCCTTTTCTCGCAGGAGAAACCTTCGCCAGCGCATTCTATCGGGCGATGACGATCATGGTCGTTGCCTCGCCCTGCGCCTTGGTCATCAGCACGCCCGCGACCGTGCTTTCCGCCATCGGCGGCGCGGCCCGGCGCGGCATCCTGATCAAAGGCGGCTCGCACCTCGAACGCGCCGCTCGCATCGACATCGTCGCCGTGGACAAGACCGGCACACTCACCGTCGGCAAGCCATCGCTCACCGAAATCATCACGGCGGATGGCGTCCACGCCCTAACCGAAACACTGCCGCCCGCCGTCGCCGATCTGCTCCGTGCGGCCGCCGCCGTCGAGTCTCGCTCCGAGCACCCGCTGGCCACGGCCATCGTCCGCAGTTCTGCAGAGCATGGCATCACCCTTCCTGCCGCCACCGATTTCCAATCCACCGCTGGCCGTGGCGCGGAGGCCACCGTCGATGGAAAACGCCACGTCATCGGCAGCGAGCGGCTGTTCCAAGAACTCGACGCCTCGGGCCGCGAACCGCTCGAAACCGCGTCCCGCCGCTTTCTCGAATCCGGCAACACCTGCGTCTGGCTCGGCCTGCGCGATGGCGACGCGGTCACCGCGCTGGCCGTGCTCGTCATGGCCGACACGCTGCGACCCGCCGCCCGCGATCTGGTCGCCGCACTGCATCGGTTAGGCGTGCGCAAGGTGGTCATGCTCACCGGCGACCAACGACCCGTCGCCGAAGCCATCGCCCGCGAGTCTGGCATCGACGAAGTCCACGCGGCGTTGCTGCCCGAGGACAAACTCCAGGTCATCCGCGAGCTGAAAAAGGAAGGCTCGGTGATGATGGTCGGCGACGGCGTGAACGATGCACCGGCGCTTGCGATTTCCGACCTCGGCGTGGCCATGGGCGCAGCTGGCACCGATGTGGCCATGGAAACCGCCGACGTCGTGCTGATGGGCGACCGCTTGGAAAACATCCCGCTGCTGCTCGCCCACGCGCGCCGCGCCCGCCGCGTCCTGTTGCAAAACCTCATTTTCGCCAGCGCCGTGATCGCCGTGCTCATCTTCGCCGCGCTCGGATTTGCGCTGCCACTCCCGCTCGGCGTCGTCGGCCACGAGGGTAGCACCGTGATCGTTTGCCTCAACGGCCTGCGCCTGCTGCTCGTCCGCAGCCAGACCACCTCTTGATTGCCGCCCATGCAGGTGACGATGTGGCTTGCTCCCCATTCGCCGCCCGCCCAGCCTGCTGCCCGCCCATGCTTGCCTTTTCATCCTGCTGGAACAACAGCCGCCACACGGACGGTGAAACGATGATCGAAGAAATCGTTGATCTCGGATTTTCCAACATCGAACTCTCGCACGGCATGACCATCGCCAAGCTGCCGGGCATCCGCAAAGCCTATCAGCGCGGCCTGTTTACATGCTCCGGCGTGCACAACTACTTCCCCTCGCCGGTCGAGGTGATGATCGATGCGCCGGACGCCTACGAGTTCACCTCGCACCGGCCGTTTGACCGCCAACGGGCGATGGACATGACCTTGCGCACGCTGGAAATCGCCGCCGAGTTCAAGGCGCACTACCTCGTCCTCCACATGGGATCGGTGCCGCTGAAATCGAAGGACTGGACCAAGCCGCTGACCCAAACCGTGGCGGCTGGCGGACAACGCGATCCTGACTTCATCAAGCGCAAGTTAGAATTCGTTAGAAAACGCGAAAAGATCGGACCACTGTACCTTCACCGCGCCATCGAAGCGCTCGAAACCCTCGCCGAGCGCGCCGCCGAGGCCGGGGTCAAACTCGCCGTCGAATCGCGCTCGCGGTTTGAAGACATGCCGACGGAGCGCGAGATGATGGCCGTGCAAACGCATTTCGCCGATCATCCGGCGGTCGGCTACTGGCATGACTTTGGCCACGTCCAGCTGAAGCACAACCTCGGGCTGCTCGACCACGTCGAATGGCTCGAAAAAGTTTCGCCCCACCTCATCGGCGGCCACGTCCACGATGTCCAATGGCCCGCCCGCGACCACCGCACGCCGTTCAGCGGCACGCTCGACTACGCCGCTCTGCTGAAACATTTCCCCGCGAATTGCCCACTCATCTGGGAACTCAGCCCCACGCGCGAGGCGGCCGAGATCCGCGCCGCACTGGCCCGCTGGAAATCTGAGTTTCCCGATCGCGCCTAACACCGCGCGCCAAGCGCCGTTTGCAAAATGCAATTTCCTCAGCAGCATTGCATTTCGCCCGAAAGCACCGGTTCCGAGAACCGCGCGTTTCGAGCATTTATCAGGGAAAACGCCCCTTAAGCAGGCTGGCATTGGTTCTGCGATGGGGATCTCGGTGCTAAGACTCAGGATAGACTTTTCAAGCCCATCCGGAACGCCGCGCCACCCCTAACCAACAACCCTCAGAAACCATGCTCCACTGGACCCTTGTCTTCCTCGTCGTCGCCATCGTAGCAGCTCTTCTTGGCTTCGGCGCCCTGGCTGGCACCGCCGCCATGATCGCCAAGGTGCTATTCCTTGTTTTCCTCATCGTGTGGATCATCTCCTTGGTCACGCGGAAATAAGTTTTTCACCACAACCGAACCAACACCCAAAGCCGCCGCATCCATCGGATGCGGCGGCTTTGTTGTCGCTTCGGCTTTCCTTCATTCCGCAAGAGGCTCAGCAAGACTAACAATTTGCTAGAAATCACATCAACTTCTCACAACTGAGTGCGCACCAGCGCGGCAGCAGCATCGCTCGCCCTTTCTAACCATGGCCTGCGCAGCCACTCGTCGTAGGTCACCTCACGCGCCAAGGCTTTATCGCGTTGAAAAACCTCGGCTTCCTTCTCGGCAAACTCGCGGTCAAACACGTTTAGGTTTGCTTCATCATTCAGTCGGAATGAACGATTGTCGAAATTCGCCGATCCCACCGACACCCATGCGCTGTCGATGATCATCACCTTACGGTGGAACATCGTCGGTTCGTATTCGTAGATCCTCACGCCGTGGCGAAGCAGGCGGCCCCAACGGTGGCGCGACGCATGCCTCACCAGATCTGAGTCCTGATAGGTCCCGGGCAAAAGCACTTCCACGGCCACGCCTCGCTGCGCCGCTTGGATCAATGTTTCCGTCACCAAATCGTCTGGCACAAAATACGCGTTCCCCACCAGCAGGCTTTTTTCCGCCGCCGTGATCGAAAGCAAATACATCAGCCGCGCGCTTTCGCTGCCTTCCATCGGCGAGCTTTTAAACATCTGGCAGCGTTGATTTCCGACTGCTTCCAGCTTGGGAAAATAGTCACTGCCGTGCAGCACCGTGGCGTGTGTCTTCATCCAGTTGTCCAAAAAGGCCGCTTGGATCTGTGCCACTGCGGGCCCTTCGACCCGATAGTGCGTGTCCCGCCAATGGTCGCCCGAATTGGCGTTGCCCTGCCACGGATCCGCGATCCCCACGCCGCCGGTAAATCCCACTTTGCCATCAATCACGAGCAGCTTGCGGTGCGTTCGCTGGTTCACCCGTCCCAGTTTTTTCAGGTGATAGACTTCCAACTCCACCCCTGCGTCGCGCATGCGGCGTAGGGATTCGCCTTCCACGCAGTTGCAGCCGAAACCATCGATGAGCACATGCACCGCCACCCCTTCCTGGGCCTTCTTTGCGAGGGCATGCGAAAACGTCTCCGCCACTTCGCCCGACCAGTAAACGTAGGTTTCGAACGTAATCGTCCGCTCCGCTGAAGCGATCCCTTCCAACATCGCCGGGAAAATTTCCACCCCGTTTTCCAGCCGCGTGATGAGGTTGCCGCCAACGATGGGCGGACCTAACAACTCGCTCATCGACCGCTCAAACTGCGGATCGGCGATCGAGTAGCGGCGGGGAATGCGCTGGCGTATCTTTTTTTCCCCGGAGATGAAGTTTTTGAGGAAAAGGGTGAGCAACGCGCCGGCGACCGCTGAGGAGCCCAAGGCAAACAGGTTAAAACGGGAGTTTTTCATGAATGTCCGCCATCCTCGACCAGCCCTTTGCAGCCGTCCAATCCGGTTTTCATCATCGCATGCGCCAGCCTTCCCCGGCTTCGGCCTTGCCTCGCGCGGCGGCGGTGGTGATCCTCGCGCCATGAGCCAAGACGTCGTTTCCCTCCTCCAGCAGCTCGTCCGCATCCCGTCGGTGAATCCAGACAACGCGCCAGGAACGGATCAGACCGGTGAGGAAACGCTCGCCATCTTTCTATCAGGCTGGCTGGAGTCCATCGGCGCGGAGGTGACGCTGGAAGAAATCAAACCGGGGCGGCCTAACTTGATCGCCCGTTTCGCACCGGTGGATGGACGACCACGCATCCTGCTAGGCCCACACTTGGACACCGTGGGCGTCGGTGGTATGACCGTCGATCCCTTCGGCGGAGAAATTCGCAACGGACGCGTGTGGGGCCGCGGTGCCTCGGACACGAAAGGCCCGATGGCGGCGATGTTGTGGGCGCTCCACGAGCACCGCGACAGCCTTGCCGATCTGCCGGTGGCCGTCGATTTCGTCGCCTTCATGGGCGAGGAATCCTGCCAGTGGGGATCGAAAGATTTCGCGATCCGCCATGCAGCCGAATACAGTTTCGCGCTGGTCGGCGAGCCGACATCGATGCAGGTCGTCCATGTCACCAAAGGCTCGTTGTGGGCAACGCTGCGCGCGACCGGCAAAGCCGCGCATAGCTCACAACCGGAGCGCGGTGAGAACGCCATCCTCAAGCTCGCCCGCGCGCTCGATCTGCTAGACCACCACCTCGGCGGCCAGCTCGCCACCTTCACCCATCCCGTGCTCGGCCGCTCGACGATGAACGTCGGAATGATACGCGGTGGCTCACGTCCTAACATCGTGCCGGACTTGGCCGAGGCGGAAATTGACATCCGCATCACCCCGGCGCTGGCCGCAGCAGGCGGGGCGTTGAAACAACTTCAGGAAATGATCGAGTTCCACGCGCTGCCGGTGGAAATTGTTTCTCCGCACGAGAATCCACCGATGGAAACCGACGCCGCGCATCCGATGATCCAAGCGTTGCTCGCCACCGATGCCGCGACCGGCTTGGCGGGTGCGCCGTGGTTTTCGGACGCCGCCCACCTTTCCAACGGCGGGATTCCAAGCATTTGCATCGGCCCGGGATCCATCGACCAAGCGCACACCGTGGACGAGTTCATCGAGGTCGCCGCGCTGGAAGCAGGCGCGCGTTTCTTCGCCGATTTCCTCGGCGGCCTGCGCGGCTGAATGCCACGACGATTTTGGACCGTTGCGCCGGGAAATTTTCCATCTACCCTGCGCCATGCCATTTGCCTGCAACAACGGCCGCTGCGAAACCCCTTGCTGGATGCGCAAGGTGCTTCTCGCCGCCGGTCTCTATCACATTCTGTTCGCCGCATGGGCGATCTGTTGCCCGCACCAATGGTTCGAGTGGATTTCCATGGCCCAACCGAACCACCCGATGCTGTGGCAAGGCGTGGGCGCGGTGATGGGCGTGTTTGGCATCGGTTTGCTGATCGCCGCGCGCAATCCCATCCAGCATTGGTTCATCGTCGGCGTCGGGCTGGTGAAATTCACCCTCGGGATCGCAGGCTTCGCGCTGGCGTTGTGGAAACAGCAAATTCCGTTGGCTTCCGCTTGGATCATGGTCGTCGACAGCATGGTGTGGTGGTTGCCCTTTGCGGCGATTCTGTGGGCGACGGTGCGGGCGCATTGCGGCGTACCCCCAACACGCAAAACGCCCTACAGCATGGGCGAAGCGGCGGCTGGTTACACGCTCTCTGACGGGACGACGCTGGCCGACGCCTCGGAAAACAAGCTGTTAGCTCTGGTGTTCCTGCGCCATTTTGGTTGCACGTTCACCCGTCAAATTTTGCGCGAGCTGGAGGCCATCCAACGCGAGGCACGCGTGCACGGGGCGGAGTTGGTGCTGGTGCATATGCTGCAAGACGGCAAGGAAACGGAATACCTCGGCGAGCGCAGCGGGATTCGCCGCATCGCCGATCCGCGCTGCGAGCTCTATCGCGCGTTCGGCTTGGGCAAAGGCGGTTTCCTGGAGCTGTTCGGGCCGCAAGTTTGGTGGCGCGGTGCAATCGCGCTTTTTAAAGGCTGCGGCGTCGGCCACATGGCGGGCGACGGCCTGCAAATGCCGGGTGCCTTCCTGTTCCGCGATGGCGCGATCGTTTCCTCACAACGGGCGCGCTCGGCGGCAGAGTTGCCTAACTTGCCCGGGCTATTCCAAGGATTGCCCTCGGCCAGCGGGCGTGGCACGGTCCCGGCATGACTCCATCCGATGGCATCTTGCAGGGCAAAACGCTGCTCGTCACCGGCGCGTCAAGCGGCGTCGGCCAGGCCTTGTGCGAGATGCTGGTGGAGCGCGGTGCCAATGTGTTAGGCGTGACGCGGCGGCCAGCGATGCTTTCGGAAAACGTCTCGCCCATCGTCGCGGACCTGTCCCGCCACGAGCAAGTCCACACCGTTTTCCACGGCCTCGGCAAGATCGACGGCTTGGTGAACTGTGCGGGCGTCGCTTACCTCTCGCGCATCACCGATGGCAATCCCGCGGATTGGGAGGAAATGTGGCGCGTCAATGTGATGGCGCTCGCGCTGTGCTGCCAAATGTCGCTGCGGCATTTTCCAACCAGCGGCGGACGCATCGTCAACGTCTCGTCGATGAGCGGCCACCGCGTGCCACCGAGCGGCGGATTCTATGCGCCGACGAAATTCGCCGTCCGCGCCATCACCGACGCACTGCGGGGCGAGCTGAAGGCAAGTCGCTCGCGTGTCCAAGTCGCCTGCGTTTCGCCGGGCTTTGTCGACACACCTTTGTTAGATCAGTATTTCCGCGGTCGTGAAGAGGCGTTGACGCAAACCAAAGCAGCGATGAAGATGCTCGATGCCCGCGACGTGGCGTGGGCGATCCTAACCATTCTCGAAGCCCCGGCGCACGTCGAGGTGAGCGACATTCTGATGCGCAGTGCGGACCAACCGGCGTGAGATGAAATCCTGCCGTGCCATCGTCCGCTTGCTGGCCGTGCTCGGCACGCTGCTCCTCGTTTCCTGCATCGACGGCCGCGAGGAATATTGGATCCACGCAGATGGCAGCGGTCGGGCGGAAATCACCTACAGCCTGCCCGCAGCGGCGGCGCGCTTCCAAGGCGGTGCGGACGGGGTGGAAAAATTGCTCACGGATTTCTTCGCCAACACGCCAGCCATTTCCTCATCCACCCATGCGGTAACGGTGAAGGACGACAGACTGACCGTGAGCGTAACGGCGCGTTTCGATTCGGTGGTGGAACTGCACAAAATCTCTGACAACGGCACGATGGGCAATTTCCCATCTTCGGCCGACGGGCTAACAGGCGACATCAAGCTCGACCTAACTGGCCGTGAAGTCAGCGCGTCGCGCGTCATCTCTGCGGGCAAGGCGCTGCCGATGGCGTCCCTCATGCCGGCCGCGCAGTTTGCAGCCCATCGGCTGTGCTACATCGTCCACCTGCCCGTCGCGGCGAAGGTTTCCAACGCGACGCGCATCGAAAACGGCGGGCGCACCTTGGTGTGGGATTACCCGCTGGCCGAAGCGTTGCGCCGACCGCTCACGCTGCGCTTCCAAGCTCCGGTGCCCATCCCAATGCGTTGGCTCGTCGGTGGCATCGCCGTGATCGTCGTGGGGGTGCTGGCGTTGTTCGTCCTGTGGCGGAAATGGCGGCGGACGCGATGAGAAACGAGCTCCACCCGCCGCTAGACAGGCGAGCGCGGTGCGCTTTAATAGCGGCGTCTCCTCTCTGCCATGTCCGCTGAATTCAAAGACTACTACAAGATCCTCGGGGTGCCGCGCGACGCCACCGCTGCGGACATCAAAAAGGCCTTCCGCAAGCTGGCCCGCGTTCATCACCCGGACGTCGCCAAGGACAAGGCCGCAGCCGAGACGAAATTCAAAGAACTCAACGAGGCAAACGAGGTGTTGGGCGATCCAGAAAAACGCCGGAAATATGACCAGCTCGGCGCGGATTGGCAAAATCCCCACGCCGGTCGTTCCCGCCACGCGGCGGACACGGGCCAGGAATTCAACTTCGGCGGCACCGGTTTCAGCGATTTCTTCGAACGCTACTTCAGCGGCGCCAACCGCTACGGCTACGCCGACGATGGTCGCGACCGAGGCACCGCACGCGAGCGTCGGGGCGGCGACATCGAGGGCGACATCCTGGTGACGCTGGAGGAAATCATGGCGGGAGCCGTGCGGCCCATCACCTTGCAATCGACCGATTCACGCACCGGACAAGTGACGAACCGGACCTTCCAAGTGCGCATCCCTGCTGGCGTAACCGACGGCAAACGCATCCGCGTCCCCGGTGAAGGCGAAGCGGGCAGCGGCAAAGGACAAGCGGGCGACCTCTACCTGCGCGTCCGCCACATCGCCCATCCAGATTTTCGCACCGAGGGCCATGATCTCTATCACGACCTCGACCTCGCGCCGTGGGAAGCCGTGCTCGGCGCGGAACTCACGCTGCCCACGCTCGATGGGCCGGTGAAATTGCGCATCCCAGCGGGCAGCGAAAATGGCCAGCAGATGCGTGTCCGTGGGCGCGGCCTGCCCAAGGGCAAAGACGGCGGGCGCGGCGATTATTACGCGACGCTCACCATCCACCTGCCGCCCTCACTCGCGCCGGACGAGCGCGAGCTGTGGGAAAAACTTCGCAGCGTCTCCAAATTCAACCCGCGCACCCAGCCATGAACCCCTCCGCTGGGAATGAAGGGCCGCTTTACGAGCCGGACGAGCACGCGACTTACTCGCTGGAGATCGTCGCAAAAATCACCGGCGTGGATGCGGCAACCATCCTGCTCTATCAGGAGGAAGGGTTGTTAGCTCATGCCGGAGAAGGCGAAATTTTCGACGACGAAGCGGTCCACACGCTGCGCCGCATCGAGCACCTGCGGCAGCGTTTTGAGGCCAATCTTTCCGGCGTGCGGCTCATGCTCGCCTTGATGGACGAGGTGGAACGTTTGAAAAACTCGCTGCGCGCCGCCCGATGAATGCCATCCCTGTCGCTCTCACCATCGCGGGTTCGGATTGCTCGGCCGGCGCCGGCATCCAAGCGGATCTGAAAACCTTCCAACATTTCCGCGTCCACGGCCTCACGGCCGTGACCTGCGTGGTTTCGGAAACGGCCAACATCGTGCGCGCCGTGCATGCTGTGCCGGTGGAAATCGTCCGCGACCAAGTGGCGCTGATGATGGAAAGCTTCCCCGTCGCCGCCGTGAAAACAGGTATGCTTTTCTCCGCCGCCCACGTCGCTGCCGTGGCGGACATTCTGAAAAATTTCCCCAAGGTCCCGCTGGTGGTCGATCCCGTCATGGTCGCGTCCACCGGTGCCAGCCTGTTGGAAGACGACGCGGTCGCAGCCTATCAGGAACTCCTGCTGCCGCTCGCCCGCGTCATCACGCCCAACCTGCCGGAAGCGGAAGTTTTGTTAGGACGCACCATCGGGCATGACTTGGAATCGGCCGCGCGTGAACTTTACACACGCCTCGGCGTGGCGGTGTTGCTCAAAGGCGGCCATCTCAATAGCGACGAATGCGTTGACCTGTTGGTCGATGGCGATGGCGTGCATCGTTTCTCCGCCCGCCGCATTGCCGTCGCCGGATCGCATGGCACCGGCTGCACCCTGTCCGCCGCCGTCGCCGCGCGGCTCGCCCTCGGCGATGCTTTGCCACAGGCCGTGGAAACCGCAAAAGCCTACCTCTGCGAGACCTTGCGCCATTCCCACAGCTTCATTTCCACGGCTGAAAAGCCGGTCCATGCGCTGAACCAGGGAACCACGCTCGCCAAAAACGGGGCGTGACACCCTAGGCAATTTCCGTAACTTCTCCGAAGCATCGATCTGCCGCCCCTCCTCATGGAAAATCCTCTCAACGCCCTCGGTTACAAGATTCTCAACGCCTCACTCGACGCGGATTCGCAAGACGGAGGACGCCTTGGCCCCCTTTCCCGCCGCGGTTTCATGGCCGCCACCGCCTGCTTGACCAGCTGCTCCGCCGCCAAACCGCTGGCCGAAGTCACTCAGTCCCAACAAAAGGCCAAGTCCACCGCGCAGCCGATCAAAACCGAGGCGAACACCGCCTATCGCACACCGCCGGTGAAGGGCCCGGTGCCTCGCAACCCAGACCTCAACGTCAGTTCCGATTTCTCACGCAGCGCCGGCGTCACCTTCACCCGCGTGCCCGTCGCCGGAAAATTCATCGCCATCACCTTCGATGACGGCCCGACACCGCAGAACACGCCGCGCCTGCTCGACATGCTGCGCGCCCGCAACATCAAGGCCACCTTCTACGTCATCGGCCGCAGCGTGGACGTCTATCCGCAGGTTCTTCGCCGCACCGTCGCGGAAGGTCACGAAATCGGCAACCACTCGTACACCCATCGCCTGCTCAGCAAGCTCAGCAACAAGGAGGCCATCGAGGACCTCCGCCGCTGCAAGGTTGCCGTCCAAAACGCAGCCGGCGTCGAACCCCGCACCATGCGCCCGCCCTATGGCGGCCTGCTCCAGGCTCAGCGCCAGATCGTCATGGATGAGTTCGGCTACCCCACCATTCTTTGGTCCGTCGATCCGCTCGACTGGAAGCGCCCCGGCGCTGGCGTCATTGCCTCACGCATCCTCGCCGGTGCCTCGGCCGGTGGCATCGTCCTCGCCCACGACTTGCACGCGCAAACGATCGACGCCATGCCTGCCACGCTCGATGGCCTGCTCAGCCGCGGTTACCAGTTCGTCACGGTTTCCCAACTCATCGCGATGAAGGTGGAAGCCACCGCCGCACAAGCTTCGGCGGCACCGTCGAATTCCTGATTTTTACCCTCACGCGCCCCCCAAGTGAGTCATTCCATGTTCGGCGAGCGCTATTTCGCGACCCGCGAACGACTCGGCGAAGTGATGCGCGGCGTCGCGGCGCTGGCCACACAAACCGGCACCGCACTTACGGAACCGCTGCCGCTTGACGAGATCGACCGAGGCTTGGGATCGCCCTTCCTGTTTGTCGTCTGCGGCGAGGTCAATGCCGGCAAATCGACGCTCATCAACGGGCTGTTCGGCCGCGACCTTTGCCGAACCAACATCCTGCCGGAAACCGACCGCGTCCTCTGGTACCAATTCGGCGAGCGCGCGGCGGACGTCGTGGTCACCCCGATGCTGGAGGAGCGCCACCGCCCCATCGGTTTCCTGCGCGACTTCAACCTGATCGACACGCCGGGCACCAACTCCATCGTCAAGGGCCACCAGGAAATCACGCTGAAATTCCTGCCCACGGCGGACCTCATCCTGTTCGTCTTCCCGGTGACCAACCCGTGGGGCGCGGCGACTTGGAATTTCATCTCAGAACTCACGCCGGAATGCCTCCAACGCGTCGTTTTCATCATCCAGCAGGCGGACCAGCGCGAGGCCAACGACCTTAAAGTCATCCTCGGCCACATCAAAGACCTCTCGATGAAACGCACCGGGCTGGTGCCGCCGGTTTTCCCGGTTTCCGGCAAGCTCGCCTACGAGGCGAAACGGGCGACTCCATTCTCCGCTAAAGCCTTGGCCGCCAGTGGTTTCGCCGAGCTTGAGCAGTTCATTTCCCGCAAAGTCTGCGAATCGCCCGATCGCAAAGCCGCGCTCGATGGCTGGCGCGGACAGGCGGCCAACGCGCTGCGCTCCGTCGAGGATCAGATCGAAAAACAAACGGTCACGCTCAATGTCCAAGGCCGCTTCCTCGACACCATCGAGCGCGAGATCGACGACATCCGCGAGCGCTTCGTCCAGCGCCTGCCGCGCCACTTGGTCGAAGTTGCCGAGGTGTTCGAATCCGAGGCGATCTGGGCGGCAAAAAAGCTCCGCGGAAAACTCGGCGTCATCCCGTCCATTTTCCGCCTTTTCGCCGGGGATCGCACCGGACCGGCGATGGAATCGATGTTCATCGAACGACTCCAAGCCACCGTCGAAGCGGTCGCGGAAAAGGATGGCATCGAGGTGGTCGAAGTCTGCCGCAGCCATTGGAACGAACTCTGCGTCCGTGTCCAAGAAGCGATGGCCGTGGACCTCGGCGAAGCCGCCCCACTGGACGCCACCCTCGCCACTGCGAAAACCCGTTTTGTCCAACGCCTCGGCCGCGCCGCCCGCCAAGGCATCGGCAACCTGAAAGTCCGCAACCAGTTGGAAAAGGATCTTCGGCGCCGCAACATCGCGCTTAAATCGTTCAGCTTCATGACCTTGCTGCTCACCACTGCGGGCGCGACCTGTGGCGCACTCGGCGTGCCGTGGGCTCCGTGGATCCTCTGCGGCCTCGCCTTGCTGTTCCTCATCGGCGGCACGCTCACCGCCATCGTCACCCGCAAGGCCATCACCACGGATTTCCAAAAACGGCTGCTCGACACCTGTGGCGGCTTCGCCAGCACCCTGCGCGACGACTACGAGGAAGCCCTCCGCATCGTTTTCCAAGACTATGCCTCGTCGCTCGCCGCCGTGCGCACCCACCTCGCCCGCGAGAAACACGCCGTCGAGCCGCGCCTCAAGCGCTGGCAGGAGCTTTTCCTCACGCTCAAAGCGATCGAGCAAGATCTCTGAACGCGCTCGCGGCGTGGGATCAACAGGCAATCGAGGCTGTCGAGAAGAGAGGATTTATCGAACCACAGATGGACGCGGATGGACGCGGATGGACGCGGATTTAGATAAATTCCCGAGGGTTTCGGGCGAGCTGCGGTAACGGTTCGATGAGGATACCTTACCCATCCTGTCATTTAGACAGGAGCCTCTTCCTCTGCGTCCATCTGAGTCCATCTGCGGTTGCCTTTACTTCTCTTTATCGTCCTGCCGAGGTGCATGGAATTCCATCGCAGATCCGGCTTGATCTTTAGGGTGCGCTCCCGAGTCTGGTCGTCGTAAACCCATGGCCGACGTAAACCAGCAACTGATCGCCGAGCGCCTGCAAATTTCTCGCGCCACGGTCTCGCGCTGTTTCACCAATCACCCCGGCATCAATCCCGTCACGCGCGCACGGGTCTTCCAACTCGCCGCCGAAATCGGCTACACCCATTTGGAAAGCCGCACCGCGCGATCGAAGAAGAAAAAGCTCGGCACCACCTTTGGCCTGCTCATCTGCTCCGACGAGGAGGAATACCAACGCACCGACTATCAGAATCCGGGCGAACAAATTCTCGCTGGCGTGACCGAGTGCGCCCAGCTCAACGGCATCCACGTGGACGTTCACCTCGTCGATCCCAAGGATCGCGACCTCGACGCCGCCAGCTACCGCCGCATCGAGAAATTCCGCCGCCGCTGGAGCGGCATGCTGCTGGTCTATCCGTTTCCCGCCACCGTGCTCGAACCGCTCTCGCTGCTCATGCCCGTGGTTTCACTGACCGAACAATTCGACTCCGCTGGCATCGATTGGGTGGACGTCGACCATTACAAAGGCATCACCTCCGCCATCGATCACCTCATCGCTCAAGGCCACCGCCGCATCGGCTTCTTCACCCGCCGCTACGAGGTCGAGGCGAGCTGGTCCTTCCGCCGCTACGCCGCCTTTGTCGAGAAAATGGTGCGCCTGCGCATGCCCGTCCATCCCGAGGACGTCATCAACATGTTCCCTTCGCCCGACCTCGGCATAGACGCCAGCCACGACCAGGCCGCCGCCCGCACCCACGACGGCGTCACCGCCTGGATCTGCGCCGCCGACCATCAGGCCTACGATCTCATCCGCGGTCTCGGCCAGCGCGGCATCCGCGTCCCCGACGAAGTTTCCGTCACCGGCTTTGATGGCATCGCCCCGCCTGCCGACTGCCCGACTCTCGCCACCGTCCACATTCCCTTCCGTGAAATCGGTGCCACCGGCACCCGCCGCCTCGTCGAGCGCGTGCGCAAGCGCTTCGGCTCCGCCCAGCATGTGTTAGTCGATTGCCCGTTCGAACCCGGCACCAGCGTCGCTCCACCACGCGACCGCTGAGTTCATTGTGAATGCATCGCCACAAGGCGGATGGAAATGATGAACTTCGTTAGATCATTCTGCGATCATGGCTGACGAAGGATTTTCTCCATCGGTCTGCCCTTGGCCAATTCATCCACCAACTTATCCAAGTAGCGGATTTCTCGCATCAGCGGTTCTTGAATTTCTTCGATCCTCACGCCGCAGATCACCCCTTGAATCTTCGTTCGCAGTGGATTCATCTGCGGGGCATCCTTGAAGAAGGTTTCGAAATCAACCTGCGTCTCAATCTGCTCAACCAAGCTCTGCCGACTGTAGCCGGTCAGCCAGCAAAGGATCTCATCCACTTCTACCTGCTTGCGCCCCTTCCTCTCCGCCTTGGCCACATAAAGCGGATAAACCTCCGCAAAACTCATGGTGTAAATCCGATGTTTCTGCATGGCGCTTTCGAGTTTTCGGAGGATGGCGCGAAACGTTAGAATGGATTCAAGTGAGCGGCACGCCGCCATTATCTCGACCGCTACCCTCGGCCATTTGTTCCAGATGCAGCTTGGCAAACGGGAGGACAAACAACCGCTCCAACCACGCATCCGCCAGCTTGCTGGAGAGAAGATAACCCAGCAACGCCATCAGTCCCCATGGCTCTCGAAACGAATAAAACAAAAAACCCAACAATCCCGTGATCAAAAATCCAAGCCATGTCGTCTGCCTTCGCAACGAACGAAAGCTCGGAAACTGCCTCCCTATCTCCTTGAGACAAGCCCGCCGCTCCATCCATGGCAGCTTTGTTAGTTTCGACGCTTCGGGAAGCATGGGTGCTTTTGTAGCGACGCTCAAAGAGCACGCACCCTTATCAGCGAGGGCGAGCGTCGAACGCGGGGTTAGTGTTGTAGTTACGGAAGAGCATCGAAACAGGGCGGCTGGTAGTAGTTGTCATGACGCGGCTTGTTGTGCTTCTGATTCTTACACGGAAAGCGGCTCGATGCCATACTCCTTCTTCAGATTGAGAAGTCGGTGCCCGAAGACGGCCCGAGCCTGCCGATCTATGACGAGCACCATGAAGACGTCGGCATCCTCACGTGTGTTGATCAAGACATGCTCGAAACAGCCATCGGGCGTCCTCCATGCCCAATCCACCTGCCCCTCGGTGCAATCAAATCCTTCAAAGTCCGCTTCGGGAATTTGCTCGAAGTAGGGCCAATAATCGAACGGAGGCTCTTCGTCATCCCCAACGCGTTGCATCGGCTCCCGGAACGTAGCTTTGAATGCAGTCTCGTCGAGTCGGTTCATTTTCTGGCACAACGTTATAGGAATGGCGTCGCCGGGGCAAAGCTCAAAATTGAACAGACGGCTTCCTCGGCGTCTCCATATCCGGCTTGTTATCCTTCTTGTTTTATTCGGGTGAGAGGAAATGTTGAATATACGATGTTGGGAGGCATCACCAAGAGGTAGTCAGGATAGTAGTCGAAAGAAATGGCAAGCGGGCGATGAGCTGAATTGATCGTCTCCAGTGCTGCCTTGGTTGCTACCGCTGGATCGGCTTCATCATCGGCGACGAGTGTTATCCAAGGAATCTGATCCACATACCGGCTACCCATAAAATCAGCGTCTTCACCATCATCTGAATATGATGCATACTTGGAGATCACGGCGCCTAATAGATCGTAGAGTCGATCATATTCTTCGTCAGAGATGACGCCATTCTCGCCGTCACCGTGTTCATCACAAAACCCTCTGGCGATATGCTCCAGATCGTTGTCTTCCGAAACCTGGGTAAATGCTATATCAACTTCCATTTTCTTGGGATAACGATGAGCGCGTGCACCCCTACCAGCGGGAGCAGGCGTCGATCACGGGGTTAGGGTTGTGGTCAGGGAAAAGCATCGGAACTGTAGGGCTGGTAGGGGTTGTCACGGCGCGGCATGTTCGCTGTTGTCTTTCTTCTTTGCGAGTTCTTGGAGTGAATAGCCAATAGGCCAAGCTGCCGAGAGGATGACCGCTAGAAGAACCATGAGCGAATCCATAATGAATTGGGCGGGTCGTTCGGAAAATCGATAAAAGCTGGACATCCTCTGCATGAATCCTGTCTGCATCGCATAAACTCCGACTGAAAGAAATCCACCCCCAACCAACCCACTGAGGAATGCACCTGGCATGATCGACCCGAAGGATATTCCGGACCGCCAGCCCCAAATTCCGGCGGGAAGCGTCAATAGCTCGAACCCAACAATGAAACAAGCGACACGGCGAAAGGTAGGCCGGTTCGATCTCTTTTCATCTGGAAGCCGAAGACGTGTCATTACTACTTATTTTCTAGCGAACGTCAAAGTCCACACATCCGCTACCGGGGGCGAGCCTTCGACTCAGGTTGAGGGTTGTAGTTACGCGGGAAAATCAAACTCGGAGCGGGTAGCGGATTGTGGTGTGACGCCTTGTTCGGCTCTTGTGAATTACTTTGCATGGGGATTCATTGGCTTTACGTTGATCTCCCCTAAGCTCTCCTTCAACACCTTCAGTGTAGATTCGTATAAATCGTTTGGGAAAACCGTGCCCCGCAGCCCAGACGATGAGTAAATGGTGTATCCAGATAATTCGGGGACAACTACGAATCGCGGATGCAGCTTGTGAAATTCGGGCTTGTTCTGCTGATCTGACAAATACGCCTTCACGTCACTATTGGCGCGAACAAAGTCTTCTACGCTGTACAAAGGTCCATCAACGGGAGGACTCACCAATATATTCGTCGTCACGCTGGAGACAGGATCCCCAAATACGTAATACTCGTAAATAAGAAATGCTCCAGCGCAGAATGAGACAGCGACTGAGGTGATCCACAGCCCGATGATCATAACGCGTCTCTTGTAGGTCTTCATCTGGTTCTCTGCCGAACAGGTTTTATTCGTAGGATCTCGCGGCTTGATATCTGATAGATCCCGTTTGGGGAGGATGGGCATCAAATCCTGACGCGACAAGGGATTTTTGCGCCTTGGGTGCGTCTATCAGATGGAATCGGATGGTCCGTTTGCTGGCTATTGGGCCGGGTTGATATCACGCGTGGGAGAGCGCGGTTCCTGCCGGAAGCGCTTGGTTTTCCGGGCCGCGGGAGGGTGCGGGAAGGGCAGGATAGTCCTGGAGTGGTTCGGGAGTTTTCTGTGGCGGCAGGTTCCCGAGCCGCGGGTCGAGCCGCCCGTCCTGGATTAGCGGATTCAGGGATGTTCCTCAGCGGACTGGATTCACCCGCGATATCCGGCTTGCACAGGATTTCTTGCACTCTGAGGAAGGCCGCTCAAGCCGGGCCGGGGCCTCACCCGGGAAGGAAATGGACAGCACCCGGGGCCGATGTGGACAGCATCAGCGCTCGATGTGGACAGCACCGGTGGCCGAAACAGCGGTGTCGGGGGCGATGTGGAGAGCACCCGACAACGATCTGGACAATACCCCGGAGCGATCTGGACAGCACCCGAGGTCGAAGTAACGGTCCCGACGGTTGAAGTGGTCAGGGACCGGGGCGACCTGGCCGTGCCGGAGGTCGATGTGGAGAGCTCCGGCGGGCGATGTGGACGGCGAGAGGACGATGTGACCGCCGCGAAGGACGAATGGGCGAGCTCCGGACCGGGCTGCAAGCGTTTGGATCGGGTACTGTTCCCGGCGGTTTTCCGGATTTCGGCAGGGGTTGCAGACGATAGGCTGGGATCAAGATGCCCGGGGCGGAGGATCACGGCCGTTCCACGCAAAACAGCCCGGGCGGGATTGCTCCCACCCGGGCTGTTGGTGCCATGGAAATCAGCGCAGGAAGGCTTCGTGCAGGCCGCCGTCCACAGTGATGACTTGGCCGGTGGTTTTGCTGAGGCGTTGGGTGACGAGCAGGAAGTAGGCTTCCGCTTGGTCGGCCGGGGTGATGGGGGCCTTGGTCAGCGTGCGGTCGGCATAAAACTGCGCCAGCTTGCTCACCAGGGATTCCGTGGCCTCATCGTCGGCGTACGGGATGGCATACTTGGCGAGCGAGCCGATGACGCGGTCGCGCGGGAACATCGCGGAGCCTTGGACCACGGTGGCCGGGGCGACGCCATTGACCCGCACCAGCGGGGAAAGCTCGATGGCGAGCTCGCGCACCAGGTGGTTCGCCGCAGCCTTCGATGTGTCGTAGGCGAGCGAGCCTTTTTTCGCGACGGCGGCGTTGGCGGAGGTGGTGAGAACGAGGTTGCCGCGCAGCCCTTGTTCTTTCCACGTCTTGGCAGCCTCGTCGGCGACGAAGTAGCTGCCGGTCACGTTGATGCCGAAGGTGAGCGCCCATTTGTCGTCCGGGATGTGGCCGGTCGTGTCGCTGGGCACGAAGATGCCGGCGGTGACGCAGATCGAATCAAAGCCGCCGTAGGCCAGCGCGACTTGGTCGAGCATGGCGCGAATGCTTTCGCGGTTGGTGATGTTGGCCGCCAGCCCGATGGCCGGGCCGCAGTTGGAAATGCCGCTGCCCGCCACGCCGATGCCAATGCCATACTTGTCGGTGATTTCCTTGGCGGTCGCTTGGGCGGCGGTTTCGTTGAGGTCCACGCATACCAGATGCGCGCCTTCCTTGACGAGACGGTGCGCGGTTTCCTTGCCGATGCCCGATCCCGCGCCGATGACGATGATGACCTGCCGCGCGAGTTCCTTCTCGGCGGGCATGCGCTTGAGTTTCGCTTCTTCCAACAGCCAGTATTCGATGTCGAACGCCTCTTGCTGCGGCAACGCGACGTAGCGATCGATGGCTTCGGCACCGCGCATCACCTCGACGGCGCAGTTGTAGAATTCCGCCGTCACGCGGCTCTCGGACTTGTCCTTGCCCCAAGCGATCATGCCGAGGCCGGGGATGAGGACGACCGTGGGGTTTGGATCGCGCTGGGCCGGCGAATTGTCGTGTTTGCAGTAGGAATAGTATTCCGCGTAATCCTCGCGATAGCCTTCCAGCCCGCTGGCCAGCTTGTTGCGCAGCGTTTCCAAGTCTTCGGTCTGCGGATTCCAGTCGACGTAGAGCGGCTTGATCTTGGTGCGCAGGAAATGGTCCGGGCAGCTGGTGCCGAGTTCGGCGAGACGCGGGGCGTCGTGCGAATTGACGAAGCGCAGGATTTTCTCGTCGTCCTGCACCGTGCCGATGAAGCGCTTTTGCTGGGAAACCCGGCCGCGCAGCCAAGGCAGGATGGCCGCAAACGCCGACTTGCGCGTCTCCTCGTCGAGCGTCGCATACTTTTGACCGCCAAAGGCCGCCGCGTCGCCACCCTTGGCCGCGTACTTTTCCTCGATGTAGTTCGCCACCGTTTCGATGAAATCGAGCGTCCGCTTGTAGCAGACCTTGTCGTCATCATCCCAGGAAATGAACCCGTGCTGCCCCATCATGATGGCTTTCACGTCGGGTTGATCGCGGGCGATTTCCTGCATCGCCAAGCCGAGTTCGAAGCCCGGTCGCATCCACGGCACGTAGGCCATTTCCCCGCCGAAAATCTCTTTCGTCAACTGCTCGCGGTTTTCTGATGCGGCGATGGCGATGATCGCGTTCGGGTGCATGTGATCGACATGCTTGCCGGGCAGGAAGCTGTGCAGCGTGGTGTCGATGGACGATGCGCGCGGGTTCAGGTTGAAGGTGGCGTGCGAAAACATGCCGACCATGTCGTCCTCCGCCTGCGATTTCAGCCCCTTGTCCTCACGTGCGGCGTAGAGCCCTTGCAGGCCGATGAGCTTTTCCTGGTAGAGCGACGAAAAATTCTCGCGCGTGCTGGTGCGCAGGTCGCCGCCCGAGCCTTTGACCCACAGCACCTCGACCTGGCCGCCGGTCAGCGGGTCGGTCTCCATGATCTTGGCGGACGTATTGCCACCGCCGGTGTTGGTCACGCGCTGGTCGCTGCCGAGCAGATTGGAGCGGTAAACGAGACGATCGACAGGATCGAGGGACGCTGCCTTGGCGTCGTCCCAGAGGTCATTGACGTGTTGGTATTCGGACATGAGGGTCGGTTTTAAAATCAATTTGGCCAAGCCGTGCGGCGCAGAGCCAACGGGCTGCGGCTGCGAAATTTCGCCACCCAAGGATGGAGTTTTCCGCAAATATCCCCGCTTTCTGATAGTGGCGGCTTGCCGTCGACTCGCGCGAGATGGTGAGATGGCGGCGGCAGTCGTTGCACGGTTCCGATCGCGGACATGGGACGACGCGGTTTTTGCGGGATCAGCGTCTCAAGTCAAACCAAAACCAAGAAACTTCCAACCAAACAAAGAAATCTCCTGAACCATGCTGGCCATCGATCGCAAACGTCGCATCATCGAGCTGCTCCAAGAAGCAGGAACCTTACGCACCATGGAAGTGGCCGAAGTCCTCGGCGTGACTGACGAAACGGTGCGCAAGGACTTTGAATCGCTGGAAAAATCCGGTCGACTCATCCGCACCCACGGCGGTGCCAGTCGGCCGCAACAGGTGCGTGACGAACGCCCATTCACCGAACGCCAAGAAGTGCACCGCGAGGAAAAACGCATCATCGCACGCCTCGCCGCCGCACGCATCCAACCGAACGAAACCATTTTCCTGGATGCCAGCTCCACCGTGCTGACGCTGACGGAGTTTTTGCCAGACATGCCGCTGACCATTCTCACCAACGCGCTCAATGTCTTTACCGCGCTGGCGGATAGGCCCCAGCTCGACCTCATCTGCACCGGCGGTTTCTTCGATGCCAGCTCACGCTCCTTCTTCGGGCTCACCGCAGAAAAGGCGCTCCAGCGCTACAACATCCACCGCATGTTCTTCTCCGGTAACGGCTTGCACCTGACACGCGGCGTCAGCGAGAGCAACGCCCGCCAAGCGGCTTTCAAGGATCGTGTCGTCAGCTATTCCGAGGATGTCGTTTGCCTCGCCGACCACAGCAAGCTGGGCCAAAAATCCGCCTTCTTTTTCGCGGAAATCCCCGACCTCACCTGCGTGATCACCGACAAGGCCGCCGATGAGCAATTTCTCGACGGACTCCGCGAGGGAGGCGTCGAAGTGATCCAAGGGAGCTGAGAGCAGCCCACTTCGGCTCAATACGGCAGCGGCAGCAAGGACCAGCCCGCCGCCTTCAGCCCTTCCGCTGCGGGCGGGGCGATTTTCCCGGTATGCAGCAGGACACGCGGCGCTTGGCCGAGATCGTCGCGGCTGGAAAACCCGGCGACTTGCTCGGTCCACGTGACGAAGTCCACCGGTGCGGCAACGTGCAGCTCCCCTGCCGTGGTCATCGCCGCAGGCAGACGACCGATGACTTCGATGGACGCGTAATCCGCCGCGCCCGCCTTTTGCTGGCGCGCTAAGATTTCAAGTGCACCGATCAGGAAATCCGCTTGATCCGCCGTTTCGCAAGCATTCGCGAGCAGAATCACGCGACCCCTGCCCCGCGTTTTCGGCAATGCTTCCAGCGCCGTGACGATTTGGTGGCGGCGCGTCGTGCTCAGCGTCGGCTGCGCCTTGAACTTGTAGATGTCCTCGTCGGTGATGCCCATTTCTGCGAGCGATCGCCCATCGCGCAGCAAGAGCTCGCCTTGGGTCAGCGCATAGGTGTCGCCCGGAATGCCGACCATGTTGGTGGCGGCGACCGCCACGCCTGCGGAAGCCACCGCCGCGCCCACGCGGAGCGGCAGGCCACCGGCGAAGAACGCCCAGGTCACCTTGTCCATTTCCTCCTGCAAGCGTGGATTGTCCGAATACGGGTCCACCCCCAGTTGCCGCGCGGTGTCGAGCTTCGCCTTGTCAAAACCCGCGGCATTCTTCGCCGCGTTGCCAATGCCGCTGCCAATTTCCCCGGCCGTCGGCTGCGGACCATCGCCGCTGGTGCTGTCCTTGACCTTGTTGAAGCCTGTCGAAACGGAAGAGCCGATCTTGCTGAAGAAATGCCCCACCGTTTTCGGCGCGGCTTTCACCGAGTCCACCGGATGCGAAATGATGTTTTTTACGGCGTCGATGGGCTGTTCCACCGATCGTTTCAATCCTTCCGCGAACAGGTCGCCCTTGCTCGTTTCGACCAAAGTGCGGATGGCCGCCACCTCGCCGATGCGCTTTTTCGCCTGCGGCACGCCGACCGCCTCGAAGGTGCCGAAGTCGGAATCGATGGTGAAATGCGCCATGAATCCGTCCGTCACCACCAAGTCGCGCACGCGGTAGGACGTTCCGCGAAGCAATTCCGCAGGCAACAGTTCGGTGGCTTGCAGGGCGATGCCGCTTTGCATCGGCGCGGGCACTTGAGCGGAAAGGGCGGTCAGGGTGCAGACCAGTGTGGTGACGATTCGGGATTTCATGGTTTCGAAAAATGGAATGGGACGAAGCTGCGGAAGATCAGGGTTTTTCCACCAAGATGGCCATCGCCTCGGTGTGGCGGATACGCACGGATTGCCCCACCTTGGCTTTTTCCAAGCGGATGTCCGGCCCGACTTTCAGCGTCTCGGAGCTGCCGTCGTCGAACTTGAGCGTCACCTTGCGGCTTTTGAGATCGACCGCTTCGATGCGAGCGGTCACTTCCACCGTGGTTGCCTGAACGGCACCGGGCTTCTCGCCGACGACGGCCAGCGCCACCTTCGTGTCGGCCGTGCCGCCCAGCTTGGCGTGATCGCTAAGCTGGATGGCCAATTCATCGATCAAGGTCACTTTGACCTCATCGCCCACTTGGATCTGCGGGAAATTAACCACCTCCGGGCCGCACTTGACGGTCTTGTAGCTGCCGTTTTCAAACTTCAGCTTCACCTTGCGCGCCTTTTTTTCGATGCCGATAACGCTGGCCCGGTTGGTGTAGGTTTCCACCGCCACCAGCCCATCCTTGGTGCGGGTGAGCTCCGAACGAACGTCCCCACCGTAGTCGGTGCAGGAACTCAGATTCACACACAGGGGAGCGAGCAGGGCGAGCGGAGCGATCTTGAGGAGAGTCTTCATAACAGCAGCTTTCCTAACGAACATCCGCTCACCCAAGCAAGGCAGAATTCAGCGATAACGGCCGTAGGCTCCGTAGCCCGGGCCATACATCGCTGGCCCGTAGGCCCCGTACCAACCGAGCGCCATTTGTCGGTTCATCTCGGCGGCTTGGTACTGCTGGCTGGCGATGTTCTGTTGGATGGAGAGCCGTTGGTACTCCTGATAGGCTTTTTCATCGCCGATGTAAGCGGTCCCGGATTTCTCATCCTTGTAGGCGTAGAGCGTCTTCCCGTCGTTGGAAATGCGCTGGACCTTGTAGGACTCGGCGCTGGCGTAGAGTTCCTTTTGTTTCTCCGTCTCAGGCGTCCGCACCTTGAACCCAGAGGCCGATAGCAGGTTTTTCGTGTTGGATGATCCCATCGACGCGCAGCCGATCAGACCCAGCGTCACCAAGGCGAGGAGCAGAAATTTCGTTTTCATGGTGCCTGCTGTCTGAGGCCGCTGGGGCAAAATTGCAAGCATGCGGTGTCACGTGCGCGCTGATCCGTGGTTTCCATCCGCCGCGTCCTCTGCTGGACTTGCAATCATGAGCCACGGCATCCCGTTTAAAACCCGCATTCACACCCTAGCGGCCTGGCTCGGCAAGCGGCGCAAACGAATCATCGCCGGCTTCGTCATCCTCGCCCACATCGCGGGATTTCTCACCTCGGTGCGTGCCACCATGGATGTTAGAACGGCTCAAGGTGCCGTCGCTTGGGTGGTTTCTCTCAACACGATGCCCTACGTGGCAGTTCCCGCGTATTGGGTGTTTGGCCGCGATCGCTTTCAAGGCTATGTCAAAGCCCGCCAGAAAGGCATCGAGAAGATTTCTCCCGTCGCGGCGGGATACTTCCGCGAGTTGAAAGAGCAAGGCTTGCAGGTGAAACGCGACGATGGCCAACCGTGGGTGGTCGAGAAACTCGCTCGCTTGCCCGTCACTGCTGGCAACGACGGACGCCTTCTCATCGACGGCGACGAGACCTTTGAATCCATTTTCGAAGGGATTTCTCGCGCCAAGGATTACGTGCTGGTGCAGTTCTACATCATCCATGACGACAGCGTGGGCCGCGAGCTGAAGCAACGTCTGCTAGAACGGGCTGCCGCCGGAGTCCGCTGCCACTTGATCTACGATGACATCGGCAGCAGCGACTTGCCTGATAGATATGTCAAAGAACTTGTCGCAGGCGGCGTGGAAGTGGTGCCGTTCAACACCACTCGCGGCAAGGGCAATCGCTTCCAGATCAATTTTCGCAACCATCGCAAAATCGTCATCACCGACGGCCGCGAGGCGTGGGTCGGCGGACTCAACATCGGCGACGAATACAAAGGCATCGTGAAAAAATTCGGCTACTGGCGCGACACGCACCTGTGGCTCAGCGGCCCCATCGTGCAATGCATCCAAGTCCCCTTCATCGAGGATTGGCACTGGGCATCGGGCAAAGTGCTGCAAGGACTCAATTGGAAACCCGAACCCGCACTAACAGGTACCTCGCGCGACGCTTTTTGCCTGCCGACGGGCCCGGTGGACAGCATGGAAAGCTGCACTCTATTCTTTCTCGACGCCATCCACCAAGCGCGCGAGCGGCTGTGGATCGCGAGTCCGTACTTCGTGCCAGACATCCAGTTCGTCAGCGCGTTGCAACTCGCCGCATTGCGCGGCGTGGACGTGCGCATTCTCATCCCCGATCACACCGACAACGCGCTCGTCCAATTTTCGGGTTGGTCGTACATCGACGAACTGGAAAAAGCCGGCGTCAAAGTCTTCCGCTACACCAAGGGCTTCCTCCACCAAAAAGTCATGGTGGTGGACGCGGACAAGTGCACCGTCGGCACCGCAAACTTCGACAACCGCTCGTTCCGCCTGAATTTCGAAATGACCATCGCCTTCCACGACAAGGACTTCACCGCCAAGGTCGCCGAGATGTTGGAAACCGATTTTTCCAACAGCCGCGAAATGAAGGCAGGCGAGCTTGCCGCGAAAGGATTCTGGTTTCGCCTCGCCGTACGCGCCGCGCGACTCACTGCGCCGATCCAGTGAAAGTGGCGGTTTTGCAGACGGATTGAGATTGACCGGCGGGCGTGGTCGCTATTGGACGCAGGCGCATTTCGAGCGTCCTGTTCCCGCCCATGAAGATCCTCATCCTTTCGCGCAACCCGAGCCTCTACAGCACCCAGGCACTGGTCAACGCGGCCAAGGCTCGCGGCCACGAGGTTCGCGTCGTCGACTACCTGCGCTGCTACATGAACATCACGTCGCGCAAACCGCGCATCTACGTGGACGGCGAGGAAATCGTCGCGGACGCCATCATCCCGCGCATCGCCGCACGGCACACGTTTTATGGCAATGCGGTGGTCCGGCAGTTCGAAATGATGAACGTGTTTTCGCTCAACGATTCCGTCGCCATTGCCCGCTCACGCGACAAGCTGCGCTCGCTGCAAATCCTCGCCAAGCGCGGTATCGGCCTGCCGGTCACCGGTTTCGCCCACCACACCGATGCCACCGGTGAGCTGATCAAAATGTGCGGCGGTGCGCCTCTTGTCATCAAACTACTCGAAGGCACGCAAGGCGTCGGCGTGGTCCTCGCTGAAACCACCAACGCGGCGGAGTCTGTGGTCGAAGCGTTCAAAGGCCTCAACGCCAACATCCTTGTCCAAGAATTCATCAAAGAAGCCGATGGCGCGGACATCCGCTGCGTCGTCGTCGGCGGCAAGGTGGTCGCGTCGATGAAGCGCCAAGCTGCGGCGGGCGAGTTCCGCTCCAATCTTCACCGCGGTGGATCTGCAGCAAAGGTCAAGATTTCCACCGACGAACGCGCCGTCGCCATCAGCGCCGCCAAGGCGATGGGCCTCAATGTCGCGGGTGTCGATCTGCTGCGCTCAAACCACGGCCCCGTCGTGATGGAGGTAAACTCATCACCCGGCTTGGAAGGCATCGAGCAATCATCGAAAAAGGACGTCGCCGGCATGATCATCGAGTTCATCGAACGCATGGCGGTGAAGCCATCCAAGTCGACCGACAAGTGATCACGCGCCCTGCCCGGGTATCCTTGCGACCAGATAGATCGGATCGTCCTCGGCCACCTTCACTTGGACCAAATCCCCCGCCCGCGCCAGCATGCGACCACAATCCGGTGATAGATGGCGCAGCTCCAGCGATTTTCCCAGCTTCTGATAGCGCCCGGCGAGCGCCTTGATCGCTTCCAGCCCGGACAAATCACAAACGCGCGCCTCGTGGAAATCCAACACGACGAGCGCGGGATCCTTTGCTGGATCGAACTTTTCCGCAAAGTCGCGCACCGAACCAAAATAGAGCAGCCCTTCCAAGCGGTAGATTCGCTTTTCTAACGAATTCTCAACCACAGAGAGCCGAACGTGCTTTGCACTATTCCAAGCGAACACCAGCGCGGATAGGATCACGCCACTGATCACCGCCACCGCAAGGTCATGCCACACGGTGATGGCCGTCACCGCCACGATTACCAGCACATCCGAGAGCGGAACTTTTCCGATCGTTTTGAAACTCGTCCACTCGAAGGTCGCGATGACCACCACAAACATCACTCCCGTTAGAGCAGCGATGGGAATGCGATCGATCAGCGGCGCGCCCACCAAGATAAACGTCAGCAAGGCCAGTGAAGCCATCACGCCAGACATCCGCCCACGCCCGCCCGAGCCGATGTTGATCAGGCTCTCACCGACCAGCGCACAGCCGCCCATGCCTTTGAACGCGCCCGCCACGATGTTCGCCGCACCGAGCGCCAGCGCCTCGCGGTTGCCCTTGCCGCGACTTTCGGTGAGTTCATCGATCAGTTGAAGGGTCATCAACGTTTCGATCAATCCCACCAACGCCAAGATCAGCGCATAGGGAGCGACGAAACGGAAAGTTTCCCACGTCAGCGGCACATTCGGCAGATGCAGCACCGGCAGCGCGCCTTGCACACTGGAAAGATCGCCCACCGTTTGCGTCGTCAACCCGAACGCACCGATCAAACTCACCACCACGATGGCCACCAGCGACGACGGCACTTTTTTCGTCAATCGTGGCAGCAGATAGACAATCGCCATCGTCAGTGCCACCAAGCCTAACATGATTGCCAAAGCCGATCCTTGAAGCCAGTCACCGACCTCCGATCCATCCCGCTCGCGAAACATCTTCAGCTGAGAAAGGAACACGACGATGGCCAGTCCATTGACGAAACCCATCATCACCGAATGCGGCACCAGTCGTATCAAGCGACCGAGTTTCAGCGCGCCAATGAGGATCTGAATGACGCCCATCAGGATGACCGCCAGCAACAAATACTCGAATCCCGCGCCCTCGCCGCCACGGCGGTTTCCTTCGCTGACCAGCGCAACCATCACCACTGCGAGCGATCCCGCTGCGGACGAAATCATGCCCGGCCGACCACCAAAGGCTGCGGTGATCAGGCAAACAATGAACCCGGCATAGAGTCCGGAAATGGGCGGCACCCCGGCCACGAAGGCGAACGCAATCGACCCCGGCACCAACGCCAAAGCGGTTGTTAGACCTGCCAGCGCGTCATCCTTCCAGGTGCCGCGCTTCTTTTGAAATAAATTAGAAAACATGAATGAGTGCGGGTGAAAATAAGCAACACAAGGCCCCATTGGCCGCGAAAAAGCTCATCCCGGCCACCAAGCCCGCCATCGAGTAAGCGGTCAAGATTTTCTCGGGTCACGCCAAACCATGCTCTTGAGCGACTCTTGCGGTCACGGATTTCGACAATCCATGATCCTCCGCATGGCGCGGCCAATCCGCCACCGCGTCCAGCACTTGATCGATCACCTCGTCGATGCGACGCACGCCTTGCTCCTCACCCAACCGTTTGAGATCGGCGCGGCGGATTCCCGCCGCCTTGCCCATCACTCGCGCGGCGCGGAAGCCCGAGGCTAACGGATAGGTCGCGAGCGTCAAATCGAAGGCCGGAGCGAGAGACCATGCACCGTCGCCATCCATCAGAAATGCGTGGTTGCGGCCGTGGTCGTCGTCATTCGCCGCCGCCACGTTGAATACCGCGCGGCGGAAAATTTCCTCCACCGCACGATGGTCCTCGGTAAGCGCACGGGCCAAATCCATCAGCTCAGCGTATTCCACGCCCTCGCGCAGCGGCGTTTGCGTGAGGCCGGAATAGGAATGCAGATGCAAGCGTTCTCCGCTCGCCGATCGATCGAAACGACGTGTTAGGAAATGACTGCCACCCGCCGCTTCTAGCAGATGGGTTTCCGGCACGTCGATGCCCGCCGCCCGCGCCATCGCCGCGTAGGCCGCCTCGATGCGCCCTTCCATCAGCACCGGCTCGGTGTCGAACTTGATCAACCACGCGCCAAATCCCTCGGGAGCCGGGTCGTCCAAGCGAATTTCCGCAAAATCCTCGGACATCGCGAGCAACGCTTTTGGCTGCGCGCCGCCGGGCGACATGCCGGATTGGAGCAACTCTGCAAGCACATGACCGCTTTCGCCACGCAGAGCATCGCGTGCAGCAGCGACCAGATCGCCGAGTTCAGCCACGAGACCATCGTTGAAATCTTTGCCATCCACATCCGGTCGAAAGGCCAAAGCGCCCATTTTGCGATCTCCTTGGCAGGCGAGCTTGCGCAGCACCGTCACCTTTTTCCACGGGATCCCGCGCTCCTCGAAATGCCGCCGCATCAACCGCTCGCCCCACCAATCGGGAAGCGCATCTTGGAACAGCCCATGAAGTTCGCCAAAGGCCGACGTCGGCGCAGCCACCGCACCCGTGGTTTCGTTAGGCAGATAGAGCGGTGAAAGTTCGCAACGCCCCGCTCGCCAAGCCGCGTCGTATTCGAAAAAAACGCCACCACGCGGTTCCTGATAGAGTCGCCCAACACGTCGCTCATCTTGCCCCGTCCAATGCACCTCAAGCTCCATCGCCATCCTCCTTCCGTCGGCGCGGCGCACGCTGGCGCTCGGAACGCTTCACCGCATCGATCGATTCCATCGCCTCGTGTTGCGAAAACAAGCCACGGAGTTCGCCATCCACACCGAGCGCGATGGCCACACGGATCAGCCGTTGGAACGAACCACTGCCTTTGGCTTCCAGCAATTTCAGCGTGGAAACCGCCACCCCAGATTTCTCCGCCAACTCGTCCTGCGTCCAGCCCTTCGCCAAACGCAAGCGCTTGAGCTGTTGCCCGATTTCTCGCGCTAAGACGACAGGATTTCTCTGATTAAGAGTCTTTATTTTGTCCACAACGACATATTTAGGCCATTAAAGACAAAATTCCAACTTTTAATTCAGAGCCACGTAAATCCACACAACCAAGCCTAGAAGTAGTAACAGGGTCCCGATGATCGCAACGTTTCGCCAAAACCGACCGGCGGCCCTATCCATTTCTGAAGTCCCTACGATCGACTGCTCCGCGATCGCTTTGCCGATATGGTACGGCAGCCAAAGCAGCCGCAGCAGACAACCGAAAGGCTCTTCATTCATGGTGTTCGCCGGCTATTTCAGCGCCAAGCCTCAAACAACCGGTGATCAGCCCTGTTTCTTGAGTCGGCCGAGCACTTCCTCGTAGGCTTCCATGACGTTACCGAGGTCGCGGCGGAAGCGATCCTTGTCCATTTTCTCACCGGTCTTGAGATCCCAAAGTCGGCAGCCGTCGGGGCTGATTTCGTCCGCGAGCACAATTTTGGACGGGTCCGAGGTGAGGCGGCCGAACTCCAGCTTGAAGTCCACCAACTTGAGTCCGCATTTCGCGAAGAAGTCGGTCAGGATGGCATTCACTTCCAAGGCAGATTTCCGCAGATGGGCGAGGTCTTCCGGCGTCGCGAGGCCCATTTCTCGGATGTAATCGTCGTTGATGAGCGGATCGCCCAACTCGTCGCTCTTGTAGGAAAACTCGATGATGGGTTGGGAAAACTTGCGGCCCTCTTCCTCGCCGGTGCGCTTGCAGTAGCTGCCCGCGGCGAAGTTGCGGATGATCACCTCGACCATCAGGATGTCCACCTTGCGGACTTCCACGTTGGTGTCGTCGATCTTGCGGACGAAGTGCGTCGGCACGCCGGTTTCTTCAAGATAGGCATAGATCAGCGTGCTGATCTCGTTGTTGAGGCGGCCTTTGTTCTCGAATTGGGCCTTTTTCTCCCCGTTGAAGGCGGTGGCGTCATTCTTGAACTCCATGCGCAGGATGTCCGGGTTCTCCGTGGCCCACAGGCGCTTGGCCTTTCCTTCGTAAAGCGGTGTCATTGGGATGTCGTAGAACTCCGCCCCGCAGCGGTCAAGAGCGCGCAAACGCCGTGTCCAATTCTCTCACCAAGGTTCTCCCGAGCCGCATTACTATCGAGCGATGCAGGAATTCAAGACTTGCAAACTATCCGTTTTGACCGAAGCCTTCCCGCCAAGATGAACGCGGATGCCCCCGAACGCCGAGACGACAGTGCTTCCAAGCCCCGTGTGGTTCACGCGCGTTCGCTGCCGTCGAGCCGCCCTTTCAACATCGCGGCCTTTTTTTCAGCGCTGCACTATGTCGGAATCGTCACCACGCTGACCTCGCTGGTGCTCATCTTTACCGATCCCAGCATGCTCTCGCGCAATGTCTTTATCGGCGGCATCGCCTTCAGCGCGCTGACTTGGCTGATTTCTTTTTTCAAGCGCCGCAGCGCCCATTGCCCATTGTGCAAGGGCACGCCGATGATCAACTCCGGGGCCCATGCACATTCCCGCGCGACGCGGATTTTGCCATTCAACCACGGCGTTTCAGCCACGCTATCCATCATCACCACGCAGACCTTCCGCTGCATGTATTGCGGCTCCGACTTTGACATGCTCAAAACGCCGTCCCACCGCCGGGACAGCATGGCCTCCGAGACTGACCAGCCGTTCAGGAGAGCCGCAATCCGGCATGGCGCTTGGCCATCGTCCACGCGACTTCCGGAACCAGTTCCTTCCATTTCTCGTTTTCGGAAGTGATCATGCGGCAAACGTCGCGACCGGTGTAAGCGAGGATTTCTTCGTCGCCGCAAGGCACGCTGCGGATGCGACCGTTGGCGAGGAAATGGCGGTAAAGGTGCACACTGTCTTCTGGGGCGCGGAAATTATCCGCCGTGACGAGTTCGCCGTTGCTGCGGTTCTTCCACGGGAAAACCTCCAGCGTCACCCCCTCCTTGAACAAGCGGCCAAACGATTCCAACAGCCCGCCCGCTAGATTCTCGGACCACTTCGGTTTAAACAACTCGTTGAGCAAACCAATGCTCAGCACGATGCCGATGGGCTTGTTGGTGTAGCGATTGATAAACGCGGCGATGCGATGGAACTCCGCACAGCGCGACAGCAGCACCGTCTTGCCGAGCGATTGCAGCGCGTCCGCTCGGTCGAGAAAATCCACCGCATCCACGCCGCGTCCGCGCAGCAGGTTGTGCATGGAAATCTCGCACAACTCGACCGCCGCCAGCCTATCCTCTGCGCTCAGCGGCTGGACAAATCCTTCCCGCGCCTGCTCCAACATGCGCAGGTGAATGTTCATCACCGGATCAAAACTGCCGCGCAACAGCAGCACGGGACGCCGGTAAAGCGCCTCCGCCGGTTGCACCACCTCGCCGTTGGGCAAGAACATCGTCGCGTCGGTGAGCCCGCTTTCGACCAGCTCCAACGCGCACAGGCGGTTGTCGAAAAACCCATAGCCGTGGCCGGTGAATTTTAGCAGATCCACCTCCACTCGGCCGGGTTTCAGGTTGTCCACCAGCGATTCCACGAACTGCTTGAGATGCCCGCGGTGACGGAATGCCGCGTGGATCAGATTCACGCCGACGATGCCGAGCGCCTCCATTTGATCGATGGATTCCACTTCCAGCAGCCGCACGTGCACCACGATGTCAGATGGCGGATCACCCGGCTTCATCTGGAAACGGATGCCGAGCCAGCCATGGCACTCGCCGGTGTCGTTCCAGCCGCGAGCGCGCACGGTGTTGCAAAACGAGAAAAAGGTGGTGGCCTCACCGCGCTTGGGGCCCAGCCTTTCCAACAAGATCGAGTATTCGTGGTCCAGCATGGACGCTAGCCGCGAGGCCGAAACGTAGCGCTCGCCTGGGCCATAAATGGCGTCGCTCATCGTCATGTCGTAGGCGGAAATCGTCTTCGCCACCAAACCTGCGGTGCCGGACGCGCGGAAGAAGTAATTCCCGGTTTCCTGCCCTGCGCCGATCTCGGCAAAGGTGCCGTAAACCAGCGGATCCAGATTGAGTTCCTGCGCTTTCTCGTAAGTCGTTGGTTTCATGGTTCGGAATCCTGCTCCACCCAACCCTCGGTGATGAACTGGGCGATTTCGACCTGATCATTCGCGGTGGAGCCTGCGGGAAATTTTAAGGACAGCATGAGCGGCAGCGCTTTCACGTCCACGTTGGGGCGCAGGCGTTGGTCCAGCGTCGATCCCTTCTCGGCATAGCCGTAGAGGGCGTGCTCACGGTCCGGGGATTCCAAGCGGTAAGATTGCCAACGCTTGTCGTCGGCGAAGGCGAAATTGTAATAGTCCACCGGACTCAGCGTGACGCGAAACACCTGCTCGGCGGACGGCTTTGTCTGGCGGAATTCATCCCAAGTCATGTCCGACCAACCGACCCAGCTTTCCCAATCCACTTTCATTGCGCCGGGCGTCTCGGTGACGACCAGCGGCTTGGTTTCGAAATCCTTGGTGATCACGGGGATGGAACGGAGTCTTCCCAACATGGAAACTTGCTGGCCCGGATTGAAACGCGACAAGCCCGGTGCCGCCACCTTGCCGTCCGGGTAATATTTCTTCATCCGTGGGCCGGTGATGTCCGGGTGACGGACCAGCGGTAGCAGCTCGTCCACAGTCGTCGCCGCCAAAAATTTCTCCGCCAATGGCTGGGCCTCCGCCAGCACCGCCTGATCACCGCGTGGCGGCGCGGTGACCGTTTCCGGCGCGCTTTCCACCACATCTGTGGGAGTCGCAGAAACCGGAGTCGGCTTGGGTTGTTCCCGCAGGAAAATGGCCAATCCCGCCACGATGAGCCCGAGCAGCATCACGCCACCGATGAAGAACCGGCGCATTTGCCGTCCTTCTCCGTGGCGCGAGCGGTTGTCCACGTGGTGATGTTCCCACGAAAGATCCTCGCCGCCCTTGCGCCGACGACGGCGTTTGCGATGGCCGTGGTCCTCGCCGCCCTCCGTGATTTCCTCAACGGCCGTGCGTTTCAACGGCTCCAGCAAGGGCGCGGTCACATCCGATGCGCCGGGCAGACGCAGCATGCGGCGACAGCTCGGACAAACGATTCCCTGCCCGTCATGGTCACGCGGCACTCGGAACACGAAGCGGCAATCCGGGCAAACGTATCCACTCCAGCGTCGGGCGCTCTCCATCGTCTCAGGCACAGCGCCACCCTGAGCCGCCGCCACCGCGCCGTGCAAGCTTTGGCAGCACCAAAAAAACAGGCGCGGCCTCCCGAGTGGAAAGCCGCGCCTGTGGAAATGGGAATCCGCTCAGATTTCCTGCACCGGCAGGTTAGAAACCTCTTCCTTCACCTTCTCCGCCAGCGCGGTGGAAAGGTAGCGCTCGGTGGACGAGCAACCGATGGTGACGATGCGCTTGCCCTTGAATTCGGGGCGCTTGGCCACTTGCAGCGCGGCCCAAACGTTGGCTCCCGTGGAAATCCCGGCGGGCAATCCCTCGTCCTGCGCCAGCGCTTGCGCCGTGGCGATGGCATCCTCGTTGGTCACTTGGATGGTTTCGTCGATGATCTCGACGTTGAGGTTTTTGGGAATGAATCCAGCGCCGATGCCTTGGATCATGTGCGGGCCGGGCTTGAGTTCCTCTCCGTTGCGGATCTGCGTGATCACCGGACTGGTGACCGGCTCCACCGCGATCACGCGCACTTCGCGGCGCGATTTCAGCACTTCACCCACACCAGTGATCGTGCCGCCCGTGCCGACGCCGGCGACGAAAACGTCCACTTCCCCATCCGTGTCGCGCCAAATTTCCTCGGCGGTCGTCTCGCGGTGGACCTGCGGGTTGGCCGGGTTGTCGAATTGGCCGGGACCGAACGAACCGGGATTTTCTTCGATGAGCTTTTTCGCCATCGCGATGGCACCGCCCATGCCGCGGGCGCGTGGCGTCAGGACGATTTCCGCCCCGAGCAAGCGCAGCAGCACGCGGCGCTCGATCGACATGCTTTCCGGCATCGTCAGGATGCAGCGATAGCCTTTCGAACGGGCGATGAAAGCCAGCGCAATGCCGGTGTTGCCGGACGTCGGCTCGATGATCAATCCTCCCGGCTTGAGCGAGCCATCCTTTTCAGCCGCCTCGATCATCGCCTTGCCGATGCGGTCCTTCACGCTGAAGAGCGGGTTGAAAAATTCAGCCTTCACGCAGACTTCCGCGTCGAGGCCCTTGGTCAGATGGTTCAGACGGATCAGCGGGGTGTTGCCGACAGTGGCAACCATGTTTTCAGCAATGTTCATGATGGTATCAGGGTTGGAAAAATCCGGCGCAGTCTGCCGACGCCCCCCGACCGGGTCAAGGCGGGTGTTCCCGCATGGGCCTCAGGCTTTTGCCTTTGCGTTGCGGATGGAATGCCCCTAGGAAGTGCGTCCCGCCGCATGAGACTTTTCCGCATCCTGACCTTCAAAGAACTCAAGGGGTATTTTCTGACCCCGTTCGGCTGGGTGGTCCTGGCCTTCGTCGCCGTGATGCAAGGCATCTCGTTGTCCACCGCGATGAAGGGCTTCCGCGACACGCCGGTGAAGGACAGCTTGGTTTACGTGACCTTCCACACGCCGCTGTTTTGGTTCTATTTCCTGTTCATTTTCCCGCTCATCACGATGCGGCTCTTCTCTGAAGAAGAGCGCTCCGGAACTTTAGAAACGCTGCTCACCGCACCGGTCCGCACGTGGCAGGTGGTCGCCTCCAAGTACACGGCGGCGATGATCTTCTACACCAGCCTGTGGATCCCAGCCTACATCCAGTTCCGGATGTTTGAATGGGTCACCGACTTGCCGCCCGCGTGGACTCCCGGTGCCATGGCCGGTGCTTTCACGGTGGTCATGCTGATGGGCGCAGCGTTCACGGCCATCGGCTGCTTGGCTTCGGCACTGACATCCAGCCAGATCATCGCGGGCATCTTCACGATTGGCTTGCTGGTCATCCAATATTTCCTTGGCTTCGTCACCGTGATCTGGGGCGAGTCGTTCGCTGGAGCCTCGTTTTTCCACTACATTTCGTGGCAACAGCACCTGCACTACTTCACCAGCGGCCTGTTCGACACGCGGCCTGTCGTTTACTTCCTGAGCCTCGCCGTGTTCGTACTTTTCCTGACTTATCAAGTCGTCGACTACCGCCGCTGGCGTCGCTGATTTCCTGATTTCCGACACATGTCCGAACTTCCATCCGAGCCTCCCGCCAAAGAGCCGAAACCCGCCCGCCCGCTGAACCGCTGGGGCGCGGGCACCCTCGCTGTGCTCCAAACGTTGTTCCTCGCCATCACCCTGGTGGCGCTCAACTACCTCGCGGAACACCATTTCCAACGCTACGACCTGAGCCGCCAAGCGGATTACACGCTTTCCGCCCGGACCAAGCACTACCTCAAGGGCAAGGCCGTCGCCGAACACGCCAAACCCATCAAGTGGATCATGGCGTTCCGCCGCAGTTCGCCGTTTTACGAACGCGTCCGCGCTCTCGCGGAAGAATACGCCCGGCTATCCAAGGGCCGCATCGAGCTGGAAATCGTCGATCCGCTGCGCAGCTCAGACCGCGCGCAGGAAGTCATCGCCGCGTACGGCCTGCCGCTGACCAAGGACCTCATCATCATGGACGCCCGCACCGACGACGGCGCGGTTTCCACCGAAGAGCAGGTCGTTTCCGACAACCCGGAAGCGGACAGCACGCCTCAGCGCATTCTCAATCCGAACATCAAACTCGTCGTCGCTGAGGACATGATCGCCTACACCGTGGACGGCCAACGTCGGCCCACCGGATTCCAAGGCGAGGATGTGCTCACCGCCCGCCTCATCGAAGCCATCGAAGGCCGTGCGCGAAAAATGGTTTTCATCTCGGACAAGAGCCAGATCGACCTGGAAAACGAGAATTCGCCGCTCAAGTCGCTCCACAACATCCTGCGTTTTCAAAACATCGAGCTGCAAGGCATCAGCCTGTCCGGCCTCCAAGCCATTCCTGAAGACGCGGAAGGCGTCGCTTTGGTCGCCCCGAAATACGATGTCACCGACGCCGAACTCAAAGTGTTGGAAAACTACTGGAATCGCCCTCGCTCTGCCATGCTCGTGCTGCTCAAGGCCGGCGACACGCCGCCCAAGCTGCGCACGTTTCTCCGTGGAAATGGCGTCACTCCGCGCAATGACCGTGTGATTTCGATGAAGGAAAAGAACCTCAATACCGTGGTTCGTGGCATGTTCACCTACAACGTGGACTTCACCAAGCCCCTCGCCGGGCAGTCGACCCAACTCGAAGGTGCCACCTCGTCGATGGAAGTCCGCGAGGGAGCCGAGGACCTGACGAACAAGCAGATCAATCCGGTACCGCTCATCCAAGCTGCGACCGGCTTCTGGGGGGAAACGAAATTCGGACAAAAAGGCACGGCGTTCGACCCCACGGAAGACCACGCCGCACCACTTGCCCTCGCCGCCGCCGTCACCCGCGGAGCCGCCTCGGACGACCGATTCGCCGCAGACACCTCGCGCATGGTCGTCGTCGCCAACACCGATTTCCTCAATCCCGACCAGCAGCAGGCGGAAACCGTCGATTTCCTCGCTCTTTCTGCGAACTGGCTGATGAATCGCCAATCGCTCTTCGGCGTCGGCCCACGCAGCATTGGCACCTACAAGCTGCCCCTGCTCGATGCGCAGGTCTCCTTCATCAACCGCGCGAACCTGTTCTTCCTGCCCGCTTTCCTGATGCTCGCCGGACTTTTCGTCTGGTCCACACGACGCGCCTGACCCGACATGCGATCCCTTGGCTTCACCCTGATCCTCGGTCTGCTCGCGCTCGGCGTCAGCGCCGTCGCCGCTTGGCAATGGATCGCGGGAAACTTCGATTCCGTGCTCGGCGCACCTGCCACTCCAGTTGGCGAGCGCATCTATTCGAGCTTCACCCCGGAGCAGGTGAAATCGATGCGCATCTCACAGAATGGCACCACCGCCACCTTCGCGCTCGGCCCCGATGGCTGGCATTCCACCTCTCCTTGGCAGGATCGCATGGACCCGCGCGCCGCCGTGGACATCGTCAATTTCACCCTCGGCCTGCGTGTCGAGGATATCGCCGAAGTCGGCAAAGTGGATGCCCAAAAAGCCGGCCTGCGCGACAGCGGCGTCAACATCCGACTCGAAGATGGCGGGCAAAAGGTGTTGGCCAAGTACAAGCTCGGCCGCCTCACGCCGTGGCTCGCCACCGTGAAGGACGTCGAGGAACCCGTGCGCACGGTTTTCGTCCAACCCCGCGACGAAGATCACAAGGATTACATTTACGCCTGCACCGGCGACATCACGTCTCACTTCAAGGACAACCTCAAATTCCTCCGCGACCACCACCCTTTCTATTTCAATCCCCTCGCCCTGCAAAAAATCCGCATCCGCACGGCAGAAGGCGAACTGACCTTGGCGCGCGAAGCACCAACATCGCCGTGGCGCATCATCATGCCCCAGGAACTCGCCACCGACATCGTCGCGGTGAAATCCCTCATCGAAGGGCTCTACGAACTCAACGCCACCAAACTCACCGACCGCGCCGCAGTCACCGTGCCTGCCGTGGGATCCCCGGCCACCTCGCACCAAATCGCCATCACCGCGTTCGGCCAAGATACCGAAACGGTGCTCGAAATGATGCCTCAGACTCCTGAATCCACCGAAGTCATGGCCACCGTGAGCAACCGCCCCGGCACGGTTTTCACGCTCCCCTCCAAGCCCGACGAAGCGAAACTTTCGCTCGCCGAATTGCCGCTCACCATCATCGAACTGCGCGATCCCACGCTCACCCACCTCAACCGCACAACGCTGCGTGGCATTCGCATCCAGCCAGCCAGTGGATCGGAAATTCTCATTTCCCGCGCCCCGAAAAAGCCGTGGAACGTCACCATCAATGGCAAGGTTCAGGATGTGAATGAGGGGCTTCTTTTCAACCTCCTCCAAACGGTTACGACGGGCAAAGCGACCGCCTTCGTCACCGATGCCGCCACCGACTTCACGCCATGGGGACTCGACAAACCCCTGCTCACCCTGAGCTTCCAAGGCAACACCGAAGCCGAGGTTCTGGAACTGCGCTTCGGCACGGATGGCAAAGGCGGCTATTTCGTCAACCGCACTGGCACTCCCACCGTGATGGGCGTCGATGCAGGGCTCGTTTCCGCCATCCCCGTGAAAGCCTTCGAGTGGCGTCCATCGCGTCTGTGGTCCATCGATCGCGTGAACCTGCTCGCCCTGCGCCGCCAAGCGGGCAACGAACCGCCGCTCACCCTACTTTATGATTTCGACACCGACACCTGGACGGCCGACTGCAAGGCGGAAAATGTCACTTCTCGGCTCGATCCGACTCGCGCAGGCTATTTGTTAGGCATCTTGGAAGGGCTTCAAGTCACGCGCTGGCTTTCGCCCATCGACGAGGCCGCCCAAAAGGCACTGCTCACCCCGTCGTTGCAGTTTCTCGTCATCGAAAACCAAACCGACGACATGGGCGACACCATCGGCCGCATCACCCGCAGCGTCATCCTCGCCCCAGCCACCAGCGGCGAAAATCCGCTTTTCTACTACGGTCGCCTGAGTTCCGATGAGCAACCTTTCATGCTCGACCGCGACACCTACACCAAGCTGGCCACCCGCGTCATCGAGACGCAGTGAATCCCGTCCTTTCCCCGCCGTGATTCGTTCGTTGCGCCTGATGGATTTCCGCTGCTTCACCGCGCTGGACATCGAGGTCCCGCCCGCCGGCGCCATTCTAACCGGCGATAACGCGCAGGGCAAAACCTCGATTCTCGAAGCGCTCTGCGTCCTCATCCGCCTCCACTCGCCGCGCACGCATCGCATGACGTCGTTGGGAAAAATGGGCGGCAAGGGCTTTGGCATCGCCGGGGATCCATGGGACAGCGAGCGCCAAGTGCGATACTCGCGCGATGGCCTAACACTCAAGGCAAACGATGAACCGCGCCCCAGCCAAACGCGCTACTTGGAAGATGGAGGACTCGTCGTTTGGATGGGCAATGAAGACCTTGAACTCGTCCGCGGTCCCGGCGAAGGCCGCCGCCGTTTCCTCGATTTCCTCGGCGCGCAACTCGATCCCAACTACCGCCGATCCTGGTCGCGCTACCGCCGCGCTCTGCGCGCCAAGAACCTCTTGCTGAAGGAAAGCCGCCCGCGCGATGCCGAGATCCTTTCCTACGAAGAAATCCTCGTCGAACACGGCAGCGTCCTGATGCATGCCCGTGCCCAACTCATCGCGGGCCTGGCGCCACTCGCCGCGGAAGCCCAACGCGTTGTCAGCGGCAAGGACGAGCCGCTCACGCTCCACTACCTGCCCGCCAGCGGACCGGACTTGCGCGAGTCCATGCTCCAAGCCCGCGAACGCGAAAAACGCCTGCGCCAAGCCGTCGTCGGCCCGCACCGCGATGAGCTCGACCTCCGGCTCCACGGCATGCCCGCCGCCGAGTTCGCCAGCGAGGGCCAGCAACGGACGCTCGCGCTCGCGCTCAAACTCGCCCAAGGAAAACTGCTAGAAAATCGCGGGGGCAAGTTGCCCATCTATCTGATGGATGACATTTTCGGCGAGCTCGACCCCAGCCGCCGCAACGCGCTGATGAGCCACCTGCCTGCGCTCGCGCAAAAGTGGATCACCACCACGCATCTCGATTGGCTTCACGAAACGCCTGAACTCGGCTCCATCGCCCGTTTCAGCATCCGCAACGGCTGCGCTCAAGGACACTGAGTGCGGCCACTTTGCCGTTTCCATCCCACGCCTCCCCGCTAGGCTGCCGCGCATGACCACCGCCGCCCTGCGAGCCGCCATCCGTGATGTCGTCGATTTCCCGAAACCCGGCATCATCTTCAAAGACATTACGCCCATCCTGGCCGACGGAGCCCTTTTCCGCGACGCCATTTCCCTGCTCTGCGAAACCGCCGGAGACGTGAAAATCGACAAGGTCGCTGGCATCGATGCACGCGGATTCATCTTCGGCGCGGCCGTCGCGGACAGGCTCGGCGCGGGCTTCATCCCCATCCGCAAAAAGGGCAAACTGCCGTGGAAAACTCGCCAAAACGCCTACTCTCTCGAATACGGCGAGGCCATCGTCGAGCTGCACGAAGATGCCGTTCGTCCTGGCGAGCGCGTCCTGCTTATCGACGATCTGTTAGCCACCGGCGGCACCGCAGCGGCTGCTGTCGCGCTGCTCGAAGGACTCGGCGCGAACATCGTCGCCATTGCCGTGCTCATCGAGTTGGAGTTTCTCCACGGCCGCGCGTTGCTGGCGAACCGCAACCTCCATTCCATCCTCAAGTATTAACCGCCCGACTTTCCCCAACCGGGATTATTCATCGCCTTCCCGGCATCGGTCATTGATCCCCGTCCCCGTTTTTCCGAAGTTTCCACCCACCAACCCCGCATCGCCATGTCCTGGAAATCCTACAACCAATCCCTCGTCCGCTACCCGAAACACGGTTTCTCGCTCGACCTCTCGCTGATGGACATCGATCCCGCGCTGGTCGCCGAACTGCAACCGAAGATTGCCAAGGCGTTCCAAGAAATGGACGCGCTTGAAGACGGCAAGATCGTCAACCCGGACGAAGGTCGCATGGTCGGCCACTACTGGCTGCGCAACGCCAGCCTCGCGCCGACTGAGGAAATCCGCCGCCAGATCACCGAGCCGCTCGAAGAACTCAAGCGCTTCGCGGAAAAGGTCCACACCGGTGCCATTTGCCCGCCCAGCGGCGGCAGTTTCAAGCAGCTCCTGCTCATCGGCATCGGCGGGTCCGCACTCGGCCCCCAACTCGTTTCCGAAGCCATCGGCCAAGACGCGCGCCTGCCGCTTTTCTTTTTCGACAACACGGATCCCGCCGGGATGGACCGCGTGATCGGCCAGCTGGCGCAAACCGGCCTGGATCGCACGCTGGTGATGGTGATTTCCAAATCGGGCGGCACGGCTGAAACTCGCAACGGCATGCTCGAAGCCAAAGCCGCGTGGGAAACCGCTGGCCTCGACTTCGGCCGCCACACGGTCGCCGTCACCGGCACTGGCTCGAAGCTCGACCAGTTTGCCACCGCCAACCACTTCATCACCACCTTCCCGATGGAAGACTGGGTCGGCGGCCGCACGTCGGTGCTTTCCACCGTCGGACTCGTCCCCGCCGCGCTGCAAGGACTCGACATCGACGCGATGCTCGAAGGTGCCGCCGCGATGGATATTGAAACCCGCAAGCATGACGCCGCGACCAACGCCGCCATGCAACTCGCCATCGCCTGGTACAGCGCCACCAACGGCAAGGGCGAAAAGGACATGGTCGTCCTGCCCTACAAAGATTCGCTCGTGCTGTTTTCCAAATACCTCCAACAGCTTGTGATGGAGTCGCTCGGCAAGGAACTCGACCTCGAGGGCAAGGTCGTCAACCAAGGCATCGCCGTTTACGGCAACAAGGGGTCCACCGACCAACACGCCTACGTCCAGCAGCTCCGCGACGGGGTGAACAACTTCTTCGCCACCTTCATTGAAGTGCGCAAGGGCCGCACGGGCCACAGCATCGAGGTCGATCCCGGCACCACCACTGCGGATTTCCTGCAAGGCTTCCTGCGCGGCACCCGCAAGGCGCTGCACGAGTCCGGCCGCAAGTCGGTGACGCTTTCCATCCCAGAAGTGACGCCCTTCCAGCTCGGCCTGCTCATCGCCCTGTTTGAGCGCACCGTTTCGTTCTACGCCACGCTGGTGAACATCAACGCCTACCACCAACCCGGTGTGGAAGCTGGGAAAAAGGCCGCAGGTGCCTTCATCGACACACTCAACAAGGTCCGCGGCCACATCACCGCCTATCCAAAAACGGCAGAAGAAGTCGCCACCGAGATCGACGCCGATCCCGAGGACACCTACCACTGCCTCACCCACCTCGCCGCCAACGGCGAAGTCCAGATCTCCATCGGCGCAACCCCCGCTGGCGACAGCTTCCAAATCTAACAATCAACCCGACGTGGCGGCGATCACCTGTCGCCGCGTCGCAGTCAAGAATGGTCGCCGTGGGCTTCAAGCCCACGGCCTATAAGCGCAGGCTATTCTCGTCGAGCAGCGAAGAAGAAACCCGCCTCACTTGACGGTCGAGCTTTTATTCGACGCCTCCTAACAAACCCGACTTCCCCGCAAAGAAAAAACAGTTCTTCGTTAGATCGGCGTCAGCGTGTAGTCTTCCTTACCGTCCTTCACCTGCCAGCCGACCGCAGCCAGTTCGTCGCGCAAACGATCCGATTCCGCCCAATTTTTCGACAGCCGCGCCTGCCACCGGCCTTCCGCCAGTTCACGGATCGCATCCGGCACGTCAGCCGCCAGTGGGGAAACTTCTTCAGGCAAGGTGAGGCCCAACGCACGCAACACGCGGTTGAATCCAGCCAATGCCGCCGATGCCTCAGCACCTTTCAACGCCGCCGCTTCGCGTAACCCGGTGAACAAACCACCCAACGCACCCGGCGTGTTGAGGTCGTTGTTCAGACTGTCCCACGCCGCTTGGAAGGGCCCGAACCCCACGCTCGTTAGCACGGCATCAGGATCGGCATTCGCGGCGAGTTGACGCGCCCCTTTGGCCAGTTTCGCCAACGCTTCACGCGCTCCACTGAGTGAGTCCAAGGTGAAGTTGAGTGGCTTCCGGTAGTGCGCACCGATGAGCACGTAGCGCGTTTCCATCGCGGTGTGCCCCTTCGCGGTTAGATCCGCCAAGGTGAACATGTTGCCTAATGACTTCGACATCTTCCCGCCATCCACCAACAAGTGCGTTATGTGAAACCAATGCGCCGCAAAATGACCGCCGCACGCACACTGGCTTTGCGCGATCTCATTCTCGTGATGTGGAAACACCAAGTCCACGCCGCCCGAATGCAAATCGAACGAATCGCCCAAGTATTCTTGGATCATCGCCGAGCATTCGAGGTGCCACCCCGGCCGCCCCTCGCCCCACGGCGATGGCCAAAAATTTTCTCCATCCTCAGGTCGGCGACCTTTCCACAGCACGAAGTCCGACAGGCTGTCCTTCTCATACTCATCCGAGCTCGAACGCGCGTTCTGGGTTTTCCCCAAATCCAACTCGCGCTCATCCAACCGCGACAAGCGTCCGTACCCAGGAAACGAGGAAATCCGGAAATACACCGAACCATCGTCCGAGGCATAGGCATTCCCCTTTCCCACCAACGCTTCGATCATCGCGATCTGCTGCGGGATGTGCTCCACCGCGCCGGGCTCGATGTGCGGAGCGAGCAACCCAAGGCTGGCGCAGTCTGCGTGGAATTTCTCCGTCCAACCGCGGGTGAAATCCGTCAGCGTTTTCCCCGCCGCCTGCGAGTCACGTATCGTCTTGTCATCGACGTCTGTGATGTTGCGCACATGCAGCGTGCGGATACCGCCAGTCTCCAACGTACGCCGAAAAACATCCTGCAACACAAAGGTCCGGAAATTCCCGATATGCGCCGGCCCATAGACGGTCGGTCCGCAGCAATAAAACCGGAGGCTCGTGCCGTCCATCGGGCGCAGGTTGCGCTCGGTCCGCGTCAAGGTGTCGAAAAGCAGCATGGCGCGGTTGTTTAGGGAGCCGCCACCCGCCCGCCAAGGGAAATCAGGCTGCTTTTCCAGCATCACCCACGCGCTTCCGGCGGAAAACCAAAGCCGCACCCGCCAGCGCCAGCAGTGAAAAAATCTCCGGCTCCGGCACCGCCGCATGCTCCACCTCCACGTAAACCCACTCCGGCGGCTTGCCCTTGCGTATCACTTCCACCGGCAACTTTTTAGTTCCGCCCTGCAACGGGATCAACCCGTCGAACGAGATCGTCGGCTTAACCGCCGACAAGTTCTCCACCTCCGCCACCACCTTCCCCTGACTCAGGTGGCTCACCACCGCGTGCGATTCCTTCTTCGGAATGCGCCACGACGAGCCGGTGGCCAATTCCGGCGGTTTCGGATAGTACAACCAAAACAACAACGCCAGCAGCGCCAGAAACACGCTCCAGAGCAAATCCTTCTTCTTCGAGTCACGACGACGGCGAGGCACAACCTCGCCAAGTTGGTTAGTTTTTAAAAATTATCAAGATTATATAAATGTTTTGGGCATTCGGTGTTTGGATTTTGAGGAATTCGGGATAAATTGCCCGCCACACCATGGGCCACGTTCAAGACGAAAGAATCCGGCAAGTCGCCACGGGAGCAGGCATTCTGCTCGCGATTACGGCGCCCGTCTGCGGCATGATACTCGGCTGGATGCACCTCCCCGGACTCCTCGGCGAATGGATAGGATCGGTCATCGGCATCATGACCACGCCGTTTTTCTTGGAGGCATCCTTTCTGCTCATCGGCCTCTTCATTGTGATTTCCCTCAACATCTGGCGGCGCCAAAAAGACGGTGACGAATGCGTGTATCTCGAACAAGTGAGCGGCCCCGACGTGCCGAAAAACCTGCCGGAAAACGCCCGTTGGGCCATTTTCCGGGAAGCGCCGCTCGACGTCGTTGGACCAACGGCTTTGGAACTCGCCGAGGGAGCCTTGGCCGCTGGCGACCTCGACGCCGCTGCCCAATGGATTGCCACTCTGGAACCGGAACTGCTGCGTCAACCGGAAGTTCTCCACCTCCGCCTAGAACTGGCCCGTGCCAGCGGCCATCAAGATCTCGCAACTCGCTTGCAACGTGAGATTCATGAAAATCCATGAACTCCCACTGCACAACTGAACATTACGCGATTTAAGCCTTCAATCCCACGCCCGAAATCCGACTTAAATGGCCGACGTGAATTGTGACTTGGAGCCGATGAATTCGGCGAATTTTCTAAAAATGGCCCATGGCGACCTGCATGGACTGCGCCTCCTCGCGTTCGATTTCTTCAACGACACACGCCGCCAAATGACCGGTTGGCTGGCCCTGCAGGAAGCCGGAAACTTCCATCAACTCCGCGAGGACCTGCACCGCATCAAGGGCGGCGCATCCTTGTTCGGCCTGGAGCGTATCGTCGCGATGATAGGCGCTGTGGAGAGCCCTGCGGCGTTAGAAACTCGGGGCTTTGACCTTGCGGACTTCGAACGCGAGCTTTCTGCGGCGGAACGCGCCGTCGTGGCGATGACCGTTTGACCCGTCGCGCATGGCCGTCCAGATCCAGTCCCCCGAGAAAGAGCTCCGTTTCACCCGCTCCGGCCAAGCCTCTCTGTTCTGGATCGCTGCCGCCGTGCTTGCCGCAGTCAGTGTCACCTTGCTGGCCTGCGCGTGGTATCGCCACATCAATCCAGAAGTTCCCCACCCGGTGTGGGCGTTGCTGCCATTCGCTTTTGCCGCCTTCATGGCACGCACCGCCATCCAGCTGACTCGCCACGCCTACCTCATTCTCACCCCGCTTGGCATTGAAATTTTCCCCTTCTTCCGCCCGGCCAACGGCATGCAACTGGTCATGTGGCAGGAAATCGATCATGCGTCGGTGAACCCCGCCACCACCCGTCTCACGCTGCACCGCGACGCGGCGGAATCCTCCGGAATCCACCTTTCGCTCATGCCCATCCTCGCCGAACGCAGGAGCTTGCTTGCCAAGGCCGTCCTCGGGCGGCTATCTCCGCCCGCCACCCACGGCTGAATCCCAACATCCTCATGCGCTCCCATTCCCGACAAATCCTCACCGTCGAAGAAACTTTTGGCCAAAACGGCTGGCACTGTGAACTCGTCGAAGGCCGCGATGTCCTCCGCGCTGGCTTCGACGCCCATCACACGCGCGTCGATCTCATCGCCCAGGCCTACCCACAACTCAACGCCCTGAGCATCGTTTCCGAGTCGCCCATGCCGCTCGACTCCGACCATCTGCCCCCCGTCCTCGAACTCCTCGCCCGCGCCAACAAGCAGCTCACCCTCGGCGGCTTCGAGTACGATCTGGACCGCGAGTTCCTCGTTTTCCGCATCACCAACCTGTTTGAACGGGAAAAATACGATTCCGACATCATCTCCTCCATGGTCCACTGCGCGATCGCTGAGCTCGACCGCATCACGCCCTACGCCGCCATCGTTCGCGACACCCCGGAAGACCTCCTTCCCGACCTTGATCTCGGCCGTCTCCTCATGCGCGAGGACATCATCCCACCTGTCCCTGGCGACGAGGAGGAAGAATACTGATTCACTCTTAAGACAACGGATCCGGCGCAAGATACGGATTTTCAGCATCAGTTCGGCAGGCTTACCACGAGGATTGCGGTGGCGATTTTGCAGTGACTCCTCGCTTGACACCCTTTGTTCAACGGAACAGTGTTCAGGCCATGGATGCCGACCTTACTCACCGCCAGCAGGAAATTCTGGAGTATTTGAAGAAATCCCAACGCCAAACCGGCATCATGCCGTCCACGCGTGAGATTCAGCACTACTTCGGCTTTGCCAGCCAAACTGCCGCCATGAGCCATCTTCGGGCACTCGAACGAAAGGGCGTGATCCAGCGCCTCCCCGGCAAGGCCCGTGCCGTCATTTTCCCCGATGAACTGGACCGTGGCGAAATTTTTGACATTCCCATCTATGGCCACATCGCCGCCGGCATGTCCCAAGATGCGGATCAAGAACGAGAAGGCTGCATTTCCATGGACATCAGTGTGCTCGGAATCCCGCGTGGTGCCCGCACCTTCGCTCTCCGCGTCCGGGGCCACTCCATGATTGATGCCCACATTTGCCATGGAGACACCGTGATCCTAGAATTCAAAGAACCTCGTAAGGGCGACATCGTCGCCGCCCTCATCGACGGCGAAACGACTCTCAAGCGCTACATCGTGGAAAAAGGAAAACCCTACCTTCACGCGGAAAACTCCGAATACCCGGACCTCATTCCGGCGCGTGAACTGGTGATCCAAGGCGTCATGATCGCGCTGCTCCGACAAGCGGCTTAAAAGCTTCAACATCAGCTAGATAGTTAAGATATCTGAAGGATTGACGAGGTACGCTCCTTTTCGTAGCTGTTCGCTCAATCCTCATGCCCAGCGATACCATCACCTTCTCCTGTCCGGCTTGTGGCATTCGCCTGACTGTGCCGGGCGCTTTGGCGGGGATCGAAGGTCCATGCCCCTCCTGCCGCAGCCAGATCAGCGCTCCGAGGATTGACGTTGTTCCGCCTCACCTCGAAAGCCTTCCACGCGAGACATCTGCCACGGTGCTCCCGCCAGAGAGGCCCGAAGTGCCGCGTCTTCCCGTGGACGTGACGACGATTCCGGGACCCGATGATGCTTCGGCAACCACCCAGCCGCCCTCCTTTCCTGCCTCTTTTGCGGTTCCTCCCCCCTCTGCGGCAGATCCATTGATTTTACGGCCAGAACCTCGTCAACGGCCTAAACGTGAAAGCACAGGAGACCTCGTCGCCAAACCCATGCCAGAAACCCTAGGGCATGGGAGTCCGGTGGTATTCAACAAGCGCCCCAACTCCACGTTCTCCTCCCGCATCATCCGCGTTCTGCTCCCGCTGGTTTTCTTCTCTATTTTGGCCGCCGCAGCGGTCTTCGCCATACTCACCATCCTGTCCAACCGATCCGCCAAATCCCCCACTCAGGGCAAGCAAACGTCTCGCCTCAGCCATGCAGCGGAAATTTCGTCTCCCGCGCCCCATTCGCTCAGCCCGCCAGCCAACTCATCCTCTGCAAGCCCCCCTTTGCCCCCGGATACGGTCCTCAGTGCACCGCCCGAACTTCCGCAAGGAATCGAAGCCATCGACCCGGCGCTCGAAGCCTATGAAGTCCTGGAAAAGTTTCTGACGGCATCCTCTCTCAACGAACGGCTTTCGCTCATCGAAACCAAAACCACTGAAACGGAACTCGCCAAATCCAGTCTCGCCGCCGCCCTTCCCGCCGCCTCCAACATCCTCCAAGAAGCACGCGAAACCAATCCGGTCGAACAAGTGGTCGACTATTTTTACCATGTCGATTTCGACGCCGGAAACAACAACCTCGATCCCCACACCATCCTCGTTCGCAAGCGTGGCGGTGCCGATCCCAAGGTGGTCGCAGATCCCTTTCTCGACTCTTTTGGCGGACGACTCGCCGCCTACATCAAGGTTCCGACGGACAAGGCTGGGCTGTTTCAGGTCATCGTTTATCCAGTTGCTTCGTGCAATGACGAGCAAGTGCCAAACAAGGAGAAGAAGCTCACGCTCAAGCTGTTGGCTCGGGAAAACGAGCGCGAAATCAGCCGCGCATATTTCGGCCGCCAATCGCGCATCGGACTGATGCTTGAAGACGGCACCTATGACTTAAGCTTCGGCAAAGCTCGCCCCTGCACCGTCATGTTGCGCTGGAATTTCGAAGACAGGCCCGAAACGCCCTACTTGGAGGCCATCGATCTCAAGACCCTGGACTGGAATCCTTGACTCGCCCCGCTTCCGAAAGTGCGCGCCAGCCACCGTGCAGCACCAAAACTTCGCTGGCCAACCCGAGACTGCGAATGCGATCCGCCACTTGGCGACTCAAGCCGCAATTCTCATCGCCGCAATAGACGATCACCCGCGGCGTTTCTAAGATACGCGTAGCGATTTCCGCCTCAAACGCCTGCATGTCTTCGCCCACGTCAAGATTCCACAACGCGGATCCAGGCAGACCATTTTTCTCCCAATCCTTTCGATGTCGGGCATCCACCCACAGCGTCGGTTCGTCCCAAACGATCTGCTGGAGGCAAATTTCGTCGGGTTTCAGCGTCGCAGGATCGCATTGGACCGAACGCGATGGAGGACCGCTCACAAGAAAGGTCCCCCCTGCGGCGGCGAACGCGATGGTGGCGATCGCTAAAATCTCACCGATCGCATTCATTCTTTGGCGGCTTGCGGCTTCACGACGGGCTTGCGAACCACCGCGAACGCCTGCTGCACCTTTTGCTTGGAAATACGGCTGTCCGTTTCGATGCGAATCACACTCAGATCCGGTCCATCGACAGACTTCGGCGTCACAACCAATTCATACTCGCGGCCTTTTTCGAGAGTGTTGAGTTCCGTTTTGAATGAGTCCTTTGCGTTCACATTAAGGACGTTGATCGTGCTTCCTTCCGCCATTTTGATGTGGATGGTCTTCGCTTCCACCTTGCCACCGATGTCCCAGGAAAGTGTCTTTGGCTCCAGATTTACCAAGATCGGGATGTGAAAATTTACCTTCAAATGGACGGACGGCTTGCTCTTCGGATCATCGTTCAGCCAGATCGCGATGTTCTTTTCCACGTCGCCGGTGTTGTTCTCCACATTGAAGGTGGTGCGGATGACGCCAGACTCGCCGGGCTGATACTTGAGCTTCCCGCCCGAGACTTCCACCGTCAGGCAGGTGCATCCGGGATCGCTGTCGGTGATGGTCACCGGCTTGTCGCTGGTGTTGGTGAACGGGAAATCCGTGGTGACGATGGTTGCGTCCACAGCGGCTTCTTGATTTTTGGTGAGTTCCTTGAATTCCAATGCCGCCGCGTGGGCGAGCGCAGGAAACATCAGCAACAGGGCGGTCAGTGCTTTCATGAGAATATTAAGAGCCGGGTTTTTTCTTCGGCGCAAGGGCCGCTCCGATAATCAAACGTCCGCCGCGCCACTCTGGCCCGAGGATGAAAAGCGGAAGATCACCGGTGAGAAGAACATCCGTTTTGAGGATTTTTTTACGACTCAACCAAAGCTCTAGGTCCAGCTTGGTGGCCTCCTTGGTCGGTTTGCTGCGAGCCTCGAAGCGCACCAGCACCTCGTCCGACGGTCGCAGCGGCTGCGCCCAGCTTTCGTAGCTTCGCAACAACGGCTGCACCTCGTGGCCGAGGATGCGGTAATGCTTGAAACTCAAACGGTCCTCGCTGCGCAAACGCGCCTCGATCGCATCCCCTACCGGTGTGGATCGCGTTCCGGCAGTCGCAGGGTCGCCGTTGGTCGCATAATAAACGGTGAACCCCACGCGCCCGATCACCGCTTTACCTGGATCCGTTTGAGCGCTGGCATTCTGCGCCGCCACGATGCAGCAAGTCGTCAGCCCCAAGATCAGCCATTTCCGCAGTCGCCTCATCAGTTTTTGAAAGTGGCAGGATGGAGGTCCGAATGCGCGGTGGAATCGATGTCTCGCGCCATCGGCAGATAGACTGTTTCTGAAAAATCGGTGGAATCGGGGATCGCCGCCACACCACTCAACACGATGACCGTGGCCGATGCCCTGTCGCTCGCAAACCACTCGGCATCCACGCCTTTTTCTGGTGTGTAAAGGACAGGATCCACCGGAATGGCCCGCGGCGCACCGGCCACATTGTAAACCGGTTCAACGGGAGCGTGTGACTGCTTGCCGATCCAAAATGCCAACGCCATGCCTGCGCAAGCGGCCATCGGCATCAACCAGTTGCGGAAAAACAGCGGTTTGCGCGGCACAGGTTTCGCGGTGCAATCGCGGATTCCCTGCATCACTCGGCTGTTGAAAAAATCGGGATAGGGAGGTTCGACTACGGCCGGGACAGCCGCAGAGATCATGGATCGCCACTTGCGAATTTCGTCACGAGCCGCGAGCTGGTCGGGATTCCCAGCGGCCCATGCCTCGACTGCGGCGAGTTCCTCGCCGGTCAGTTCATCGTCCAGCCACAAGGCCAGCGTTGCTTCATCGGGATTCGTATTCATCTTTGAGCATGGCTTGGAGTTTCTGACGCGCGTAGTAAAGTCGGCTCATCACCGTGCCGAGCGAGCAGGCCATGGCATCGGCGATTTCCTTATACGAGAGGCCCTGCACATCTTTCAGGATAACCACCTCGCGATGATCTGGAGAAAGTTTTGCCAATGCCGCCTCGATCTTCGTCCGTAGCTCGCCCTTGACCATCGAATCGTCCGGCGACTCGCCCCCGGCAGGTGTGGTGAAGGACCCGGCATCAATCTTCTCGCGAGTGAAAATTTCGTCGTTTAGTTCGCCGACGCTTTCGATTTTTCGTTTTCGCACCCAGTCGTAAACCGCGTTGTGGGCGATGCGATAGATCCATGTGGAGAAACGCGCTTTGGCTTCGAACCGTGGAAGCGCATTCCATGCCTTGATGAAAACATCCTGACAGATGTCCCACGCGTCGGCCTCCTGATGGATCATGTTGCGTATCATGGCGTAGATTCTTCCCCGGTGCCGGGTGACCAACGCGTCATAGGCCGTCATGTCGCCCTGTTGCGCCAGCGCGACCAAGCGGAAATCCTCGTCTGGATCGTTCAGCGGAACGTCCGGCTCGGGAGAACCGACAGGCCCCAGCGCGATCTTGGACGATTCACCACGGAAATTATTCATGAGTCGGGGAAAAGCCCGTTCCCGCTCGTGACGGGCCATGGACTCCGCGCAGGTTGCCCGCCACCTGCCCCGCGCGCAACCCGGAATCTCGCCAATCCACTCCTTCAACCGAGGCGCGAGAGGAACGCGGAATCACTCCATTTCCCACCGGACCACGCGAGACGAGCGAAGCACTTTTTCTCGTCCGGCCAAATGTAAACGCGACGGCCGCTGGAACCGATCAACGCGACCAGACTCGACGGCTGCCGACGGGACAGGCAGCCACGATTCCAAAATGCCCCTAACATCGGATGGTCGATCACGCGCTCCACCTCGATGGCCGTCGCGTCTGATTGGTTCGCTCGACTGTTCCGCCACAAGCCACCGCCGAACATCGGGTTCACGGTCGACGGACGGCTCATGTTGGCAAAACTTTCTGCCGAAATTCCGTCCGAATTCGCGCCGCTCAGCAAACGACCTATCGTGAATCCGAGTCGCCCGAGTTCGCCTACATCGAGTTCGGTGCCGGTGGAAAAATACGGAACTCCTTGCAAGTCCGCACGCCAGTGATTCGCATTCAATCCGATGGGATTCATCACGGCGCGTCGCATGAACTCGGAAAGCGTCTCCCTATTTCTGGACAATTTACGCCGCATCACTTCGGCCAATGTTTCCCAATGCCCAGGCCCATAGCGGAAAACCGTGCCTGGCGCATCGACACAACGCAAAGCCACTGCAGCACGTCCCTTGTCGCGCGGTTGGTTCCGATAGAGCGAGATCACCCCGGCTTCCAGTCCTGAAACCTGTTGGAGCAGCATGCCCACCGTGATGCGAGACTTCAACGGGTCGCTGCGCCATTCGATGAGCGTGTCCGCGACGCGTTCGGATGGATTCAACCAACCGTCCGTCGCGGCACGACTTGCGGCCAGCGTGGCGATGGATTTGGTGATGCTCAGCGTCGGACCACGTTCACCCGCGTTCGAGGCAGCGACTCGGCGGCGGCCATCCCAAACCGCCCAACTCTTGCCACCGTTCGCACCTGCGGTCGCCTCAATGAGATCCATTTCCTGCCTCGACCATGACTCCGCAGCACCGCCTGCACACCCCGTCAATCCGGCGGCAGCTAGACCGACGAGCTTGAGGAAATCGCGGCGTTTGTGCGGGATCATCGGCGGACGGCGATAGTCAGGTTCGCATCAGCAGCCTTCATCTGATAGCCAGACCCAAAAGTGATGCCCGGCCGTGGGCCCGCCGCCTCGTAGGCGGTGCGCAAGTCGGGCTGCGAATGCCGGGCGAAAAACTCGATCGGAGCGTAGTAGCGACCGAACAGATGAATGTCCCACTGCGAAGCATCGAAGGACTTGTAGGGAATTCCAGAATCGTCCTGAACGATGGCGCGGCAGTTGCCCAGCACCCAGTTCTTCGCCGCACTGAAACCAGCATCCTGCATCAGGTAAGAAGCGGCTTTGAAGTAAGCCACCGAGCCGGATCCAACCGAGGAAAGCCACGATTCGTAGCCACCTTTGAATCCACCGTTAGAAAGATCGCCAGAAACATAGGTCACGGATTTGCGACCGTAGCCAGGCAGCGTGAAATCGATTTGCACCGCAGGGTTTCCACCCGCGTTGGTGTTTTGGATGGCATCGATGCGCGCCTGCATCAGGCCCAGCGACGTGAGCAGAATGGGCGTCACGCCTTGCAATGGACCGTTTGAAAAATCGGTTTTCATGTCCTTGGTGATGAAATAGCCGTGGAGCAGCTGCGTGTTCACCGAAAGCGCGTGCCTATCCAGCGAGGCAATCACTGCACCGGGTTCCGCGCCCTCCAAATCGGGCAGCCCGCCCGCTGGCTCCAGCCCGAGCAACACGTAGCGCGAGGCTTCTGGAAACATCCCCATCGCGTACAACAGATCAGGCCCACCGAATGGATAGACGAGCGTCCTCGGCTTGCCGACGAGCGGATAGATATACTGCGCTTGCCAGATATTTTGGGCGGCGATGCGCTTCGAGGTCCGCAGGTTCCACTTGTTCAAGCTGTCACGGGAAAACGCACGATATTCGCCAGTCTGTTGAAGGCGAGATAGTCGCGAGCCGTTCGCCACAGGTCGGCCCGCGAGAAAAAGCGCGACATCGGTGGGAGTAGCCTGGCCTTCCACGATGACAAAAGGCGCGGGAATTTCGTTCCCAGCGGCGTCTCGGTGGACTTCCGGCTTGGACGAACAGGCGACTAACAAAAACGGAGCGAACAGCAGTAGGAATTTCATTTGGAAAAGGATTTGATGGGATACCACAACAGCGCACAGACCAACGCGGTGGCGATGCCGCAGGATGCAGCGAGCGGTTCCGCGAAGAACAAGCGCACGATGACAAAACCGGTGAACGCCACGAAAATCAAGGCCGTAGCCATCGTTCCCACACCAACATGCTGCCCGCGCTTTGCCAGGACCAGCAATCCGAGCACAGTTAGAAAGGTGCACAAGGTGAGTCCCGTCTGGGTGAAATTGATCAAAAATCCAAAATCTCCCGCGAGCACCATCCCGATGGCCAGCACCGTTTGGAACAACAACGCTTTAAGCGGCACCTCGCCACCCGCCGCGAAAAATCGCAGCGCGCGGATGTCCCGCCCCATCGTCCCAAGCACGCGCGGCCCCGCCCACAACAACGCGCTGACCGACGCAAACAAGCCCACCGCGAACAATCCAGACACCACCCGCCCTGCCTGCGGACCGAACAATGCAGACGCCGCGACGTGCGCGATTTCCTGCTGCCCGGTCAGCTCAGACACTGGTGCCGCGACGAGGAAGGCGGCATTCAACGCGATGTAAAGGACCGTCACGAACAGACTTCCGCCGACCAAGGCGCGCCGCACCGTAGTCCCCGGTTCCCGCCATTCCTCCAATCCATAAACCGCCGCGTTCCATCCGCTGTAGGAATAGAAGACGTAGAAAACCGCAATCGCAAACGCCGGTTTTAGAATCTGTTGCATGTCTTCAGCAGCATGGATGGCCCAGCGGATGTCGCCCTTGCCTGGTAAAACCATCACCGAAATGATGAACAGCGCGATGAGCATGAGCTTGAGCGTGGTGCTAAAAAGCTGGACCCGTCCGCTGGTCCGCGCGCTCAGGCCATGGGCCAGCGCCCCGACTAAAATCACCGCCACCGCAGCTGCACGTGGCGGCACCGCCGGCCAAGCCTTCGACAAATAACCTCCCATCGCCAACGCCGTGATCGCGGTCGGCACCCCAAATCCAACAATCGCCGACAGCAACCCCGCCATGAAACCGAACGATGGATGATAGATTGCGCCGAGAAAATGATACTCACCGCCCGAGCGAGGCAGCAGTTCGGACAAGCGTGCATAGGAAAGCGCACCGCACAACGCGACCACTCCGCCGACGAGCCACAGCAGCATGATGGGCGGCGCTGAGGTAAAATCCACCAGCTGGTAGCCCAGCGAAACAAAAACGCCAGTGCCTATCATGTTCGCCACCACCAAGGCCGTCGCGGCAGGTGCTCCTAGCCCGGATGATTTTTGGATCACCCGCGCAGCATTCCCCGGATGCATCGCGGCGAAAAGTGAAATTCCATCCGAGCTTCGAGCCATTCTTCCGTCGCGAGTTTACCGACTTCGTCCGCAGCCCTTCGCTTGAGCGACCGATGAGCCTACGAGAGGGCTCGATCTAACTCTCTAAAAACTCAACCGCACGCGTTTCAGACCAGTATTCCCCGCCCTTTCTAAAGGTCGGAAACCCAACATGACCACCAGTCGCGGGTGTTTCTAAAAACAGGCACTCGCTCGCCACCGCCTCGGCTTCCGGATAGCAATCCTTGCCAAGAAATGGATCGTTGCGGGCGTTGATCAGCAAGGTCGGCACACGGATGCCCGGGATAAAATTGCGGCAGCTGTTCCTTTTCCAATAGTCCGCCGCGTCGCAAAAGCCGTGGATGGGCGCGGTGTAGCGATCGTCGAACTCCTGGAAAGTCTTCACTCTTGCCAACCCCGTTAGATCAAGTTCTCCGGGAAACATCTTGCCCTTCGCCCGTATCTTCGCCCGCATCGCTATGAGAAAGCGCTCCATATAAATCTTGTTGGACAACAAGGAAAGCTCGCGGGACGAACATGCCAGATCACAGGGCACTGAAATGGCGACCGCACGGTGAATCTTCTTCGTCAAACCCGCCGCGTCCTCGCCGAGATATTTCAAAGTCAGGTTGCCACCCAAGCTGAACCCTATCAGATCAATCGATTCCGCCGGATGATTTTCCATGGCATGGCGGACCACCGCATCTAGGTCCTCAGTCGCACCGCTGTGATACATTCGCAGCAGCCGATTGCCCTCGCTGCCGCAGCCGCGAAAATTCCACACCAGCACATCCCATCCACGGCGGACGAGCGCCGTGGCCATGCCTTGGATGTATCCCGTTAGAAAGTCAGCCTCCAGCCCGTGGGACAGAATGGCGAGTCGGCAGCTGCCCTGCACCTTCCATTCCAGATCGATGAAATCTCCGTCCGCCAGTTCCAGTCGTTCTGGATTTCCCGTAATCTTGCAGACGCGCCGAAACAAGGCTGGCCACACCGTCTGCGTATGACCGCCCGGCAACCAAGATGGCGCGTGATAACTGGATTCCGGGATCAATGGCATGGCTCGCGGACGATGGTGTAGCCAGAACGCCCCACCGTCGCAAGCCTTGCGGCCCGTTCACTCCATGGTGGTGAACTGGCCATTCAATTCCATCGTTCTATCCACTTTGAACGAGACATGCGCCAGACGCTCGACACCAAACGGCGTCTCCGTGATCACTTCGATGGTCCACACACCATCCGCGCTGAGCAATTCGTCATAGTTTTTGATGCTGAGCACAGCGTTAACTGGGGTGGTGTCCGTGGAAACGACAGAGGCCTCTGGGATGCGAGTTCCAGCCACACCCAACTTGGCCGCGCCAGGATAGAGCTGTGTGTACGTGTTGGAAGTCGGATAGAGATCATTGAGTGCCACAGTGAGGTCGGGGGCTTTGAAACGAACCACTTCATTTGCAGCGATGCCACTGATCGAGCCGTCTGCCACCGGCCAAATTTGGACGTAGCGTGACGCGATTTGCGATTGCGGTTGGCCTTCGGAAACCTGCCCAAAAACCGAGAAACGCTCCTCACCGCGAACCTTAGCTCGGTTGTCTCCTGGAATCGTATTGAGCTCGTAGGTCAGCGTCTGGGTGGCGTTGGTGGTGATCAGCCCTTGGCTTAACAAAGTGGCCTGAGTCCGATCCAGATCACGCCCGTTTCCGGTGCTGCCGTAAGACTGCACATGACGCAGCAGCGTCACCGATTTGGCAGACTCGGGATCTGTTGCACCCGAGAGCAAGCCGCTCGCTGTCACATCCACAAAAAACGGCCTATCAGCACGTGTCCGAGGGATCTCCGAGTAAGGATCTTCCGAACGAATGACGATCTCGGCCTTCGGCATGTGTGCACCAACCGTGCGGGCATCCAGCAAGTAATTTGTCAGCGGGGTGTTGAGCACGGTCCAAAGTTCGAATCGCGATCCGCCGATCAGAACAGGCAACGCAGACTCTTGTTGATTTCCTGAAGCCGCAACGGACATATCCCACTCAACCGTAGGCAGGCTATTCACCTGACGAATGAAATTGGTATAACTTCCTCCGGCTTGACCTGCGGCTTGTCCACAGGCGAAGGCGACGACAAGGAGTTTAAGTAAGGTCGTTTTCATAAAAATTAGTTTTGAGGTTGTGGCGAAGTTGAAGCTACCGCGAGAGCAGCAACAGAGATGGGTCCGCCAAGATAAGTGGCGACGACAAGATTGGCGCTTTTGACCAAGCGTGCGGTGGTTTTTTCAGGCAGTTTTTCCGCACCGGCAGCTTGATCGTAGGTAACTTCCTCGGTGGTGATCCATGCGCGATTTGCAGCATAGAATTCAGACCAAGAAACCAAGCGATTCTCACCAATCTCGGAGAGTCTATTCTTCAGATTTTCTGGAATGGATAGTATGGCCCGCTTGGGGACCAGCGTTGCCAAGCCATTGAAGGAGATCACGTCGGACCGCTTCAACAAATCCGCAGGTCGATTCTTCAACGATGGATCCTCTCCGGTGGCCACGGCGAGACTACGCATCGGATCTTGCTGCTGCGCTTGGCGCTGACCTGCGACAAGCTGATCATGAGTAACAGCATCCCGCATAATCGGAGTGCTTTGTCCTGGACTGGCCAGGGCGGATCCTAGGCAGCATGCGAAGGCGATGAGTTGGGATGATTTCATGAGGATAAAGTTAGCAAAAACACCGCAAGGGGATGTCAATTCTTAGTCTTAAAGGTAACCAGCAAAACCATATCTTGGAGGTCGTAACCTTGATTGTATCGTTGAGCGTCGGTGTGAGTGAGTTCCATAAAGACGATCACGTCCATGGGACCAATTTTCACTTTTCCGGTGGAGTCCAGATAGGGTTTGATGAAGTTTTCAAGAGTCGGTGCGTTGATCAGCGGATAGGTCGTCGGTGGTGTTTCGCCATTAACAAGGGTGCGCACGTTATTCGTGCCACTGGATGAGGTGTAATTACTACCCCATGATCCATTGTAGAAATAGCGGCCGCCGAAGCGCAGACTAGCGCCTTTACTGAGGGTTCCCGAATAGACGATATGGCTCGGCTTCACATTGCTGTTCGTGCCGTAGAAAATCCGGTTGTAAGATGCGCCACTAATACTCATCTGCGCTTCCGTAGGAACGAAGGAAAGGTTCGATCCGCTGGTATTACTCACCGTAACACCTGCACCCAACACACGAACCTCAACATCAAGTTTTTCGTCGGTGGTCACCGTGTTGGTGTTGGTGATGGTGACGTGATCCGTCACCACGGAAGGATAGGTGATGCCCCACGAAAGGGATGCCTTTCCGCCGGCAAGGATGGAAGTTGATCCCGTGTTCAACCAACCGACAGGCACTGACGGCGAAGTCGCAGTCGTCGTGGTGGTGGTCGTTGTCGTGGTGGTGGTGGTGCTACCGGCCAGGACGGAATTAGAAACAACAGTGTTCATTGACACAATGGAGACAGCAAGAGCTGCCAGTTGACTGGTTCTCATGGGGGGATGGGGGGGTGTTGGGGGGATGAAAACATAGCCTTCTGCCGGACTCCTCAGGCGGGGGTGCCTGAAAGAGTTGGCAAACGGTCGAGACGGAACAAATTCCGTCCTCGGGCCGCCGGACGAGCATCGGGGGAGATAGTCGGCTGGAGGGTGATATGTTGGCTCAAACGACGTTTAAGCTGACGTGACTATCCATCCGACGCCCCAGCAATGAAAGTCCTGGATTTCACGCAAACGCGTAAGATCGGCGTCATCCCTTGCCCGCGCCGAAGCGACGATCCAACTCACTCATTCCAAACTCCGTTAGGGTAGGTCGCCCATCTGCCGCGCAATACGGCAGTTCACAGGCAAACAGATCAGCCAACAGGCTTTGAGTTTCGGATAGACGCGGCGTCACCAAGGTGGAAGAGCGCTTTGCCAGCACCCGAGCTAACCGTTCGATCGTGAACCGCGCTCCCGGTGAGGATCCATGCAACAGCTCGTCGAGCAGAGCTCCCAAGAAGGTGCGTGGATCCTCCACCGGCAAGCAGGCCGGCAGACTACGGACATGCAACGTGTTGCCGCCGAATGCCTCCACCTCCACCCCGGATTCCTGCAAGGCCATTCGCTCCCGCAGCACCAGATCGAGATCCCGCGGATCCAATTCTAGCAACACAGGAACTAACAGACCCTGCGTTTCCAACACACCATCGCCATGGTGCATGATGCGTTCGTAAAAAATCCTTTCCCACGCCGCCTTCGGATCTAGCAGCACCAGCCCGTCGCCGCTTTCCAAAATCACAAAGCGCTGGTGCAACATTCCGATGATGCGAAAATCCGGCGCCCCCCCCTTCAAAGAGGGGGCGGAGGTACCGGTCATTTCCACCGTCACCGCTGGTGCTTCCAGTTCCATCAGCATCGGCTGCGGAGTTTGAAAAATTTGCCGATCTGGCGCAACCTCCACCGCGTCACGCCCGAGGTCCAACGAGGGCGAAATCGGCGCTGCCTCGCGCCTTGGGGCGGATGGAGCTGACGGCTTCAGCGCCATCATCACCGCCGTTAGAATCACCTCTTTCACGTCCTGCGGCCGATGAAAGCGCACCTCGCGCTTCGCCGGATGCACATTCACATCCACCAAGGTCGGTTCAAGATTCAACCACAACCAAGCCGCTGGATAGAGGCCTTGCTCCAGTGCGCCGCGAAATCCCTCGGCCAAGGCCCGCGAAATCACCGGGTCTTCCACCGGCCTACCGTTCAGAAAAACAAACTGATGCCGCCGTCCTTTCCGAGCATGACTGGCTGGCAGGAGGAAGCCCTCCACCGAAACCCCATTGCCCTGCGTCAGTGGCAACGGGATCAGCTCACGCGACAAACCCGTCCCCAGCAATTGCCGCACCCGATCCACCGCCTTCGCCGCCGCCGGCAAATCGAAAATCTCCCTGTCGTCACGCCGCAAGCGAAAGCGCACCCCCGGTGCCGCCAACGCGTGCAAGCGCAACTGGTGCTCCACATGGGCAGCCTCCGTAGTCTCAGCCCGCAGGAATTTCAGCCGCGCTGGCATGTTAAAAAACAACGATTTCGCCTCGACCACTGTCCCCGGCGCACAACCCGCGTCCCGCACATCACGCACCTTGCCTCCGTCGACCACGATCTCTGTGCCCACCACCGCATTGACCTCACGCGTCACCAACCGGAAACGCGAAACACTCGCGATGCTCGGTACCGCTTCGCCGCGGAATCCCAGCGTCAGGATGGATGCCAAATCCCCCGCCGTGCGCAACTTGCTCGTCGCATGCCTTTCCAACGAAAGCAGCGCGTCTTCCCGCGACATCCCACAACCATCATCGCTCACCCGGATCAGAGCAGCGCCGCCGCGGTCGATGTCCACTCGCACCTCACGCGCCCCGGCGTCGATGCTGTTTTCCACCAGTTCCTTGACCACCGAAGCGGGACGCTCGACCACCTCCCCCGCCGCCACTTGGCTGGCGAGGATATCAGGGAGCACGTGGATCTTCGGCATCGGGGAGAAGACCTAAGACCCAAGACTTCAAGACACAAGAGCAAGCCGGGCAAAGGCACAGGAATCACAACGGGCACGACCAACCGCTTCTCGGGAGGAGTCTGACGTGAAACTTGGAAATCCTTACGATTCTCAACTTCCCTGTCGAAAAACCTTACACCGCATTGCTGCTCAAACATGGCCCACACAAAATAGCGTTTTAATAATCAATCAGTTACACCCTAGCCCATCAAGGTGGCACAAGGGTTGCTTCACCGTGGTTGTTCTCAACTTTACCCCCCAGAATATATGAAAACAAAAATCTCAAAGTTCTGCACGCTGACCCCTGCGTTGACAATCGCAGTGACTCTTGTGGCAGCGTCCATCAGCGCTAATGCACTGGCATTCAACGATTCTTACTACATCGGATCGGTTGTGGATGCTACCCCTTCCGGTGCCCAAGAAGAATTAAACTACATGGAGTTCTTGGTCAGCATGACTGTAGGAACAACCGACACGGCAACCAACGGCGCGTTGGGAAATGGTGGAAACCAAAATGAAGTGCATACCTTCACCCGCTCCACCAACGTGTTTACTCCACTCCCAACCCCTTCGGGAGCGTTCACTCCGGCTCTTACAGCTGCAACCAATAGCTGGAGTTTCGACATTACCGGCTACACCTATCTCTACGGTAAATTCGGTCAGAACGGATATGCATGGTACGTTGGAGACCTTACTGGGACTCAAACGTTGCCAAATCAGCTGTCAGGACCATCCACTGGGCTTTCCCACATCGCCCTATTCAATTGGACCCCACCAGACGACACTCCTGGAGTTCCAGATGGCGGCACCACACTCGTCTTGCTTGGAGGATCGCTGCTTGGTCTCGGTTCCTTCCGTCGTCTGATGAGCAAAAAGTCTTAAGCGAACCGCATTCGCTTTGATCCACGGTGGCGGGAAAATATTCCGCCACCGTTTTTTTTGGCTTATTCGCAGTCCTTGTGGCGGTGAAATCCAATCCCAGACTAGGAAAGTCAGTTCGGCGGCGCGACTTTCGCCCATCCCATCAGATTCTTCTTCTTGGGTCTTGAAGTCTGGCGTCTTGTGTCTTGTTTCTTTCCCCCGCATGGCAGGCTTTTTCAAATCCCTACTCAACAAGGTCACCAACCGCGCGGAAATCGACTGGGACGAGTTGGAGGCGGATCTCATCAGCTCGGACCTCGGCATCCAAGCGACCACCTCAATCATCGATGAGTTGCAGGACCTTGGCCGTGAGGTTTCCGGCGAAGATGTGGTGGAGGTCACCCGCCGCCAGCTCTCCAGACGCCTACCGGATAATTTTCTCCCGCCCACTCCGCGCGCGGATGGCAAACCGTTTGTCATCCTCGTCGTCGGCGTAAACGGCACCGGCAAGACAACCTCGTCCGCCAAACTCGGTCTGTGGCTGAGAAAACGCAATCGGTCCGTCATCCTCGCCGCCGCCGACACGTTCCGCGCCGCCGCTGTGGAGCAGCTCAAACGTTGGGGCGAACGACTCGATATCCCAGTCGTCACCGGCAACACCAACGCCGATCCATCTTCGGTCTGCTTCCACGCCCACCAAAAAGCCATCGCCGCGAAAACTGAATTCCTCATCTGCGACACCGCTGGCCGCATCCATACGCGCCATAACCTGATGGAAGAGCTGGGGAAAATCCGTCGCACCCTCGCGAAGCAGGACGAAACCGCCCCGCATCTCACTCTTCTCGTCGTGGATGCAACCACCGGCTCCAACGCGCTCCAGCAGGCCAAGGAATTTCACAAAGCCAGCCCGCTTGACGGACTCATCATCACCAAACTCGATGGCTCCGGGAAGGGCGGCATCGCCGTGACCATTCACGATCAGCTCAACATCCCGCCGCGCTTTCTCGGCACTGGCGAGGAACCCGAAGCGTTTCGGATTTTTGAAAAGGAAAGCTTCGTCGCCGAGGTTCTCTGAACCCATCGTGGCGGAATGCTTGTCCCGACCAATCCCCCGCCCTACGTTGCGTCGGCCATGCACCCCGTAGTTCAGGAAACGATCCATCGCTGCCGTGGGGCCGGGCTGCGCCGCACCCGGGCGCTTGAGGAACTCCTCGCCACGCTCTTGGAAAGTCCACGACCGATGACGCTGGCGGAACTCGCCAGCTCTGAGCGTCTCATCGACCAATGCGACAAGGCCACCGTATTTCGCCTGCTCCAACGCCTCGCCGGACACGGCATCGTGCGCAGGCTCGGCCTTCACGAACGCGCTGCCTATTTCACGCTCATCGTCCCCGGCCGCCACAGCGACTACCTCATCTGCACCAGTTGCGGCAGCATCGAGGCGATCAATGCACCCTGTCCGGTTCATCAGCTTGAGGACGAGATCCGTGATAAAACCGGATATCGCAATCTCCACCACGAGCTTGAGTTTTTCGGCGTCTGTCCGCAATGCCCTTAGAGTTGCCGCGTCCTCGGCAAGCCCTCATCGGCAATTGGATTGCGTGACGTTTGATCATTCGGCCCATCGCCCGCAGTAGGTCCCGATTCAGAGAAGGCATTTCCCCCGTGTGAGCATCTCTCCGCTCCATGGCTCAACATGCATCTTGCAATCTGTTTGCGGGAATCTGCAAAGCTTTGGCTTCCACAGGCAAATTTCACCAAGCCTCAATTCAAGTCACAACCCGTTCTAATTGCATGACTTAAACAACTCTTCCAACGTCCATTCAGAGACTGGTGCAGGTTCTGCGATTGGCGAATCGGCTGAAGGATCGATACCCGTCATGGATTTGATCCATTCGCCCCAAACCATCCACAAGAACCTATGAAAACGACACGATTCAGCATTCTCACCACCGCCGTTTCTCTGGCCATTGGCTCGTCACTACTCGCCCAAGAACCCGCCGTGGATCCCCAAGCAGCCGTAACTGGAGCGACCATCGGCGAAACCGCACCCGCCAAAGATCCGATTGAGCCGGGCTCTCTCAGCGACACAATACGCGACAGCGTGACCTTTGCCATCCTTGCCCAAGCGCTCAAAGCGTCAGAACTCGATATCACCCTCGGGCAAAAAGGAACTTTCACGATCTTCGCTCCCACCGATGAAGCCTTCGGCAAGCTGCCTGCGGGCACCGTCGACAAGCTCTTGCTGCCTGAGAACAAGGAAAAGCTTCGCTCGCTGCTGCTCTTCCACGTGGTCCCCGGAAAGGTGATGGCGGCTGATCTCAAGGAAGGCCAAGTCAAAACGATGAACGGCGAAAAGGTTGAGATTGAAGTCGATGCCTCAGAAATCGAGGTCGGAGACACCAAGGTCTTCAGCGCTGACGTGCTCGCCACCAATGGCGTGATGCACTCTGTCGGAGAAGTTCTCGTCCCCAAATCGCTCGATGGATTTGCCGGTCTTGATGAATAAGGACCGCTCGTCTTGAACCATTTGAACTCTCGGCTACACCGCGTGGTTGAGAGTTCATTTCGTTTACCCTGAAGTCCTAAAATTCGAGTGAATTGGAGACTTTACAAAGCGGGGACGAGCATCCAGTTTTCCGCCGCCAACCGAGGAGAGGTGGTCGAGTGGTCTATGGCACCTGATTCGAAATCAGACGTAGTGTAACAGCTACCGTGGGTTCAAATCCCACCCTCTCCGCCATTTATTTTCTATCTGCCAGGCCAAGTTCAGGATGGCTTCAGAGGGTGCAAATTCCCACGGCTTGTTTGAGGCTGGCGAGCGGATCGGCATCCGCAGGAATGAATTCTTGCGCGACGAAGCCCGTGTAACCGGTGGCTGAGATGGCACGCATGATGGCCGGGTAGTGGAGCTCCTGCCGTTGGTCAATTTCGTTGCGACCCGGGCAGCCACCGGTGTGGTAGTGGGTGAACCAGCGGTGATTTTCACGGATGGTGCGGATGATGTCCCCTTCCATGATTTGCATGTGATAGATATCGTAGAGGAGACCGAAGTTGGGGCTATCCAGCATTTCGCAAAGACGTATGCCCCAAGCGCTGCGATCGCATTGATAATCTGGGTGATCGACTTTGCTGTTGAGCAGTTCCATGACCAGCGTGAGACCAAGTTCTGCGGCAAGAGGAAGCAGACGGCGCAGGCCGATGGCACAATTTTCCAGACCATCCTCGTCGGAAATCCCCTCGCGATTGCCAGAGAAAACAATGACGTTTTTCGCCCCTCCGGATGCAGCAGCTCGCAGATGGGGTTCGTAGATGCGGACCAGCGTGTCGTGGTGCTCTATACGGTTGAAGGCTTTTTCAATGCGTCCAACGAGCACTCCTTGGGGCGTTTCGCCAGTGGGAAAACTGATCATTGGGCAAACGAGACCGTGGCGGGCGAGAAGCGCGAGATCTTCCGGCATCACCAAATCGATGGAGGGAATTCCCAAGTTCTTGGCGGCGATGCAGAGATCTTCGAGTGGAATGCTGTCGTAGCACCAACGGCAAAAAGAATGGCGGATCGGGTTGCAGGAAACGTCAGTCATGGAGCTGCTGACCATCCTCGTCCTCGACGGCTTTCACAAGTGAGGATTGCTCCTTGGGAAATTGAAAAGTCATTGGACCCCAAGCCGCTCGCGCAACTCGGGTGTCCACAATCGCGTGACGATTTCCTCCTGCGCCGCTTCCATGGTCGCACGCTCCGCAGGATCGGCATCCTCGTGGCCGGCGAGATGAAGCAGGCCGTGGACAAGGTAGCGAAGAATTTCGCGGGCGAGCGGTTCACCATACTCAGCCGCTTGGCGCCCAGCGACTTCCGCGCCGATGACGATTTCGCCATGATGAAAGGTGATCACATCGGTCGGCCCCTCGATTTCCATGAAATCGCGATGGACTTGGTCGCTGGTAGCATCGTCTACCAGGGCAACCTCAAGCGTGGCTAAATGAGACAGCGGGCAATCCATATCCGCTGCATTTTCCAGGGCCAGTCGGGCGGCCTCATGAGCCACGCTCTCGTAGGCGGTCAGCCAGCTTTCTGGGATTTCGGTGGCTTCTTGGTTGTTGCCGATGATGACTTCGAGCGACATGGCGATGGGGGTTTTGGGAAAAAAAGATCAAGCGCGCTTGGGCATCGGGATCACCCGTCCGGTCTGGGTGGCATCCGCAGAAATCCGCTTGGTGGCGGTGGCGGTGTCGTCTTTTGGATAGTCGATGCGGCTGTGCAACATGCTGCGCAGCGTGCCGGAAAAACTATCTTTAAGGATGGCCAGTTCGCGCAGCGTGAGCGGGCAATCGTCGAGCTGCCCGTCATTGATTTTGGCGCGGATGAGGTCCTCGACGAGGGTGCGTATTTTGGCAGGAGTGGGCTTACCGAGGGATCGGGATGCGCTCTCGATGGTGTCGGCGAGGCAAATGATGCCGCTCTCGCGGGTGCTTGGCCGCGGGCCGGGGTAGCGGAAGTTCTTTTCCTCCACCACGGGCAAGTCCTCCGGATTTTCCAGACGGCGATCCACCTTTTCCATTTCCGCCTTCTTCTGCTCTTGGGCACGGCGGTAAAAATAATAGACCAACGAGTCACCATGGTGCTCCTGGATCACGTCGATGATGCGCGGGTTGAGTTTATGCTTCACCGCCAAATCCACGCCGTCTTTGACGTGGGCGATGATGATCAGCGAACTCATCGTGGGCGTCAGCGAGTCGTGAGGATTTTCCCCGCCATCGTGCTGGTTCTCAATGAAGTAGCCCGGTTTTTTGAGTTTTCCGACGTCGTGGAAGTAGGAACAGACACGACACATTGGGGCATTCGCGCCGATTTTTTCTGCGGCAGCCTCAGCCAGTGAAGCGACGACGAGGCTGTGATGGAAGGTCCCGGGAGCCTCGAGCTGCATTTGACGCAACAACTTGTGATTCAAGTCGCTAAGCTCCAGCCATGAGATGTCGGTGGTGAGGTGGAAAGTGCCTTCGAAAAGCGGCAACAAACCGCTGATGAGAAGAGCCGTCATCACCGCGGTGCCAAACGCTGCCGCGCTGCCTGTGCCGAGGTGTTGCAGGTGCTCGACCGCATCGGGACCAAAGCATTGGGCCAGATTCAAATGACCCAGCGCCACTCCGGTCACCAGCGTAACCGCTCCGATGTAAATCCCAGCTTGGAGCAGTTGGAGGCGTTTCCGCACCTGGTAGGCCAGCAACACACTGGTCAGACCACAAACGAGGCTCAAAATCATGTAACCGATCACATCTCCTTGAGGCACCAGCAGGCAACCGATGAGCGTGACATAGACCGAGGAAAACGCCGCCACCGTGCGTCCGAGCAAAACGCCGTGTAGCATCGGCGCGAGGGCAAAAGGGACGGCAAAAAATCTGAAAATTTCCGGAATGGTTCCCACGTCCACAAGAGACATCACGACACGAACGAGGATCAAATGTCCGGTGATGCCACCGAGCACGAGCAGCAAGCGGCTGTTGCGGCGGCAGGAATCCTGCAAACTCACGTGAAACATCACAATCGCCGTCAGGGCGATGATGAAGCCGTAAAGCACGCCCTTGAATGGGTCGTCCGCGAAGGCCGTTCCCGGTGCGGACCGGAGAACCAGCGCCGCCACCCCCACCGCAAAGGTCGCATACAGCGAGAGCTTGACCCAGAAGCTGTCTTCCAGAGCCTGAACGACAGCATTCTCACTGTGAACACGGCGTTTTTTCCCTGACGAGAGCCCTTGTCGGGCCAACCGCCAGCGTTTGATGGCATCCAGAAATCCCACAGCGGTATATGAATCGGTTGTGCGGTCAGCGATCCTGAGAAGAGCGACTGCCGGGCGGCGAAGCTATTCCGGGTCCACCCGCTTTGGCAACCCGCAATTCGTCCCTCCTACCTGCGTCAGTCGCGTGGCTGCATGGACTCCAGAAGGTCTTCCATTGGCGCACGATTCATTCCGATGAGCCCCTTGTGGGTACGGTCGATGTCCGCGATCAGCGTGATGACCACCGCGATCAGCAAAGGGAAAAGGAATTGGTTAAAAACCGAGCGCACACCACCGGTGCCGCTGCCGCTGCCGTAACCGCTGGCCCACGCCCCGCAACCGGCGACGAGCAACAGCAACAGCCAGACCGCGCCAGGCACGTGGTTGCGCAGGGCCGCCTTGCGCAGGGAATCCAGATCAAGGGTCTCATTCAGGCTGGTGATGAAGGTCGCGAGGACAGGCGTGTTGCGCTCCACCGAGGCATCCGCAGCATTCTGCCAAAGTTGTTGATGAATTTCCGCGATCTTGTCGCGCGAGCGCTCCAGCTCCTCCTCGTCCGACGACGAATCGAACGCATCGATTTTCAACTTCGTGTACTGGACGAGCAAGTCACGCACCTGCCCTTTGTAGGGGCCGGGAAGGAAATCGGTGCGCAACCAGGTGGTGCCAATGGAATTGGCCTCCTCCACCACCAAGGCACGCCGGGCGTCAAAGCGGCCCACGGCCATGGCAAAACTGAAGCCGAGCAACAATCCTAACAAACCCAGCACGGCACCTTGCACGCTACCGCTGTGGCCTTGCGCGGCTTCTGGGTTTTTCTTCCGCGAAAACGCTCCAAAGCGATAGCCCACCTCTGCTAGAACGAGCAGAATGAGAGAGGTCAGCAGCAGGACCGCCCACTGGTTGACGAAGATTCGGGCAAGGATGGGTTCGATCATCTGGAGTGGATAGTTTTTTGCTGACGGCGGTCTTTAGCGGGTCCCCTGCGGATGTCCAGAGCGGGGATGGCGCAGGGTTCGGGCGAGACGGTCGTTTGCGGGCAACTTGTCGAAATCAAAACACCGGCACGCGAGATTTCCCGCATTGACGGCACTGCGCTCCGCCGCTTTGGTGCGAGGCATGAAAGCCATCTTCCACGCGCTGCTCACCGCCTCACTCGTCACCGCAGCTTCTGCGGCGCTGGTGGAAAAAAACGTCGTCTATCAGCAAGGCGAGGTGACGCTGGAAGGCTTCCACGTTTATGACGACGCAGTCCAAGGCAAGCGCCCGGCGGTGCTGGTGATCCACCAGTGGACCGGGTTGACCGATTACGAGAAAAGCCGCAGCCGCATGCTCGCGGAACTTGGCTACAACGTGTTCGCCGCTGACATCTACGGCCAAGGCATACGCCCAAAACCGCCGGAAGCGGGCAACGAAGCCGGGAAATACAAGGGCGATCGGACGCTTTTCCGCGCCCGCTTGAACGCCGCACTGGACCAGCTCAAGGCGGATGAGCGCACGGACGTGAAGAAGATCGCCGCCATCGGCTACTGCTTCGGCGGCACCGGCGTGCTCGAGCTGGCACGCGCCGGAACCGAGATCGCAGGGGTTGTTTCCTTCCACGGTGGGCTAGCCGCGGCTGATGGGATGGGTGCGCAGGGCGGGAAAACTCCGGCGGAAATTTTGGTCCTCCATGGCGCTGACGATCCTTACGTGCCTGCCCAGGAAATCGCCGGGTTTTTCCAAGAGATGAAGGACGCGAAAGCCGGTTGGCAGATGGATTTCTACAGCGGCGCGGTGCATGCGTTTACCCAAAAGGAAGCGGGCGACGATGCGAGCAAGGGAGCCGCCTACAATGCCCGTGCCGACAAGCGGTCGTGGGAGGCGATGAAGGCCTTTTTCAACGAGATTTTCAACTGAGTGGCGAGAATGAACGGAGCGCTCGATTGGCACGCTTTCCGGCAGGAATTCCACCTTCTCGCAAAAAGCCAAGGCTTCCGTGAAGAACATCTCGCGGAGCTGGATGGCATGCCGTTGAACACATGGGAGCGTCCCGCGGATGGCCCCTGCATTTATCTATCCGCAGGCATTCATGGCGACGAACCGGCGGGTCCCCTCGCGTTGTTGGAACTCCTGCGCCAAGGATTTTTCAAACCCGACGTCCACTGGTTGCTTTGCCCGCTGCTGAATCCGGGCGGGCTTGCTGTTGGAACTCGCGAGAACGCGGCCGGAGTGGATCTCAATCGCGATTATTTTCTGCGCGAGTCTGCGGAAATCATCGCCCATGCCGCATGGATCGATCGCTTGCCCGCGCCGGACCTGTTCATTTCCCTGCACGAGGATTGGGAAACGAGCGGCTTCTATTTCTACGAAATCAACCTGCGCGAGGATGACCCGCTGCGCGCCAACTCGATTCTGGATGCGGTAAATCCTCACTTCCCTGCCGAACCCGGACCTGAAATCGACGGCCACGAGGTGCGCGAAGACGGCTGGATCTACCATGCCGCAGAACCCGATCTGCCAGAGGGCTGGCCCGAGGCGATCTATCTGGCGAAAAAGGGTTGCCCGCTCTCGTTCACGTTCGAGACGCCCAGCCATGCAGAGCTGTCGTCGCGAGTGGCCGCGCATGTCGCCGCGGTGAAGGCCGCCGTCTGTCATGTCGGCTCAAGCTGCTAGTTCGTTAGATCCACCAACGCCGTTTCCAAGGTCGGATAGCGAAACTGAAAGCCTTCCCTGTCCAAGGCGGACGGAATCGCGCGCGTGCTGGCGAGCAAGGCGCTGCTGAACCCACCGAGCACCAGTTTCAACATGAACGCGGGAGAATGCAGGACGGCGGGACGGTGGAGTGCGGCGGCCAACTTGCGGGTCAGATCGCGGTTGCGCTCCGGATAGGGCGCGGTGCCGTTGACCGGACCAGACAGGCTCTCCGAAACCACCGCATAGACCAGCGCAGCCTGGAGATCGGCGACGTGAATCCAAGGCACCCATTGCTGGCCGGACCCCAGCCGACCGCCGAGGTAGGATTTGAAAATGGTGCGGAGCTTTTCGAAAGCCGCTCCATTTTTCCCCAACACCACGCCAGTCCGCAGGCAGACGACACGCAGTCCCAGCGTGGTCGCATCTCGGGCGGCGTCTTCCCAATCGACACAAAGATCCGCCAGGTAATCCGAGCCAGCAGACGCATTCTCGTCCAAGATTTCGTCATCGCGATTGCCGTAAAACCCGACCGCCGAGCCATTCACCAGCACCCGCGGCCGCTCATCCTCGGGCAATTTTGCCAACGACTCCACCAACCGCGTGGTCACCCCCACCCGGCTGTCCCGGAACTCACGTTTCGCCTCTTCCGTCCAGCGTTGGTCCAGCGGCTCGCCAGCCAAGTTGATCACCGCGTCATGGCCTGAAAAATCCATCTCATGCGGCTTTTGCCAACGATCCACTCCTGGCACTCGTGGGTTTTCGGCACGGCTGACGCCCGTGGTTGCGATCGATTTCTCGGCCAACAACGCAGGCAAGCCGCGACCGATGAAGCCGGTCGCTCCGATGATGGCCACTCGTTGAATCTTCCGCATCCCCCACCATGGCCCGCATCCTCGTGCGGTAAAACAGATTCTGTCAGAAGCTGCGCCCTTTCGCCCTTTACTTCACCAAGGCGGAGTTTTCTTATCACGCCGATGCTGAAAGCCGGTGCATGGATCCTCGCCCCCTTGCTGTTCCTGCCCTTGATGGCTCAGGAAACGCCGGAACCACCGGAGGCGGCATTACTTCCTGACAACAGCTTCGACGCACCGGCGGTGGACATGATCACGCCCGTCCCGCTGCCGGAGATCCCGTTCGGCACGGACGCGATGGAACAAGCGCAGACGCTGCCCGAAAACCTAAAAATCACCACCGACGGCCCCATCAGCTTCACCCTGAAGGACCAAGCCACGCTCGAAGGGCCAGGTCTCAAGCTCTCTGCCGACGATGGCAGCGAAATTTTCGCCGACCGTGCGCATGTCGATTTCAAAACGGAAACGGCGACGCTCGAAGGCAACGTCAGCATCTACAAGGGCAACACTCTCCAGCGCGGCGATCGCGCGGTTTATCACTACGGCACGCGCAAGCTCGACAGCGGCAACCTCAAGATTTCGCTCGATCCCATCCTGCTAGAGGCCGGCAAATTCACCGTCGAAAAGGTTGGCGACACGAATGTCTATGTCGGCGAAAATGCCGGCATCACCACCCACGATGTGGAGGATCCAAATTTCTGGATCCGCTCGAAAAAGACCACCATCTATCCGGGAGAGAAGATCGTCTTCAACGACATGCGCGTCTATGCGGGTGATGTCCCCATCTTCTGGCTGCCCTACCTCAGCCAGCCGCTGGATCCCGAACTCGGCTACCATTTCATCCCCGGCGCTCGGTCAAACTGGGGCCCCTTCCTGCTCAACACCTACGGCCAAATGTTAGGCGGCGAACGCGACGAAGCCACCGGTGAAAACAAGGACGCCTGGCTGCTCTCCCGCTACCATCTCGATTTCCGCGGCAAGCGCGGCGTCGGCACCGGCGTGGACCTCGTCGATACGCGCCAACAAAATCGCGACGACTTCACCGGCCTTTCCGCCTACTACCTCAACGACCTCTCACCCGATACGAGCAGCTCCGGCCTGCCGCGAGATTTCGTCAACGAGGACCGCTATTCATTGTCGTTGAAAAACCGCTGGACCTTCGATCTCCCCGACGACGCGGATTGGCGCATCGACTCCAATCTCACCCTGCTGAGCGACCGCTACTACATCGAGGATTTGGATCCTATTCTGTACAGCACCTCGCCCGTGCCGGACAACACCGTCGGCCTTTATCGGCGTGACGACCACTCGTTGCTCTCTCTCTCGGCGAGCTTGAGGCTCAACGACTTTTATCGGACCAGCACGCGTCTGCCGGAAGCCGCTTACGACCAATCCACTCGCCCGCTCTTTGGTCTGCCCCTGCTTCATCAAGGTTCTACCAGCTTTGGTTGGATTGGCGAACAAGCGGCGGATTGGGCGGAAGACAGCCTGATCACCCCCTTGGTGAGCCTCACCGCCGCCGATCCCGAAGCCAAACGCATCCTCAACCAACTCGACGGCTACGAACGCCAACTCGCGAACAGCATCCTCGCTCTGCCGCTCAACGACCCGCGCCGCCAAGAAATTCGCAACCAAGCGGTGGAGCAAAATTACGCCCGCTTCCGCACCTATCAGGAATTCACCCTGCCCATGCAGGTCGGCGATTTCCTCTCACTCTCGCCTCGCGCGGGCGTCGGCTACTCGAACTACAGCTCCGTCATGGGGCCAGTGGACGACTACGACACCACCACGCTTTTCAGCGGCATCGAGGCGTCGATGAAATTTTCTCGGGACTATGGCAGCTACCGCAACCACGAATGGGGACTCGATGGCTTCAAACACGTCGTTCAACCCTATTCCAGTTGGTCCGTCGTCTCCACCAACGACTACGAACCGGGCGATCCCTTCGTTGACCGCCTCACGCCCACCACCCGTCCGCGTCTGCTAGACCCAGCCCGTTTCGTCGCGGTGGACGACCTCCAATCTTGGAACATCCTGCGTATGGGGGCTCGCAATCGCATCCTCACCCGCCGCGACCGGCAGACGTTCGAATGGCTTTTCCTCGACACCTACTTGGACGCCTACATCGAGGATCCTGAGGGCGGTCGCGATTTTTCGAACCTCTACAACGACCTTCAATGGCAGCCGCTGCCCTGGCTGGGCGTGGACCTTTCCACCCAGTTCCCGGTCTATGACGGTGGCTCCGGTTTCAATGAGTTCGACAGCCGGGTGCGCTTCATCCCCGTCGAGTCGTTCGAATTTTCGCTTGGCTACCGCTACCTCGACGGCCATCCCGTTCTGCTGGATTCCGATGCCGTCGATCTCCAAAGCTATCTCCGCGTTTCGGAAAACTGGGGACTCGGTTCCCGCTTCATCATGGAATTCGACGACAACACCCTCGAACTCCAGCAGTACACCATTCACCGCGATCTCGGAAACTGGGTCGCCGGCGTCGGCCTTTCCCGCCGCGACAACCGCCTCCAAAACGAATACGGCATCATCTTCAGTCTCACCCTCAAGGAATTCCCGTCCGTCTCCTTGCCTTTGGAACTCGATGGTCAATAGTCGCCGCGCCATGTCACTTTCCACCGAAAAACTCCTCGCCGCCCTGCGCTGGCGCTACGCCACCAAACGCTTCGACGCCACGCGCCACATCCCCGAAGCCACCTGGGACGCCCTTGAGGAATCGCTCGTCCTCACCCCTTCTTCCTTTGGCCTCCAGCCTTGGAAATTTCTCGTCATCAAAGATCCAGGCGTCCGCGCGAACCTCGCCGCCGAATCGTGGAACCAGCCTCAAGTCACTGAGGCCTCCCATTACGTCGTCCTCACTGCCCGCACTGACCTCGACTCCCACGACATCGACGCCTGGCTTGCTCGCATGGCAGAGGTTCAATCGACGCCACCCGAGACGGTCGCCATGCTCAAAGGGATGATCGAAGGTTTTGCCCAAGGCATGAGTCACGAGGCGCGCCACGCTTGGAACATCCGCCAAGTTTACATCGCCCTCGGCCAGCTCATGGCCACCGCAGCCGTCCTCGGCATCGACGCCTGTCCCATGGAAGGCCTCAGCACTGCCGGTTACGACCACATCCTCAATCTCGAAGGCAGCGGCTATGCCACCGTGGTTGCTTGCGCCCTCGGCTACCGCACAGCGGACGACCGCGCGGGCAACACCCAGAAAGCCCGTTTCGATCGGTCACAGGTGATCAAACACGTTTGATTTCCCCTCGCGCGATTCCTTCCCTGACGATCCGCTTCCTGACCGCTCAATCCGCGTGATCAGGAAGCTTTTCCGGGCTTGAACAGGCAGGAGATCCGCCCGCAGACTCCGCCCGCTCCCAGCGCGAGCCACCTTGCCATGTCCAACTCTTCTGAAATCCGCGTGTTTGCCCCCGCCACGGTGGCCAACGTCGCCTGCGGCTACGATGTTCTCGGTTTTGCCATCGACTCACCCGGTGACGAAATCGTCGTCCGGCATTGCGAAAAACCCGGCCTGCACATCACCAAAATTACCGGAGACGACGGCAAACTGCCGAAAAACCCCGCGCAAAACTGCGCCGGCGTCGCCGCTCTCGATTTGCTCAAGCACCTCGGCATGACCGACCGCGGCATCGAGATGGAGATCCACAAAAAGATGCCCTTCGGCTCCGGTCTCGGTTCGTCCTCCGCCTCCTCGGTCGCCGGAGCCTTCGCCGTCAACCAACTCATCGGCAACCCGCTTTCCAAAAAACAGCTGCTCCCCTTCGCCATGGCCGGCGAAGCCTCAGCCGACGGCGCTTGGCACGCCGACAACGTCGCACCCTGCCTCTTCGGCGGCATCGTTTTCATCCGCTCCAACGACGAGCTCGACTTCGCGCAAATCCCCGCCCCGAAAAACCTCTGGGCCGCCGTCGTCCACCCCGACATCGAAATCCTCACCAAAGTCGCCCGCGAAATCCTGCCCAAGGAAATCCCGCTCGAAAACGCCACCCAACAGATCGGCAACCTCGGCGGCCTGCTTTGCGGCCTCATCCAAGAAGACTACGGCCTGATTTCCCGCTCCATCCACGACGTCATCGCCGAGCCTCGCCGCCAGAAACTCATCCCCGACTTCTACAAAGCGAAGCGTGCCGCCCTCTCCGCAGGTGCCCTCGGTTTCTCCATCTCCGGTGCCGGTCCATCCGTCTTCGCCCTCTGCGAAGGCGAGGAAACCGCCCGCAAGGTCGCCGATGTCATCAGCAAAACCTTCTCCGCCATCCCCATCGAAAACCAAGCCTACGTCTCCCGCATCAACCCGCGCGGCGTGCATGTGATCGACTGATCGCTTTCAAATTCGAGTTTGCCGGATAAACTCCCAACGACATGCAGCAAAAATTCAATGTAGTCATCGAGCGCGACTCCGATGGTTGGCTGGTCGCAAGTGTGCCATCACTTCATGGCTGCCACACCCAAGCTCGCTCCTTCGACGAACTGAATTCACGTATCAAGGAAGCTATTTCCCTCTGCCTTGAAGACACGGAAGATTTCACACCACCAGAGTTCATAGGTGTGCAGCAAGTGGCTGTGGAAGTGTGAATTGGGGCGTTTCCGTGGTTTGAAATAGCACGGACTATCCCATCTGAAACGTTCTCCGCATGAGCCAATTTCCGAGCATCACCGGCAACGAACTGATCAAAGCCTTGTCTAGAATCGGATTCACCGTGGCCAGAATTAAAGGCAGTCACCATCGGCTTGAGCATCCCGACGGCCGGAAAACCACCGTCCCCGTCCACGGCAAGGAAAGTCTCGGTCCAGGCATCCTCTTAAAAATCCTCCGCGATGCAGATATGACCCGCGACGACCTGTTGGAGATTCTCTAATCAGAATCGCTCTTCGTTTCGAATTTAATGCTTAATATTTAGCGCTTCATCACCGTGCTCTACCATTCCACCACCACCCCCACCCACGAGGTCGATCTCAAAGAAGCCATCCTGCGCTCACTGCCGCCGGACAATGGCCTCTACATGCCTAACACCTTGCCCGTTTTGGACCAAGCGTTCTGGGAAATTTGGCGTGAACTTTCGTTTCCCGAAATCGGCATCGCCGTGGCCGACGCATTCTTCGGCGAGGATGTGCCGCCGCAGGCTTTGGTGGACATCGTGGAAGGCACCGTTTCTTTTGATGCGCCGCTGGTGACCCTCGCTCCGGGCGATCACATCCTCGAACTTTTCCACGGCCCGACGCTCGCCTTCAAAGACTTCGGCGCCCGTTTCATGGCCCGCTTGATGGCATGGCTCACCCGCGGTGAGGATCGCGAACTCACCGTGCTCGTCGCCACCTCCGGCGACACCGGTGGCGCAGTCGCCTCCGCGTTCCACAACGTTCCCGGCACCCGCGTTATCATCCTCTATCCGCAAGGCAAGGTTTCCGGGCTGCAGGAAAAACAACTCACCGCGCTCGGTGGCAACATCACCGCGCTGGAAATCCAAGGCTCCTTCGACGATTGCCAAGCTCTCGTGAAATCCGCGTTCCTCGATCGCGAACTTTCGGAACGGCTCAACCTAACATCGGCCAATTCGATCAACTTGGCACGCCTCGTCCCGCAAAGTTTTTACTACATCCACGCCGCACGCCAGCTGCCGGAAGGAGTCAATCCAACCTTCGTCATCCCATCGGGAAATTTCGGCAACCTCACTGCCGGCTTGCTCGCGATGCAGCTTGGCTTGCCCGTCGATCACTTCGTCGCCGCAACCAATCGCAACGATGTCGTGCCTGAATTCCTCCGCTCCGGCCAATACGCACCGCGCCCCAGCGTGCCGACCATTTCTAACGCCATGGACGTGGGAGCGCCCTCGAACTTCGTCCGCATGCAAGCCCTCTTCGGTGGCTCGTGGGAAGCGATGAATGAAAAGATCTCGGGCATGACCTTCTCGGATGACGAAACTCGCGCCGCCATCCGCACGGTCAAAACGACCTTGCACTACGACATCGACCCGCACGGCGCTGTCGGCTGGCTCGCCGCTCAAAAATGGCGCGCCGCCCACCCGGGCAGCGCCACCGTCACCTTGGAAACCGCGCACCCCGCAAAGTTCCCCGACGTCATGGATGCCGAACTCGGTGCCGGAAAAATCGAAGTCCCCGAACGACTCGCCATCCTCGCGGAGCGCGAGAAAGTCGCCACCCAGCTCCCCGCCGACAAAGCGGTCTTCCGCGAGTGGCTCGTTGCCTCCGCATAGGACGAGACGCACGGTTAGTCCGATGGTGCGGAAGATATTAGGCCCAATCTTCGTGATGAATGCCGGGACGAATTCAATGGGCTCACCACGTGTCCTTCCGCTTCGTCTGAATCCAATGATGGTCGCGAAAAACGAGCGGCACATTCACCCGCTGCCTGAACCCACCGACGAAATTCGTAGGGATTCCCGGATTGAATTCCTTCACCCAAAATTGCTGGGAGAGTTTCGAATGAGGCTTGAACCGAAACCAGAGCTTTTTTTGGGTAGTATCGCTTTGGTCCTTTCGGCTTCCCGAGTGATACTGGCTGAATCTCACCTCAACCTCGCAAGATTTGTGCCCGGATGATTTGGGATCGGCAACCATTGGAAGAATCCAGTGGAACAAGTGGATAATTTCCGAGGGATCCCGCGTCCGAGGATCACCTGAAGTGAGGTAAAAATCGCCTTCCGAACAGTGCAACAACAAGGTGGCGATTTCATGGCCACTCGCGCCGGATGTCCCCACCTCGATTTCATGGAGCTTGTAACGTTCCTCCTTCACCTCTGAATGCCCCCCCCGGCTACAAGATGCCGCAAGAAACGCCCCCGCCAATAGCAATATCTGACAGAAACGCAATCCGACCGATGCGGACAAAAGATTCATGACTCTGAGATGCCGGAGTTTCATGTTTTCTGCAAATCCTTAAATCACCCCGCCTCCGCGATGGCTAACACCTCTGCGAACGGCAGATCCCCCAACATCCCAAATGCATCATTCCGCGTCATCCGCGCCCGCGTCGCCGCCGGGCTGGCCATCCCACAGAGAAACCTCGCAAGCTGCCGTGGCGTCGCCAACGCGGCATGGTTACCATCCACGAGTCTCCTAACAAGCATCAGTTCATTATCCGTCACCCGGCGAATACTCGGCCTTTTGATGGTCTTCGCCGGCACGCCCCGACAGCGGTCGCAATGCCCGCACGGCTCCTTCAAGATTTCTCCAAAATGCTTTGTTAAATAGCCGGTGAGGCATCCTCGATGCGCCGACAACCCGAGCACCTGACGCAACCGCGCAAGATCCGCCACTTCACGCGCTTGGAACTTCTCCACCAGCCGCGCCGTGACGTCGCGAACATCCCCGGGATCCTTCTTGATCTTGTAGGCTTGGCGGACGCCCCAAACCGATAGAATGGCATCACCGGCGTCCTGCAAGTCATTGAGCATTGCGACGATCTTCTCCCGCTTGCAGCCGAACTTCTCTGCGAGAACACTCGGATAGAAGTACATCCACCATCGCTTCATCTCGCCCTCGTCCAACAAACGCTGCATGAACTTTTTCTCCGCCGCCGACCGACCAGCTAGCACCTTTTCCCGCGTGGTGAGCAGCTTGATCCGGTAATTACCATGAAAACTTCCCGTGGCTTCGAGGATGCCATCGATTTCGAGATAAGTCATCACGGTGGAAACCACGCCGGGGCGTATGTCGCAGATAGTCGATAGTTCGTAAGGTGAGACATCGAAAACCGAGCCCAATCGCAATACCCGATCCAACAAGTTAGACAATGCCTGCGGTGACGGCGTGTCCGAATAGATGAAGTTCTCCAGCACCGTTAAATCATCCGCGCAGGCCAGCATCTCACAGCGCGCCGGTCCACCATCGCGACCGGCCCGCCCGATCTCCTGGGTGTGGTTCTCCAGACTCTTCGGCAGGTTGTAGTGAAACACCGCGTGGATGTTCGCCTTGTCGATCCCCATGCCGAACGCGATCGTCGCGACGATGATGCGGACCTCGCCCGCCATGAATTTCCCCTGCGCGTCCGCCCGGAACTCCGCAGGCAACCCGGCATGATAGGCCCGCGCAGACAGCCCGTTTTTCCCGAGGAATGTCGCCACCTCCTCGGCCGTTTCCTGCCGCGTCACATACACAACCGCCGCTCCATCCACCGATGTTAGTTTATCCAACAACATCGTCTTCCGCTCCGCCGCCGCGCACGGCGTCACCCGCAGATCCAAGTTAGGCCGATGAAAACTCAACTGCACGTGATCTGCCGTGGCAATGCGGAACGCCTTGCGGATGTCGCGCGCCACCTTGGGCGTCGCCGTCGCCGTTAGAGCAAGCACCCGCGGGATTTTCAAGCGCCGGAAGATCGTCGCCAGTTTCAGATAGTCAGGCCTGAAGTTATGCCCCCACTCGGAAATACAATGCGCCTCGTCGATGGCGACCAACGCGACGTCCAACCGTTTCATTCGCTGCCGGAACGCTTCATTCGAAAACCTCTCTGGCGCGACATACAGCAGTTTCAGCGAGCCACTTTCCAGGCTCTCATACACGCCCGCCGCTTCCTCTGCCGTCAGTGTGGAGTCCAGCCTAGCCGCCGCGATTCCCTTCGCATTGAGCGCGTCCACCTGATCCTTCATCAGCGCAATGAGCGGGGAAACCACCAAGGTCAGCCCGTCCAGCAGCAATGCCGGAAGTTGATAGCAGATCGATTTTCCGCCGCCGGTCGGAAACACCGCCAGCGCCGAACGCCCGTCGAGCAAGGCTCGCACCACCGCCTCCTGCCCGCCTCGAAACGCCTTGTGTCCGAACGCATCACGCAGCGTCCGGTGAACATCCGCCTCCTTCATAACAGGCTGGTCGGCAGGGTTTCCAGATCAGCTGGGGAATGAGTGACATACTTGCTTTCCCGCAGCTCAATCAGCTTCCGCCTCGTCAACAGCAGCCAGCACTCACGCGCCGTTCCCGCCACGATGATAGAAACAAACAGCAGGAACACCACCGTGATCCCGACATCGAGTCGCGCATTGAACAGCGAAGTCTTCGCCGCCGCCAACGCGGGCCCCTCCAGGCCGCCCGCGATGCTTGCCTCCAATTTCGCAATTGCAGGCAAGAACCCGGCCGAACCGGGGTCGGTGATTTTCAGCCAGCCCGCATAGAACGTCACGAGGGTTAAAAAGCTCATCGGCACCACCGTCACCCAGCAGTAGCGCGCCTTGCCCATCTTGATGAGCAGCACCGTGCCGAGGCAAAATGCGATCACCGCGAGGAGCTGGTTGGAGATGCCAAAAATCGGCCACAGACTCTTCGCGATGCCCGCCGGATCCAGCGCACCCTGATAGAGAAAAAATCCCCACGCTGCGACCAACAGCGCCGTGGCGGCGACATTACCGATCCACGACCGCGTGTTACCCAGCGTCGGCGAAACATTGCCTAACAAATCCTGTAGAATGAAGCGGCCCACGCGCGTCCCAGCATCCAACGTGGTGAGGATGAACAACGCTTCGAACATGATCGCAAAGTGATACCACAACGACAGCGCCGTGTTTCCCGGAATCACCTTGGCAAACATCTGCGCCATGCCGACGGCGAAGGTCGGCGCGCCGCCGACCTTACCGATCATGTGCGGCTCGCCCACATCGGCGGCGAGCTGTTTCATGTGCGCTTCGGTAATGGCATACTCGGGGCCGTAAGAATTGATCTTGGCAATTTGCGCGGTGACAGCGGCCGCGTTGTTGGGATCGATCGGTGAATTGAGCGCGAGATATTCGCCGGGATGCAGCGCACACGCGGCGATGATGGCCATCAGCGCGACAAGCATTTCCACCACCATCGCACCGTAGCCGACGAGTCGTATGTCTTTCTCGCGGGCTAACAACTTGGGCGTGGTGCCCGAGGAGATCAGCGAGTGAAAACCACTCACGGCTCCGCAGGCGATGGTGATGCAGACAAACGGAAATACCGGCCCAGGAACGACAAAACCACCCCCATTCACGAAAGGCGTGATGGCCGGCATCTGCAAGGGCGGCATGAGGATCACGATGAAAACCCCAAGCACCGCCACGGTGCCGAGTTTCATGAAAGTGGATAGATAATCACGCGGCGCCAGCAGCATCCACACCGGCAACACACTCGCTGCGAATCCGTAAATCATAATCGCCCAAGCGAGCTGCGTTGGCTTGAGGGTCAGCGCTTCCGTGAGACCGGGTGGCAAGTATTTCCCGCCGACCACTGCCGCGATCAGCCCGATCACGCCAAAAATCGAAGCGGCCGTCACACTGACCTTTCCGCTCTTGATCATCACCCCCATGACGAAGGCGAGCGGGATCGTCGCCGCGATCGTGAACAAGCCCCACGGGCTTTCCGCAAGAGCCTTCACCACCACCAACCCGAGCACCGCCAAGAGCACGATCATGATCGCCAGCAGACTGATCATCGCGACCAAACCGATAAACGGGTTGAGCTCCTCCTTCAGCATCTGGCCCAGCGATTTGCCGTTTCGACGCATCGACGCGAAAAGGATGATGGCGTCGTGCACGCCGCCGCCCAGCGTCGCCCCAACGAGAATCCATAGCGTTCCTGGAAGATAGCCAAACTGCGCAGCGAGCACCGGTCCAACCAAAGGTCCGGGTCCGGCGATGGCGGCGAAATGGTGGCCAAAAACCACCCATTTCGGCGTCGGCACGAAGTCCTTGCCATCGCTGCACGTCACCGCAGCGGGTGCGCGGTTGTCGTCAATGGTCAGCACCTTCGCCACCAGCCAAGCCGAGTAAAAACGATAGGCCACGGCAAAGGTGCAGACGCCAGCAACCACCAGCCACAACGCGTTGACCGGCTCATCTCGCTGGAACGCAGCCACGCCCACAGCAGTGGCTCCCAGCAGCGAGACGACGAGCCAAACGAGGATGCGGAGAAATCGATTCATGCAGGGAAAAACTACCGAGAGTTCCTGACGGCTGGCGAGGCCGGAAAGCGGATTTACAGCCGCCCCCAGAAACTTCTACGTTGCCGACCTCATTCACTCGGTTTCACCTCCATGCGATTCGTCTCCCTCCTGTGCGCCCTCATCCTCGCGGCCCCGGCCTTCGCCGCTCCTCCCGCCGCGCCCACCAACCTCACCGCCGTCGCAACCTCAGCAACGATGATACGCCTGGATTGGGTGGACAACTCTTCTGATGAGACGGGATTTGAGGTCTACCGTCGGACCGGTGTAAGCGGCACCTTCTTCTACCTAGGCGACACATCTGCTAACATTATTTCTTTAAATTTGCCTGCATCACAGAGTACGACCTACCAGTACGCAATTCGTTCGTTTCGAGATCCCGGTGGAGAAGTATCTGACATAGTTGGCCCAGTCACAGTCACCACGCCACCACCGATCGTCGCCAGCCCGAACTTCATCAACGGCCTTCTTCAAACACCGTTTTCCTTCAACATCACCTCGACCTTTCCCGGTTCGGTGACCGGTTACACCATCACCGCACTGCCACCCGGCCTCAGCTTCAACTCTGCGACCGGAGCCATCACCGGGACTCCAACGACTGTCGGAAGGACCGACGCTCAGGTGACGATCAGCCACAGCGGATTTGCCGATGCCACCGCTAACCTGAGTTTTGAAATCTTCATCAATCCCCCCGCCCTGCTGCCACCAGCCGTCAGCAGCCCCTTGCCCAACCTCACGCTCACTGCGGGAACCGCTGCCATCTCGATTCCTGCCTCCAGCGCTTTTACCGATCCTGATGTCTCGTCGGCCGCCCGCCTAACAACCGACTTAGGAACCATCGACTTCGCATTCTATCAGAACACTGCGCCGCAGACGGTGGCCAACTTCCTCGGCTACCTCAATCGTGGAGATTTTCTCAACACGATGTTTCATCGCAGCGTTCCGGGCTTCATCCTCCAAGGGGGTGCATTTCGCGCGGACGCCACAGCCTCCGCCGTGCCAACGCAGCCGCCCGTCGTCAACGAGCCGCGCATCACCAATCTCGCCGGCACGGTGGCCATGGCCAAGCTGGGAGGAAACCCGAACAGCGCCACCAACCAATTCTTCATCAACCTCGCCAACAACGCGGCGAATCTCGATGCGCAGAATTTCGGCTTCACCGTCTTTGCGAGGGTTGCGGGAAATGGTATGACCGTCGCCCAAGCCATCTCCGAGTTGCCGCTCCAAAATTTTTCCACCACCAACGGCGCACTAACTCACACGCCGGTTAGAATTTCTCCCGCCCCGGTCGGAGCCGTTCCCTACAACCCGACCCAGCTCGTCCGCGTCAACGCCGCCAGCACGGTCTCGCCCCTTTCGCTAGCGGCCACTTCCTCGGATACGGCCATCGCCACGGCCGTGCTAGTGGGAAGTGATTTGATCGTCACGCCGCTGTCTCCGGGAGTCGTCACCATCACCCTAACGGCCACCGATCTCGATCTGCAATCCACGCCGACAAGTTTCCTGCTCACCGTGAACGACAGCTATTCCTCATGGGCTGCCCGCCAAGCGTTCCCGCTCCCAGCGGATGCGCTGACAAGCGCCGATCCAGACAACGACGGGCTCGGCAACTTCGTCGAATATGCCTTGGCCTCCCCACCGCTAACATCGTCCGCCGCAGCCCTGATCCCCAACGTCCAACAGGGACACCTCGCCGGGAACTTCAAGGTGCGACGCTTTCTAGCCGATGCTGCCGTCTCTTTTGAAACGGCCACCACCTTAGCCGGTCCTTGGACCACTCGCTGGAACCTATCAGACGGCTACACGCACCCATGGATTGTCAGCCACGCCGACTCGTCAGAGTCCACCCAGGTTGATTTCCGCGATCCAGATCCCGCTCCCCCCTCGCGGCTGTTCCTGCGGCTGAAAGTCACCGCACCGTGAAGTTTCTGCGCATCAGGAACGGTTCATTGCAATGCCTCCTAGGAACCGCTTGAATGAGCTGGTATGCACGACCTCCACATCCACCTCGGCGGCGCGGTCCCCTCGTCCGTCCTTTGGGAAATCCTCTGCGACAACGGGCTGCGGACCGACTACGTGGACTTCAATTCATTCCACGAATCGCTAACCGCACGCCCCCACGAAGTGAGATCACTCGATGACTTTCTCGGTCGTTATTTCCAACTCACCGAGGAAATCCAGTCATCGCCGTCGGCCGCGAGCGTTTCGGCCTATCAGGTGGTGGCCAAGGCTTACCGTCGCGCGCAGGTGGATTCACTGGAGCTGCGTTTCAATCCACAAAAGCGCATGCGCCACGACCTGCACACCATGGATGCCATCATCCTCGCCGTGATTCAGGGACTCGAGCGCGCGACGCTGCACTACGGCGTAGCCACCGGCATCATCTTCTCGCTCGGGCGCGATTTGCCGCTGGAAGCGAACTGGCAGATCGTCGAGGCAGCCATCCGCTGGCGCAGTCTTGGTTCACGCAACGGAGCCAACGGCGTGGTCGGCATCGACATGGCGGGACCCGAATCTCGTTCGCTTGAACTGAGCAAGCCGTGGCTGGGCGAAGTCGCCGCGATGATGGAAAAGGCGCGCGCCGCCGGGCTCAAAATCACCTACCACGTCGGCGAGAGCGCAGGCACCGGGGCGGCCGGCATGCTGCGCGTCATTGAGGCGATACGCCCAGACCGCATTGGCCACGGCATCGAGTTGCGCCATGCAGATGGAAAACAACGCAACGCACTGGTCACTCTGCTGCGGGAAAACGCAATTTGCCTCGAACTCTGTCCCACCGTGAATCTCGTGACGCGAGTGGTGCCAGATCATGCCTGTGTCGCCAACTTCGTTCGCTATCTTGCCGCCGAGCAAATCCCGTTTTGCATCAACACGGACAATCCCTACCTGGTTCACACCAACCTGAAGCAGGAGCATGAGATCATCGGCAAGGAACTCGGCAACGACGCCGGACCGCTGCTCGCACTGAGCCAGCAACACGCGCTGAATCACCGCTTCATCCGCAGCTGATCAAGGCGCGACAGAAACGAAGACGCGATAGAAATTTCGCACCGGCATCAGTGCGTCCGTAGCCATCAGGGTCGATCCATTGCCGACGAGCGCCGTGGGGACCAGTTTATGCCAAGTGAACAGGTTGTCCGACCAATAAGGCTGATAGACATAACCGACTTGCGATGGCCACGACAACATCACGTTGCTGCCCGGCAGGTGCAACATCACCTGCGGAACAACCAATCCTGCGGGATTTCCCGGCACCACCAACCGTTCGAGTTGGAAATCCTGCCAGACATTTGCGTTGTCTGGGTACTGTTCGAGCGGCACCAAGTTTGCCGCATTTCCTCCCGGAATGTCCCACGCCATATCACTGTGGACGAAGCGAAATTTAAAGGTCCCGTCGGTCTTCGGAAGGATGCGCAGCTTTTGATTCCCGACATTGGCTGTCTGGTAATCGTAAAGCTGGGTTGCAGCACCGTTGGAAACAGATGCGTCGCGCACCCCGATGACACGGCTCAGAGCATTGAGACTGGATGCTTTGAGGTGACCATTGGTGACACTCTCGAAGCGCCAATTAAACCACAGATTGTTTTCCCAAGCATACTGGACGATGGCATCGCTGTTCGAATTGCCGGAGTTCTCGATGCAGATATACTTTCCGGTCGCTGCACGGATGAAATAGTCCCCCCACGGCTGGAGTCGCCATTGCTGGTTGGTTGACCCGTTGTCCGTGTTCTGCTGGATGCGATTGTCATTTGCTAAGCCCGCGCCCTCGATCTCCAGCACCAGCCCGCTCTTCACATTGCGGATTTTGAAATACCCGTTGCCCGCATCGATCAAGTCGAACTGCTGGCCGGTGTTGTTGCCGGTGTAATCATAGGCATGCAGCTTCGCACCAGGAGCCGTCGAATCAGCGACGATGCACGCGCATTTCCCACTGACCCATGAGGTGATGCGGAAATGGTCGCGATTCTCCGTGGGAGCCAGCGCCCAGCGTTGATTCTGGCCGCCGTAGTCGTAGTTCCACTGGTTGATGGCCGCGCTGTTGCCGCTGTTACCAGAAATGAGATCCATCGCCTTGCCGCTGTTGCGGTTGACGATCATGAAATACGCCGGATGCGCCACGGCACGTCCTGCAGGAGCGTTGGTGTTATAGATCAACGCCGCCCGTGCCGCGTCCACAAAGTCCATCAGGACAGCTCCGAAGCGGCCGCTGGGATTGGCATTGAAGAAGGTCGTCAGGCGGGGATTAATAGTGTTAGAAATGGTCGTAATGCTAGGGATGCCCAACCCGAGGTCTTTATATCCGCTGGCAAAGTTCACGTACAACGTCCCCGGTCCGCCATGGCGCGCCTCGTTGAGAATGGCCTCGATGGACGACCATTTCGCGTTGTTGTCCGTCACCACATAGCGATCCTGCACGCGCAGTCTGCCGCCGGTGCTGAAGGTCGTGTTGTCCGGCCAGTTGGAGGCATCGATGCCTTTCGTTCCACCGGCTCCGAAGCGCCGGAACAGTACGATCTTGCCGCGGGAGGCGTCGAGTGTTCCGAGATTCGCTCCCAGCAGCCATTTCGTCGGGTTCTGCGCGACGTACGAATCGAAAGTCGCTTCGAAGGAACGCGTGTTGCCAGACGCATCGTATTCCTCCTTCACACTCATGATCACCGTTTCGCGTGGATTGGCGTTCAGAAAACCCATCACGTCGTTGAGGACGTCGGCGAAGTTAATATTCTGATAGACTGAGCCGTGATGGATGGTGAATGCGTTGTCGAGATGGCGACAGCGAATGTCGAGAAAGCGAACTCCTGCCTCAAGTTGCCCCGCGATGGTCAGGTTTTGGCATTTCGCCGTGCCGCCAAACTGTTCATAGCGGGCACCGGAGTCATGCGTTCCAGGGATGGAATATTGAGAAAGCGGCAGGGTGCCGTTGAGCGAGGACATCCAGTCGTTTCCCGCTGCATGGACCAAGCCTATCGACAGGACAAGGCATGCTGTGACCATCGCCGATTTAAGAAGAGCTTTCATGGGTTTGAAGGCTTGCAGCGTAACCAAACGGTAGCACACCGCGAATGCAAAATCCTTCAATTGGAAACGACTCATGCACGAAAAAAGGCGGGACATCCTTTCGGAAGTCCCGCCTTTGGAAGGGGTTGCCTAAGGGCCGCTTTCTCCGATCAGAATTGAGTGCTGAGCGAGAAGTTGAATTGGCCGCCCTTGTCCGCCTCGTCATCCGGGCTGGAAACAGGAATGGCGTAGTCGAGCGCAAGTGGCAACGGGCTGATCGGCAACTTCAAGCGGATGCCGATACCGACGTCGCTGTAGAGGTCGCTTGGATTGGCATCCCAGCTGTCTTGATTGACGAAACCGTTGTCGGAGAAGACGGCGGCCCGCACGGTTTCAATGATAGGAATGGTGTATTCCACGCTGACATAACCCAGCGAATTTCCACCGAAGACTTCGTTGGTGTAACCCGTGTCACGTGGTCCGACGTCGCGGAACTCAAATCCGCGCAGGGTGCGGCCACCACCGAGGAACATGCGTTCGAAGATAGGGATTTCTCCGCCACCGACGCTGTTGACCGTGGCCAATTCGCCGTTGAGGGAAAGGATGGTGTCCCATTTCATGTTCCAGTATTTGCCGCCGCGGGCGGAGAACGAGAACACTTCAGAGTCACCACCTGCTAGAGTCATGCCAACATCGAACTTCTCACCACTGCGTGGCTGAATGATGCTGTCGCGACTGTCATAAACATAGTTGAGGGAAATCGCGCTGCGCAAATAGTCCCCGCCAATGCGAGATTCCGCGAGTTCGGACTTCGCACCATTGCCACCGTAGTCCGCATCGCTGACTTCCGAATCGATGTTGACGTTCTCGAGTCGATATTCCGCACGGAGCGAGCCTTTGGAACCGAAGGGCTTTCTCAGCGAAACCGCAGCACCGACGTTAGACTGATCGTAGTAATCGCTGAAATAGCTCGATTCCTTGTAGAAGAGTTCCGTGCCCAACGCGAGCTGGCGATCCAAGAACCATGGCTCGGTCACCGAAACGCTGAACTCGGCTTGCTCGGAACCGATACGCAGGTTCATCGCAAAACGCTGACCACCCCCGGTGAAGTTCCACGGGTTGAAGAGATCGAAGTTTGCCTGCTCCAGCGTGAGGAAACCGACGATGCTGTCGATCGAGCTGAAACCGAGACCGATACCGACTGAGCCGGTCGCCTTTTCTTCGACCAGCACATCGACGTCGCGATAGCCGGATCCAGCCGGGCTGCCGGTCGCTTGCACGTCGCTGAAGTATTGCAGGTTGTCGAGGCGGGCCTTGGTGGTTTCCAGTTCCACCGAGTTGAACATATCACCCGGCTTGAGCGGGATTTCCCGGCGGATAACCTTGTCCTTGGTTTTGGTGTTGCCGCTGATGTTGACGCGGCCGACGCGGAATTTTTGCCCTTCGGTGATGCGATAGGTGATGTTCACCTTGTTAGGTCCAGCATCGCGGATGTCCGGCGTGACAAGTGCATCGGCATAACCCCGCGAGCCGTAGAAACTGCGAATCGTCGTGATGTCCGCACGCATCTTCTTGGAGGAATACGCATCGTTGCCGTTGAGCGTGAGCGAGGGATAGAGTTCCTCAGGAGTGAAGACGCTCATCTTGCCGAAGCCCACTCCGGCGACGGTGTATTTGTCACCTTCGTTGATGGGGATGATGAGGTCCACTCGGCCATCTTTGACCGGCTCGCGGCGAATGCCCGGGCTGCTCGCGCGGAGGTAGCCCTTGCTGCGGTAGTAGTCGAGAATGGCGTCAAGGTCGGTGTCGAGCTGAGCGGAATCGAAGCGGCCGGACTTGGTCAGCCACGAGAACCAGCCCTTCGGCTTGGTCTTCATTTCCTTGCGCAGCTCCGGCCCGGTGAACGCACTCACGCCTTCGAAAGTGATTTTGCGAACCTCGTTCTTGGTGCCCTCGTCGATGACGAAAACCAAGTCCGAGTGGCCCGGCTGGGCAGACGCTTGGGTGCGGTGGCTGACGGTGACGTCCGGGTAACCGTAGCCCTGATAGTATTTCTCAACGTTGCGGCGCGCTTCAAGGATTTGCTCGTCGCTCAGCGTGCCGCCCGCCTTGAGCTTGGTTTCCTTCGCCAGCTTCTGGTCGGTGAAAATCGTGTTGCCGACAAATCCCACTCCATCCAGCGAAGGCCGCGTGGTCACCTCGGCAATGAGGTTCACATTGTCGCCAACCGGCTCGGCGAGGAAGCGCACGTCGTCCACCAGTCCGGACTCATACAGCGACTTGATGTCGGTATCGAGGTTCTCGGCGCGATACTGCGTGCCTGACTTGGAAGTCATCAGGTTGCGCAAGCGATCCTCGTCCACGGTCTTCGGTCCGTTGTAACGGATCGTCACCTGAGAAATATTTTTCCCTTCAAAGTCCTGCGCATGCAGTGTCCCGGCTAGGGCGAGGACAGAAAGTGAGGTGAGGGCGGCGAATTGGCCCACGCCACGAGGCATGAGAAATGAGGGTGCTTTGGGGAATCGCATGCGGGGATAGTGGTTGCGGAATGAAGCCCGTCCGCGCCCGCTTTCGTCAAGGTCAATAGCAGGCATTTACTTAGGAAATCCTTACTAATCGGCCATCCCGCCGAAATCCTTGCTCCCCGCGCCCTCCTCCACTACATCCCCCGCGTGCTCACGATTCACAAGCTTACCAAGACGCTCGGCGGCAGGACCCTTCTCCGCGAGGCGGAAATGTCCATCAACTGGGGCGAACGCGTCGCCCTCGTCGGCCCCAACGGTGCCGGCAAGTCCACCCTTTTCCGCATGATCCTCGACGAGGATTCTCCCGACGAAGGCAGCATCGAGCGCGATGAATACGCAATCATCGGTTACCTGCCGCAGGAAGCTGGCGAACCCACCGATGAAACGATTCTGGAAATCGCCATGGGCATCACGCCCGAGATGATAGGCCTGCTGCGCACCATCCGCGAGGGCGAGACCTCCGGCGACCTTTCCACTCCCGAGTTCGCCCACGCGCAGGACCAATTCACCGCGCTCAACGGCTATCAGCTCGAACCGAAGGCGAAGAAAATTCTCCACGGCCTTGGCTTCAAAACCGACGATTTCAACAAGCCTGCCCGCGAGTATTCCGGCGGCTGGGTCATGCGCGCGCATCTCGCCCGCCTCCTCGTGATGGAGCCGGACCTGCTGATGCTCGACGAGCCGACCAACCACCTCGACCTGCTCTCGCTGCTGTGGCTCCAGCGCTACCTGCTGAACTATTCCGGTGCCATCCTGATGATTTCCCACGACCGCGACTTCATGGACTCCATCATCGAGACCGTCATCGAGATCGATCCAGACGCCGCCGCGTTGATTTCCTACACGGGCAACTACACCGCTTTCCTCGAACAACGCGAGGCGCGCTACGACCAGCAGGTGCAGGCCTATCGAAATCAGAACAAGGAGATCGAACACATCCAGGAGTTCATTGACCGCTTCCGCCAGGTCGGCTCCAAGGCCGCGCAAGTTCAGTCGCGCATCAAGACGCTGGAGAAAATGCCGCGCATCGAGAAGCCGCGCACGCCGCGCAAGCCGTTCAAATTCAATTTCCCACAGCCACCACGCTCGAACCAGAAGGTCGTCGAATTGGAAAAGGTCGGCCAAGCCTACGGCACGAAGCGCATCTACAAGGATCTCGATCTCACCATCGAGCGTGGCGATCGCATGGTCCTCGTCGGCCCTAACGGCGCAGGCAAATCCACCCTGTTGAAAATCCTCGCCGGCGTGCTGCCCATCAACGAGGGCAAGTGCGAACCCGGTTACCTAACAAAAATCGGTTACTACTCGCAGCATCGCGCTGAATCACTCAACGAGGACAACACCGTGCTCGAAGAAGTCCTCGCCGCTTGCACCACCCTGCGTGAAGAAGAAGCCCGCTCCATCCTCGGCTCCTTCCTGTTCCGTCGCACCGATGTGGAAAAGCGCTGCGGTGTTCTATCAGGTGGCGAAAAATCCCGCCTCAACCTGGTCAAGTTCCTCGTCGATCCGCCGAACCTGCTGCTGATGGACGAGCCAACGACCCACCTTGACATCCTCTCCATCGACTCGCTGGTCCAGGCGTTGAAAAGCTATGAAGGCACGCTGGTCTTCATTTCCCACGATGTGCACTTCATCCGCACCCTCGCCGAGACCACGCTGCACATCACCCGCAACGAAAAGGATCCAGAAAAAGGTGCGCTCGTCACCCGCTACACCGGCGGCTACGACTACTTCATCGAAAAATCTGGCCTCAACGACGACCGCAGCGCCGTGACCGCTTGAGCCGTCGAAAAGCAGGATTCGAAATCGTCACGTCATCGTGTTAGGCTTGCGCCACCAACCTCGTAGGGTTCCAGCCACCAGAATTGCCATGCTCACTCGAACTTCTTTGCTGCTCCTTCTCGCGGTTGCCTCTGCATCCGCCGAGTCCCGTCCTTGGAAAAGCGCCGACGGACGCGTCCTCCAAGCCGAGTTCGTCTCACGCGACGCGGCCACCGTCACCGTCCTCACGGATGCCGGAAAACAACTCACCATCAAAACCTCTCAGCTCCACCCGGATGAGATCGCGTGGCTGAACAAAAACCACTCGCTTGACGGCCCGGCCCCCGATCCCAATGCCGTCTTCGACACCCTGCTCTTCGGCGATACCCGCGAAACGGTTACCAAAAAACTCAAGGCCAGCAAAGTCGTCGAGATGACCACCGACGAGGCCTTTCTCGGTCGCTCCGGTCTCAACGGCGTCTTCTTCACCCGCCAGCCCATCGGCAAGGAAAAGGCTTCGCTCTATTTCGTCTTCTCTTCCGAAGCCAAGCTGGAAGAAATCACCCTGCAAACCGAGTTGCTTCCCGGTGCCGAGTACGACACTGAACTCAAGCCCACCTGGGAGGCCTTCGTCGAGCTGCTCAGCGCGCTCTACGGCAAGCCCGTCCAAAAAGGCCCCATGCCAGCGAAAAGCTCGCTCAAGGATGGCATGTTTTTCCCCTCCCACCTGTGGGCGCTTCCGGGTGACAACAGCGCGCTGTTAGGAACTGCCTGCACCGGCAACCAATATCAGCTCGTCGTCCGCTTTTCCCGCAAGGCCATCAAGCCAGTCGAAATTCCCTGAAGCCGCGAGTTCGTTCGCATCTCCGGCTCTTGAAATTCACCACCGATTCAAGATGCTCCCGCCATGGACGAACCCGATCTCTTTTCCACTCCGCCAGCACCCTCGCCCGGAGACCGCATCCGCGAGCTGCGCGACGTCCTCAACCACCACAACCGGCTCTACTACTCGCAGGCCGCTCCCGAGATTTCCGACGCGGAATACGACAGGCTGTTCCGCGAGCTCGAACAGCTTGAAATCAAGCACCCCGAGCACCACGACGCGAACTCTCCCACCCTGCGCGTCGGCGGCGAACCCATCGCAGGCTTCCAACAGGTCCGCCATCCGGTGCCCATGCTCAGCATCGACGACGTGTTCGAGCTCTCTGCAGAGGCCTTGGAAAAGTCTGGCACCGATCGCCCCGAACAGGAACTCATTGATTTCTATCAGCGGCTGCGCAAGGGACTGAAGCGCGACGACATCGCAGTCACCCTCGAACCCAAGATCGATGGCGTCGCCGTTTCCTTGCTCTATCAAAACGGCAAGCTCGCCTACGCAGCCACTCGCGGCGACGGACAAACCGGCGACGACGTCACCCACAACGTCCGCACGATACGCAGCATCCCGTTAGAACTCCCTGCCCCCTATCCCACCCTCCTCGAAGTCCGTGGCGAAATTTTCATGCCCAACGAGGCCTTCGCCGCGCTCAATGCAGAGCGCGACGAAGCCGGCTTGCCCACCTTTGCCAACCCACGCAACTCCGCTGCCGGGACGCTCAAGTTGCTCGATCCCAAAATCGTCTCCACGCGTCCGCTCGCCTTTCTCGCCCACGGCCTCGGCGCTTACGACGGCCCGCCACTGGAATCCGAACACGATTTCCACGACCTGCTAGAACGTCTCAGCATCCCGCGCAACAAGCCCATCCTCAACGCCGCCGGATTGGATGAAATGCTCGCCGCCGTCGCCCGCATCAACCACGAACGCCACGACCTCGGCTACGGCACCGATGGTGCGGTGATCAAGGTGCTCGATCGCGCCGAACGCGAACAACTCGGCTTCACCTCGCGCGCACCGCGCTGGGCTGCGGCCTACAAGTTCCTGCCCGAGCAGAAGGAAACCACGTTAGAAAACATCCTCATCCAAGTCGGCCGCACCGGCGTCCTAACACCCGTGGCCGAACTAACACCCGTGCTCATTTCCGGCTCCACGGTTTCCCGCGCCACGCTGCACAATCAGGACGAGATCACCAAGAAGGACGTTCGCCTTGGCGACACGGTGCTCATCGAGAAAGCCGGAGAAATCATCCCCGCCATCGTTAAAGTCATCCGTCATCTTGAAGGGGCCGCGCCCTTTTCCATCTTCGACTGCGTGGGCGGAAAATGCCCGTCCTGCAGCGGCCCCATCTCGCAGGAAGAAGGCTTCGTCGCTTGGCGCTGCACCAACTTCGCCTGTCCCGCCCAAGCCGTCACCAGCATCAAGCACTTTGCCTCGCGCAAGGCGCTCGATCTCGACGGCCTCGGCGAGATCGTCGCCGAAGCCCTCGTCCGCCACGACCACTGCGTCACTCCGCTCGATCTCTTCAAGCTCACCGAAGAGACCCTTGCCAACCTCAATCTCGGCACGGACGCAGCACCGCGCCGCTTCGGCGAGAAGAACGCCGCCAAAGTTCTATCTGCTCTCGAAGCGGCAAAAACGAAACCGCTCCACCGCTGGTTATTTTCCATGGGCATTCGGCAGTTAGGAGAATCCGCCGCCAAGGAACTTGCGCGTCTCCATCATAAGCTCACCGAGATTCCCTCCTCGCAAATCCTCGCGGAACTGCTCCGCGACACCCGCGCCACCGCCAAAAAGCAAAACGAATTCCTATCTCAATTCGCCATCACCGGCGATGTCGGCCCCGCCGTCGCCGAATCCATCACCCGCTATTTCCAGTCTGAAGCGGGCCAGAATGTCCTATCCAGCCTCACCGCTCTGGGCATCGATCCGGTTTCCGACAACTACCTTCCCAAGGCGGCCGAGGCGGACCTATCCGTCCTGCCACTTGCGGGAAAAACCTTTGTCATCACCGGAACCCTGAGCATGGATCGCGACGCCATGAAGGAGTTCATCGAGTCCAAAGGCGGCAAGGTCAGCGGTTCGGTTTCCGCGAAGACTCACTATGTCGTCGCAGGTGAAGGCGGTGGTTCGAAACGCGACAAGGCAGAAAAACTCGGTGTGCCCATCATCGACGAGGATGCACTTCAGTCGCTCGTCAGTTAGAATAGAGGAAAGTGAAACCTGTCCACGTCACCGTGGTGAGGGGCGGCAGCGGCATGATTGAATCGAACCAAGCCACCACCGCCCCTAAAACTCTTACTTGCTGCGACGCACTTTGACCGTCCGCGCCGCGCTCGTGTTGCCCACCGAATCCGTCGCATAGATTGCGATCTTGGCCTTTTCGCCTTTCGCGAGTTTGATGGTGAAATTCCATGAGGTGGTGCCGCTGGCTGTCTTCAGCGGACCATCACCGACCTTGTATTGCACTCGGGTGACGCCATAGGTGTCGCCGGCAGAACCTGTGATCTTGAGCTTCTTTTTCGTCACCACCTTCGGAGGATTGATCACGCTCAGGACAGGGCTGGTGACATCCTCCGGGAAGCGCAGCACGCGTTGATTGAACGAGTCGGGAACCCAGAGCGCGCCTTTCGCGTCCACCGTCAGCCCGCACAAGATATAGTTCCGCAAGTCGAGGCTTCGTGCGGAGGCGGTGACAATGGTGGACGTCGTGAAATTTGGTTGCCCGACGACGCCACTGGCAGCCTTGCCATTGCTGGCTGTGGATGCGGCGTCATAGCGGATCACCCGTTGATTGACCCGGTCTGCCACCCAGAGCTGGTCTGAAGCGGTGATTTCCAAGCCGCCAGGCCCGTTCAGGGTTGTGGCACTTGTTCCGATGGCGATGGAAATGAAATCGGCTTGTCCCAGCACAGCGTTGGCACCTGCGCCGTTGCCGAGTGTCGCGGCGTTGTTGAAGCGAAGGATGCGGTTGCCATTAAAACAGGAGACGAACAATTCGCCTCCGGCACTCACCGCGATGCCTGCCGGTAACTGCAAGCCAGACGAACCCGCGCCCTCGGTCCCTGTGGTGAAATCAACCTGACCTAACACCCCATTCGCCGCAGCACTGCTCGATTTGCTGTTGATCGAATCAAAACGCAGCACGCGATTGTTTCCACTGTCCGCGACCCAGAGGTGATCCCCCATATCCACCCACACCGAGCTGGGTGAATTCATCGTCGATGCGGTGGCACTCGGAACGGCAGTCGTAAAATTGGGCTGCCCATAAACGCGATCGGCAAAGGCGAAGGTCGAGCGGACGCTCGCCATCTCAAACATCAGCACGCGGTGGTTTCCCTTGTCGGCCACCCACAACCGACCCCGGTGATCCACGAACAACCCGCTCGCATCCGCCACGGACTGCCGTGTGGTTGACGTTCCCTCATCCACAAAGTTTGACTGACCCAACACGGCTTCCGCCCCTGCCCCATTTCTGAGAGATGCTAAATCCGGATAACGCAACACACGGTCGCCGTCTTGATCCGCAACAAACACCTTGCCGGTAACGGGGTCGACCGCGACAGCCTCGACGTTACTCATGTTGAAGGGTGAAAAAGGAACGGAAAAGGAATCCGTCACAAAGTCCGACTGTCCTAAGACAAGGTTGGCGATCGCATGATTTGGAATTCCCTTTCCATAGGAATTGGCTGCAAGAGCTGCAGAAAAAACGAGCAGTAGGTTAATTTTCATGGCGACCGCACACGTATTCAGAATCTAGCGGATCGACAAGGTATTTCAGAATCCAGCCCCCCGACCACCATGGCACTAGCCACCTCATTTCGTCGGCGATAATGGCGATTCTTCGTTCAGCAACGCGTCGAGCGACGAGCGTTTCGGCCCGCTTTTCCGAGCCACTCCGGGGTCATTCTCCGGGGCGGCAACCGTAGGTCGAAAAATCGCCGATTCCAGCGTCGTCAGCGAGGATGAAAATGACGTTCGGAGGGCGATCCTGGCCTTGGGCTTGCGAAATCCCAGGCATCAGCAAGACCAGTCCCACCAAGGTCAGAAGGCCAGAATGCCAAGCTGGAGTGAGGCTCACGAACATCGTTTTTCCGGCTTTTCTCATCATAAGCTCGCATGTTCCCGATGCGAGCAGCCCGTGTCAATCGGCGCGGCCGTCCCACGCAACGGGCGCTTGCGCAACGGCGGAGCATCCCGTAGAAACCCGCCGATGAAACGCCGACTTGCCCTCATTTCACTCGCCCTCTTCCCCACCCTCGCGCTGTGCGAACCGACCCCGGAAGCGGAAAAACCCGCTGCCGCAGCAGCAGAAAAAGCCCCCAAAGTCACCCTCAAGACCAGCATGGGAGACATCGTCCTTGAGCTCGATGCGGAAAAGGCACCCGTCACGGTCGAGAACTTCCTCGGCTACGTGAAGAAGAAGCACTACGACGGCACCGTTTTCCACCGCGTCATCGACGGCTTCATGATCCAAGGCGGAGGCTTCACCGCAGAGGGCAAGGACTTGGTCGAAAAAGAAGTCGGTAAAGGCATCATCAACGAGGGCAAGAATGGTCTAAAAAACGTCCGCGGCTCCATTGCCATGGCGCGTACCAGCGACCCGAACAGCGCCACCGCACAGTTTTTCATCAACGTCAGCGACAACGACATGCTCAACTACCCGAGCAACGGCGGCTACGCGGTTTTCGGCAAAGTCGTCCAAGGCATGGACGTCGTGGACAAGATCAAGGCCGCTGAAACCGGCACCGCCAGCCTCACGATGAAGCACCCCACCAGCGGCGAAAAAATGAGCATGCCCGCCGGCGACGTCCCAACCAAGACGGTGACCATCACCTCAGCCACCGCAGGCTGAGCCGATCCCACCCCCGCCGCATGCAACTCTGGCTCTGCCCACTCCTGGCATTCCTGCTCGGATCCATTCCCTTCGGCCTGATCATCGCGAGGGCGAAGGGAATCAACATCCGTGAGCACGGGTCGGGCAACATCGGCGCGACCAACGTGCTGCGGGTGGTCGGCAAAAAATACGGTATCACCTGCCTGCTGCTCGATGCACTCAAAGGATTCATTCCCGTGGTCATCGCGCTGAGCCTGATTCGCATCGTCGGCCACCATCCCCAGTTGGCATTGGATTTCGCCAAGCCATGGGCGACGGAACTCCCGCCGCAAGAGGCGCTCAAAGGGCAATTTTTGCACATCCTCACCGCACTTGCCGCCGTCCTCGGTCACAACTACTCGCCGTGGGTCGGCTTCCGTGGTGGCAAAGGAATCGCCACCTCCGCCGGCGTCTTCCTTGCGCTGATGCCCGTCGGCGTTGCGCTGCTCGCCGTCGTCTGGTTGGTCGCGTTTTTGGCCACGCGCTACGTTTCAGTCGCCAGCATGGCCGCCGCCGCCGCCCTTCCCTTCATCACGATTTACGGCTCCTGGAGCCATGGAAAAATCGCGGACGGCACTTGGAATAAACCGCTTTTCGTGTTCTCGCTGGTCATCGCCATCCTCGCGATCTGGAAGCACCGGGCCAACATCCAACGCCTGCGTGACGGCACCGAGAATCGTTTCACCCGCAGCAAACCGACCCCAGCGGGCCATGTCTGAATCCCGTTTCCGCTCAGCGGCCATCCTCGGCAACGGTTCGTTTGGCATGGCCATCGCCAAGCTCTTGGCCGAGAAAATGGATGCCATTCGGCTCATCGGCAGGAATCCCGTGACCGCCGCCACTCTCGAAGCCTCACGGCGCAGTCCGCACTACCTCAAAAACATCACGCTGGATGCGAACGTTCGATCGTCCAGCGAACCGCGGGATGCGCTGACTCATCCCTTGGTCATTTTCGCGGTGCCGACCTCCGCCACGCGCAGCATGGCCCAGAAGCTCGCTGACCTCGGGCTATCCACCACCACGGTGCTCCTTTCCTGCGCCAAAGGCATCGAACGGAACAGCGGAGATCGCATGAGCCAAGTCTTGCGCAAAGTCTTTCCGCAAAATCCCATCGCCGTGCTGTCCGGCCCCAATCTGGCGGAGGAAATCGCCGCCAAACAGGCCACCTGCGCCGTCGTTGGGTCAGAGGACCAAACGCTCGCCGTGGAAATCCAAGAACTCTTCACCACCGCGCAATTCCGCTCCTACACCAGCGATGACTTGGCTGGCATCGAGTTCGGTGGCGCGGTGAAAAATGTCTACGCCATCGCCGCCGGCATGGCTCACGGATTGAGCCTCGGGGACAACGCGGTGGCCGCATTGGTCACCCGCTCGCTGGCCGAAATGACGCGCCTCGGCATCGCCATGGGCGGGCGCATGGAAACGTTTTCCGGCTTGTCCGGCGTCGGTGACCTGATGGTGACTTGTTTCTCCAACCATTCGCGCAACCACCGTATCGGTTTCGCCTTGGGTCGTGGCCAAACCTTGGAAGAAGCCGTTGCCGAACTTGGCTCGGTCGCAGAGGGCGTCCCCAACACCCTTTCCATCCACGACGCCGCCCGTCGCACTGGCGTCCGCACCCCCATCATCGACGCGGTCCATAGCATCCTCTACACGGGCAAATCGGTACCGCTCGCCATGCAGGAACTCCTCTCCCGCGATCCACGGCCTGAGCAAAGTTGACTGATTTTCCCCTCACCTCCCCCAGCTTCATGACTGAAATCCTCGATCTCTTCCTCCACCTGCCCGACCACCTCGGCGAGTTCATCCGCAACCATGGCATGCTCATCTACGGGCTGCTCTTCCTCATCGTATTCTGTGAAACCGGCCTCGTCGTCACGCCCTTCCTGCCGGGCGATTCCTTACTCTTCGCCATCGGGGCCATCGCCGCAAAACCGGATTCCGGTCTCAACGTCTGGATTGCCGCTGGGATTCTGCTCGTCGCCGCGATTCTTGGTGACACGGTGAACTACTGGATAGGCCGCAAATTCGGTGGCTGGATGATGCGCAAATTCCCGAAAATCGTAAAACCCGCACACATCGAAAAAACCAACGAGTTTTTCGTCCGTTACGGCGGCAAAACCATCATCATCGCGCGCTTCGTGCCCATCGTCCGCACCTTCGCTCCCTTCGTCGCCGGCTCCGGTGAAATGGACTACAAGCGATTCATGTCGTTCAACGTCATCGGTGCCATTCTCTGGGTCGGCCTCCTCCTCCCGGCAGGTTGGTTCTTCGGCGGCATCCCGATTGTCGAAAAAAACTTCGAACTCGTCGTGCTCGGCATCATCGGCATTTCCATCTTGCCCATGGTCATCGAAATCGCCCGCGCCAAACTCCGCAAAAATCCCGTCGCCGAAGAGAGCCCGTAGCCTCTGCGCCGGGCTTGGCGGCGTGCGGAAATCGCCAAGAACAACGCTTGCCCAGACGATCCTTGCAACTTCGGCTCCCCGTCCGAAACTGGTGCCCATGCTTCGTCGATTGCTCCTGCTCACATTTTCCCTCGCGGCGACGCTCCATGCTGGCCCACCTGTCCTCGACGCATGGCTGAAGCGCCAGGAATCGATCATCTCCCTCGACGCCACCTTCACTCAGGAGCGCAAACTTCCCGCGCTGAAAAACCCCACGATCACCTCAGGCCGACTCTGCTTTGTGAAGCCGGACAAGGTGCGCTGGCAACTGGGCGATCCCTTCGAAACCCTCGCTGTCGCCGATGGAAAAACGCTCACTCTCATCGACGCATCCACCCAAACCGCGCGTCGCACCGCCGTCGATTCGCCTCAGGCGGCGCGATTCTCGCTGCTGACCGGCAAGTCGTTTGGAAGTCCCGACGCGTTCTATCAATCCTTCGAAGTCATCGACTCACGAGTCAGCTCCGGCATCCACCAATTCACTCTGAAGCCCAAGGACCGCCGTATCCGCTCCCAAGTTCCATGGATCTTCCTCGATCTCGATCCTGAAAAAATTGAGCTGCGCGCGATGGAAATGGAGCTTCAAGACAAGTCCCGCGTGAAAACCATTTTCCACAGTCCCCGCTTCAACGGCAACATCCCCGACTCACTCTTCCAGCCAGATCTCTCCAGCTATGAGGTGAAATAGACCCGAGTGCCGAAGATCAAGGAGTGGTGACATCACGAATGCCTTTCAGCACCACGCGATCGGCTCCCGCATCCTTGTAGAAAACCTGCAGCACGCGCTTGTCGCCAGGATTCATCCACGATCCGTTAGACACATTGACCCATGCTTCGCCACTTTTCGTGTAAGCCGTCATGCTCACCGAGTCACCGGCAGCATACTTCACTTTGCTGATCAGCTTCGATTCGCCAGCGGGGATTTCCGTCACGTCGCCCCCGAGATCCACCTTTGCGGCGGAGTCGCTGGCGTTGACGACTTTGAAGGAACCTCCGGGGAATGCTTTGCTGCTATCATCCACCGCAACCACTTGGCACTTGGGCGGCTTTGCATCCCGCGTTTCTGGCAGGAAGATCAATATCGCGGATGCTAATTTGGCGGGAATCTGCACTTGTCCCACCACCTCATTCACATCGGTGGCGCTGGACGGTCGCATGGATGCGGTGAAAACCAACGCGCCTGCTTTGGATTTAAGCGTCGCACCTTCATGATTGAGGTAAGCCTTAATCTCCACCATTCCCGCCGTGGTATTCCCATCCGCGTTATGCGCGTGCAGCTCGGTGGGAAATCCTTGCTGAAAGGCCAAACAACGCACGCTCACGCCAGTTTCCGCAGCTGCAGCACTGTGGGAAAACAAGACAGAAGCGACAGGCAAGGCAAGGGCGAGGGCAGAATGGGTTTTCATGGGGCAGTCGGTTCAGGTTCGGCGGAGGAAAGTGGTGAAATATCGCGGAACCCCTTCAGCTCAGTACGTTGAGTCAAGGGATTGTCGAAAAAGATCTCCAGAACCCGCTTTTCACCGGGATCCGGCCACAGGCCCGAGCTGATGCGCTCCCATTTGCCGTTTTGCATGGCGAAGGCGATCATCGAGCTGTGACCATTGGCCGCCATCGGCGCATCTTCCACCAAAGTGATACCGCCTGGCTTGATCTCGTAGGGCTTGTTCTCAAGGGCCACCTTGATGGGGAAGCGGCTGAGACCAATCATCTGGAAGGAACCCAGTGGGAAATCCTTCACCGAGTCACTCAAGGGAAGAACTTTAAACTTTCCCTTTCCCACCGGCAGGAAAATCAAAATGAAAGCCTGTCCTTTGGCGGGCAGGTTGACCGAGGCGAGTTGGAATTCCTCTTTCTTCAAATCCGCGACCTTGTCTGACGAGGAAAACACCAACGAATTGCCGGTCAACGAAACCGTAGTTCCCTCGTGATTCAGATAATTCTTAATCGGAGCTTCCACCCCAACGGTCCCATCTGCGGCTTTAGGATCGAATGCAAAGGACTTATCAGGTGCTGCTTGGGTATCGAAGGAAAGCAAGCGCAGGTAAACGCTACGGGCACCACCACCCTCTCCTTGGGCATGAACCATGGAGGTCAAGGCGAGCAGGAAAAAACAGGTCAGGGATCTCATGAAGTGTGGAATTGTCAGGTTCAGGATTGGATTTCGAGGCTGACAGAACGCGGCAACGCCAGTCACCATGAGCGTCTGGCTTGGGGAATCAAACCAATTCCGTCAGGTGCTGCGTGGATGGCAAGCCACGGCTCTGTGGGATCAAATCCGTCCCGCGTGGCATCGCACCCGGGACGGAAAGGCCGTTTAGATTTCGGAAGCGTTCAGCCAACGGAACGAGGTGATCGTGAAACGACGGCCGAAGTTCACATTGTTCAGCGTCAAGTTGGACTGCGCTGTCTCAGGTGGGTTTGTTGAATCCACATACTCTGGGATGCGTTGGACCGTGGCTTCGCACCAAGCACGGGCTTCCACCGCATTGCCTGAATTGTTTCTAGCCTCACCATAAGCGCGGATCGTGAAGGTATCGCCACGAGCCGTGATGAACGGAGCCAACCCGGTGAGCAAGTCACCCTGAGTCAGCATTGGTGCAGCACCGTCAGCCGTGTTGCCATCAAGTGCGTTCCTATTGGCCAGTCCGCGTGTCCGGTTCGCAGGCAATGAACCGCTACTCACATTGTTCGAATCCATACGATGGAAGTCGGTATTGATCGGAGTGTCCTCAATCGCGCTTTGGAGTATCCCTTTCAGTCCATGCAATTGGTTAGAAGCGCCGATGCGGCGGTTGACAAAATCAGCGAGGCACAGGCTCGGAGCCCCATCCTCAATGCCGCGCAAACGGATTTGTTTCACAATGGCGATGGCAAGTTCCTCAATGCGGTCATCATTCAGCACGCGGAATCCAGCCCAGCGAACTTGACCGTTGACGCCGAGTGAGTTTTTCGGATTCGCGTCATCCGCCGAACCGGCGATGGGCAGGCCATTTCGCACGAAGGCGGTTTTTTCATCCACATCATGACTATCATCCTTCCAGCCAATCACCGCCGCGTCACGCATGGATGAGAGGACTGACCTCCAAGCATCAACGGAGTCTGAGTTGATGTTGAACGCACCCTTGATCACCGAGTTCGAGGCGAATTCCGTGGAAAATTCTGCAGGAGCTTTGCTGTTGTACTCGCTCGCAACCGATGCGGCATCGCCATCCCCGGTGAGATAAGGAATCAAACGGCTGTTGAGCATCGCCTTGTCGCCCGAGAAAAAGTCTTCCAGCACCTCAGCCTTCGAGCGCTTGTCCTTAAACGCCGCCGAGCTGTAATCCGTGGCGGAGGAGAAGTAGTAGCGATCCCAGAACGCGGCATTCATCAGGTAGCTGTGGTCCAGCATCCGAGCACCGGACGTGACCGGAGAACTTTCGGTGATGCTTCCTCCAGGAATCAATGGGTGGGCAAACGAGTTGCCGAGCGGGTAATTGACCCGTGGAAACTCGCTCGAAGACACCAAGTTCGAAGCAATCCAATCGCCCAACGATGCGGCCGGAGTGACAGGCACTCGATACATTGGAACCAGCGAGACACCTCCGTTAGAATCCGCGATGGCTCCGAAGAATCCACGGTTCTTGCCGTCATAGGCAATGTAGTCGAAGTCACTAACTTCCTCCAGACGCAGATCGTAGCTTTGAGCGGCATTGCCGATGGCACGGCTGTCGTGCTTCGCGCCACTGGTCACGAGATTGTTATAGAGCCACGATTTGCTATCATCGCGCTGATCTCGGGTCGTCTTGGCCGCCATCGTGAACACCGCGAAGGGTGTTTTTCCAGCAACCCCTGCCGTAGGACCTTGCAGCAACGAATAAGCGCTCAACCTGCGTGAAATCGGCTTGGCGGGATCGGCACCGGTGGAAAGTTCCAAAGGCACATCCCCAAGGCGGAATTGATAAGAGCGAAGGATGTCCTGAGTCGCACTAACATTTTTTCCCGCCAAGATATCCACTTGGAAATCAGGGAAACTGGCATCCTGCACACAGCGCTGAGGCTTGCAATAGACGGTGATGTCATCCGAGGCATAGGGACCAGTCTTTGCTGGACCTGCTCTGAGATCAACCCATCCGCCGCCGAAGGAATAGCGGTTGTTCTGGGACGCATCATACTCGAAGGGATACTTGGAATTGGTGGGCCGCCCGCTGCCATAAGACAAATGGTCCACTTGGAATCCAGCACGCCAATCGACCTGATTGATTCCTTCAACTCCAAAATTGTTGTTGGTGCGTCGATCTATGTTGCCCATGTCGCGGCCAGCTTGCCATTCAAAGAAAGATCTTGGGTTCCACTCATCCCGCGTTTCCAGACCCCATGTCCAGTTGTTCTCAACCCGGGCCATGAAGACTTTCACTTCGCCAGGTGCGAGCGCCATATTTCCTTTCCTCGATCCGGAAGGATCCATGTCTTGAAGGAGCAGCGTGAAGTACTTGCGAGCGTTAGGATTTCTTTCGTTGTCGATCTGGAAGCGGGCAAGTCCATGATAAGTACCAGTCTCAAATTCCTGACGAAGCCATGGGTTGGTACCCGCCTGTTTGTCATGCTTTTGGAAGCGGAATCCAACCGGTGGATCCCAAATGCGCACGCGCATCTTGCTGATATCCAGTTCCACATCATAAGGATTATAGAGAGTAATTACCGGATCGTAGACGAGGTGAGGAACCGCATGGAAGGTGTTGCCTTTCGGAATTGCATACTGATTGAAATCGTTGATGCGACCGCCGATGTGCGAGTAGTGCGTCACAAGCGAAAACATGATTTGCGCCTTCGCCAGCACCGGCAACAGGTTCTCCGTTTCAGGCGCGGGAGTCAGTCCCACTAGGCTGCTCGTGTAGGTTGGATCCACGTCCACGGTACCGTCCAAGGCATAGCGAGGCTCGCCCACATCCACATTCGAGATATTTTTGTACTTCTGATAGTGATTCCGCAGATAGGCCCATGATGGAGCTCCCCACGTCGCTTGGAAATACGGCGAATCCGTATCCGCCGCCCCGTTAGGATTGGTGCCCGGAGGCCCCTCCATCAAGGGAGTCAGGTCGGTTTTGAGTCCACCATTCACGGGGTCGGTGAGCAGCCCCACCGAGGATACCGTGAGCGACTTGCTACGTGGGTTGATTTTCTTCTGCGCCTCATCTCCGCCGCCTAACGCGAGGACAGCAGTTTGCAAAGAGACAATGCCCTGGCGGTTGGTAACATTTTTCAGTTCTTCCAACCCTTGAATGACGTCCGGACGCGGTGCCGTGGCAGCAGTCCGATTGCCAATGTTCTCGGCCATCAGGACCGAGTTATCAGGACTCATGTTCAAGGGCACTGCGGTGCTGTTGTCCGAAACCATCCAGGCAAAGCCTCCACGGGAATTGTTCACACTCACAGGAACCCGCTCCGCTCTCATCTTTGGGTTGTTCGCATCGACATCGCCCGGATTGCCGATGGTTCCCGTCGTGGTCGGATTGGTCAGCCAGATGCTGTCAGCCCCATCCGCGTTGGAGGGAAGCGTGTATTCCGATGCCGCATCGATATCTGCGGTGGAAATCAGCCACTTTCTGAACTTTGACGACTTTTCGCTGGGTTCTGCTGGGCCTCCTGTCGGCGCAATCCAGCCGAAACCATCCCAGGCTCCCACCACATTGGGTTGCTCCGGAGCGTCGATCACGCTGCTGGCATTCGCCGAGATGCGCTGGTCAGGTCCTAGCGCTTTCTGCAAATCCCCGATGGCGATCATCAAGGCCATCTTGGCATTCGCATTGGCCACTGACTGGGCCGCGCTCTGCGAGGTCGTCCGCAGACTGATGCTTGAAAGGGTGAGCAAGCCCACCGCAATGACGGTCAGCAGTATCATCAAGCTGAGAGTGACGATCAGCGCGAAACCGCGCTTCCTCGCACGCTTGTGAATGGGATGTTGGGAAAATTTCATGGCTAAGATGGGTTTGATTGGAAACTTCTGGGAAAAGTTTACGCATTCACAATGTATTTACAAATGAAAAGATGGGGGATTTCAGTTTCGGGAGAAAGGGTCGCTTGAGAGCCATCGTTCTGATGTCCGCCTTTCGAACCATCAGCTGCCGTTTTGAAGTCTTTCATGGGCGAGAGCGCGTCCGAGAAAGCTTTCAAGCCGTTGATTTTGTCGCCCCCCGAAACGCACAATGACATTACCCTGTGCCTGCGGAGCTCACAAATAGAATTGACCTTAACCCCCCGAACGTGGGGGCAACGACCTAGCAGAAGACTGAATCGCTTGAGCTTCAGAGCGTCCCGAGGTTCTGCATCGCAGTCTTGAAAAAGGGATTTGCTTGGGCACGACGGCCTGCGTTTTGAAGCCACCTTGCGGGCTGCCGAACTTCGTAAACTCTCCCGAGTTGGCTGTTGCAAAATCGTCACCTGTGGGGCGGTTGGGTTTGAGATGCCCCTAAATTTCTCAAATTTGGGAAAGGGCGCACCGATGAATCTGAATGCCTTGTAAATACCCTGTGTCAGTCCCGACTGCTTGTAGAATGCCGGACTTCTTGTGTATGATTCCGCCAAACTCCATCATCCGTCGGCCATTCCAAGAAATCCAAGCCGCACTCCAAAGCTTTCCAAGCTCAAGCCATCAACCCAGCATTTCCTCGAGTCTCTTCACAGAAACCTTGCCCAAGACCGGAATGTCCGGCGCAAACAACGAGATCCGGTATTCCTCCAGCGCCCATCCTCCAGCCCAAAGCGCGGCATCATCCATGTCTGCGCTGAATTTGCGGAACCATGGCTCCCACAAGGTCCGAAAGCGGTCCATCTTTTCCAAATCCTTGACGATGGGCAACGAGGTGATGCGACCGAGGCGCGACCGTATCGCCCGCAGCCGCCTCGGATACTCGTTCAACCCGGCAAAACCCGCCCGCCACGCGAAATCCGCACGAAACAGCCAGGTGAGCTGCTCGTCGATGTCATCCGCGATCTCGCCTAGGTTACGATCCTTGCGGTTCGCCGCGACCCATTGCCGCACTTCGGGCAGGATTTCATGGATTTCATCGATGCTGCGCCCAATCTTGCTCGCAGCCTCGAACCAGCGCCCCCGCGCGTTTTCCGTCACAGACCGAAACGCCTCGGGCGAACGCAGAAAAATCCCGCCCGCCGCGCCTTCCGCCGCCAGCAGGATCAAGCGATCCAACGAAGTGCCACCGACACCGAGCCGAGGCATCTCGACCTTCGCCATCAGCCCGAGCGGAAATTTCTTCTTCAAATGGTTCACCTGATCGGGATGAGCGATCCACAGCAAGCGCGCGCCACCGGCACGGTGCGATTCCGCAGCTTCGGCCGCGCTGGAAAATGCCCGCACGCCGACTGATTCGCCTTCATCCACCAACGCAGGATAGGCCGCACCGCCGGGCGTTTCCACCAGTTCGGGCAGGCTCTCGCCATCCCAGGTGCTGATGCCCCGTCGCTCGACATCCGCATTTGCAACCGCTTCGAAACGCACTCGCATGCTATCGGCGAGCTGGAGTTTCAGCACCGCGGCATCCTCGCCCAGCGCCAGTTCCTCGCCGTCGTCATCGCACACCCAAATTTTGGTCACGAGCTCGGGCGGCAGACGGCCGGGATCGAATTCCGCTACCGGGACATGCGCGCCTGTCCTGTCCTTCGCGTGTTCAACGAGAGCCTGGAAAAGCGGCCTATCCTTCGGCGCAAACTTCCACAGCTCCGCGAACGAATCCGCCAACGGTCCGAGCGGTTGACAAATGCGCCGGTAATCTTTCGGCAGTGAGCGATAGAGAATTTCCACCCGCTCCCGCAGGTTTCCATCCACGCCCCATGCAGGCAGCCAATCGGGCAGCTTCGGCAATTGATCGACATGCACCCCCAGCGTCACTCCGTCGTCGCGCTCGCCCTGTTTCGCATGATAGTATAGCGAGTATTCCTCGTTGCGATGCGTCATGGAGTCGGGAAAACCGGATAGGCCGAGGTATTCCAAATCCTCGTCCACCACATCCCCCACCCCGACCATCACCCTGTCTTCGTGATCCTCCAGCCAGCGGTGGAACGCCGCCGCCGTGTTGATGTCTTCCGGGATGCGTTCTTCGTAAAATCGCAGCAACGCGTCGTCGCTCCACAGCCCTCCCGGACGCCGCAGCTTCTGCTCGATCGCCTCGATTTCGCCGCGCATCTCATTGACGTGATCGAGAAATCGCCAGTTCTTGCGCAGTCCGTTTCCGACCACGCCTTCGCGCAGGAAAACTCCGCGCGCCGCCATGGCATCGACTCGTCCGTAATGAACTCTCCGCCCGGCGATGACGTGCAGCCCCCCGCAAATCACCGTTTCTTTGCCATAGACTGCCCCTTGGTTCTCGTCCCAATGCGCCTCGCCATACTTGCTTTTGCACAAGTGCGGCGCCACTTGCTCCACCCATTGCGGATCGATGCGCGCCACCCTTCGCGCCCACAGCCGCGACGTTTCCACCAGCTCCATGCCCATCACCCACTCGAAGCGCTTCGAAATTCCAAACAACCCGGAGCCGGGGAAAATCGCGAAAAAGCCGCCGTTCGCACTGCGGTAGGATTTCGATTCCCTGTCCCACAGCCCGAACTGCCGCGGAACGCCTGATAGAAGAGCCTTGTGGATCGTCGCATACGCCGCCTGTCCTGATAGATTATCTGCGATTTCGCCGAGCTTCAGTTTCCACTCGCGTTCCAACAGGTCCGCCAATTCGTCGCGCACGTTTGCCCATTCCATCACGCGGCGGGCATTGAGAAAGGCCGGGCCACAGAATTTCCGCAACGCGTTGCGCTTCCACCGGCCCTTGTCATCACGGAATCTCGCCAAGTCCTGCCACAACCGCAGCAGCGCGATAAAGTCGCTCTCGCCGTCCTTCCATTTCGCATGCGCCGCGTCAGCCTCACGCGCCTTGTCCGCGGGTCTCTCCCGTGGATCGTTCGACTCCAACGCCGCGACAATGGGCAACACTTCCGCCAAACAATGTTCCTTGCGCGCCTCGATCAACATGCGCCCGAGCCGGGGATCCACCGGCAGCCGCGCCATTTGCCGACCGTAGTCGGTGAGTTGTTTCTCCTTATCCAGCGCGCCCACCTCGCGCAGTGTCCGGTAGCCTTCGGAAACCGCTTTGGGCGCAGGCGGATCGATGAAGGGAAACTCCTCGATCTCCGGCAGCCCCAGCGCTTTCATGCGCAGGATCACCCCGGCCAACGAGCTGCGGCGTATCTCCGGATCCGTGAACTCCGGCCGCTCGGTCAGTTCGTCTTCTTCGTAAAGCCGCACACAGACGCCGTCACGCACCCGCCCGCAACGGCCTTTCCGCTGCCGCGCACTGGCCTGGCTAACAGGCTCTATCTGGAGCCGCTGCACGCCCTTTCCCGGACTCCACCGACTCACGCGGGCGATGCCGCTGTCCACCACGCAGGCGATGCGCGGAATCGTCAGCGACGTTTCCGCAACGTTCGTTGCCAGGATGATGCGCCGCTTGTTTCCCGGATTGAAAATCTTCTGTTGGTCGCTCAAGGCAAGCCGCGCGAAAAGCGGTAGCACCTCCGTCCCACGGTAGTTGCGCCCATCCAAAACATCCGCGCATTCGCGAATCTCACGCTCGCCCGGCAGGAAAACCAGCACATCACCGTTAGGCTCGATGTCCCCCAGATAATCCACTGCTCGAGCAACATGCTGCGACAGATCCTCGTCATCGAAGGGCGGCAGGAAAAACTCCGCCACTGGAAACATGCGTCCCGGTGCCTCGATCACCGGCGCAGGCACGCCATGGTTCGAAAAGAACTCCGCAAACGATCCGGCGTCCAGCGTCGCCGAGGAAATCACCAATTTGAGATCCTTGCGCCGTTCCAGCACGCGCTTCACATAACCTAACAGGAAATCAATATTGAGCGATCGCTCGTGCGCCTCGTCCAAGATGAGCGCCTCATACTGCATCAGGTCGCGGTCGCCCTGGGTTTCCGCCAGCAGGATACCGTCGGTCATGAACTTGATCCGCGTGTCGCGCGAGGTCCTGTCCTCGAACCTCACCTGATAGCCCACGCCACCGCCCAATGGCATGGCAAGTTCCTCAGCCACGCGCTTCGCCACGCTGGCCGCCGCCAAGCGCCGCGGCTGGGTGCAGCCGATACGTCCGCCCTGCGGCCCCAGCGCCTCGGCCACCATTTTCGGCAACTGCGTGGTCTTGCCGGATCCCGTCTCGCTGACGATGACGACCACCGGATGGTCGCGTATCGCCGCAAGGATTTCCTCCCGGTGTTCGACCACCGGAAGTTCCTTGGGATAGTTCCAATTCATATCCCGCAGCCGCCCCTATCAGGACGGCTTGACCTCCGCCGCGAGTTTCGGATCCTTGTAGGTGGACTGGACGTAAACCTCGCGCAGCAGCTTGTGCTCGATCTGGCATGGGCTGCTCGCCATGAGGTCGGCTCCCTTGTTGTTTTTCGGGAAAGCGATCACCTCACGAATGCTGTCCTCACCGGACACCAGCATCGCAATGCGGTCGAGGCCGAGGGCAAGTCCACCGTGCGGCGGCGCACCGAAGCGGAACGCATCCAACAAGTGGCCAAACTTGATTTCCTGTTCTTCCGGGCCGACGCCCAGAACGCTGAACATCTTCGCTTGAAGGTCCTTTTCGTGGATACGAATGGATCCCCCACCAAGTTCGTAGCCGTTGAGCACGACGTCGTAAGCAACTGCCCTAACATTCGCGTAGTCGCCGGCGTCGAGTTTTTCGATGTCCTCTGGGTGAGGACGTGTGAACGGATGGTGAACAGCGGCCCAATGCCCGGTTTCCTCGTCGTGCGCCAGCAATGGGAAATCGACGACCCAGAGGAAGTTGAACTTCGTTGGATCGTTGTTGAGTTCCATCATCACGGCGCATTCGGTGCGGACGCGGCCGAGGATGGTGCTGACGCTTTCGCGCGAACCCGCGGCGAAGAAGACGATATCGCCTTCCTGCAAATCGAGCTTGGCGGTGACTGCGGCCTTCTCTGCGTCGGTGAAAATCTTCCAAAGCGGGCTTTTGTATTCGCCGTTCTCCAGCTTGATGAACGCAAGGTTTTTGACGGGAAGGCCGGCTTGCACGGCGATCTCGTTGAGGCGGTTCATCTGGCCGGTGGTGATGCCGGCGAAGCCTTTCGCATTGATTGCCCGAACGACGCCGCCGCCATCGAGCGTGCCGCGGAAAATCTTAAACTCAGTCGCCGCAAACACGTCCGCGAGATCGGTGATCTTCATCTCGAAACGGGTGTCCGGTTTGTCGGATCCATAAATGTCCTCGGCATCACGATAGGTCATGCGCGGGAACGGCGACGGCACATCGATGCCGAGGCCGGACTTGAACATAGAAGCTAACAGCCCTTCGACCAACTTGATGATGTCTTCCTGCGTGACGAAACTCGCCTCGATGTCGATCTGTGTGAACTCCGGCTGCCTGTCCGCGCGAAGGTCTTCGTCACGGAAACAACGGGCGATCTGGAAATACTTTTCCAACCCGGCGACCATCAGCAGCTGCTTGTACTGCTGCGGTGCTTGCGGCAGCGCGTAAAACTTGCCCGGGTTGAGACGCGACGGCACGAGGAAATCGCGCGCGCCTTCCGGCGTCGGGTTCGACAGGATGGGCGTTTCGATTTCGAAAAACCCAGACTCGTCGAGATAGCGGCGGGCTGCGGAAGTGATCACGCTGCGCTGGCGGATGTTCTTGCTCATGCGCGGGCGGCGCAGGTCAAGGTAGCGGTATTTCATCCGCAGATCTTCGTTAGAAAGCTCCTTATCGAGTTGGAACGGCAGCACGTCCGCCTTGTTCACGATGACGAGTTCGGTCGCGACGATTTCGATGCTGCCGGTTTCTAACTTATCATTGGTGGTGTCCACCTCGTCGGTTTTCAAACGCGCTTCAACCGTACCGGTGATCTGCACGACATCCTCAACGCGCAGCTTGTGCGAGAGATCGCTGGCTTCCTGCGAAACCTCACCGCGGAACACACACTGGGTCACCCCTTCGCGGTCACGCAGGTCGATGAAGATCACGCCGCCTTGGTCACGGGCAGAATTGACCCAACCGATGAGCGTGACGGTTTGGCCGATGTGGGATTCGCGGAGTTCGTTGCAATGATGGGAGCGCATGGAGAAAACTTTAAATGTTAAATCTTAAATTCTAAACGAATGACTTCAGGCTAACAGCGGACCGTCGGGCTGGAGCAAACGATCGGTTAGCCAGTCGATGGCGGTGGCGGCGTTGCCGGTTTCCTCGGTGCGGCTGGCGAGGACCTTGAGCTTAAGTTCGGGATACTCGGCACCGATGACCAGAGCGAAGCGCGCGCCGCATTTTTCCGCGCTTTGGAACTGCTTGTTCACCTTGGGCGAGCCTAACGGAAGATCCGCGGAGATGCCCGCACGGCGCAGATCCGTGACGAGACGCAGCGATTGCGCCCGCATGGATTCATCCGCGACGACGACATAGATATCGCACGCAGCGGCGTTGCGCTGGAGCCAGACTTCCATCTGCATCGCAGCGTGCGTCGTCTCTTCGATGAGGTTGCGAATGACGTAGTCGCCCATCGCGAAACCCGTCGCGGGCATGTCGGTGGCACCGTCGGAAATGGTGGAAATCAAAGTATCGTAGCGGCCACCCCCAGCAACGGCGCGCATCGATTTCCGTCCGTCGAAGACCTCGAAAACCACCCCCGTGTAATAGGCGAGGCCGCGCACGATGGAGAGATCGAGCTCAAGGAAATCGGCAAACCCGCGTGCTGCTAGATCCGTCCGTATTGCCAAATACGCTTCCGACGCGTTCGCTGGATCCTTGATAAATCCGCGCACCAACTCCGGCGTTAGATTGAAGGCCGCCAGCCGCTCGGCCAGCACTTCAGGTTTCTCGCGCTCGATCTTGTCGATGATGCCGAGAAAATCCGGGATGAGCTCTTCGGCGATGCCATTGGCTTCCGCGAAATCGATCCACGCCTTGCGATCGGAAACGCGCACGACGAAATCCCCGGCGACGAAGCCGAAAGCGAGCATCGTTTCGATGGCCAATGCGATCAGCTCTGCGTCCGCCGCAGGACCGGCTTCACCGAGGATGTCCACGTTGAACTGATGAAACTCACGGCCACGCCCTTTCTGCGGTTTTTCGTAACGGAAGCACTGGCCGATTTCGAACCACTTGAGCGGTTTCGGAAAATCCCGTTGGTGCTGCGCAACGATGCGCGCCAACGAAGCCGTCACCTCAGGCCTCAGCGTGACGTCACGACCGCCTTGGTCTTCGAAGCGGAAGAGCTGCGATGACAGCTCGCCGCCAGCCTTTTTCAGGTAGAGTCCGGTGTCCTCGACGATGGGCGTTTCGTATTCCACGTAGCCGCAGCGGCGGGCCACGTCGCGCCAGGTTTCGAACAAATAATTGCGGACCGCGCATTCACGGGGAGTGAAATCGCGGAAACCTGGAAGTGCTTGGAATGTGGGTCCTGCCATGGGCGGGCGGCGAGAATGCACGGGGTTCCCGGCATTTCAAGGTTCTATTGAGGGCGTTGCTGCCAAGCCCGCGCCTCGTAAAAATCCTATTTTCGGGGTGATCCGGCAGCGACCCAGCCCTTTGGATCATCCGGCCACGGATGGCGCGGGTAACGCCCGGCGACTTCCTTTTTCATCTGCGCATAACCGGACGCCCAAAACCCTTTGAGATCCTTGGTCATCTGCCACGGCTTTTGGCCCGGCGTCAGGATGTGCACCAGCAGCGGCACGCGGCCATGGGCGATGGTCGGGGTTTCCCAAATCCCAAACAGATGCGAAACGCGGACCGAAATGAACGGATCGAGTTCGTGGCTGTAGGTGATTTTCGCCGACTGACCATTGGGCAAATCCATGCGTTCCGGGCAATACGCGTCCAGCGCCGCCCGTTGCGCACTGCTGAGCCACTCGCGCAGCACCCGCCAAACGTTCGCCTCCTTGATCTCTTTGTAGGTCACCGCGCCATGGCAAATCTGCGCGATCGCATCCGCCCTGTCGTCAGCGGTCCAGCCGGGCATTTCCAACTCCGGCATCCATTTCCCGAGCGACTCCAGCCGCGCTGTCCATTGCTCGACGCTGTGATCCCAGTTCTTCAGCGGAAGTTCGCCAGAAATCACCCGGGTCGCCAAAATCTCCGCCGCTTGATCGAGATTGACACCGTGGTCGCTCTCCTTGGCATCCAGCACCAAATCGCGGAATTTCGTCTCCTTGCGTACCACCACCCGACGCCGCGTTTCGTCCCATGCCGCGCCATCGGTCACCGCTAAATCGTCGGGAAATAGCTCCGCCAGCCACGCCACGTCGATGGCCGTCGCCCGCCGCAAGTGCGTGATGATTTCCCGCGCCTCCACCTCGGTGATTTCTGCCGCCACGAAGGCCGGGGCATTCCGCACGCACGACTCCTCGTCCAGCTTGCCCTTGCGATTTCCCACCAGCTTGCACGCCAACGTCCCTTGGCTGACGCGGATCGCGAGTTGGTCGCTGAACGCCGCCAGCATCGCCTTGCCCACCGCTTCGCGCCGTTGTTGAAAATCCACCGCCTCGCAGCGCCAGCCGAAGCGCTTCGCCATCCCACAAAGTCGATCAAACCCTTGCGCCGTTTCGCGTGCGCCGCGGGCCATCACGCCGATCTGATCGCAACGCCGCGCATCGAACTGCATCGCCTCTGCCGATTCGAACGCCCGCCACTCACCCGCGAAGTCCGAGTCGTCGTCCGCAAACAGGAAATCTTTTCGACCCGTGCCGCCGCGCTGATTCGTAAAAATCCCCTCGCCCTGCACCGTCGCCGCGATGAACGCGGTTTCCGCCACGCAGCCGTGCTCGTGCCCCGCCAGCATGAGCCGGGAAAAGCGAGGTTCCAACGGCAGCGACGCCATTTTCTGGCCCTCCTCGGTCAGCGCACCCGCCGCATCCAAGGCGCCCAGATCATGCAGAAGCCGCTCCGCCCGCGTCAGCGATTCCTCAGTCGGCGCATCGAACCAACGAAAATTCCGCACTTCAGCAACACCCGCCGCTTTCAACAGCAACACCGCTTCCGCCAAATCCACCCGCCTCACTTCTGGCGATTCAAATTCCGACCGCCGCGCGTGATCCGCCTCACTCCACAAGCGAAACGCCCGCCCCGGTGCCGTCCGTCCGGCGCGGCCCGCCCGTTGTTCTGCCGCCGCCCGTGAAATCTTCTTAATCAACAACGTGTTGATCCCGCGCCGCGCTTCAAAAGCCGCCGTCCGCGCCAACCCGGAATCGATCACCGTGCGCACGCCATCGATGGTCAGCGACGTTTCCGCCACGTTGGTCGCGACAATGATTTTGGGCCGCGAACTCGGGGAAATCGCCGCCTCCTGCGCCGCCGGCGGCAGTGCGGAATAAAGCGGAAACACCTCCCATCCCCGCGCCGCACCGCTGTTTTCCAGCAGCTCGATGGTGCGGCGAATTTCGTGCGTCCCTTGCAGAAACATCAAAATATTGCCCGCGTCCGGCATCGCCATCGCCTCCCGACACACGGCCACCATTTTTTCCCAAATCGGCGTTTCGCGGGGCGGCCCACCGCGCCTGTCGTTCACCGGCGGTCGATCCGCTCGATACAAAGTCTGCACCGGAAAAGTCCGTCCGCCCGCTTCCAAAGAAACCGCCGGAGCCAAATAGTCCGCCAACCCCGCAGTTTCCAACGTCGCCGACATCACGACCACCCGCAGATCCGGCCGTTTTCCCTCCTGCAACTCCAAACAACGCGCCAGCGCGATGTCCACCGCCAGCCGCCGTTCGTGGAATTCGTCGAAAATCACCGCGCCCACCCCGCCCAGCTCAGGATCGTCCTGGATCCAGCGCTGGAACACGCCATCCGTCATGTAGAGGATGCGCGTGTCCTGTCGGTATTTCGTGTCGAAACGCACCGCATAGCCGACCTCGTGACCCAGCGTCGCCTTGCGTTGCCGCGCCACCCATCCAGCCAGCAAGCGCGCCGCCATGCGCCGCGGCTCGATGACAATGATGGTCCCCGCGATTCCCGCGTCCACCAGCATGCCCGGCACCGAAGTGGATTTCCCCGACCCCGTCGGTGCCTTGAGTAGCACCCGCGCCCGCTCAGCCCGCATCGCTTCACCCAGCGCCCTTTCAATTTCAAAAACCGGCAACGTCACGGCGGAGAATTACCCGCAGCCCCCAAGGAATGGCGATCTCCGAATCGCCTCATTTAAACAGGATACAGCGACCCATTTTCTGATCCACGCAGGAAACGTCTTCATCCCTTAGGACTTGCACGGGGCGCGGGCGAACCTCATGGAAGGGCATGGACCGCTGGTTCCTCATTGCATCCACCCTACTCGCCGCCATCGCGGGCATTTGGGGCATGGTCTCGGTGCATCGCGGCCACCGCAGCCACTGGACGGTGGTGTGGATGACGGCGGCCTTTCTTGGCCAGATCGGTTTTCTCGCGGTGCGCGGGGAAATGCGGGCGGCTTGTCCGTTAATGGACCGAGGGGAAATCCTCACCTTCCTCGCGTGGTCGCTGACCCTGTTTTACCTACTTGTCGGCCCGGCCTACCGGATTTCCCTGCTCGGCGTGTTCACCGCACCCGTGGTGGTCATTTTCCAAGCCCTCGCGCTCACGCCCGGAACGTTGTCCGCGAACCCCGAGAAACTGATCGGCGGCAATCCATGGCACGAAACGCATTCCGCGATGTCCGTACTGGCCTACGGCGCGCTCGCCCTGGCCGCAGTCGCCGGCGTCATGTTCCTGGTGCTCGACCGGCAACTCAAGGAGCACCACCTCAAGAGCGGACTCTTCCGCAATTTGCCGCCCGTCCGCGAGCTGCTCGTGTCGTTGGTGCGTCTGCTGTGGATAGGCAGCGTGCTGCTAACCATCGGCATCATCGCCGGCTTCCTGATGCCTCACACCGAATCCGCGTGGGGCCATCTGATCGCCGCCGTCGCGGTGTGGCTGGGCTACATGGTCCTGCTGACGGTGAAACAGGTGCGGGGATTGACGGGCCGGCGGTTGTCGCTGTCGGCGGTGGGGTTGTTCGTGCTGTCGCTGCTGGTGTTCGCGTTCGTCTGATGGAAATCCTTTGCCTCGGCCTCAACCACCGCACCGCCCCCGTGGAAGTGCGCGAGCGTTTTGCTGTGAGCACGCCAAAGCTCGGCAGCGCCGCAGCGGAACTCGCCGCCCTCGCCGAAGCCAACGAGGCGGTCGTCATTTCCACCTGCAACCGCACCGAGTTCTACCTCGCCGCCGACGACGCCCAAGCGGCCTTCGAAAAGATGGAGTCCCGCCTCGCCGAGAAGGTGCAGGTGGACTCCAGCGTCAAAGACCATTTCTACAAAATGGCGAAATCCGACGCCGCGCGCCACCTCTGCCGCGTCGTCAGTGGGCTCGATTCCATGATGCTCGGAGAAACGGAAATATTCGGGCAAGTCAAACAGGCTTATCAAGCTGCGTTGAATGAAGGAGCCACCGGCAGCGCGCTAAACAAGCTTTTCCAACGAGCGTTTAGCGTGGGCAAGAAGGTACGCACGGAAACATCCATCCAAGAAGGCTCAACGTCCGTTGGAAACGTCGCTGTCGATCTGGCCGAGAAGATTTTCGGCCATCTTAAGAACAGCGAAGTGATGATTTTAGGAGCCGGCGAAATGAGCCGCATCACCGCCCAGAGTTTGGTGTCGCGAGGTGCGAAGTCGATTTTCGTAACCAATCGATCGTTCGAAAGAGCACAGGATCTTGCCACCGAAATGGGTGGCAGCGCGGTGCGCTTCGACGATTGGGAATCAGTGCTGGCGCGCGTGGACGTGGTCATCGCGTCGACCGGCGCACCGCACGCCATTGTCCACCGCGAGCAGGTCGAAAAGGCTCGCCGGGCGCGCAAGTATCGGCCGCTGTTCTTCATCGATATCGCCGTGCCGCGTGACATCGACCCGGCCGTCGGCGAGATCGAAGAGGTTTACCTTTACGACATCGACACGCTGGAACAACTCGCCGACGAGGCCCGCGCTCGCCGCCAACTCCAGATCGAACAATGCGAGCGCATCATCGACCACGAGCTGGCGAAGCTGAAACTGCCCGGGACCTGAATCTAGACCTGATACGCAGAAAGGCCGCGACTTCCGAGAAGAAGTCACGGCCTTGGGAGCCAAAATGGAGGAATCAGTTTCCGCCGCGACGTCCCCGCGGACCACGATCTCCGCGACCTTCGATGATGCGTTGTTTGGCGTCGTCGGAAATGGCGGTGGAGGACTCGATGTAGGCCTTGGCGGCCGTCTCATCCTCACGCATCCAGCGCATCGCGGTCATGCCAACGGTGCGGTTGCGATCGCCGTCGTCCGTGATGGATTCCGCCACTTTCACGACTTCCTGAGGATCCCCCTGAGTGTTGCTGAAAGCCCATGTCTGGAGCGCACTGTCACGCACCCGTCCCGGGGCAAACGAGTTGGCGTACTCTAGGGATTTATCCGGACTCTGCGCGGTCCAGGTGGACATTAGCTGACGCATGCCGTCCCGCTGTGCATCCTCACTGCCCTGCGCCTTGAGAA
>JAZKEG010000009.1:6053-90206 GCA_040387215.1 Verrucomicrobiota bacterium | reverse complement strand
TGCAGGAATTTTACCGGCAATCCTTCCTCAGCAAGAAGGTCGGCCGCAGCCTGAGCATCTTCGCGGGCAAGGTCGCCGATGACATCCGGCAGCAGCCTGTCCTTGGCATCCCCATCGGCCATTTTCGCAACCTCGTCGCCAGCGCGATTTGGATCAATGTTGGAGAGGCCTTCGATGGCGGAGGCCAGAGCATCCGCTTGCGCGTCGGCAGGCAGCGAGCGAATCCAAGTTTGAGTGGCGTCGAAGTCCTTGGCACCGTACTGGGCCGCAATGATTTCATAAGCATTGCCCCGCTCAGCATCCTCGATTTGGGACAGCATCGTGATCGCCTTCGCGGGATCAGTCTTGGCAATCTCCCCGATGACAGAGTTCATGGTTTGCCCCTTATCCGAAGTCAGAGAAGCCGCCCAAGCCATCGCACTTTCCGGGTCCTGACGGGCCCACTCGCTGGCAATGATGGAGGCACCGCCTTGGCCACCCATGGGGCCGCGACCGCGACCACCCATCATGCCCATCATCGCAAATTCACGAGGATTTTCGGCAAAGTACTTGGCCGCGCTGGCTGGGTCCGTGCTAGCCCAGCTTTGCAGAATGGTAGGCCGGACGAAGCCACCCGCGAAGCCCATGGTGTTCGAGAACGACATCGCAGCCGTTGGATCCACCTCCGCCCAGCGCCCGAAGAGGAGGAATGACGCCATGATGCGCTCATTCATGGGCAGCGCATCCAGCTTGCCCGCTTCTTCGGCGAGCTGCTCAGGCGAGAGTCCGGCATAGAAATCCATCAGCGCCTGAATCCGCGTGGAATTGCCAGGCATGCGGGAAATTTCTTGGGTGCTAGCACCGCGCGCCTTGCGAGAATTTTCCGAACCCTCCGCGTCTGGACGACTCGACGAGCGGGAGCGCTGAGCGGACTCTTCAAGACCCACTTTCGCAGTCTCTGGGGCCGAGCCTTTGCCGGAAATGTAGCCACCAGCAGCACCCACCGCGAGGGTGGCAACAGGAATGATCCAAGAATTTTTCATAATATGGTTAACGCTTCGGCCAAACACCGGCCCCGCCGTCCGGTTGCGCCCCATTCTTACATTTTGCGATAAATTCCCCTGCGGGTGCCCCAGGAAGCCCGCTGCTGCCATCAGCAAAGACACTGATTCAAAAAGAGTTAGGTGAATTTATTTGTAAAGAGATGCGAAACTTTGGAATCAAAAAGGCAGTCCCATGTCATCCGTCACCCGCGCCCACCGCATCCTCTTTGTTTGCCTCGGCAATATCTGCCGCTCTCCTGCCGCCGAGATCATCTTTCACCAACTCGCCACCGATCAAGGCCGGGAAGCGGAATTTGAAATCGATTCCGCAGGCACCATCGGGCACCACCATGGGGCCGCCCCAGACTCCCGCATGTCGGCTTCACTTGAAGCCAAAGGTTATCGCATTTTTGGAAAATCCCGCGAAATCCTCACCGCAGATCTCGATCACTTTGACCTCATCGTGACCATGGATGAGAGCAACCTTGAGGATGTCCGCCGACTGGACCCCAGCGGCACTCGACACAACAAGATCCGTCCTTTCGTCAGTTTCTGCCGTCACTATGACGACGCGAGAGTGCCGGATCCTTACTACGGCGGACAGCGCGGCTTCGACCATGTCATCCAACTGCTGGAGGACGGCTGCGATGGAATTATTCGATCATTTAAAACAGCCGATTAAAACAAAAGCCCAGCATCACCTAGGATGCTGGGCTCCAAAAAGAGACGCAACCAATGGCTCAGAATTTCCAAACCAGATCCAGCGTGACGCGACTTTCCATCAGGCTGTTGTCGGCGTTGGTGAGCGGGATTTCGTAGGCCAGTCCAGCATCGACGGAATCACACAGACGCGAGCGAAAACCAAACGCAGCGGACACGAAATCACGATTTTCATCCGCATTGGAGGCCCCCAAGTTGAAAAAGTCACCGCCCTCGAACTCGGTGATCGACGAGACCAGCGAGCTTGAGCCGTCGCCCGTATCGAGCACGTGGAACCAATTGATTTCCACCAATGGGATGAACCAGCGGGAGACTTCGTAGCTGACGTGACCGCTCATCCACAGCTCGGTAGAAAGCTGGTCGGAGAATGGGATTTGCGTGCCCACTGATCCCGCGAATTGCCAGTTATCCACAAGCTTGAGGCCGGCGAGCGTGAGATTTGCCGCGCCGTCTCCTTCCCCTTGAAAGACATCCCTGTTTCCCGTGGGCGCTTCGAATCCGAGAGTGCCGCTGACGGCCGTGCGAGACACATCATCGCGCAAAAACGCATACTTCACGCCCGCCCCGAGGTTCGCGAATCCTTCCGTCTCCCCCAGCGTGTTGTCAGGATTCATCTCCACATAGCCATCCTTGGAAGCGACGATGGAGAGGCGTTCGTTGAGAGCGAACTCGAATTGCAACGCGTAAACCTGGACGTCCCCACCCAATGGCAACTTGCCCGCCGCCGTGTTGATGTCGTCCGGTAGGCTGTGGTGGATGAAAATCGGATGGAGGTTGGTCGTTGGCAGCGCGAGATCAAAATAGGTCGGATTGCTGATGGGACGGCGAGCTTGAGCGAAGCCATCCGCCGACGCGGTGACCGCAGAAGTCGCGATGTCGCTGACGGTGGATCCGGCAAATGCGACGGAGCTGAAAAGACAGTAGGCGGAAGCCGCGGTGATTCTTGGGTTCATAGCTGGTGTTGGTTCAAATTGCGGTGCCAACTTGCCGATTTGAACCATCGCCCGCCACCCGCCGCGCCGCGTGAACTCCGCATTTTTTGCTACTCCGAACACCTCTGAGTTCGATCTCGCGACAGACCCAACGCCTCCGAAGTCCGGATTACGTGATCGCGTGGAAAGTCAAATAATCTTTACATAAAAAGACCGCTTTGAGATAGGGCGGGTAGTGCTGTCCCTTGCATGAAAACGAAAACATCCCTGAAAGTCACCCTTCTCGCATGCGTTGCTGCGCTCGCCTCTTGTGCGACGCAACCTGTCCCAACCCGCATGCCCGTCTCTGCAACCATGCGTCCTGACCTGTCCCTTTCGGGCCGCATCTACCAAGCCGTCAATACCTACCGAGCCAACCACAACGCGGCAGAACTGCAACGTCACGCAGGTCTCGACAGGCTGGCTCAAGAACACTGCGAGTACCTGCGCCGACACCGTGGCGAGTTCGGCATTTATGGCAAAAACGTCAGCCATGTGGGATTCGAGGGCCGATCCCTGCTCGCCCGCGAGCGGTATCAAATGATGAGCATCAGCGAGAACGTCGCTGCAGCCAATCACCCCGGCGAGCAGTCGCCCGCCGTGTTGGTCAAACTCTGGTCCGAGTCCAAGGACCATGAGCACAACATGCGTAGCGAATGGACGCACACCGGAGTCGGCGTCGTCGTGGATGCTGATGGAATGGTGTTTTCGACCCAAATTTTCGCAACGGTCACCAATTCGCAGATGACAATGCGCAACCGCTTGAACAGCTTCTGAGGCATCTTCATGCCCGACCTCTCGCTCGAACTCGCCCTCCATTCACGCGGATTGCTCAAAATCGCAGGAATTGACGAGGCCGGTCGAGGTCCACTGGCCGGTCCCGTCGCCGCAGCGGCGGTGATCCTGCCCGCCAATTACCAGCTGGATGGACTGGATGACTCCAAGAAAATCAGCGCCCGCAAACGTGATTTCCTGTTCGAGATTCTGACCAGCGATCCAACGATCGTTTGGGCCGTCGCCACGGCAGATCACGAGGAAATCGATCGTCTGAACATCCTCCGTGCCACCCATCTTGCGATGCGGCGTGCCGCCGAAAGCTTGTCGCTCATCCCAGACCATTGCCTGATCGACGGGCTGCCTGTGCGGGATTTCCCGCTGCCCCATGACGGAATCGTCAAGGGCGACGGAAAATCGCTTTCGATCGCCGCAGCGAGCATCATTGCCAAGGTCACGCGGGATCGCGTCATGCGGGAGTTGGATCAGGAGTTTCCCCAATTCGGCTTTGCGAAACATCAGGGATATGGCACCAAGATGCACCTTGAAGCGCTTCGGACTCACGGCCCTTGTCGCCACCATCGTCGCTCGTTTCAGCCGGTCGCTCAATGCGCCGAGCCGATTGATCGGGCCGAACGGTGAGCCTCGTGACAGGCAATGGATGGGCCACCACGGCGAGGACATCGCGGCCGCCTTTTTGCGCAGCCAAGGCTGCCGCATCCTTGCGAGAAATTACCGTGGGCCGCACCGAGGAGAAGTGGACATCGTCGCACGAGACGGCAAGTTGCTGCTGTTTGTCGAAGTGAAAACGAGGCGTGAAGGCAGTCGTGTCCGTGGCTTGGATGCCGTCGGCCGTGACAAACAGAAGCTCATTGAGCGCGGCGCAAACGCATGGCTGAAACGCCTCGGGACGCGCAATCTGCCATGGCGCTTCGACGTGATCGAAATTTCCCTCGAAGAAGGGAAGAAGCCGCGCATCAACTTGGTCAGAGACGCCTTCTGACTGACGAATCCTGCTTGCTCGGCAGCAGTTGGGCCGCCACCTTGCGGCCAGATTTCATGGAGCATCCCAACGGAACGATGGCCTGGCTGGCCACCCCGGACGACCGCGTGGTCATCGGCCACGGCCCATTCACCGAGAGTGACGAGCCGCCCGCCGAGGGAGTCGCTTTCCATGTTCAGGATTTCGCGCTGACCGACCCACGACCGTGGAAAATCCCCGCTTCGATTGTGCGGACCAACCGACTCGATGCCGTGGGCGAACTGTCCGAATCGCCCCACCCGGTGGTGGAATGGCAGGCTCCAGATGCGGCTCCCTTCTCGGTGATTTTCCAGGAAGTGATGGCGGCGATCCACAGTGGCGTTTTTGAGAAGACCGTCCCCGTGGTCACGGAAACTGGAACTGCGGAGTTTTCGCCCCAAGCCATGATCACCGCCGCGATGCTGAAACAAGGCGCGCCACTTCATTCCTACGGCTGGATTCAACATGGACGAGGGTTCGCCGGAGCCACTCCGGAGTGCCTGTTCTCTCTGGACGGGAAACAACTGACGACCATGGCCTTGGCTGGCACCGCCCGCAGCGACGACAGAGTCGCCTTTGCCGCAGACGAGAAAGAAATCCGCGAACACGAATACGTCGCTCAGACGCTGGTGTCGAAATTGCAGGATTTAGGAATCATCGAGCGGAGTGAACGAGCCATCCTCGACCTCGGCTCTATCGTCCATTTCCTGACTCACATCCGGGTGGCATTGCATGAACCCGGCATCGCCTCCCAACTCGTCCGCCGCTTGCACCCCACCCCGGCGCTCGGCCCACACCCACGCACCGGCGAAACCCTCGCTCAGCTGATACGCTGGCGGGACAGATCGGCTTGCCCCAGCGCCTTCGGAGCCCCTTTTGGTCTCTGGGATCATGGGAAATTCCGGGCCGTCGTCGCCATCCGCGGCATTTGGTGGCAGGAAAACCGTTTATCGCTGCCCGCAGGATGCGGCGTCATCGAGGCCAGTCGCTTGGTCAGCGAATGGCGTGAATTGCGCCTCAAGCGTGAAGCCGTAAAGCGGTTTCTCCCCCAAGCCTGAATGGACTCGGTCCTTTCCGCCTGCGGAAGAATGACTTGGAAGTGATGAAGATACGACACCGTTGGTATCTCGGATGCGTTTTTATTTAAAAAAGTTTGAACGTTTTTAAAAAGACGTTCAGCATCGCCACCGTATTGCCCATCAGGAATATGCGTGCCAGTTGTCCCACTCACCGTATCCACCGCATCGCGCTGCTGGCGTTGACATGCGGATATGGCGAGGTTGCGGTCGCAGCTGAATCGGCAGTGATGAACAATCCGATAGGCCGAATTGCTCGTATTTTTGATGCGCAACTCGTTAAAGCTGAGGATCGTGTCGATTGGCTCGACACCCGCCTGGCAACCTTGGCGCGGCACCGAGAGCACGCCATGAAGACCGGCCTCGGCTACCGCGGCTATCGTGCAAAAAAAGGCGATCTCGATCCCACCGTCACTTTGGATTTGGGCAAAGATTACCCACTCAACGCGATTTTTCTCGTGCCCGTTCAGCGCGAGTATCCCGAAGATCCCGGTATTTTTCCAAAACGTTTCACGCTGGAAGTCTCATCCGATGCCAATTTTTCAAAACTGACCACGCTTTACCCGAGCGATCCCGGTGAGTTGAGGGCTGCTGACGGCAATCCCGTGCGTTTCCTGGCAAACTCATCCGCCCGCTACGTGCGCTTGACCGTCCATGAAGGGCACAACCGCGGCATGCTCGACCTGTTCGGGCTTTCGGAAATCACCGTGATCTCCGATCAGGATTCAGTCTCTTTCGGCGCGCGTGTGGCGACACGCGGCGACCTGAATGCCACCGACATCTGGTATCCAGAAGCACTCGTGGACGGTCGCACCCCACTCGGCGTCTGGCAAAATGGCGGCGCATCGCGCAAGGATGTGGGCGATTCCGTGGCCGTGCCGGACGCTTCAACGCAAATTGCTTGGACCGTCACATTCAACGAATCCGCCGCGGTCGACCGGGTCATCCTTTTCCCCTACCAGCTGGACGCCACGTTCGAATCCTCCGTTTTCTCAGACGAGCTCACCGTTCAACCACTTGCCGAAGACGGTCGGGCTTGGGGAGATCCGGTGGAGTGGATCAATCCGCTTTCCGGCTCCAGCAGCATGACCCCGTTGGTCATTCCCTTGGGGGGGCGCATGGCCCACGGCATCCGAATCATCGGTGTCCGCCCCTGCGCGATGGGAGACTTCAAGGTGCATGCCTTGTCTGAAATCGAGACTTGGTCGCGTGGCAGCAACATCGCGCGCAACCTCCCGGTTTCTCGCACCAGCCATGGAGAAACCCAGGTCGTGACGGCTTTGACCGATGGCTATGCCTCGGAAAAGAAGATCATTCCCGTGGCCGCCTGGATGTCCCAGCTCGCCGAGCGCAGCAAGATCGAGACGGAGCTCGCCTCTCTGCGTCCGCGCCAGAATCAATTGGCCTCAGAAAGCGAACTCAATGCCGCTTGGGGATCCGCCGTCATTCTCGGACTCACCTTCCTCATCCCCGTCTTCATCGTCGAGCGACGCCGGCTCATGTCCCGTGACCAGCTTGACCAGCTCCGCAAGCGCATCGCATCTGACCTCCACGACGACATCGGCAGCAATTTGGGAAGCATTTCTCTCATCGCTCGGACCGCCCGCAAGGATCTCCTCCGGCTGCAAGGCCCCGAGGAAGTCGCCATGGATCTCGGGGAAATGGAAACCATCGCCCGCGAAAGTTCGCTCGCCATGCGCGACATCGTCTGGCTGCTCGAACGCCAACAAGACTCCATCGGCGATCTCGTCCAGCGCATGCGCGAAACTGCCGGTCGGCTGCTGCGCGAAATTCACTACACGCTCGAGTGCGATTCGAACAAAACCGCCGCGAAACTCTCGCTCGACGCCAAGCGCCACCTCTTCCTTTTCTACAAAGAAGCCATTCACAACGTTCTCAAGCACTCTCAAGCGAACTCCGTCTCCATCCGCTTGTGGGATGAAGACGACAAGCTCGCTTTGGAAATCCTGGACAACGGCATCGGCCTTCCGGTCGATCCCCAGCTCTGTCCCGCTGGTGTCCGCAAACTCGAGGACCGTGCCCGGGTTCTCGACGGCCTGTTGCAGGTCGCCTCGTCGAGGGAAACGGGTACTCGCATCCTGCTGTTCGTAAAACGTTCCCACCTCTCATCACACCCCACCCTTGCATGATCACCGAAGCCATCGCCACCAATGTCTGGATTCTGGAGGACCACGAGGTCTTCGCCAAACAGATCCGCCGCCTCATCAGCAATGAAGAGGATCTCGAGTGTCCCTATCACTTCACCTCCGCCGCCGAACTTTTCGAGAAGCTACGCTTCACCAGCGAAAGGCCCGACATCCTCTTGCTGGATCTCGGACTTCCCCGCCGCGATGGCTTGGAGGTCCTGACCGATCTGCGCCAGGTCCTGCCCAATCTCAAAATTCTTATCCTTTCCGCTTCTGACGACAGGGAAAAAGTCTACCGCGCCATCTGCAACGGTGCCTCCGGTTACCTGCTCAAGACCGCCGATCCCGATGAAATTCTCTCCGGGATCCGCGATGTCGTCCACGGCACGTCTGCGCTCAGCAGTTCCATCGCCAGCATGATTCTCCAAGGGTTTTCCCGTCATGGTCCAGTCACCCACATCGATCCCCTGACCAGCCGCGAGCAAGAAGTGCTTGGCTTCCTCGTCAAAGGACTCATCAAAAAAGAAATCGCCGACGAACTCGGGATTTCTCAACACACCGTGGACATGCACCTGCGTGCCATTTACCGCAAGTTGGAAGTCCGTTCGCAGACGGAAGCGGTTTCCAAGGCTCTGCGTCAGGGCCTTGTCTGATACGTTTTTCCGGAGTTCGCACCCCGATGAACAAAAAACCCCGGTCCGTCTGACGGACCGGGGTTTTTCTTTAAATTGGAATCAGGAAAGAAGGATCAGCCTTCTTCGCCGTCTTGCTCGCCAGCATCCACCGAGATGGTCAGCGTGGCAATCACTTGGGGGTGCAGGCGAATTTCAATCTCGCTCTTGCCCGACTTCTTGACCGGCTTCTCAAGCTGGATCGCGTGACGATCGATGACGATACCAGCGGCTTCGAGTTCCTTGTGGATGTCGATGCTGGTGACCGATCCGAATGCCTTGCCACCTTGGCCGGTGGACAGCTCGAACTTCGGCTTGAGGCGCGAGATTTTGGTCGCGATTTCTTGGAAGCTTACCAGTTCTTCAGCCTCGCGGCGTGCGCGGGAAACTTTAAGAGCCTCAACGTGGCGGAGATTCGCCTTCGTTGCTTCGAAAGCCTTGCCTTGTGGGACAAGGTAGTTCCGTGCGTAGCCCGCGCGGACCTTGACGACATCAGCTTCGGCACCAAGGCCTTCGATTTTTTCTTTGAGAATAACTTGTGCGTTGGCCATGGGAATCAGAGGTAAAAGTTCGTTTGGGAGCGGCGGTTTAGGCCTGTGGCGAAAACGAGTCAAGAAGAATGACCCCTGAATCCTCATGCCATTTTCAAGCCTCGGATTTCACCTCCACGACTGCGCCACGAACCGCCCTCCAAGTCGACGAATCAACGGCTGCTGCAAGACCGCTCGACCAGCTCTCCCTTCAGCACGATCTCACTCACCGGCCGTGCCGGGTCTTCGATCCGCTTCATCAGCAAATCCGCCGCCGCCTCGCCCATCGCCGCGGCCGGCTGGCGGATCACCGTCACCGGCGGATCAACAAAGCCGGCCCACGACGGATCGTCGAAGCACACAAACCCACGCTCCCCAACGATGGCGGAACCGCTTTCTCTCAGCGTCCGGTAAGCTCCCGTGGCCAGCAACGCGCTGCTGCACACCACCGCGTCCACACCCGGTTCCTTCTTCAAGATTTCCGCCATCAGCCGCGCACCCTCCTCCTCGAAGGCCGGTGCCTGATAGACGCCAAGCATGCGGTTTTCCGCGCCTTCGAACGCGCTTTGAAACCCCTTGATCCGCGCGCTCGCGGTGAAACTTTTCGCGCCGAAGATCCCGGCGATTTTCTGGTAGTTCCCGGCCAGCAAGGTCCGCGTCAGCTTCAGCGCCGCCTCCTCGTTGTCGATCACCACCGTGTCCAGATCCGCCCCCGCCACCTTGCGGTCGAACAACACCAGCGGCGGCAGGACCGACGGATCGAGGGTCTTCGCATTCGAACGGGTCGGTGATAATAGGATCCCCGCGACCTTTTCCTCCTCCATCAGTTTGAGAAACTGCACCTCGCGTTTCGGATCCTCGTCGGTGTTGCACATCAGCACCGTGTAGCCGTGGCGGAAGGCGACGGCCTCCACCGCTCGGCTGATTTCGCTGAAAAACGGATTCCGGATATCGGACAGAACCAGGCCGATCACCCGCGATTTCTGCGCCCTCAGGCTGCGCGCCACCCGGTTCGGCCGGTAGCCCAGTTCCTTCACCGCCTCCTCCACCTTCTGGCGGGCCTCGTCGCTGATGTAGCCCTTGCCGGCAAGCACCCGGGAAACGGTCGCGATCGAGCATCCCGCCCGCAGCGCCACATCTTTGATCGAAAGCGACATGACTGGTATCGTTTACACATCAATTCAGATGAAAAGGGCAAATTCGGAAATTTTTTTGAGGAAATCCAACCCGTCATTTTTCCTTATGAAATCAGTAAAAAGCTTCATTATCAGATGATTTTCGGAAATCCCGCACGAGATTCCGTGTTGACGAATCCGTGTGTAAACGTTTACACATTTCACCACGTCAGCAACGACGTCCCATTTCCCAAAAACCCCAACCCAGCAAAACCCATGCTTGCGATGACATCCAACGACGTGCGCCTCGGCGCCACCATCACTTCCAAGGAGGAGGCCATCCGCGCGGTCGGCGATCTCCTCATCCGGAGCGGCGCGATCGCCCCGGAATACGTCGAAAGCATGCTCGCCCGCGAAAAAACGGCGACCACCTTCCTCGGCAACGGCCTCGCCATTCCCCACGGCCGGCCGCAGGACGCCGGGCACATCCGGCAGACCCGCGTCGCCGTGCTCCAGATCCCCGCCGGCGTCGCCTGGCAGGATGGGAAAACCGCGCGGCTCGTTTTCGGCATCGCCGCGAAATCCGACGAACACATCGGCCTGCTCCGCCAGCTCACCGGCATCGTCGGCAACGCGACCCTCGCCGACCACCTGGCGAACACCACCGATGCTCAGGACATCCTCGACGCGATTTCCACCGGCGCTTCCGACGAGGGAAGCCAGGAAAACGACGATTTCACCGGCAGCCAGTTGGAAATCGTCTTCAACAACCCACGTGGTTTCCACCTCCGTCCTGCCGGGAAATTCGCCCGCGCCGTGCAGGCCTATCCGGGAAAAGTCACGCTCGTGGTCAAGCGCCGCGAGATCGAAGCGGACAGCCCGTCTCGCATCCTTTCGCTCGGCATCGCGTCCGGCGACACCATCCGCGTCCGCGTCCAAGGCGATGATGAAACGGACACGCTCTCATCGCTCGCCGCCCTGCTAGAAGAGATCAACAACGAGCCGCAGGACGAGGAAGCCGCCGCCGCGGCTCCGGTGAATTGGAACCCGGAAGAGGACGGAAGCGCGACGCTCAAGGGAATCATGGCCGCCCCCGGTCTCGCCCTCGCTCCGACGTGGAAATGGGAGCCCGTCGATCTGGCCGCCCGCAAGCGTCCGGTCGGAGACACGGATTCGGAAATCGCCACGCTCAAGAATTCCATTCTCGCGGCCCGCAAGCAGCTCATGGCTCTCACGGAAGGAAATCTCAACCCCGTCCAGCGTGGCCTGTTCGAAGCCCACGCCTCGCTGGTTTCAGATGATGAAATCGCCAATGAAGCCATCGCCCTGATCCGCGAGGGTGACGACGCGCTCACCGCGTGGAATGACATCATCGACAACCGTGCCCGGAGGATCGCCGCGCTCGAAGACGCGCACCTCGCCCAACGCGCCGCCGACATCCACGACGTGGGTCAGCGGGTAAGCAAGATTTTGTTAGGCGTCGATCTCGATCCGATGGCCGGCGTTCATGATCCCGTCATCCTCATCGCCGACGATCTGGAACCCTCCGAAGCCGCCCAGCTCAAGGTCGACAAGATCAAGGGCATCTGTTTGAAAAAAGGCAGCCCGAACGCCCACGCCGCCATCGTTTCCCGCTCGCTCGGCATCCCGATGCTGGTCGCCATCGGCGATTCGTTAGAAACGCTGGCGATTGGAGAAACCATCATCCTCGATGCGTCCGGCGGCCGCATCCTGACGCAGCCCTCCGACGCCGATCTCGCTTCCGCGCAAGCCGCCATCGAGGAAGTTGGAGTGCAGCGCAATCTGGATTGGGATCACCGCTTCGAACCCGCCATTCTCCGAGACGGCCACCGGGTGGAAATTGTCGCCAACATCGGCCAGACCTCCGAGACCCACAGTGTCATCGATTCCGGCGCGGAAGGCGTCGGTCTCCTGCGCACCGAATTCCTGTTCCTCGATCGCGACCACGCACCGGACGAAGAAGAGCAATACCAGGCGCTGCGCGAAATGATCGAGTCGCTGCAAGGCCTGCCGATGATCGTCCGCACGCTCGACATCGGCGGCGACAAACCCGTTTCCTACCTCGGCCTGAGCGAGCTGGATCTCTCGTTCCTCGGCCTCCGCGGATTCCGCCTCAGCATGGCGCGGCCGGATCTCGCCACCACCCAGCTCCGCGCGATTTTCCGCGCGGCGGAACATGGCCCGATCCGGCTGATGTTTCCGATGATCGCCACGCCCAACGATTTCCTCCGGGCCCGCGAGATGACCGAAAAAGTCCGCCGCGAGGTCGGTGGAAAAAAGGTCGAGCTCGGTGTGATGATCGAGGTTCCCTCCGCCGTCACCATGGCTCCCGAGCTGGCCGAACTCGCGGACTTCTTCTCCATCGGCACCAACGATCTCACGCAATACACCCTCGCCGTGGATCGCACCCATCCGTTGTTAGCCCGCCGTGCCGACAGCCTGCATCCCGCCGTCCTGCGTCTGATCCGTGACACGGTGAAAGCCGCGCACGACAAGGGAAAATGGGTCGGCGTCTGCGGTGGTCTAGCCGCCGATCCGCTCGGCGCGCTGATCCTAACCGGTCTCGGCATCGACGAACTCAGCATGCCGCCCGCGCTGGTGCCGCAGATCAAGGCGCTGCTCCGCCGCGAATCGATGGAGCATCTCGGCCAGCTCGCTCAAAAGGCGCTGAACCAACGCGATGCCCGTGCCGTCCGCGCGCTCCGTCCCTCACACTAACATGGCCATGAACTCCGAGATCGTCACCATCACGCTCAATCCCGCCATCGACCAGACGGTGTTCCTCGACCGTCTTCAGGTCGGCAGCGTCAACCGCACCGGCCATTTCCACCGCCAGCCCGGTGGCAAGGGCGTCAACGTTTCTTCCATGTTAGGCGACTACTGTATCCCGAGCATCGCCACCGGATTTCTCGGAAAGGAGAACCCGCGGCTGTTCAAGGAACTCTTCAAGAGCAAGGGAATCCGCGATGAATTCGTGTGGATCCCCGGCGAGACCCGCACCGGCATCAAGATCGTCGATCAGGCATCGCATGAAACGACCGACATCAATTTTCCCGGCCTGGAGCCGTCGTTTCCGGATCTCCGACAGTTCGAAAAAAAGCTCCGCAAGCTGGTGAAGCCCGGGCGTTGGTTCGTCGTCGCCGGAAGTCTGCCGGCGGGTATCAGCCTCGATTTTTTCGAGGAAATCCTCGCCCTCATCAAAAGCGGCGGTGGAAAAATCGCCGCGGATACCAGCGGCAAGGCGTTGAAGATCGCCATCGATTCCGGGGCCGATCTCATCAAGCCGAACCACCACGAACTCGCCGAATACCTCGGCCACGATCTGCCGGATTTCCCATCCCGCGTCGCTGCCGCCACGAAGTTACAGAAGGAAAGAGTCCCGCATGTCATTCTTTCGTTAGGCAGCGAGGGCGCGCTCTTCCTCACTCCGGAAAAAGCGCTGATGGCCGCCGCTCCTCCGGTGAAGGTCGTCAGCACCGTCGGCGCGGGAGACTCGATTCTCGCCGGTTATCTCGCCGGATTGGTCACCGACCGCTCCGCCACCGACCGCGCGAAACTCGCCACCGTCTTCGCCTGGTGTGCGCTCGAGGATGTGCGCCGCCAGCTTCCATCCCATGCCGAGATCCAGAAGCGCCTGCCGCGCATCAAGGTCCAGCCGCTTTCAAAACTGAACTCCTGACAAACCCAATGAAAACCCTGTCTGCCCAATTCCCGGCTCCCGAGAGCGAGCCGCTCACCCGCCTCGCCGTCTCCGCCCTCCAGGCCGAGGCGAAACTCCGCGACATTGAACTCACGCTGACCCATGATTCCTCGAACGCATCGGTTCTGCTGGTTTGCGGGAACACCAAAGTCCTCACCGACCGCCCGCATCTCATCCGTGAAACCGCCAAGCTGTTGGAAAATTTCGCCCCGCGTCTGGTTAGCACTGCTCCGATCTCCAAACCCGTCGAACCGGCTGCTAACAAATTCATCATCGGCGTCACGTCCTGTCCCACCGGCATCGCCCACACCTTCATGGCCGCCGAGGCGCTGCTCAAGGGCGCGGCCGCGATGGGCTACACGATGAAGGTCGAAACCCGTGGCTCGGTCGGTGCGAAGAACGAGCTAACAGCGGACGACATCGCCCGCGCTGATGCCGTGGTCGTCGCCGCCGACGCGAATGTCGAGACTGCGCGATTTGCCGGAAAGAAACTGTTGGAAACCGGCACCAAGGCCGCGATCAACGACGCGCAGAGCCTGATTCGCGAGGCGCTCACGCTCACTCCGGCTGTTGCTGGAAAACCGAAAGCTGAGGAAAAAGCCAGCCGCTCCGGTCCTTACAAGCACCTCATGACCGGCGTTTCGCACATGCTGCCGCTGGTCGTCGCCGGCGGACTGATGATCGCTCTCGCCTTCGCCGTGGGCGGGATTTATGCGGGCGATGCCAAGGGCACATTTGGCTGGGCACTGATGCAGATTGGCGGGGCTTCGGCCTTCGCGTTGTTCGTTCCCATCTTCGCCGGGTTCATTGCGTTTTCGATCGCCGATCGCCCCGGCCTAACCCCCGGTCTGATCGGCGGCATGCTTGCTTCCAGTTTGGGGGCCGGTTTCCTCGGCGGCATCGCGGCGGGGTTCATGGCCGGTTATTTCACCCGCTGGCTCAACAAGGTGATTCAACTTCCCGACCAGTTGGCGGGCCTCAAGCCGGTGCTGATTCTGCCGCTGATCTCGTCCTTGGTCATCGGTCTGACGATGATCTACATCGTCGGACCGCCGGTGAAAACCATCATGGACAGCGTCTCGGCGTGGCTCAACAGCATGCAGGGCAGCAGCGCGCTGGTGCTCGGTTTGTTGCTGGGCGCGATGATGGCGTTCGACATGGGCGGCCCGATCAACAAGGCGGCCTACACCTTCGCCGTCGGTCTTGTCGCCACCAAGATCTACGGACCGATGGCCGCCGTGATGGCTGCCGGCATGGTGCCTCCGTTAGGCGTCGCGTTGGCCGCGACCTTGTTCAAGAACCGCTTCACCGCCGATGAGCAACAGGCCACCAAAGCCACCGCCGTGCTCGGCATTTCCTTCATCACCGAGGGCGCGATACCCTACGCCGCGGCCGATCCGTTCCGCGTCATTCCCGCCACCATGGCCGGTGCGGCCGTCGCCGGCGGGATCTCGATGGCCATCGGATGTAAATTGTTAGTTCCTCACGGTGGCATCTTCGTGATGGCCATTCCGAACGCCATCAACCACGGCCTCGGCTACCTCGTCGCAATCGTGGCGGGGACGCTGGTGACGGCGGGCATGCTGTTCATTTTGAAAAAACCCCAAGCTGCGGCCGCCTGAATCATAGGATCTATCGGACCCCTACGACTTATTCAACCCATGAAAACCACACTGCTTCTTCCGCTTCTTCTCACCACCGGTCTCCACGCCTCCTGGCTGGATGGCGACCGTCTCACCGGCGATTGGCAGGGCGCCCGCACCGCCCAGGAAAACGCCGGTTTCAAGACCTTCGCCTACTACAGCGGAATCTTCACCTCCAACGTCCATGGCGGCAACAGCACGGACTCCAGCTACTCCGGCGACCTGTTTGTCGGCATGGAATTCGATCTCGAAAAACTGCTGGGTTGGGACGACACGACGTTCGTTCTATCCGGCATCGACCGCCACGGCCGCAGCATCGACAAGGCGGTCGGTGGCCAATACAGCGTGATGCAGAACGTCGGGGGACAGAACGCGTTCCTCTACAATGTCACGCTGGAGAAGACCTTCCTCGACGACACGCTCTCGGTGAAATTCGGGCGCATGACCGCCACCGATGATTTCGTGGGATCTCCGTTCTACAGCTACTCGGTGAACAACGCGGTCAACGGCCAGATCCGGGCGGCGTTGTTCGACGGGGTGATGAGTTCCTATCCGTTTCCCGTCTGGGGCGGGCGGGTGAAATACCAGCCGAACGAGGAGTTTTACGCGATGCTTGGCGTGTTCCAGACACCCACCGATATGTTCGATCGCGACACCCAAGGCGTGGACTTCCAGTTTGAAAGCGGCGACGGTATTTCCATTTTCACGCAGGTCGGATGGAACCCAAAATTCGCCGAACGGCCCGCACATTTCTTTGCCGGGATGAACAACTCGTTCGGTTACGACATGGACAAGTTCGACAGCACGGGAACGCGCGACAGCTTCACCCGCTTCTACGGCCACGCCGACTATCAGGTTTTCGCCGAATCGACCGGCAGTGATGAAGGGTTGGTGCTCTTCGCGACATTCGGTTACTCGCCGTTCGAGGATGTGGCCATCATTCCGGTGCAATCCACTTTCGGTGCGAACTACACCGGCCTTTTCCCCGGTCGAGAAAAGGACAAGACGGTGTTCTTCGCGACCTACGGAAACTTCAGCAACGACTACGCCGATCAGCAATCATCGGCCGGTCTCGGCGATCCGCAGCATGAGATCGTGTTAGAAGTTGGACATCGCTTCCACCTCACCCCAGCGACCTATTTTCAGCCAGACATTCAGTATATTATCCAGCCCGGCGGCACGGGTGACATCGACAACGCCCTGGTGCTCGGCTTCCAATATGGCGCAAGTTTCTAGAACGCATCCCTGTTTGCGAATTCCTGATCGCCTGTTTAGGCTTCGGCCATGAGCACCCTTTCCCAATTGCGGGACCGCGCTGAAATGCTAACACCTCCCTTGCCATGGGATCGCTCACGCCGCAGCGATATCGGCGGGCCGCAGGTCGTCCTGCTCCACGGCCTCTGGCGTGGCTGGCGTGCCATGCAGCCCATGGCAAGGGCTCTGCAAAGCGAAGGATTTTCCACCCTGAATATCCCCTACCCGTCCGGACGCTTGCCCATCGAAGTCCTAGCAGAACAGATTCGTCAGCAAGTGGTGGAAATTTCCGGCGACGCCCCCATCCATTTCATCACTCACTCGTTAGGTGGCATCCTCGTGCGGAAGCTTCTCGAGGATGGCGTGCCGTGGAAATTCGGCAGGATCGTCATGCTCGCGCCTCCTAACCACGGCAGTGAGATTGTGGATTGGACACAACAACGACCGCTTCTCAACCGCGTGCTCGGGCCAGCAGGACGAGCACTCGCGACCGACGGAATCCCAGTTCGTTTGCCGCCTTTTCCGGAAGGAATTCAAGCGGGCGTCATCATGGGCAACCGCCCGACCATTCCATTTTTTCGACGACTGTTAGGAGAAGAGAATGACGGCATCGTCTCCGCGCAAAAGGGACGCATTGACGGGTTGCAAGGGTTCAGCATCGTCAATGCCGATCACACGTTTATTCAGATGCACCCAGAGGCCATCCGTCTCTGCGTGGGTTTTTTGAAATCCGGCGAATGGTTGGATCGCATTACAAATCGGTGACTGATTTTTTCTGGAACTGCTCGTCGCGTAGCTTGCGCAGGTATTCGAGGTATTTCCTCTGGGCGTCGGCGTCGGCACCACTGGTGGGTTGCGCGGTGGCTTGCCCGTATTTTTTCCATGGGCCGTAGGGAACTTGGCTCGCCTCGACAAAGCGCCAATGCACCTTGAGCCCAGAGCGGATTCCGAGGTAGTCCCGAACTGCCGGTGAAATATCGATACCAGCGGCCCCATTCTCGCGGGTTTTAGGCGGTTTGTTTCCAAACACAAATTCCCAATCGTCGGTGGTCCACGGCCCGCAGTCTTCCCATTGCGCGTAACAACTGCGGCTGCCGTTGTAAATTTGCAGCCATCGCCCTTTGCAAACCGTCTTTCCCGGCTCCGGCCGCATGCGGGCAAACCACGGAATCACCCGGGACGCTTCGGGCTTGTGGGCACCCCACCCGAGCACGTCGTTGTAGGGCAACGCGATGTAAAACGGATTCAACTTTGGCACAAAGGCCTTGGGACGGAACTCGCCAGTCGCATGGTTGGCGATGCGGTTGCTCGGTTCAGGATCGTCAAAACCGCCGAAATTTTGAGTCCATTGCTGGTCCCACGAAGACTTCGTGTTCGGTGTTGGATTGCGCGCGGTCGGTTGTTCGCCGATCCAAAAAACAGTGCACGTCACCAGGGTTTTCCACGGATACAAGATCCGCGAGGACGCGCCGGACATCGCCGATGATGGTGCGACTGGGCGACTTGCGGACGGGACGACGACCCGAGGGCTCGTGGTAGAAGACGACCTGACTTGTGCCACCGAGACATCACCTCCGCCGATCAAGATCGCCAAAAACAGAATCAAACAGCGGGTTTTGGGGGAATTTCGGGACATGGAATCCACAACCGGTCATTCCTGCGGAGGCAGGCTTCGGCGGAGAATTGAATCAATCGCAACATTGAGGCAAGGGGAAAGCTGAAATGCTCCCCTGCCCCAAAGTTCCGAAGCACGTGACCGCCGCAGCGATCAGACTCCCGCTTCACTGACCTCTTGGCTGCTTTCAGGACGGGTCGAAACAAAGTCCAACTCATCCAAGTCAGGCTTTTTAACGACGTTGACCGCATCGCCCGATTTCACATCGCCGCGCAGCAAGGCCTCGGCCAACGGGTCTTCGAGGAAACGCTCAACCGCGCGCCGCATTGGACGGGCACCGTAGGCTGGATCAAAGCCCTTGGTCGCCAGCAAATCGCGGGCTTCGTCGGTCAGGGTGAGAGCGATTTCTTTTTCCTTGAGCCGCTTGACCAGCTTGCCCACTTCGAGATCGACGATCTGATTGAGGTCCACTTTCTCCAGCATGTGGAAGACGACGAGACCGTCGAGACGGTTGAGGAACTCGGGTTTGAAGTAGCGTTTCGATTCTTCGAGAATCTTGTCCTTCATCCCTTCGTGATCCGCCTCGTCCGCAGTCATCGCACCAAAGCCCAGCGACGTTTGGCGCTTCACCGTGGAAGCCCCGACGTTGGAGGTCATGATGATGATCGTGTTGCGGAAATCGATCTTGCGACCCAGCGAGTCGGTCACGGTGCCTTCTTCGAGGATTTGAAGGAGCAGATTCATCACGTCCGGATGGGCTTTCTCGACCTCGTCGAAAAGAACCACCGAATACGGTCTGCGGCGGACGGCTTCGGAAAGCTGGCCACCTTCTTCGTAGCCAACATAGCCTGGAGGCGAGCCGATCAGACGGCTGGCGGTGAATTTCTCCATGTACTCGGACATGTCGATTTGGATCAACGAATCGGCATCGCCAAACATGAACTCAGCGAGATTGCGGGCGAGGTAGGTCTTGCCGACACCGGTGGGGCCGAGGAAGAGGAACGATCCAATAGGCCGACGTGGATCCTTGAGGTCGGCACGTGAACGGCGGAGCGCTTTGGAAATGGCGACGACGGCCTCGTCCTGACCGATCACGCGGCCCTTGAGCTCGTCCTCCATTTTGAGAAGCTTCTCGGCTTCCTTTTCCTCCATGCGGCGGAGAGGGACACCGGTCCATTTTGCCACGACTGCCATGATGTCATCATCCGTGACGGTGACGATGGTTTCCTCCGACGAGGCGCGCCAATTCTTGAGGGTTTCCTCAAGGTTCTTTTTGGCGTTCTTCTCGTCGTCGCGAAGGGCTGCGGCTTTCTCGAAATTTTGCTCCGCGATCGCGCCCACCTTGTCCCGATTGATTTGCTCGATCTCGGCTTCCAGTTCCTTGATGGACGGAGGCCGCGTCATGGTTCCGATGCGAGCGCGTGCACCCGCCTCGTCCAGCACGTCGATCGCCTTATCTGGCAGAAATCGAGCGGTCAGGTAGCGCGAGGTGAGTTTCACCGCAGCTTCGATGGCCTCGGGAGTGAACTTCGCCTTGTGGTGGAGTTCGTATTTTTCCTGCAACCCTTGGAGAATCTTGATCGCGTCGTCCACCGATGGCTCATCCACCTTCACCTGTTGGAAACGGCGCTCCAACGCGGAGTCCTTTTCGATGTACTTGCGATACTCGTTGAGGGTGGTCGCACCGACGCACTGCAACTCAGCGCGGCTGAGAGCCGGCTTGATAATGTTAGAAGCATCCATCGCGCCCTCAGCCGAGCCAGCACCGACGATCGTGTGCAGTTCGTCAATGAAAAGGATGACATTCTTCACCTTGCGGATCTCGTCCATGACCGCCTTGATACGCTCTTCGAACTGACCTCGGTATTTCGTTCCCGCAACCATCAGCGCGAGATCCAGCGTGATGACTTTTTTGTCGCGCAGGATCTCAGGCACATTGCCCGTGGCGATTTCTTGAGCAAGGCCCTCGACGATGGCGGTTTTGCCAACGCCAGCCTCGCCGATGAGCACCGGATTGTTCTTGGTGCGGCGGCAGAGGATCTGGATAACACGCTCAATCTCACTCTCACGGCCGATGACGGGATCCAAGCCCCCCTCGCGAGCCACCTTGGTAAGGTCGCGACCGAAGGCCTTCAAAGCAGGAGTCTTGGACTTTCCTTCGCTCTCAGCACCGGGACCTTGCGATTGGGATTCCTCCTCGAAAGGGCCATCGCCTTCTTCGAGTTCGTCGTCGTCATCATCGTCATCCTGATCGTCAGGCGAAAAGTTCGGGTCGATCTCCGCGAGGATCTCGTTCCGTGTCCGCTGGATGTCGACATCCAAGCGCTTGAGGACACGGGCGGCGACGCCTTCGCCTTCACGCAGCAAACCCAACAGAAGATGCTCGGTCCCGACGTAGGAGTGGTTCAAATTTTTGGCCTCCTTGTTCGCGAGCGCGAGGACCTTTTTCACCCGAGGGGTGTAAGGAATGTTTCCTGCAGCCTTCTGTGGCGGGCCTGAACCGACCTCCTTCTCGACCTCCATGCGGACAGCCTCAAGTTCAAGGCCCATGCGCTCGAGCACATTGACCGCGACTCCTTGGCCGAGCTTGATGAGACCCAGCAACAAGTGCTCGGTGCCGACATAGGAATGGTTGAATCGGTCTGCTTCCTTGCGGGCGAGAGCGAGGACCTGTTGTGCGCGTGGGGTGAAGTTGTTCATGCGTCGCCTGGATTGGAGGGTTCGGAAAGGTTCCTTTCGTCGATGGTTGGCTTACGATTATCAGGGGATTCGAGGGAATGCAAACGGGAGCGGACGATTTCTGCCCGGATCGAGTCACGTTCTTCGGGTGAAAGTTTGCGTCCCGAGTGGAGCTGGAGGTGCGCCGGCTGGATGTCCATCAGCAGCGAGTCGCACAGCATGACCGTTTCAGGCGGAAAGAACCCCAAGGTGCCACCCAAGCGCAGCAGCGAAAGATGGTTGAGCGCTTCTTTGGAGTCGATGATGTGCGCGTGGCGCAGCACGCCATAGGCCCGGCCTATCTTGTCCGACACCATTTCAGGATCGTCCTCCAAAAGCTTTTCGCGTGCGTTCTGCTCGTGGTTGGCGACTTGGGAGATGACCCTTTCCAAGCGGCGGATGATGGTTTCCTCGCTCTCACCAAGCGTTGATTGGTTGGAAATCTGATAGAGGTTACCGAGCGACTCCGTGCCTTCCCCGTAGAGTCCGCGGACGGCCAGGCCAATTTTGTTCACCGCCTGCAACACTTGCCCAATTTGGTCGCTGAGGACCAAGCCGGGAAGATGCAGCATGGCAGAAGCGCGCAAGCCGGTGCCAAGGTTGGTCGGGCAGGTCGTTAGATAGCCGAGCGTGGGATCGAACGCGAACTCAAGCGAGTCCTCAAGCTCGGTATCCAATTCGGAAAGAGCATTGAACGCAGCCGTGAGTTGGAGGCCGGGTCGTATGGCCTGCATCCTCAGATGATCCTCCTCATTGAGCATCAGGCTAAAAGTTTGGCGGCGCTCGATGACGGCTGCTGATCCCTCGCTGCGGGCAGCATGTTCACGGGAAATCAGGTGACGTTCTACCAACACCTGCTTCTGCACCGAAGTGAGGTCGCCAAGCTCATGCGAGAAGGCATCTTTCATCGCAGGAAGCGCCTCAATCGCAGGACGCATGAGATCCAAAGCGCTCGCACGCTGGTCGCGTTTTGCCCAGCCCGGAAATGGATGATGGCGGAGGTTGCGCGCCAAGCGAATGCGTGAGGTGAGCACGGCCCCGTGTTCCCCCTGCCCGCCGGCCATCCAGTCGGCGGGGTGTTTGATGAGGGTGGTGAAACGCATCATGAGTGTGAATCGAGTGAGGGTGAAGCGGTCTGGAAGAGGAAAAATTTCATGGTTTCACCTCGTCCAGGTTGCGGATCTCGTCGCGGATCCCGGCAGCTTCTTCATAACTTTCTGAAGCGATCGCTTGGTCGAGTCGCGTGCGGAGTTCCTCGATGCGCTGATGACGGTATTGCATCGCCATCAAGCCTTCCGGAACCTTGCCGATGTGGGCGGTACCCTTGTGCATGCCGCGTACCATCTGAGTCACCTCGTCGGCGAAGGTCGAATAACAATCGCTGCAGCCGAAACGACGGACACGGCGCAGATCCTCCAACGTGAAGCCGCAGGTGGCGCATTTCCGGCCATTGCCCGAAGTGGTCCCTGCGACAGGCGTGACGGGTGCGGTTCCGGGGCCGCCGGGTAGCCCACCTAACAAAAGGTCAGCCAATGAGAAACCGGTTGGATCGGTGACTCCACGCTCCTTGGCACAGGCATCGCAAAGGCACACCTTTTTCATCTGTCCCTCGACGAGTTGGGTCAGAAAAACGGTGGCCTTCGTGTCGCAGAAATCACACTTCATCATGATTGCTCAGGTTAATCCCTCAAGCATAGGGGGTGCCAGTGCTCATTGCCAATTCGTGGAATGCTTTGAGGAATTTCGCGGTGAAGGGTCCTGGTTTTCCATCACCGATTTCGCGTCGGTCCAGCGCGACCACAGGAATCACCTCGGCGGCCGTTCCCGTCAGGAAGCACTCGTCAGCGGTGAAAATGTCGTAGCGCGTCAGTGAGCATTCCTTGAAAGGCACGCCCAGTTTTTCCGCGAGTTCGATGATCACCGCGCGGGTGATGCCATCCAACGCTCCGTCCGAGATCAGCGGCGTGAGAAGCGTGCCGTTCTTGAGCAAGAAAAGGTTGTCGCCCGTGCACTCTGCCACGTAGCCCTGCTCGTTGAGCATCACAGCCTCCAACGCGCCGCCTTGGATGGCTTCCACCTTGGCCATGATGTTGTTCAGGTAGTTGAGCGATTTCACCTGCGGCATCAGCGCTCCCGGTGCCGGACGGCGGGTTGCACAGGTGATGATTTTCAGACCTTCGCTGTACGTTTCGTCCGGGTAGAGTTTGATGGTCGAGGCGATGATGAACATCGTCGGTTTTGGACAGAGGTACGGATTGAGTCCGAGTTCGCCCGCACCACGGGTCACCACGAGCCGGATGTAGCCGTCCTTGAGTCCATTCGCCGCCACCGTGTCACAAGTCGCCTTGCAGACCTCTTCTTGGGTCCACGGCATTTTCAGAATGATCGCCTTCGCGGAATCAAAAAGACGGCGGATGTGCTCCTCCAAACGGAAGACGCGCCCATTGTAGATGCGGATGCCTTCGAACACGCCGTCCCCGTAGAGAAGGCCGTGGTCAAAGACCGACACCTTCGCTTCAGATTCGTCCACCAGATTGCCATCGAGCCAGATTTTCATGTGAGATTCTTGGCCAAGCGTAAGGAGATGAACCACTCTGGCAAGCGGGAGATTCAAGATCTTCACCCCGGCATCACGTGTGGGATACAGCGAGCGATTTCCTGGGTCCAAATGCCAAGCTCCAGCATGCTCCAAGTCGAAGGATGTTTAGCCTGAAAATCCAATCGACCATGCGCAGCCCCCATCCTAGTCTCCGTGCCGAGTGGAATCCAGCGACCCCAGCGCCCTGAGCATCCGCGGCCCGGAAGTATCCACTCTCCGCTGGTGGCTTCGCGCGCCGTGGGATTATATGATGATGGCGCTCGGTCTCGCCTACTGGGGAGTTTTCGGCGGTCTGCTCACGCTTGTCATCGCGCCGCTTTGCTTGCTGCTGCCTCGTCGCACCGGAATTCGGCTGGGGCGGTTTTTCCTACACCACTTATTCCGCAAATTCGTCGTTTACCTGCGGCTTTCCGATCTCGTCCATGCAGACCTCACCGCGCTGGATGGGTTGGAAAAAATCCACGGTTCCTTCATCGCCGCGCCCAACCACACCTCGCTGTGGGACGTGGTGTTCATCATCGCCCGACTGCCATCCGCGGTCTGCGTGATGAAAAAGGAAATCCTCAACAACGTGGTGCTCGGCGGCGGCGCACGCCTCGCCGGCTACCTTGCCAACGACGGGATGACGCGCATGATTCGCGACGCGACCCGCTCACTCGCCGAGGGCGGCCAACTGCTGCTTTTCCCAGAAGGCACCCGGACACGCCCGGATGCCCGCTGGATCAATCCCGTCAAGGGCGGTTGCGCCATCATCGCGGGCCGTGCGGAGGTTCCGGTCTATCCAATCTTTATCCGCAGCAACACGCGCTTCCTCCAAAAAGGCTGGCCGCTGTGGCGACGGCCGGTTTTCCCCATCACCATGCGCTTTGACCTCGGAACCCCGCTGATCATGCAAGATGAGGAAAGCATCCAGCAGTTCACCGCCCGTCTGACAGCCGTTTTTGAACAGGAACTTTCAAAGCCAGACCCGCTCCGGCGGCAGATCCATCACGACCGGGATTGATTTCCCCGGGCTTGCCCGCGCCCAAAATGGCCGATAAGCAGAAGGCACATGGCCGATGTGCGACCCCTCATCCTGATTCCCAGCTACAACACGGGTCCCATCCTCACCACGACGGTGCACTCCGCCATCGCCACAAAGATGCCCGTCTGGGTCGTCATCGACGGGTCCACCGACGGCTCACCCGAGCTGATCCGCGATTTGGAAAACCCAGCCAATCCAGACTTCCGCATCATCCGCTTGGAGGTGAATTCCGGCAAAGGCGCAGCCGTCCTGCATGGCTTGCGCAAAGCGCTGGCGGCAGGATTCAGCCATATTTTAACCATGGACGCAGACGGCCAACACCCCGCCCACCAGATCCCAGATTTCCTCGCCATCGCCGCCCGCCATCCTGAAGCCGCCGTCTTCGGGCGACCTATCTTTGATACCGACGCGCCCCCTTTGCGCGTCAACGGCCGCAAAATTTCCAATTTCTGGGTGAACCTCGAAACGCTCGGTTGGGGCATCGGCGATTCGCTTTTCGGGATGCGCCTTTACCCTGCGGCCGACTTACTCGCGGTGATGGAATCCACCCGTTTTGCGCGCCGTTTCGACTTCGATCCAGAAGTCGCCGTGCGCTTGGCCTGGCGCGGTGTGCCCATCGTGAATTTACCCACCCCCGTCCGCTATCCACGGCCCGAGGACGGCGGGATTTCGCAGTTTCGCTACCTGCGGGACAACTCGCTGCTCACCTGGATGCATGCCCGCTTGCTGATTGGTTCCGCACTGCGACTGCCAACCCTGATTTTTCGCCGCCGCAATCCCTTGCAACAAATCGACTTCCCTAACGAATGAATGCCACCGATCGAAAACGCATCGCCGCGCTCTTTCCGGGTCGCTTCGACAGAAACTACGTCGCCTCCAAGCTCCAGACCGATCCGCTCTACGCCGCCCTTGCGCGGGAAATCCAAGACTCTCCACTTCCTCTGCTAGACCTCGGTTGTGGCCTCGGTCTGGTCGCATTCTATCTGCGACTTTCGGGAGTGACGGTGGCCATTACTGGGATCGACTACGATCGCCGCAAGATCGCCACGGCCGAGCGCGCTGCGGCCACGTTCGGCAACGAAGGATTGTCATTTGCTTTCCATGACTTGCAGAGTGGCATTCCTGCCCATGAAGGAAATCTCTGCGTGCTCGACATCCTTCAGTATTTCACCCCCGCCGAGCAGCAGACCTTGCTGGAATCCGCCGCTTCTCGCGTCGCTCCGGGCGGAAAACTCATCATCCGTTCCGGCCTGCGCGACCGCAGTGTCCGTTTCAAAATCACTGTCCTTGGAGACCTGTTAGCCAAGGCGACTTTTTGGATGAAAGGTGCGCCCAAGCATTATCCCACGGCCGAGGATTTCCAACGCCTGCTTTCGCCCCATGGAGAGGTCCGCATCACGTCACTCTGGGGAGGCACTCCTTTCAACAATCACCTCATTGTTCTGAAAAAATCGGCAGCCCCTGAAAATCGTTAGAAAGAGATCATCAGCCCGAAATGCGTCTGCGAACCATGATCATCCAGCCGCCAACCCTGATCTAAGCGAACATCAACATGATCGGTTAGAGAAAGTCGAACTCCGACACCCGCCCCGGCGACCCAGAACAAGCTATCGCCCCGGTTGCGCAAGGCCGCCTGATCGTGAAAGGCCAAAAAGCGCATTTGATAGAGATTTTTCACCAGAATGGCAGGCGTGTAGATTTCCAAACTCGCCTCGCAACCACCGTCCGCATAAAAATCACGTTCCGGCACACCGCGCACGGTCTGATAGCCGCCGACTGCGTATTGCTCCACCGGCAACAAAGCGGAGTTCGCGAGTTGAGCCGATCCTCGCAACGCGATGCGCCAGTCATTCCCTGGCGACCACCAACCGCTGCTCGCCGCACGCCAAACCAGATAGTCTGATTTTGCCTCGGTGTCGTACGCCTCAAAATCGGCGTCATCGTTGCCTGAAATCAAATTCCCCGGCGCGTGGATGAGGGTGGTGTCGAAGTTGAAAGCTCCGTTTTCCCAATCCCTGCCAACGCCATAGTTGAGCTTACCATTCACCAACCTGACTTCACCCGGAGTGAATTCCGAACCACCAAAAAGCAAGAATTGGTCCGTCGATTTCACCTCAAATCCAACGGCCAAGCGCTGCCGCCATCGACCGAGCGAGGGCAGGAAGAACTTCTGCATGGCTCCGGCCGACCAAGACGTCCCGTTATTTTCCACCGGCAGTCCGGAGTTCAACGAACGCGTAAAAACCTTCGCATAAACCGCATCCAGTTGAAGCGACTGGTGAGCTTTTTGAAATGGGATTTCCCACCCGAGTGCATGGGCCTGCATCGAGGAAATCGGCGTGCCAAACACCGATTGCCAACCGATGACATGCTCGTTCGGTGTCATTCCCGCAAAGCCAAAACTCAGCCTTTCCTTGCCGAGATCCTGCGGACCGCTGTTGTCATATCCCACAGACGCGCTCCACGGCTTCTTCTCCGCGAGCACGATGAGCAAATCTGCCGTGGCCGGCTCATATCCAGGAGAAACTAACAACTGCGGTTTTCTGAAAGCAGTCCGCCCATACCAAGCAAGCTGATTGTCGAGATCGTCGCGCTCCAAAACATCGCCACTGCGCAATTTCAGACCTTGAGTGATCGCCTTCGCCTGACCGTACCCAGGCCGTTTCACCCCAACATTGCCAATTCTTCCGACCTGCACCAGCAATCTCAAAGCTCCCGACGCGAGGTCTTGTTCGGGAACGTCCACCCCCACGACCGGATAGCCTTCCGCATCATAATGGATCAACACCGCGTCCGCGATTTCCTCCAAATCCTTTTGAGTTAGAGCTCGCCCAAGCCAGCGATCCAACTTCACCGCCAAGGTCACCGGCGATGGAAGCCGCAACTCATCGCCTGCGCTGACGCCATCAGGAATGTCCTGCAAAGTTCCATCTAACGGCGTTTCGAGGCGTATCGCCCGCAAGTGGCGGCACAACTCCGCTCCACCCCCGCCCTCAGCCGGTTCGGCCGATTTCAGCGGCGGCATGGCCTCGACCGCCTCCCCTTCCTTGGGATTCGGATTGATACCAGGAAGCAATTGGCCCGACGCCCTCCCCAGCATCAGGCAAAGCAGGATAATGGAGAGCTTTTTCACGGGCCGGACTTGCACTTGGGTTGTCGTTCGGCTCAGGAAATCCGCAGCCTGCGGCTAGGATGGTTAAGTTATCCTTATTTTTAACACCAGCCCAATCCAGCGATGGAAATCAGCGCTTGGCCGTCGCGCTGCTGCCACCGCGCATGCCGAAGAAGGAGGAACGCTGGAGCAGGGATTTGGAATCGCTGGCTTGGGCCATTTGCCGGCTGGCGCGGCGGACGGATGCGGCATCCCGGCCCGCATCGCTAGAAGCACTCATCGGCACACTGTAGGTCAGCGTCCGCGGAGAGACTGTCCCACTGGAGCTCTGCGAGCCGCCACCGGAGATGCCGGGTTTGGCTGCGTCGGTTGGATTGACGGGAGAAATGCCGGATTCGCTTTCCGGAGTTGGGGTTGAAACGGGTGCTGTGGGTGCCGATACTGGCACCACTTGGCTGCCGTCGGGGCGTGTCAATTTCGGAAATGCAAGGCTGCCTTCGCTGATGCTAGGGGCAGAATCCCCTTCCACGGGAGGAAACAGGACCGAGCCATCAGCATCGTGATTTCCTTCGAATACCGCGTCACCAATAATCACTCCGGAACTTTCACTCACGACAGTCCCATCCGATCCCACGCGCAGAAAAATCCTTCCCTCTCCTGCGTTGACCGTTCCTTGGTTGGCGATCTCACGACCGGCAGCGACTTCAATGCGACTTGCTTTCAGCTCACCAAAATGAAGTACGAAGCCCTCTCCGCTCTTCTCGTGAATACGCCTGTCGCCACCCGGAGCGACCGTAAAATTCCGGCTCGCTCCGACTAGCACATCGCGGGATGCCTCCGCCTTACCGCCGAATCCGACGATGATCTGTTCGCCACCAAGGACAACGTCACCCTCGGTCGCTTGAACTAGACCATTGATGCCTAGGGAGTTGCCGCTACCGGATCCGGTCAGCTCGAAGCCATTCTCATCTGAGAAATCACTCGCATCCGCGTTGAGAGTCGCCAGGGTCACGCCTTTTGCGATGATGGATCCATTCACCTGCAAATCTGCCGTCGGCGAGAAAAACGCCACAATCCCGTTGGAAGTCACTGTTCCGTCGATGAAATGGGCCCCCGTTCCGTTGAGGAAATTCACCACGGTTTTGCCACCGATGAAGTTGAATTCCAGCTCACTGCCCTTCGCCAGATTGAGCTGTTCCCAGTCAAGAACCGTGTTCCCCGTCAGCGTAAATACCGTTTTTGTGCCGGTGCTCGTTGTCTGATCCGTCCATGTCGCCGTGCCCGGCGTCGCAAGAACAGGACCCTTCCCTGACAACGACGTTGCCATCAGGCAAAGACCCACCAGGGAGGTGATGAAGGGGGAATGTTTCATAGGGGTGAATCAATGGGGACACTTGATCATCACCTGTTTCGGAAATTCCGATATCACGGGATCGCGTTACCATTCCTTCAGCAGAGACATGCCCCTTGCGGCTCTCTCCCCGCTCCATCCTTCAGCGAGACATCGGGGCAAAAAAGAACCAGGCCGGAGAGCCACCCTATCCCCCCCGGGATTTGGCGGCTTCCGGCCTGGTATTCTTTTCAGGGATCAGCCGCACACAGGAACCCAAGGAAAACGGAAGCCCCCCGGCACCCGTTCTCCAAAACCTGCGTGCGAATGTGTAAGGAAAGTCAGTCGGGCGGACTGGCCCGCCCCCCGGCGGGCAACAGTCGCTCCGTTCTGGAACGAGGTCCCGAAACCATTTTCTCCCGAGCGGCGGACACTTCCACGCCCCCCGGCGTGTGGTGCCCCAGGCGTCCCAAGGTGGATGGCTTTCTGAGCAGAAGTCTCGTTGGTCGATGAAACGCAACCGATCTGCACCCGGCCCGTCCGCGCTCCCCCCGGAGCATCGTTCGAGGTTTTCAGGGTGCTGGTGTAGCGTGTCATCCCTACTCCAATCGCAAGAGGAAATAACGATTTCCAAAATTTGTGAAAAAACTTACCTTCCGGTCGTCTTGGAGATCAACCGCCCCTATTTCATGATGTCACGTCTCAGGCGATTTTTCCTCCACTCCCTGTTGCTATGGCTGCTTTCAGCCATTTCCGCCCACGCACTCGATCTCTCACGGCTCGACTTGGCGGAAAATGAACTGGAATCCTTGGTCGCGGAATGGCGAACCACTTGGGAAGCAAAACCGATTCCGCCAACCGCACGCGAACTCGCCGCCAGCCTCCAAGCGCTCGGCATGATCGAGCGCCAAGCCGGAAAACCGGATGAGGCGTTAGAGCACTTGGCCTCCGCGTGCGATCTTTTTCAAGAACACGCGCCGGACTCCTTACCTGATGCCCGCGAGGCACTGGCCCTCACCCAACAGGACCTCGGCGATCTCGAAAACGCTGAACTTCTCCTCCGCCAAGTCCTTGAATTCCGGCTTGAGGAAAATGCTGGTCCGAAGTTAGCAGCCACAGCCGACCACCTCGCGATGAACCTTCTGATTCAAGGTCGCTATCCAGAGGTTTCGCCATTGCTCGACCAAGCAGAAGCTGCGACCTCGCCCGATGACTTTAATTTCCGCGCCCGCATTGCCAGCCACCGAGGCAAACTCGCCCACACTCTGGGCAGTCATGCCCGCGCAGCCTCCCTTTTTGAACAAGCACTTACCCTGCCCATCCAAGACCCAGAACTCCGCCTCGCCCTCCGCAGCCAACTCGCACTCAGCCATCTGCGACTCGGCAAGATCGACCTCGCCCGAACCGAGACCGAAGCCGCCACCGACGAAGCTCGCCGACTTTTTGCCAACAACCGCCTTGGAGCCGAACCTTATCTCAACAATCTCGGCGCCATTGCCCTCTACCAAGGCGACCTAGAAATCGCCCGCGCGATCTTTGCCGAAGCCTTAGAAATGTTAGAGCAAGCCCTTGGACCAGACCAACCCGGCTTGATCCGCGCACTCAACAATCTCGGGGTCACGGAACAGGAAATCGGCAATTATCCCGCCGCCCGTAGCCACCTAGAACGAGCCGCAGCGCTTCAGGCGAAGTTTCTCCCTGCGACCCACTTGCGCGTGGCTGAAACCGAACGAAATCTCGCCCGCAACTCCCTGCTCGCCGGAGATCCTGACGCCCACGACCACGTCGTTCACGCCACCCGCATCGGCCTCGATCTCCTCGATCATTTGATGCGTGATGGCACCGAGAATGAGCGCCTCAATTTCCTCGAACGCCTTGATCTCGTATCCCTTCCCTGCGCGATCGAGGATCCTGAACTCATCGCAAACGTCCTCATTGCCAGTAAGGCCCGCCTGCTCGACGCCATGCTCGCCCAATCCCCTCTAGGAGATCGGAAAACTTGGCAGGACGTCCAAGCATCGCTCGCTCCCGGCTGCGCGTTCGTCGATACCTGTCGCTTCACCGACATCAGCGGCTCCCAAGAAAAGAGCTATGGCGCGATCGTCATCCTTCCGACTGGACCACCCCGTTGGATCAAACTCGGCTCAGACAGCCAACTCGAAAACTGGCTTTCTGCGTTCCACGCCCGCCTGCGTTGGCTCACCACCAAACTTGCTGGCCAAACCGACGCTCCACCCGCTCTCAAGATGCGCACCATACTCCGTGCTCTCGAACAGGAGTTCTGGAACCCTCTGCAACTCCCGAGCGATGTCCGCAATGTCGCGTGGTCTCCAGACGCCCGCCTTCATTTTCTCCCTCTCTGTGCGCTGCTCGATTCAGGAAACACCCCGCTTGCCAGCCGTTTCCTCCAAATCACCACCGTCACCAGCGGTCGTGATTTGCTCAATCCGACAGCCCCCACAGGATTGACCGCCAAACCTTGGACAGTTCTCAACATCTCGGAGTTTCCAAAAAAATCTGCGCCTCCAGAAGCCTCCCCTCTGCTCAAACTTCTCGCCAACCTCGGCCCCATGCCCGGCACCCGAGCAGAAGTTGAGAAACTACGATCCCTCGCGCCAAACCATTCGATTTTCCTGAGCGACCGCTCTGCCACCGAAAGCGCCCTCGCCCAATTATCCTCGCCACCCGCCGTGCTCCATCTCGGCTGCCACTCGTTTTTCCTGCCCCAATCCGATCCAGATTCGAATTTCCCCATCGATTTCGACGAACGCTCCGACCTCCTTTTCGCCGGTGGCCTCGTCCTCTACGAAGGTGCCCGACGTGAGGCGGACAGCCCATGGCTATCGCAGGGTGACGATCTTCTTTTTCCGCCTGAAATCGCGGCACTGCCGCTGCACGGCACCCGCCTCGTCACCCTTTCCTCCTGCGATTCGGGGGCTGGCACTCCTGTCTCCGGCGAGGGATTGCTGGGCCTACGCCGGTCTTTCTCGCTCGCTGGTGCGCGCGAGATCGTCGTTGCTCTGTGGCCGGTTTCAGATGCTTCTACGCCGGAATTCATGGATCAATTCTACCGTCTCGCCGTCGCCTCGGACCGGCCAGCCCAGGCACTTTGGCAAACCCAAGCGACAATCCTTTCCACCGCGACCGATGATGCCTCCTTCGAACTCGCCGTCCTCCGCCATGCGCCTTTCGTGCTTAGCCAAAACGGCCCCCTTGAAATCGGTCCGCCCATCACACCTTCGCCGAACACCACTCGATTCTTGATACCCGCTCTCGCAACCATCCCTCTCCTGCTTTTCCTCGCCAGCCAACTCGTTTCCAAAGGCCGCCGAAGTGTTTGAGTGAACTTACGTCATCGCGTAATGTTCGAACTTCCAGATCATGGTAGGTTCCTTGTGTCTGAGCATTCCTGTGTTTCACGCAAAGCGAATGGTCTGGACTGAAAAGCAAAACACCCCGGAAGAAACTTAACACACACGGATAGTAATTCAGACAAAACCATAAAGCTGACATAAGGACGAGAAATCGGATTGCATTCCATTTCTAAGCCTCTTATACGCAGGGAAGTTCTTCCCAGCGTGCTCACCTTTTCCGTCAAAAACCGACACCAATGGCTCTGGCTTATGCCTTTGCTCATGGTGAATTCTGTGCTGGCAACCGCTCATGCTGGTGAACAATCCACCACGCCGGTTCTCATGCCGCCCTGCGGGATCAATCCATCCCCAGAATGGGCACTGGATCGTGCGGGTCTTCCCCGCGAAGACGGCCCTGCCTACACCTACCCGGACACTCAAGTTCCTGTCCGGCTTTATTTGATCGACACCTCGGTGGCCAATCCCGGCGATTGGATCGGAGCCAACCCTAAACTGGTTCTGGAAAAGACCAAACTGATACGGGGTTTAAACGATCCTCAGACTTTTTCCACCGACCACGGCACCAAAATGCTCTCGTTGATCGGAGGGATGGAAACAGGGATTGCGCCTGGCACTCCCATCCATGTCGTTAACTACGACGTTTTCCCCACTGCGGAAACGACCACGGTCTCTCTGCTCTCCAACGCGGTTAACGAAGCCATTCAAGATGCCAGGAACAATCCGGTGCCGATGCGCTCCGTCATCTGCATTGGAACGACTTCTGCGGAACTCACGAACAGCTACTCTCTCCAATTACTCATCACCCAAGCCGTCTCCAGCGGTATTCCGGTCATCGTTCCTGCCGGAAACACAGGCATGGAATTCCCGACCTCGGGTAACAGCTACATTCCTGGAGCTTACGGAACTCAGCAAGGGGTCATCTGCGTTGGTGCTTCATGCGGTGTCGACACACGGATTTCAATTTCCAACTATGGAGCGCCTGTCGATCTCCTCGCCCCTGGCGATAAAGTTCGCGTCCTAACCGACAAAGAAGAGACTCCCTTCGCGGCCATGACCGGCACTAGCCCGGCGACCGCACTTGTTGCCGGTGCCGTGCTCACCGAACTTTCCCTAGACCCATCGCTGACCCCTGCGGAAGTCGAAGAACGTCTCAAAACCGCCGCGATCCTACCGCCGATTCCAGCGCCATTGCCTGTCCTCCGCGCCACCGTTGCGGCAACCATCGCCATGGACATCGCCGAAGGCATCCTCATTCCTGCCGATAGCCCCTCTGTGTTAGGCTATGATCCTACTGCTTTTGAAGGTTTCGTCGCCGAACCCAGTGAGGATTCGGATGGCGACGGCATTCCTGATTTCTTGGAGGCTTTTTCGGGCGCAGACGCACCTCCGCCAAAGATTGCCCCGTCGGCCAACCAAGAAGCGAGCTACACCTTTCCAATCGCTGAAGAGCTCTTTGACGTATCCACTCCGTTTGCCCTTAAAAACGGCAACATTTGGCGAATTCAGTGCTCACATGACATGAACGATTGGCAAACACCAACGGGCAGTCTGAGCAAGGCCACCGATGAATTTGGGCAAGTCTGGCTCACGGCGACTTTCCCGGCTCCCCCGAATGCCTGCTTTGTTCGCATTCAGCTCCTTGCTCCGGCAACGACGGAGTAAGCAGACAGCGAACGAATGCATGAGTCGAGGTCCCGGCTTGCATTGGCAGTCGTTCCCGTTTTGAATCGGCTATTCCCGATTCATGGAGGATCCGATCCGAAAAGAGCAGCTTCAGCGGTGCTGGAAAGCGTGCTGGCACCGCGCCCGCCGCCCGGTCGAAGGAGTTCTCGTCTCTGAGGAGCAAGCTAACATCGTCGCCGAGCGTGCGATACGCAATGCATCGCTGGATTTCGATAGCTTTCCCACGGAAGCGGAATTTACCGCCCGAGCCTTGGAGGAAACCGCCACCACTACCCGCGATTGGGTCTCAAAAGAGCGGCGGAATCACAAAGATCCTCAGCTTCACCACGATCCTGATGACCGACGTTACGAGCGAAATCTTGATCTGGATCGACTCCAACGTCGGCACCCCGAAAAAGGTTTTTCAGATTCCGAGTGGAATCACCTGCCTACCATCTTACGCCCGCTCACCCTCGCCACCCTCACTCGCAAAGGGATCAAAGGTGCCGACGCTGAGGATGTGTTCAACGACACCTTGGTGGAACTCGTCCGTGAACGGGAAGGCAGCGGCCATTCCCCCATTCTCGACCCCACCGTTTTTGAGGAAATCATTCCCCTCCACGCCCGCATCGTTGGCTTTCGTGCGGTGGATTGGTTCCGCCGCCGTTCTGCGCTCAAAAACCAACCCAACACGGGAGATAGCCTGGAAGCGTTGACCGACAATCCAGACCACGGGATGCAGTTTGAAGATCGTGCTGCCGACCCTGGCCACCCCACCTTCGAACGCATCTACAAAGAGTGCCAAGAAGCATTGAGTCCGGTCGAGTGGGATTTAGTTTTCACCCTTTACGTCAACCAGTCAGCCACCATTCAAGACCTCATCGGGGACGATGCGTTCTGTGCGAAACTGGGCATCAAATCCAACGCCTCAGGTTCAACGCGCCGACGCGCGATTTCTGAGCAAATCGAAGAGGCCCTGAAAAAAATCAAGGAATGTCTGATGATTTGAAAATGGAGGCGTCCGTTTCGCGATTGGAGAGGAAAGCCATGATCCCGGAACTTCCCAGCCACCTTCACTCCACCCGTGACCTGCTCATCGGCAGCCTTGGAACTCACCCGGTTGAGAAGGCATCCGCGATGCCCACGGAACTCCTATCCGAGCTCGTTTCTCGTTTCGAGGCCACGACTGTCGTCAAGGCTCCATCCCTGTCTTGGTTCGACAAAATTCAATCTTTCGTTTCTCGCCCCGCGTTTGGTGTCGCAGCGTTTGCCGCCGTCATCTTAGCCTTCGTCCTCCCCACCATGGTCGCACCTGTTCCCACCGGATCGGGCTTCCGCGGAGCCACGTCAGAGGCATCTTCGGCTGACTCCGTCCGCATTGTTTTGATCCAAGCGCCATCCCAGGTCGTGAGTTCGCTCGAAAACTCTGGAGACTTTGAAAAGGGAGCGATCTCTGCGATCAACAGCCTCCCGTCCGACCAAACCGGCCCGCGCGTGGTCGTGGATTTCTCGAAATCCGAGATCTCGATCATCCGTGCCAACGGCGAGGTGATCTCCACCGAAGCGCTGCCTAACGACAGCGCCGCTCTTTCCGGAGCCATTGCCTCGGCTGTCAGCCGACTCTGAATTCGGCCATCGGTTCAACCCTCTTTGGAAGCCCACGAAAATCCCATTTCACGGCTCCTCCCACCGCTCGTCCCGGTGCTCGGCGGATTTCGGCTCCAAGTGGGAAATCACCCGGCCGTCCGGATGTAATAGACTGGCCACACTCGCCTCGATCGCTGTGGCCGCCTCGTGCGCCTCACCGACCGTGAGATGATCGTCGAAAACGAGGTGAAACTCGACCCAATGGGTCACTCCAGAATGGCGGTGGCGGAAATTGTGGTAGGACAAGCCCCGCTTCGCCACCTCGGCGTCCAACAGCTCACTGACTTTCCGTTCCACCTTAGGATCGGTCTCGTCCAACAGGCCCCCGAGGCTCTCGCGCACCAGTCGATATCCGGTCCGTAGAATGTTTAACGCCGCGAGCACCGCCGCGATCGGATCCCAAAGCTTCCATCCGGTCCAAAAAATCAGCCCCAACGCCACCAACACGGCGACGCTCGACCAAACGTCCGTGAGCACATGCAGTCCGTTTGCTCGAATCAGCGGCGAGTTCGACCTTTTGCCCACCCGCACCAGCGCCAGTCCTAGGGCCAGGTTCATCAATGCCGCCACGGCCGTGACCGCCACGCCGTAACCAAGGTTCTGAAGTTCCACCCCGAAAATGAACTGCCGCACCGCCTCATAGAGGATCAACACGGCCGCCGCAGCGATCATCGCCCCTTCGAAACCGGAGGAAAGAAAAGCCACCTTGTCATGGCCGAAGTGGTGCGTCTCGTCCGCCGGCTTGTGAGCCAACCGCAACGCCCACGCCGCGAACGCCACCGCTAACAGATGCACCACCGACTCCGCCGCATCCGAATAGATCGCCGACGACCCTGTTGCCACCGCCGCCGTCACCTTGAGCAACAACAGCACCACCGCAGCCCCCAGCGACAGGTTCATGATCCGTTTCTGTTCGTCGAAGCTGGCCACCCGCGCAGTCTGCATCTCTCGCCCTCCATGGCAACCCCGGCGAAGTTCTTCCACATCCGAGCTTGTTTTCCCGGAAAAACCCGCCATAGCCTCGCCGCCCGGCAAGCCAGATGAACTGCAAGTCCGGGATTCCGACCACTTATCTGCTCATGGACACGCCTCCTTTTTCCGAACTCGGGTTGCCCGAGGAACTGCTCGCCGCTATTGAAACTCTGGGATACGAGCGGCCCTCGCCCATCCAGTTCATGAGCATTCCGCCTGCCCTAGAGGGCAAGGACATCCTCGGCCTTTCCGCCACCGGATCGGGAAAAACTGCCGCTTTCACGCTGCCCGCGCTGACCAAGCTCGATGTCAACGAGCTCTACCCGCAGGTGCTCATCCTCTGCCCGACCCGCGAACTCGCGGTGCAAGTCTGTGAGGAAGTTCACCGCCTCGGCGCAAAAATGCGCGGCCTCAATGCGACCCCTGTTTACGGCGGTGCTCCGATCGACCGCCAACTCCGCGCCCTGCGCAACGGTGCCCAGCTTGTCGTCGGCACGCCCGGCCGTCTGCTCGACCACTTGCGCCGTGGCAGTTTCGATCCGTCGCGCATCAAGATGGCCATCCTCGACGAAGCCGACCGCATGCTCGACATGGGCTTCAAGGACGAAATGGACGAGCTGCTCGCCGCCCTTCCCGCCGAGCGCCAGACCTTGTTCTTCTCCGCGACTATGAATCCGGGCGTTTCACGCCTGATCCAAAAATTCGGCAACAAGCCGCAAATCGTCGAAATCGAGCAGAAAGCGCGCACCGTCTCAACCGTCGAGCAATCGTATTTCGAAGTTCGCCAACGCTCCAAAGTCGAGGTGCTTTCGCGCATCTTGGACATGAACCCGCCCCGCCTCGGCATCATCTTCTGCAACACGAAGCGCTCGGTCGATGAATGCACCGAGGACCTTGTCCACCGGGGCTACGCCGCCGACCGCCTGCATGGCGACATCACCCAGCAAATGCGCGAACGGGTGTTGAAACGTTTCCGCGACGGAGCTGTGGAAATCCTCGTCGCCACCGACGTCGCCGCTCGCGGTCTCGACATCGACGAAATCGACATCGTCTTCAACTACGACTTGCCGACCGACCCTGAAGACTACGTCCACCGCATCGGTCGCACCGGCCGCGCCGGCCGTTCGGGCCGCGCTGTGAGCTTCGTTTACGGCCGCGAAATCTATCGCCTCCAGGCAATCGAGCGCTACACCCGCCACGTCATCAAACGCGAGAAAATCCCTTCGGTCGAACAAGTCGAAGGCCGCCGCGCGGATCTCGTGTTCGACGAACTCAAGGAGCGCCTCGAATCCGGGAAATTTGACGCCTATCAGGACAACATCGACCGATTGTTAGAACAAGGCCACACGCCAACTGACATCGCCGGTGCCCTTGTCACCATGATACGCGAAGCCAGCGGCCGTGAAGGCTCCGTCATCGACGAGGATCGCGAGCCGGAACATCGTCCACGCGAAGCCCGCCCGCAGCGGGATGATCGTGGCCCACGCGACGATCGTGGTCCGCGCAATGTTCGCGACGACCGCGGCCCGGCTGGGGCAAACCGCTTCGAGCGCGGCCCTATCCCGCAGGAATCCGGGATGACGCGTCTCTTCCTCTCGCTGGGCAAAACCCACGGAGTCATGGCTAAGGAGATCGTCGGCATGCTTTACCGTGAGGCAGGTTTGCCGGACGGTTGCCTCGGCCGCATCACGCTTTTCCCGAAACATTCGCTGGTCGATGTGCCGGAGGAATTTGTCGGCCAAGTCATCGACCGCACCCGCACCGCCCGCCTCCGCGGCCGCCCGTTCCGCATGGACGTGGACCGCGGACCGACGCAATAAGGTTGCCCATGAGGAAATGCGCGGATCCCCGCGCATGACGGAATCATGTTAGAAAAAGCCCAGCTTCGTTGATCCCATCCTCATGAGCCAAGCCGATCTATCAGGAAACCCGCGGCGTTACATCCTCTTCACGGTCTTCTACAATGCTCGGGCTTACTATCCGATCTTGGCGATCCTGTTTCTCGACCTCGGATTGACGCTCGATCAGTTCGTTTTCCTCAACTTCATTTGGGCAGCGACGATCTTCCTGTTTGAGGTTCCTTCCGGCGCGCTGGCAGATACGTTAGGCCGCAGAAAACTGCTGATCCTGGCGTCTTTGTTGATGATCGTAGAAATGGCCTGCTTGCTGTTTGCGCCGCGCCACGGGGGGGCCACCTTATTCGCACTGTGCGTGGTGAACCGCTTCTGCTCTGGCCTTTCGGAAGCCTGCGCCAGTGGCGCGGACGAGGCGCTGGCCTACGATTCACTGCCCGTCGACGACCGTGCTGGGCGTTGGGACAGCCTGCTCGCCGCCACCATGCGTTGGCGCTCCGCCGGATTCGTCGTCGCCATGATTCTCGGCGGTCTTATCTACAATCCGTATCCACTCAACCACCTCTTGCCTGCCGCGCTGCAGCTCACGCCGACGATGTCTCACCGGCTGCCCGTCGCCTTGGTCCTTTGCCAAGCCATCGTTTGCCTGGTGATCACCTTGCGCATGGTCGAGCCACCGTTAGAAAATAAGGGCAACGTGAAATCCACTTGCCGCGAGGCCTTCCGGCTCACCGTGCAGACCGCGCGCTGGGTCTTTGCCCATCCACACACGCGTGTCGTCATCATCATCGGCCTAGCCATCGACTCGGCGGTGCGAAATTTCGCCACCATCACCAGCACCTACTACCGTCTCATTCATCTACCAGAATGGTCCTTCGGTTTCATCGGCGCGGGCATCGGAATCCTAGGTTGGTTCGTCCCCGCCATCGCCCGCCAACTGAATGCCCGCTTTGGAACTTTGGCCAATCTCGCCATCGCAGCGGCCATCGCTCTAGCAGGATTGGCGGCGCTGGTCCCGGCTTGGCCATGGTTCGGCCTGCTACCAGCCATGTTGCTGATGACCACGCTCGGTTACCTCGGATTCACCGTCAGCCGCGCACTCCATGCCGAGGCGGACTCATCCCGCCGCGCCACCGTGCTTTCCGTCAAAGGGCTGGCGTTCAACCTCGGCTACGGCTTGTTCGGTCTCGGGTTTTCCCGCCTGCTCGCCAGCATGCCGCACGACACTGCGGATGATGCCTTGCGCGCAGCGTTGTTCTGGCAAGTGCCCTTTTTTGCGCTGCTCGCAGTCGGCCTCTTGGTTTGGGGGAAACGGGTCTGGCAGCGCCCTGCCGCCTAGTCTTCCGCGCCTGCGCTGGCCACCCGCAGGAATTCACAAATCACCGGGATACGGTCGCCCACACTCTCCATTTCTAGCAGCCGCTGGCGCAGGTCTGGATCGTGGATGAACTGCTGGCAAATGATGTCCGTCATCAACCCGGGTTCATCCGCCCGATCGAGCAGCGCAAACACTCCGTCTTGCACCTCCTGCGGCAGATGCCTCACCGCGTCTTCCACCGATCCGCGCAGCGTTTTCACCGCTGCCGCCGCTTGCTCCTCCGGCGTGAAAATCGAGACCACCGGCTCGACGCTCGCGAAGGGATAGTCGCGCTCCTCATGCCATTCGGTAAATCGCACCCGCATCACCCCATGGATGAGCAGTTGTGAGGTGCCGTCTTTCTGCTCCCTCGACGCCCGCACCAAGCCGATGGTGCCGATAGGCGCGACGTCTCGCTCCGGATCGCCCGTTTCCTCGCCGGTCAGTCGTCCGACCGCGAAAAAACAATCCCCCTCCAACGCATCCGCGAGCATGCGTCGGTAGCGCGGTTCAAAGATGAAAAGCGGCAGCCCACCGTGAGGAAAAAGCGTGCAGTCCGGCAAAAGCATCACGCCACAGCGCGCAGGAAGATGAATACTGGCCATGTCGCCAGCAACAGGACATGCGAAACTGCCCCTTGCAAGGCTGATAGCTGACATCACGAGGCGTTATCCGCTTGAAAATTCCCGATTTTTCCGAACAACACTGCGTCCCGGCATCGCTCAACGCCGGAAACCTCGTGTTAAATCCATCTTGACCCATGATCGAAGTCGAATCCCTGACCAAACAATTCGGAAGCAAGCTTGCCGTAGACAACCTCTCGTTCACGGTAAAAAAAGGCGAAGTCCTCGGATTTCTCGGACCTAACGGAGCCGGCAAATCCACCACCATGCGCATGATTACCGGGTTTTTCCCGCCCTCGCATGGCGACGCCAAAGTCTGCGGCATCTCCATTGTGGACAACCCGCGCCTCGCCAAAACCAAGATTGGCTACCTCCCCGAATCCGCCCCGCTTTACAACGACATGACCGTCGTCGGCTTCTTGAAATTCTGCGCCTCTGTCCGTGGCCTCGCCGGATCCGCCAAAAAAGATGCCGTGGAGCGCGCCATCGAAACCTGTTTCCTCGGTAGTGTCGCGCGCCAATCCATCGACACCCTTTCTAAGGGCTACCGCCACCGCACCTGCCTCGCCCAAGCGTTGTTGCACGACCCCGAGGTGCTCATCCTCGATGAACCGACCGACGGTCTCGACCCCAACCAAAAGCACGAAGTCCGCCAGCTGATCAAACGGCTCGGCAAGACCAAGGCCATCTTGTTCTCCACCCACATCCTTGAAGAAGTGGACGCGGCCTGCACCCGCGCCGTCATCGTGGACCGCGGCAAGATCGTCGCCGACGGCACTCCATCCGAGTTGCTCGCTCAGTCCGCCACCGGTTCACTGACCGACCTGTTCCGCAAACTCACCACCCGCGACACCGAAGCCGCCGCCTGAGTCCGAACAAGCTGAAGGATGAAACTCTGAAATCTTGATTTTCCAGAGTCCACCTTTCGGCCTTTCAGCATTTCTAAATTTCTGCATTTACCCAAAAAAATGTCCTCGTTCACCATCTACAAACGCGAGCTCTCCAGCTACTTCTCGCAACCCACGGCCTACGCCATCATCGTCATCTTCCTCCTCTTCTCGCTCGGCCTCACCTTCACTTTTGGTGAGTTCATGCGGGTCGGCGACTCGTCGCTGGAGTGGACCTTCCTGTTCTGGCACCCATGGGTTTACATGCTGCTAGTCCCCGCCGTCGGCATGCGGCTGTGGGCCGACGAGCAGCGCACCGGCACCATCGAGCTGCTAGGCACTTTTCCGGTTTCCACCTGGAGCGCCATCATCGGCAAGTTTCTCGCCGGAGCCACGGTGTGGTTCATTGCCTTGGCGCTCACCTTCCCCATCGTGCTCACGGTGAACTATTTGGGAAATCCGGACAACGGTGCCATCCTTGCCGGCTACATTGGCAGCTTCTTTGTCTGCCTCACCTTCCTCGCCATCACCATGCTGGTTTCCGCCTGCACGCGTGACCAAGTCGTCTGCCTCATCGTCTCAGTTTCCATCTGCGTGCTGCTGCTGCTCTGCAGCTATGACCCAGTCACCCGCGAGCTTTCCAAGGTCGTCTCGCCAGGCGTGCTCGATGGCATCACCGCCTTCGGCGTCTGGGATCACTTCAGCTCGCCTAACAGCGGTCTATTCCGTCTCAAGGACCTCATCTGGTTCGCCTCGATCATCTTCGTCTGCCTGCTTGGCACCAGCGCCATCCTCTCCGCGAAACGCGCCTGATCGATTTCAACCTCAACTTTCAGATCTTAACTTTCCCTCATGAAAACCACCCATCCGGTCACCCGCGCGGCCTTCGGCGTCGCCGCGCTTGTCGCCATCGCCCTGCTCGCGAACTGGCTTGTCTCGCTGACCCCGCTCGGCAATCGCGGCGTCGACTTCACGGAAAACAAAGGCCACACGCTTTCCGAAGGCACGCGTCACATCCTGACTGAGCTCGATACGCCTGTCGTCATCCGCTACTACGCATCCCGTAGCACCGACTACATGCCCGAGCCGCTCAAGCTCCACATGCGCCAGGTCGATGATCTACTCAAGGAGTACGAGTCCATCTCCAAGGGCAAACTCCGCGTCGAAAACCTCGACCCGCAACCTGACACGGATGCCGAAGACTCCGCCAACCTCGACGGCATCAACGGCCAGCGCATGAACGACCAAAACCTCTTCTTCGGCATGGCGGTCTCCTGCCTCGATAAGAAAAGCGTCATCCCCTTCATCGACCCACGCGATGAAACGATGCTCGAATATCACATTTCCAAAGCCGTTTCTGACGTCAGCGCGCCCACACGGCCCAAGATCGGCATCATGTCATCCATCGATCTGCGCGGCATGCCCGCCATGATGCCCGGCCAGCCGCCGATGCCAGCATGGGTCATCTATCAGCAGCTCAAGCAATCCTTCGAAATCGTCGACATCTCGATGGAAGGCGCGACCATCGACCCCAAAGTCATCAAGGTGCTGCTTCTCTTCCATCCAGCGGGCATCAACAAGGAGACCGAATTCACCATCGATCAATATTTGCTCAATGGCGGCACCGTCGTGGCCTGTCTTGATCCCTACAGCCTTGCCGCAAAAATGACCGAGGCCGCGCCGAACCCGATGATGGGCCAGCAACAAGCGGCTCTCACGAGTTCCACCTTGCCCACGCTGCTAGACGCTTGGGGCGTGACCTTCGAGTCCACTCAAGTGCTCGCGGATCCAGCACTTGCCACTCGCTTTAGCGAAGATCGAGTCGGCATTGCCGTTCCCACCCTCACCGAAGCGCAGATGCCGCTGAAGGACAACGTGATCACCAAGGACCTCGGTTCGCTCACCCTGTTCTTGCCGGGTGCTTTCACCATCAAAGGTGTCGATGGCGTTACCGCCACACAGCTTGTCCAATCGACCACCAGCGCAGGCTTTGCCGATGCCACGCGTGCCTCGCAGTTGGACCCCAGCCTCGCCCGCAGCGTCAAGGCAGACGGCACCGCTTACGGACTGGTCACTTTCCTGAGCGGGAAATTCAAAACGGCCTTCCCCGACGGCAAGCCCAAGCCAACCACCGAGGGTGAGCTCGCGCCCGAGAACAAGGACGCGCCGCCCATTCTCAAAGAGTCTGCCACCACCGGCAATGTCTTCCTCATCGCCGACGTGGACGCCTTCTACGACCGCTTCGCCTACAATGTGCAAAACTTCGGCGGCACCCAAATGGCCTCTCCGTCCAACGGCAACGCCTCGCTCTTGCTCAACATCCTCGATCAGGCAGTCGGTTCCAAGTACCTCATCGGCTCGCGCTCCCGTTCCGCCTCCCGTCGTCCGTTCACCGTCATTCAAAAAATGGAAGACGAGTTCAACAAGACCGTCGGTCTGCGCATGGAAGAGTATGAGGAGAAACAGCAAGCCGCTCAACAAAAGCTCAGCACCCTGCAGGCTCAAAAATCCGCTGGCTCCGACCTCTTCCTCACCCCTGCTCAGGAGCAGGAAATCAAAAACCTCAGGCAAGAACAGGTCCGCTATTCCAAGCTCATCCGCGAGCAGGAGAAGGAACTCCGCCGCCGCAAGGACGAGCTTGGCGGCAAGATCACCCTGCTCAACGTCGCCGCGATGCCCACACTGGTGGTCCTCATCGGCCTCGCCCTGTTCATCAATCGCCGCCGCTCGACACGCGCCCGTTGATTTCAGAACTCAACTTTCAACTTTCAAAATTTCCCACCTATGAACAAACGCCAGGTCATCATCCTCTGGGCCATTGCACTTCTGCTAGGAGCCGCGGTGGCAGCCGTGAAACTCAGTCAGAACAAGGACAACCGCGGAGCCACCCAACGCGTCCAAGGCGAGACGCTCTTCGAGTCATTCCCCGCCACCGACGTTGTTGAAATCTCCATTCAAGGAGCTGCTGAAGCCGTCACCCTCGCCAAAAAGGACGGCAAATGGGTGGTCAAGGAGCGCAGTGATTTCCCTGCCAACACCACCTTCGTGAACAATTTGCTGCGCACCTTGGTGGAGCTGAAAGTCACCTTGGGCGTCGAGGCGGGCCCGTCCTTCGCTCCGCGCTTCGGCATGGATGTCAATTCCAAGATGCCCGCGGAACGCGGCCTCACCGCGCTGTTCAAGGATGCTTCCGGCAAGGAAATCGCCAGCGTTACTCTGGGCAAAAACATCGAAAGCGAATCCGCCGCAGCCTCGATGATGGGGGGCGGTGCCATCGGCCGCTACATCCGCAACCACGCTGACGCATCTGGATTCTACGCCATTTCCGAAATGTTCCCGTCCGTTTCTGCCGATCCCAAGCGCTGGCTCGCCGACGGATTCGTCAACCCGGAAAAGGTGAAATCCATCACCGTCACCGCGCCCGGCAAGGCCGACCTGGCGTGGACGCTCACGCGTGATGGCGAAGACGCCGAGTTCAAACTCGAAGGAGCCAAGTCCGACGAAGTGCTCGACACCACCGCCACCAGCGCGCTCAAGGCCATCCTTTCCTACGCGCGTTTTGAAGATGTCATCGCCCCAGACAAGGTGACCGCACTCGCGCAAGAAGGCCAAGACCGCACGGCCACCATCGAAACCTTCGAGGGCTTCACCTACACCGTGAAACTCACGCCCACCAAGCCACCCGCCGCGCCCGCCGCCGATGCCGATGCCGATCCTGACCAACCCGCGCCCGCGCAGGACAATTTCCTGATGACCGTGGACGTTGCCGCCGAACTGCCGAAAGAGCGCAAGAAGGAAGCCGACGAAAAACCCGAAGACGCGAAAACCAAGGATGCCGCATTCAGCGAGCGCCTGAAGTCGCTCACCGAAAAGCTCGCCACCGAAAAGGCCCTCGCCGGAATCACCTTCGAAGTTTCCAAAGCCACCATCGAAGCACTGCTTAAGGACAGGGCATCCATCATTGCCAAAGCCAAGCCAGCGGCCGCAGGTGCCGGAGTCCAATCCTTTCCCGGCGGCATGATCGCCCCACCTCCGGGCTCGATCAACGCCGCACCAAACCAGGCCGAAACGGCACCCACCTCACCCATGACGCCACCGATCTCCGCGACCACGCCGCCGGTCGAGGCTGTGACGCCGCCCATCCAAATCCCCGCTCAGGAGGACGAGGAACTGGAAGATGAGGACAGCGGCGACGAAGAAATGGACGAAGACGAGTAAGCGGATCGGCCTTCATTGAATTTGGGAAAGGCGGACGCATGCGTCCGCCTTTTTCTTGTCCGGCAAGCCCGTCCTCGGCCATCGGCCCATGATCTGCGGCTGGCCCAGTTCTAAAAAAATTTCATCCAGACGCGGAAAGGCCGCGAGCTCCTGCGGATTTACTCCGCAGCCGCTCGCGGCCATCGCGTGGTGTTTGAATCTCGCCTCAGGGAAGGCGAGTCAGCGACTGGATGCCCCCCGGCAACGCGTCGCTGTTGAACACTACTTCATCAAACAACCACCCGGGGAAAATTGCGGGACAACGCGCCGACGGCCCCCCCGGACCGTTCGGAACGCGTTCTCCGCAGGTTGCCCGACACGACGGCATGGTGGCTCCGGCTTTGACTCGGACGAGGCCCCCCGGCCTCATTCTTCGCGTGGTCGGAAATCCTCCAGGCTTCCCCCATCGATTGGGCGGCAAACAGGGATAGCAAAACGAACTCCCCTTTTCCGAACCCGCCATCGTGGCGAATCGATCCCCCCGGATTTTCATCGCCGGTGCGCAGGGTTCGGGTTGGAGTGAAGCTCGTCATCCCTACTCCAATCGCAGGCATTCCCTTTAATTTCCAAAAAAACACCAATTTCTTTAAAAACTTATTTCCTGCATCTCACGGTAATCAGGAAACCAGAAGGACGGGCACGTCACCGAGCCTCATCCGCGGCTGCGATCGCCAGCAACTTTTCCGCGAGACAGGCATAATCGACATCTCCGGTGAATTCCTCACGCGGCCGCGCCATGCACCGAGCCTTCACGCGTTCCCAGTCGGCGGCAGAAAGATTCGTTACAAATTCCGCCAAGCTTTCCGCCAGCGGCTCGGCAAAGGTCCAGCCGAGGGCGTGTTCCTCGATCCATTTTCCGGTTTCCGTCCCTTTCGCTCCGAGCACCGGAACCCCGAAGCAGCCGCCCTCATAAATACGATTTGGCAGCAACCAAGCGGAGTTTCCGTTAGGATCGCTCATGTCGAAAGCCCAGTTAAAATCGATCCCGTCATACATCTCTGCCAGCTCGTCCGGATAGAAATAGGATCCGCCAAACTTCAAATTTGGCAGATCGCCTAACAACACATCGAAATCATCTGCCAGTGTCCCCGCAGGATAGCCGCGCAAGACGATAAGCACGCGGTCGCCAAGCCGCTCTGCAAGGCTACGCATGATTTCCAATGAGCGGCGGCAACGCAGCGCGCCGAAACAACCGATCACCCAAGGTTGTCCAGTCACGGACGAATCTCGTCGCGACGGTGCAGGCAATGCCACCGACGGATAGACCTTATTTTCCAGCAGAAACACCTCACCGCCGTAGTGCTGCACCGGCAGAAAATACGCGCTCACAAATCCCGGCGAGGTCGTGACGAGAAGCGCACTGCGCGTTAGAACGATGCGCTCAACGGCGCGCAATAGTTTGGAAACCACGCCGTTGCCCGTCATCGCTTGCTGGATGTCCGCGAGTTCCAGCACCAAGGGTACACGCCGCCCAGAGAAAAACCGCGCCAGCAGCGCGAGCACCGCATTGTCGGTGTTAACCACGTAGATGACATCACAGCCAGCAAGGCGATCGCGGTTTCGCCACAACACGCCGATGCAGCCCGCAAAGGCTGCCAGACGTTGGAGGTAGCGCCGATTGTAGGTGGTTCCCAAATGGATGTTCTCCCACGTCGGCGGCCTGTCCGCCTTGTCGCGCACGCGGTGAAACGTGAAACCTAACACCTTACGCCCGTGATCCTGCAACGCGGCGATGCGTTTGATGACCCGCGCATCTCCGCGTTCGTGGGCGAAAAAGGCGATGGGGCGGGCGGGAGGCACCTGCGGAAGGTGCGGAAACGTCACTCGCTTTTCAAGAGATTCCCGGGCAGGCCATCTTCCTTCTTGCGTCCCGCCTTGCGCTGGTCGTCAAGGATCTTGGCGATGACGCCGAAACTCAGGATGAGCACGATGATGCCGTAGAAAATGTAGATCGAGTTCTTGCCTGCGGTGAACCCGTAGTTGTGCAAGCCCACGCCAAGGAAGTTCACGTGCCACCACGAAAAGGCGACCACCGCACCGGTGAAGACGGCCGCAAAATGCAGTCCCCACTCGCGGATGTAGCCGCCAAGCCGCGCATGCAGGATGGCAAGGGTCCACAACACGATGAGCAGCGCACCGTTTTCTTTCGGATCCCAACCCCAGAAGCGGCCCCACGAATCGTTCGCCCAAATCCCGCCCAACACCGTGCCGACCAACGAAAGGAACAGCGTGAGGCAGATCGTGCCGTAAACGGTGCGGGTGAAAAAGCGCCGCACTTCACGATCGTCTTCCATCAAGCCCAAGCCACGGATGAGCAGATAGAACACCGCGAGCATGGCACTGAGCAGCCCAGCGGCGTAGCCCAGTGTGATGGTGATCACGTGGATGGTGAGCCAGTAGTTAGAATCCAGCACCGCGACCAAGGGCGTCATGTGATCCTTCGCATCACCCACCTCAAAGCGACGTGCGAGGATGACGAACATCAACGCCAAGATGGGTGCGATTCCGAGGGCGAAACGACGGCGCGTGATCAACTCAACGACCAGCGCGAAGATGACAATGGTGGTCGCGATAAAGATGATGGTGTCATACAAGTTTCCAACCGGTGGCCGTTGCATGATGATGCAGCGTTGGACAATGGCGATGATGCACAGCGTCATCCCGGCGAAGGTGAAACCCAAAGTCAGCCAAGAGAAAACCCGACCTGTCCGACCCTGCCCTGCGGTCCACATGACCAGCGCGGTGATCGTGCCGAGGATGAATAGCACGATGGCATTGAGGAACCAATCGGCGCGATAGTAGTCGGCCTCCAACTCGACGTGTTGGTATTCCCCGCGAGCCTCTGCGCGCTTCACCAGATCGCTGCGCAAGGCGACAAGTTGTTTCCGGAAGGCGGCTTCGCTTTCACTCAAATTGCGCGCGGTGTTTTCCAGCGCCTTGATATCCGCGACGCGCTGCGCCGTGTCCCCTGCGGTGTCGCCGAGGGTTTCGACGATGGCATTTCCAGCGGATTTCCACTTCTCGTCCTTGGGATCGGCAGGCGGCAGCAGGAAGAGGCCAAATTTGGCGAAATTCGCCCCATCGAAAACTTGTTGGAGCAGATCCTTGAGGTGGGCGTCCATTTCCTGCCCTTGCGCCTGCGCCACTTTGATCTGTTGGCGAATCTGCGGGGCGGTCTGCATCACCGCGCTGACATCCGCCCGTTGGTCTGGGCCGCCGTCCTTGCCAGTGCCGCGGAGCTCGACGCCATAGCGCGCAAAACCGAAGTAACCTAACAAGCTCTCATACTCGCGCAGATTGTAAGCCAGCGCTAAGGTCTGCGCCTGCACCGGGTCGCGCTCGGCCGATTCGATGCTCTCGTAACTCTGCGCGAGCTCGATGAGCTTTTGCCGCCCGGGTTCGATGTCGCTGTAGCTGTAGCGATCGCGCATGCCGCGGGATTTCACGCCGATGGCGTCGAGCACCGCGGAGTTGTCGATGCGGAAGGTGGGCAGTTGGGTGGCGACTTGCGGCCGAAACAAGGTGTCGAGCAACCAAGCCGTGGGCTTGATTTTAAAAGACGTTCCTTTGCCGTCCTCGATCTTCATCGAGCGTGCGCCGTGCAGGCCGAGCATGGAGAATCCGGCGTAGGTGGAGAGCGGCTTGATACGGCCGCCATCCTGCACCGGCAGCGTTTCCGCCACGGCGAGAGTTTCCTTTTCCCACGGTGTGTAGCCCTCGATCTTGCGGACCTCGCCCTTGGGCATGTTGTCCTTCACGAGGTTGAGGAAGATCGCCGCGAAGGCGACCACCACGAGTACGGCGGCGATCCAACGACCGGCCTTGGATGACTTGTTAGACATGGCTTTTCTTGCGTGAGCCGGAGGCGATGAAGGAAATGAGCTTGGTCATGAAGGTGACCAGCATCCCGAAAGCGACGATCCAGAGGCTGTATTCTGGCCACTTATCGGCCGGGTTTTTCACCACTTCAAAAACAGAATAGAGTTTTTGGCCCGGCCCAGCACCGGGCGGGCCATAGCTGGCTTGGAAAAACGTGAAGCCTTCGTAACGCATCGGCTTGTTCATGCTGATGGTGTATTTTGCTTCGCCGCCGTTCTCGAGGCGTGTGATGTCGCTGACGAACTTGGACGCCATCGACGTGCCCGGATGGAAATCCGCCGTGAACTTGTCGAGTCGCACGGTGAACGGCATCGGCCACAGACGCTTGTGCATGTCGATGGTGAAGACGCGGTCGCCCTCGCGCCAAGTGAAGGGATAGAAACTGGCACCCGCCAAGATGAAGGGCGCAGATTTTTCGCCCTGTTTCGGCAGCACCTTGGCGTAGCAGCCAGCGGTGTATTGCTCGGCTGGCTCCGGCGGCGTCTTGGCTGGCTTTTCCGCGAGGAAATAACCATCGGCGATGGGCTCCCCCTTGCTTGGCGCGCGCTCGTTGACCGACACAGGAACCGTGTTGCCGAGGTAGCCGGTGAGCTGGAGGTCGAATGGGAAATTCGGCAAGCGGAAGGTCCGCACCGCACCGCCGGTGAGGTCGTCGATCTGCTCGCCGCGGATGACGTGGATGTTCTCCGGCTTGCCCTCGTTGATTTCAGCAATCTCGACGACGTATTCGAAATAGTCTTCTGCCGTGTTGCTTTCCAACTCTTGGTCCACGCGCATGTTGCCGCGTTCCGAGAAATGGTAGGTCACGCCACCGCCGACGAGCATCAGCACGATGCCAAAATGGGAGATGAGATTGCCGACGTGGTTCCAGCCCTTTTTGATGCGAATGATGCCGCCTAAAATCATGTTCACCAGCAGCAGCGCGCACAACCAGTAGCCGCCAGGCACCGGCGGGATGGGCAGGTATTTCCCATTCACATACAATTCAGGCAGGACAAAGATATGCCGCCAATCGGTGGCGAAGTACTTGTTCAGCGTCGGATAAAGGCCGAAATCCACCTGCTCCAGTGTGGCGAACAAGGTGAGCAGCGCCAGCAACAGCAGCAGAATGGTGGCGAGGCCAAAGCCAGAGAGCACGTCGAACACCTTGCCCGGCAGCGATCGCGGTGCCTTGGCGGATGGCGGAGTTTCGGAAATTTCCATGATCAGGGAGTCGGAGAAGCGCAGTGAATGGCGGGGCGCGATACGGGTGGCTGAGCGTGAATCATTCAGCCAGGCGGAGGTTCTTGGAATAGCTTTCGAGGATGGGCTTGGCCGCTTGCACTTCCGCCTTCGGTCCAACCATTTTCACCGTTAGAATCTGCCCGCCGACCGGCGCAATCACCCCAGCGAGCGCGGTGCCATCGCGCGGCGGCGCGCCCATGCCGGGTTCGTAATTGCCCTCTGCGGTGATCCAACGACCCATGGCTCCGGCGACGGAAACGGTCGGTAATTTCGCCAACTCGTCCTCAGTCATGGGCGGCAGGGCAAACTGCTTGAGCCAGCGGTTCGCGTTGTCCAGCACAGTGCCTTGCGACAGCGAAACCCAAACTTCGCCGGTGCCGCTCTCGCCGAAACGGTAGTTCAACAGGCGAAACTGCGAAGCCGGCAGCTTCAACCAGCCCTCGGGCGTGTCGCCCTGCACTGGGCTGGGCTTGGCGTCGCGGAACCGCTCGTCGCTAGTGGCGTTGAGCTTGGGCGTGCCATCGCGCGTCGTCAGCGGCCGCGTCTCGGTGACGGTGACTTCCTCCTTCGGCTTTTCACACGCGGAAAAAGTCAGGACGCAGGCGAGCAGGCAGGCGGTGCGGCATTTCATGGCTGCGGCGATACCCCCGTGCCATCACCCGCGCAAGTGGAAACCCGAAGCCACCTTTCCATCCCAAGATCGTCCGCCTTCGGCATGGCCGCCCTTGCGGATCCCCTTTCCGCAGCCTACAAGCCGGGCGTGGAAGCCATCCGTTATTTCAACCGTCACACCGGTGCCATGGAAACTGAGCAGGTCTATGGCGAGGGCTTTCTGCGCTGGTCCTATGGCAATCCACTCGGCGCGATCTCGCTCGAAGGCTTCGTCAAACGCCCGTTTTTCTCCGCCTGGTATGGCCGCCGCATGAGCACGCCGGAGTCGGCTGCACGGGTCGCCCCCTTCATTGAGAAATATGCCTTGGATGCCGCAGACTTCGCCGACGCCCCGACGAGCTACCGCAGTTTCAACGAGTTTTTCTACCGCAAGCTGAAGCCAGCCGCACGGCCCATCGATTCAGATCCTGACAGCGTGGTGTTCCCGGCGGACGGCCGCCACCTTGGATTCGATCGCGCTTCGGACATCGCGGGAGTTTTTGTCAAAGGCCAGCGATTCGACCTCGCCGCGTTGCTCGGAGACGCTGCGCTTGCCACCCGTTTCGCCGATGGCGCGCTCGTCCTTTCGCGGCTCTGCCCGGTGGACTACCATCGCTTCCATTTTCCCGCCGCGGGCATTCCCGGAGAAACTCGCCTCATCAACGGCCCGCTCTACTCGGTCAACCCCATCGCCTTGCGCAAAAACCTCGGTTACCTGTGGACCAACAAGCGCGCCATCACCGAACTGCAAACCGAACGGCTTGGCACCGTGCTTTGCCTCGAAATCGGAGCCACCTGCGTCGGCAGCATTCACCAAACCTTCACGCCCGGCGTTCGCATCGAAAAGGGCCAGGAAAAAGGCTACTTCGCGTTCGGCGGATCCTCGACCCTCACGATTTTCGAACCCGGCGCGGTAAAGCTCGCCGCCGACCTCGTCGCGTGGTCCGCGAAACAGACCGAACTCTACGCCCGCGTCGGCACCACCATGGGCCGCGCCGCTGACAGCGACGCTTGATCTTCCTGCGAATCGGGACAGGCTTCCCGCCCTTCCATGCAGAATTTTCACAAGAACCTCGAGGACCACGCCCGTGAGGCACTCAAGCCCGCCCTCGAAGGCCAACTCTCGCCGAACGAACGCATCGAGCTCTACAAGCGCTTCCTCGCCTACGAGGAAAAACGCATCCTTCTCCACCATCGGTCCGGCGCCGGCGGCATGGAAATTTCTCACGCCCGCGCCGAGCTGATCGATACCATCATCCGCTCCATCTTCGATTCCGCCGTCAACGCCCGCAAAGGCAAGCTGCTGCCCATGGCACTCGTCGCCACTGGCGGTTACGGCCGCAGCACGCTCAACCCGCGCTCGGACATCGACATCCTTTTCCTGCTCCCCCGCGCTTCCACCAAACTGCCGCAAGCACTCCAAGACGTCGTCCAAGAAGTGCTCTATCTGTTATGGGATGTCGGCTTCAAAGTCGGCCACGCGTGTCGCTCCATCCCGGAGTGCATCGAACAAGCGCGCGCCGATCAGGAAAACAAAACCAGCCTGATGGATTCGCGCCTCATCACTGGAGACGGCGCGTTGTTTTCCAGCTTCCTGGAGCGCTTCGAAAAGGAATGTGTCAACAAAGGCCAAGCCGCGTTCTTTGAACTGCGACGCGAAGACCTGCGCGCCCGCCATGACAAGTATTCCCGCACCGTTTTCCTGCAGGAGCCTAACGTGAAGGAAAGCTGCGGCGGCATGCGCGACTATCAGAACATCTGCTGGGTCGCCCGCGCCAAGACCGGTGCCCGCACGCTCAAGGATTTGGTCGATAGCAAAGTCCTCACGGCCGCCTCCCATCGCGAGCTCGAAGAAGCCTACGATTTCCTCCACCGCGTCCGCAACGAGCTGCACTACCACACCGGCAAGGGCACCGACCAACTCACCTTGTTCCTCCAAGGCGTCGTCGCCACCGCCTTCGCCTATCCGCAAAAAAGCATCCTGCGCAGCACTGAGGCATTCATGCGGGACTACTACCGCCACACGCGCCACATCTACCGCCACACCAACTCGCTCATGGAAAGTTTCCAAATCGAGCAGGAAACTCAGGCGGAAACCGGGCTGCGCTCCTTCCTCACCTTCCGCCAGAAAAAGCGCGAAGAGTTCGACGGCTTCATCTCTCGCGACGGACGCATCTATCCGTCTCATGGCGAGATTTTCCGCGACGATCCAAACCGGCTGATGCGCATGTTCCAACATTGCCAACGCCGCAGCTTGCGCCTCAGCCCGCCGATGCGCCGCTTGGTCGCGGAAAATTGGAACCTCGTCGACAGGCCATTCCGCTATGCCAAGGCAAACCGCGAAACCTTTCAGGCCATCCTGGAGCGCAAGGGCGATGTCGCCCGCGCCCTCCGGCTGATGCATCGCATCGGTTTCCTCGGCCTCTATCTGCCAGAGTTCGGCGCGCTCGATTGCCTCGTCCAGCACGAGTTCTTCCATCGCTACACCGCCGATGAGCACACGCTGCGCTGCGTCGAGCAGATCGACAACCTCACCTCAGACGAAGATCCACGGCGTGGCATTTACCGCCGACTTTTCCACGAGATCCAGGATCCCTACGCGCTTTTCCTCGCCGCCATTCTGCACGACACCGGCCGCGCCGAAAACGTCCGCGAACACATCGACGGCTCGGCGATGCTCGCCACCCGCCTTTGCAGTCGTCTCCAAATCCAGGGCGCACGCCGCTCGTTGATCATGTTCCTCGTGGACAACCACCTCACCTTCTGGCGCACCGCGACGACTCGCAATTTGGACGATCCCGAAGTCATCGCCGAGTTCGCCGCCATCGTGAAGACCTCTGCCAATCTGGACGCCCTCTTCCTTTTCACCTTCGCCGACTCCAATGCCACCTCTCCCGATGGCTGGACCGGCTGGAAGGAAAGCCTGATGCTTCAACTCCACAGCACCACCCGCGCCTTCCTCAGCGAGGGGCGGGAAAAATACTCGCTCAAGTTAGATGCCGATCGCACCGCGCTGCGTGAGGAAGTCATCGGCATCATGCGTGAGGACTATCAGCCGGACGTGCGCACACACTTCGAGCGCATGCCTGCAGCGGCCTTCCATTTCCGGCAAGCCGCCCACATCGTCACGCAGGTCCGCACCGTGCGCCATTTCCTCCAGCGGGAAATTGAAAAGGGCGATCCATCCGCGTCCTGCATCAAGTGGATCGACCACACCGAGAAAGGTTACTCCGAGATGGTCGTCGCCACCCGCGACAAGCCGCAGTTGCTCGAAAAAATCTGCTGCGCGTTGGCATCCGAACAGATCAACATTCTATCCGCCGACCTCTTCACTCGCACCGACAAGATCGTCGTCAACATCTTCCGCGTCTGCACCACCAACTTCGAACCGGTTTCCTCCCCGGCCATTCGCAAACGCTTCTTGGATACCTTCGAGGCCATCCTGCATTCGGAAAATCACGACCCGGACAACTACCTCCGCCGCAAGGTGAACTTCCTCAAGCCGCGCTCCGACAACGGCATCACCGTGCCCGTCCGCGCCTACGTCAGCAACGACCTGCATCCCACCTGCACCACCGTCGAGCTCCAAGCACTCGACCGCATCGGCCTGCTCCACGACCTCTTCCACGCCATCAACCAACACGGCCTCAACACCGCCCACGCCCGCATCTGCACCGAGAAAGGCGTTGCCATCGACACCCTCTACATCACCACCGCCGATGGCAGAAAAGTCGAAGACATCACCCTTCTTCAAACGCTGGAGGACCAATTCTCCACCCTCATCGCCCGCCCCGAGAACCCGTCCTAACATCCCCTGTAGCGTCGGCCTATGACAGCCGCTCGCACTGTAGCGTCGGTCTGCGACCGTCGCTAACTGAAAAAGGCCTCAAGACAGCCGCCCCCCCAGCAGCCAAGGTTCCCACCCCCCTCCGCCCCGCACCATACTGAAAAATAGAGGACCGTCCTTAAGGCCCCTCTCCTTCTTTACCCGATGCAGAACACGACGACAGCAAGATCGTCGCTCCTCCGGCCTTGCCGCCTCAAGATTCACCCCGCGCGATCAGACATCGCATGTCCGCCGCAAACAACCCCACCCACACTGCCGGATAGACGCACGCCAGTCTCACAAAATCCTTGTGAACCCAAGCCCTCTAGCCAAAGTCGACCGCAAAGATTGCTCCGGATCTCACGCCCTAAATCCTACGAACAAAGACTGTTCGCTAAAGAAATGAATCGCATCACACTTCTCCTGTTAATCGCGCTTTTAATCTCATGTCGGAGTGGTGAGGAACAACCTAAGCAGCGAGAAACGAGTTCTGAGAATTTCACACATGTGATTCTGCAAAGTTCAGTGAGCGAGGACCGACTGAGCAAGATTCTTTGGCAGAGAGGCTATCCTGATGAATATGCTCAACTGATAAGAGAGGCTGAAGCATCTCGCAGCGGTATAGGCGCTGATCCTTTCGCACTGCCGATTACGCCCCCAAATAGCGATCTAATTCCGACAGGTTTTCATGATCGCCCGCCAATCCTACCGACAATCTTCACTCAACTAGGTTGGCCATTGCCAGATGGAGCAGAAGCCATTTATCGCGCTGAGGCAGGGATCATCGAAATTACACACAACCAAGCCGCAATCCGTGCATTCATGGAGCACTTTCCAGAACTGACCGAACTCAATAAGACAAAGTGAATCGAGTCCCCGGGAGTCATTCGCTCCCGGTTCCAACACCATCCCGCATACGGCTTTGACTCCTTGCCTTCACCCCTGCAGTTAGGCATCTTGGGATTTTTAAAGACGCTTACGCGTCCATTGCCTAGTCCAGAGCGGTTCCCGTCAGACTCAGGCATCTGGTTTAACAGAAGTTCGCCAAGGCCGCGAAGTCCGGAAATTTGCGCGAACCCATCTCGATTTCTGCCTCACTCCGCAGGCTCTCCCTCTCTTCCCTTCGCTTCCTTCGCTTCCTTCGCATCCTTCTGTTAAAAAATCCATCTCGGCATTCAGCCTCAAGGAGTGCGCTCCCGTCCATGCAGCATCGCCCTCTCCCTTTCCCCCAACTTCATCAAATGCGCGGCGGCGGAAGCCAAATCCCCAAGCCATTGAAAACCAGTCCTCAAAAATCAAATTTCTTCCCGCTTGCCGGAGCTAACGAAATTTTTATCCTCCCCAGCTGAAACAATACACTATTGGACAGATAAATGATCCGTAAAGCGACATTGAAGGACGCAGCAGCCATCGCTCGAATCCATGTCTGCACGTGGCGGGTCGCATATGCCGGGATTGTTCCCGACGAATACCTCGCTAGCCTGTCTGAAGAGGAACGCACCAAAAGCTGGCAGCAGCGGTTAACAGACGGTCGGACGATCATCTGGGTGGCTGAGGAGGATGGTCAGGTCATCGGTTGGGTTTCCGGTGGTGCTAGCCGAGACTCAGACGCACAAGGCGATGCGGAGGTGTATGCGATTTACGTGGCATCCCAACACTTGGGCTGCGGCGTCGGGCGTGAGCTGATGGCCAAGATGGAAGATTCCTTGCCTGACGGTCAGGGCACGACACTTTGGGTGCTGCGGGACAATCAGCGGGCGATTCGGTTTTACGAGAAGATGGGCTACCGGCCAGATGGCGCACAGAAGGAGATTCAATTAGGGGGCAAAGGTTTTTGTGAGATCCGATTCCGAAAGAGCATGCCCAATCGGGTCCCCGGGAGTGATTAACTCCCGGGTCCCACACCACCCTGCTTACGGCTCCATACACGACGACTTTGAATGATCCCCCTCGTTTGCTTCTCTCTATGAGCCCAGCGCCGCCCAGCCACCACATCTAACGATCGTTGAAACCATCCAGAGCATAATGAAAGAACTATTTCGAGAGCAGGACATCACACGTGTCAGTTACTATAAGGCCGTCCTTGAGGATAATGGGATTGCGACACTGATAAGGAACGAGTATTTGACAGGATCGGGACTTACGGAGATCCCAATTCCCGAGTTTTTCCCGGCCCTTTGCGTCATGAATGACGAGGATTACGTGCAAGCAGTTGCAATCATCCGAGAGCATTTGACCGCAAATCAAAAGAATGCAGACATCGAGATCACGTGCATTTCGTGTGGCGAAACCAATCCTGGAAATTTCGAGATTTGCTGGTCGTGCGGCGAACCCGTATCAGGAACCCAAAACGCCGAACAAGCCGGCGCATCCGACGGCGACAAGCCTCCAATTTGAATTCGGACTTCCGGCGCCCCGCCGGATAGCCTAAGACGTGCGGTAGAGAATATGAATCCCAGCACCTTGCCCCGATGCCCAAAGTGTGGCGACAACGCGAGGGTGGTTTCCCACGGTAAGGCGCCTGGACCAGTTACTTTCCCTTTCAAGATCCCTGCGCGCAGCTACTTTGTTCTTGGTGATAACGTCTCGAACGCCTTAGACAGCCGCTATTGGGGTGGTTTGAATAACGCGAAGATCCTGGGGAAGGTTCCCGGCAAGTAGCAAAAATAACCAAGGCCAATCGGGTCCCCGTGACTCACGGCTAGAGCCAGCCACGGGTCCCACACCACCGTGCTTACGGGTTTGACTTCGTCCATGCGGTCAGGCTTCGCATTGGGTAGAGCCGCTCACGCGGCCGGGGCATTGTCCACGGTGGTTCCGCTCGGACGCGGGACGAGCCCGCGTTGCTGCGCGTTGCGGCCATCGCTTTTAGCAAACCATCTAACATTCAATCAGCGAATCCCTAACGATTCGCCTCTTTGGAGATTTTCTCCTTCGCAGCTTTGAGGCGTTCTGGCCAGACGAAGGTCGGGGCTTTTGCGGGATCGTAGCCTGCCAAGTGGCCGCTGAGCCGCGTCGCCGGTTTGGTGTAACGCAGCTCGGTGTCGCCGAAAATCTCGCGGCAAAGCGCGGCGAGTCCCGCATCGTATTCCAACAGCTCGGCGCGCGTGTTGACGTGGTTGTGGTCGTGATCGTTTTCGCGGTTGTTGTCGAACCAGCTTTGCACGCCCTCGGCAAAGTATTCGAAACGGTTGGTTGCTGCGTATTTCCCTTTCCACAGCCCAGACTTCATCGCCGCATCGTAGGCGGCCTTGACGCGCTCATCGAAGGTGGGATCCACATTCGACATCCCGCGCAGATGGATGCTGTGGGCGAATTCATGGATCAGAATGCACTCGGTGGCATACGGGTCACCCGGATAGCCTAACAAATTTTCTTCGCCACAGGAACAGAACGGATCGGTCTCACTGCCGCCCGTGCCACGCGCCCGTGCGTCCCAAAAATCCTTGGGCTTGAATTGCGAGAACTCTGGCAGGTCGGTGGTGAACTCGTTCCACGCCAGGATGCACATCCGTGCGCCACTTTGGATCATCGCTTTGCGCAGGTCGGGCCGTTTCGCAAACATCATGTCGATCAGATAGACCGCCTCCTTCAAGGCATACGGATTCACGGTGGCCGACGCCACGACGGGAAATCCACCGGCGCTGGCACGTTGGCTGTAGAACGCTGGCACCCCGTCCGCCGCAGACGTTTCGTAACGAAATCCCTGCACCGGCACTTCACTGGTGACGATACGCTCGCCCTCCTTTCCCACCACGGCAAAACGATGCCCCAATGCCGTGGCGATCACCTTCTCCTCACCCGGCGCGAGAGAACCGTTAGAGACTCTTGCCGTTCCTTCGCGCAGCCACTCGATGCGCACGGTTTCCTGGCTGCCATTGATGATTTGGAGCTGCGGCCGTGGGGAATCCGAAGCAATCGCCGAGAGCGTGGAAATCGCAAGATTCAACACGAGCCAACTCGCAGGCCGGAATATCGAGTGCAACATGCGGGGATCGAAGCAAGCCGACGCCCCTGATGCAACCGGCAAGCGCGACGCTCTAGGGCGATCTCATTTTGGAAGGGCTTGGTCCAAGAACCAGCCTCGCGAAAAGAGGAGCGTCTCGCCGCAAGATGACGTTGCTGCGAGACGCAGCAACCACGATGCGCCGTCGTCGCAAAAGCGCTTTAAAGCCAGCACGTTTTCCTACTCCAGCATCTCCACTCCCAAGCGTGCGAACAAACGCGCGGTGTCTTCGGCAATCGGCGCATTCACTCGAATGGTGCACATCTCGGTCACCCCATCACCGATGGGAATCGGCGCTGCGACTTCCGAGGCCTCCTCGACGATCCAACTGCCAACGCCCAAAGTCGCCGAGGTTTGCACCACAAATCGAAGCCCGCGTGCCGCGCTATCGGTCCGCCGGAGATAGGTGAATTGAAGAAACTTTTCATCCTCTTGATCGATCACCTGCATCTGCGGCGTCAGAGGATGCCCATCCTTGGTTTGGGCGGAATGGGTGGGATTGGATCCAATCGCATATTCCCAACGGTTGCTGATTCCATCGTGGTCGCTGTCCGCCAAGGGATCGGTTTCGGCCAACGTGTTGTCAGCAAGCCACGTGCTCCATTGCTGGCTGAACGTGTCATTAGGAATGACCCAGATGTTGCGATAGAGCACCGGACCGCTGGCGGCTGTGTCGTGTGCCTGAAGAAGCAAGGGCTGAGGCCCAGCGGCCTCCGCAACCGAGGCTCCGGTTTTGCCGGGCAGTTCCACGTCGTCATGGATGAGCATGCCATTCCAGCGCACCGTCACTCGGGCGTTAGAAACCTTGGTTGGCCCGCTCCAACGCGCGGCGGTGAACCAAACATCGTAGCTTTGCCATGCGCCGGCACCGAGACTTGCATTCTGCGAGGCTGGCTTTTGCAGATAGATGGAACCCGCGTCGTTGTTGGCCAAGGTGGCACTGGCCGGAGTGTTGAGCACTTGCAGCTCGTAGCTCTGTTGAAGCTTGATGCCGGAATTGCCTGCCAATTGTCCGCTGCCACCCGAGGGCGACAACCACTCGGCGTGGAGTTGGAAATCTTTAAACTCTTGCACCGAGACGATGTCGTTCGGATTCGGGCTGAGCGCGACGGCCATCGCGCCATTCGTCACCGTCCAGTTAGGAACCGAACCATCCGCTCCGCGCCGCCATTGCGAGTTGCGCATGCCCGTCGTGCCATCGAAAAGCACCACGGCATTCGCGGGTGGGACGGGCGGCCCCGTCACTGATAGATGATCCAAGTTGCCACCGCTGCTGCCAATCGATGTCGCTCGTATGGTGTTGGTGCCCGGGTTCAGATTCACCGTGAGAGGGGCGGTCATGAGATAGGTCGTCCAAGCACCCGTCGCGTTGAAGGCCAGCGAGGCGGCGACCTCCACGCCATTCACCAAGATGCGCAGCGGACGGTTGGTGGTGCTGGCGTAGCGGAATGCAAGCGTGTGACTGCCCGCGTGCGCGGCATTGACCGTCCATTGCACATACTCTCCCGTGGTCCCCTGATAGTCGGCGTAGCCGCTGCCCGTGAATCCCTCATTCTGGGCCGCGACGGTCGGACCGGACCGCAGCGCGTCTTCTGCTTCGTAGATGAACGACTGCGCAGGCGGCACCGGAGCGGCAGGTTCGGTCGGCGGATTGAGCGTGGCAAAGTCCGGACCGGCCGCCGCTGGGCGCTGGTTGAGCGTGTACCACGCCTCCGTTGCCCACGGCGCGATGTTGTTGTCGTTCACGAAATTTTTGAGCCGGAAGTAGGCGACCTTGCCGTTTTCCAACGACGGGATGCGAAGAAAGACTTTCTTGCGATCCAACGAGACCGCCACCTCGGTGATTGTGCGGGTAGCTGTGCCAATTTTCGGACCGCCGTACGTGATGGTCGGCGCATAGGCATACTGCTGGATCTGATAGTTGGATGCCTGCGAGGCGACTGCGTAGGGCACCGGCTGGGTGAACTCAATGATGAAGCCGTCCGCCCGCGAGCGGACGCGGTGCATCTCAAAGGTGGTTTGCCCGTTAGGCTGGAGTTTTTGCAGTCCGAACAGCTTGCCATTCCAGTTCCAATTGCCACTGCTGCCGAGGCCACCGGCATAGAGCGATCCATCCGGTCCCCATGAAACGCGGTTCATCCCCGTCTCCAGCCCTTGAGTGAACTGAAACACGGCGCCTTGGTAGTCGCCGTTGATCTTCTCCATGAAAATCCGGTTGATGCCGCCGTGGGTCAGCTCGGCAAACAGCATCTGCCCGGCATAGGCACCGCTCGGAATGAGCGTCGGTTGGGCCGGGGAGTTAGAAATTTCACCATGCGGCAACCACAGCGCTGGGGCCTTGGTCGGTTGGGCTCCCGTCGGGTTCTCTTGGTGACCGTAGAATTCGCCAACCTTGATATGATTGATGCGCGAAGATGGCACCCAGCAACCTTGGTTGTCTCCGCCGAAAAGCTCGCCGTCCATGCCAATGCCAAGGCCGTTCGGCGTGCGCAACCCGCTGGCCATGATCTGCCAAGTGCGCGCGGCTTCGTCGATACGCAGCAAGGAGCCGGGACCGTTAGGCACCGGATAGGCCGGCTGAGAGCCGGGCAAGTAGGCGGAATCACCGGTCTTCAGTGGGACCGAAGTGGTGGTCCAGAAAAAGCCATCCTTGTGGACCAAGTTCATCGTGAACTCATGGTAGTTGAACGACGCCGGCCAGCCATGGGCGATCGCGATGTATTCGTCCGCGAAGCCATCCGCATCGAGATCGACGAGCTTGGTCACCTCCTGTTTCTGCGCCACGTAGATGATACCATTGACGACTTTAAGGCCTAACGGTTCGCCGAGTCCTTCGGCAAAACGCTGCACCGTCACCCCTCCCGGACCATTGAGATTTCCCAGCAGATAGACCGCTCCCATCGCGTCCCAAGTGCAAACCGCCAGTCGCCCATCCGGCATGAAATCCATTCCACCCACTTTCGGTTGGAAACCCGCCGGGCGGAAATCGACCAAATTGAAACTCGGATGCACGCCGGTCAGTGGCCGCCCATCGCCAGGACCACCTGCGGTCCCGCCTTCCCCATCCTCGTAGTAAAAGCCTTTAAGCCCTGGCGAAGTCACGTGGACTTGCCCATCCTCCGTCTCAAACGCGCTCGATGGCATGGGGACGAAATCGGCAGCGCCCGGCGGCTTCCATTCCAGCAACACACGGGCATTTCCGACATTCTGATAGAAATCCAAGTAGAACGGATAGCTGCCCGCCAACAAGCTCAACGAGGCGCTGCTGGTGCTGAGCCCCGGCTGATCGTTGTTGATGACCAGCGTCGCGCTTTCCCCGATGAAAAATTTCGAACCGTCATCGCTGGTTAGGCGAAATTCGTAGGTGCCGCTCGTCGGCACGACGATGCGCCCTAACACATGGCCGAGATAGTACTCCGCAACGGGTGCACCATAAATGGAGGGCCAACTGCCGGTGAAATCCACCGCAGGAAAATCACCTGCGACGTTTGGCGTTTGTCCGGTGACGAGGACAGGCACCTCGCGCAGTTCCTCGCCGAGTTCATAAATCCAGGCGGTCACGCCCGGTTTCATCGCCCCGCTTTGCGCAAACACCTGTGGTGCCACGATCCCCGCGAGCACCATCATCAGGCAGAAAAGGATAGATCTCATGGGTTCCAGGTGGTGGTGAGGACAGTTTCGCCATCGGCGGTGAAATCCAGGAACGTGTCGCCCGAGGCGTCACGCAAGGCTCCAGCTCCCGTGACGCTGCGAGAGGCGGTGTAGCCCGTGCCGTCGAGTTTCAACGAGAGCGTGGTGCCCGCAGGCAATCCAGCGACCGTGAAAGCCCGCGACATCGACGCACCGGCCAGTGCTTCCGGTTGTTCATCGACGGACACGCGCACGTTGCCGGGAAGAACCACGTCATAGCGGATGAGGATCCCATCGGTGCGGTTGATCAGACGATAGCCGCGCCAGTCGATTTGGGTGGCGAGCGGCGCAGCACCTTGGGTGGCGGTCCACGCCTGATGATCGCCAAACAAAGTCACATCACGCAGGCCGGTGGAAGTGGCGGCGGTGGGAACGATGCGCAGGCGCACTTGGTTTCCGCTAACCGCGAGCTGTTTCTGGTTCCCGTCCTCCGGAGGGCCCGCGATGGAATCCCAAAATTGGGCGGTCCACGTCGCGCCATTGTCTGTGGAAACTTCGACGCGCAGGACGTTGCCCGTGCCCGGTGTGAAATAGGAGAGGATCACGTTGCGGTGACGTGTTAGATCAAGCGTCGGTGAAACCAACGAAGATCCGATGCCCGAAAACGACCATTGGGCTCCGGTGGTGACGCCGGTGGCAGACCAGCCGTTGGGGATCACGGTCTCGTTGGTTTCCCGGAACAGGAACGCATCTTCGAGCTGATGGTAGGTGGTTCCTAAGGTCAGCGAATTGCGTTGGCTGAAATCCCACACTTTACCTTGAAACTGAATGCCGCCGTTCCAGACCTTGTGCAGCGAGCCGTTTGCCGGGTTGTAAGCTGCCCACAAATCCGAGCGCAACGCCAGCACCAGCAGCCGCGTCTTGTTTTCCAAGATCATGCGAAACGCCCAAGGATCGCGGCCTCGTGTCGCGGCCGTTGCGTTTTCGACACCCGCGGTGAGCGCGGAGAAAACGGCCAATCCGAGGAAGACGCGACGCGCCCCTCGGTTGAGGCCGGTCTGCGGAGGTGGGGACCAGCGCCGCTCAGCAGGCAGCAGTGGGCGATGGCTGTGGTGAACAAGATGAAGCATGGATTTTTTGGGCGGGGGTTAACCGCTTATGCAAGAAGAACTCCGAAACAGGTTTTTGAAAGCGAGGATAAAAATAACTGCCGGCCGCCGAGGTGAAACCCAAATCCCGACGGCGACCGGCAATCTTTCCATGGAAAATTTTCGCCATGCGTTGCGGTCGGGTCACGGCCTAAACCGTAATCCCGACCGCAGCGTGCCGATCTCATTTCACGGCTTTGAGGCGCGCGAAAAGTTTACCGCCACCCACGAGGCTGCGAGGAATGGTCACCACCACCGTGTCGAGATCCCCGTTTGGCGCATCCTCGGTGACAGCCACCGCAGGAAGAGTGCTCGCTGGGCCGACCGTCGCGAAGTCATTCCAAGTTCCCATATCCGCCGACCACTGCACTTCTAGCGTCACGTCGGATTCCGACAAATCGCTGCGCTCGAAGGTCAGGACAAGGTTCGTGGCCGTGAGATTTTGGCTCGGCAGGATGGAGGAATCGTTGGAACCGGGTCCGACGGGGATGCCGCCGAGCACGTATTCGAGCAGATTGCTCACGCCGTCGTTGTCGGCGTCGGCCTGCGGGCCATCGTTCACGCCCACGTTGAAGGGAAACGCGGAGGCCCAAGTGTCGTAGCCTTGCGGCCCGGGACCCACGCGGATCACCCCATTGCCAGTGATGAATCCCGGATCCGTGGCGGCGCTGTAGAGTCCGTTGAGTTTCACCTCGCCATTGATCGTCAGGGCTCCGACCTGGTCGGTGCCGGTGAAGTTCAGGTTGAGCTTGCCGTTCACTCCGACGATGACGTCAGCGGTGTCGTTGAGCGCGGCTTGGCTCAGCGAGAGCACGCCTTCGTTCACCGTGGTGGCTCCCGAGTAGGTTTGAGCCCCGCTGAGAGTCCAAGTGCCGGTTCCGTTTTTGGTAACGGGGAGGTTGGCGGTGCTGCCGTTGGCGATCACGCCATTGATCACACCATTGCCGGCACCGGCCAGGGTCAGAGCACGGTTGGTGGCATTGGCTGTGATGAGCGGGGTGTTGATCGTCAGCGTGCCGGCTTCCGAATGGAGCGTGGTATTGCCATTGCCGATTCTCATGGTCACCTGCCCGGTGACGTTCAGGGTGTTGTTGCCTGAAACGTTGTTCAATGCACCGGCAAGGTCGCCCACCCCATCACCAGAGGTGTCGATATTCAACACCGTGGGCGAGATCCCACCCCTGAGACGCAATTCAGGGCGTCGGTTCCCGGCATCATCTCCGGCGATGATGATCGTTTTCGCCGTGCCCCCCAGCGCATTGCTGTGGTTGATGTCGAGAGCGCCGTCATCGATGGTCACGTTACCGGCGAAATCGTTGTTTCCGCTGACGAACAGGGTGCCGTCGCCGACCTTGGTGAGAGCACCTGGGCCGGTGGCTAGACCGCTCAGGGCGAGGGAGTCGGAAACCACGTTGATGGATCCCGCGCCTTCCAAGGTGAAACCACGGTTGGTCGAACCGGCGGTGCCGGAGTAAGTTAGGCGACCACCGTTGAAGACGAGGTTGGCAGGATCTGCGGATGCGGTGCCGAGCGGGCCTGGCTGACCGGCGTTGTTGATCGTGTTGACTTCGAGGATACCGCCAGTGGCTCCGGTGAAGCCGGGTTTCGCTGCACCGAGCGTCAGGATGCCATTCCAGTTGCTGGCCGGATTGGAGAAGATGACGGTGCCAGAATCATAGTTGACGTAGATGTTTCCGGTGCCGGTGATCGGTCCACCAATGGTGAGCGATTTCGTCCAACCGGCGGTGAAATAGGCTTCGTCCGTGATGCTCACACCGCGGTTGATGTCGGTCACCGTCAGGGAATCCTGGTTCTTGAGGCCGCCGCGGTTGAGGCGGATGGAGTTAGGAATGAGAGCTAACGGGATTTCACCGAGCGATGAATCGTCCGGCACGCGGGCCACGCCCTCTTCCGTGATGGACACGCCACCAGCCTGCGTGTTGTAGCCGATGAGGATGGGGCTGCCACCGATGACGGCGAGCGAGCCGGGGCCGGTCACGCTGTTGGTGATGTTGGGTGCGCCAGTCCGCTTGATCGCAAAGGTGGCTCCTGCAGCGACGTTGATTGCCTCGAAAGTCCCGAGGGAGCCGTCTGCGCCGCCATTGCCAAACTGGAGGGTTCCGCCGGTCACTTCGATGGTGCCAGTGAATGCCGCGCTGTTGGCCGTGAGGGCGACCGTACCAGGACCGCTGGCCATGAAAGCGCCGGATCCTGAAATGACATTGGGGACGACCGCCGTGCCATCACGAGAGAAGCGAAGCATGGCACTGGAATCGATAAAGACCGCACCGCTGCCAAGGCTGCCGGTGAGGCCGCCGTTACCGATCCTGAGAACACCGCCGAGAATGTCGGTGATGCCGGTGTAGGTGTTGTCGGTGGCGAGGATGGTTGTGCCGGTGCCGTTTTTGGTCAGCTTGGTGATGCCGCCGATGCCACCTGTCCCGGTCACAGTGAAGGTCGGTATCGCGTTGCCGTGGTTGAACACCACGTCGCTCGGCAGGACGACCGAGTTCAAAATCACCGCAGGATTCGTCGCGCTGTCATCGAAGGTGACCGAGTCGAGCGAATAGAATTTTTCGGTCCCGCCATTGAAAGCGGAGGTGTTGTTGGTGTCCCAAACACCACCACCCCCGCCCTGCCAAGAAAGGGCAAGAGGAGTCGCCGCGAGGGTGAGCGTGATCGCGCTGTTGGTGCCGGTGCCGTAGCCGACGATCGGATTCAAGCGGCTGGTGGCCAATTCAAATGGCAGATTGACGGTCGGATTGCCGGTGAGGGTGCCGCCATAGCGGACCAACTCGGTGACCCCAGGAGTCACCGCGCCATTGTTGGTGGTGATATCGATGGAGCCGCCGGTCGCGGTGAAATCACCCGTGGTGGTGATCTTGGAAGGAGTGGCACCGCCGACATCCATGAGCAGCGCGCCCCCGGAAAGGCTGACATTGCCGGCATTGGCCTGGGTGGCGACTTGGACGGGCCCGGCGGTGAACGAGAAGTTCGCGGTGGACCCTGGACTGGAGAGGATCAAGGTGCCAGCACCGGATTTTACCAACGTGCCATTCTGGACGGTGGGGCGGATGTCGAGTGAGCCATCAGCGATGGACAAAGCACGGGAACCCGCTTGGAGGTCGATGATGCGCGGCCCGCTGGTGTTGGTGACCGTGAAGAGGCTGGTGCCGGTGGAAACCAGGTCGCCTCCCAGATTGAGCAACAGGGTGCCCGCTAGCCCGCCGTTTCCGAACTGCATCCGGCTTCCGTTCAGCGTGAGACCGCCCGCTCCGACATTGATCGTGGAGAAGCCCGTGGCGTGGTTGCCGACGAGGCGGAGGTTCGAGTTGTTGGAAATCGACAGACTGTTCGTGGTGAAGGTCTGCCCAGAGTTCAGCTCAGCGGTGCCGGAGGTGATCGAAGTGGCTCCGGTCACGTTGAAACCGGAGACACTGGGGGCGACCACCGGCGTGCTGAGATTGAGCGCGGCAAGCGTCTGAGTCCGTCCTGACGAGGCTGAGATCGTTCCACCGGTGAGCGTGACGGTGGAGGTGCTGCCAATCTGGTCGGATTGAAAAACGTTGAGAGCTCCGCCGGTGACGAGGATGTTTCCGGGAACCGCAATGGCTCCCGTTTTATCGAGGCGCAACTCGCCTGCGGCGACCGTGATTTGCCCGGAGATCGTGTTGGCTGACGTGCCGCCGAGGATCAGCTGGCTCGCTCCATTCTTGGTGAGACTGCCATTGCCGGACATCACGCCGGTGAACCGATAATTCACGTTCCCGGCAGCGTCGGGAGCGGCGCCGGCGACGTCTTGGTTATTGGTGACGGTGTGGATGCCGTTCCACTCCATGTTCGAGGCGATGTCATAAGGGCCGGCGGCCAGATTGACGGTGCCGCTGCCCGTTTCGAGTCGCGACGTGTTGTTGAACTGGAACGGGCGCGAGATGTTGAGCGTTCCGGAGTTTTTCGAAAGGATCAGCGCGGCCGAGTTGTTGACGGCGATCTTGCCAGTGCCCCCGACCGAGATCGTCAGAGACGCGGACGCGTTGAGTTTTGCGGAACCATCGTTGATGTTGATGTCGCTCGCGCCCGTGACGGTGGTGGCGGCGATGAGCAGCTGTCCGGGCCCGGATTTGTTAAGGTTCGCGTTGAGCGCGAGTGAGCTGAGATTGCCCCCCGAAACCTCGTTGAAGGCCACGCCGCGATCCAGCGCGGACGAGCCAATCTCGCCGCCAACCTGCCAGGTCTGGGCTGCGGAGATCACGTAGTTGCCGCGCAGCCGGGGGCCTATCCCGGTGAAATTTCCGAGAGCGGTCACGCCGCCGGCGATGGTCAGCGTGTTGGCGGTGTTGGTTTGGAAGGTGAAGCCGGTGTTGCGCGTGCCGTTGGTGCCGATGGTGATGGAGCCCAGCGCGTGGGACCCGTCGTCGAGCGTTAGTCCGTTGACGGTGGCGTCGGCGATGATGATGTTGCTCGCTTCAGCAGGGACGCCGGGGTTCCAGTTGGTGGCCACCGACCAGTTGGCGTTGGTCGTTCCCGTCCAAGTGGATTGGGCCGCGAGCGGCAGGCTCAAAGAAACGAAAATGCTGAAGATATTGAAGCGATGATTGGGTTTCATGAATGCGTGGGTAATGGTTTTTGAGGGCGTCGATGGGTTAAGGCCGAACTCCCCTGCTCCCTGAAAAACGCAATCCCCGGAAAAAACCCGACATGGAATCTTCACCTCCTCGCAGCGCCGGAAAAAACTCCACGAGATCGGACTGAGGGCCAATTGACGCCAATGCTCACCCCGTGGCCGACACGGGAAATCACCCTTCCCTGGCCTGTACCATGCGGTCGGCTTCTTTCAGCAAAATGCGCACGATGCCCCAGTTGATCCAGAGATAGCCATCGCTGTCGACAATTCTGAACGGCTCTGACTCCCACTGAATGAGGATCTCGCGCACTTCTTCCAGCGCGCCACGGGCGGCCACAACGCGCCCCTCCCGGATGTCCGCCATCGCAATGACAATGCGGTTGGAAGCGGCTCGCGACGGACTGTTCGTTGCGGTTATAAGGCTTTGCTCTGCCCTTGCCCGAGCGGCCTTCAAATTGCCTTGCCGCAGCGTCATCAGTGCCAACGAAAACTGCCGCCAAGCTATCATGTGGGCCTCGGTCGCTCGCGTCTTTCCCTCCAACGATTCTCGTAGCAGTTCCGCCAACGGTTCGATCTTCCGCAGAATATGCCCGTCGGCGGGTTCGATGAGGACAGATTTGATCACCTGCTCCGCGACGATGGGGTTCGCGGTGTTAGAAAATCGCTCCACCACTAGTTTGCGGAGTGTCTCATATTCCCCTGGTGCCCCCCATTCACAGACTGCCGTGAGTGTCGGCATCAGGCTGTGAGAAATGTTTTCCGAATCCGCCATATCCACGCTGGTGAGCACGCGGGCCAGAAGATTGAAGCGCTCCACCGCCTCTTTGCGACGCCCTTCTTCAAGATTCCAGTTCGCCAAGGTTTTGAAGGTGTTGGCGGATTCGAGCGAATAGGGCACCCGATCCGCCGGCAAGCCATCCACCAAACGATCCGCTTGCGCCTTCTCGTTGTATCTCAAAAGCACTGCCGCTTGGGCGACGAGATCGCCCGCCCTCGCACTTTCGCGCAGCCTCACCTCCACCGCCCGCGCCTCCTCCGCCACAATACGCAGCCTCGCTTGCTCTTGGCGTGCGTCCCTTTCTCGAAAAAACAACCAGGTCGAAATGCCGAAACCGCCCGACAAGCCGAACAACGCGATGCTTCCTGCCGCGAAGGTCAGCCGATTGCGGCGTATCCATTTGCTGATCCGATAGCTCGCGCTCGGTGGGCGCGCGAGCACCATCTCGCCCCGCAAATGACGCGTCACATCCATGGCCAACCCAGTTGCTGTGCCGTAACGACACTGCCTGTCCTTGTCCACGGCCTTCATCACGATCCAATCCAAATCCCCCGCGAGAAGCGACGGCAGCTTGTGCGCATCCACACCACGGCAACTGGCGATGCGCCCGATTTCCTCGGCCGAAACTTGAGCCAATCCTGCCGACGGCATGCCCGTGTCATTGTCTCGCAGGAGGTGCCGAATTTCATCCGGTCGACAGTTCTTGAACTGCTCGAACCGCAATGGCGGAGCACCCGTTAGAATTTCACACAACATCGCCCCCAGGCTGTAGATGTCGCTGCGCGTGTCGACGTCCACGCCCCCTTCCGCCTGCTCCGGACTCATGTAGGCCGGAGTCCCTATCAGTTGGCCAGAATGGGTCACCGTGGATTCCGCGTCCAGACTTCCGGCGGTCGCCTTGGCGATGCCGAAATCGATCACCTTCGGCTCCATCCGTCCCTCGTGTTCCCGCACCAGCACGTTGGATGGCTTGATGTCGCGGTGGATCACCCCTTTCTGATGCGCATGCTGGATCGCCTCACAAACGAGGATGAAAAGCTCCAGCCGCTGGCGCAATCCAAGCCGTTTCCGGTCACAGAAGTCGGTGATCTTTTCCCCGTCCACCAACTCCATCACGAAATACGGCCGTCCCGACGCAGTCGCCCCAGCATCTAACACACGAGCAATGTTAGGATGATCCATCAACGCCAACGCCTCGCGCTCCAACGCGAAACGGGCAATCACGCTTTCGGTATCCATCCCCATGCGGATGATCTTCAGTGCGACCTTGCGCTTCACGGGCGACGACTGCTCCGCCAGATAGACCACGCCGCAACCGCCGGATCCGAGCCGGTCCATGAGCCGATAAGGGCCGATGCGTGCGCCAATCCCACCCTGCCCGGCGTCCTCCGCGACGACGCTCTCAAGCTCATTGACCTCAGGTCGCCATTCAAAAAACTCCTCCGCATCATGTTGAATCTCGAGCATTTCCTCGAGCCGCCTGAGCTGTGCCTCGTCGCCACGGCAGGCGTATTCTAGGAAATCCCGCTGCTCGTCCTTGCCCGCGAAGTTAGACGCAGCCGCAAATAGCAGCTTATCAATGCCCTGAGTCATCTCCCGTTTCTTTGCGGATCATTTGATACAATCTCGTCTTCGCATAAACCCAATGGCGCTCGACAGTCCGCTCCGCCACGCCATCCATGGCCGCGATCTCTCGATTCGTTAGACCCCCAAAAAATTTCAGCGCGATCACCCGCACGCTTTCCGGGTCATCCTTCTCCAGCTTGGTCATCATCTCATCCACCAGCAGGACACGCTCGTCCAACGTCGTATCCGCCACCTCCAAGCCGTGGACGTCGATGTCCACCTGCAACGGATTTTGTCCACGTTTCAGACTGGCCTTGGCCCGCGCCCTATCCACCACGATGTGCCGCATCGCCTGTGCCGCCGCGCGAAAAAAGTGCGCTTTATCACTCCACAGCCGTTCCTCGCCACCGGACAGCCGCAACCACACTTCGTGAACCAAGGCCGTCGCTTGCATCGTTTGCCCAGGCTCCATCCCGGACATGCGCTTCCTCGCGAGGTTGCGAAGCTCATCATAGACCAAAGGCAACAGCTCCGCCGAAACGAGCCGCCCCTCGCTGTTTACCGATTGCAGGATCCTGGTGAGTTCTTTCAAGGCCGATTGGGCTGACCACTACGGGAGGCTTTCCGCCTTGTCGATGGAGAAGGTCGATGCGGCTCCCCTGCGACGTCCCTCAAGCCGTCGCGGCGGAACAAAATGCGCGATCGTGCGGACTGCAAATTTCCCCCGAGGATGCCTTGACCCCGCAAGCGATGGAAGAATACCGTCCCGCGATTTCTCCGCGCCCACTCACGCATTTCCAGACGCACCATGAATATCCACGAATATCAGGCCAAAGAGCTTTTTGATCGCTTCAACGTTCCGAGTCCCATTGGCAAAGTCGCCAGCACTCCCGAGGAAGCCGCCGCGGCTGCCACGGAATTCGCCGGTGCGAAACTCGTCATCAAGGCGCAGGTCCACGCCGGTGGCCGCGGAAAAGGTCATTTCAAGAACGGTTTCCAAGGAGGCGTCCACCTCATCGAGTCGCCCGAGCAGGCCGCCGAGTTCGCTGGGAAAATGCTCAATGAAACCCTCGTCACCGTGCAAACGGGTGAAGCGGGCAAGCTCGTCAGCAAGGTGATGATTGCCGAGGCCGTGGACATCACCCACGAATACTACCTCGCCATCCTGATGGACCGCGCCACCTGTCGCCCGGTCATCGTCGTTTCCACCGAAGGCGGCATGAGCATCGAGGATGTCGCGCACAACACCCCGGACAAGATCGTCCGCCAATTCATCCACCCGCTGCTCGGCCTCCAAGGCTACGAAGTCCGCAAGCTAACAGCCGCGCTCGGCCTCACCGGCGACATCGCCAAGCAGTTCGCGAAACTCCTCGGCAACCTCTACAAGCTCTTCATTTCCTGCGACTGCGCGATGTTGGAAATCAACCCGCTCGTCACCACTCCCGACGGCCGCGTGCTCGCCCTCGACGCCAAGTTCGGTTTCGATGACAACGCGCTCTATCGCCACCCGGACATCGTCGCCATGCGCGACAAGACCGAGGAAGATCCCCGCGAGGTCGCCGCTTCCGAGTTTGACCTGAACTACATCGGTCTCGATGGAAACATCGCCTGCCTCGTCAACGGCGCCGGTCTCGCGATGGCCACCATGGACATCATCAAGCACTTCGGTGGCGATCCCGCCAACTTCCTCGACGTGGGCGGCGGCGCATCCAAGGAGCAGGTGACCGCCGCGTTCAAGATCATCCTCGGTGATCCGAACGTGAAGGGCATCCTGATCAATATCTTCGGCGGCATCATGGACTGCAACGTCATCGCGGAAGGCGTCATCGCCGCTGCGAAGGAAACCGGTCTCCCAATTCCGCTCGTCGTCCGCCTCGAAGGCAACAACGTGGAAATGGGCAAGGCCACCCTCGCCGCCTCCGGACTGAACATCGTCTCCGCCGATGACATGGCCGACGGTGCCAAGAAGATCGTCGCCGCCGTCGCCTGATCACGATGACCCAGCGGCAATTTTACGACTGGCAGACACTGGGGGGAGCAAAGGATGTCTCCCGCCTGGTGGCTGCTTTGGAAGATCGTGAAATTTCCTGGTGCATGATCGGCGGCTTGGCGGTGAATCACTGGGCTGAAGAACCCATGGCCACCGCCGATGTCGATATCGTTATCGCTTCCATCAGCATTGAAGAAGCTGCTGAAGCCTTGAAAAACCTAGGTTTTTCCGAGAATCGCTTCCCATGGTCCATCAACTTCAAAGGCGAATCGAAAGTTTCCATCCAGATCAGCACTGAGGAAATGTATCTCGATTTCCCACAGCGCTCCGTTCCTGCGAACGTTCACGGCATCCTCATGCGGGTCGCTTCACTGGAAGATACATTGGCTGGAAAAATCGCCGCCTTTTCCGACAAGGAACGGCGCGCCAGCAAGCGCATGAAAGACCTAACCGACATCTCGCGCCTCCTGGAAACGCATCCTGAGCTGAAGGAAAAAATACCATCCGAAATCTTCTCCCGCCTCGAATCCTGAAAACTTCCAACTGAAATCTAGCAACTTTTTCTTATGGCCATTCTCATCGACGAAAACACCAAGCTCCTGGTCCAGGGGATCACCGGCAGCTTCGGCGCGCGTCACGCCTCGCTCTCACTCGCCTACGGCACCAAACTCGTCGCCGGCGTCACTCCCGGAAAAGGCGGGCAGAAGTTTGAAAACGTCGTGCCGATCTTCGACACCGTTAGCCAAGCCGTGAATGAAACCGGAGCCACCGCTTCCGCCATCTTCGTTCCGCCTCCGTTCGCCGCCGATGCCATCCTCGAAGCCGCCGACGCGGGCGTGGAGCTCATCGTCTGCATCACTGAAGGCATTCCCGTCATGGACATGATGCGTGTCAAGGAAGCCCTCCGCGGTTCCAAGTCGCGCCTCGTCGGACCTAACTGCCCAGGCCTCGTCACTCCCGGCCACGGCGAGAAATCGCACGGCGGCTGCCGCATCGGCATTGCTCCCGGCTACATCCACAAGCGTGGCAACGTCGGCGTCGTTTCCCGTTCCGGCACGCTCACCTACGAAGCCGTTTTCCAACTCACCCAGCTCGGCTACGGCCAGAGCACCTGCGTCGGCATCGGTGGCGATCCGATCAACGGCACCAACCACCTCGAAGTGTTGGAAATGTTCAACAACGACCCCGAGACCGAAGCCATCATCATGATCGGCGAAATCGGCGGCAACGCCGAGGTCGATGCCGCGCGTTGGGCCAAGGAAAACAGCAAGAAGCCCATCGCCGGATTCATCGCCGGAGCCACCGCGCCTCCGGGCCGCCGCATGGGCCACGCCGGTGCCATCGTCGGCGGTGAGGAAGACACCGCCCAAGCCAAGAAGCGCATCCTCGCCGAGTGCGGCATCGCCGTCGCGGAGACTCCCTCCGACATGGCGAAGACCCTGCTCGAACGCTGGGGCAAGTAAGCGAATCCGACCTAACGAAAGCGGGCAAGGTGCAAACCTTGTCCGCTTTTTTTGGGCTCAATGGCTTTTCACAACGGCTTCCAATCACGCGTAGTCGTCACCTTGGACGAGCCATTGACATGCACATTGTTGCCACCGCTCTGCCCACCTCGCATCGTCTGAATGCTTTGATCTTCCTGCTTGAGGATGATCGGATAGAGCAACGACAACCACAATTTACCGGACTCGATCGTGCGCTCTTCATCGGTGACACTGCCCTCAAACGAGGGAAAGCCCTTGCGGGTGAAATTCCCGCTGAAGCTGAAGACCCCGCAGGGATGCCCGCCAACCGCATCGAAGGATTCCAGCTTGAGTTGCAGTGCTCCAGTCGCATTGCCAGTCACAACCATGGGTAACGATTTGCCACTCACAGAAACCGTATCGCCGACTTTAAACCGCTTATTCCCGAACCAGAGCGGATGCGGCGCGAGCGCATGCTCCACCAGCAATTGGTCAAAAACCGGCGACAGCGACTGCGCCAGGTTGGCCGTGTGAAAATCGTTAGAAAGGGGTTTCCATTTTGCTCCCGCCTTGACGAAGGCCGCAGTCGACGGAGGCAAAATCTGCCGTTTCACCTGCTTTTCCGCATCCTGCCCCTTCACCAGCGGATCCGCGAACACCGACTCGACGAGCTGATAGGAAATTTGATCTCCCGAGCGACGGAGCACTGCGGTGGTGGTTATCGTCCCCTTCACCGCTCCCCCTCCGCTGCCAATCTCGCTCTTTTCAAACACCCGGCCCGAAACCTCCTCAATCCGCGTGGTTTCCACCTCAAGCGACTTTGGGAAAGGAAGATCCTTGCGGAACACCACGCCCTCCGCCGTGCGGTCTACCAGTTTTTCCAATGCGGGATCCGTCTTGCCCGCGCCGCCCCCCGACTTGGCGGCCAGCTCGGCCTCCAGCATGGAGCGGCCCTTGTTAGCAAGATTCTTCACCTTTTCACACGCGGGCGTGGAAATGGCAAAAACGGCAATGATAGGGATAAGGCGTTTCATAGGGTTAGATCGCTCCACGACAGTCCAAATGCTGGTTCATCTCAATCGCGGGATTTTGTTCGCGGGCCACGCCCACCACCACTGCGGGCACTCCAGCGACGGTGTTGTGCGGTTCCACATCCGTAAGAACCACACTGCCCGCGCCGACCTTGGCCCCCGTCCCAATCTCGACACGACCGAGAATCTTTGCGCCAGCTCCGATCAACACGCCAGAGCGGATGATGGGATGCCTATCCCCCGTTTCCTTGCCCGTGCCGCCCAGCGTCACCTCATGCAAGATGGAGACGTCGTCCTCGATGATGGCCGTTTCTCCGACGACAAATGAGGTCGCGTGGTCCAGCAAGATGCCGCAACCGATGCGCGCCGCCGGATGGATGTCCACCGCGAACGCCTCGCTGGCGAGACTCTGGAAATACAACGCCAACCAGCGGCGACCGTCCAACCAGAGTTGATGCGACACCCGGTAGGTTGCCAGCGCGAGAAATCCTTTAAAAAACAACAACGGCTCCAGCGGCGAAAAGCACGCCGGATCGCGCTCGAACATCGCCAGCAAGTCACGCGACGACGCGTGCACCGCGTGCGGATTCGCCGCAAAAACTCCCGTTAGAAGCGGTTCCATGGTTTCCCGCTGCATGTCCTCACGGGCGAGCCGCCGCGCGAGCCGCGCGCCTAACACTTGCGCCAGCGATTCACGGGAAAGGACGACATCGTTGACCAAGGGGCGCAGCGTCGGCTCCTCCTCCACCACCCGCTGTGCTTCGTCGCGAAGCGTCTCCCAGACATTGCGGATGTCCGCGATTCTTCCCGCGCACAGCTTCGGTGTATTCTTGCTCGCCGGGGCTACTTCGGCCTGTTGGGATTCACTCATGAAGATCTCTCAGAAATTGGAATATGCCTGCCGGGCGATGGCCCAGCTCGCGAGGTTCCACGACGGGCGAACTCTTACACGTCTCGAAGACCTCGCGCAACGCGAAGCCGTGTCTGCGAATTTTCTCGTCCAAATCCTCAACGACCTGCGCCGCGCTGGCCTTGTCGAAAGTCGCCGCGGCAAAGCGGGTGGCTACCTCCTCGGCCGAGCCGCCAGCCTCATCACCTTGCGCGATATCGTCGAGGCTGTGGACCCCGCGTTGTTGCAGTCTTCGGTGGCCAGCGAAGGAGTTTCCGGCCAAGGCGTCCGGCGCGCTTGGGACCAAGTTTCCGGCACGCTCACCGCAGCGCTCGATGCCATCACCGTGGAGACGCTCACCGGTCATCCGGGAGATCCCATGTTTTACATCTGATTCGAATGGTCGCACCCGACCCACTTCCTGAAGGACGCCCCCCACGATTGTCAAGATATGTGAAATAATTCGCTGGATGGATTTCGCTGGATCCGCTATGCAAATGGCGTCTATCCAACCCCCTCTCACCATGGCCGCCACCGCCGAACACACGCACCACATCAAGATCCGCTCCGCCCAGATGGAAATGCCTTCCGCTGGAAACGCCGGCCGCGAAGACGACTACGACCGCAAGTTGCGTGACGCCCAAGAGGAACTCGACCGCATTCAAGCTCAACGCGAAGACCTCGAACGCAAGAAAACCGAGCTGGAGGAACTCACCGCCCGCAAGCGCCATTTCCTCAACCAACAGGTCGAGCTTTCCGAAAAACTCACCACCGCGCTCACCCTGATTGACCGCGGACTTTACGAGATGCGGCAGGAAACCGAGGACCTCGAACAGTGCCGAACCTGTTTCGCCGCCCACCTCGACAAGCTCCAAAAGATCAACCCCGAGAACTGGTCCCGCGAAAACCTCGCCGAGCGACTGGAGAAATCCTCGATGGTCGTGGACATCGCCGCCGACGAATACGATCAAGCCGCCGCCCATTTCCAAAATGGCCACAGCGGCGCCATCTTCGGTCGCCCGTCCAAGCGCAGCCGCTCCGGTCAACGGACCGCCCCTGCTTCCGAGTTCTCGACCAACCTCCGCAACGGCTTCGCCTTCAACTTGCCCGTCGTCATCCTCGGCAGCATTGCGCTGATCGCCTATCTTCTTCATTAATCCCGCCTGACCATGAGCCGCCGCGCCCGCCTGACTCCCGAAGACCAGGAGCTGCTCGAACTCCGAGAGAGCGAGCAGGCGCTGATGCGTCGGCAAAAAGAATACGCCGACCTCCCGCGCAAGCTCGCCGCCGAGATGCGCGAACGGGAAAGCACGATGCCGCCGCTCGCCGAAATCGCCGATCGCAAGCGCCGCCGCGAGCATGAGGAAACCGTCTCACGCGGCGAGGCGAAGAACATTCTCCGCGACCAAAACCGCAGCCTCGTCTTGCTCTTCCTGCTGCTCACGGCCACCGGCACTTTGGTCTGGTGGGGACTGCGCTTGATGCAGGGTTAGCCAATCCTGTTAGCGCGTCATTTATCGCGCTTGTCCGGCTTCACCTCAGCTTCTTTGCGCTTCTCTTCGAGTTCCTGCCACTGGCTGCGACTGACGATGTAACCGACGCAACTTGCCTGACCACAACGGCACGGATGGTCTTCCCAACACTCGACATCGAAGCCGTAGTCAAAGGATAGCTCCTCGCCCTGTTGGATGTCTCGCAGCGAATGGATGAAGATCTTTCGACCTTCGATCCATGCCTCGCAGTTAGGATTGCAGGAATGGTTGATCAGTCGCGCCGTGTTCCATGGCACGTTGCCATCGATGTCATAGCGCTTGGAAAGCGTGAAGATATAGACCGCTGCGTCGCCGGTCTTGAGCGACTTTTTGTGCTGTGCGTTGCCTCGTGCCTCGCTCTCGTCCTTATCGACGAGTTCGCCCACGTACTCGATGATCTTGGTTTCCTTCGGAATGAAAGTCGTTGCGTAAACACCGCGCCCATGGATCTCGGATCCACGCACTTCGCAGTAGCTGCTCTGCCCGCGATACCACAACTCCAACAACTTGCGATGCGTCACGTTTGGGTCGCCGCCAGCCTTCTTCTTGTCTTTTGCCATGGACGTTCGATCAGTTGGATTCGCGTTTACCCGTCGGTGGCAGCTCGATGTCCGCCGGAAGGTTAAAAAATAGGCTGCGCAGATCGTTCACCGAGAGTCCCGATCCATCAATGAAGGTCCAATCGTTCTTGCCTTTGTCGGAAATCGCCACCTGGAAGCCGATACTTTCGATGACCATCGTTTTCTCATTCTGCCGGGTGATGCGAAACTTCGTCACCGTCGGAATCATCACCAGCCATTGGTTAAAAACCAGGCTCTCCACGTTTTCGCCATTCACCTTTTCCACCTTCTTGCCGGCTCCCACTTCATAGGATCTCGGCTGCCCCTGCGGCTTGAAGGAGATCATGCTGATGCCATTCTGAACCATCTGTTGGGCCACTCCATCGAGTTGGCTCTCCAGCTTGTCCATGCCGCCCATGCGCTTCGCGGTGCGCTCTTTCCACAGCGGGTTCATGCGGTCGATCGCGGCTTTGTAGCGGCCTAACACCACCTCGTCTCCCAGCTTTGCCACGGCGGTGCTGGCGGATGCCACCACCTCGGGTGGAGCCATCGAGGAAAGCACCGGGGACGTTTCACCGCCCTCAGCGATCACCTTGGGAAGAGGAGCCAAAGGTGGCGGCCCATTCTGCCCCAGCGAGTTTCCCGCCGTCAGCACGCAGACCATCGCAGCCCAAATTGGTTTCATCGATTTCACGCCGGAAGGGATGCCCGCTGCCCCCCTGCGCGTCAAGCCCGGCGCATCCGCCGCGTCCCGGTTGATTCCGCTTGGACTTCGCGTCGGCTTTGCGTAAAGCTCGCCGCCCCATGGCGAAACAGGCACTCGGAAAAGGACTCGGCGCACTCATCAGAAAAAGTGCAAGCACCGTAGATGCGGGAGCTGCCGACTCGCCCGACGATTCACGCCGCGTGCGCGAGGTCACCTTGGACATGATCGTCGCCAGCCCGCTGCAGCCGCGCCTTCAGTTCATCGAGTCGCCCTTGGACGACCTGATGGAATCCATCCGCCAGCATGGCATCATCCAGCCGCTCATCGTCCGCCCCGTCAACGGCAAGCTCGAACTCATCGCTGGCGAACGCCGCTGGCGCGCTTCGAAAAAACTCGGACTCGCCACCGTGCCCGTCATCGAGCGCGAAGCGTCCGATCGCGACGTGCTGGAAATGGCCCTCATCGAGAACCTCCAGCGCGAGGATCTCAATCCCATGGAAGAGGCCGCCGGCTACGTCCGCCTTGCCGAGGAGTTCTCGCTCAAGCAGGACGAAATCGCCACGCGCGTCGGCAAGTCCCGCGCCAGCGTTGCCAATGCGATGCGTTTGTTAGGACTGCACTCCGACGTCCAAATGCTCGTCGCCCAAGGCCGCATCACCGTCGGCCACGCCAAGGCCGTGCTCGCCATCAAGGATCAGGATTCGCAACTCCTCGTCGCGGACCAAATCATCCGCCGCCAGCTCACCGTCCGCGCCACCGAAAAGCTCGCACAAACCTATCTCAACGATTCGTCCCAAGCCTCTCCGGACGGCCGCAAGGCCCCGGTTTCGCGCGAGGTGGACATCCACGTCCGCGCCCTGACCAACCGACTGCGCGAGCACCTCGCCACCCACGTTGCCATCCAGCACTCGTCGAAGAAGGGCCGCATTGAAATCGAATACTACGGCGACGACGACCTCCAGCGCCTCATCGAGCTGCTAGGCCTGCCCGCCTCGGATTAATCTAACTAAATCCGTGGCCACGGTTTCCAACCGCCGCCCCGGAGCGCAGCAGGTGCGTCTTTCCAAGTCACGCGGTTCGGCTAGATCTACTGGCTACGAGAAAACGGCCTGTATCAAGATTTCACCCATTACCCTTTCCCATGAGCTGCGGGATTTTCGCGGCAAGCTCAATGGATGCCTCGGCAGGTGCGAAAATCCAGCCCCCTTCACAACATGGCTGGACGCCACCCGAGTGAACGACTAACACCTCAGAACTTATTCAGCCCCTTCCATGAAATTCAACCGCTTTCGCACCCGTTCACATGTGGCCATCCCTCACCTGTCCATCGTCCTGTCACTCGCAACCGCGCCGTTCGCATTATCGGATCCGTTGGTCCTGCTGAATGGAGACAGCTTTACAGAGAGCAGATTATTCTACACCACGAAAGACGACATCCTCGTATCGGGCATCAATCCGGACGGAACCCGTTCGAGTTTTCAATTTCTTGGCGCGATGGACCTTGGTGGTGACAGCTCAACGCGAGATATAAGCATCTTGGACGGCGGAATCTTGAGTGGCGATAGGTTCTTTTTCGGGAGATTCGACTTTCCATCGGGTGGAAACCGTCTGTCGATCGGTGGGGTTAATGCGAACGGAACCCCATCTGAAATCAAGGTGAATTCCTTCCTCTTGGATGTTCCTGGCCCGACACAAGGGCCATCGACCGTGACCATCCGCGACGGCGGTAACCTAACCACCCAACAGATTTCTGGTGACTATCAGATTCCAGGCACCACCATTACTGTTACGGGAGTGAATCCCAGCGGCAGCCGTTCCATCCTCCGCACTGGCAGCTATTTCGTCGCCAATGGAAAACTGGAGATCCTGAATGGCGCGCTTGCCGACTTGGGGAATGCCCATATGGACTCACAGACGCTCAACATCGCCGGTGGGAACGGCAACCGGTCCACTCTCGTGTCTCAGAACATTTTTTCAACTCTCAATCTGATCAACGTGAGCGATGGAGGCTTGGTCGAATCGACCAACGCAACCTTCTATTTCTCAAAACTCGACATCGGTGGAGTCGGCTCTAGCGGCATGGCATCGGCATGGCACACTTCGGACAAGCTCTATCTAGAAGGTAGCTCATTGCGCATCACAAACGGCGCTCAGGTCGCCACCGGGGTCACCACTCTGGTTGAATCCACGGCTGAAGTTCGGGGATTCTCATCCAACACCCACCGCACTAGATTCTCCGCAGGGACACTTCAACTCGGATTGGCGGACCTGAATGGTAATTTGGATATTTCTAACGGCGCAGTGGTCACCGCGGATCGCGTGGAATTCTCCGGCACCTCATCCAATATTTCCGTCAGGGCGGACACCGAGCGGTCATCGCTCAATGTTGGCACACTTGCGGGAATGAGCGGGACTCCCAGCCTGAATCTTGATGGAGGCATTTTGCGTTTCACGAGGGACGGCAACCCTTTTGAAAACTGGAGTGCCGGCACCTTTGAAATCACGACAAACGGCGGCACCATGGATACCCGCGACGGATCAAACACCGTGGACGTGGACATCCAAGGAACAGGAAGACTCATCAAGACCGGCACGGGCGTTCTGGAACTCACCGGATCGAATACCTACAGCGGCGGAACTCTCGTCCACGAAGGAACCTTGCTCATCAACAATCTCTCGGAAAGTGCCACTGGGGGAAGCAAAGTTAGGATTCGATCAGGCGCAACGCTAGCCGGCAATGGCAGCATTTCCGGCAGCGTCGTTAACTCCGGCACGGTCTCCCCCGGGAATTCTCCGGGAATCCTGCACGTCGGAAGAAGTTTTGAACAGACGACCAGCGGAACCTTGGCGCTTGAAATCGCATCCGCCGAAAACTTCGACCAATTGACCGCATGGTCCGGTGCCAAACTGGCGGGCAAACTTCGGGTGAGGAGCGCCATTCCCTTGGCCTTCGGGCAGCAGTTTGATGTCATCCACACTCAAGGGAAAATCACCGGCAGCTTCGATTCCATCGTCTTGAAAAACAGCGATGGAAACCGCATCCGTTTTGAATCGGAAAACGGCACGGGCACCATGGTCATCGCGCCGAAGAGTTATATCCAGCTCGCGACCACGTCTAATGAAACCAGCATCGCAACCGCGCTTGACACTTGGATCACCGACACCTCAGGCGACACCTCAGGCGACACCTCAGGCGACACCTCAGGCGACACCTTGACAGTCTCCGAGACTCTCGACGCTATGTCCGCTCCCGAATATCAGAATGCCTTCGCCGCCATGTCTCCATCGCTCTACGAAGCTGCCCGTTCGATCAGCGTTGAACAAAGCCAGAACCAGATTCGAATGATCGGGCAATACCTCGATTCCCGCCGCCTTCTGCCCGATCAAAAGCCAGACGGACTCTGGAACGTTTGGGGCATCGGCAGCGGTCAGTATTCTTCCGGCAGCATGACCCCTGTCGATGGGGATCGCTTCGCCAGCGGCGGCTTCCTCACCGGTGCCGATCGAAAGGTCGCAGCAGGCACCCACGCCGGCTTTTTCACCGGCTACAACTATGACCAGGCCGATTTCTCCGGACCATCCGAGATCGAACAAAACAACCTCATTCTCGGTGCCTATGCCACCTACGAGCGGGATGGCTACTATGCCAACTCGACCATCGGCGGAGGTGCTATCAACTCCGAGGTAACCCGCGCTATCCGCTTCGGCACCCTGTCGCGCACGGCCCGCTCCGACACCGACGGCAGCGAGTTCTTCAGCTCCATTTCAGGCGGTTATGATTTCCATCAGGCAGGTTGGACCTTCGGCCCCGCCGCCGGCTTCCAATTCAGCCGCGTCAGTTATGACAATGTTCGCGAATCCGTTGCTGACGCCCTCAACCTCCAGTTGGACGAAACCGATGGCGACAGCTTCCGCAGCCTGCTAGGCGGACGAGCGTCCTATCTCTACAAGATCAACGATCAACTGACCCTCATCCCTGAAGCGCGGATGTTCTGGCAGCACGAATTCATCCGCGTCACCGACACGCTTTACGGAAACCTCGCGGGAGGAACGTCTCCCAACTTCGCCTATCAGACAGCCGACAGCGACGGCGACTCGCTCTACACCGGCATCGGCCTGGGCTTCCAAACACTCCACGGCATTTCAGGAAACCTTTCCTACGACATCGACCTTGGCCGTGAAGGCGATGCCAACCAGACCGTCTCGCTGGGAGTGAACTGGCAGTTCTGAAACCGCCAGCCTGGAAAGGCATGGCATCCCGCCGAACCATGTCACACGGCTCGCAGCAGGCTGCACGCCGTCCAAGGGATCTTACAAGATGGACCCCGGACCGTAAGCCGCCGCATCCGGACTCGCCACTTCGAGCTTCCTCACCGCTGCCGCGAAGCTTGCGATCTGCGCCTTCGCCGCGCCGGACTCACGATCGCCCCGGGCGAGGATGCCATCCAACGCCTCGCGCGAAAGCCCGAGGCGCGCGTCATCCGCGAGCCGTCCTATCAAATCGTTGCGCTCGATTTTTCCGGTCCGCAGGTCGTTCACTGTGGCCACCGCATGCTCCTTGATCGCCTTGTGCGCGGTTTCCCGACCCACGCCGGCCTTCACTGCTTCCATCATGATCGTCGTCGTCATCAGGAATGGCAGATAATGCGCGGTTTCCGCAGCGATGACGGCATCGTAGGCGTCCATCTGATCGAGGACGGTTAGAAACGTCTCAAACATGCCGTCGATCGCATAAAACGAATCCGGCAGGAAAATGCGACGCACCACCGAGCAGGAAACATCGCCCTCGTTCCATTGGTCGCCAGCCAATCCGGCCGCCATCGCGAGATAGCCCTTTAGGATGACGTGGAAACCATTCACCCGCTCGCAGGAACGCGAGTTCATCTTGTGCGGCATGGCGCTCGAACCCGTCTGGCCAGGCGCAAATCCTTCGCTCGCCGTTTCGTGCCCCGCCA
>JAZKEG010000009.1:0-6043 GCA_040387215.1 Verrucomicrobiota bacterium | reverse complement strand
TTTGCAGAAGGACGATGGCCCCGAACAAAGGTCCGTTAGAGCGGCGACCACGCGAAAATCCAGCGACCGTGGATAGACTTGGCCGACGTTCGTCCACACCGCTGGCATGCCGAGGTGGGAAACCACGCGTTGCTCGAGCTCCGCGACCTTGGCCGCATCGCCTTCAAACAGGGAAAGCTGATCCATCTGCGTGCCCACCGCGCCTTTCAGCCCGCGCACCGCATAGCTGGCGATGACGGCATCGAGCGCTTGCAACGCGGAAAGCAGTTCTTCGCCGAACATCGCGATGCGTTTGCCGAGCGTCGTCGGTTGCGCCGCCACGTTGTGCGTGCGGGCCGTTAGAATGAGTTCACTCCATTGCTCCGAGCGCTCACGGAAACGGCGGAGCGTGGCGACCGTCTTGTCGCGCACGATGAGCAGCGAACGGTAAACTTGGAGCTGCTCGACGTTCTCCGTCAGGTCGCGCGAGGTCATGCCCTTGTGCACCTGCTCTTGGCCGGCGAGATCGTTGAATTCTTCGATGCGCGCCTTCACGTCGTGGCGCGTGATTTTTTCCCGCGCCATGATGGACGCCGCATCGACGCTGTCCTTCACCTTCTCGTAAGCGGCGATGGCTTCCTCCGGCACGTCAAGTCCGAGGTCGCGCTGCGCCTTCATCACCGCGATCCAGAACTCGCGTTCTAGGACGATGCGGCCCTCCGCAGACCAGATGGCTTGAAGGGCGGGCGAGGCGTAGCGTTCGGCGAGGACGTTGGGAATCACCCGCGCAGCTTGGTCACCGGGATTTGATCTTTCAAGCGACACTTGCCGAAAAATCGCCCCTTAGGAGCTTGTGCACCATTTCCACAACCACTTGAAAATAAAGTGGTCGGGGCGGCCAGATTCGAACTGACGACATCCGCGTCCCAAACGCGGCGCTCTACCAGGCTGAGCTACGCCCCGGTGCACGGGCGGACCCTTGGGCATTCCCGGAACCGAATCAAGAAATTCCTTCATGATTTTTTCATCCTCCATTTCCCCACCCCAAATCGAGAAATCCCTTGATGCCTCAGACCTGCGGTGAAGACTACCGGACCATCTCGGATGAAGGAAATTTCCCCCACCCCACAAGCCAGTTACCAGGGATTGCCCAACATCACGCTGCGCCAGCTTGAGGTCTTCCGTCTCGTCTGCCGGGAGGAATCCTACGCCAACGCCGCACTGGAACTCCACAGCACCCGCGCCAACATCAAGCGCGTCTGCGATGACTTTGAAAAAGCCGTCGGACGCCCTTTGTTCGAAGAAGGAAATGGCCGCGAGCTGAAACCGACAGCTTTCGCGGACGGCTTGATCTCGCAGATCAGCCCGCTGTCGCGCAGCCTCCGCGCGCTCGGCGACACCGTTAGAAATCTCCATCAGCAGGGCCGCGTGCTGCGCTTTGCCGCGGCCGGGGAACTTTTTCGCGGCGGCTTGTTCACCGATTTCCTCACCCGCCTCCAAATTTCCGACAGCTTCCGCCCCTGCTTCTTGCGCATCGAGGCAAAGCGTTGCCGCACCGCGCTGCTCAATGCCGAGTGCGATGTCTACTTCGGCGCGGGCATCACCGATTCGGATCGGCTCGACCAAGTCCATCTCGGCGACATCCCGTGGCGCTTTGAAACGGGCGACCAGTTTCGCGCCACCTTGCCCAAGTCGCCACTTGAGCTGCCACAAGACCGCTGGTGGATCGCCGAAGCTGGAGAACCCGAATCATCCGCTGTCATCTTGGATCGGTTCCATGCCGCCGGTGCCATGGGCGGCCGCGTGCTTTCCGCCGTTTCCACCGATCTTCCCGGCCCCCACGACATCGTCCTCTATCACGACACCACCGCCCGTCAGCAGGCGGATTCGTCATTGCCCTGCTACCGCTTTTCCGCGCTGCTCCGCAAACACCACCCCTATTCCGAACTCCTGCCTCGTCTGAAAGGCGCTGCTTCCTGACGCCATGGACATCGACCTCAGCAGCCTGCTTGTTTTCCGATCGTTGGCTCAGACCGGCAGCTTCACCGAGACCGGGAAGCTTTGGAAAATTTCCCAACCCGCCGTCAGCCTCACCATCGGCCGCTTGGAAAGCGCCGCCGGCCTCGTTCTGCTAGAACGATCTAGCAGCGGCACCAAGCTCACCTCGGAGGGCATGCAATTTCTCCGCCAAACGGATGCCGTTTGCGACGCCTACCTCACCTTCATCGACGGCATGCGCAGCATCAGCCGCCGCATGGATCGCGAGGTCTCCATCGCCATCGACCGCTCGTGGTTTGGCAACGCGCTGCGCGACGCGTTAGGACAAGCGACCTATCCGGCCGGCATCACCACCGTGGAACAGGAATTTCACGACAACTGGGCGGATGCCTTGGAGAACTCGCGCTGCGATGTCGTCGTCACCAGCCGCTTCCTCCGCGCGGGCCTCTCTTCCGGCGTGCAGGAAGCCGCCATCCGCCGTGAGCGCGGCATCACCATCGCGTGGAATCCCGCCTTCTATCCGTTCGACGCGGTGAATTTCAGCTTTCCCGAAATCCTCCGCACCAGCGTTCTGATGCCAGACAGCGGCGTGGTCACCGGCTTTGCCTCCACCCTCTCCGTCTGGTGCGAATATGCCTACGGCAAGCAGCCTGCCAACGCGATGACCTTCACCAGCGAGGTGGAAGCCGCCCGCGCCGCCTGCGCTGGCATGGGCGTCTTCGTCGCCCCCGGCGACGCCATGCCTCGCCTCGATGGATGTTGCCCCGAACTCGTCCACGTCCGCACCTTCGAGTTCCTTTTGCCCGAAGCATTCACCTTCGGCATCTACTGCCGCAGCGACGAATCCAGCAAGGATGTCCTCGCCGCTGCCTCCACCATCGGCAAGCTCTGCACTCGGCTTTTCGCCAGCGCGCGCAGCAACGGTTAGGGCGCGATCGAAACCGAAAGCGTGCGATCCGCAATCCCCGGCACCTCTTGCTAGACGAGCGTGCCAACTGGCCGGGAACGCAGACGTGATACCCCTATTGCGGATTCATCTTGCCGCGACTTTGCGCGTTCCCAATGCCTGCCCGAGGTCTGTCACGTCTTGGAAAAACCAACTCCCAAGACGCCAGACATCATGAACGACACCATCATCAAAGAACTCAGCCAAAACCCACTCAACCTCGGCGGTCGCCGGGGCTTTCTCACCAAGCTCGGCCTCGCCACACTGGGTGGAACCGCCCTCGCCGCCACCAGCCGGCCGGCCATCGCCGCGCAAGCTGCCAATGCGACCGCCACCGAAACCGACCTCGCGGTGCTCAACTTCGCCCTCAACTTGGAATACCTTGAGGCAGAATACTACCTCTACGCCACCACCGGCATGGGACTTGAAGGCGCGGTCATCGACGTCGACGGCGGCAATGGCGAAAAGGCCGGGAACGTCATCATCAAGAAAAACCCCAAGGTGAAGTTCAGCAACAACGCCTTCGAGGACTACGCCAATGAGATCGCGCTCGACGAAGGCCGCCACGTCGCCTTCCTCCGCGAGGCGATCACCGCATTCGGTGGCAAACCGGTCGCACGTCCGGAAATCAACCTCCGCAAAAGTTTCCAAGACCTCGGCAATCTGATCGGCGTCAAGAACTTCGACCCCTTTGAAAACGACGTCACCTTCCTCCTCGGCGCGTTCATTTTCGAAGACGTCGGCGTCACCGCCTACAAAGGAGCCAGCCCGCTCATCACCAACAAAACCATCCTCGAAGCCGCCGCCGGCATCCTCGGCGTGGAGGCCTATCATGCCGGCATCGTCCGCACCTTGCTTTATTCCCAAGGCAAGGACGTCCGCAAAATCGTCAACGACATTTCCAAAGTCCGCCAAACGCTCGACGACACCAAACGTGACATGGACCAGCCGCTGCGCCGCGCTGGCGGTGCCAACTTGGTGCCCACCGATGCCAATTCCATCGTCTTCAGCCGCACCACCCGCCAAGTCCTCAACATCGTTTACGGCGGCGTGGATGCCCCAAATGGCCTCTTCTTCCCGAAAGGACTCAACGGCGCGATCGCCTGAGAAACCCTGTCCCGCAAGGGAGGAGTGTGATGGTGAACCGATCCGTGTCATGGCGCGGATCGGTTTTCCTATTTCAGCCCCTTGTCTCCCCCGGGCGTCTGAAATTCCGGCTTGGCAGCGCCTGCCCCTACCGCCATCGTCCACGCCACACGACAGGGGAGCTTCACGATCATGAAGCCGAGATTTTCCGACGCGCGGAATACACCCTCCGAACCTGACGCGGGTCATGCCGCCGTAGGAAGTCGAGAAACCGCCCACCTGTTTCCCCTTCCCGGCCGTGCCTCACCCGCACGGCCTTTTTATTTCCACCAACCACATCGCCCCTCTTCCCTGCTCACTGACCACTGCTCACTCAGCTTGCCCGGCATAGCGCAGCGACGACGGGGCATTTCTTCCTCTTCCTGAAAACTTCAAACTGAACACTCGCAAACTCTAAGAAAATGATCTCCACCGAAGAAACCACCGGCGCGCCCGCTCCCGAAACCCACGACGCCTCCCTCGCCCCGCTCCCCGCGTCCACCCGCGTTTACGTCCAGGGCGAGCTCTTCCCGCAGATCCGCGTGCCGATGCGCGAGATCTCCCTCTCCGACACCAAGTCCTTCAACGGCCGCATCGAGAAAAACGAATCCGTGCGCGTCTATGACTGCTCCGGCCCGTGGGGCGATCCCGATTTCAAAGGCACCTCCGAGGAAGGCCTGCCCGCCCTTCGCCGCGATTGGATTCTCGCCCGTGGCGACGTGGAAGCCTACGACGGCCGCGAGGTTCAGCCGCAGGACAACGGCTACCTCACCGAGAAACACGTCGAGTTCGCGTCGAAATCCGAGCGCGCGAACAAGTTCATCGAATTCCCCGGCCTCACCGCCGACCGCCGCCAGCCGCTCCGCGCCACCGGCAAGCCCGTTACCCAGAAATACTACGCCGACCAAGGCATCATCACCCCCGAGATGGAATACATCGCCATCCGCGAAAACATGCGCCTCGCCAAGATCGCGGACATGACCGACGACATCGTCCGCAACCACCTCGACAAACAACACGAAGGCTCCACCCAGAATCCCACGAGCCCCTACACCCCTTCCATCTTCGGCCGCTTCCCGCAGCGCATCCCCGCCGAGATTACCCCTGAGTTCGTCCGCAGCGAAGTCGCCGCCGGCCGCGCCATCATCCCGCTCAACGTCAACCACCCGGAATGCGAACCGATGATCATCGGCCGCAACTTCCTCGTCAAAATCAACGCCAACATCGGCAACTCCGCCGTCGCCTCGTCCATCGAGGAAGAGGTCGAGAAAATGCGCTGGTCCACGAAGTGGGGCGCGGACACCGTGATGGACCTTTCCACCGGCAAGAACATCCACGCCACCCGCGAGTGGATCCTGCGGAACTCCCCCGTCCCCATCGGCACCGTGCCGATCTATCAGGCGCTCGAAAAGGTCAACGGCAAGGCCGAGGACCTCACTTGGGAACTCTATCGGGACACCCTCATCGAGCAGGCCGAGCAAGGCGTCGATTACTTCACCATCCACGCCGGCGTCCTGCTGCGCTTCGTCCCGATGACCGCCAGCCGCATGACCGGCATCGTCAGCCGCGGCGGTTCCATCATGGCCAAGTGGTGCCTCGCCCATCACAAGGAAAACTTCCTCTACACCCACTGGGATGAAATCTGCGACATCTGCGCCGCCTACGATGTCAGCTTCTCCATTGGCGACGGCCTCCGCCCCGGCTCCATCGCCGATGCGAATGACAAGGCCCAGTTCGGCGAACTCGAAGTGCAGGGCGAACTCACCACCCGCGCCTGGGCCAAGGGCTGCCAGGTCATGAACGAAGGCCCCGGCCACGTCCCGATGCACATGATCGAGGAAAACATGGCCAAGCAACTCGAATGGTGCCACGAAGCCCCCTTCTACACCCTCGGGCCATTGACCACCGACATCGCCCCCGGCTACGACCACATCACCAGCGGCATCGGTGCTGCCATGATCGGCTGGTACGGCTGCGCCATGCTCTGCTACGTCA
>JAZKEG010000008.1:0-135638 GCA_040387215.1 Verrucomicrobiota bacterium | reverse complement strand
CACAGGGGACTTGAACCCCATTTACAACGTGCCCATGCTGGGCACACACAAGCCGTGGATGGTAACCCCCACTAGCCCCATTGTTAGTGATGTTTTCACGTAATTTCAATCCCGATCCCGCGATCAACACTGGCTCCCGCTAGTGGGGTTGCCATCACTCAAACGTTCTGCCAAAAATGAAATGGGTGAAGCTACGTCGGATCTTGCTTCGGGGCTTTCTTGTCCTCCTTCTACTTGGCGGCCTCTTCCTCGGCGTCGCGTTCCTTCCGGGGCAGGTCGAAGGGAACTACTTTGGCATCGCCTCCTCATGCGGTTGTGACGGGATTACCTTCATCAATCTGCGTGAGGGCAAGATGATCACCTACCATTCAGCACATCCCCCCGCTTGGCTGAGTGGGAGATATCAGAAGGCGGACGGCACGGCGGAACTCTACTTGCGTGGTCTACGAGTCAAGGAGGGTGAGACTTTGTTGATGAGGGCTTATCCGAGATTTCTAATCACGAAGTTCGTCGACGACTCAGAAGGCAAGGAATATTGGTGCTGGAAGTGGCCAGCGATTGGGCGTATCGGCGAATCGATAAGAACGCAAGAAGTCAGCGCAATGCATATTGGGGAGGACGGCGTGACACGAAGGAATGTTTTTGATTTCAACTTGAAGCCAGTCAGGAGTGAGATCAGGACCGGGCCGAATCAATGGGCAGAATCGGGTCCCCGTGACTGACTGCTAGAGCCAGCCACGGGTCCCACACCACCCTGCGTACGGCTTTGACTGCGTGCTTTCGCTTCTACCGTTAGGATTCACGAATCTCTGGCTCGACGAGTTGGGCGAGGAGCAGGAGCGATTCCTGCCAGCCAAGGTAGCAGGCCTCGGCTGGAATCGCGGCGGGAACTCCTTCTTGGGTGATGTGCAGTTCGGTGCCGCAGGAAACTTGTTTGAGTTCGACCGTGACATCCATTTCACCGGGCAGGTTGGGGTCGTCAAAACGATCGGTGTAGCGAATGCGTTCGTGCGGCGTCAGCTCGGTGTAGGTGCCACCGAAGCGATGACTCTCGCCGGTGGTGAAGTTGGTGAAGGACATTTGGTAGGTGCCGCCGACGCGGGCATCGAGGTGATGGATCTTGCCGGTGAAGCCGTGAGGCGGCAGCCATTTGACCTTGGCGTCTGGATCGAGGAAGGCGCGGTAAACACGATCTGGAGTGGCGCGGATGACACGATGAAGGCGTATGGTGTGGGTGGTGCTCATTTCAGGGGATGCTTTCTCGAAAACGACGAATGACGCTGAGATTTTAGGACATCGCGGGCGGTTGGTTCACCTCGAATCGCATCCTTTGCGAAAATGATCCTTGCATGGAAAGGCTTTCCCCCTTCATTTAACCACATGGTTAACTTTCCGCCTGAGCATCTCGATCTCACCTTTGCAGCTCTGGCCGACCCGACACGGCGCGGCATTTTGGCGGAATTGGCGAGAGGCGAGCGCTGCGTGACCGACCTCGCGCGACCGCACGCGATGTCACTGCCCGCAGTCTCCAAGCATCTGAAAGTGCTGGAAAAGGCCGGGTTGGTGTCGCGCCAGAAGGAAGGCCGTGTGCACTCGCTGAAGCTGGAAGCCGCGCCCCTGGAGCGGGCGCAGCAATGGATGGAGGAATATCGACGCTTCTGGGAAACGAGTTTCGACCGACTCGACGCCTATCTCAACCAACTGCAAACCCCTGATCCCAATGACGAACACGAAAACTGATAGCACCGAGCCGCTCGTGATGGAGCGGACCTTCCACGCACCCGTCGCCCGCGTCTGGCAGGCACTCACCCAGGTGGACGAGATGCGCCAATGGTACTTCGATCTGGAAAATTTCGAGCCGCGTGTCGGCTTCGAGTTCCAATTCGTGGTCGAGCATGAGGGCATGAAGTATGACCACCGGTGCAAGGTGATTGCGGTGATTCCTCACAAGAAGATTGCCTACACCTGGCGCTACGAAGGCCACGAGGGAGAATCTCTGGTCACCATGGAATTGTTCGACGCCGATGGCATGACGCGGTTGAAGCTGACGCATGAAGGCCTCGCGACGTTTCCAAATCATCCTGCCTTCGCGCCCGAAAATTTCTTCAAAGGCTGGACCGAGATCCTCGGTTCGTCGCTCAAGGGCTACCTTGAGAATCCAGACCACAAGCTCGTCGTCACACGCACGTTCGACGCGCCCCGCGAGCTTGTCTGGGAAAGCTGGACGCAGCCGCAAGCCGTCAGCCAATGGTTAGGATCGGGCAACGGCATGACGGTGGAGTCGGTGGTGATGGACCTGCGCGAGGGCGGCAAGTTTCGCATTCAGCAGAAGATGGCGGACGGTGAATTCTACACGGCAGCGGGCATCTATCTGGAAGTCCGCGCCCCCGAACGTCTGGTCCATAGCTGGGATTGGGAAAAAGACGGCAGCAGCGCGGATTTTGAGGAACTCGAAGGGAATGAAACGCGAGTGACGGTGGAATTTCACGAGCGCGGCCAAGGCACGCATGTGGTGCTCACGCATGAGAGATTTGCCTCAACAAAAAGCCGCGATGGTCACGAAAAGGGCTGGAACGATTGGCTCGCCATGCTCGCCGATTTCATCGCCAAAGCATGAGGCCATGCCAGCGTTCGATGAGTTTTAAAAATTCCCTATTGCCGCAAAATCTCACGACTCATGAAAACAAAAAGACCTGCCAGAAGCTGACTTCTGGCAGGTCGATTCTATCTGAATGGATCAAACGAGATCGAAGCGATCCAAGTTCATCACCTTGTTCCAAGCGGCGACGAAGTCATGGACGAATTTCGCATCGCTGTCGGCGCAGGCATACACTTCCGCGACAGCGCGGAGGATGGAGTTCGAGCCGAAGACAAGGTCGGCGCGGGTGCCGGTCCACTTCGGTTGGCCCGTCTTGCGGTCAAAGGCGGCAAACGCGTTGCCACAGGGCGAGACTTGTTTCCACTCCGTGGCCATGCTGAGCAAGTTGACGAAGAAGTCATGGCTCAAGGTTCCTGGACGATCGGTGAGGACGCCGTAGTTGCCACCGTCCGCATTGGTGCCGAGGACACGCATGCCGCCTAGCAGCACGGTGAGTTCCGGGGCCGTTAGGGTGAGCAGTTGCGCCTTATCGATGAGCAAGGCTTCCGCGGGGATGCTGTACTTGCCTTTGAGGTAATTGCGGAAGCCATCGGCGATGGGTTCAAGCGGTTCGAACGACTCCGCATCGGTCTGTTCCTGCGAGGCATCCATGCGGCCCGGAGTGAACGGGACGGTCACCTCATGGCCGCCGTTCTTGGCGGCTTGTTCCACCGCTGCGCAGCCGCCGAGCACGATCAGGTCGGCGAGCGAAACTTTTTTCCCGCCTGCCGCAGCTGCATTGAACTCGCTTTGCACCGCCTCCAGCACCTCTAACACGTGAGCCAACTGCGACGGTTGATTGACCGCCCAATCTTTCTGCGGGGCGAGGCGAATGCGTGCCCCGTTCGCGCCGCCCCGCATGTCGGAGCCACGGAAGGTGGAGGCAGACGCCCATGCAGTGGAGACGAGCTGTGAAACCGTTAGGCCAGAGTTGAGGATTTTCCCCTTCAACGAGGCCATATCGGTTTCATCGATGAGCGGATGATCGACCGCCGGGATGGGATCCTGCCAGATGAGTTCTTCGGTTGGAACTTCGGGGCCGAGGTAACGGGAACGCGGTCCCATGTCGCGGTGGGTGAGCTTGAACCAAGCCCGGGCAAACGCATCGGCGAATTGGTCCGGATTCTCGAAAAAGCGGCGCGAAATCTTTTCATAGATCGGGTCGACGCGCAGGGCGATGTCGCTGGTGAGCATCGTCGGCAGTATCCTTTTCGATGAGTCGTGAGCGTGTGGGATGGTCGCGTCGGCCCCCTTGGCGGTCCATTGTTGCGCACCGGCCGGGCTCTTGGTGAGTTCCCATTCGTAGCCAAAAAGGTTGGCGAAAAAGCCGTTGCTCCATTGCGTCGGCGTGGTGGTCCAAGTGACTTCCAAGCCGCTGGTGATCGTGTCCGCGCCCTTGCCGGAACCAAAGCGGTTGCTCCAGCCGAAGCCCTGCGCTTCCAAGCCAGCGGCTTCCGGTTCATCGCCGACATTATCCGCCGGTCCCGCGCCGTGGGTTTTCCCAAACGTGTGGCCACCGGCGATAAGCGCGACGGTTTCCTCATCATTCATGGCCATGCGGCCAAAGGTGTCGCGAATGTCCTTGGCGGATAGAAGCGGATCTGGATTGCCATCAGGACCTTCCGGATTGACGTAGATTAAGCCCATCTGCACGGCCGCAAGCGGGTTTTCGAGATCGCGGGAATGGACGCGACCATCGGCATCATCATCGGAAACGAGCACGCCGTGATCTTCGACCACGCCTTCCGAACCATGAGCATAGCGGACATCGCCACCCAGCCACGTAGTTTCCTTGCCCCAATATACGTCTTGATCAGGTTCCCACGTGTCAGCCCGGCCACCGGCAAAGCCAAAGGTTTTGAAGCCCATCGACTCCAGCGCGACGTTGCCCGTTAGAATGAGCAAATCAGCCCAAGAAATTTTGCGACCGTATTTCTGTTTGATGGGCCAGAGCAAGCGGCGCGCTTTGTCCAAGCTCACGTTGTCCGGCCAGCTGTTGAGCGGAGCAAAACGTTGCTGTCCCCTGCCGCCGCCGCCGCGACCATCTGCCGTGCGGTAAGTCCCCGCGCTGTGCCAGGCCATGCGAATGAAGAGCGGGCCGTAGTGACCAAAGTCTGCGGGCCACCAATCCTGCGAGTCGGTCATCAGGGCGGTTAGGTCCGCTTTCACCGCGGCAAGGTCGAGGCTTTTGAATTCCTCGGCGTAGTTGAAATCGCCGCCCATGGGATCAGACTTGGTGGAATGCTGGTGCAGCAATTCCACTTTCAAACGGTTAGGCCACCAATCTTGGTTGGTCGTGCCGCCGCCTCCGGCGTGGTTGAACGGGCATTTTGATTCGCTTGCTTGTTCTGACATGGGATTTGGGGTTGGGATGGATGGTTAGAAAAATCTTATTTCGCCGCGAGGCAATCGGGGCAGGTCCCCCAGTAGATGACTTCCGCCTCGTCGATCTGGAAACCGGAGTCATGGATCGCGGTCAGGCAGGGCGCGCTGCCGACGGCGCAGTCGATGTCGACCGTCTTGCCGCAAGTGCGGCAAATCAGATGGTGGTGGTTGTCGCCGATGCGGTCTTCATAAAGCGTCGGCGATCCGGCGGGCTGGATGCGGCGCACCAAGCCCTTTTTGACCAGCATGCCCAGCGCATCATAAACGGCCTGCCGCGAAACCGTGCCGATGCTGGCGCGAACGTCGTCCACGATGGCATCCACTGTGCCATGCGGGCGACCGGAAACCGCCCTCAGCACCGCCATGCGCTGGGCCGTGACGGGAATGCCATGGTGACGGAGAAGGGCTGCGGGGTCGGACACGGCGCGAGACTCGATCCAGTTCTGGACTCGGTCAAGAATTTTAAACGAGCCAAATGGAATCGATTCTTGGCATGACAAGAGGGTCGCTTAGCTTTGCCAAGCTATCCCATGAACCCCAAGGTCGTTGCCTATTTGAGTGAGTCTATTCGATGGCGCAACGAGTTGGAAGCGTTGCGAAAAATCGTTCTCACCCACGACCTAACGGAGGATCTGAAATGGGGCCAACCTTGTTACACGTTGCAAGGCGGCAACGTGGTGTTGCTCAGCGGATTGAAGGACTGCTGCGTGCTGAGCTTTCCCAAAGGTGCGCTTTTGAAAGACACCGCGGGGATTCTCACTCGCCCCGGGGAAAACACACAGGCCGCCCGGGTGATTCGATTCACCAAGGTCGGTGAAATCGTTGCCATGGAAGCGCGGCTCAACGCTTATCTTGCTGAGGCCATCGCGGTGGAGCGCGCGGGCTTGAAGGTGGATTTCCACGACAACACGCAGCTCGATCTAGCAGCGGAGTTGCAACGCAAGCTGGAGGATTGCCCCGAATTTAAAACCGCCTTCGAGGCCCTGACGCCAGGCCGCCAGCGCGCTTACAACCTGCATTTTTCCGCGCCTGTCCAATCGACGACGCGGGTGGCAAGAATCGAGAAATGCACGCCACGCATCCTTGATGGCAAGGGGTTGAACGATTGCACCTGTGGCCTATCGAAAAAAATGCCCGCCTGCGACGGATCGCACAAGTTCCTCCGCCAAGATTGACCACGGTTTCATTTCCGGTGCGGAAAGCACTTGGCAAAGTCTTCATCAATCGGAGCGACAATTTTCAGCATCGCTCCAGTGATCGGGTGGCGGAGTTCGAGCGATTGCGCTTGGAGCAGCATGCGCGTGCCGATGCCAAGGATTTCGCCGAGCTGATAGCTGCGATCCATCCCGGCGTAACGGAAATCGCCGACGATGGGATGTCCCGACTCAAGCAAATGCCGCCGTATCTGATGAAAACGTCCTGTCGTCGGCATGGCCTGAATCAACGATAAAACGAGCGTCGCATCGCCCGCGAACGATGCCTCGGGGGTCTCGGCCAGCCGCTCGAAGGACGTGCTCGCGGGAAGAAGTTCATCCCCTGGAGCGGTTGCAAGAGGCGTTTCGCAGAGCCAACGCGGCGGAACGTTGCCACACACGACAGCCTGATAGATTTTCGTCACCTCACGCCGCTCGAAAGCCTGCTGGGCGAGACCCGCGCTGCGCTTGTCCAAAGCGAACAGCAGCACGCCTGAGGTGGGCCTGTCGAGTCGATGAATCGGAAAGACGCGCTGCCCAAGTTGGTCGCGCAGCCGCTTCATCGCGATCCATTCCGCCGCCTCTGGCTCGCGTCCCGGATGCACGATCATCCCGGCAGGTTTGTCGATGGCGACCAAGCAATCGTCCTGATAGAGAAGGGTCAGTGGTGTCACCTGCTGAGTGAAAGCGGAAGACTCTTAGCGATCAATGCTTTCGCGAGTTTCTAGGGGGCTTGGAACGAATGATCGATGGGTCACCACCTCGGGATCACGCATCATCACCGCCGTTTCTGCCGGATACCCCGATCGGGGATCTTGCTCGCGACGTGGCGATTTCCGGGAATTTTCACAACCCATGTTCGCATTTCCCAAGCATCTCCTCGCCATCCTCGCCGCGATGAGCGCCACGCCGGCCTGGGCGGTGACCATCTGGCCCATCGGTGACTCGTTAACCTCAGGTTTCACCGTCGCCGGGGCCTATCGCCCCTCACTTTACAACAATCTCATCCGTGCTGGGGAACCCGTGACTTTCGTCGGTAGTTCCACGGCGGATGCAACGACCACGCTCACCACGACGGGCCAATTCCGTCATGACGGACACTCAAGTTGGTTCATTGCGGACACTCCGGGCAGCAGCATGGACAATGGCAAAGGCCTCTATGAAAGCGTCCAGTCATGGCATGCCACCATTCCCAGCCCACAGGTGATCCTGCTGATGATAGGCACCAATGACCTAAATTTGAACAACTCGGTCTCCACGGCATCGGGCCGATTTGCACTGCTTCTGTCCCGCCTCGAAGGCCTGAGTCCCAGCGCGAGGATCATTGTCGGAGCTGTCCCTAAAGCCTCAGAGACGAACCGCTACAAGGATGCCTCCGTCACCACTCTCAATGCCTCGATCCAATCCTACAACAACTCCATCTCAGCGGTGGTGGCGGCTCACGCGGCCAATGGCAAGAAGGTCGAGTTTTTGGATGTGAATGCCGCCATGACGCTGGCCGATCTCGGCAGCGACGGCCTGCATTTCTCCCAAGCGGGCTACAACAAGCTGGGCAGCCTGTGGGCAAGCGCCGTGCTGATTCCCGAACCGAACACCTTGCTGCTGCTCCTGCTCAGCCTTTTTTGCATGGGGATTCGGCGGCGCTGAAAAGGCCACCCCATCGGCTTTCGCGAGTCTTCGGGACAAGCTCCACTGCGTCGGAAAATAAAATTTCCATTGCCTCATTCGGCGGTCGCCCCGTATGGGGGCGCGGCGTTCGCCACTCCACCGGGAGTGATGCGGGAACGCCTGCCGCAACGACCTTCAGAAATTCGACCCATGGCCTTCACACCCAGCAAAGATCAAAAACGCCGCGAACGGGAACAGCGCAAGCTCGACAAACGCCTCGCTCGCGAGGACGCCAAGGCTGAAAAGCTCGAAGCCGACCAAGCTGCTGCCGATGCAGAAGCCAATCCGACCGAGGAACAAATTCAAGCCAGGCTCGAAGCGGAATTCGAAGCAGAACTGGCTGCCGAGGCTGAGGCCATGGGGCTGGCCAAGGTCGCGTGCTAAGAAACGTTTTCTTAAATTTCCGGCGGCGGGTTCTTTTCGGATTTCCTCCGCAGCTTGAGCGGAGGAAGCTGCCGCACCTTCCATGAGCCGACCCTTTCACGTCCGAGTTTGGCCGCTGCCGCCATGGCTCGATTGGAAAAAACTGCTAGGTCCTGGCGCTTGGTCCGCCAGTTCCGGAGCGGACGGGCAGCTCAAAGCCCAAGCACCGCTCGACCGAGATGCCGCTGCCGATCTCGCAGCCAGACTGCGCGGCGTGGGCATTGGCGGCTCCTTGCTCCAGCTGGAAATTTCACCGCCGCTGCATCGCAAGGAACTGCGCAAGGCCCATGCGGATGAAGCACGGCGCTATCGCGAGGGCAGCACCGGTTTCAGCCAACGCGCCGCACGGCTCGACGACGAAGGGCGAAAATCGCTCACGCCGGAAGCCCTCGCACTTTCGTTAGGAAAGCGGGCCGGTGAGCGACGCGTCATCGACGCCTGTGCCGGTGCTGGCGGAAACGCGATTGGCTTCGCCCGAGCTGGTTGCTCGGTGGTGGCCATCGAGATCGATGCCAGTCGGCTCGCGATGGCGAAGCACAACGCAAAGCTTTATGGCGTGGAGGATCGCATCGAGTTCATCGTCGGCGATGCGCGCGACATCCTGCCGCAGCGGCAGGCGGATCTGCTATTCATCGATCCGCCGTGGGGTGAGCGTTACAACAAGGAGCGCGTCACCTTGGGCGATCTCTCGCCCTGCCAGGATCTGCTAGGTCGTGCAAGTCACATCGGCCAGCATTGGATCAAGACGCCGCCGTCCTTCGATGTCGCCACCCTTCCCGGCTGGCGAGCTGAGGCGATCTTCGGCGTGGCAAAAGGCGACGAACGCCGGGTGAAGTTTCTGCTCCTGGAAAGTCCGTCGCACGGCACTCAGTCGTGAAGATAAGTCTTGGGTCGATAGAAAAACGCGAACGGCACGAAGACGATGGTGGTCGCGAGGACCAACCAAGTGAAGAAACGGAAGTAAGCCGCACCTTCGAGCTTGCTCTGGCCGCCGGAAAACCCGTCGCGGGTGAAGCCAGACTCACTCGTTTTGCCAACGATGCCCAGCTCCGCCTTGCGCCGGCCCAGCCAGGTATCCATGCCGGGCGGTGGCTCAGCGCTGTTGCGAGTGATCACCAAGCCGACGTCCCAGCAGGTGTTTTTTTTCCGATCGGGACCAGCGCTGGAGAGGCGGGCGTGGGATGAGTCGACCAGCTGATAGAGAATGGGATTTCCCCAAGGATCTCTGGCACCTTCTAGCAGCTCACTTCCTGCTTCGTTGGACGGAAAGCCGTTGGCGGAGGCTTTCTCAATGCGATTGGCCGCAGCGGCGAACGCAGGTGCGCCCGGAATGTCCACCCCAACCAACCTGCCCTGCTCGCAACGGGCGACCAGGTCGTCGTTAGAATCCTCCGCATCGTAGCCCGGCAGCACGACGTTGCGCGGAGACTCGCGCCAGTCGGTCGGCAGTGTTGCGGTCGCTTCTGCAAACTGAATCTCCGCCGAAGAAGGAATGGCGATGAAACGGTTCACCTGCGCGGTGAACTGGTTGCCGCCCCAAACCGACAGCCAGAACAGCGACATCACCCAGGACTTCATCGCCTTCGGTGCTTGAGTGTAGGCAAATTCCAAGCCGACGATGGCCACCATGATTTCTGCGGCGGTGATGATGAAATAGGCGAGGAACTGCCAACCGACCGACGGTCGCTGGCCCGCATCGATCCATGTTTGAACCAATGTCGTTAGAGCAAACGAGCAAGTCATCAGCACCATGCCGAGACCTATCTTGCGCAGCGGCGTGAGCGGGAAAACGCGGTTGAGCCACGGATAGATGACGAAGGTGAAGAGCGGGATATAAATCAGGATGAGGATGGGATTGACCGCTTGGATCTGCGACTCCAGCCAAGTGATGCCGAGAAAGCGAAGTTCCATCTGCTCCGCCTGCAACACCCACGAGGATCCGGTCTGATCATACAGCGACCAGAACACGGCGATAAAGGTGAAGAGCGGGATGAGCTTGGCCAAGGCGATGAGGCCATCCCGCGAAAACGCTTCCTTAAAAAAGCCCATGCCAGAAGGCGGAATGTGGACAAAGCGGTCTCGCCCTAACCAAAACATGAAAGTCGCGACGGCCATCAACACGCCGGGCACACCGAAGGCCCAGTGCGGTCCCCAGCGTTCTAGCAGCCATGGCGTCATCAACGTGGAGAAGAAGGAGCCAAAGTTGATGGAAAAGTAGAACCAGTTGTAGATGCGGGGAATCAGATGATGGTTGCCTTTCCCAAACTGGTCGCCGACGTGGGCCGAGACGCAGGGTTTGATGCCGCCCGAGCCGAGGCAAATCAGCAGCAGTCCGGAAAACAACCACCACGAGGAGTTGCCAAAAATCCCCATGCACGCCAACGCCGCGTGGCCAAGGCAGTAAACCATCGAAAGCCAGAGGATGGTGCGATACTTCCCAAGCAAAACGTCGGCGATCAGCGCGCCAAACAAGGGCGTAAAATAGACCCAGCTCGCAAATTGGTGATAGTTCTCCACCGCCTGATTGCCGGACATCGGCTGACCGCCCGCGCCGTCCATCAGGTGCAGATATTTCACCATGAACACGACCAAGATCGTGCGCATGCCGTAGAACGAGAACCGCTCCGCCGCCTCGTTGCCGATGATGTAAGGAATGCCTGGCGGCATCTTTTCGGTCTCGATCGGCGTGGTGCGGTGGGACATGAATCTAACGGTCTATAACTTCGTGAAGGACGGATTCCAGTTCGTCGATGATGGCGGGCCAAGCGAGCGATTCCGCCGTCGCCCGTGCGCCGCGACCGAGGGTTTCGCGAAGGCTGGATTCTAGCAGACGGGCGGAGCTTTCGATGAATTCATCCTCATCGCCCAAGGGGACTTTGAGCAGGTTTTCACCGTCACGTCCGTGCCAACCGGCGGCGGCGTAATCGTAACCCAGCACAGCGAGTCCACTCGACATCCCCTCGATGAGGACATTGCCGAAGGTCTCGGTTTCGCTGGGGAAAAGCATGATGTCGCAGGACGCGTAGCAGGCGGCAAGCCGTTCGCCGGTTAGATAGCCTGGAAAAAGCACATCGGGATGCGCCCGCATCAGCTTCGCCCGCGCTGGGCCGTCGCCGACGACCATGCAGACCATTTCTGGACAGGCTTGCCTCATGCGCTGGAAGGCGCGAATCGCGAGGCAGATGTTCTTTTCCGTAGAAACACGACCGACGACGAGCGCGACGGGACTGTCCCCCACCGCGCCATAGCTGCGGCGGAGTTCTGCGCTGCGGCGGCGCGGATTGAACAACTCTGTGTCCACCCCTCGACCGAGGACGGAGACTTGGGAAAACCCCGCGTTGGCGAGCTTTTCGCGGGCGTCTGGAGATGGGACGAGCGTGCGGTCGAGCCGACTGTGGAACCATTTCTGATAGCGCCAAACTTGGCGGCCTATCCAATCGACCCCGTAGTTTTGAAGGTATTCGCGGAAATTGGTGTGGAATCCACCGACCAACGGGATGCCCAGTTTGCGCGCGGCAGCGACAGCGGAGAAGCCAAGCGGCGTCTCAATGGCGACGTAGATGACGTCGGGCCGGTGTTTGCGCCAACGTGCTAACAACTCTCCCGGCCACGGCGCTCCCACCTTGATTTCCCAATAGCCTGGCAGCGGCCAAGAAAACACCGTGGACTCGTGCTCGCTGTGGGATCGGCCCGAACGGATGATTTCGACCTGGTGACCGCGTGCCCTCAAACCGGTGCATAGATGGCCTAACGAAAATGAAACGCCGTTGATGTCCGGCACATAGGTGTCCGTGACCACCTCGATGCGGAGCGGCCTATCAGACATGGGTTTCGCAGTGGGATTCAAACGGATCAGGATTTTCGGGCGGATTCCACCCAGAGTTTTTTCAGTGCGGAAACCGCCTTGAGATGCAGCGCACGGGAATCGCCGGGCGGGCCGTCCGCAGTGAGCAAACGGGTGACTTTCAGCGCGGTGGTGAACTCGCCAGTCGCAGGATTCAGGTAACGCGGGTACTTCATGAGCGCGCCGCAAACGAGTTCGTCCAAGCTGAGTTTCCGCATCCGGCGCGGACAATCGAGGCGGTCCGTGGTCAATCCCCAAGCAGCGTAAAAGGGCATGCCGTAGGTCACGACGGGTTTCTCGCGGATGAGCGCCTCGAAGCCGACGGTGGAAGTCATCGTGTGGACCTCATCGCAGACATCGAGCCAATCGAGCACATTGCCTTCGGTGACGGCGAGGTCGCAGGCTTCGGCAAATCCCTCGGGCAAGACATTGCCATGGCGCGCACCGGCGACGAGGTCTGGATGCGCTTTGAAAACCAGATAAGCGTCCGGCTCGGCGGCACGCACGCGGCGCAAAAGCTCGATGTTAGATCGAACCTCGGGACTGCCGAAGGCGATAGACGCATCCGCCTCCACTTGGCCGGGAACGAGGATGACTTTGCGTCCTTTCACCAAACTTTCATCAAGGGTGATGCGATCACCCGCTAGATTGTATTTCGTCAGGCGCTTTTCACGCAGCACGGCGATCAACTCGCGTGCTTGCGCCAGATCGGTTGTGGCAAATCCCTGGTTGTAAATTTCCTCAAGATCGGACGGGCCACTGGAATCGAAGTAGATGCCGCGCGAATCGAGCACCCAAGAGTAGGGGAAATTGAAAGCCGCGCCGAGGCCCTTGGAACGAATGAATCCGTCCTCGACGTGAGTTGCCTCTGGCAAGTCTCGACCCGCCTTGCGCCCCCAAACGAGGATGCGTGTCGCCTCAGCCATCCCATCGCAGTTGTGGATGATTTCCCCGGCAGGGCTGCGCAAGTAGCTCGCGGCGATCTTGCGATTCCACGGCGAAAAACCGACGGTGACGCTGCGGCCGCGATTGCGACGGAACATTTCCTTTTGCAGCGCGAGGTGGTCGAGGATTTCCCCCAAGCCACACGGCTCGCGGCTGTCTGGATCGAAATAGTGGCTGTAGCGGAGATACGCTGCGGCGAAGAGATCTGCTAAATCCACGGGTCGGCGCGATTCAAATCCACCCCGATCTTCCGTGAGGCCGCGACCTGCGAAAAAGGGGCGACCGTAAGTGACCACTTTCCTGCCGTGGATGAGCGCTTCCATGCCCATCAGCGAGGTGCCCACCATGACGGTGGGGCAGAAGCGAAAGCATTGCGCCGGAGACAGATCCGGGGAAAGCAGGTGGATGCGCTTGTCTGCTAGCAACTCCGGCGAGAAGCAGGAATGCTTTTTCCGATAGAGATGATCCGGATGAGCCCGAACATAAACTGGCGCGCCGTCCGACGTGTCCAGCGCGTCGCGGAGCATGCGGTCAAAATCGGCGAGCGCGAGGCCGCCACGGGTGATGGCCGCGTCGCCGCGTGTTTGATCGACAACGAGAATCCCTTCGCGCTCGGGCAGGTCGTCATCGCGGACCTCGCCGGGAAACCAATTGTATTTCGACGCGCCCGTTTGGCGGAAACGCTCCATCAATGCCGGGACATCTTCATCGCCAAGATCGGGTCGCATCCAGCCGACCGATTTCCCCGTGTCCAGCGCGGTGAGTAAGTCCGACTCCCCCGTTGCGTCGTAATGGATACCCCGGCTGTCTGCAATGAGGCCGTAAACGGTCGCGTCTTTGCCAGGACGGAGCGAGCGGACGAAGGCGTCCTCCAGCAGCAGCAACCGAGCATCGCCCGATTTCGCCGCTTTCATCGCCGCTAACCCACTGGCCTTGAACCCCCACCCCACCTGCAAGGAGCCGTCAACCGCCCCCTGCTGCTGGAGAAACGCGGCGAGCAAGGGATGGGCAAGCACCTTGCGGTAGATCCATGCGGCTTCGCCCTGCGTCCTCTGATTCATCCGCCGCCAGCTTCCTCAGGCGGCGGGAGCCTTGTCAACCCCGCCCACCTCCTCCGCGGACGCTGGCTTGACCGGGACCGGACATGGGTCCATGGTCCGCCGCATGACCAAGGGTTACCAATCAACATTTCTTAAGCATCTGCCGCTGCTCGGAGCCGCCGCATTCGTGCTGAACTCGTGTGGCCTGGGCGGCCCGCAAAAATCCGACTACCTCACCGGCGTCGGCGGCCCCGTCCATCAGCGGACGTCCAGCGGAGCCAACCACCCTGCCCCGGCCATCCCAGATGACGTTTCGTATTGGGACGGCGACAGCGCGCAAGGCAGCCCGCTCATCCGCATCAACCGCACGCAGCAAAAGGCATTTTTCTACAAAGGCGGCACGCTCGTCGGAGTTTCACGCATCTCCAGTGGCAGTGAAGACCACGGCACACCGGCGGGACGCTACAAGATCACGGAAAAGGACAAGGATCACAAGTCATCGGCCTACGGGGTGTTCAAAGACCGCGCCACCGGACAAACGACCAACGACAACGTGGACATCCGCGTGGACAAGCCGAAATCGAGCGAGATTTTCTACAACGCACCCATGCCGAATTTCATGCGCATCAATGGCGGAATCGGCATGCACACCGGCTACTTGCCCGGCTACGCAGCGTCCCACGGCTGCATCCGCATGCCGCACCAGATGTCTACGCACTTCTTCGAAAACGTGCAACTCGGCACTCCCGTCATCGTCGAATGAGCGCGCAATTGCCCGACGCCGCCGTGACCCAAGAAATCAGCGCGACAGCGGTGGCGGAATGGGTACACCTGCCGCGAGAGGAACGGCCGAAGCTGATCGATTGTCGGGAAGAGGATGAGCTGGCGATCTGCCAGATTGGCGGCAACGAATGGATTCCGCTGGGCTTGTTTTCCGGAGTTCGTGAAAAGCTGTTAGCACGAAACGAGCGCGGAGTGGTGGTGTATTGCCACCACGGGGTGCGTTCGCTGCGTGCCACCCATTTCCTGCGCTCCATCGGCGTGGAAAACGCATTTTCCATGAGCGGCGGAATCGAAGAATGGGCGCAACGCATCGATCCTGAGATGGCTCGGTATTGATGCGTTCTTGCCACTGGATGGAACGGTCGATTCCTTCGATGACGAGTTGAACTACCGCTTCACGGAATCCGTGTTAGTAAGCACCCACTCGCGATACGGGCCTGAGACTTGAGCGGGATCGAGCGCGATGATTTCCGGGACTTCGTAGGGATGGAGTTCCATGAGGGCGGTTTCGAAGGCGGGAAAGGCGGTGGCGGTGGTCTTGAAAAGGGCGAGCGTTTCGGTGGCGGTTTCGACCTTTCCCTGCCAGCGGTAAATCGACTCTACGGTCGGGATCAGATTCACGCAGGCCGCCAGTTGCATTTCCACGAGGAGCGTGCCAATTTGTCGCGCCTGCCCGGCATCGGGGAAGGTGCAAAGGACCAAACGAACGTCATCCATGCCTCTCCCTGAACACCGAAAATCCAAGCTTGGCAAACACAAGGTGAAGTCTGGGTTTTTGGAAAAACTCGTTTCGCGGCTGGATCGCGTGGTCCCGGGCGACGTTCAGCAGATCGTCAATCGGCTGATCCGCGAGAAGGGATTTTTGGAAAAGGTCTTCGAAGCTCTGCATGAGGGCGTCATCATCTTGGATCCCAAGGGCGAGATCGGCTTCCTCAACCATGCCGCCTGCCAATTCTTCGGGCTGGATGCCGAAACCGCGCTCGGCGAGTTTATTTCCGACCAGATCCGCGGACTGGATTGGAAAACGCTGGCCAAGCCGGGCCGCACCGTGAGCCGCGATCTCGAGATCTTCTATCCGGAAAATCGCTATTTGAATTTCTACCTCGCGCCCATCGACGATGACGACAGCACCGACGGATCGCTGGGATACGTGTTGCTGGTGCGCGACCTGACGACCACCCGCGCCGAGGCGGAGAAGAACTTGGAATCGGAAAGGCTCAACGCGCTCACGTTGCTGGCCGCCGGAGTCGCGCATGAGATTGGAAATCCGCTCAACTCGCTGGACATCCACCTCCAACTGTTAGGCCGCAAGATGCGCAAGCTGCCGCCCGGCGATCGAGCGCCGCTGGAGGAACACCTTTCCACGGCCCGCGAGGAAATACGCCGGCTGGACGGCATTCTGAAGAATTTCCTGCACGCCGTGCGCCCGACCACGCCGCACCGCGAGCGCCAGGATTTGCACGAGTTGCTGCACGAGACGCTTCGATTGTTAGAGCCAGAGCTCGAAACTCGCAAGATTGGCGTCGAGCTGGATCTCGCGGAGTCTCTGCCGCCTGTGGCCATCGACCACGGCCAATTCCAGCAGGTTTTCTACAACCTGATTCGCAACGCCTATCAGGCCATCACCGGGACGGAAGGTCACATCACCATCCGCACGCGGGTCAACGATTATGAATATGTCATTTCCATCGAGGACAACGGCACCGGCATTTCCCCGGAACACATGGGCGCGTTGTTCGAGCCGTATCGGACGACGAAATCGTCTGGCTCCGGGCTCGGCTTGCTCATCGTGCGCCGTATCATCCGTGAGCACGGCGGGGAAATCGAGATCGAGAGCGAGGTGAACCACGGGACGCGCGTGCTCATCCACCTGCCACGCACCGAGCGTTCCGTCCGCCTGCTCTGCGCCCCAGATCCCGATCCGGTGATCGATTTGTAAAACGAAAAAGTGATAGAATCCTTTTTTAAACCACAATTCACGCGCCCTTCATGATGTTTTCAAAATCTTCAATCCACCCTCTCTTCCGAGAAGAGGATGCATGAAGGCCACTTTCACGATCCCTACCCTTACCCCATGCTTCCTACATTGCTCATCGTCGAGGACGAGCGCGCCACCCGCGACGGACTGCGGAGCGCGCTTGAGGAGGAATTCGAAATCTACACCGCAGCCGGCACCGCCGAGGCGTTGGCGATTTTGAAATCCGAGCCGATCAAGCTGCTGCTCACCGACCTGCGGCTCGGCGGCGATTCTGGCATGGACCTGCTCGACGCCGCACTCGCGCTGCCGGAACCGCCGTTGGCGATCATGATGACCGCCTATGGCTCGGTGGACACGGCGGTGGAAGCGATGCGCCGCGGCGCGTGGCACTTCGTCACCAAGCCACTCAATCTCGACGAAGTGGAGATGCTGTTGAAGCGCGGGCTGCGGACACGGACGCTGGAAACCGAAAACCAGCAGCTCACCCAGCAGGTCAAAAAATCCCACAAACTCGACCGGCTCATCGGCAAATCCCCCGCCATCCGCAAGGTCGCCGACCTCGTCCAGCAAGTCGCGCCGACACGTGCAACCATCCTGATCGAAGGCGAGTCAGGAACCGGCAAGGAGGTCGTCGCGCACACCTTGCACCACCTTTCCGGCCGACCCGCATCGAAGCTGGTCATCGTCCATTGCGCGGCGCTCTCGCCGCAGCTGCTGGAAAGCGAGCTGTTTGGCCATGAAAAAGGGGCGTTCACCGGAGCCTCGCAACGCCGCATCGGGCGCTTTGAACAGGCGGACGGTGGCACACTTTTCCTCGACGAAATCGGCGAGATCGACCCGGCGACCCAGGTGAAACTGCTACGCATCCTGTCCGAACGGACGCTCGAACGCGTCGGATCAAACAGCCCGATCAAGGTGGACGTGCGCGTCATTGCCGCGACCAACAAGAACCTCAAGGAACTCGTCGCCCGTGGCGATTTCCGTGAAGACCTCTATTTCCGCCTCAACGTGGTGAAGGTGGAAATGCCGCCGCTGCGGACACGGCGCGAGGACATCGTACTGCTGGCCAACAGCTTCTTGCAGGAGTTCGCCAAAGAAAACGACAGACCGATCAAGCCGCTGACCGACGAGGCGATGGAATTGCTGACGAAATACAACTGGCCGGGCAATGTCCGCGAGCTGCGCACGGTCATCGAACACGGCGTGGTGATGAGTAACGATTCCGTCATCGAAGTGCGTCATCTGCCTCAATTCCTGCTGTCTCAAGGATGGTCCATCACCGTGCCTGCGGAAGCGGGGAAAATCACCCTTGATGCCCCGACGGAATTCAACTTGCATGCGCTCGAAGCCAGCACCATCCGCGCGGCCCTCGCCACCTCCGGCGGAAACCGGACCCATGCGGCGGATTTGCTCGGCCTCAGCCGCAGAACCCTCCAGCGCAAGCTTAAGGAACTGGGTATCTGAATCGATTTTCCCGCCCCATCCCCACTTTTCATGAGTAACCCCTCCGCCCAGCTGGACACCGGCATCATCATCCGCCGCAGCCTCTTTTTCCTCGTCCTGATCATCCTCACCTTGGGCAACCTGTTCGTTCTCTTCCAAGGTCTCAACTCGCCGCAAGCGATGGACCAGGCGCAGATTTCCCGTGAAATCGCGCGCGGCAACGGATTCACCACCAAGATGATACGTCCTGTCGCCTACGATCAGGCGGAGAAAGCCGCCAACGGGGCAACTCCGTTTTTCGGCTTCGAGGACACCTACCATTCCCCGCTCAATCCGCTGCTCAACGCGGCCGTGCTCAAGCTCATCGGCGCAGATGATTCCAGCGTCTGGCAGATGAATAAAAACGAGGTGGTGTTCCCCTTGGATCGCGTCATCGCCACGGTTGCCACGCTGTTTTTCCTGATGGCCATCGGGGTAAATTACCTGCTCATCTCGCGCATTTTCGACGCCAAGATCGCCGGGGTCTGTGCCATCCTGATGCTCTTCTGCGAGACATTCTGGAATTTCTCGCTCAGCGGGCTGCCGCAAATGCTGATGCTGCTGCTGTTTTCCAGCGGGATCTATTTCGTCTATCGAGCCGTCGAGGCCACGGCAGAAGGGCGCGTCGCGATGACGCCTGCGGTGATCGCCGGGGTCTTCTTCACGCTGCTTGCGCTGACTCACTGGATGACCGTCTGGATCGCGCTGGGTTACATCATCTACGCCGCCGTCGCATTTCGGCCGCGCGGATTGGTCGGCATTTCCATCCTCGTGCTCATCCTAGTTCCCGCGATTTTTGTGATGTTGCGCAACAACACGCACTCCGGATCGCCCTTCGGCACGGCTTTCCTAACGCTCTACAACGGTCTTGGAAACGGCTCGGAAGCCGCAGTCATGCGCACCACAGACTTGGCCAGCGAGCCACTGGTGCTCAACGGCCTGATGACGAAAATCCTGCGTTTGGTTCTGCTACAAGCCACCGATATCATTCCCTTCCTCGCAGGCATCGTTGTCGCACCGTTGTTTTTTATCGCCCTGTTGCATCCCTTCAAGCGTGCCTCCATCGCCCATTTCCGCTGGGCCATCCTGTTGATGTGGGTCTTTGCAGCCCTCGGCATGGCCTTTTTCGGCATCACCAAGGAAGTGCTGGATCCAAACCAGCTCCACTTGTTGTTTGCGCCCATCATGACGGCTTACGGGTTGGCGTTCATCTCCATTCTGTGGAGCCGATTGGATGTGGTGATTTCCAATCCCATCTTGCGCAACCTCCACCTCTTCGTGGTCGTCGGCATCTGCGCGTTGCCCTTGTTGCTGGCGCTGCCAAACCGCGTCAGCCGCGGGCTTGATCGCCGCGACCATGGCGGAGTGCCGCATTGGCCTCCCTACTACGCCCCAGTGCTCAACAGCACGGAGTCTGGCCTCAAAGGATGGGTCCGCGAAAAGCAGATCGTCGTTTCCGACCAGCCATGGGCGGTCGCGTGGTACGCCGACCGCGTCAGCATCTGGCTGCCGCCCAAGCGCGAGGGATTCGAAAGACTGGAAACTCTCGCAGCAGACCTCCAAACGCCGTTTGCGGGCATCCTGATTTCCCCGTCCTCCCACGGCACCGGCCCGGTCATGGAAGTGGCGGCCAACTACCGAGATTTCACCTCCATGGTGCTCGACGGACGAGTCACCGCCGCCACTTGGCCACTGCGCCCTGGAGCAAATTTCCGCGAAGGCGTTTCGATCTACGACAAGGACCAGCACATCGAAAACATCGCCAAGCGCTACTACTTCCGCAAATGGTTGGTCCCGCCGGACATGGTATTCTACACCGACCACGTGATCCCAAACGCCCCCCAGCAACAGACCAACTGATCATGCCACGCAGCAGGAAGCCCGCCGCTGACGGCGACGAAACCCAAGCGCCCGGTTTCGAGGAATCGTTGGCCGATTTGGAAGCCATCGTCGAAGCCATGGAGCATGAGCATCTTTCGCTCGAACAACTCGTCGAGCACTACGAAAGAGGCTCCACCCTGCTCGATCGTTGTGATGCCAGCCTCCAAGACGCCCGCAACCGCATCGAGCTGATCACCCTGCGCAACCAAGCCGAAATTTCTCTGGAAACCCCGGGCAAGCCGGACGAAAAAACTGCCCCGACCGCCTCCACGGACGATCCCGACGACGACTCTAATGACATCCGCCTCTTCTAAGACCTTGGGCCTCGGCCCCCTGCTTTCCACCATTCACGGCCCGGCCGATGTCAAAAATCTCACCGATGACCAACTGCTGGAACTCGCCGCCGAGATCCGCCGCACGTTGATCGATTCGCTTTCGAAAACGGGCGGCCACCTCGGCCCCAACCTCGGTGTGGTCGAGTTGAGCGTCGCGCTGCACCGCGTTTTCGCCACGCCTCAGGACAAGTTCGTGTTCGACGTCTCCCATCAAGGCTACGTCCACAAGTTGCTCACCGGCCGCGCCGATCGCATCGACACCATACGGACTTACAAAGGCCTCAATGGCTTCCTGCTGCGCAGCGAATCCGAGCATGATTCCTACGGCGCGGGCCATGCTGGCACCGCGCTTTCCGCCGCCCTCGGCATGGCCGCCGCACGCGACCTCGCTGGCGCAGACAACCACGTCGTCGCCGTCGCCGGAGACGCTGCTTTCACCTGCGGACCGACGCTTGAAGCGCTCAACAACATCGCCGAGACCACCAAGAAATTCATCGTCGTCCTCAACGACAATGAATGGTCCATCGACAAAAATGTCGGCGCCATCGCCCGTTATTTCAACGCGCTCCAAACCCACTCGACCTACGCAGCCGTCCGCCGCCAAGCCGCCGATTTCGTGGAAAAAATCGCCGGGAAAGCCGCACGCACGCTGGCCCACCGCGTCGAGGAAGGCGCCAAAAACCTGCTTTTCCAGAACGTCCTGTTCGAGAAATTCGGGATGCGCTACTTCGGTCCCATCGACGGCCACGACCTGCCCTTGCTGGTCCGCACCTTCGAGCACCTCAAGACCCTCCACGAGCCGGTCGTCCTCCACATCATCACCGAGAAAGGCCGCGGCTACCAACCTGCGCTCGACAATCCGGGGAAATTCCACGGCCTCGGCACCTACAAGATCGAGGATGGCTCCACCGACGCCGTCACCACACCGACCTGCTCGGACCTCTTCGGCCGTGCCGTCACGGACTTCGCGAAAAAGGATCCTAAAATCGTCGCCATCACCGCCGCCATGCCCGGCGGGACCAAGCTGGAGATTTTCAAAAACGAACTCCCGGACCGCTACTTCGATGTCGGCATCGCCGAGGAACACGCCGCGCTTTTCGCCTGCGGCCTCGCCACGGAAGGCTTTCGGCCCTTCCTCGCGATTTACTCGACCTTCATGCAGCGGGCCTACGACATGATCATCCATGACATGGCGCTGCAAGGGCTGCCCGTCCGCCTGTGCATGGACCGCGGCGGCTTGTCCGGCGACGACGGCCCGACGCACCACGGCCTCTTTGACATCGGCTACCTGCGCCACATCCCGGGCATCATCCACATGCAGCCCAAGGACGAGGACGAGTTCGTCGACATGCTCCATACCATGGCGAACTACGACGACGGCCCGTCCGCCATCCGCTACCCACGTGGAGTGATCAAGGGCACCCCGGTCAAGGCGGTCCCACAGTTGCTCGAAATCGGCAAGGCGGAGGTCGTTGCCGACGGCACCGACGTCGCCCTGATCGGCCTCGGCACGATGTTCGAAATGGCCGAGCGGACCAAGGCGCTGCTCGAAGCGAAAGGCCTCTCAGTGGCGCTCATCAACCCGCGTTTCATCAAGCCACTCGACGCCAACGTGCTACAAAGCTACGGCGGCAAGTGCAAGGTCGTCTGCACGTTTGAGGATCACGTCCTTTTCAATGGTTTCGGCGCAGCCGTCATCGAAAACCTGCACGACGCCGGCATCCACACTCCGGTCGAGCGCATCGGCTGGCCGGACGCCTTCATCGAACACGGCAAGCCGGACCAGTTGCGCGAGCTTCACGGCATGACCGCGGAAAACGCCGCCGCCAAGATCCTCGCCCATTTCGCCTCCTGATTCTCTCAGCGAAACCGACGCGAAGCCATTTCCCTCAAAAAAAACGCCGCCAAAACAGTGCGCTTGCACGTTTCGGCGGCGGGGGCGAGATCGGCGAGGCTCTCAACGAGCTGCAGCGTCTTGGATTTTGTCGCCGGTCTTTTCGACATCTTGGCCAAATCCGCGTGCGGTGCTGCATGAGGTGGATGCCCCTGCAATGAGAAGCAGGGACGCTCCGGCGAGAAGTGCAACACGGCGAAAGTTGGGCTTCGTGTTCGATTTGCAGTTGGTCTTGGAAATAAGGATTGGATTCATGGTGCGATCTCATTTGCAAGCGACGCACCAGTTTGGAAATTTCTCCTAATCCATTCATCATGAGGACATTTCGCGGTCGCATTGGGTGTGAAGCCCCCTCCAAACGATTGCATCTTGCACGAAGCATCAGCACATGCTCCCTATTTGCACGATGCCGCAGCATCTCCAAGTCCCAAGAAATTCCGTAAACCATTCACTCTAGGTCGTTTAAAGCATCACGACCGATGCGGCATGGAGAATGGTAATGGGTTAATCATTATTCACTCAACCCACATGGATATTCTCATTGTTGACGACGAAAAATCGATACGCCTCACCACCTCGCTCGCCTTGGAGGCCGAAGGCCATTACGTGGAATCCGCTGAAGACGGCACCCTCGCGTTGAAGCGGATCAAGGAAGAAAACTTCGATTTGGTTTTCCTCGATCTCCGGCTGGGAGACGAGGATGGGCTCGAAATTCTCCAAAAAATCGTGGCGATGAAGCCGCAGCAATTGGTGACCATTTTCACCGCCCATGCGTCGATTTCCACCGCCGTGAAGGCGACCCAACTCGGAGCTTTCGACTACTTGGAAAAGCCGTTCACGCCCGACCAACTGCGGACCATCCTGATCAAGGCGCAAAAGGCGCTGCGAACCCAAGGCGAGGTGATCCAGCTCAAGGAGGTCGTGCAAGAACTCAAAAGCGAGGTCAAGCACACGTCCCCGCCGCTGCGCTTCAACTCCGAAGACGCCAAGACACGGGAGGAATTCGACGTCCTTTTCCGCGCTGCCGCCACCAACGCCTCCATTCTCATCCTCGGCGAGAGCGGCACCGGCAAGAGCGTGATCGCGCGGGAAATCCACGATCGCAGCCACTTGCGCGACAAGCCATTCGTCACGGTGAGCTGCCCGAGCTTGTCCAAAGAGCTGCTCGAAAGTGTCCTTTTCGGCCACATGAAGGGCTCCTTCACTGGGGCGATCAAGGACACCTGGGGCAAGGTGCATGCCGCCGAGGGGGGCACGCTTTTCCTCGACGAAATCGGCGAACTGCCGATGGAAATTCAGCCGAAGCTGTTGCGGCTGTTGCAGGAACGGGAGTACGAACGGCTTGGGGAAAACAAGGTGCGCGAGTCGAATGTCCGCGTCATCGCCGCAACCAACCGCGACTTGCAGGCGAGCATTCGTTCCGGCGAGTTTCGCGAAGACCTGTATTACCGCCTCAACGTGATCAGCGTGACCGTTCCCGCCCTGCGCGAACGTCCGGCCGATCTCGCCCGCTTTGCCAAAGATTACCTCGAGTTCTTCGCCAACCAACTCGGCCGAAAAATTGACGGCTTCAGCGAAAAAGGCCGCGCTGCACTGATGCGCCACCCATGGCCAGGCAATCTTCGCGAGCTGCGCAATGCCATTGAGCGAGCGGCCATCCTTTCCAAAGGCAGCCAAGTGGAGGCCGAAGACATGCCCAACCCGATGCCCATTGTCGCTTCCGGAAATGGTCAGGAAGCCGGACAGCCTGGCATCGGTGGCGAGCACAGTCTGGAAGAGGTCGAGCAAGCTCACCTCACCAAGGTTCTCGGCTGGGCACCATCGCTGCACGACGCCGCAGCGGTACTTGGCATCGACAAGGCCACGCTCTACCGCAAACGGAAGCGCTATGGCATCAACTGATCCCGCCCTAACTTACTGATTTCATGTTACGCCTGCGGCTGTTTTACGGACTTCTTACGATCATCCTCCTGCTGTGGAGCGTGGGCGCGGCAGCCCTGTTGTTGATGCGCGACACCGCCAAGGCCTTCGATAAGGAGCTGCGTGTCAATTACCGCATCATCGACGCGTCCCAAGACATCCGCACGCTGACGGCAACGATCAACACCACCTACCTGCCCAGCCTGGCCGGACCGCCTTCCGAAATCGCGCTAGACCGGGCGCTTTTTGATCGCACCAAGGTCGATCTCGACGGGCGGCTGGCCACCATCCATCAGAACGCCAACAACGACCCGCGTTGGAAGAGCGTTATCACTCGCGTTCAACCGGTCATGGCCAGCTATTTCGCGGGCTACGAGAACTTCTTCGCGGGCACTGCGACCACCCGCATTCAGCGCGAAGAACTGCTCCAGTACACCAGCACGCAGACTCAACGCCTCATCGACCTGACAGAAAACCTGATGAATCTCGGCGAGGAAAAGTTGTTTTCCTCCACTCGTGGCATGAGCCATGTTTCGGGAAATAACATCCTCCTGGTCAGCACCTTGGTGCTCCTTGGCACGGGCGTCGCAGTGATCATTTACACCCAACTCGTCCATCATCTGGTGGATCCGGTGACCACCTTGGAGCGCTCCATCGACGAGATTCGCAAAGGAAACTTCGAGCTCACGCTTTCCCAACCGCAGCCAGGCAGCGAATTCTCCAAAGTCATCGCCGCGTTCAACGACATGGCGCTGGAACTCAAGATACGCCGCGGCGAGAGCGACGAAAACCTGCGCCGCGCCAACCTCATCAATGGGGCGATTCTAGAAGCCATCCCCTCACCCGTTTTCGTCCTCGATGAAGATGCCGACATCCTCCAGATCAATCCCGCTGCGGAGAAGCTGACCGAGAACCTCGGTGTCGGAGGTCGCTTGCCATTGAAGATCCAGAACATCCTCGACGAATGCCGCGCGACGTCCGCCCATTTCCTGCCCGAGGATCCGCGCGAGGCCCTGCTGTTCCGCATCGACGAAAAGGAATTTTTCTACCTTCCCCGCATTTTCCGCTACGAATCGGAAAAATCCACGCATTCGGGCTGGGCGGTGCAGCTTCACAATGTGAGTCGCATCCGCTGGCTGGATGACATGAAGACCAATCTGATTTCCACGGTCAGCCATGAAATCAAAACGCCACTGACGGGGATCCGAATGGTGCTCCACCTCCTGCTTGAGGAACGATCGACCCATTTGGACGAGATGCAGCGCGTCATGGTTGCTTCCGCCAACGAAGACTGCGAACGGCTCTTGGCCACGCTCAACAACCTGCTCGACCTTTCTCGTGCGGAAAGCGGCACCACCCACCTCGACCGCCAGCCCATGTCGGTGGAAGAAAGCATTCAGCGCGTCGCCAATAGCCATGCAACCCTCGCTTCTCGCAAAAACGCCACCCTCCGTATCATTGCCCCAGACAAGACGGTTCCTGAAATCTTGGCCGATCCAGTCCGCCTCGACGAGGTGCTCAACAACCTCGTCAGCAATGCCATCAAGCACAGTCCGAGCGGCGGTGAGGTGACGCTTCGAATCACCCAACCCGATGCCGATTTCGTGCGGATTTCCATCGTGGATCAAGGTCCAGGCGTGCCCGCTGAAAGCCAAAGCCGCATCTTCGAGCGCTTCTACCGCGCTCCAGGACAGGCCATTGATGGGGTCGGCCTTGGTCTTTTTATTTCCCGGGAAATCATCCGTGCGCATGAAGGGCGCATCGGACTCCGAGAGCGCCAGGAGGATCAGACTGAGTTTTTCATCGATGTCCCAATCGCCTGAATTCCCTTTGCTTGGTAAGCGCCGCATCCTTGTGGTGGATGACGAACCGACGCTCAGGCTCGCGTTTTCCTACGCACTGCGGGATGCAAACACGGAGGTGGACTCCGTTGGCGATGGACGTTCCGCCCTAGATCGCCTCGCAGTTCGCCACTTCGATCTGCTCATTCTCGATCTGCGCATGCCGCATTTCGACGGAGCGGCAGTCATCGATGCCGTCCGGGAAACGGGCAATCAGGTTCCTGTCATCCTTTGTGTCTCCGTGCTCAATCCCGGCCTTGTCGCCCGCGCCGGACGGCATGGCGTGGTCGATTTTCTCCTCAAGCCGGTGCTGCCATCCCCACTTAGGCAGGCGGCAGACGCCGTGCTCCATCCCGAGCGATGGCCTTATCCCGACGCTTGGAAAGCCGCGCGCCAAGGAGACTTCGTCACTGCCGCCGGTGTCCTCAGCGCCGCACCCGCCCCTTCTCCGCGAGATGCCGCTTGGCTGGGAATTTGGCAGCCGGAAACCGAAAAATCCCCCTCCGGCAGAGCCGAAGGGGGAAATTTGAATTTGCTCGCTCTCAACGGCCAGACCGGACGCTGAGCCCGCGAGCTTTTTGAGGAGGCAAAACCAGCGGGGCTGAAGCGGCTTGGACTTCGGGGTGCGATGCGGGTTCCACCACCAACCGGTTGACCACCTCGGCGATCCCAGGAATCGCCCTAGCGTTGGCCTCAGCAGCGTCGCTCGCGGTGCGATGCTCCACCATTCCGCTCAAAGTCAGAGTTCTGTCCTGCATCTTTACAGCTATGGATTCTGGACGGATGCGTTCATCCTTGCGAAAGGCCAAGGCCAACGAGCGCAGCGCTTCGCTCGTTCCATACTCTTTATCCTCAAACGCTTCCATCGCGAGATCGGCGTTGATCGATAGACCTGAGGTGCGAAATCCGCTCACGCCATCCACTCGGCAAAGACGCATCAGCCTGCCCATTTCATCGCTCGATCCAATCTCACCGCGCAAGGCCACCGAACCCGAGCTGACACTCACCGCGATGTCCAATCCTTGGAAAGCCGTATCATTGCGGATCAAAAACCTCAGCTGTTCGGCGATTTGAAAATCCTTGAGCGGCGCGTCGCCCGTCACTTCCAACTCATTGCCGATGGATGAAACGCCGGCAACACCTGCGACCAAACTTCTGACCAATTCCCGATCCGTGCTGGAATTGACGCTTCCCTTCAAAGTCACTCGCGAGCCGTTTAGACTGAAACTCACCTCCGCGGTGTCGACCATGCGCTGCTTTTTGAGGGAATTTTCGATTTCTCCCAGCATCTGCGCAGCGGGATGCGATTGGATGGCCACCGCATTCACGACCGAATCCACGCCGACTGTCGACATGGCGCGCCTTGCGGCCCGCTCCGCTTGCGCGAGCGAAAGTGCACGGCCTTTGAGAATTGCAACGCCCTCATCCATGCGAACTTTGATCCCAGCGCCTTCAGCCTGCTGATCCAAATTCACCTCCAGCTCCACAAACGCGGCGATTTCCTGATCGCCTGTCGGCAAGGCCGAAGGGGTCGCATGAGCTGACGAAAGTGAAGAAAGCGTAATCACCACAGATGCGATCCAAGGGCTCGATTGGCGGAGGAATGACTTTGGTTTCATGGTAGGAGGAGGGTTGAATGACGGCTCTCTCCATCGCAGGGGAAATGCCAAACATTCGCAAAATTCACCATTCCATTTGACTGTCAGCACGTTACAAAAACGCACCCCTCCTCACTCCCCGCGCACAAGGCATCGTGTGCGTTCACAAATGCCCATCGCCGTGCATTCCGCACGTCTGTTTCTGCCACGCCTCAAGGCTTATCGGTTCGGTCGTCCCAAACCTCGGTAGCACATCGCGAAAATGATGAAACAAACGGCGATCATTCCGGAAAGCACACCCCAGAAGCTCGCCCATCCTTCCAAGCCATTGCCAACCAGATGGTTGCGCAAGGCACCACAAACCACCGCGCCCACCAAAGGCCCTAGACCACTGGTGACCAACGCCAGCAATCCCTGCGCTTGGCCCCGCATCCCCGGGTCCACCCGCCTGTCCATGAACACCTGCGCCGTGATGAAATAGAACGTGTAACACATCCCGTGCAGCGCGATTCCGCCGATGTGCCAGCCGACCAGCCCCGAAGCTCCCGCCCAGGCGCTCATCCCGAACCTCAGCGCCGACAACCCCAGCGCCCACAGCAACACCGTTTTCACGCTGAACTTTGTCATCACCGACCCCACCACCAGCATCGCCACGATTTCCGTGATCTGGGCGATCGTCATCGTGGCCGTCGGCTTCGCGTCTCCGAGCACTTTCAGCAGCTCCGGCGCATAGATGTAGAACGCCGCCAGCGGGATCGAAAACAAAGCCGTCACGCCGAAAAACACGCGGTGGTCGTGTTGTTGCAACAGCTTGAACGCATCCAGTCCGATACGACTGCGCCAGGTTTCGCCACTCCCCAGCGGCGGCGTGTGCGGCAGCATGAAGCCAACCAGCCCGCTCGCGAGGCGGCTGACCGATGAGGCATAACCCGCCACCGGGCTGGTGTCCGCAAGCAAAACGAAGCTCGTCATCAACCCGGCCGCCACCCAACCGAGCGTCGCGCCCACACGCACCAGCGGAAATTTCCGCTCACCGTGCTCCAGATGGCTCATCGAAATGGTCGTCAACAAGCCCCACGATGGGCCGGAAAACAACGAATACATCCCCAGTAGGACCACGAAACACCACGGGTTCCAGCCCGCTTCGAGCACGGCGAAGGCCGCCAGCAACGCGGCGGACGCCAAGAAAGACGACCACACGAACAACCGGTTTGCCGAGAATCGTTGGTCCGCCAGCGCGCCGCCGACCAACGGCGAAACCAGCGCACACAAAGGCGGCACCACAAAGGCCAGCGTGACCCATTCGCTCAGCCCACGCGCCGTCAGGATGTTCGTCAGCGCGGGCATCCAGAAGCCCGGTGCCATGCCGTGTAGGAAAAACACCAACCACAGCCAGCCGAAGACATTTCCCGGAGCTTTTTGGATGACCTGTTCGCGACGCACCGCAGGGGACTAGGCCCGCTGCCGCACGAATACCAGCGGATATCTTTCCCGCGCCGCATCTCGGAGGCCACTCCGTTGCAAACGTTGCGCCGGTGACCGCCGTTTTCCTTTCCCATCGACAGAACGTGAGGCGCAAGGAAGTGTCCTAACATGAAACGCGCCCTGCTCCTTCTCCTCGCTTCCTGCGGTCTCGCCAACGCTGCCGTGACGGAGGAAAGCATCGACCATGCAGGCGTGAAATTTCGCGTCGTCAAACTGGACCCGCAGCAAGTCAGCCTTGTCTGGAAGGACAAGAACGGCGTGCCTTATCGAGATTTCGAAACCGTCCAGACGGCATTCGCAACGCAGGGCAAGAAGGTCGCCTTCATCATGAACGCTGGCATCTTCGAGCCCGGTGGCATCCCCAGCGGATTGCATCGCGAAAAGCAAAAAAACCTCCATCCCCTCAACCTCGCCGAAGCACCCGGAAACTTTTTCCTCAAGCCTAACGGAGTTCTCTATCTGTTCGGATCCAGCAGCGGTCGGACGCCCGCCATCGTCAATGCCACCTCCTTTCCGCGCATCGAGCAGGAGTTTCAAATCAAATCGGCAAGCTGGATCGAGTGGGCCATCCAATCGGGTCCCTTGCTGCTCCTCGATGGCCAGCGTCACCCCGCATTCAATCAAGGTTCGACCAGCAAACTGCATCGGAATGGCGTCGGCGTGGATGTCGAAAAGCGCTTGGTCTTCGCAATCACCGCCAAAGGAGAACGGGTGAATTTTTGGGATTTTTCAGGCCTCTTTCTCAAGCTCGGCTGCAAGGACGCGCTCTTCTTGGATGGCGACATTTCCCAAATGGCGGTCAACCCGGACCAACCCGTCCCCAGCAATCAGTTTGGCGCGATGTTTGTGGTCAGCGAGTGATCGCCCCTTGATCCCGTGCGCCGCATTCGCAAAAATTCCCTGCGTGACCAGCCACACCGCTCCATTGACTCCTGCGCAGGTGGAATTGCTTCGTGCCGCGCTGGAGCGACAGGGATTTGATTTTGAAAGCAAACCTTACGCGCTCTTCTCCGGTCGCAAGGGCAAGCTCAACGTCACCGTCTATCAAAAAGGCCCCAAGGTGCTCGTCCAAGGCAAAGGCACCGAGGACTTCATCCGCTTCACGTTAGAACCGGAAGTCATCGGCGAGGCGCGGCTCGGTTACGAGGAAGTCGTCGAACCGGACAAGTTTGCGCCGCACTTCGGCATCGATGAAAGCGGCAAGGGCGACTACTTCGGCCCGCTCGTTATCGCCGGTGCTTACACCGATGCCACCATCGCCCGCCGCCTCATCGATGCCGGCATCATGGACTCCAAGCGCGTCACCAGCCCGGCGCGTATTCGCAAACTTGCCGCTCTCATCCGCGACACGCCCGGCTGCACCACCACCGTGATTTGCATCGGCCCAGAGCGCTACAACGCGATGTTTGCCTCGTTCAAAAACCTCAATCGCCTGCTCGCCTGGGGCCACGCAAAAGCCATCGAAACACTCGCCGCCGCCCGCCCTGATTGCCCACGCGCCCTCAGCGACCAATTTGCCCGCCCCGAAGTGCTCGAACGAGCGCTGCGCGACAAAGGCCTCACGCTTCACCTCGAACAACGGACCAAGGGCGAATCCGACACCGCTGTCGCCGCCGCCTCCATCCTCGCCCGCGAACGTTTCATCGACTGGATGGACAAGGCATCCGAAAAAGGCGGCATCCAATTCCCGCTCGGCGCGTCCGACGAAGTCATCCACGCCGCTCGCGAACTGGTCACCCGTGACGGCCTCGGCATGCTCGAAAAACTCGCCAAAATGCATTTCAAAACCACCGCCAAGGTGTTGGAAAATTTGACACCACGGAATCCCGAATGACTCTCACAAGCCATTTAGGCTGCGGGAAATCCGAAAATTTCTGCTATTTTTTCCAGATTGCGGGCTGAAATCCCCATCCATTCGTGTTAGTTGCCTCCATGGCACGGAAATCGCAGCGTTTTTAACGATTTAAGTCGGGACAAATCCCTCCCGACAGTTGTTGAATCGCCCCGCTATCTCGTTTTTTCCCCTCCCTAATCCCATGGCTACCATCACCAAACGCGAACTCGTCATCAAGATCACCGACCAGCTCGGCAGCAAAGGTCACGAAATCACTCAACAGGACGTCCTCGAGGTCGTCCAGACCCTGATCGATGAGATCACCGACTCCCTCGCCCACGGCGACACCGTCGTGATGCGCAACTTCGGCGCCTTCCAAGTGCGCGAAATGAAGGCGAAGATTGGCCGTAACCCGAAGGATCCCGGCAAAGATGTGCCCATCCCCGCGCGCGCCGCCGTCAAGTTCAAGCCCGGCAAGGAAATGAAGGAAAAGGTCGCCACCACCCTGCAAGTCATCCGCGAGCGCGATTCGTGATCACTGCCTCTTGCCATTCCCCTCTCCTCCGCCTCGCCGCTGTCTGCGGCGCGGCGGTTTTCGTTTTCACCTCCTGCTTCTCACGCCCGGGCGGCTACGACGGCTACCAAACGCGATCCTACACGGTGCGCGGCCAGACTTACCACCCGATGGATGTCGACGAGGCGCTCGACTACGATGAAACCGGCACCTGCTCGTGGTACAACGAGTCCTCGTGGTTCGGCCTCAAACGCGGCAACACGTCGCTCGGCGAAAAGGTCATGCCATGGCATCTCATCGGCGCACACAAAACGCTGCCCCTGCCCTGCCTCGTCAAGGTGACCAACGTGGAGAATGGCAAATCCGTGAAAGTCCGCATCAACGATCGCGGCCCCTTCATCGCTGGCCGCATCCTCGACGTCTCGCCCCGTGCCGCGAAAAAACTCGGTTTCCGCGACGAAGGCCTCGCCACCACTCGCGTCGAGGTGCTCTCCGTCGGTGACGGCTCCTACAAACGCAAAAAACGCCGCTTCTGGCTTTTCTAGCAGACAATCTAGCACCCATTTCTCTCACCATGAAAACCCTACTCGCCCTAGCCATTCCGCTCGTCTTCGCCTCCTGCGCCACCATCTCCCCACCAGCTCCCAAAGGCAGCATCGATCACGTCGTCCTGATGTGGCAAAAACGTCCCGGCAACGCTGCCGATCGCGCCGCACTCATCGCCGCCTGTGAGAAACTCCGTGCCGTCCCCGGCATCCGCTCGCTCCACACCGGCACGGCTTTGCCCAGCGATCGCCCCATCGTGGATGACTCATTCGATGTTGGCCTAACGGTTCGCTTCGACTCCGCCGCCGACCTTGCCGCCTACGGCCCTCACCCGCTGCATCTGAAACAGAAAGACGAGGTGTTAGTCCCGCTCACGCGCAAGATCCTGGTTTACGACATTGTCCGCTGAAATGAGGGATCCTCATTTCATCAGCCGAGTTTCCTCACAGCTTTAAGAAATTTTCTAACATCCTCTTCCCTTCTTGGGTGAGAATGGACTCGGGATGGAATTGCACGCCGTGCACCGGGTGCTGCTTGTGCCGCAGCCCCATGATTTCGCCCTCATCCGTCCAAGCCGTGATTTCTAGGCAATCTGGCAAAGTTTCGCGTTTCACGATCAACGAATGGTAACGCGTCGCCTCGAAAGGATCGGGCAATCCGGCGAACACGCTGGTTCCGTTGTGATGGATGGGCGAAGTTTTGCCGTGCATCAAACGGTCCGCACGCACCACATCGCCGCCATACACTTGGCCGATGGATTGGTGACCGAGGCAAACGCCGAGGATGGGCGTGGTCGCTCCCATCTCGCGGATGAGATCGCAGGAAATGCCCGCCTCGTTCGGCGTGCAAGGGCCCGGTGAAATGCAGATGCGCTCTGGCTTGAGCGCCTTCACGTCGTCCACCGTCAACGCATCGTTGCGGAAGATCTTCATTTCTGCACCCAGCTCGCCGAAGTATTGGACGAGGTTGTAGGTGAAGGAATCGTAGTTATCGAGAATGAGAAGCATGGGGATGGATTTGAAATTTGAAATTTCAGATTTGAAATCAGGCACTGAGCGTTCTTGCTAGAGCGATGGCGCTGAGCAGAGCTTTCGATTTATTGACCGTTTCCACATATTCATAGGTCGGGTCGGAGTCTGCCACCACGCCGGCACCGGCTTGGACGTAGGCCTTACCGTCCTTCAAGAGGCATGTCCGCAGGGTGATGCATGAGTCATGGGAACCGTCGAAGCCAAAGTAACCGACGGCACCAGCGTACGCGCAGCGCTTGTTTTTTTCCAACGAGTTGATGATTTGCATCGCTCGTATCTTCGGCGCTCCACTAACAGTTCCCGCCGGGAAGGTCGCCCGCAGCACATCGTAGGCGCTGTGGGATTCGTCGAGCACGCCCGATACGTTAGAAACGATGTGCATCACGTGGCTGTAGCGCTCCACGATCATGAAATCATCCACCACCACCGTGCCGTGCTTGGCAATGCGCCCGACATCGTTGCGCGCGAGGTCCACCAGCATGAGGTGCTCCGCGCATTCCTTCGGATCCTTCATCAGATCCTCTGCCAACGCGTCGTCTTCTTCCGCCGTCTTGCCCCGCGGACGAGTTCCGGCGATGGGACGAATGTCGATGCGCCCCTTGATGGAGCGCACGTGCACTTCCGGCGAACTGCCAACCAATGCGAAATCGCCCATTTCCAGAATGAACATGTAGGGCGACGGATTGACGAAGCGCAGCGCCCGATAGAGGTCCACTGGCGGCTGATCGAAATCCGTCTCAAAGCGCTGACTCGGCACGAATTGGAAAATATCGCCCGCCTTGATGAACTCCTTGCCCGCGAGAACGATGGCCTCGTATTCCGCCTGCGTCGTGTTGCTTGTCGCCGCAGCGGGTTCCACTTTCACCAAACCGTTGAGGGCAGGCACATGGAAGGGACGGTTGAGAATTTCCACCATCGCCGCGATGCGCCCGCGCGCCGCGTCATACGCCTGTTCTGGCGTGGTCGATGCATCGATGATCGCGTTGGCGATGATCGAAAGACGGCGCAGGCGGTGATCAAAAACCAGCAACGTGTCCGCCAGCAGAAACATCGCGTCTGGGATGCCCAGCGTGTCTGCTGGAGCCTCGCCCAAGGATGGCTCGAACTGCCGCACCGCGTCATACGAAAGATAGCCGACCATGCCGCCAGAAAATTGAGGCAACGCTCCGTGCGTCATCGGCTGATAGGACGCCATTTCCCGCTCCAACGCTGCAAGCACGTCATCCTCCACCGTCATCCGGCGCACCTTGGACCCCTCGCGGATCGTGATTTCCTGGCCCCGCGCTTCGAAAACCATGCGCGGTCCGCTGCCGACGATGGACCAGCGACCACCCTTTTCCGTACTCTCCGCGCTTTCCAGCAGGAAGGAATGACGATTGTCCCGCAGCTTCAGATAGGCGGACAAGGGGGTTTCAAAATCAGCGGCGAGCTGGGTGTAGACGGGCACGACATTGCCCTGCTTCGCCAGCCCGGCGAAGACTTCCAACGATGGTTCAACCGGTATGGAACTCACAACGCGGGGTAGAATGCCCGGGAAATCCCACAGGGCAAGCCCGGAGCGGAACACGCCCGAATCCTTGAAATTCAACCGCTCAGCCACCGCAGCAGCCAGCCTTAGTCCATCGCGGCGCAGTCGTTCCACGCGCGGTCAACTTCATCGATTTCACCGTCCCACCCTAGCCGCGCGACCTCGCGGCACGACTGAGGGAATCCTGGAATCCACAACCCTTCCCTCGTGAGCTGCGCACCATCGCGTGGAAACTCGGCAGACGCCAAAACGTGCTCGGCCAGATGAAAGCACACCCACGCCCGCCACGCCCTGACCGCGGCACGAGGGCCGCTCATCCGTGTCGCCAAATGCTGAAAATGCCGCACCGGGTTGCCGAGAAATCCACACTTTCCATCCGCCGCCTGCTGCAAAACCCACACCAACGCCCGATACGGCGGCGGAAAATCCACGAACACCGCATCGTCGGCCGCGAGCTCAGCCATCCACGCCTTGTTGATCTGCAGAATCGCCTGCGCCGGTTTCCCGGAAATCCACTGCGATTGGGCATAGCGCAGCGCGTCCTGATAGAATGCCGTGCATTTCTCCCCGCCATACCGGCGCGTGAGATGATGACCATGGATTTCCATCACCTCCGGCAACCACGGGCAGGGCGAGTTTTTCCGCAGCTCGTTGAGGAAATTTCGATTCACGGGTTACTTCCCATACCCTCGGAGTTTGATGTCAAACGACTTCTCATCCGTGTCGTTGCTCTTGAGATGAATCGTGGCTGACCGAGGGCCTTTCTCCATGGGCTTGAAAGAAACATCGAACGACAGGCTTTCTCCGGGCCTCAGCGAGCTGCGATTGATGGTAGAAACGATAAAGTCTTTTCGATGGGGACCGGTTTCCCGCAGCGACAACTCTTTCAGGATCTTATCCCCCTTATTCTTGATCGAAAAAGTTTTCGTGTCGCTCTTTTTGCCAACTTTCAGCCGTTGAAATCCCTTCCAGACTTGCCCATCCACAAGCGGCTTCTCCCCCTGCGTATCCACCCCAATCTCGGGTCCCGGCAGACGCATCCCAAGGCCGAGCAGTCGGAGTTCAAAGAGATTTGTTTTCGAGTCGCTGCTGGTAATGCGCAGAGTGCAGCTTCGCTTCCCCACAGCCGTCGGAGAAAATTCGACACGCACGACCCCGTTTTGTCCCGGCGCCAATGAGGTTCTGGACCAACGAGAAACCACGAACTCAGCGCGTTGTGGCCCTACCTTCGAAATCGCTAGATCGGTCAGGGTGATGTTTCCCCCATTGCTGATTTCGAAATCACGGAATGCTCGATCGCCGACAAATGCTTCACCGATTTTCCGCGGACTTCCGCCATTCGTCAAAAAGCCACCCGCAACTTCTCTGACCTTGATTCCCGGTGCCAACTCAACGGTCGGATAACCATTCCAGGTAGGGCCCGTGAAACCGGAAGCGCCACGGTGATAATAGACGGTGAAGAATCGATTGGATCGATAGAACGTGGATGCTCCGATCACGGGAGCATCGCCTTCGAAAGTGGCAGACCCCAGAAAGGTGCAGTCCGAAAAAAGGGCGTTGCCCAATCGAGTGACTCCTTTGGGAACCTCGATATGTGTGAGTCCATAGCAATTGGAAAAGGTCGAAACGCCTTTCTCAAACCAACTTTTCGGGAGGTTCAGATCATTGAGAGCAACACAGGCGGAAAAGACATGGGATCCAATCGTACCCGAAGTTTCACTAAGCTCAAGCGTGGCCAGCAGATCACAATCGGCAAAAGCACGATCCCCAACATTCACCGTATCGGATTCAATCTTTAGATTTTTCAATCCACGACAGCCATTGAATGCATCAGGGCCGAGATTTCTCATACTTCTGGAAATCGTGACCGACTCGACCCCACTTTGTGAAAATGCCGCATCTTCCACCGTCGTCACTTGCTCAATGTCAGGTAGGTTCACCAGATTGGAGCATCTGGCAAAAGCGCTTTCACCAACCGTCCGAACGGATGAGGGGATGTTCACGTTCGACAGGTAATGACAATTTTGAAACATCCGACTCGGAATCTTCGTCAAAGCCGGTGCGATGCTGACAGACATCAAGGCATCACAATTGGAAAAAATCCCATCTCCCAGATGAGTGGCGGATGCTGGGATTGCGATCGAAGCCAGCCCTTCACAGTTCGAGAAGCAGCCACTCCCGATGGTATCGACGTTTTCAGGGAGATTGATGGAAGTCAGGCTCGTGCAGTGCGCGAAAGCAAACTCTCCGATTTGCGTCACTGTTGCAGGAATAAAGACCGAAGTGATCTCAATGCATTGTTGAAAAGCAGAGCCATCGATGGACACAACCGGTTTGCCGTTGATATCGGCAGGAATGACCACCGCGCCAAGCGCACGCTTTGGATAGTCGGTGATCGACACGGAATGGCCATGGTCCGTGAACGTGAAATCGCCAAATTGTCCCGCCAGCGAAGTTCCGATCATGCAGGTGAGCGCAACAAGGATTGCCCACCCTGCGAGCCTCCATGATTTCAAAGTGCGGCTAAAAAAGCAGTTGGAATGGGTGTCGGCCATGAAGTTGCCGCACACCGTGCCAAACCCATCTATCAAGTCAAGAAACACCAGGATCGCCCCCTCGCCGATTAGACACGTGGCACAGCTAACACTTCGCCATCCCCTCTCGGCTAATGCTCAATTCTCACAAAATAGCGCTCTCCTAGCCCACCGACCGGCACCGTCACTTTGAAAAGCCCCGTGCCGACCGGGCCTGGGGTGATCACGCAAGACGCCGTCAAATCATCCGGAAATCCGAGTCCCGGATCGGTCGTCCCCATGACACGACCCAAAGGCAGTCCCGGCTGCGACGCCACATCCAACATCAGTGAATCCCCCACCCGCTCGACACCCGTCACGACCGGGGGACCAAAATTCCCATTGAAAGGCTCATAATTGACGGCATCGAAATCAGTAATTTCATCGAGCCGAGCCTCATAGAGCTGATTCGCTGGAGCCTGCGAATTGGCTAGAAACAGTCTGTTTTGGAGAGCCTTTGTACGAGCCACAATCGTGAACATCGCGAAAGGACTTTTTCCCGCAACATTTGAAGCGGTGGGGGTTTGCAGGAGGTCAATAACAGAAAATGTCCTGTTGATTACCAGCTCTCCCGGAAGGTTGTTACCCGGGACATCGTTTCCTGGACGGATCAGGTCATTGGAGCTAAACGAGAATTCATGCGCCGTGTCGGCAACTGGATCGACCACCTCCCCCCGCAACAACGAGAGCTGAAAGTCGGGAGAGAACGAATCCTCAGTGGTATTAAGTCCCTTGGCTTCAACCGTAATTCTTCCTCTCCAGACAGCCGAACCCAATACACCCAAGATGGGCACCCATCCCGACCCGCCATAAGCTGCGGTTTCAAACGGATAGATCGATGCGGCAGGACGCCCGTTGGAAATTGAGAGCCAGTCCGTCTGAAAGCCGGTCCGAAAATCCAATCCCGGGATCGCATCTGCCCCAAACAGATTGTTGGTGCGTGCGTCACGGTTCGTGAAATCTTTGGAAAAATCCCAATCGAAGAAATTCCTGGAATTCATTCCCCCTGCCGTTTCAAGCCCCCAGGTCCACTGTTGCTCGACCCGGACGGAAAAGGTCTTTGACTCTCCTGGCTGAAGCACGATGGCGCCCGCATAGTTTTCCGAGTTTCCTCCTCCGAGCGACAAAGTTATCGTCTTTTGCACGTTCGCGTTGGACTCGTTCGCGCTCTGGAAGCGACCTAGGCCATGAAATGTGTCACCGCTTTCCCATTCGGGACGCAAGTAGACACCGTCCTTCTTAAACTTGAAGCCCACCGGCGGATTCGCCAGCCGCACTCTTGATTGTGGCAGGTTCAAAACCGTGTTGTGCGGGTTGTAGAGCGTGACGATCGGCTCATAAACCAAATGAGGAACAGGATAAAATGTCGCCCCCTTGGGATTGCCATAGAGGTTGTAGAAGTTGATTCGATCAGCGAGGTGCATCTTGTGACTGACCATCGAGTAAACCACCTGCATCCGGGATATAATGGGCAGCCTATCCTCCTGACCCGCCGCAGGGGAAACCGCGCAGGCCATCACCACCAACAGGGCAACCAATCTGGCCGGGCGATGGAAAATGGGCTTTCGCATCCATGAGTGTTAGCTAGAGTTGCTAGATTCTGTCAACCACGCCGTCGGCACGGGAGGGGAATTCCAAGCTCTGCGCAGCTGGCGGAAGGGTCGCTTTTCCGGGCTTGCATCTGCCCCGGGATGGTCAATTCTCGCCGCCCCATGAGTCGCTTAGAAGGAAAAGTCCTGGTCGCCCAAGGTGGCGGCCCCACCCCTGTGATCAACCAGAGTGTCGTCGGCGTCGCCCTCGAAGCCCGCAAGTTCAGCCAGGTCACCTCCATTTACGGAGCGGTCCACGGCGTCAGCGGGATCATCAACGAGAACTTCGTCGATCTCACGCGTGAGACCACGCACAACCTGGAGCAAGTCGCCGGCACGCCATCGTCCGGACTGCTTTCCACCCGTGACAAGCCGGATGAAGAGTATTGCGCCCGCATGTTCAAGGTGATGCAGGCCCACGACATCCGTTACTTTTTCTACGTCGGCGGCAACGATTCCTCGGACACCGTGCGCATCGTCAACGAGCAGGCGAAGGAAGCGAACTACGAGCTTCGCGCCATTCACATTCCCAAGACCATCGACAACGACCTTGAGGAAAACGACCACTGCCCGGGCTTCGGTTCGGCCGCCCGTTTCGTGGCGCAGGCATTTTCGGGCGTCAATCTCGACAACCGCGCGCTCAAGGGCGTTTACATCGGTGTCGTGATGGGTCGCCACGCCGGCTTCCTCACCGCAGCTTCCGCGCTGGCGCAAAAGTATTACAACGACGGCCCGCACCTCATCTACATGCCGGAGCGCCACTTCATCATCGAGAATTTCCTCGCCGATGTGGACCGCGTTTACCAAGAACACGGCCTCTGCACCATCGCCGTTTCCGAAGGCATTTCCGATCCTGACGGCACGCCGATGATCGTGAAACTGCTCGGCAAGGAAGAGCGCGATTCCCACGGCAACGTCCAGCTCTCCGGCACCGGCGCACTCGGCGATCTGCTTTCCAACAGCATCCGCGACGGCCTCAACATCAAGCGCGTGCGTTCGGACACCTTCGGCTACCTGCAGCGTTCGTTCATGGGCATCCAATCCGACCGCGACGCCCGCGAGGCTCGTGAAGTCGGTGAAAAGGCCGTCCAGTTCGCGATGTGGGACAACGTCGACGGCTCGGTCGCCATCAAGCGCCCGGTGCTCGACTACAGCGTGGACTACGAGTTGGTGGACATCACCAAGGTGGCCGGCAAGACCCGCCACATGCCCGACAACTTCATCAATGCAGAAGGCAACGGCGTGACTCAGGATTTCCTGAACTATTGCCGCCCGCTGCTCGGTTCCAACATGCCCGAGCCGCACCGCCTGCGCGCGCCGGCGGTTCCCAAGATCCTTCACAAGTAAGGATTTTCGGGAATTCCCCGCTTCACCAGCCAGGGTCTCGTCCGCGAGGCCCTGGCTTTTTCATGCCCCGGCGCATCAGAAAATCACGCCACCCCAAACGGGGCGCTTCGTGTGGTGCCGCTGATGCGACTAGGGTTGTCGCGACAAAACCCATGATTTGCATCCCCTTTCTTCGCTGCGTGCTGGCCGTGCTCGGCCTGATTGCGTTTCCGCTCACAGCCGGGGCGCAAACCTTGAACCTCGTCAACGACGTCCAAACCGTCGCCACGCTGATCAACACCACGGTGACGATGAGCGGAAAAGCCGAGCTCACCCTCACCGGCGGCGGCGACCCCATTCCCGGCTGCGTCATCCACCTGAACTCACCGGACGCGTGGGTCTTCTTTCCCGCCATTCGCCCATCCGCCGTGAACGCGAGTCTCCTCAGCCGCTTCAGGGTCAATGGCTCCATCGCGTCACTGACGACAAACACACGCGTCGTCCAATTTTGGTCCGGCACCGTCGTCATCCCCCATGGCCCCGACTTCAAACCGATGGAGATTTTCGACGGCAGCCACTTCACCGGCCCAGCTCGAAAGCTCGGACTCTACACTTATTACCATGAGGCTAGCCTCGGCATTATTTCCGCCGCGACCAGTTCCTTCAAATTGAAGCGTGGCTACATGGCCACCGTCGCCCAGCAGGCGAACGGCATGGGGTCGAGCAAGGTTTACATCGCCCAAGACGGAGATCTTGAAATCAGCCTGCTGCCCGCCGAACTCAACAACAACATCCGTTTCATTCGCGTGTTCCCGTGGCGCTGGGTTTCCAAAAAAGGCTGGGGCGGCGGCGACGGCCACAACATGAACCACCTCTGGCATTACGACTGGGGTGCGGAAGCTAACAGCGCCGAACTCGACTCGGAATATGTGCCGATACGTCACGGCCGCTACTGGCCTGGCTTTGACGTGATCAACGCGAAGCAAAACGTGACGCATCTGCTCGGATTCAATGAACCCGACCACGTCGACCAAGCGAACATGAGCGTGGATGATGCCGTCGCGATGTGGCCCGAACTCATGAGATCCGGCCTGCGCCTCGGCTCCCCGGCCGTCACCGATGGCGGACTCAACTGGCTCTACGCATTCATCGACCGCTGCGATCAGTTAGGCTATCGCGTCGATTTCGTGGCCGTCCATTTCTATCGGGCAAACTACAGCTACTGGCAGCTCCACGAAATGCTGCGAGAAATTTCCGAACGGACAAGGCGGCCGATCTGGATCACCGAATTCAACAACGGCGCGCAATGGACCGACAACCAAGGCGTTCCCACGCTCGAACAGAACGCCACGCGAATCGGCGAATTCATCGACATGATGGGATGGGCTGGCTTCGTCGAGCGCTACGCGATTTTCAACTGGGTCGGCGATACGCGCCGCATGGTCTGGGACGGCGGCTCGCCGACTCCTGCTGGCGTGATCTACCGAGACAAAATTTCCCCGCCCTCGCAGGCGCAGGAATTCCCCGAAACAGCGACTCCAGTGAACGCCAGTTTTCTGTTTGAGGGAAATGCCAACGACAGTTCTGGAAATGGCCACAATGGCATGGTTTTCGGCACGCCAAACTACGCCGTTGGCAAATCTGGACAAGCGATCCGCTTCGATGGGACCCACGACTTCGTGCGGCTCTCGCCGAAAATCGGAGACAGCACGGATTTCAGCTTCACCGGTTGGGTTTACTGGAATGGCGGCGGAGACTGGCAGCGTGTGTTCGATCTTGGCGATGGCACCGACAAGTTCGTCGCAATGGTCCCGAAATCTGGTGACACAGGGAAACTGCGCTTCGTGATGAAGAACGGCGCTGCCGGTGGCGAGCAACGGCTCGACGCTCTCACCGCCCTGCCTATCAACCAGTGGACGCATGTCGGTGTGACGCTCACCGGCAACACCGGCAAGATTTTCGTCAACGGGGCGCTGGTCAACACCAGCACCACGATGACCATCAATCCAGTCGATGTTAGAACGGTTTGGAATTACCTCGGCAAAGCGCAGTTCGCCGCCGATCCATTGTTCAACGGCCTCATGGACGATGTTCGATTCCACGCCACCGCACTCAGCGACGCCCAAGTTCTTGCGAGTTACAACAACCTCGCCCCGCAGTTCACCGTTAGCCCGCTCGTAAAACCTGACGCGGTGAAACTCCAACCTTACAGCGGCACCTTGGCCAGCGATGCCATTGACGCAAATCCCGGATCATCACTCAAGTTTTCCAAACTCGCGGGCCCCGCCTGGCTGAACCTCGCGAGCGACGGAAGATTCACCGGCATCCCCTCACCCGCCGACACGGGATTGAATACCTTCCAAATCACCGTCACCGATCCTGTCGGCGCAAGTGCTGTGACGATGTTAACCATTCAGGTCAACGACCTAACGGGAACCGAGCAACGCTATGCCTTCGACGGTAACGCAAATGCCAGTGCAGGAACCGCCAACGGATTCACCACCGGCAGCCCAACTTATGTCGTTGGCAAACAAGGCTTGGCCATTGACCTCGACGGCGTCGATGACTTTGTCACGCTACCGTCCGACGTTGCGAGTTCGACTGACCTAACGATCGCCGCATGGGTTTACTGGGATGGTGGAGCGATTTGGCAACGCATCTTTGATTTCGGCAATGGCACGGCAGAAAACATTTTCCTAACACCATCGTCGGGTGGCACACCTCGGACGCTTTTCGCGATCAAAAACGGCGGTGCCGAACAGATCCTAGACGGCCCACCACTGACCGCAGCCGCCTGGAACCATGTCGCCGTCACCCTCCAAGGCAACACCGGAAAACTCTACATCAACGGCGTGGTCGTGGACACCGACAACGCAATCACCATCAATCCCAGCGACTTCAGGGCGGCCACCAACTACATCGGCAAAAGCCAATGGCCAGATGCGCTTTTCAACGGTCGCATTGATGAGTTTCACCTTCATAATCATGCGCTGACCGATGCACAAATCATCGCGCTGATGAACAACAAGGCGCCACTGTTCGCTGCGGATCCGATCGCCAAACCCACCGCCACCGCAGGCCAAGCCTACTACAACTCGATCATCGGCAGTGCGACCGATGCCGATGCGGGTGACACACTGACCTATCAAAAAATTTCGGGCCCCGCGTGGCTTTATGTCGCCGCGAATGGCGCCTTATCAGGAATTCCCGACACGGGAAACACCGGTAACAACCGTTTCATCATCCGTGTCACCGACAGCCGCATGGCCACCGACGACGCCGTGCTAACCATCAACGTCACGGGAGCCACTGGCCTGATGGCCACCTACGAAATGAACAGCAATCTGTTTGATACCACCGCCGCCCAGCACGGCACCGGTAACGGCGGTTTGGTGTATGGAAACGGACGCTACGATAGGGCGGTCGTGCTCGATGGTATGGATGATTTCGTCGCGCTGCCATCGGCGGTCACGAACCACAGCGCGATCACGATCGCAGCGCGCGTGAAATGGAATGGCGGTGCCAACTGGCAGCGCATCTTTGATTTCGGCAACGGCACATCTCAATATCTCTTCCTTGCACCTAACGGACGCTTTGCCATCAAGAACGGCGGTGCCGAACAGATTCTAGAAACCTCAGCCTTGCCCGTGGGTGAGTGGGTGCACGTCGCTGTCAGCCTCGGCGCAAACACAGGAAACCTTTATGTGAATGGAGCCCTCGCCAACACCGCGGCCATCACCCTTCATCCCGCAAACTTCAATCCCACCCTCAACTATCTGGGCAAAAGCCAGTACCCGGCGGATCCCTTATTCAACGGCACCATCGACGATTTCCGAATCTACAACCGCGTCTTGACTGGCGCAGAAGTCGCAATCCTCGCCATTCCCAATCTCGGGGTGGCAGGCGGCGGAATCATTCCAACAACCTATCCTTATCAGGCGTGGCGATATGACAACAGCTTGCCCATCGGCCAAGAAAACCCCAACAATGACCCGGATTTCGACGGAATATCCAATCTGTTTGAATATCTCCACAAGACCGATCCTTCGAACCCGAACACCACTCAACTGCCACAAGCTCTTCTACGTACCGGTAGCGATTTGGGCGTGGGTGAGGCTGCGAAGCACTATCTCACCGTTCAAGCTCGTGTGCGCAAGGACCGCAGCGGCGTAACACTTCTTCCCCAAGCCGCTGAAACTCTCGACGCCTTGGCATCACCTGCCGCATTTTCTCAAGCCATCCAAGCCGGACCTCCCGTGTCCGATGGAGATTTCGATATCTTCACTTATTATAACTCCACGGCCATCGAGGACTCTCCAGCAGGCATGGGATTCATGCGACTCTCCGCAGATACGCAGTGAGATCGAACTGCGGCAGACTCTCCCTCTCAATCCATCTCAACGCGATAGCGCGGGATGGACGAATCCACCTCTCGGCTCCAGGCGTCGATGCCGCCGCGCAGCCCGTAGGTTTCCTTCAATCCATGTCCACGGAACCAAGCGACTTGGTCGAGGACGTTTTTCCCGCTGTGGTCGTAAAGCAAAATATGAGCATCTGCAGGTCCGGCGAAAAGCTGCTGCTGGAGTTCTTGAGTGAAAAACTCGGATCCAGGAATGACCACCGCTTCGTGCTCTTCCCGCGTTCTTAGGTCGATCAACCGAAGCTGGGCCAGCGCCTCGCTCGCCGCTGTTGGCTCCATCAGCATGGCCGTATCATGCGCGTGGCTGGTCCGCAGATGCTCCAGCATTTCGTCGGGCGACACTTCAGAGCGCGCGCAAAGCTCGGCCAATGTTTCGTCCATGGAAAAAGCGCAACTCTGGCAGCCTCCGAGATGATAACGCGCGAAAATCGCCCGTTTCGCCCCCGGCAAGGCATCCAGAATTGCGCCCATTTTTGATGCGGCTGTCAGATCAATCACTTCCATGCCGCAGAAATTATCACTCGATGCCCCCGCCGGACAAGGTTCATCCGACAGGGCCATTTCGTGCCGTGACTTAGCCAACGGTGGTCAAGGGTGAGGCCGCGGCAAGCAGCGCCCGGATCTCTTCGCCAAGACGGAGGACCGCCGTGTGGCAGCCAGAATCAGGGCCGTGGATATCGACGATGGGACGCGCCTCGTGGCTCGCAACCCATTCGAAAACCGGGACTTCAAGTCGAGAACGAAGAAGCCTTTCCACATCGTGACGCAAAGGCTTAGAGATGTAGTTTTCGTTGAGAATCACCACGTTGCGGATTGCCTCATGGTTGAGCGGAAGTGCATCCAAGATGATAACGGGATCTTGGCTGGCGAGATCCACATCGATGCGGGAGACCAAGGCATGATCGCGATATCCGCGCAATTCCGAGGCAACAACCGCATCCAGCGGAAGGCTATCTCCGATGGTCGGAAGTTTCTCGAAATCGAGCGTCCAATTTCCCAAAAGAGATTTCCCGTCAAGCAGACGGACCGTGATGTCATGATGTGTGTTCATATCTAGCAGTATTTTATGTGTTTCAGTTGAAGCGAAATTCCCACGCTAAGATGGCGAAGGATGGTTGATATTTCAAACGACGAGTTCAGAAAATTTCTTCACCTTGGCGATTCGCATCTCGCGAACTCCGCGTGGGCATTCCCACGAGACCAAGTCGCCCACGCGACGGCCGAGCACGGCGAGCGATACCGATTGCAGCACCGAGAGCCTATCCTCGTCCGTATTCGCGTCAGCGGGCATGACGATGCTAAAATCGTAGCGATCTTCGGCATCGGTGGAGGAAATCAGCGAGATCTCATCCAAGAGGCCAACGCATGGATGAGCCTCGGGATCGCGTGCTTTGGCGGCACGGGCGATGACTTCGCGAAGTGCCGCGGACTGGTCTTGGTTCGGCCATGGACCGGGAGCAAGATGATCGAGAATGGATTGAAGGCGTTGTAGATCGCCATTGGAAAGATAGAGGAAAGAATTCATAATAAATTTTTGATAGATGGGTACGCTGGCGAAATTCCCATAACTGGAGGAATGACCGCAATGGGCGAGAAGAATGGGTGGACCGGCAGCTCCAGGAATAAACCTGTGTAAAGGAGCTACCGGGTCAGGCCCGCACCGCAGACATGCGGTGGTCACACCAACCCAAGGCACGACTCGCCAGATGGCGGGGGCCGAAGAGGGTTCGATGGCTGGAGTCAAGATGCATGACAACCCAGCCTCGCATCTTTTCTACAGGGATCAAGTTGCTTTTATCGCCTGATTCTTTTCCCTTTTGCGAACCTAAGCGTCAAACCCTCTAGAACCGTCGCAATGGCTTCACTTCTGAGCGATTTCATCACTCGCAAATCACAGCAGATACTGGATTTCGTTAGATAATGCCCCTCTAAATTCAAAACCTTCAAACAACATGTTAGAAACCATCTCATCGATCGCGAGCTCGAAGGCTTTATCTTGCTCGCGATCCCAGCTTCGTTATCGCCGGAGTTGGGAGGCGATGTTTTCCGCGAGACGCTCAAGCAAAACGGACTGAGCGGCCACGCTGGCATCGTAACCATCCGAGGTCAGTGGTTCGCGGTCCGTGAAGGTGCGCGAGACTTTCAATCCACGATCCGGCAGCGAATAGGCGCGCCAGCCGGCTTCGATGATGGCAAACCCGTCGGTTTGGGAATGGAGCTGGCGGATATCCAGCGTGACTTGCCAACGGATTTCGCGGTCGGTTTGCCACGGGTAAGTCTGAACGTTGCCGGTGTGGAGCAGTCTCCCAAGATTGGCGGCGGTGACACTGGCGATGGACGATGTGAGATCGCCGGCCCAACGATGATCTTCGGCAACACCGAGCTGGTTGGGACTTTCTTGGGTGATCAAATTGACGCGGTCGAGATAGCTGGCGATGGAGACAGGTCCCACGCCAATACCGACTCCACCGCCCGACGGAACAGGCCCGGCAGGCGTGAGGACGTAAAAAGACTGGTTCGGTTGAGAACAAGCGGCGACGAGCAGCGCCACGAGCAGGAGGATGAATCGTTGCATGGGTGAGGAAAGATTTCAGCGGTGGACGCGGGGAGCCCGAGGAATCGGGTTGCCTGACGAATCGCGGCCGAAGAGCAGCGAGTTTGGCTTTTCGTCGATGGACTTGGTGAGGGAGCTAAGGTTGCGCAAGGCCGCGCGAAGCTCGTCGAGCGTGCGCAGCATGTCGCCTTGGACCGGACCTTCCGGGCCGTAGCTGGCGACGGATTTGTCAAAGGTGGCTGAGAGTTTCTCGAAGGCGGCCAAGCTGGCGCGAAGGTCGGCTGGAAGTTGGGTAAACTCACTGGATTCGAGCATTTTGCGGGTGGAGGCCGCGGTTTGCTTGATTTCTACCAAAGCCGCCGACGCTTCTTCTGCGGTGGCCCCGAACTTCGTCATCGTTTCCTCCAAGGGGAGGCTCTGAAGTTTTTCAAGGAAGGCGGTGATCATGTTTTCCAAGCCGCCTGGAACGGTGGGAATGGTGATGAGTTCACCGACTTTCCCCAGCTCAGCGGGAGCCACGTCGGGGTAGTAGTTGACGTCCACGAAGAGTGCGCCAGTGATCAAGCTGCCAGGCTTGAGAGTTGCACGCAGGCCGCGCTTCACGGCGGAGGCGATGAAATCCATGTCCGGTTCGCCGGCCATTTCCGCCATGTCGCGGCGCAGCAACGAGGGGTCGATTTCCACCAGCACGGGGATGCGCGAGTCGTTGTTGGACAACAGGTAGTCGAACGAAATATCCGCGACTCGACCGATCGGAATGCCTTTGAACTCGACCGGTGCCGATTTGGAAAGTCCGCGCACCGATTGGTCGAACAGGAGAAGGAACTTCATCGATGGGTTAAAGCTGGAGCCGTTGGCCTCATCTTCATTGGAGTAGAGAGTGAACGCCGTGCCGTCGGTGGCGGGCTCTCCGGGTGGCTCGCCTTCCGGCACACCGAAGGATGCGCCGCCGGAAACCATCGCTTGGAACGATGGCGTGCGAACTTTAAAACCGTCTGCACCAGCGCTGATGTCGATGCCACTGGTGTTCCAGAATCGGCTGTTGGTCTTCACCAAAGTGCTGTATTCGGCACGGATGAAGGCGTTGAAAATGACGCGTTGGGTCTCGATGTCGAGCGTGCGCCCCTCAATGCGACCGATCTCGAAGCCACGGTAATAGATGGGCGATCCGGCCACGAGTGACCCCGCCTTTTCGGCGGTAAGCGTGAGGCGGCGGCCGGGGATGTTGCGGTTTGTGGCAGGCGGCGTTTCGCGGCCTTTGAAAAGGGTTTTCGCCTCGCCCTCAGGCTTGCCGGGATCGAGTTCGATGTAGGCCCCTTGCAACAAGGTGCCCAGGCCGGTGACCTCGGTGCCGGAGACGCGCGGCCGAACGACCCAAAATTGAGTGCCACGGCGCAGCAGTTGGTCGTAGTCTGGATCCAGCTCCAAGTACACGAGGACGGATGAGAGGTCTTTGTCGAGGACGACACGTTTGACCACACCGACGCGGACACTGCGGCACTTGATCGCAGTTTTGCCAGCCTCAATGCCCTCGGCGGTTTCGAAACGGACGCGCGCCACGGGACCTTGAGAGGTGAAGTTTTTCCAGATCATCCATCCGCCGATGAGCAAAGCGAGGATGGGGACAACCCAGACGATGTTCCAACGTTGGGCGGCGCGGAGCTCTGGGGTAGCGGCGGGCGGGGTGATGGGGTCTTGTTCGCTCAAGTTTCGGATTCGGTAAGGGATGTAAGGTCGGTGTCGAGTTGGTCAAAGCGGTCCCAGAGGAGGCGCGGGTCGAAACTCATGGCAGCAAACATGGTGAGCACGACCACTCCGGAGAACGCGAGCGCTCCCGGCCCGACGGTGATGGTCATGTAATTGCCGAGCTGCACCAGCGCCACCAAAATTCCTACCACGAAAATGTCGACCATCGACCAGCGGCCGAGCAGTTCGGTGAACCAGTAGATCTTGCCGAGCATTGCGGGCGATGGGTGGAGCTTGCCGGTGGCCGCTAGACACAACCATGTCAGCGCAATGATTTTCAAAAATGGAATCAGAATGGACGCCGTGAAAATGACAATAGCGATGGGGTAGGCCCCTGACCGCCAGAACGTCAGCATGCCGCCGACAATGGTATTTTCCGAAACATCGCCCAGCTCGATGATGGTCATGATGGGCAGCAAATTCGCCGGGATGTAGAGAATCGCTGCGGCGACCATCAGCGCCACGGTGCGAGCAATGCTGTCCGGTTTACGCAGGTGCAGCGCGCTTTCGCAACGAGGGCATTTGCCGAGTTCCACCGCCGCCACCTTGCCGCAAGTGTGGCAGCCGGCTAGACCGTGTGACGCCGCACGCACCAAGGCTTCACTCATGACCGAGCCACCTCCAAGCGATCCCAAAGCTCATCTCGGTCAATGCCCGCCACCGCAGCTGCCATGCAAATCATCAGCAGCCCGAATGCCCAGAAGCCGATGCCAAAATGCACGTCCGCGACTTTCCCCAATTTCAGCAAGCTCACCAACACACCTAACAAAAAAACTTCGATCATGTTCCACGGCTCCATGCGGCTGAGCCATTTCGCCACTGACACGCCACCCGGAGCGACACGGCCGAAAAGCAGCGGTCCACAAACGTAGATCAACCCGCCAGCGAGGCAAATCGGAGTCACGATCGTGAACAGCGCTAACATCAACGCGAGGATGGGATTGCCTTGCTGATAGAGCGACTGAGATGCCGAGCTGAGATTCAGCGTGGTGCGAACGCTCGCAGCATCCATCACCAAAAAGGGGAACCAGTGCATCAGTCCCATCAACACCAGTGAGGTGAAAGAAAACGCAGTGGCTCGCACCAGTGAAGCAGGCCGATTCTGATAGAGCACCGCGCCGCAGCAGCGGCACCGCGCAGCGGTCCCCTCTGGCAATGGCAGCGCTTCGTGCAGCGTGTCACAAAAATGACAAACCGACCGATGCGGCCCGCCACGAGGCTTCGGCCACGGCAACAGCGCTTTACGAACTCTCAGAAAATTCCCCTTCATGGCCACGATCTATCGGCTGGCAACAACCCGTTGACCGAGTTCGCCCAACCCTTCCACACCGCATTCCACGAAATCCCCAGCCTGCAGGTAACGCGGTGGATTCATCCCCATTGCGCAGCCAGCGGGCGTTCCTGTCGCAACCACATCCCCTGGCAACAGCGTCATGAAGCGACTCACGTAGCTGACCAACTGGCGCACCGAGAAGGACATATCACCCGTCCAGCTGTTCTGCCGCAGTTCTCCATTCACCTTGCACCACAAGCGGAGCTTCTGCGGATCTTGGACCTCATCCGCAGTTACCAACCACGGCCCCATCGGCGCGAAACTGTCCGCGCTCTTGCCCTTGGTCCATTGGCCGCCCATCTCCTTTTGGAAAGCGCGCTCCGAAAAATCACAAAAGGTCGAGTAGCCCGCCACACAATCCAAAGAGGAAGCCTCATCGACATACGAGGTCATGCAGCCGATGACCACCGCGAGCTCCACCTCGTAGTCCAGCTTCACCGAGCCGCGCGGGACGATCACATCGTCATCCGGTCCGCTCCAGGCGCTGGTCGCCTTGAGAAAAAGCGCGGGTTCGGTCGGGATCCCCTCGCCCAGCTCCTTGGCGTGCTCGAGATAGTTTTTGCCGATGCATACCAGTTTCGATGGCCTATCGACTGGCGGCCCCAGCCGGACCAGCGGATCCACCTCGGTGCCGCCCGGACATCCGGCCGCCACCCACTCCCGCAATGACTCGATCCCGCCGTAGGCGAAAAATCCTTCATCGTAGTCGGTGAACTCACCGCTCGCATCGATGCGCCGGCCATCCGGCAGCAACACTCCCGGCTCTTCCCGACCTGGATCGCCAAAACGAATCATTTTCATGCGCGCGCTGTAACAGATGCCCCTTGGCTCAGGAATGCGAATTTTTCTTCATGCCCATCAAGATCCTATCCTGCCTTTGCGGCAAAAGAGATGAGGGCAAAAAAGAAGCGGCCCGGCTGATCATCCCCCTAGGAAAAACCCATTAACCCGGGAGGCATCTCAGTCGGACCGCCTTGTCTTGCGACGCGGGAGATCTACCCTCCTGACCGGGATCCCGCAAGAACAATCTTTACAAATCTCGAAAAAAATCGTGATGCACGGGAAAACGGCCAACCATTCGGGAAAATGTCCCAAAAAAAGCGGCCCGACTGATCATCCAACAGGAAAACCCATAACCCGGTGGCATCTCAGTCGGACCGCCTGGGGTGTCGCGACAAACTGAATTAAGCACCGTGTGTGCCAGATCCACCGAGGATCTTCATCTTATCCGACAATCCAGATGATTGCCTTGATGATGGCCGCGATCACGCCAATCGCACCACCCACCACGCCAAGGATGCTGAGGATTCCGCCCCGTTTCGCCGATGACATCGACAGCAGGATGCCGAGCATGCCGAAGAGAATGGCCACACCGGCCATGATCATGCCGAGGATGGATCCCGCCTTGAAGCTAAGGATCACCGCAATGATGGAGATGATGGAAGGAATGCTGAACGCGGCTTTGGAGGTTTCGTTAGACATGGCTATGATTGGTTAGAAGACAAGAGAAGGATTGCGAAAAATCCATTCCGCCTGCCAGCAAACCTGCGTTTGCCTCTCCCGTCAAGGGAGCTGAGCCGTCACCAGCCTCTGCCCATTTCAGCCACCACCGCAATCTGGTGAGCGGTCAGCGCGAGCAAGGAAAAGTAGGCCGATCACCGTGGCAAAACCAGGCGGCCATTGAACGCGGCAGCCTCTCCGCCGCAGGAAACGAAGGATTCGAGACGGTCGCTCGCGTGATCCAGAGAAAAAGCGGTTGAAACCCTGCAATCACCGCTGAGATTGGTCGCGGCAGATCGTTCAAAGCCCTTGAAAATCTCCCATTTCTGTAAAAGGCTTCACTCATCTTAACCATTCCATGAAAACCAAATCACTCGCATTCACCAGTCTTCTTGCCGCCATCGCGCTTTCCAACTGCGCCGCACCCGCAGGCCCCAACACCCAGCGCGGCATCGCCACGGGCGGTCTTCTGGGCGCAGCGGCGGGCGGCATCATCGGCCACCAATCGGGTCGCGGTCTTGAAGGCGCGGCAATCGGCGCAGCAGCCGGTGGCACGGCTGGCGGACTTTATGGAAACGCTCGCGACCAAGAGCAGTACGGCCGCTGAAAAAATCCCATTTTTCCCCAAGCGGGACGCCCGGACTCCGGGCGTCCCGTTTTTTTGGGATGATTGTTGCCTCTGCCGTCTCTTAGCTTGCACCAGCCACTGCCGACATGACCCGATTTTTCCGATTTCTCCTCACGCTAACGTTTCTCACCACCCCTCTGATGGCGCAATTCGGCGCGTTCGGCGGCGCATCTTCCGTTGCGACGATGTTGCCCGAGAACACCTCCATCGCGCCGGGTAAATCTTTCACCATCGCGTTGAAGCTGACCCATCCCGAGAAATGGCACAGCTATTACAAGAATTCGGGAGGCGTCGAGAAGCCGCCCTTCATCACGTGGGAATTGCCGCAGGGATTTACCGCCAGCGAAATTCATTTTCCTGTCCCGGAAGTGAAAGACGGCTTCTTCGGCAAGAGCTTCATCTATCAGGGCAGCCCGGTCTTTCTGATCGATATCGCCGCGCCTGCCGATCTCAAGACCGGTGAATCCATCACCCTCAAAGCGAAGGCCGATTGGCAAATCTGCATGCAAGCCTGCATCAGCGAGAGCAAATCCTTCACCCTCACCCTGCCTGTCACCGCCACCGCAGAGCCTGACGCTACGGTCGCAGAACTTTTCACCGAAGCCCGTGCAGCACTGCCGAAAAACGTTCCCGCACTGACGACATCCGCCACCACAGCGGGCGAAACCGTGCAACTCCGCGTCGGTCCAGCATCCTCCACGGGCGACAACGCGGTGGATTTCATCCCCGATCAAAAATTTCTCAAGCCCGCCAGCGATGGCGGAAACATCACTCGCGATGGCGACGACTGGCTCGTCACTCTGCAGCGCAACACGGTCGATCCCATCGACGAAACGCAGCCAATCCCGCAGGGAGATTCGTTCTCCGGCATCCTCACCGGAACCACCGACGTCCTCATCCCGGAAACCAAAATCGGAGCCATGCCTGCCGCGCCTGTGCCTGCGACTGGATTTTTCAAAATCCTCGGCGGCATGTTCATTGGCGGACTCATCCTCAACCTGATGCCTTGCGTGTTTCCCGTCATCGGTTTGAAAATCATGGGCTTCGTCCAGCAAGCGGGTGAGGACCGGAAAAAAATCATCCTCCACGGCGTGCTTTTCGCGCTCGGCGTACTGGCCTCGTTCGGCGTGATCAGCGGCATTCTCTTTGCTGCGCGGGAAACGGTCGGATCCGTAGGCTGGGGCTATCAGCTGCAAAATCCATGGGTCGTGCTTTCGCTCATGCTGTTGATGTTCGTCCTAGCGCTCAACATGTACGGCGTCTTTGAAATGGGCACATCCGCCACCTCGGTCGGCGGCAGCTTGCAAAATAAACAAGGCCTCGCAGGCTCATTCTTCTCCGGCGTGCTCGCCACCGTGTTGGCCACGCCGTGCTCCGCGCCCTTCCTTGGCGTGGCCATCGCCGCCGCCATCGCGCTGCCAGCGATCCCGTTTTTCACCGCCTTCGCCGCCATGGCGCTCGGCCTTGCGCTGCCCTATCTGATTCTATCCATTTTCCCAAAACTCATCAAGTTCCTCCCCCGCCCCGGCGCATGGATGGAAAGCTTCAAGCAAGCGATGTCCTTCCTGCTCTTCGCCACCGCCGGTTATCTGCTGTGGATTTACGGCGCGCAGATCGACTTCGACAACCTGCTCAATCCCATCCTCGGCCTGAGCAGCATCGCCGTTGCGGCATGGATTTACGGCCGCTGGTTCTTGCCGCACAAATCCAGCCGCGTGCGCAGCACCGCCGTTGCCCTGACGCTGGCCTTCGCGGTTGGCGGCTTTTGGCTCGCCAAACCGCCGACGAAATCCGCGCTCGTCTGGGAAACTTGGTCATCGCAGCGGGTCGAAGAATTGCTCGCCGAAGGCAGTCCCGTCTTCATCGATTTCACCGCCAAGTGGTGCGCCACCTGCCAGGTCAACAAGAAGGTCGCCTACACCGACCAGGTCATCGCCTTGATGAAGCAAAAAGGCATCGTCGCCCTCAAGGGCGACAAGACCAACCCCGATCCTGAGATTGAAAAAATGGTTCACGAATACGGCCGCGCAGCCATTCCCGTGAACGTCCTGCTAGAACCGAACAAGCAACCCGTCGTCACCCCCGAAGTGCTGACGCCCGGCTACCTGACCGATCTTTTTGGAAAACTCCCGGACAAATAAAGAAGCCGGGCCGCCTCATTTCAAATTGCCGGTTTTAAATCGCTCTCACGATTGGCAGCGGACCGTGGTTGCTGCGTCTCGCAGCAACGTCATCTAACGACGATCTACCACAACCACCTTTACGCGAGCCCTTCCTCGGAACAGAGGCACTTCCAAAATGATATGCCCTGAATAAAGAGGGCGACGCCATTTCTGCCGTCGCCCTCGGATGATAGAACTGCGGATCAGGGCATCCGCATGCCTGATTTCAACGCTCCAGTCGCTCCACCCCGTATTCGCCCAAGGGCACCAACACATCGCCACCCTTCGTGTGAACGAGGTGCTCGACGCCTGGGTTCCAAGTCGGGAATTTCCAGCGCGTGACCACGCCATCCTTGTCGTCTGCCACAAAAATGGCATTCCATCGCGCGCCTGTTAGTTTTCCATTTTCCCAGCGCAGCGAATCGGCCCGCCAACCGGTGTCCAACGTCGACTCGGCAAGCAGTTCGCCACCTGTGCTGAGGCGACTGCGCTCAACCCCATCCTGCGTCGCGACGAACAAGCGCCGTCCGCCCGCCGCGACTGCCGCGTTTGCGGGAACGTCCATGCCCGTGATCGCGAATGCGTCGTAGCCATCGCAGGCGCTGACTTGCAGTGAAACGTTGTTTCCTTCTCCAGCACTTCGAGTCCAAGCAAGGAAACCGTCGCGATCCAAATCAGTGACGGCGAAAAGCTCGCCGGGAAGATCAATCGCCGGGCGCACGAGGGGTGATCCTGCGGCATCCACCTCCAACACCCGGACCTTCGGTTGGGATTTACCAGATTGGAACCAGCGTCCTTTCTCTTGATCCTTCCACACGTTGCTTCCCACGACCACCAAGCCATCGGCGGCATCTGCTAGGCCGCTAAAATCCGCATCATCAGGACCTAACACAACAGATTCGCCCACCACCGGGGCGACAGCGTCCGTAATGTCAAAAATCACCACTCGCGGCGCTTTCTCCGAAACTCCGAATGGCGGCACGTCCTCAATGAGGATGGATTTTTTTCTTAAAGGAGCTGCGGCATCGGCGAACGAAGCTGCCACGTCAGCCCGGAAAATCGGTCCCCAGATGAACGAGTAACCGAAATCCACCACCGTCGCGGGACGGTTGGGTTGGGGCCACAACAGATGTTCCAGCGAAACATGGCCGCCCTCTGGCAATTTCACGCCGCAACGGCCAATGAGCGTCAACGTGGGCAACGCCGAGGTGTCGTAGAGATCGAGCACCATGCGGTTGTCGTCGCCGCCACCGCCGCCGATGACACGGGCCTTCTGATAGTAATACAACGGCTGCGCTTCAGTCTCGCGCAGCACAGCCAGTTTACCGTCGCGGATTTCGGCCGCCTTGACGGTGCCCTTGCCGAGATCGATTTCCGCTAGAATCTGTTCGGTCGCCTGGGCCGGAGACACGCGCACCGTTGCGCGACCGCCGCCATACGAGGACCCATCCTCGATTTGAAGCAAATGCTTGCCCACTTCTAACACGCGATCCACCGGCCATGCCAACGAAACTTCGGAAAGCAGCTTCGGCGCATTGCGATCCGCGATGTCCGCCGCCACCATCACCCGTTGGGAAATGGAAACCACGGCATTGCCTAGCAGGTCTGCACGACGCGCGTCGAAATCGTGTGGAATGGTCCCGCGCAACCGCAAGTCGCGGGCTGTCGTGTCCACGTCCAACAGTCGCACCACCGACGAGGTTTCCCCCGATTTGCGGTCGTAGGTGGAAAGCGGCACCATCGCCAAACCCGCTGCGGGCAGCAGTTTGAGCGCCTGCTCATCCCACAGCGCCTCGCTGTAAGTCCCTTGCGTTCCCAGCGCGATGCGGCGCAGCAACGCAGGTTTGGCCGGGTCCGCCACGTCGAACAGCGACGCCACCGGCGCATTTGCTTCCCAGCCTATCGAGAATAACAAATCGCCCATCGGCTCCAAATGGGTGGACCAACCGGGAACTTCGATGTGCCCGGCGACCTCCGGATTTCGCTCATCGGATAGATCCACCACGAACAAGGGATCGGTCTGCAAGAAGGTGACGATATAAGCCTTATCCCCCGCGAAGCGCGTGGCGAACAGGCTCTCGCCCTTGGCCAAACGCAGATGGCCCAGCCTCTCCTCGATCATTTGGATGTGGATGACTTCCGGTGCCCAGGCGCGGAAATTTTCCAACACCGTGACGGGCGACCATCCATTCTCATCCGTGTTTTTTTCGGAAACGGTGGTGAGCACGTTGCCGCGCCACTGCATGCCGAAGTTATCCTCCACCGAGCCTTCCGTGCGTATCGGTGCCGCCATCCGCACCAGCCCGGACGGACGCAGTGCAAATACGGAAACTTCCGAGACATCCCATTGGTTCGTGGGATGCACCGCGATCGCCAACCAATCCGTTCCGGCAGAAATCACCGGGCTGTCGCCTGCGATCTCCGTTTTGCCTGCGGCTGCGGGAGCGGAGTCTTCTGAAACGCGCCATTCGGTAAGCCGCGTCGTCGCCGACCAATCGTCGTTAGAATCATCGGCCGGAGCGTTCCACTCGGTGGTTGCGAGGATGAGCCGCTTGCCGACCATGCGGCTGTCTGCCAGATAGCCCGCCACGCGTTGGCTGCTGGTGACGGTTGCCTCGCCGCCGGAAACTCGGATCACCTTGATTTCCGTCCATTCGCCGGAGTCACCCGACCAACCTTGGGTTAGCAGCACCAACGAGCGATCCGGACCACTGCCCGGCAGCAGATAGAGATCTTGTCCCACCGCCGGCATGCGCAGCGAGGCGGTGATGCGAGGATCAGCCGGATTCGTTAGATCAAGCACTTGCAAGCCACGCGACTGGTTGAAGAAATACACCGTGTTGCCATCCACCTTCCAGATGTCCGCCTCCACCGGGCCATCCACGGCCGCGAGACCCGCATCCTCCAGACGGGCGAGGCGTTTGCCGCCTTTGACCGATTTCGTCGGTTCGAAGCGATTTTCTCCCTGATAGAATTTCGCCGGAAACTTGTCGTGGGAAACGACAGTCTGCGAAGCAATGCCAATCGCCCGCCACCGCGCATCCGCTTTTCCGGCAGGCAGCTTGAAGCGCATCACGCCGGGAACGGCCTTGCGCACGGCCACGCGCGTCCAGCCACCATCGCGGCGGAATTTTTGCAGGATCACCGATTCGATGCCTTCCGGCACGGTGACCTTGGCATGGCCGCGCTCGGCATGGATCGAGATTTCCAGACTCTTTCTGCCGCTAGCAGGTTGTGGCGCAGCGCTGGCCAGCGCGGTGCTCGCCAGCATCAACATGACGAAGCGGGACAAAGGTCCACGGGTGAGGCGAAGGGGAAGTTTCATGAGTGGGTTCTGTTGGGGAGGCTTTCGGTGGAATGATTTCCACGGACCTATCCGCTGCCCTCTCTCTCGCCGGATCACCTGATGTGAAAACTCCTAGCCACCTAACTTAAGATCCAACCCGCAGATAGCCTCTCAAAACCCATGCCGGAGAAGGGAGAGCCCAGGAAAACGGCCCATTTCCATCTCTCCTTTGCTCGATCTGCGTGAATCTGAGTCCATCTGTGGTTCCATTTTCAAATATGCGATGCCGCCGTGAAAATTCCCCCTCCGGTTGACAAGCCCGGAGCGCCCCACCAATCTCCGCGCCGTGAGTTCCGACATGAAAAGTTCCCCGCTGGAAGCAGCCCATCAAGCGCTCGGCGCCAAGCTCGTTCCCTTCGCCGGATGGAACATGCCCGTCCAGTATTCTTCCATCATGGACGAGCACAACGCCGTCCGCAGCGGCTGCGGGATTTTTGACATTTCCCACATGGGGCAGGTCATCGTCTGCGGTGAAAATGCCGCCACTTGGCTGAACCGCCTGCTCACCAACAACATCACCAAGCTGGCCATCGGCGAAGGCCAATACACGCTGATGCTCAACGAGGACGGCGGCGTCATCGATGACCTCATCGCCTACCGAAACGGGGAAAACGCCTACTTCCTCGTCGTCAACGCGTCGATGATTGACGAGGACTTCACCTGGATGTCGGCTCGCAAGGAGGCATCCGTGCAGCTCCTCGACTACAGCAACATGTTTGCCGGATTGGCCGTCCAAGGGCCCGTCGCTGCGGCCGTTTTCGCCTCCGTTTTCCCCGGCGAATCCCTACCTCCGCGCAACGGCATCTCGAATATCGCAGGCTGTTTGGTCTGCCGCACCGGCTACACCGGTGAAGACGGATTCGAGTTTTTCTGCCACCCCGCGATGGCGATCGGCTATTGGGAAAAGTTCCTCGCCGCCGGTGCGAAACCCTGCGGACTCGGTGCCCGTGATTCACTGCGACTGGAAATGGGCTATCCGCTCAACGGCAGCGACCTTTCGCCCGCCCACAGCCCCATCGAGGCTGGTCTTGGCTTCTTCTGCGATCTGGAAAAGGGCGACTTCATCGGCCGCGACACCCTCGCCCGTCAAAAATCGGAAGGCACGCCCGTCAAACTCACCGCCATCCGCTATCTCGAAAAAGGCGCACCGCCCCGCGCCCACTATCCGGTCGTTGCCGAAGACGGCACCGCCATCGGCGAACTGGCCAGCGGCGTGCTCTCGCCCACGCTCATGGCCGGCATCGGCATGGCCTACCTGCCCGTAAACTTTTCCAAACCCGGCACCCGTCTCGGCATCGAAGTGCGCGGTCGCATTTTCCCGGCAGAAGTCGTGAAAAAGCCCTTCTACAAACCCGCCCACTGATCCCCACTTCCCACCATCCATCCCATGAACATCCCGTCCGATCTCCGTTACGCCGCTTCTCACGAATGGGTCCGCCTTGAAGGCGGGATCGCCACCGTGGGCATTTCCGACCACGCCCAAGAAGAACTCACCGACGTCGTCTTCGTCGAACTGCCGCCCCTCGGCAAAACCGTGGACGCCGGTGATCCAACCGCCGTCGTCGAATCCGTCAAAGCCGCCAGCGACATCTATGCCCCGCTCGGCGGCGAGATCGTCGAGGTGAATCCCGAAGTCGAATCCGATCCTTCCCTGGTCAACAGCGATCCCTACGGCAAAGGCTGGATTTTCAAACTCCAACTCAAGGACGGCGCAGACCTCTCCACCCTGATGGACGCCGCCGCCTACACCGCGCAAATCTCCTAACCGGCGTGGCGGCGATCACCGGTCGCCGCCTCTTCAACGGACCGCGGAATTCATTCCGCCTCTTCGGCGGAGCGCCGGACCCAGAGCCTACTAGTAGCAGCCATTGAAACCTGGCGAAGCCAAGCTAACTGCCCCCTAGGCAATTCATTCCGCTAGAAATACGACCTCCTAAGTTGGGCGGAATGAATTCCGCGCTCCAATGGAAACCTCTTCCAGTCGTCTCACTTCGCGCGCAACAACCCGCGACCGCTCCAGACGTAATTCCACCCAGAGATCACCGTCAGCGCCACCGCCGCCCACAGGAAAACTGGTTGCAACCAGCCACCTTCTGCGGCTGGCCGGGCAAGGTGTTTCAACGGCTGCACCACGGGGAAAAGAATCTCCGCCTTTTCCCCAGTCAGCCAGACCAACCCGGTGATCAGATAGGCGAGTTGAAACGTCGTCTTCCACTTCCCGAGATTGTCCGCCGCCAGCACCACACCGGCCTCGATCGCAATCTGCCGCAACCCGGTCACCAAGAACTCGCGGCCGATGATCAGCGCCGTCACCCACACCGGACAAAGTTCCTTTTCCGTGAAGAAAACGAAGGCCGCACTTACCAGAATCTTGTCCGCCAACGGGTCCATCAACTTGCCCAGCGGCGTCACCAATCCCATCTTCCGCGCCAGGTAACCGTCCAGCCAATCGCTCGCCGCAGCCACCACGAAAAGCACCAACCCTGTGCCATATCCCGGCAGCGACGGTTGCGAAACCGCCAGCACAAAGGCAGCGGTCATGATCAGGCGGGAGAACGTGATCGCATTCGGTAGGTTCACGCGCGCAATGTGTGAAATGCATGCCGCCATGGCAACAAGGGGTTGCGCCAAAGCGACGATCTGCCTAAACCGCGCCTGCCCTACCTACGGCATACTATTATGAGCAACAGTGATTTCGGCCTCATCGGCCTGGCCGTCATGGGCCAGAACCTCGTCCTTAACGTGGAATCCCGCGGATTCCAAGTTTCCGTTTACAACCGCACCGCCTCCGTCATGCAGGAGTTCGTCGCGGCCCACCCCGACAAAAAACTCGTCGGTGAGGAAACGCTTGAAGGCTTCGTCCAGTCCCTCGCCTCCCCGCGCAAGGTCATGATCATGGTCAAGGCCGGCGGTCCTGTGGACGCGGTCATCGAGTCGCTCATCCCGCTGCTCGATAAGGGTGACATCATCATCGACGGCGGAAACTCGCTCTACACCGACACCGAGCGCCGCGACAAGTGGCTCGGCGATCTCGGCTTCCGCTTCATCGGCGCCGGCGTTTCCGGTGGCGAAGAAGGCGCCCGCAAAGGCCCATCCATCATGCCCGGCGGCCCGGCCTCCACCTGGGATGTCATGAAGCCCATCTTCGAAAGCATCTCCGCCAAGGTCGACGGTGAGCCATGCGTCACGCACATCGGACCCGGCGGTGCCGGCCACTATGTGAAGATGATCCACAACGGCATCGAATACGGCGACATGCAGCTCATCTGCGAAGCCTACAACATCTTCAAAGCCGCCGGCTTCACCCCCGCCGAACTCGCCACCGTCTTCACCGACTGGAACAACGGCGACCTCGAGAGCTACCTCATCCAGATCACCTCCAAGATCTTCGAACAAATCGATCCTGAAACCGGCAAGCCACTCGTCGATCTCATCCTCGACACCGCCGGCCAAAAGGGCACCGGCAAGTGGACCATCATGAACGCCGTGGAAAACACCGTCGTCATCTCCACCATCAACGCCGCCGTGGAAGCCCGCATCCTTTCCTCCATGAAAGACAAGCGCGTCGAAGCCAGCAAGATCCTCGAAGGACCCGAATCCAAACTCTCCGCCGACAAGGCCGAGCTGGTGAAAAAGGTCCACGACGCGCTGTTCGCCTCCAAGATCATCTCCTACGCACAAGGCCTCGACCTCATCGCCACCATGGGTGCCGAAAAAGGCTGGAACCTCGACCTCGGCAAGATCGCAGCCATCTGGCGTGGCGGTTGCATCATCCGTGCGCGTTTCCTCAACGACATCACCGACGCCTACCGCAAGGATCCCAAGCTCAGCAACCTGATGCTTGCCCCCTTCTTCACCAAGCTCCTCAACGAGTTCCAACAGAACTGGCGCGAAGTCATCTCCCTTGCCACCTTGGCCGGCATCCCGGTTCCTGCGTTCAGCGCATCGCTCGGTTACTACGACAGTTACCGCAGCGCCGTGCTTCCCGCCAACCTGCTGCAAGCCCAACGCGACTTCTTCGGTGCCCACACCTACGAGCGCATCGACAAGCCACGCGGCGTCTTCGCCCACACCGACTGGCCCGAAGTCATCGGCTAAAAACAGGACCCCAGAACTGGACCGCGGAATTCATTCCGCCTCCAACCCATCGACACTCCCAGCGGCCACCGGTTCTCCGGTGGTCGTTTTTCATTTCCCCCAAAAAGGAAAATTAAACCCCCACCCGTCCAAAACGGATAACGCCAAAGCGCACATAGAACTCAAGGTTTCAGACTCCAAGTCCCCTTTGCGATCTCTGCGTTCCTTGCGGTTCCGGTTGATCCGCCCGCCAACGGGCGTTCTGGTAGAGTTCGCTGAAATTTGCTTCACTCATATGGGTTCGTTATTTTCAGAGGATCAATAATACTCCCGTATATACCCATACGCCCGGTCGAACAGCTCGTCATCCTTGTGCAGTTTGTATTTCAGAAGAGATTGCCGGAGCGCCTTCTGCACCTGTTTCTGACCGGTGCTTGAATCCTGCCAGCCATCAAACCTTACCACCTTCACAATCGCGTCGATATCGTTGACGATTCGCTCCACCACCGCTGGTGTTTGCTCGGTCTTCAGCTCGCTGAATAGCTCGGTCAACGCCGCTCGCGCGCTCTTCTGCTCATCTTCGCTCAGCGCTTCCTTCTCTGCCTGCACGGTCTCCTTCGCGATTTTGCACAGCTCCTTCACGAACTCGATGCTCGCGATCAAGCCGCGCTCCGCTTTGTCGCGCAGTTGCTCCAGGCGTTCGCTGAGTTCTTTGAATCGCGGGTCGCCGCCGTGTTTTTTCAGCCGCTTTGCCAGCGCTTTCTCAAGCTGCTTCACCTTGTTCGGATCACGGCTGCCGGCGATCTCGTCGATCACGTCGGCATCCAGAACGTATTCGTCCGAGCTGCCCGTGATCCCGCCAACGTGGATGCCCTGATGGATCAGCGCCGAAGTCCTTGCACCAAGGCTGTGCCACAGCAGCTTGCCGATGTTGTCGTTGCTCGGCTTCACGGATTGATAGACGCCGGTCAGCCAGCGGTAGTCCGCTTGAAAGGGATTCAGGCAATCCGCCGGTGACAGGGATTCCCAGATCTTCGCGAGGAAAACGTAGTCCTTGGCGAAGGCATCGCGCTTCTCGTCATTGCCGATGCAGTTCTGCGCGGCCTCCAGTCCTTCGAATCCTTCCACGGTCCGGTTCACGCCGGGGAAATGGGCCACGCAATCCGCCATCGCTTGCAGCAGCTTTTCTTCCAGTTCCTTGAGGTTCGTGATTACCTTCTTCACGCTCTCCTCGTCGAATTGCAGCGCTTCCGCAGCGTCATCAAAGATGCCGAAGTAGTCCACGATCCGGCCGAAGGTCTTCTCCGGGAAAAGCCGGTTCGTCCGGCAGATCGCTTGCAGGAGCGTGTGATCGCGCATCGACTTGTCCAGATACATCGTTTGCAGGATCGGCGCGTCGAATCCGGTCAGCAGCTTGGCCGTCACGATCAGGATCTTGAGTGGGTCCGCCTTGTCGTGATAGCGCTCCAGCAGCTTCTCCTGCTGGCTCTTGTCCAGCGCCCACTTCTGTTTGAATTCGTAATCGTCGTTGGCCGAGGTGGAAATCACCACCGCGCTCGCCTCCGCGCCTAGCAGCTCATCGAGAATCTCCTTGTATTGCACGCAGGCGAAACGGTCCGGCGTCACCACCATCGCTTTGAAGCCGTGCGGCTCCACCTTCTCCTGGAAATGCTTCGCGATGTCCTCGCAGATCGTCCGCACCCGCTCCGGGGATTTCAGGAAGGCGGACATCTTCGCCGCCTTCTTGCTCAGCGCGTCCGCCTCCTCGTCGCTCAGCGAGGCGCTTTCCGTCAGCTCTTTGAAGGCCGCGTCGATCGTCTCCTTGTCCACGTGCACGTCCACCAGCCGTGGTTCGAAATGCAGAGGCAGCGTCGCCCGGTCGCGGATGGAGTCCTGGAAGGAATAGCGCGACATGTAGCCGCCCTCGTCCTCCTCCGCGCCGAAGGCCCAGAAGGTGTTTTTGTCCGCCTTGTTCACTGGTGTTCCGGTCAGGCCGAAAAGGAAAGCATTCGGCAGCGCCGCGCGCATCCGGCGGCCCAGATCGCCCTCTTGGGTGCGGTGCGCCTCGTCCACCATGACGATGATGTTCTCTCGCGTGTTCATGTCCGGAGTGGCATCGCGGAACTTGTGGATCATGCTGATGATGATCTTCCGCGTCCCCTTCTCCAGCAGGTCGTGCAGTTCGGAAATCTTGTCGGTGGTCACCACGTTGGCGATGTCCGCCGCGTTGAAAGTTCCGCTGATCTGGGTGTCCAGATCCGTCCGGTCCACCAGCACCAACACTGTCGGGCTTTTCAGCTCCGGCACCCGGCGCAGCTTCTGCGCGGCGAAGACCATCAGCAGCGACTTGCCGGAACCTTGGAAATGCCAGATCAGCCCCTTCTTCAGCCGACCTTCCTTCACCCGCTCCACGATCCGGTTCGCGCCCTCGTATTGCTGATAGCGGCAGATCACCTTGATCCGACGCTTCTTCTTGTCCGAGCTGTAGAGGCAGAAGTTCCGCAGGATGTCCAGCAGCCGCGCGGGCTGGAGAAGATCCGTCAACTGCTTGCCCACGCCGCCCAGTCCCAGCGACTGCACCAACGCGTCCGGCCCGCTCTCCATCCGCCACGGCGACCAGAATTCCAGCGGGCAGCGCACCGAGCCGTAGAAGAGTTCCTTCCCCTCGGTGGCGAAGCTCAGCAGGTTCGGCACGAAGAGTTGGGGAATCGCGTTCTCGTAGATGCTGTGAATCTCATGCGCCCCGTCCAGCCAGCTCACCGCGGGCCGGATCGGCGTCTTCGCCTCGCCGACAACGACCGGGATGCCGTTAATCAGCAGCACGATGTCCGGGATCTTCGTCTCCAGCGCCTTGACCGCATACTGGTTGGTGATGGTGAAACGGTTGTTCCCCGGTGTGTCGAAATCGATCAGGCGTACCGGCACGTGCTTGTGATTCTCGCCGAAGGGCATCGTCTTCTCGCCCGTCAGCCAGGCGTGGAATTCCTCGTTCGCCCGCACCAAGCCGGTCTGGTGCGCGGTCACGAAAATCGCCCGCAGCTTGTAGATCAGCGACCTTCTCATTGACTTCCAACGTGAGAGTCTTCTCACCGCAAATATTCATAGGCCTGCCCGAGCATGTCCGGCGCAACCAGTGCCCGGGAAAGCGTGTATTGGGAAAAGTGCTCGACCAGATCGACAAGCAGCCGGTCCGGCAGGCTGTTCTTGTTCGACCACTGGGCATCGCCGAAAATCCCGTAAAGGTAATCCTGGTTGGCGCTCTCGATTTCCCGCAGGCAGGATTCAATCTTCAGGCCGACGTTGGAAGTCGTCTCACGGACATCGTTCCAATGGCAGCCAGACGGGATCACGAAGCGGTGGAACTCCGGGAGAGCCGCGTATTCCTCGTCGCCGTCCGACTCCTCCAAGGCGGTTTGGAATTCCTCGTCGTAAACGTCCGAGATGCGCTTGAAGAAGAGCATCGGAAAAATGTAGGCCTTGAAGTCCGAGGCTCCGATTGGCCCTTTGAGAATCCAAGCGGCCTTGGAGAGATATTGCTCCAGTTGGGAGAGGGTAAGCGCGATCATGCAGTGGGAACTTGCGGGACGAGACAACGCACAGAAACAAAAGAATTTACAAGGCACCAGCCAGCGAGAGACAAGCCTCGGATCTTGATGAAAAAAACAGCGGCTCGGGATAGTCGGGCTCCAGCGGCAGGAAGAAGCGGACGAGCTTGTGATCACGCTTGGCGAGTTGGAATGCCTTTTTCCGCGATCCCACCTCGGAGGCGATGCGGTTCAGTTCGTCATCGAAGACATCGCAGAGGCGCTTGGTGAAGAGGAGCGGGAGGATGCAGTCCTTGTATTTCGGCGCGTCTTTCGCCCCACGGAGGGAGCAGGCTGCGTCCCAGATCCCGCTCTCAAGAGATTGGTTCTTCTCGGGCTTGGGGGCGGTGGATTTGCGGGCGGGCATTTTTGGTCGAACTGCGGGAGACTAACGGGCGAAGCGGCGGCTGGAAGACAAAAAAGCCCTCCCGCGTGATCACGCGGGAGGGCTGGAGTTAGGCAATGGGGTTAGAAGGGGTTGAAAACCCCTTCCCCTTATTGCTTTAGACCATCATGATTTGGACGACGCTGCTCCAGTCGCCGGCACCGGCGGGGACGCGGAAGCGGCAGCGGGTGTTCACCCAAGTGCCGGGGGTGAAGCCGGAGAAGGTGGAGCGCGAGGAATTGGAGGTGGGCTGTATGGTCCAATCGGCAGGAATTTGGCCGACGGCGGTTTGCCACTCGTACAACACGCGGTGGTCGCTCACATCGCAGGCGGCATCGAGGCTGCCGCTGACCTTGCCATGTTTCACGCGCAGATTGGATGGAGCGGGCTGGATGCCGATGGGTGCGCGTTCCTTCTGCATGGGATACTTGCTGGAGAGGAATTGCTCCAGGGTGGTGGCGGTGGCGTCGATGTATTGGCCAAGCTCACGGAATCCCTGAGAACATGCCAAGCGAGCGGCATGCTTGGCTGCGGTTTCTGCCCTGCCGCCGCCCTTTGCGCGGGAAGCGCTATCGGTGAACGTGGATAGCAGGGCGATCAACTCCGGCAGGGGCGGCTGCGGGTTGGTGAAGATGGCGCTGCCGGTGAGTGAATTGGTCACGCCGTGGCAAGTGGCTTCATAGTCGCTATCCGCATAATTCAAGAGCCAAGTGTTGGAGACTTTTAAGGGCATGAGGGTATGGGTGTTTGGATCAATCTCCCAGAAAGCGCGCGGCAACCGTGCCGAACTTTCTCCGAGAAACCGCAAACTAACAACGATGCACAATTCATGCTGTCGAGAGGATTTTTGATAGATGGAAATAATTTTATTCCAGACTGATAGGAAACTGAAAATCAGTGCCGATTTGGTACCAATTCACCGTCCCAACCCATCCTCTAACGTGGATTCGAGGGAGATCATCGCGGAGAACTTCATGAATCCACGTTAGAATCCCGTATCCCTACGAGTTTTTGCTACTGGGAGATCATGGGAGGCAATTTTCTCCCGGGAGAATGCGGCAAACTCCCGTGAGTTTGCCGCTTCCTCACGAGACTTTTTCATTTCTCCCGGAAGTTTCTGACTCCCTCCCGGGAGGACGCGGCAATTCCCCGGGAGTTTGTGACTTCCTCACGAGGAAATGAAGCGTCCTCACGTAACTTCGTGTCGTCCTTCCACTCGGAGTCACGTCCTCACGTTAGAGCGCGACATTTTAACGATGAAAAACCACTTCCTCTCGTTAGGAAATGTCTTACTCCCGGGAGAAAATGATTCCCTCCCGGGAGAATGTCGCTTCCTCCCGAGAGAACGTCGCGTTCTCCCGGGAGAACGCCGCTTCCTCCCGGGAGTTTGCGACAAACTCCCGGGAGGAAATAACTCACGAATGACAGGAAGTCTCAAAAGACAGACGGGGAATGGTTTCATGTCGGGCTGAAAAACCTATCCGATTGGAGAGGCGACGCATGAAACTGCAAGGAGCGGCGATCTCTGAATCGCCGGTTTTCTAGCGGTTGCATCAGGCTGTGGTTAGGGCTTTTTATGACTGACGCGTGGGCGATGGCGATTCGGAGATCGCCACTCCTTGCAGTTTTGCGTTTCGCGCCATCGCTTTTGGCAAACGCGGTGCAAGTGGAAACGGGATGAGACGGGAATGGGGCGCGCAAGCGGCATGCACTCGTGGGCGTCATGAATTGCCTTGGGCTGGCGAGTGTGGGCTTTGTCATCGTTCCATGGCTTGCTCTCGGGCGGAATGAATGCCGCGCTCCCGTTTGGCAACGCAAGAGCGGGATAGATAAAGCAAGGGCTCCCACAAACCGCGGAGCACTTCGTTTTGAGCAAGTTAGGATCAGTTCCCTTTAAAGGATGCACTGCCGGGCTTAGCCATTCGCAGAGAGTTCTGAAAATTTCTTGCTCGCTGTTAGTGGATCCCCTATGGGGAGGGCCGCATTTTGGCCATGATCGATCCTCACACCCGGACCTGCTTCAACTCCGAATGGAATCTGGAGTCATGGCACCCTGTCGGAGTGCTGAATGTGGCGCTCGCCACGCTGATGGTTCACTACATCGGCTTCGAGGAAAGGATCAAGGGGCTGAGCTTCAACCGCTTCGCCGACATGTCCGGGCTGAGGTCCATCGAGTTGACAGACGAAGAAATCGCCGGCCTCGCGGCGGAGCGTAAGGCGTCGTTCGAAGGATTGCCGCCGGGCAAGGCGGCGTTTTTTGCTCCGGGCGATAGAGCCTACGAAGTTTCCGAAACCTTTGCCTGCTTCATGCGAAGCTCGGACTTGGAAGTCAAAGTGTTCCGCGAGATGGCTGCGGCTGCGGAATGGCTGGGCATACCGATTGAGGCTCTGCGCCCGGAGGGTTGATGGAAATTCGGGTGCTTCGTTCTGGCCCCCTTCCCGCTCCTCCGCATAGCTTCGGGCATGGACGCTCTGATTCACCATCTCGAAGCCAAGCAGGACCTTTCACCGCGAGAAATCGAGGTGGCCGCCTCACTCTTGCTCGATCCAGCGGCCCCGGATGAGAAAAAGGAAAGGCTGCTCGAAGCGTTGTCGCTCAAAGGGGAAACCGCGGGTGAGATCGCCGGATTTGTGGAGGCCTTTCTCGAATACGCGATCGACCCTCAGCTCGACTCCCTGGACTTAGAAGGACCGACCATCGACGTGTGCGGCACGGGCGGCGATCAACTCAACCTGTTCAACATTTCCACCACCTCGATGTTCGTCGTCGCGGCGGCCGGAGCGGTGGTGCTGAAACATGGCAATCGCGGCATCACCTCCAAGAGCGGTGGAGCCGATGTGCTCGAAGCGCTCGGCATCCGCATCGACCTGCCGGCGGACGAATTTCGCGCCTGCATCGCGAAAACCGGAGTGGGCTTCATGTTTGCGCCGCTTTACCACCCGGCCTTCGCCTCCGTCGTCGCGGTGCGCAAGGCACTCGCCGCACGCAAGGTTCGCACCATTTTCAACCTCATAGGCCCCTTGCTCAACCCAGCCCGCCCGGAATGCCAACTCATCGGCGTCTTTTCGCGGGAACTTTGCCCCGCCTTCGCGGAAATCCTCCAACGTCTCGGCCGTGACAGCGCTTGGGCCGTCCATGGCAGCACCGCCGACGGTCGATCCGTGGACGAGGTCAGCCTGATGGGGACTACCCGGATTTGCAAAGCGGGGGCGTATCAGGACATGGTGGACGAGGAGGTCAGCCCGGCTGATTTCGGCTTCAAGCCCGCGGAAGTCGAAGATCTCCAAGGCGGCGACGCCACGGTGAACGCCGCGATCTTGGAAGCCATCCTCGCAGGCAGCGAAACTGGCCCGAAGCGCGACATGGTGCTGATGAACTCCGGCGCTGCCCTCGCCTGCGCCGGACTCGCCGACACGATGGACGACGGCATCGGCATTTCCCGGGAAATGATCACCAGCGGAGCCGCGCTCGAAAAACTGCGGCTGCTGCAAAAAGCGTCCCGCGCCTAGAGTCAGCGATCGGCGAACCAATTCGTGATCACCCGCGCCAGCGCCAAGCCAGCAACCAGCGCGCAGACGACCAGGACCAAGGTCACGAAATGAAGCATGACGGTATCCTCTACAGGCTCGTGGAGACCGTCAAGACGCCGTGTTTCCACGTCGTGGGGTCACCAACTCCGTGCTTGCCACCTTGGGCGTCACGACCTATCCCCCCACCCACAAATCATGGCCAGCACACCCATCATCAACCTCCGCAAAGGACACGCGGTCCGTCACAACAACGAGGTTTGCCTCGTCATCGACCACGAGCTCAAAACGCCGCCGCGCATGGCGTCCTACGTCCAAATGTCGATTCGCAGCGTCGCGACCAAGAAGGTGTTCAACCTGCGCATGACTTCGAACGACAGCGTCGAAGGCGTGGTCTTGGAGCGCACTCCGCACGAGTATTCCTACAAGGACAGCAGCGGTTACCACTTCCTCGACCCCAACACCTACGAAGACGCGGTCGTTTATGAAGACCTCATCGAAGGCGTGAAAAACTACCTCATCGAAGGACAAATTTACAACCTCATGGTCGCCGATGGCATCGTCGTCGCGGTGGATCTTCCTCTTTCGATGGTCATGACCGTGGCTGAATCTTCGGAAGGCGTTAAAGGCGACTCCGCCAACAACGTTTACAAACCCGCTGTCATGGAAACCGGACTCATCGTCCAGGTTCCGCTGTTCATCAACGTCGGTGAAAAGATCAACGTGAAGACCGAAGACAACACCTATCAAGGTCGGTCGAACTGATTTGACGGACATCTGATCCCTTTCTGCCGCGGGCGGTCTTTCGAGACCGCCCGCTTTTTTGTGCCCAAATGACAGGGCAAAACATTGGCTTCCATTAAGATGTACTGATTTTCCCTTGATCTTAAACGTATTTTTTGAAATGGATTTGCGCATCATGAAACCGACGTTCTTGTTCACCTCGCTGGCCCTGTTGCTCGCCACCCCCGCTCTGCACGCGAAAACCGAACTGGAAACGCTGCGGGCGCTGTGCAAGGAGCAGGAGCGGCAGATCCATCAGCTGGAAGACAGCAACGCCAAGCTGCGTGGGGTGGAACCACCTGCGCGCACGGCCGCCGTCGCGAAGAGTGAAACCGCTGCGCCAGCGGCTCCTGCCGCCTCCGCTGCGAGTGGAACTTACACCGTCAAGGCTGGCGATAGCTTCGCCCGCATTGCCCGCAAAGTCGGCACCACCCCTCTAGCCTTGGCCAAAACCAACGGACTCAAAACCAGCGCCATCATCCGGCCTGGGCAAAAGTTGAAAGTTCCAGGGTCGGTTGCCAGCGCCGCCAAGCCCGCCGCAGCGATCGCCCGTTCCGGTGCCGCCACCCACAAGGTCGTGCAAGGCGAGACCTTCTACAGCATTTCCAAAAAACACGGCATCTCCACCGCGAAATTGGTCGCAGCGAACCCCTCCATCAATCCAGCCACCTTGCGCCCAGGACAAGTGGTCAGCCTTGTCGCGGGTGCTTCCTCCACCACGATGATCGCCAACTCCACCCCTCAGGTGGCCGACCGCAGCGCAGCCATCCCAGCCGCGCGGACTCCCGCTGCGGTGCCGAATAACATCCCGGTTTCCACGCCACCACCGCGACAAGCCGCTGTCGAAGCCGCAGCAACTCCAGCCCCTGCACCGGCCCCAACTCCTGCTCCCGCCGAAGCTGCTGCTCCCGCGCCAGCACCGGAGGGCAAGATTCAAGCCATCACCATCGACAGCGAGATCACTTACGGCGAATTCGCCAGCAAGCACGGCACGGAGACCTCACGGCTCAATGCCCTCAACGGACTCGATCTCACCGGTGCCACCGTGTTGGCCAAGGGATCTGAGCTCTACGTTCCCGGCCAGCCATAACGTTTCGTTAGCAACCTTGCTGTAACCGAAAAGGCCGACTCGGAGAACATCTCCGGGTCGGCCTTTCGCTGAATCAATAAGGATCGCTTTTACCGTTAGAAAACCGGGCGACCGTTGCGATACGTCACCGATTCTGCGGTATCGCCGCCGGACCATGCACGTGTGTTCGGTGCTGCGGCAGGCGGCCGTTCGCCGCGAGTGAATTCTACGTCCTGAGGCAGTGCCTCGCTGGGGATCTCACGGCTGCTCGGTCCGTAGGTGATGACCACCGGTGTGCCCACTTTAACGACCTCGAAAATGCGCGGCACGACATCCTTGGGAATGCGGATGCACCCGTGGGAAGCTGGCTCGCCGGGCAGCGGAATGATGCCACCATGCATGCCGATGCCGTAAGACGTTAGACGCATCCAGTAGGGCATGGGAGCCGGTTTGTAGACCATTCCCGCAGGCACCTTGTCGTTGTACTTCGCGTCATTGTCCGTGACATTTCCAAACTCATCCTCGAACCATCCGTAGCGGTTGGAATACTTGTCTTCGATCTTCTCGGTGATGGTGTAACTGCCGGCCGCCGTGGAGTGGCCTTCCTTGCCGGTGGCGACATAGCACCAGCCGATTTCACGGTCGCCCCGTTTGAACTGGGCGATCTGGTCGGACAAGCTGATGCGCACCGTCACCTTCCCTTCCCCGCCATCGTCGTTCCAGCCGTAAAGTTTGCGTTCAGCGCGAGGGCGGGTCATCGGACCACTCGTAACTGGAGCGCACGAGGAAGCCATCAGGGCCAGAGCCAAACAGGATACGCCGGAAAGGCGGGCGATCAGAACATGGGGTGACATCAGCAGCGGGGATCAGGGTGGAAATCGAGACGAGCCAAGAAGGCTCATCCCGGGAGCGGGCTATAATCCGGGAATTTTCGGGGGTCAAGTTCCGGCGCAAGGAGGAATCCAGCCCATTCCGAGGAAGTCCCCCTCGGACCGGCCTTGCACCCTCCGCTAGAATCGCCTACCCACGTCCCCCATGTTTCGCTTTTCCATTTTCGGCATTCCGGTGGAGGTCCAGCCCTTCTTTTGGGTCATCACCGCGCTGCTAGGCGGCGCGACCGGCGCCGACTCCAAGGAAGCCTTCCTCGCCGTCACGCTGTTCATCATGGCAGCGTTCGTTTCCATCCTCATCCACGAACTCGGCCACGCGCTGACCGGCCGGCATCTCGGCGGGGGGCGTGCGCTGATTCTACTCACATCGATGGGTGGTCTCGCGATCAACCAAGGCGGACGTTTCAATCGTCAGCAACGGTTTTGGATGATCGCTGCGGGTCCCGGGGCAGGATTTGCCTTCCTCGCCCTCATCTTGGCCATTCTTTCGATCGCCTTCGGCGCGCCAGATACTCTCCGCTGGGTTTCCGCCGAATTGTTCGGTCTCGGACTCCCGGACATGGCCGGCAAGCTCGTGGCGTTTTTCAACGAAAAGCCGTTCATGTATGCGCTGCTCAGCAACCTCGTCTGGATCAACTTCTGGTGGGGCCTCCTCAACTTGCTGCCCATCATGCCGCTGGACGGCGGCCAGATCACCGAGCTTTTCGTCCGCCCGCCACGCCGCGTCTATCTGATCGGGGCCATCGTCGCGGCCGCCGCAGCGGTCTTCGGATTTGTCAAAATGGAATCCATTTTCATGGCGCTGATGTTCGGCTACTTCGCGTGGAAAAACCATCAGGGCTACAAGCAGCTCGGTGGTTAGGACGGCGTCAGGTGAAAAGCATGCGCAGCGCCGCGAGCAGCGAGAATCCCACGATCATCCATTCGAACGCGCGTTGTGGCACGTGCCGCAGCAGCCATTTCCCGCCGAGAATTCCTACGCCCACTGCGGGCAGTAGCTTGAGGTTGTCCATCAGACTGGCCGGGGTGATCAACGCGAGGTTCGCGTTGAGCGGTACCTTGAGGATGTTGATGAGCAGGAAAAACCGCGCAGCGATGCCGATGAGTTCCATCTTCGGCACTTGCCGCGCCAGCAGGTAAAGCTGGATCACCGGTCCCGCCGCATTTGCCATCATCGTCGCGAATCCTCCCAGCACCCCGGCTCCCATGCCGAAGCCACGGGATTCCGCCAGCCGCCCAAAGACCACCGGCCGCCATTGCCGAAACACTTGCAGCAGCACCATCAGGAACACACAACCGCCTATCACCCGCCGCGCCGTCTCATCCGAAACCGTTCCTAACAACCACCAACCAACACCGAGGCCCAGCAGCGCCGGACCTAACAATCGCCACACCGGTCGCCACGAGCCGTATTTCCGAAAGGCCGGATAGACCAACAGGTCCGCCGCGATGAGCAGCGGCAAGGTCAGCCCCACCGACGCCCGGGGTCCGTAAATATCCGCAAACAGCACCACCGAGATCAGCGAGATTCCACTGAAGCCCGCCTTCGCCAGGCCGATGCACAGCGCGGCCAGCAAGGCCAGGGCCAGCACGGAGGGATCGGACAGCATCGCGCCGCGAACCATCGAGAATCCCCCACTTCCGGCAAGGACGAACTCACGTGCCGCATCGCCCTTGCACCACTCCGGCGACCCGTCTAGGACTCCCGCATGCAGATCCCCAAGCGCTTTCACCACCGGCAATTCGCCGATGGCGGGGCCTTGGCGACGATGAAAAACGGCCGCCGCATTTCCGTTTGCATCCCCACGCTCGACGAGGCGGAAACCATCGCCGACATCGTCACCAGCATTCGCCAAGACTTGGTGGAGCGCTGCCGCTTGGTGGACGAAATCATCGTCATGGACTCCGGCTCCAGCGACGGCACCGTGGAAATTGCCCGCGCGGCTGGAGCGATCGCCTTTCTCGCGGCTGACGTCGCACCCCACCTCGGCAACCACTCCGGCAAGGGCGAAAACCTGTGGAAATCTCTCCACGTCGCCAGCGGCGACATCATCTGTTATGTCGATGGCGACATCTCAAATTTCCATTCCGGTTTCATCACCGGACTGGTCGGCCCGCTGCTCACGGACCCAGCGATCGACTACGTCAAAGCCTACTACGAACGTCCGCTTGCCAACGGTGACGGCAATCCCACCACCGGTGGCGGCAGAGTTTCAGAAATTCTCATCCGTCCGCTGATCTCGATGTTCTATCCGGAACTCGCCGGTGTCCTACAACCGCTTTCCGGCGAATACGCGGCTCGCCGTGCCACCTTGGAATCGCTCGCCTTTCCCACCGGCTACGGCGTTGAGATCGCCCATCTCATCGACCTCACGCGAGACGGTCGCCTCGACCGCTTGGCTCAGACCGATCTCGTCCGCCGCGTCCACCGCAACCGCGGTGAGGACGAGCTCGGGGCCATGGCTTTTGCCTTGCTTAAGGTGGTTCTCCGCCGCTTGTCGCGAGATGGAAAACTCACCCTCAGCCATCCGTTGACCGACCACTATCAAACGTGGGTCGCAGCCGAGGAAGAAGTGCGCCACGTTTCCCGCAGCATCCCCGAACCGGAGCGCCCGCCGCTGCGCCCGATCCGTGCCGACGCCTGAAGGCAAACGAGCTGATCCGATTCCCCTTTTCCACGAAAATCCCCGTCGCGCAGCACCATCCCGCCGACCGAGTTGGGCCATGGCTCTTGCATCTGAGGCCCATCCATGTCAGCCATTTCGCGCGATTGCGACCCGCACGCCAGCCACCTGCCCCATCCCATGTTCTCCAGCCTCTCCGACAGCCTCGACAAGACCTTCCGCAACCTCCGGGGCGTGGGCAAAATTTCGGAAAAGAACATCGCCGACGCCCTGCGCGAAATCCGCATCGCCCTGCTTGAGGCGGACGTCGAGTTTTCCGTCGCCAAGGACTTCATCGCCCGAGTGAAGGAAAAATCCCTCGGCGAGGACGTGTTCAAATCGATCAAGCCCGGCGAACAGATCGTCAAAATTTTCCATGACGAACTGGAAGCGTTGCTAGGCGGCGACCAGGTGCCGCTCGACCTCAACCCGCCCGCCCGTATCCTCATCTGCGGCCTCAACGGAGCCGGTAAAACCACCACCTCCGCCAAGCTCGCCAATCGCCTGAAAAAGGAAGGCCGCAAGCCACTGCTCATCGCTTGCGATCTTTATCGGCCAGCTGCCATTGACCAACTCGCCGTTCTTGCCCGGCAGATCGACGTCCCGGTTTACACCCCGGAAGCCAGCGAGACGGATGTCGTCAAAGTCGCTCAAGACGCTCTTGCCTGGGCCGAAACCCAACAAGGCACCGTCCTCATCTTCGACACCGCCGGCCGCCAAGAAATCGACGAAAAACTCATCGCCGAACTCAAGCGACTGCACGATTTCGTCAAGCCAAAGGAAACCTTGTTGGTCGCCGATGCCGCCACCGGTCAACAAGCCGTTTCCGTGGCCACCCACTTCGACAACGCCGTCGGCATCACCGGCATCATCCTCACCAAGCTCGACGGCGACGCCCGCGGTGGTGCCGCGCTCTCGATGCGCGCCGTCACCGGCAAGCCGATCAAGTACGCCGGTGAAGGCGAAAAGTTAGATCAGTTGTTTGAGTTTCACCCCAGCCGCATGGCCGACCGCATCCTCGGCATGGGCGACATCGTCGGCATGGTCGAACAGGTCGCCGGCAAGGTGAGCGAGGAAGAAGCGATGCGTTCGATGAAACGCATGCAGGACGGCAAGTTCGATTTCACCGACTTCCTCGACCAGATGAAGATGATTCAAAACCTCGGCCCGCTCGAAGGTTTGTTAGGCATGATGCCCGGCTTCAGCAAGATCAAGAAACAGCTCCCCGCCGGAGCTTTTGACACAAAAAAAATCAAACGCACCGAGGCCATCATCCTGTCCATGACACTGATCGAGCGTCAGCGCCCGGAAATCATCAAAGGCTCACGCCGCCAGCGCATCGCCGCCGGTTCTGGTGCCTCGCTGATGGAGGTCAACCAGCTCATCAAGCAGTTCGGCGAAATGCGCAAGATGATGAAGTCCCCCACCAAGATGGGCAACATGATGAAGCAAATGGGCGGCATGCCCGGCATGGGTGGCGGCGGCGGTATGAAAGACATCCTCAAAGGCCTCGGCGGCGGCAAATTCCCGTTTTAAGGAGTGGGGACACTCTTCTCCCCTCTTCCATTTCCAGCCCCCGAAAAGACGACAGTAAGGTCGTCACTCCTCATGGAACCTTATTACATCTGCGGCCCCACCGCGTCAGGCAAGTCTTCCCTCGCGTTGGAAATGGCGAAAAAGCTAGATGGCGAAATCGTCAATGCCGATGCCTTTCAACTCTATCAGGGATTGGAAATTGTTAGCGCCGCGCCCTCTGCCGACGAGCTCGCAAGTTGGCCGCACCACCTCTATGGCGTGTTAGATCCGACTGATTCCGCCGACGCGCAGCGTTATGTGAATCTCACGAAACCCATCATCGCGGAAATTCAATCACGCGGAAAAACGCCCATCATCACTGGCGGCTCCGGGCTTTATCTGAAATTTCTCACCCACGGCGCGGCTCCGTTGCCCACCGGTGACGCCGCCCTGCGCGCCGAGATGGACGCGCGTACGTTGGAAGATCTCGTCGCCGAGCTTGAAGCGCTCGATCCCGTGGAAGCGTCACGCACCGCGTTGCAGAACCGCCGTTTCGTTTCGCGAGCGCTGGAAATTTGCCTTCTCAGCGGCCAGAAGGCCTCCGACTTGCGCGACGGTTGGGAAAAACAAACCGCCGAAATTTCCGCCAGCTTGCGTGGCACGGTCATCCAGCGCACCCGGCCGGATCTGCACGCACGCATCGCCCAACGCACTCGGATCATGCTCGATGGCGGCGCGTTAGAAGAAGTTGCCGCACTCCGCGATGTTTCGGACAACTTGGAAAAGGCCATCGGCTTCCGCGAAGTTCGCGCCCTGTTAGCAGGCGAAATCGACCGCACGACCTGCGAGGAACTCATCAACGCCGCCACCCGCCAATACGCGAAACGCCAAGAAACGTGGTTCCGCCGGGAGAAGTGGTTGACGCCGCTGCTCGCCTGATGCGGGGGTGGTTTCCCTTGCCCTCCGTCCATCAGCGGCTTATTTCCCTGACCCCCGCTATGATGAAATCCGCCTTCCTTCTCCTCACCGCGCTCTTCCTGGTGTGCCCTGCCAGCATGTTGGCGGCGGACGTTGCGGTGCCAGCCTTCGTTGCTGAAGCGGCGAAATTCCCCCAACTCGAAGCTGAGCGCGGGCTGACCAGCATTGCCCAGAAGCTCCAGTTCCGCGCGTCGGAGCAGCCCTTTCTCCTCGTCGCAACGATCATCTTCCTGCTGGCCATCCTGCACACGTTTTTCGCCATCCCCATCACCAAGCTGTCCCACCAGGTGCAGCATGACCACGATGCGCGGATACGTCGGCTGAAGGCCGCCGATGGCGAAACCGCGGTCGCCCGCGACATGGTTAGTTTCAAGGCAACCATGCTGCATTTCCTCGGCGAGGTGGAAGCGATCTTCGGCATCTGGGTGCTCGTGCTCATCGCCGCCATGGCCAGCTTCAACGGGATGGAGGCCGTGAAAGGCTACTTCATGGGGGTGAACTACACGGAACCCATTTTCGTCGTCATCATCATGGCGCTGGCATCCACCCGGCCCGTCCTGCGTTTCGCGGAATCTTGCCTGAGCTTTTTTGCAAAATTTGGCAAAGAATCGCCCGCCGCGTGGTGGCTTTCCATCATGATTGTCGCGCCCTTGCTCGGCTCACTCATCACCGAGCCAGGCGCCATGACCATCGCCGCGATGTTGCTGGCCAAGAAATTCTACAAGTTCAAGCCATCGCTCAAATTTGCCTATGCCACGCTGGGCCTGCTTTTCGTGAACATTTCGGTGGGCGGCGTGCTGACGAATTTCGCGGCTCCACCGGTGTTGATGGTGGCCCAAAAATGGGGCCTCACCACGCCGGAGATGTTGCTCCATTTCGGCGCGAAGGCCGCCGTTTCCATCCTCGTCTGCTCCATCATTTACTACCTAATTTTCCGCAAGGAGTTCGTCGCCATGGCCGAAGCTGCGGGCGACCATGATGGCGATGGCAAGGGCGACCTCATCGAAAACCGCCATCCCGTGCCGCTTTTCGTCACGCTCACTCACCTCGCCTTCATGGCGTGGACCGTGGCGTTCGCGCACTATCCGCCGCTTTTTGTCGGGGGCTTTTTGTTCTTCTTGGCCTTCTCCCAAGCCACGGCGCACCACCAGCATGACATCAACCTGCGCGGCCCGATTTTAGTCGGATTTTTCCTCGGCGGACTCGTCATCCATGGCGGCCTCCAAGGATGGTGGCTGGCCCCCATCATCTCCAGCCTCACGGAATTCCCGCTGTTCATCGGCTCAACCATTCTGACCTCCTTCAACGACAACGCCGCGATCACCTTCCTCGCCAGCCAAGTCGAGGGACTTTCGGCCCATCTCAAATATGCCGTGCTCGCCGGTGCCGTGACCGGTGGCGGCCTCACCGTCATCGCCAACGCCCCCAACCCCGCAGGCCAAGCGCTGCTTTCCCGCTTCTTCGGCGACGGCGTTTCGCCCATCAAACTCTTCCTCGGCGCGCTGTTCCCCACCCTCATCGTGGCGCTTTGCATGTTGTTTTTCCCGGATCACGGCATTGATGAAATGTTTGCCCTACCCGAGGCCACGCCAGCCCAAGTGGACGCGCCACACGCCCCTGACACCGCCGCAAAAATCACTCCCTAACACGCCATGTTCACCGGACTTGTCGAGGCGGTCGGATCCGTCATCCAACTGGAAAAGCTCGGCGAACAGGCACGCCTCACGCTCGATCTACCCTTTTCTGCTGAACTCGCGCTGGGCGAATCCGTCGCCGTCAACGGCTGCTGCCTGACCGTTGCAGAAATGGCCGCCGAAGGGATTTCGTTCGATCTACTCGCGCAAACTCTCGCCGTCACCTCGCTCGGCGGCCTGCTTTCTGGGTCCTTGGTGAATCTGGAACGCGCAATGATGGCAGGCGCGCGCTTCGGCGGCCATTTCGTCCAAGGCCACGTCGATGGCACCGGAAAAATCTCCCGCCTCGAAGCTCGTGGCCAAGACCACGTGCTAGGCGTTTCCTTGCCGCCAGACATCCATCGCCTCTGCATCGACAAAGGATCGCTGACCATCGACGGCATTTCGCTGACCATCGCGGAAATCGGCGCGGACGAAGCCGTCTTTTGGATCACTCCACACACCTGGGAGCACACGCATCTGCACCACGCTCACCTCGGTCAGACGGTGAACCTCGAAGTCGATCTCCTCGCGAAATACGTCGATAAACTGCTGACGGCGCGCGGCTTCGCCTAACTGATGCGCTCCCCATTTCCCGCTTGCGGTCGTTGGCCTGTTCGCAAGGATTCACGCAGCTCGATGATGACCAAGTTCCGCCCGTGCATCGACCTCCACCAAGGGCAGGTCAAACAAATCGTCGGCGGCAGCCTGCGCGACAACGGCGAAGGGCCGGTGGAAAACTTTGTTTCCGAAAAACCGTCGCGCTGGTTCGCCGAAAACTTCCGAGCTGACGCTCTCACCGGCGGCCACGTGATCAAGCTCGGCCCGGGCAATGACGAAGCCGCGCGCGAGGCGTTGGCCGCATGGCCGGGCGGCTTGCAGATCGGTGGCGGCATCCAAGAAAGCAACGCTGCCGAGTGGCTGGATGCCGGGGCAAGCCATGTGATCGTCACCTCCGCGTTGTTTGATGCGGATGGGAAATTTCTCGAACCCGTCCTGCGCTCACTGGTCGGGAAAATCGGCCGGGACAAACTCGTCATCGACCTTTCCTGCCGCCGCAACCCGCACGGTTGGACGGTCGCAATGAACCGCTGGCAAACCCTAACCAACTTGCAGGTGGATCACGCCACGCTGGATAGGCTCGCGCCCTTCTGTGACGAATTCCTCATCCACGCCGCAGATGTCGAAGGCCTGTGCCGCGGCATCGACGCCGACCTCGTCGCCTTGCTGGGAAGCTGGGGAAAACTCCCGCTCACCTACGCCGGCGGCGCGGCGACCATGGATGACCTCTTGCTCGTCGAACAAGCCGGCCACGGCGTGGTGGACGTGACCGTCGGCAGCGCGCTCGACCTCTTCGGCGGCAAAGGATTGTGCTATCAGGACTTGGTGAAATGGAATCGCCGCCTTGAGGATTGATCGCTCCCTTCCGCCATGGAACCAAGCTCACGTTTGCTTGAGCGAAAACAGGGCGCGGGTGAAATTTCGGCTTTCCTAGCTGGTCGAGGTAAAGAACTGGCAGCTCGGCTTTGGCGGAGCGGCGGTGGCGATCACACCGGATGAACTGCACGAACTGGTGGAGCCGGAAATTGAAGCGATGAGAGGAAATTACAAATCATGAACGACAGCCCATTTGGAAGAAGCAGCTTTTGCTTGGTGGACATTGAAACCACAGGATTTTCCCCGGACCTGCACGAAATCACGGAAATTGCCGCGATTCGTGTGAACGAACGATTTGAAGTCATTGATGAGATGAGCCGCCTGGTGAAAATCACAGGAACGGTTCCGTGGCGCATCACGGAAATCACGGGGATTTGTGACGCAATGCTGAGGAGAGAGGGTGTGCCGCTGGCGGGAGTGCTGGAGGAGACATGGCGTTTTTCGGGTGGAATGCCGTCCTTCGCTCACAACGCGTCGTTCGACCGGCGTTTCTTGGATGCGTCCGCCTCCCGACTGGCGATGCCTTTCCAGTTTCCGCTGGAGTGTTCCATCCCGGTCTTCAAGCGGCTGCTACCGGGGAGACGGGGTTACGGCTTGCCGGTGTTGGCCGAGGCACTGCAGATCCGCGGCGGAGGGGCGCACCGGGCGCTCGCCGATTGTCGCGTCCTGCTCGGCTGTCTGAAACAGGCGCACCGACATGGATGTTAATCGACGAATTTTGCCCCGCCGATTTCGCCGCGTTGAGAGTTGATACAGCGGCTCAAGACACCGAACCATCTTGGATGACCAGCGTTCGATCGCCGGCTTTGGCGAGATTTTGATCGTGCGTCACCACCACCAGCGTGACGCCGTGTTCGCTCGCCAGATCCAGTAGGATTTTCATGATTTCGGCGCTGTTGCGGGAATCGAGGTTGCCGGTCGGCTCATCGGCGAAGAGGACCTTCGGTTCGTTGACGATGGCGCGGGCGATGGCGACGCGCTGCTGTTCACCGCCGGAAAGCTCGGAGGGCAGGTGATCGGAACGATCGCGCAGGCCAACGCGCTCCAACGCGGCAAGCGCCAACTCGGTGCTGTCCTTGCCCGAAATGGCCCCAGGCACGGCGACGTTTTCCAACGCGGTGAGCTCGGGCAAGAGATGGTAGTTCTGGAAAATGTAGCCAATCTTTTGGTTGCGGAACTGCGACTGCGCCTTGCGTCCCATCGCGTAGAGATCCGCCCCGTCGATGCGGACCACGCCCTTTTCCGGGTGCTCCAATCCGGCGAGCGTGTAGAGCAAGGTGGTTTTTCCTGCGCCACTCGGACCACACAGGAAAACCTTCTCGCCACGGGCGATGCGCAAGTCGATGCCGTGCAGCACCTCGATGGACTTGCGCCCGATGCGGTAGCTGCGGTGCAGGTCCACGGTTTCGATCATCACGTCGTTCATGGGCGGCAGCTTGGTGGGCGGGGATTTCCCGCGCAAGCGCTCGGATCAATCGTTTTGCCCAATTCACGCATGGTGATTTGGCAGATTTGCAGCGGTCGAATGTCCCTATTCGAAATTTTACGAAACTATTCCGTGCGCGGCATGAGAACTGCCCTAGAAATACGCAACCTCGAAAACCTCCCATGGCCTACGAATCTGACAGCAGCTTAAAACTCTACCTCCGGGAAATTTCCAAAACTCCCTTGCTCACTGTGGAGGAGGAAAACGCCCTCGCCGAGCGCATCAAAGCGGGCGATCAGGAGGCCCGCGATCACATGATCCGTGCCAACCTCCGGCTCGTCGTCAAGATCGCCCACGATTATTCCGGCTACGGCCTCTCGCTCAGCGATCTCGTTTCTGAAGGCAACATCGGCCTGATGAACGCAGTCGAGCGTTTCGACCCCGAAAAGGGCGGCAAACTTTCGACCTACGGCGCGTGGTGGATCAAGCAGTCGATCAAGCGCGCGCTCGCAAACCAATCGAAGACGATTCGTCTGCCCATCCACATGGTGGACAAGATCGCCCGCATGCGCCGCATCTCGACCCTGCTCGCCGAATCGCTCGGCCGCGAACCGACCGATGATGAACTCGCCACCGAGCTCGGGCTACCGCGCCAAAAAATCGCCATGCTGAAGCAAGCTGCGCTTCGCCCCACCTCGCTCGACGCGCCGATCAACGACGGCGAAGCCACCGAATACAGCGAAGTCATCAGCGACGAATCGGCTTCCGATCCGCTGGAAATGCTCACCGACAAGAACCTTCAGGGCGAGATCGAGGGGCTGCTTTCAATTCTCAACGAGCGCGAGCGCCGCATCATCGACGAGCGTTTCGGACTCGGTGGCCTTAAGCCCATGCTGCTGGAAGACGTCGGCCGCGAGTTCGGCGTCTCCCGCGAACGCATCCGCCAGCTTCAGAACGCCGCTCTCACCAAGATGCGCAAGGCACTCATGAAAAAGGACAAACCTGCCATCGAGACCTACGCCGCCAAGACTGCGGACGCGTGAAATGAGCGGCTGGCTGCTCAGCCGCGCTCGATTTTCGCCAACTCGCTCCGCAGCCGATCGAGCAAGGCGCGCGTCTCTGGCGTGATGCGGTCCAACCACAAGTGCACGGATTCATCGTCCGCCATGCACGGAATCGTCGCTCGCGTGACGCGGTGGTTGGGTAAAAAGGTTTCCACTTCGTCGACCGTCGCGAGGTGGAACAGTCCGGCGTAAAACCACGGTTTTGGGTCATCCAGTCGGCCACGCACTTCGCACATTGCCCGCGCGATTTCACAGGATCGCACCAGTCGCTCGTCGTCCAGCGCGGCGAGGTGACGTAGCCAATCCTCGGCGCAGTTGTTCAAATTGCTGTGAACAATCCACGTTTGGTTCACCCGTTCCGCCCACGCCACGGGATCAAGTGCATCAAGGGATTTCATGGCGTCAGCAATTGAGGGGATGCAAACTCACTCGGTTTTGAGCCAATCCCCGTCGGTCAGCCGTTTGGATTCGTCCGTCTCGCCGACCCATTCCCAGACCCAGGCTTCCATCACCCGGCTGTCGTGGAGCATGACCTCAGTCTTGCAACGGCGATACTCGCTGCCTTGGATTTCGCCAGCGGACAGCCCTTCGAAGACATCCAGCGCAGCCAAGGTTTCCGCATCCACCGCAAAAACGTCGCCGTGGATTTCGTCGCCAGCTTCATCCAACACCATGCCCGGATACCAATGCACGCGGTAGAGCCGACCATTCACCGTCCCGGCGGAGATAAACTCCGCCGCTGCCATCCGGAAGTGGTTCGAACCACCCCGGCGCAGCGTGCCGTACACAAACACGGCTTGGGTTTCGGAAGTCATCGCCTGCGGGTTATTTCGTAGGCCGGTAAGCGATTTCGTTATCCAACACCTGTTTTAATTCCTCCAAACCGATTTCCGCCTCGGCGGAAATCGCGATGATATCGATCTTCGGAAACCGCTCGCGGAACACTTCAAGGTTTTCCGCCGCTCCTTCGAGGTCCATCTTATTGGCGACGATCTTCCACGGGAAACGCGACAGCTCTTCGTCGTATTCCTTGATCTCCTTGCGCAGGATCTGCAAGTCGGACATCGGGTCACGGCCTTCGCTACCGGCCATGTCGATGACGAAAAGTAGCACCCGGCAGCGCGTGATGTGACGCAGGAATTCATGGCCAAGGCCGCGGTTTTCGTGCGCTCCTTCGATGAGGCCCGGAATGTCGGCAATCGTGCAACGACGATAGCCCGGAAACTCGACCACACCGACCACCGGTTGCAGCGTGGTGAACGGATACGACGCCACCTTGGGATGGGCGTGGGAAAGTTTTCCCAGCAACGTGGATTTTCCGGCGTTCGGGAATCCCACGAGTCCAGCATCCGCGATGCGTCGCAGTTCCAAGTAGAAAACCGAAACTTCGCCCGGCGTGCCCAGCGTGTGCTCCACCGGCGCGCGGTTTGTCGCCGTCCTGAAATTCCAGTTTCCCTGGCCAGGCTCGCCGCCCTTGCACAGCACGAATTCTTGACCCACTTCGGTCAAGTCAGCCACCGGCTCAAGATCGATCCCTTCGTCGCTGCGTTCAAACTCGACCGCCTCCTGCACCGTTGCTGCGCTGCTGCGGTAAACCACCGTTCCCGGAGGCACCTTGCCAATCACCTTCTTGCCGCCCTTACCGGTCTTGCGCGTTCCCGCGCCGTTCTTGCCGTCTTCTGCGATGAGCTTCGGGTCGTAGTGATAGGCCCGCAGGTTATCCACCGAGTTGTCCACCACCAGCACGACGTCGCCGCCCGCACCGCCGTCGCCGCCGTCGGGTCCGCCCTTGGGCACGAATTTTTCACGCCGCCACGAAACGACGCCGTCGCCTCCGTCGCCAGCCTTCGCGAAGATGCGGATATGATCGATAAACATCCGCGCAGCCTGCCAGCCCGATTTTTTCGGTCAACGGCAATGCGGCCTCATCCTCGATTTTGCCTCGCCTGCTTCCAGCGTCTAGATCTGGAGCAAGTTGCCAATCGTCGCTTGCGGCGAGCCATCGGTGTCGTTAGAAAACCGCATGTTCTCGCGCTCACGATGGCTCGCATTGATGGGGATGGCTGCCTCTGCGCTTGCCGGATACGCCATTGGCAACGCGACTCGAACGCCAGTCATTGAAAAGTCACAGGTTCCAGCCAACGAGGCATCCCGTCTCGTTCGTGCCGCAGGCCGTGAATCGCACCACCAGGGAAACGCTTGGGAGCAACTCACCGCATTACTGGCTCCGAACAGCCGCGAAGACGAAATTTGGAAAATCATCTCGCGCATCCCCACAAAAAACATCCCGGAGGCCATCCACGAACTCAGGATGACGCAACTTCGTGCGGCAACCGGCAGCGCGGAGGAAAGACGTTTGGCGGAGATCGAGTCCGCGCTGTATTTCAAATGGGCGGAGTCGGACCCGATCGCAGCACTGGCGGATGTATCGACCCGGCCGGGGCCACCGGATCATCGGGCCGCAGCGAAAAGGATAGCCTTGCTGAAAAGTGTGCTCGCTGCGTGGATGCGTGTGGATGCGAATGCGGCCTATCGAGCGGTGAAGGATCACAAAAACTTCGGCTATGTCGGGCGAGACATGCTGGTGCAAACGTGGACGGCCGAAAACGTGTTCGAGAATCTAAAGCAATTTCCCGAGAATAACCGCGATTTGTTAGGTTGGTATTGTGTGGCTGCGGCCAAGGACGAGGCCCAGCGGAACGCAATGCTCGTAGCGCTGAAGGAGCAGCCGGAGATGCGGGACAGGGACTGGGGCTATTTTTTGCTATTCCGTGACTGGGCCTATCGAGATTTCCCCGCCGCCATGGCCGAGGCAAAAAAGCACGATCATCCGGGATTGGAACAACATGTCCTCGAGGACGGGCTCAACCAGCAACCTGCTGCGACCATGCGCTGGGCAGTCAGCCAGAACATCCCGCCCGGTGGACCGAGTTGGGAGCGAGGATATAGCAATTGGCTCCGATTTGATCCCGCAGACGCCAAACAGTGGCTGGAGGAACAAGCTCCAGCATGGACAAGCGAAGGACACTTCGCCGCCGTGGCTGGACTCCAATTGCAGCAACTCGGACTCATGGAAAAGATCGACATGAAAGCCGTGCAGCCGGCATGGGTGGCCTTGATGACGAAGTGGCAGAACAAGGACCCGGAGGCTGCGGAAAAATGGCTAGATAGCCCGTTCGCCCGTTCGCAAGGAATCCCTAACATACTAACATGGAAAGATGCCGACGCGCATGAATAAGTCTCTGATCGGCATTTTCATCGGCTGCGTCTCGGCGGCGGTCGGCGGATATCTGCTCGCCCGGCAGTCGTTTTCCGCCGTGGCGGGCGATGCGGTGATTTCATCGGCGCGGAACCGTTCGACGATGAATCAGAGCGACCGGATGGAGTCGGGAGCGGCCAGAGCGGTGGTGAAATCCCGCAGCGCGGCGCAATTGGCCGCCGTGAAGGAAGATCTGCGCCAGCGTTTCAGAAGCAGTCCAGATGCCACTCACGACTGGCCGTTACGTGAACAGGCCGCAGCGATTCTGGCGTCGATGAAACCCGAAGAGTTGGAGGAATTCGCAAAAGAATACCTGCCCGTCGGGGCAAGTTCTGACATCCGATCCCTTCGGATGATCCATGATCCCCTGCTCCAAGCAATCTTGCACCAATGGGGACTAAAATCCCCAGAAGCAGCCTGCCATTCCTTGGCAGAAACGCATGTTGGTGCATTGACGGTGGTGTTTGAGAAGTGGCTACAGCGAGATTCGACAGCAGCGTGCGCTTGGCTGGAGCTGGCCGATTTCCCACAAGGCGGCGACACCTTGAAAAAGCAGCTAGAGATGAATTCCCTCACCCGACAAGCGACGGACGATTTCTCCGCCGCGCGCGAATCGCTTGGAATACTCGATCCCGAAGCCCAGAAACAGCTGCTGCGGGAATGGAGCAAGCTGCTCGCCCACGACCCGGCGAAACGTGCAGAACTGCTCGCACTGCTCGCTTCGCGCGGCGATGTGGAACTGTTGGAAAAATGCTATCAAAATCTAACTTGGGAGATGGCGGAAAAGTCCCCTGCCGACGCAGCTAAGTTCATCGAGGGCACGAACTTGACCGAGGAACAAAAGAACACGTTGAACGATCAGGTGGTGGTGAACTGGGCGATGAAGGATCCCGTGCAGGCCTTCGCAAAATGGGCTGAACTCGAACGCCAAGACATCCCACCGACGATGCTGCATGTGCTTTCTAACTGGAGCATGAACTCCCCCGGCGCGGAACAAGCGATCGACTGGGCGAAAAAACTCACACCCGGTCCAGCCCGCGAACAATTCAAAGCGACACTGATTGAGCGAATCAGCAGCTTGGAACGATATGACCAAGCTGCGGACCTGAGTGCCTCACTCGACGATCCCGCCGAGCGCATCCGCCAACTGAAAGACGTCAAGAGACGCTGGGAAGAGAAATGGCCGGAGGATGCCAATGCTTGGTTCGAAAAACTTCCGCAGGCGGATCAGGATGCGATCGCGAGGAAGTTGGAGTAGGTGGCTGCGGCCTGCCTCAGATCGTGCTGATCTCCGTGAGAGGAAGGACTTTCACCCGGTCAGACAACGGATAGATACGGCTGCCAGGATAGACGACGACCAATTCGTCAAGTTTAAGGTCGGCCATGGCGATGGTGATCGAGCGGGTCATCTTGGGAGCGTCCGCGCGCTTGAACTCCACGCCGGTGCGGCGGCCGTTGCGGATCATCAGGAGATCAAGTTCCGAGCCGCTGTGGACGGCCCAGAAGTAGGCTTCGTCGGGCGTCGCGGCCTTGAGAGTTTCCTCGAGGGCGAAGCCTTCCCAGGAAGCGCCGAGTTTCGGATGAGCCTGCATCGCGTCCCACGACGAAATCCCCTGCAGGCGGTGGAAGATACCGCTGTCACGGAAATAGAGTTTCGGTGATTTCACCTGTCGCTTGCCGATGTTTTCGTGCCACGGCTGCAACTGGCGGACCATGAAAGTTTGGGAAAGCGCATCGAGATAACTGCGGGCGGTGTTAGGAGCCACGCCGAGAGAGGAGGCGACTTCGGTGGAGTTCCAAATCTGGCCGTGGTAGTGGGAAATCATCGTCCAGAACCGTTGCATGAGCTGCGGGGACAGGCCGAAACCGAGCAACGCCAAGTCACGTTCCAGAAAGGTCCTGATAAATTCCTTCCGCCAGCGGTCGCTCGCCTCTTCGTCTGCGGCGAGAAACGATCTCGGAAATCCGCCGCGTAACCAGAGCTGCCGTTCCGCGGTGACGCCGACCTCGGCGAGTGAAAAGCCGCTCATTTCGATCACTTCGACCCGCCCGGCAAGGGATTCCGACGACTGGCGGCGCAACTCCGGCGAAGCGCTGCCCAAAATCAGGAATTGGGCCGGACTGTCGGCACGATCCGCCAGCACCCGCAGGATCGGGAATATTTCCGGCCGCCTTTGAGCCTCGTCGATCACCACCAACCCACGCAGCGGAGCCAGGGACGTCATTGGATTCGCCATCACCTCCCACGCGGCGGGATCCTCCATGTCGAAGTAATTCGCCGAGTCCGGAGAGACGAACGCGCGGGCCATCGTGGTCTTGCCGCATTGTCGCGGACCGAGAACCGCCACCACCGGATTCCGGCTCAAGGCCAGGACGATTTCCTTATGAAAACGGGTGCGGGCAATCGAATTCATAGTTAAAATCATGCAATGCGGATGCTTGATTTCAAGTTAAATGCTTCATTAAACATGAAATCCTGCATCAGCAATGACGGATTTCATGTTTCAAATCAAATGGCAGGGCTGCGATTGAGACGACAAAAGCCATGAAATCTGACGATTCCATGGCTTTGTGAAAATGGGCGAAATGAATTTGCCTAAGGGCCAGCCGGTAAGGCCTGCGCCATGTTTGAAAGGCCTGCTAGCGCAGACTCTGGATTCGCAGTCCGCTATTGATCAATGCTCGCGGCAGAATTGTTCGAAGCGGGTCAGGCCCTCGTTGAGCACGTCCAGCGTGGTGCAGTAGCTCAGGCGAATGCCTTCATCGAAACCGAATGCGATGCCGGGGATGGCGGCGACCTTGTAGCGGGAAAGCAGCTTGTCGCACAGGTTCATGGACTTGAGGCCCATGTTGCCGGTGTAAACGAAGAAGTAGAACGCGCCTTGTGGCTCGACCACGCGGATGTTGTTGATCGCCTTGAGGCGGCCATACATGAATTGGCGCTTCACGTCGTATTCGCCGCGAAGGTCTTCGATGAAGGATTGGTCGCCTTCCAAAGCAGCGACAGCACCGTACTGGGAGAACGAGTTCGCGTTCGAAGTCGTGTGGTTCTGAATCTTTTCGATGGCCTCCGCCAACTCCTTCGGGGCGGCGGTGTAGCCGAGGCGCCAGCCGGTCATCGAATAGGCCTTGGAGAAGCCGTTCACCGTGATCGTCAGGTCGTAGAGCTCTTGGCTGAGCGAGGCGATGGAAACGTGCTTGGCCTCGCCGTAGACGAGCTTTTCGTAGATTTCGTCCGAAAGGATGACGATGTCTTCGCCGAGGGCGATTTCACCGAGAGCCAGCAGCTCTTCCTTGGTGTAAATCGCACCGGTCGGGTTGCCCGGGGTGTTGATGATGACCATTTTGGTCGCCGGGGTCATGGCTTCCTCGAATTGCTCGGGAGTCATCTTCCAGCCGTTCGATTCCTTGGTTTCGACGATGACGGGGACACCGCCGGCGAGACGGACCATTTCCGGATAGGAAACCCAGAAGGGCGATGGGATGATGACTTCGTCGCCTTCCTCGATCACGGCCAGGATCGCGTTGTAGCAGGCCATTTTGGCACCGCCGGTGACGCAGATCTGATTGGGTGCGTAGTCGAGGTTGTTGTCGGTCTTGAACTTGTTCGAAAGGGCGGTGCGAAGTTCAGGGATGCCGCCGGCGGGCGTGTACTTCGTCTTGCCGGCCAGCATCGCTGCGATGGCGGCGTCCTTGATGAATTGCGGGGTGTCCACCTCGGGTTCACCACCGGCCAACGCATAAACTTCTTCGCCCTTGGCGATCATCGCTTTGGCCTGTGCAGTGACGGCCAGCGTGAGGGATGGGGAGACCTTGGCAATACGGGATGAGATGCTTTCCATTTGAGCGCGCGGTTGGGATTGTGCCGCCATCCCGGACGGAGCAACAGAGTTTGCGCGGCCCCGGAACGAGCGGGCGGCTTTTGTGGGGCCTCGCCCATGGGGTGGCAAGCGAAATGGTGCGCCACTCCATCAGGATTTATAGCCCCTCCCGGCCAGCATTCCGGAGCTCTCGGGATTCCCGGCTTGATGCCGGGCGGCGGATGCGGATGATGCCGCGCATGTCACGGCTGTCTTGTGTCCATTCTCTCGTTCTCGCCCTTTCGGTGGCCTTCGTCACCTCCTGCGGTGGCAATCCACCGCCCCGTTCGCCCAATGTCCAAGTGCAATCGAACGAGGCCAAACCGGTCCGCATCGGAGCGATCCCACAAACACCGCCGCCAGCCGTCGCCGCCCAGAGCGTGCTCGCCATCGACGTGGAAAGTGGCCGCGTCCTCTACGCCAAAAACGCTGACGAACCCCGCCCTGTCGCCAGCACCCAGAAACTCGTCACCGCGCTTTGCGTGATCGACGCCGGCAACATCGACAAGCCTGTCACCATCACGCCGTCCGACGTGGACTGCGAACCGACCCGCCTCAACGTCAAACCCGGCGACGTTTACACCCGCCGCGAGCTGCTCAAAGTGCTGCTCGTCAAAAGCGCCAACGACGTCGCCCGCGCGCTCGCCCGTGACGTGGGTGGCAGCCAAGAAGGTTTCGCCATCCTGATGAATCGCAAGGCCGCCTCGCTGGGCATGCGCAACTCCCACTTCATCAATCCCAACGGCCTGCCCCAAGTCGGCCAGTACTCGACCGCGCGTGACATGGCCATCGCCGCCCGCGCGTCCTACCGCAGCCCGCTCATCCGCTCGATGACCGCCTCGCGCTCGATGACCTTCCGCTTCAACGACGGTCGCACCCGCTTTTTGGAAAACACCAATCGCCTGCTCAAAACCGTCCCTTACTGCGATGGCTTAAAAACGGGCACCACCAACGCCGCCGGACGCTGCTTGGTTTCCAGCGGCTCGCTCAACGGCCGCGCCGCCATCGTCGTCGTGCTCAAATCCACCACGCCGCACGTCTGGTCGGACTCCAGCAAACTGCTCGCTTGGGCGCTCGAACGCCCGGCGACCCAGCAAGGGCTGACCGCCCGATGACCACCCCGGCTGACTCGCTGCGTCAGCTTACCGCCGACGGCTTGCGGCGGGAACTCCGCCCGCTTGACAGCCCCGGCGGCATCCTCGTTTCCCGCGATGGTCGCGAGTTGTGGAATTTCTCCTCGAACGACTACCTCGGGCTTTCCCGCCACCCCGCCATTGAGGCGGCGCTCATCGAGGGCGTGCAGAAATTTGGTTCAGGCTCGGCCGCCTCCCGCCTCGTCTGCGGCACACTGCCGCCGCATCTCGCGTTGGAAAACGCTTTGGCAGAAGCGAAACAAACCGAATCCGCGCTGACCTTTTCCTCGGGTTTTGCCACCGCGCTCGGTTGCATCCCGGCCATCGTCGGCAAGCAGGATTTCGTCATCCTCGACAAGCTCTCCCACGCCTGTCTCGTCGATGCCGCTCGCCTTTCCGGCGCCACTCTCCGCATTTTCCCGCACAACGACCTCGGCAAACTGGCGCGATTGCTAGGTTCCATCCGCCAAAAATCCGCCACCGCCCGCATCCTCGTCGCTACCGAGTCGGTCTTCAGCATGGACGGCGATCTTTGCCCATTGCGTGAAATCGTCGAACTCACCGAAGCCTACGACGCGCTGCTGCTGCTCGATGAAGCCCACGGCTTCGGCGTCCTCGGAGAAAGCGGCATGGGCCTCGCCGAACAGGAAGGTCTCCAACATCGCATCGCCTTTCAAATGGGCACGCTCAGCAAGGCGGCCGGACTGTCCGGCGGCTACCTCGCCGCCTCGCACGATTGGATCGATTTACTCGTCAACCGCGCCCGCAGCTTCATCTACACCACCGCACCGCCGCCCGCATTGACCCACGCTGCGCTCGCATCGCTGGAGCTCATTCGTTCGCAAGAAGGCAAAAAATTGCGCGAAAAACTCCAACAGAACATCGCCCGCCTCTCCGGCAACGCCACGCCCATCATCCCAAAAATCCTCGGCACCAACGAAGCCGCACTCGCCGCTTCCGCCGCGCTCGAAAACGCCGGATTTCTCGTCCCCGCCATCCGCTATCCCACCGTCCCGCGCGGCACGGCAAGGCTGCGAGTTAGCCTATCCGCCGCGCATCCCGCAGAAGCTATGGACGCACTGGCCATGGAACTTGGATCCATCGCCCGGCCTGGCGATTCCTAAAACGCATCCAGAAAACTAGGATGCCGATCCTTGGACTGCGCGCAGCCTGCTGCCGCTTTGATCCCGCAGCCTGCTGCGGGCGAAAATCCAGCAAAACCGTTTCCCCGCTAACGAAACCTCCCCCCGGCCAGCAGGCTGGCAACCGAAAGCGGCAGCAAGGCTGCACGCAGTCCAAGGCACCGTGGATCGCCGCTATCCTAACCGTGAAATCAAACTCCGCTAGAGACCAAAGGCGATGGGATCGCGATGACCTGCATCCCTGCGCGTTGCGCCGCCAAGATCCCGGCCGGTGCATCCTCCACCGCCAAGCAGCGCGTCGGATCCACCCCCAGCAGCTTCGCCGCTTTGAGGAAAATTTCCGGCGACGGCTTGCCTTCCGCAACGTCGTCCGCCGTGACCACTTCGTCGAACCAGTCGGAGATTCCGACCACTTGCAGCGTCTTTTCGATGACCATGCGCGAGCCGCCCGTGGCGATCGCCATCGGCACCTTGCCGCGCAAGCTTTCGGCAAAGGCGGCCACCTCTTCGATGAGCGTCACCGAGCTCATGCGCTTCAGGAATGCCTCGCGTTTCGCCAACGCCACGGCTTCCGGATTGAGCTTGAGATTGTACTCGTCATTGAGTTCCACGACGATGTCCAGCGTCGGCCGACCACCCATCGCGAAGAACACATCTTCTTTGAAAATGCCGCCCGCCCCGTGCAAGGTCAACGCGTCGCACCACGCCTCAAAATGGGCGGGCATGGAATCAACAAGCGTGCCATCGCAATCGAAAACGACCGCGTCAAAACCGGTGGTGGGGAAGGAAAAAGGTCCGATGTTTGCCATTGCGCCGCACGGCTTAGGCACAGGACGGCCATCTGGCAAGGGCGGGCGTCAACTATCTTGCAAAGCGGGGAAATTGTGCCGATTTCGTCAAATTTTGCTCATGGGCTGAACGACCCATTCTCGTAAATCCCGGCCTCCACGACATGCGTTTCTGCTTGGGAATTGATGAACTCCACCTCGCCCCGCAGCACCACCCCCGGCGCAAACCGAATCGCCCCGGAAACTTTCAACGATTTGCAATCCACCAAGCTCGGCACGCCGAGTTGCTCGATCTGATCCACCAGCTTGTAGTCGTCCGAAAGAACGATCACCGGTGGCACGCCATTGCGCGAATCCACCAGCCGCACTTGGCCATCGGCCAGCACTTCGTAGGCATCCGAGCGCAGCGCCAGCAAGTCGCCCGTCGTCTTCACAGGCGCGAAACGGCTGCGCGGCACATCGATCGCCGTGGCCCCTTCAAAACACTCGATCGCCGCGCCCATTGCCGACTCCAGTTGGAAAACCTGGGTCGACGCCTTGTCGCGCGGATCGATGGTTTTCCGGTTGCGAATCATCGGCAATGGCAGCACGCCCGCGTCCGCCGCGAGCTGCTCTTTGAGCAAATCCAGTCGCAGCCAGAGGCTGTTGGTGTTGAAATAACGGTGCCTATCGATATCTTGGAAGGAATCGGTGTCCTCGTCCGGACATTGCGCCACCTCGCGCAGCAGCAAACGCCCGTCGCTGTTGCGAGTCGCCAAATGGCCGCCCTTGCGGTCCGCCGCCGTGCGCCGCGTCACTTCCATCAGAAACGGCGCACCGTTGTCCGCGAAGTACTTCAAAATCGCCGGGTCCAGGATCGCGCCCAGATTGTCCGAGTTGGAAACGAACGCATACTTCACACCCTCCGCCAGCAAGCGATCCAACCAGCCGCTGCCCACCAATGCCGGATACAGGTCGCCGTGGCCCGGCGGGCACCATTCCAATTCTGGATCGGCCGGCCACTCGGCAGGAGCCAGCGTTTCGGCATCGATTTTGGGAATCTGGTTCTGCATCAGCTCGACCTCGGACGCATCCGCCAAGCCATCTTCGCGGTAACGCTCCAAATGCCCCAACGTGTCCGCGCTGGTGCTGAAACTGTTCATCAGCAGCAGCCGCACCTTCGCGCCCGTCGTCTCTCGCAGGTCGAGAATTTGGCGCACCATCAGATCGAGGAAATTCACCCCGTCACGCACCGCCAGCATGCTCTTCGGCCCTTGCAAGCCCATCCCCGTGCCCAGCCCGCCGTTCAGCTTGATCACCACCGCCTGCGACAGCAGCCACGCATCCGCGCTTCCCGCCGCCTCGATGTCCTCCATCGCCGCCAGCCCCGTGGCCGGCGAAATCGTCTCCTCCGGGATCATCCCCGATTCATCCCGCCGCAGCGCCTCATAATTGCGGCGGAACGCGCGTATCGCGGCATCCCCCATCCCAGCGGCGGTCATCTTGATTTCAAAGGCGTCGAAGTGGCTCATGGTCGTGAAATTCAGTGTCGCCCCAAGTTGCCCCGCCCCCACCCCACGGTCACGCGGAAAAATCCCGGAAGATCACAACAATTGAACCTGTCACAATAAACATCTTGTCACTGCCGACAGCTTCAGGGAAATCATCAGCTAGATGTTAGCACAACCTAACAGTATTCGCCGTCAGCTTATTTTATGAAATCCATTCAGTTTTCCAGCCTTTTAGTATTCCCCTTTTTTGCCGCAGGCCTGTTTTTCTTCACTCCTGACGCCAGTGCTACTTGGGGCGGGATTGGCGGACTTACTGCCCCGCTACCACCTTTGGTACCCGTTCCCACAAGCGAAGACACCGATGGCGATGGAATGCCAAACCTTTGGGAAACCGCGAATCATCTGAATCCGTCAAGCCCAGCGGATACAGACAGCGACTTCGACATGGACGGCCTCACCGCACGCCAGGAGTATCAACTTAGCGTGGCAACAGCCGGACAATACGGATACCCCATCGGTCGCCGGTCCATCGAAAGCCTGCCGACGATTCCCGGCTATATCTCCGATCCCACTTTGACTTTAGTCGCCTGTGCCAGTAACGGCACCACTCTCGTCAGGGCACAGGGTCAACGCTTTTGGGATAGCGGCATCACCCACCAGCCCTACGTCTGGTCTCCGCTCAACCAATCGTGGACCAACGTGATCATGCCTGCGCCATACACAGACAGCTATTACATTATACCGCAGGATGTGAATTCGTCGGGGCAAGTGGTCGGCTACTTCAACGGTGGCACTTTTCGTGGCTTCCTTTGGACACCCTCGGGATCCGGCGGGCAGTCGATACTCTTTAAAAGCAGTTTCAATTCCACCCGTTATCCATTCAGGATCAGTGATGATGGATATATCGTGGCAAGGAAATCCTCGCCTACCAACGGATCGACCGTCGCCATGACTGAAAACGGTGACGATGTCATTGTCGGCGACTCGATATACTATCCCGTTTACCACGATGTGAATAACTTTGGGGAGTTCGTGGGAACCATGCCCAACAGTTCCACTGGAAACCGCGACACATTCCTAGCCATTCCTGACGGCACCGTCTTTTCAACAGGAATCGCGGTGGATTCATTCTCCGATCTGGGTGATTTTTGGGCGACGAGTCCAGACATCGATCTCAGCTCCGTGTCGTGGACGCCGGATCCGGACGGACACGGTTTCATTGCAACCGTTGAAAACCGGAATACCGGTGATCCTGTCCAACTACGCCTGGACGGTGATGATTTGTACTGGGCAGCGGACTACGGATCCTCTTCACAAACTTGGTATTCGTTTCCCACCGTCACCCAAACTTTTGGTGCGATCAACGACTGGGGGGAATTCGCGAGTAATTTCGACGCGACCGCATACCAAACCGACCGCTTGAATTTCGATACCAACTATGAGTCTGAACCCCTCAACGCCAACCGCGAAACCGGAAGTTACTTCTTCGATGGACACTATCACGCGACCCGCCAGCTTGGCGTCCAAGGCGTATCGAACTCACATCAAGTCCTGCTAGGCCCACCCTACATGCTCTGGTCCGGATCCGTCATGGTTCCCGTTGGTGAACTACTGCCTCCCGGCTCACCTACGACGGTGACTGCAGCGAAACTCGCAGACCACGGAAAAATCATCCTCCAACAAGGCAACGAAATCGCCATTCTCAAGCCAGAGCAGGATAGCGACGACGACGGCATGCCGGATGATTGGGAAATATTCTACGGCTTGGACCCGGCGAATCCAACCGACGCTTACTGGGATATGGATGGCGATGGGATCGACAATCGCAATGAATTTCGTCTCCGAATCGAACCCAATCCATCGTCTCTTCCTCCAAGTGGTGGGCCTTTTGTGGACATCCGGCCGGGTATCGACAGCGACGGCGATGGCATTCCCAACACTTGGGAATGGAAATACGGATTCGACGCCTCCGACCCTGCCGATGCGCTTCTCGATTCGGACGCCGATGGCATGTCCAATCTCCAAGAATTTCATTCTGGCAAGAATCCAGAAATCGCGGATGCGGATATGGCTCTCGGTCCTATCCCGCGCTATGCCTTGTTCCCCTTCACCGTTCCCACGTTAGAAGGAGATCCGGGTTACCGCCCCATTGAGATCAACGACAAAGGCACCGTCCTCTGTCCTAAGCACACTTGGACCGCTGGCAAATGGACTTCGCTGGTCGATGTCATTGGTGATAACACCGACTGCCGGGCTTTCGGAATCAACGACCACGGAGAAATCATCGGCAGCTGTATCAGACAGCTGAACGATCTGCTCGCCGAGCCCAAGAAAATCTATCCGGGAAACATGGTTTACTGGGAAAGTTCTACGGCTTCACCTTCATTGATCACGTCAGGCGAAGATTTCGCCATGGATTTCTTTGCGCGGCATGCACACAACAATCAATATCAGGGTAGCCGACTCTCGAACGACGGAACTTTCCTTGCCTATGCGGAAAGATCCACAGGATTTAACACTGCGGGTGGGGATCAGAATTACCTCTGGACGCTTCCCGGCCAAGGCAGGGAAGCCGGGCGGGTTGGGGTCGCTACCTTCAGACAACTTATCGACAAGGATCACTACTGGGGCATGGTCGCCGGTCCCAACGGCAGCGCAGATCCAATCCAGCAGCTTCACGCGGAATCTACGACCGTTGCGCTTCCAGCTTCCAACTACATGAATCGGATGACATTGCTGGGTGATGGATCTGCATTTCTGGGTTTTGAAGGAAGCGCACCTGGGATGATTTTGAAAAGCGGAAAGCTTCATAGCGGCGGAGCCTACGCTCCCGCCATCGACACATCTTCAGATGGCATCGCGATTGGAAGAGCAACGGGAAACATCACCGCCCCTATTTATGTCAACCGCATGTGGTCCTCGATCGAGAAAGTAGCCCCGAATCTCCCGGCAATGTGGAAAGAGACAACAACGACCCTGCTAGATAGCACTCCCGGTGGATGGATCTTAGGGAGAACTGGAGGCTCTTCGGATCAAACCCACGCTGTGATGCTTCCTATTCGGGTGGAAGGAAAAGCAACTGACACAACTTTGGCACCGGAAGCTACTGGCGTAGACGCGCTTTCCATTGGTGCTAAGGATTTTGGTGAATCTGTCGATAAAAAGATTTGGATTATGGCCCCTTCCTTGGCTGGCTCCACTCACGTTACTTTGAATTCCCCGCTCAATGATCAATCACACTTAAGACTTTACGCGCAGGGCATCAGTTTCGAAGGGGCCGATGATATATTCGCCAACTCGCAGATAACCAACTTCACATTAGAATCACCCGGAACCACCGTGGCATCGGGAACGGAGGTATCGATGAAATTGGAATTGAGGAGTTCTGCAACCCAACCAAATGAATCGGTCCTTTCAATCAGCTCTCCGCTAGCGGTCAAGATCATGAAATCCCGGACCATCAAGGTCACACTTTACAACGTGACCAAGAAAACCCCGCGCATCGAGCAGCTCAATCCGACCACGGGCATCAATGAGGTCGTCCAAGAGTTCGCAGCAGACAATCCCCCTGACCTACTTCCTCCAGCGAATGGCATACAAACCTATCTGAATGCCATACTTCTCCCGCAGATCAATGCGGACACTGTGGTGACCTATGCACCAAACATCATCGAACTTGACTGGGATACCGACCACAACGGGTCCGCAGATCCAGGAGGACTCGCAACCCTTGGTCCCGAGCTACAGGCAATTCTCGACCAAAGGCTAGGCGACAGACCCGTATCGGATATCGATGTGTTTCTTTTGGGAGCTGACAAGAAAATCAATGACGAAGCGTGGGGATACGCGAATCGCACATCGAACACCTGTTGGATCGTGGCCGAACCGTTCGGAGATCCTGCCAAGCCCCGGAGCGGACGGGACATCGCGGAAGTCTCCCAAACGATCGCCCACGAAATCGGCCACATCCTCGCTGGAAATGGTCATCCCGATAAAGACGATGGACCCGCACCATTGAAAGGGACAGATCGCAAGCAACGCCTGCTCCACAGCGGAGATGGTTTGAATCGGGAGTTTGGAGACTCCTACATTCGAACGGCCCGCGGCCACCGACTGGTGAAGAAGGAATGGGACGCGGCCGAACTTTGGCTGAGTCAACGACCCGCAGGAGACAACTGAATGATATGCACATTAAATTCTTACTCATTCTTCACATTTTTTCTGCCAGTGCTCTAGCTTCGGAAGATTTTCGGACTGAAAACCGAAAACTAGAACAGGAACAAATCGATATATGGCGACATAAACTGGAAGAATCAAGGAACCTTGAAGGGCTTCAAACCTTGAATTCACTTTCGCTCGGATTGAAAAACATGGCATACAGGAAGACGCTTGTTGGCCACGGACCAGAAGTCGACGAACTCTATGTTCGTATTCAAACCACTCTTCTTGCCATACCCGGCCACGCCGAACATTACCGGGATCTGATCTTGAAAGCGCGGTTGGACTACGAGCAGGCGAAGGCGGGAGATAATTCGGACAGGGCATCGTATCTGGGCACGCAATTGACAAACATCCAGAACGAGGGATTCAAGACGATGGCTTATCTACCTAGCGTGGAAACCGTAAGAGTGCTCGGGGAATTCCTGACCGACCAAAGAGGCTACACGGAGCTACCACCGTCTCCAACCATGAGACAAATGGAGATTGCAGGACGGGAGACAGCCAATGCTGAATTTGCCGCCAGAACTCTGACCGCACTTCCCATCGTGGACAAACCGCCCGCGAAGGAGTGGGCGATTCGAATCGAGGAACTGACGCCCCCGTGGCTCGCTTGGTATGAGCAAATCAAGTCGGGCAAGCGAACCTTTCGCTTCGAAGGTGACCCCACGGAGTACGACCTCAACGGCCCCGCCGAAAAAGAAAAACTCGTCCGCATCGAACGTGACCGGAAACGGGATGCCGAGCGAGCATTGGGTCGTGATCGAACTGAAAGTGATGCGGAAAGTTCAACCACCGAACCGCTTCCCCTTGGCCTTCCCATGGGCGGTATCCTAGCAGCGCTGGGATTGTGCGTGGCTGCCGGATGGTACGTTGTTTCACGGAAAAAAAGCGCGTGAGAACTGGCTTGATTCATCCATCAATCCTCCAGTCGAGTTAGGATCCCCCAGACGGGTGTCAATGCCGCGTCAACAATGCGCAATCCAGCGGCAGCAAAATGGGGTGGCCGGGCGTCAGGCTCTGTGCTCCATGAACCATTCCCTCATTTCATCCATCGCCCTTTGTTCAACCGCCTTGCTGACCGTCGCCCCCCTCGCCGAAGCCACCACCCTGGGTCTTTTCTCGGGCAGCTTTGTCACCACGTGGGATGGCTTTGTCGACGGAAATGGTGCCACGGCAGGCATTTCTATCAATGATGCGGCGCCGAACTCGTCGAGCGTGAATTACACCGCAGCCCTCAACGTCACGATGCCCGCAGGCAGCGTGACGGGTGGCGGCGATCGGCTGTATTCCGGCAGTGGCGCGAGCAGCAATCCGTTCTCATTCAACATCACCGGGACGACGACCATCAGCACGCCGCTCTCGCTGGTGCTCAAATTCGGCAACACCAATGCGATCACGGATTTCTCCGGCTATTTCGACGTGACGTTGAACGGCCTGGCGTCTTCTCCAGCCGTCCTCGCGAACACGTCATCGGAGAGTGTCAATGGAACCACGATGTTCCACATTTACCGTTATGATTTCGGCACCTTGCCGGCCGGGACGCCCTTCACGTTCAACGTCACCAGCGATGCCGGACACATGTCTCTGGATTCCATCCAAATCATCCCCGAACCCTCGACATTGCTGGCCGGAATGATGGGCATGGGCCTGTTGCTGCGCCGCCGCCGGAACTAAGTTAGACTAACATCGCTTCATCACGCAGATGACGCGGTCATCGGCAGCGTCAAGTGGCGCTTGCCGGTGGCGGCGAAGATCGCGTTGCAGATGGCTGGCGCGATGGCGAGAATAGGTGCCTCGCCCGCGCCCGCTGATGGCAGGTCGGTGCGGTTCACCAACACGATTTCGATGGGCGGCACATCGGAGAAACGTGGCACCCGGTATTTCGAAAAATGGGGGTTGAGGATGCGGCCATCCTTGAAATCGATGCGCTCAAACAGAGCCCCGCCGATGCCCATGACGATGGAGCCTTCCACCTGAGCAATCACATGGTTGGGATGAACAATCGCGCCGCACTCGAAGGCCGCCACGATGCGACGCAACTTCGGCACGCCGTCCACCATTTCGAGTTCCACACAGGTGGCGATGTAGCCGCCCTTGTCGATGCCGCAGGCGATGCCATTTCCACGCCCTGCGCCATCCTTGCGGTCTTTCCAACCGAATCGATCGGCAGCCGCTTCGAGCACCGCACGTAGCCGCTGATCGGATAGATTTCTCAAACGAAACTCCAGCGTGTCCATGGCAACCGCGTGAGCGAGATCATCCATGTGGCATTCTCGGGCGAAGCAATTCGCCACTGAGGCGAGTCCGCGATAGGAACCTTGGCGCAAGGGTGAGTCGCTGCCATGCTTACGGATCAATCGGTTAGGCACGTCATAGGGCGTTCCGATCGCCGCGCCGCCAGAGTTATAATTGTGGTGTTCCCACGCCGTGAGTTTGCCGTCTTGGTCGATGCCGCTCTTGAGTTCCATCACTCCGGCGGGGCGGAAATAGGCCCAGGTGAATTCCTCCTCGCGCGTCCAGACGAGCTTCACCGGCTTGCCCGCAGCCTTGGCGAGTCGCGCGGCTTCGATGGCCGCTTCGCCGCTGTGCTTGCCGCCATAACCGGAACCGGTGTCGGGCACGATCACCCGCACTTTTTCCGAAGGCAGAGAAAATTCGCGCATCAGCTCGTCCTTCACACCGAAAGGCCGCTGGCTACCGGTCCATACGGTCACCTTGCCATCCGTCCATTCCGCCACCGCCGCGCGCGGTTCCAACGGCGCATGAGCGATGTATTCTAACGTGTAAACTTTTTCCAATCGATGCGCTGCATGGGCCATTCCCTCGACCATGTTCCCCGCCTCATCGCCGCCACGTCCACCGGCGGCAGCGGTGCTTTTCAGGTGGGCGAAAAGGTCTGCATTGGAATGTTTCTGGCCGCCTTCCCACTCGGCTTGGATGCGTGTTAGAGCAAGCTCCGCCACGGCGGGCGAGGTCGCAGTCACGCCAATGAAATCGCCATCGCGGTGCACCATGGCTCCAGCCACTTTTTCAGCGGCTGATAGATCGACGTTTTTCAATTTTGCGCCGAAGGCCGGTGCGCGCAGCACCTTGCCATGCAACAAGCCCGGTCGGCGAATGTCTGTGGTGAATGCATGCGCACCCGTGACAAAGCTCTCGCCATTCACTTTTGGCACCGATTGCCCCGCCACTTTCCACTCTGCGACGGGCGTGATGGGGGTGCGTTCGTCGACGGTGGCGACCAGCTGTTGGCCCTTGCTGAGCGCGCCGTAGGAAAGAGATTCTTCGCTGCCGCGGCGGAAAATTTTCCCACCGTCGGCCACCAACGCGCTGCGCTCCACCTTCCATTCGGCAGCGGCGAGGCCGATGAGCGCCTCACGCGCGGCTGCGGCTGCGCGGCGAAGTTGCGGAGCCATGTCCGGCGTCGTGCGACTGCCGAAAGTTCCCGCATCCCACGGCACCAGATCGGTGTCCGCCATCACCATTTGCACGGCGGATAGAGGAACTTTCAATTCCTCCGCCACAGCCATGCTGAGCGAGGTACGGATGTTCTGACCGACTTCCGTCTTGCCGGTGAACACAGAAACCGTGCCGTCCTGCGCGATGTGAATCCATGCGCTGAGTTCCTTCGGTCGCCCACCGCCGCCATGGCGTTGGGCCTCCGCAGTTTCCGCGAAAAGCAGCACCGCCACCCCGCCGCCGAGCATCTTGATGAAACTGCGCCTATCGATTTCGTGAGAGGATGAGTGCCTTTTCATTTTGAAGATGCGCGAAGGGTTGCCGAGGCCTTGCGTATCGCCTCGCGGATGTTGTTGTAGCCACCGCAGCGGCAGATGTTGCCATTCATGCCCGCGACAATTTGCTCATCGGTGGGATCCGGATGCTCGGCTAACAGAGAAACGGCGGCGAGTATCATGCCACAGGTGCAGTAGCCACATTGGAAGGCATCCGCATCAAGAAATGCCTGCTGCACCGGATGCAGTCGCCCGTTCTCGGCGAGACTCTCGATGGTGCGAACTTTTCTCGTCCCAACCTCGCCTAACGTTTCGCGACACGAACGCACGGCCTTGCCATCGATGAGCACGGTGCAAGCCCCGCATTGGCCTTCGCCACAACCGTACTTGCAACCGGTGAGTCCGAGATCATCGCGCAGGACGCTCAAAAGCGGCCGCTCGGGCGCGGCATCGACTGCGGTTTCGCGGCCGTTCAAATGGATTTTTGCAGGCATGGTGGACGCTATACATGGCGGGCCTCATGACGTTTTCAAGGGAGAAGATGACCGCTGCCGAGGTTGCTGAAGACGAGCGGCGTCACAGCGGCCCCCAACCCTGCTCACTGCGGGCGAAGCTCCAGGACCGGTCGGGATGAAAGCGATCCCCTTGCCAGCGCCAGCGTTCAATACCGATCGATTTGGATTCCAGCTCAATCCAATGAAAACCGTTAGGCTCGCCTTTCAAACGCGTCGAGCAAATCGAAGGGGCCTGCGAGACGACAAGGCGGTGTGCCGCGCTTTCATCCGCATCCGGAAACAAGCAGACCTTCGATTGATGCAGATGGCCCGCAAGCAGCAAGTCCACCCGTGATTTTTCCAACGTCTCGCGGACCCACATCATCGGCGAAACCAGCGCTCCTTTCCGCGTCCCCTGCCCGACCACGGGATGATGCATCGCGAAGACGCGCAAACGTCCCGCCGCCACTTCCGCGAAGGCCGCTTCAGTGGCGGCAAGCTGCCCTGGACTCAAGAAACCGCGCGACCAATCGACATGCAGGCCGAAGGGAGTGGACGAGTTGGCACTCACCAAATGCCCCATTTCACCCAGTTCCATCGCAGGCTCTTCCACGGTGGAAATGAATTTCCGATAGCGGCGAAACGGCGAAAAAAAGCGATCTGCTAGATCATTGAGGCCGGGCACGTCGTGATTGCCTGGCACGGTGAGCAGCGGCGCGGGCAGCCGCGAAAGCCAGTCCGCCGCCGCCTGAAACTCGGCGCGCCGCCCGCGCATCGAGAAATCCCCACTAACAACCGTGAGGTCCGGCGCGAAGCCACGTGCCATTTCCACCGCAGCCCGCGCGATGACCGGGTTACACGCGCCGAAGTGTGGATCGGAAAAATGCAGCAATCGGAATGACATCACGCAGATTTTTCACGGGCTCGCAGCACCCGCAAGGCACCCGGCAGGATGCGCAATTCGCAGGGCAGTTTCAACTTCAGGATTTCGCCGTCTATCATCACCGGAATGGATTTTCGGCGCTTCACGTCGATGTGGATTTGCGGACTCTCGATGCGCGTCATGCCATCGGTATCGAGCAAGTTTCCGGTAAGATAGCCCACCGCAGCAACGAGCATCTCGCCGCGACTGAGATGGCTGGAGACGTAGGCGGTTAGATTACCCGAATCGAGTTGAGGCCGATCCGGGATGATGCCGATGCCCTCTTCATAGCGGCCCGGCGAAAATGCGGCGAGGCGCGTCCGTTGTCGTATCGTCTTGCCGCCCTCGGTGAGTTCCAAATTCAGCGCGGGGGATTTGGTGGCCACGGTGGCAAGCTCCTTCACCATGCGTATCGATTTCCGCCACCACGAGCGGCCGTGGAAACTCTCGCGCGATTTGGCCAAGGCCGGATAGAATCCGATCACCGTGGCGCACAAGCAGGCCTCGTCATTGACCATGAGCAGGTCGATCGCAACGGTTTCCGCGTCTAGCAATTCTTCCGCCGCCATGAATGGATCCAGCGATAGATTCAAATGCCGAGCTTCTAGGTTGAAGGTCCCCAACGGCAGTACGCCGAGGGTTTTCGTCGTCCCTTGCAGCAACTTCGCCGCCGCCGTGACGGTGCCGTCGCCACCGCCGACGATGATCACCTGCGCCTCCGACGCCGCCTTTTCCCGCAGCGTTTGATCGAGTTGCTTCGGATCCACCACGCTGAGTCCGATTTCATGGCCACGGTCGCGGAAGATCTGGATCAAGCGTTCCTGGTTTTCTTTTTCGCGGAAAGTCCCGCTGCCGGATTCGCGATTGATGATGATTTCATAAAACATGGTGCTGCGCGGCCTTTCGCACGAGGCGTGCCACGGTGCCGATGCTCCTGCCATGGAGCTTGCCCACCGAGACACGGTGCAAAATGCATGACCTTGCCAGCGGATCAGCGGTGGATTGCATGCCATGGTTGCGGCATCTCACAGAGCCCGATTCACCCGCGAAACTCGGACGGCCGCCAGCCTATCCATTTCTTGAACGTGTTGGAAAACGTGAACGCGCTCTCGAAGCCCACCGCCCTAGCAATGACCTCGACTTTGTCGTCGGTGATGGAAAGCAAATGCCGTGCGCGCTGGAGGCGAAGGTGCGTGAGGTGTTGCATCGGGCTGCGACCGAGTTCCTTGCGACACAATCGGCGCAGGTGCTCGCCGCTGATGCAGCCGATGTCGGCGAGTTGGTCGAGCGTCCACGGCCGGGCGAGGTCGGTTTCCACACGCTGCCAGACACGCCACATCCTGTCGTCGGTGGTGTGCGGTTGGGCGAAACGGACGACGTAGTGGTGAACCAGTTCGCTCCAATGGTGCAGCGCCGAGCCGCCCTTGTCCGAACAACTTTCCACGTGCAAGCCCTCGATCGCCGCGCGCAGCGGACCCACCTCGAACGGCCCGCTCACCGGCGAATGCGAGGACACGATGGGTCGCGCCTCGCGGCTTTCCCGGTAGCGCACCCACGCGAAGGTCCACGGTTTTCCCGGCAAGCATTTGAGTGCGTTCATCACAAAGGGCGGCAGCAGGCAGGCGTGGCCGGCGCGGATGCGTTTCCACTGGCCGTCGGCGAGGATCACCCCTTCCCCGTCGAGGCAGGCAAGCATGAAGGTTCCGCTCGGGTCCGCCCTCACGATTTCAAACGGCGGCACCGCATTCATGATCCCGCAATGCGCGATGTGGTGATGCGCCAGCAAGGGGCAAACCGGCTCGTCGCACATCCAACTGCGCTCGTCGGATTGATCCGAGCGCACCACCCGGTAGCGCGTCGATCCGCCGAGCACCTCGGTGTCTTGGGCTTGCTGGCGGGATTCGGAAACTTTCATGCAGAAGATAGAAGCGACGCTAGGAGCCACGCCACGCCACGTCGAGTCCGGGAAATTTTCGCACCATGTGGAAAACGGATAATCTCAGGTGGACGCCACCCGGGCATACGGACTGGACGCCAGGATCGTTGGCCGCTTTCCTTGGGCCATGCCAAACCAATGGACAGGAAAAGGAAACCCGTACACCCGTGCGGAAGTTGTCGCCCGCCTCAATGACTCGCTCGACAAGGGCCAGGCCATCATCGCCGCCGGCGCAGGTGCCGGCATCAGCGCGAAATTCATCGAAAAAGGCGGTGCTGACCTCATCATCATTTATAACAGCGGCCGCTTCCGCATGATGGGCCACGGCTCGACTGCGGGCATGATGGCCTACGGCGATGCCAACGCGATCGCCATGGAAATCGGCGAATACGAAGTGCTTCCCGTCGTCGAGGAAATCCCCGTGATCTGCGGCGTCCACGCCACCGATCCACGCCGCCGCATGTGGCATTGGCTCGGCAAGGTGAAGGAAATGGGCTTCTCCGGCGTGAACAATTTCCCCACCCACACCATCATCGACGGCCACTTCCGCGGCGTGCTCGAAGAAACTGGCATGAGCGTGCAAAAGGAATACGACATGGTCGGCCTCGCCGGAAAAATGGACATGTTCTCCATCGTCTATGTCGGCTCGCCTGAGGAAGCTGTGCAAATGGCGAAGAACGGCGCGGATGCCATCATTGCCCACGTTGGCACCACGGTCGGCGGCTCCATCGGCGTGACCAACGCCGTGGTCAGCTGGGAAGACACCATCAAGCGGACGCAGGACATCATCGACGCCGCAAAAACCGTCAACAAGGACATCTTCTTCCTCTGCCACGGTGGACCGATCAACACCCCGGAAGACGCGGAGCGTGTCATCAAGGCGACCGATTGCGTCGGCTTCGTCGGCGCATCGAGTTTGGAGCGCATGGGCGTGGAAGCCTCGCTCACCAGCCTGACGCAGGAGTTCAAGCGCATTTCCGTGAAGCGGAAATAAGTCCAGCCTGAGCCATGGCCACCATCGCTGTTCTCGGAACCCTGGACTCGAAAGGTCCGGAGCACGCCTTCGTCGCGGAACGCATTCGCGCCGCAGGCCACCGCGCCGTCCTCATCGACGTCGGCAGCGGTGAACCGCCAACCATCACGCCGGACTTCACCCGCGAACAGGTCGCCTCCTTTGCGGGTGTCGATCTCGCCGCGCTGGTCGCCCGACATGACCGCGGCGAATGCGTGGTGGCCATGAGCCAAGCCGCCCCCGTTTTCCTCGCGAAACTGGCGGCTGCGCACGACATCGATGGCGTGATCTCGCTCGGCGGCGGCGGCGGCACAGCCATTTGCACCGCCGCCATGCGAGCCCTGCCGCTCGGCTTTCCCAAGCTGATGGTTTCCACCCTCGCTGCGGGCAACACCGCGCCCTACCTCGGCACCAAGGACATCGTCATGATGCCCAGCATCGCCGATGTCGCGGGCCTCAACCGGCTTTCCCGCATCATCTTTTCCCGCGCTGCCGGAGCGATCTGCGGCATGGTCGAGGCGAAGATCGACGTTGCCGAAGCCCGCCCCTTGGTGGTGGCCAGCATGTTTGGCAACACCACCGCCTGCGTCACCGAGGCGAAGCGCCTCATCGAAGAAGCGGGCTACGAAGTGCTTGTGTTCGCCGCCACCGGCGCGGGCGGTCGAGCCATGGAAGCGCTCATCGAGTCTGGCATGGTGGCCGGGGCGCTCGATCTAACCACCACCGAGTGGGCAGACGAACTGGTCGGCGGCGTGCTCGGTGCGGGCCCCACCCGCATGGACGCCGTCGCCAAGGCCAAGATCCCCGCCGTCATCGCGCCCGGCTGCCTCGACATGGTGAACTTCGGCGAACGCGCCTCCATTCCCGAAAAATACGCGGCGCGGAATTTTTACATCCACAACCCGCAGGTCACCCTGATGCGCACCAACGCCGAGGAATGCCGCGAGCTGGGTCGCATCATCGCGGAAAAGGCGAACACCTATTCGTCTCCCGCTGCCATCCTGATCCCGCAACGCGCCATCAGCGTGATCAGCGCGGAGGGGCAGCCGTTTCATGATACCGCCGCCGATGACGCGTTGTTTTCAGCCATCCGCGAACACGCGCAAGTTCCGGTCGAGGAGTTCGACCTCGAAATCAACAGCCCGCTCTTCGCCAAAGCCTGCGCGGAACGCTTGCTCGCGATGATGGGTTCCTGAAAAAAGTCGACGGCTCTGCATAAGTCGCGCACTCCGCGCCGTTGTGTGGCGGTGAAAACCCTCGCAAACCTTGCATGCGCCGTCCTCGGATGGCTTTCGACCAGCCTAACTGACGCGGCTCCCGTCTCCCTGTTCGACGGCAAATCCCTCCAAGGCTGGGAAATACGCAAGGGCGAGGAGGCGTGGTGGAAGGTCGAGGACGGAATGATTGTCGGTGGTTCCCTCAGCGAGACCGTTCCCTTCAACACGTTTCTCGCATCGACAAAATCCTACGGAGACTTCGAGCTGAGTTTCAAAATCCGCCTGATCGCGGGCGATGGATTTATCAACTCCGGCATGCAAGTCCGCAGCGAACGCGTCGCGAACAACTCCGAAATGATCGGCTATCAGATCGATGCCGGAGCCGGTTACTGGGGCGACATTTACGACGAGTTGCGCCGCAACATTGCGGTGGCGAAAGGCACCGCGGCTGCTGCGAAGGATTGGGAATGGAACGACTATCGGGTGCGTTGCGAAGGGCTCAGAATTCAAACGTGGATCAATGGAGTCCAAGTCACCGACTACACGGAAAAGGACACAAAGATTCCGCAAATCGGAAAACTCGGCCTCCAAGCCCATGGCGGCGGAAAATTCCTGGTGCAGATGAAGGACATCGCTATCAACGAGCTTCCCGCAGCCCGCGATGGCCATGATCCAAATGATCAACGAGCGTCCTTCACGCTGCCGCAAGGTTACACGGCGGAACTCGTCGCCTCTGAGCAACAGGGCGTTGGCAAACCCATCACCGTCGCGTGGGATCGCCATGGCCGGATGTGGACGATGACCGCTTTGGAATACCCGGTGGACGCGAACGAAAGCGAGGACTCGGCGCGCGCACTCTATCAGCACGGCGGCAAGGACAAGGTGTTGGTTTTCGATGAGCCTAACAAACCTGAACCGCAGACGCCTCGCGCCTTCGCCGAAGGACTGGCCATTCCACTTGGCATTCTCCCGACGAAACAAGGCGTTTATGTCCAGCACGGCTCAGAAATACGCCGCTATCACGACGACGATGGCGACGGCACGTCCGACCGCTTCGACGTCATCCTTGAAGGATTCGGCATCCAAGATTCCCACCTGTTTCCTCATCAGTTCATGCGCGCGCCAGGAAACTGGATCTATCTTGCGCAGGGAGCTTTCAATTATTCCAAAGTCAGAAGGCCGGGTGGTTTGAAATTCGACAACGGTGCTGAAGCCATCGATTTCAACCACTGCAAACTCGCCCGCTTCCGTCCGGATGGATCGGCCTTCGAGCCACTCACCGGCGGACCTAACAACATCTGGGGACTGGTCACCTCGCGCCATGGTGAAACGTTTATCCAAGAAGCCAATGACCTCGGTTACCCAGTCGCCGAGTTCGCTCCAGGCACCCATTACCCAACCTTTTCCGGAGGCAAACTCCGCCCCGACGCGCCCGTTTTACCGCCGTCCACGCCCAATCAACCCATGGGCGGCACGGGTCTCAGCGGCCTCGCACTCGCCGAGGATGTGGGTTCGCCTTTCGCTCAAAACCAAGGCGATAGATCGGTATTTTATGTCGCCAATCCCATCACCTCGCGCATCCAAGTCGTCACCTTGACGCGCAATGAGCAAGGCCATCCAGTCTTCCAAAAAGGCAAGGATTTCATGACTTCTACCGATCCTTGGTTCCGGCCTATCGCCATCCACTTCGGCCCGGATGGCTGCCTTTATGTTGTCGATTGGTACAACAAAATCATTTCCCACAACGAAGTTCCACGCGCCCACCCAGATCGCGACAAAACGCACGGGCGCATCTGGCGCATTCGCCACCAAAGCCAGCAGACGACGCCGCGGGTGGATGTGACAAAACTCACCGACTCCGCACTCGTCGATCTGCTAGGAGCCGGCAACGCGTTGCTGGCATCTCACGCATGGCAAGAAATCGCAGATCGAAAATCTTCCACCACCGTCCCGACGCTGGAAGCAATCGTGAACGACACCCACCAAGCCCTTCCCCGCCGCATGGGTGCGCTGTGGTCGTTAGAAGGTGTGGCTGGCGCAAAACCCAACCTGTTAGTCAAACTTGCCACAGCCACTGAGCCGGAGCTCCGCCACGAAGCCGTCCGCATCGCCGGGGAAAATTCACTTCCAGAAGACGAGTTCTTCGCGGTGATTTCCGCGCTCGGGGCTGAGAAACACTTCCGCGTCCGCGCGGCCATCGCCAACGCGGTCCGCCAGCACCGTAACCCGACCGCAAAAATCGTCGCCTGCGCCGCCTCGTTGGGACTCACCCCAGCGGCAGGAACAGATCGCGCGTCTTATGACCGCAACTTCGAGCGCTACCTCGCCCGCTGGGCGATGTCGGAACATGCGCTCGCCACGCGCGAGATGTTAGCCAGCGAAACCCTTCCCCTCGAAGCGAGGCTGCTTGCCGTTCGCTCGCACGATGACGCCCAAGCCGCAGCAGCCATGGTCGGTCTGTTGCCGGAAATTACTCGGCCCCTGACCTCGGACGAACTCAATTTGTTAGCAAAACAAATTCAATCCCCAGCGGTGATTGCGGCAATTCCCAGCTTGTTCGCCAATTCTGATAGAATCGAGCCAACCTTGCGCGCGCTGCTCCAGCTCGACACCCGTAGTTTTGACAGCGATGTCTTGGGAAGTGCGCTCGAAGAGGCCTCTTTCGCCATGCTAAGGGAACACTCAACGCCGGAGCGGCAGCATCTCGTGGTGAAACTAGCTCGCAAATTTCGCCGAACAGCCCTCACCGGAATGGTTCGCGAATGGCTGCAAGCGAAGGACCGCAGCGCAGCCGATCTAGCAGAAGGATTGGCCTCTTTGCGGGAAATGGGAATCCGCGACTCCTCATCCTTTGCTGGCTATTTGGAGCACGCTGATGATGCCGTCCGGCGTGAGGCACTCATTGGATTTGCCAGCTCTGACGACATCGAGCCCGTGCTCGCCGAGCTTTCCAAGCGCTGGCCCGCCTTGTCTGGCGTCTCCCGATCCCTGGTGGTGAATGCCCTAACATCAAGTCGAATGGGACCGACCGCCTTTGCTCATGCCATGGCTGAGGGGAAATTTCCCAACTTCGAAGCCACCGCGTTGGAAAAGCTCATCGCCGCACTTGGTCGCGATCACCCAGCCATCCTTGCCGTGCTTGAGGCGAACAAGGACCTGCTGCAACCGGTGCTGCGTTTCGGCGATGGAGGGCCTGGCCGCTACATCACTCACCTCACGCTTCAAGGACCATTCACCGTCGAGGCATGGGTAAAACTTCCTGCGCCCATCGACAACAACGATGGATTGTTAGGTCGGCAAGGCGGTCCCGATATCAACTTCGCGGGTGCACAACTGAGAGTTTATGACGGCGATGATTTCGGCGACATCATCATCGCGGATCGGCCTATCAGACCTGACCAATGGACGCATTGCGCGATCATCCGCGATGCGGAAAACCAATTCCATCTCTATCTGGACGGCGAACCGGACAACGCCCGCGGCAGGCCATTCGATCAAGATTTCATCGACTTCAATGTGGCGGAAACCCACCGCGGACGTGATACCTCAGCCTATCTCGACGAAGTGCGGGTCTGGAACATCGCCCGCAGTGCGGAGGAAATCCGCCGCGATGCGCACAGCCGATTTTCCAACGACTCGCTTCCCGGCCATTTGATTTTCCGCAGCAGCGGCAGCGACCCAGCCGGCAAAGCGGAAGGCAGCGCCACCACTATCCCCACCCTTGCCTTTCCCAATCTCATCTCGCCAGCCGAAGCCACAGCACTCGACGAACGTTTCGATCGATTCCGCAAAATGGCCGAGCTGCCCGGTGATCTCGAAAGCGGAAAGACTCTCGTCCGCGCCAACTGCATGATCTGTCACCTCATTCAAGGCGAAGGCACCGCCATCGGCCCCGACCTCAGCGGGGCAGGAGCCATGGGTGTAGAGTCCCTGTTGCGAAACATCCTCACACCCAATGCCCAGCTAGAAAGTGGCTATTACCGTCACGATCTCAAGTTGCGGAACGGATCCGTGCTGAGCGGATTTCTCGCCGAAACTCGCGAAGATGCCGTGGTGCTACGAGTCATCGGCGGCGACGATCAAATCATTCCTCGCGCCGAAATCGTGAGTCACGACATCTCCAAGCGCTCCCTCATGCCGGAAGGATTGCTCGATCAATCCACCGCTCAGCAGGTCGCCGATTTGTTCTCCTATCTGAAGACCCTGCGCTAAACCACCGTTTTCTCCGAGACACGGGTAAACAAGATGCCATTCCTTTTGGGCAGATCTAAATAAAAAGGGCGTGCCCAATCGGAGACGCCCTTTGAATGATGAATCCTAGCCGGATTTCGAGATCAGGCTTTCTTGAACTTCCTACGAGCGAGGCCGAGTGCCCCCAAGGCAAGTCCGAGCGAGGCGATCGTCGAACCACCATCAGGCACGCTGGGTGGCTGCGGAGTCACGCTTCCGTTGCGCACTTGGAAAACAATACGTCCCGTGCGGTTGATGGCGTTGAGGGCATTGGGACCGTTGTCCAGAAACGCGCCGTTAACGGCAGATCCTGCGATCTCGTAACTGGTGTTGACCCCATTGGACCATCCGGCACGGGCAGAACTGCCTCCCAAACCGCCAGCACCACCACCGCTCGCACTGCCGGCTTCCCAACCGATGGAGTCGTAGTTGAACTCAAAGTCGAAGTCGCCAGCACCGATATCCGAGCGGTCGATCATGACAAGCTGGAAGGAGTTGAGGGGGTTGGTTTGATTGGCGAAATAGCCCACATCCACCCAGTTGACGCCGAAGGCCGTGCGCCCATTGACGGTTGAGCCGCCGTATTGCACCGGAGAGGAACCGATACCGCGAGTATCCACATCGGCAAAAAATGGTGCGATGATGGGCGTGTTGGTGGAGATCAGGTTGAACGGGGTGAAAGTCCCCAACGGTCCGTTGAAGGTGACGTTGCCGTTGTTGTTGACGAACAGGTTGGAGTAAGTGGTGCCAAAGAAATTGGCACTAAAGCCGATCGCGACGGAGCCGGTTGAAAGATCGTCATTGGCAGCGAGTGTGTTGCTTTTAAAACCAAGGTCCGTGCGAACGGAGGCGGCATTGGCTTCACCAGCGAGGGTCATCGCCATCGCGGCAAGACCAAGAATCGCAAATCGTGTTTTTGATTTCATTTGGATGTTTGGGGGGTGGTTGTGAGGTTTGTTGGAGCTGGTCAGGACAGCTCGGCGCTATTAAGCAGATCTTAATCCAATCTGTTCTAGATAGGTGAAAAAATAGACACAACACACTCAAAACCAATATAATAAAAATCTCATGTTTTTACACAATTATGCTTCCATGAGGAAGACCTCCCTCAATGCGTAAAAGATCGTGACAGAATCAAAGTTCGAATGTCGGGCTTCCTAGCATCTCATTGCATGCTGGCCATGGCACGATCAACGGCTTCACGAAAGGCCCCGTTTGGCAAACTCCAACTCCCAACGGACGAGGGTCGACCCACCGTTTGATATTCCATTTCCACCTAGGGCTGCTTGCAGGAAAAAAGCATGCATAGAGTGGTCGTAGCCGACCCATCCACTCGCATGCCCATTTACCCATTCATGAAGCAGCTCATCAAACTCGCGCCCTTTTTTGCGGTCTGTCTTGCCGATTCGGTCCTATCAGCAGCGCCGTTGCGGGTGCTTATCGCGACGGACACGGCGACTTTTGGCGATGCTTACGGCGCAGCCCTCAAAGCGGGTGGTGCCCAGGTCATCGTCACCGGTGAACCGAACGCGGAAAAACTTGCCCACGCCGATGTGGTGCTGATGCAGCGGGCAAAGTTTGAAGCCTTTCCGGTTGCGACCCAATCCGCCCTAACGGATTTCGCGAATCGCGGCGGCGGCATCGTGGCGGTTAACGGAGCCATCGCTGCCGGCACGGCAGAATGGGGCAAAAGCACTTTGGGCGGTGGCTGGAACGAGAAAAACAGCCGCAAATTTAGCAGCTTGATGATGCTCTACGCGGTCACCGACTCGCACCCCATGGTCGCGAATGCCTCTCCTTTCGACATCACCGACGACACGCTTTACGACCTCGATCTGGATGAAAACATCGTCGTTCTCGCGTCCGCTTTTACGCCAAAGGGACGTGATGGCAGACGTGGTCGTGGTCCGCGCGTCCCAGGCCGCGACGTCCGCGCCTCCATCTACGATCTTCAACCGCAGATGTGGGCCTTTGAAACTCCGAAGAGCCGGGCCGCAGCGCTGCTTCAGGGCGCTCCAGAAACTCTCGCTCACGCCTCCATCCGCAGCTTCATCCTGCGAGCCGTCGCGTGGACTGCGAAGCGCGACAACGTCGACGAGTTGTGCTCCAAGGCGGATCTCGCTGACCTGCGTTATCCAGCCGGTGGACCGCGCCGCGCCAAGGACGCGATTGGCCAATTTAAAATGCAGCCCGGTTTTGTCGCCAGCGTAGTCGCCGAAGAGCCGCTCATTTCCAAGCCCATCGCCATTCAGTGGGATGGCAAAGGCCGCATGTGGGTCGCGGAAACTCCGGAATACCCCAACGGTCGCCGCCCCCTCAACGGACCGGCATGGAAGGAAACCGGCGTGCTGGCCCCAGGCAACTATGACAGGCCCGGCCGTGACTCGATCAGCATGCTGCAAGACAGCGATGGCGACGGGCTGATGGATAAAAAGCAGGTCTTCCACACCGGTCTCGAATTGGTCACCGGCTTTTGTTTCCACGAAGACGGGGTGATCGCCGTCGCCCAGCCACACATCGTTTACCTGCAAGACGTGAACGGCGATGGCATTGCCGAGCTTGCCACGCCGCTTTACGGTGGATTTGCCCCTGGCGACACCCACTTCGTCGCCAACCATTTCATCAACGCTCCGGATGGCTGGATCTACGCCAGCACCGGCAGCGGTGCGGACGCCACCCATCCAAAAACCGGCAAAGTGATGGCCAAGATTTCCCCCGGCGTGTTCCGCTTCCGGGCGGACGGATCGGCCATCGAGCAAGTCGCCTCGCAGGGTGGAAACTCGTTCGGCGGCGAGGTCACCAGCGACATGGAACTTTTCCATGGCAAGGCAACCAGCGGCAATCCCGTGCAATACGTCGTTCTGCCCGAGTGGGTGCTGTCGAAAGCACCGGGGACCAAGGCGCAGAGCTTTGCCGCCGTGAACCCTGGTCGCACGGTCGCTCGCCAAGACTTGCCGGACCGCGCACCGCTCATGCAGATCGACCAAGTCGGCCGCTACAGCGCCGCCTGTTCGACCGCAATTTACGAAGGCGGCGCTTGGCCGGACGATTACAACGGCACCATTTTCACCACCGAACCCATCCTCGACACCATCCACCATGAGCGGCTCGTCCCCGACGGCCCGTCGCTCAAAGGCGAACTCATCCTGCAAAATCAGGAATGGCTGCGCTCGATGGATTACTGGTTCTGTCCCATCGACGTCGCCTTCGGACCTGACGGAGCGATGTATGTTTTGGATTTCTACACTCCTGTCGTCGCCCACAACGACACGCGAGGCCCTGAGCACAGCAAATCCGGTGCCTCCATCCGGCCGGACCGCGACCACCAGTTCGGCCGCATTTACCGCATCCAGAGCAGTTCTGCGAAAAAGGTGACCATCCCCGATCTCTATCAAAACGACCCGGCCGTGCTCGTCGCCGCCTTCCGCCATCCCAACAAGGAGGTTCGATTCAACGCCATCCGCATCCTCATCGAGCAGGCTGCAAATCTCGGCAAAAAGGCCATTCCCGCGCTGACGCAAATGGCCAACGGCGACAACTTCGCCCCCGCTCGCATCCAAGCGTTGTGGGCCTTGCAACGCCTCGGTGCCCTCCAGCCCGCCACCCTCAACACGGCATTCGCCTCAACCGACGCCGGCGTTCGCAAAAATGCCATGCTCGTCGCCGAGGCTGGCGGCATCTCGCTCGCGCCAAAAGAAGCCGAAGCGGGCATCACCGACAAAGATCCCCGCGTGCGCCTCGCCACGTTGCGCGCCCTCGGTGCCTCAGCCATGTCGCCGGAAACCAGTTCCGTCCTGCTTTCCAACCGCTCCAAGCTGAATGACGACTGGTCCAAAGCCGCCGCCGATGCCGCCAGCGCGCGCAACCCATCCTCACAGCTTGAGTCCATCCTCACCGCAGCCACCAACTCGGACCAAGGCGAGGACTCGATCCGCCCGCTTGCCGCGTCGCTCGCCTCCAGTGGTAACCAAGGCCAACTCCTCGGCGTGCTCCAGGCCTGTTCCACCTCGCCCCATCCAAAGCTGGCCGCCGTGGTCCTCAACGAGCTGGGCAGAACGCCACCGCCCGTCCCCCGCAACGTCACGGCGGCGCTCGACGCGTTGCGCCCCGTCCTCGCCTCGCCTGACCGCGTGCTCGCCGCATCCGCCCTGCCACTCGCGGTCGCTTGGGACAAAAGTGAAATTCTTGCCAAAGAAATCACCCGTGCCGCCGGTGAATTGATCAACGTCGCCCGAGACCCGAAGCAACCGGAATCCGCTCGTATCGATGCCATTCGCGTGCTCCTCCCTGCTCGCTCGGCCAACAAATTCATCCTGCCCAACATCCTCGCCCTGCTCGGCAAGCCAGAACCAGACGCGTTGACCCGCGAACTCCTCACCGCCCTTGCGGCCACCGGCGAGGCGCAGGCAGGAAAGGCCATCATCGATGCCTACCCGAGCTTGCCGGAAAACCAGCAGCAGGTCGCATTCACCGCGCTCGTCAGCCGTCCAGATTTCGCCACCGCTTTGCTGGATGCCATCGAGGCCAAGCAGATCGCCTCTGCCAAACTTGCGCCCGGCCAGCTTTCGCGCCTCACCTCACACCCAGACGCCGCCGTCGCCAAACGCGCCACCACCCTTTTCAGTTCCTCTGGCACTGCCGCCACTGACAAAAACGCCCTCATCGCCAACCTGCTGCCACAGGTCGAAAAACCCGGCGACATCGCCAACGGCAAGGCCCTGTTCACGGCTGTCTGCGCCACCTGCCACCAGATCGAGGGTGCCGGAAATCGCTTCGGCCCTCCCCTCGATGGCATTGGCTCGCACCCGACGCTCGAACTGCTCACCCACATCGTGAATCCCAACCTTGTCGTCGATGACGAGCACCGCACCTGGAACCTCACCATGAAGGACGGCAGCCAGTTCTCGGCCCTCATCGCCAGCGAAAACGAGGCCCGCGTCCAGCTCCGCCAACCCGGTGGCATCACCGTGGATCTCAAGCCCAGCGACATCGTGACCCGCACCAAAGGCGACAATTCACTCATGCCTGAAGGCCTCGAAGCCGTCGGTCCTGACAACCTGCGCGACATCATCACCTACATCCGCAGTTGCGCCCCCCAGCCCGGGCAATGATCCTCTGAAACTCCAATCCTCGAAAACCTACCCATGAAAAACCACCACCAGCCCTTCCTGTCCCGCCACCTTCTACTCGGCGCGCTCGCCCTTTTCCCCGTGCTCGCCGGACCGCTCGCCGCACAAGCCCCGGACAGCACCGAGCCGATGGGCCAAAAATTCGCCTCCCCCAAAGCCGCCAAGACCCTGCGCGTGCTGCTCGTCGGCTCCGGCTCATCCCATGATTTCCCAAAATTCTTCCTTGGCACGGACGCGACAACCCTCAAGGCCGCTGGCGGCATGGATGTCGCCGCTACGCCGAATCTCGACGAAGCTCTGGCCCTTTTGCCCGAAGCCGATGTCCTCGTCTTCAGCGGCAATCACGACCACTACGGCAAGCCCGAGTTCCAGAAGGCGCTCAACAAGTTCGCCGATGACGGCAAGGGACTCGTCATGCTGCATGCCGCCACTTGGGAGCATCCTGCGTGGAAGGGCTTCAACGATCGCTTCATCAATGGCACCACCCCCGGCCACGATTCCTATGGCGACGTCACCGTGACCGTCACCGATGCCACCAGCCCCATCATGAAGGGCGTCTCGCCCAGCTTCACCTTCAAAGAGGAAAACTACCGCACCGCCCTCAAGAGCAAGGCCAAGGCGTCCATCCTCGCCGAAAACAACCCGGACGCCAACAAGGTCGTCCACCCCAGCGTTTGGATCGTGAAAGACCGCAAGGCCAAGATCGTTTGCATCACCCTCGGTCACGACGGCTCCGCCCACGACAGCGCAGACTACAAGGCCATCCTCACCAACGCGGTGAACTGGACCGCCGGTCGCTGAATCTTTGCCCATCCTGTGAAAGCCGGGACCTCACGTCCCGGCTTTTTCGTGTCGCGAAGCCCCACCGAGGAAGTCATTTCCTCATCACGGAATCTAGGAAATCGATAGACCGGTTGATCGCGTCGCCCGGAAAGAGAAAGGCCGCGACGTGCCCGCGGCCGTCTATCCAATAGACCTCATGCGGCACCTGATTCTCTTCCAGTCCGTGGATGAGATCCCACGCATGCTCGCGCGGCACCAGCTTGTCGTCCGTGGCATGATAGATAAACGTCGGCGGGCTGTTTTCGGAGATATGGTTCACCGGCGATGCCTCGCGGAAACGGTTAGGAATTTCATCACGAGTTCCACCGAGAAACTGCGGCACCAATTTCCCGCCCGGATAGAGCGAAAGGTTCGCCGGAGTGCCGCCTGCGACCACCGCACGCAAGCTTCCCGGAGGCTCGGTGTAGCCCGCCATCGCTGCGAGATAACCGCCCGCAGAATAGCCGAAAACCGCAATACGCTGCGCGTCGATTCCCTCTGCCGAAGCATGCTCTCGCATCCAACGCAGCGCTTCACGCATGTCCTCGACCGGTGCCGGATAGAGGTATTTCGGCGCAAGCCGATAAGTCACATTCAGCACCGCATAGCCGCGTTTCACCAACTGCCGCGCGATGGGATCCATCTGCCAGCGCCCGTCCTTGCCCGTCCAACCGCCGCCGTGGATGAGCAACACCGCCGGCGCGGGTAACGCTGTCTCAGGCTGATAGAAATCTGCGGGAATTGCCTCCGACCAGCCGGGCGGTGTGTAGATCAAATTTCGCGTCACCCGGTAGCCCTCCTTCACCGCGCTGCCGCGCCATGCAACACTGGGCTCGGGCAAAGCCACGCATCCCGTTAGAGAAGCAAGAGCGAACAGCTGCAGGGAAAATCTCAATCGACGCATCGCCCCTGCCATCGGTCGGGAATTCCGCACGCGCAAGCTCTCGGTCAGCCCGTGACCGGCGGAATTGGATAAACATGGCGGTCTGCGCCCCATTTTCACCAACTTTGTCGCAATGTTGTCACCCTTGCTCAGTTGTCGCGACCGGGGAAATGCTTCAGGGTGCTTAAGTAGTTCGATTCCTTGGGCTTGCACGTTTTCGAGCGACTTTCCCAGGGCGTCAGATCCTAACTAAAATCACCGCCAGCCCTTTTGCCAAGGGACTTTGCCGTCCTCAAGGGGACTCTGGCACGGGGGCTGCTCCCCTCAAGAATGTCACCCAAACCAAACAAAATGAACATAACGCATCATACCACCTACCCCGACTTGTCTACGGTGCCGTCCGAGCTGTCCCTCAGGGACACCTGGGACGGCGAGGCAGTGTCGGAACTCATTCGCTCCAAGTGCGAAGACGGTGCCACCCCAGCCTTCCTGTTCCTAGGAAGAAAGGAAGCGGCACTGCTCAAGAAGCACCTGGCGAAGTCGTTCGGAGAAGAGAATGTCGTGACTCTCAACGACACCTACTACAAGGGACTCGATGTCATCACCATCGATTGCGAGTCCTTCCTCAGCACCGGTGGCCGCAAGGCGATCCGCACGCTGCAAGACCCGATGTCACGCCGGCCCGCCTGGCGCGACCGCGAAACCGAGGCGCTCTGGCAATTCCGGATCTGACAGGCATCTTGTGACACCCGCTCTTCCTCATGCAGGAGGAGCGGGCGTCCCAAGACCTTCAGCCGGAGCACGCCACCCGCGCCCGACTCAAATCAAAGGCTCCCTCTTCATGGAGGGGGCCTTTCTTGTTAGGATCGACCGCAAAACTAACCAATCAACCTATCAGATCAGGCCGATTGGTGCGGGTGCGTCCGAGCGCTTGCTCCTTTTTCCAAGCACTGATCTTCCCGTGGTGACCGGAGGTCAGCACCTCGGGCACGCTCATGCCGCGAAACTCGATGGGGCGGGTATAAACCGGCGCCTCTAGCAGATTCGGATCGGTAAATGATTCGTCCACCGGTGAGCGTTCGTCTCCCAACGCACCAGGCAGCAGGCGGATGACAGCATCGCAAAGCACCGCCGCCGCGATCGCACCGTTGGTGAGAATGTAATCACCGATCGAAATTTCCTCGTCCACCAGTGTTTCCACCACGCGATGATCCACCCCTTCGTAATGGCCACAGAGGATGATGAGGTGGGAAACTTCGGCCATTTCACGAACCATCGCTTGTTTGAGCGGCTTGCCCTGCGGGGTCATCAGGATGACATGCGTGTCCGGTCGTCGCAACTGCTCGACAGCCGCGAAAATGGGTCCCGGTTGCAGCACCATCCCCTGCCCGCCACCGCAGGGCGAATCGTCAACGCGCCGATGCTTGTCTTCTGACCAATCACGCAACTGGTGCCCAACCACCTCGACCAAGCCCGCCGCCCGTGCCCTTTGGATGATGGAGTCGCTCAACGGCGCCAACGCCACGTCGGGAAACAAGGTCACAATATCAATCCGCATGCCGCAGCCTAGAAGCCCACTTGGCCAATCCCACCAAAAAGAAAGCGGTCCGACAGATCATCTTCGGAGGAAAACCCATTAACCCCGGAAGCATCTCTGGCGGACCGCCCTGTCTTGCGACATCTCCATTAAAGCACCGTGCATGCCAAGAGATTCAGAAAGTTTGCAAATTTTCATCCACTCCTCCATCCCGCCCCTCTGAGAAAAGGAAAGCGATCCGACCGATCCTCCTCCCGGGAAAACCCAAAAACCCGGAAGGCATTTCAGTCGGATCGCCTATTCGCTCGACAGAGTCATTTTGACGACAGAGTCCTGCGACCTTCTCCTTTAAAGAGTGGCAAGACCGCTTCTTTCAGGGGCTTGAAAATAATTTCAGCGCGCTTGGCCACGCCGATAGGTTGCAGGCGGCACGCCGACCACTTCGCGGAAATTCACCGTCAGCCGCTCATTGCTTTGGAACCCGCATCGTTCGGCAATGGCGGCCACCGACAAGTCGGTCGCCGTGAGTAGCGATTTCGCGCGTTCTACGCGCTCGTGCTGGATCATCGAGTGCGGCGAACGCCCGAGGCTGACTTGAAATTTCCGCTCCAACACGCGCCGCGAAACCCCCGCCAGTGCGGCCCATTCCTCGACCGAGGCGATGCTGGCGATTTTTTCCACCAGCAATCCCATCGCGCGCCGCACGATGGGATCCGCCACCGCTTCGTAGGAACTGGAGCCACGCGCGACGATTTCCAGCGGTGCTACCAACACAGGCGAGCCCGGAGTTTCTCCTGCCCAAGCGGCCTCGATCATGCGCACCGCTTCCGCCGCCAGTCTGTCCCACGGCAGACGAATGCTGGAAAGTGCCGGGCGCGCCATTTGACAGACCGTTTCGTCGTCGTTGGCGGAAATGACGCCGACCGCGAAAGGCACCTCCAGTCCTGCCTGCGCCGCCGCTTCCAGCACATGCCGCCCCGTTGGATCGTGGGCGGTAAAAATTCCGAGCGGAGCCGCCTGGGCCGCCAACCAGCCGACCATGTCTTCGTCGGGATCGCGCCAGTATTCATCGTACTGCCGCCAGTCGCGAAATTCCTCCCAATAGACTGGCACCTCGCCGACTACCGAACGGAAACCATCCAGTCGCTGCGCCGCGTAATGCGCATCGCTACGGCCAACGAACGCAAATTTCCGGTAACCGCGCGCGATCAGATGCTCCGCCGCCAGCCGGCCTATCGCCACATCATCAATGTCCACTTGCAGCACGCCGTCCACCGGTTGGTCGCTGGGCACCAGCACCACCGGACAACCGAGCGCCACCAACGCGTCAGTCAGTCCCGCTTGCCATTCGCTGATGATGGCGCTGGGTCGCCACTCGCGCAGGCTGGCTAACAGCAGCTCGGGTTGGCGGTAAAGATCGATGACCCAAAAGTCGTAGCCCATGCCCGCGAACGGCGCGAGACCCGGAACCAACCGCCGCACGTTCACCGGAGACTGCACCACCGCGATGCGGCGTGACGATGAAATGGAAGCCAAATGACGCATATCATCAAGAAGCTACCGGAAATTGCGGTAGCAGGGCGAGAGGAATTTCGCCTAATTTCATCGCCATCAGGCCATTCGTGCCGATTCTCGAACAACCCCAAACCCACCACCAACAACATGTCCACATTCCCTTGTGAAGCCGTGAAGTATGAAGGCCCCGGTTCCAAAAACCCGCTTTCCTTCAAGCACTACAACGCCAGCGAAGTCGTCGCCGGCAAGACCATGGCCGAGTGGTTCCGCTTCGGCTGCGCCTACTGGCACACCATGCGCGGCACCGGCTCCGATCCCTTCGGCATGGGCACCGCCGCTCATCCTTGGGACGACGGCAGCGATTCCGTCGCCAACGCCCAAAACCGCGCCCGCGTCTTCTTCGATTTCATGGAGAAGACCAGCCTCGACTACTACTGCTTCCACGACCGCGACGTCGCTCCTGAGTGCGCCACGCTTTCCGAGTCGAACAAGGCCCTCGACGCCGTCGCCGACGTGCTTGAGGAAGAGCAAAAGCGCACCGGCAAGAAACTCCTCTGGGGCACCGCCTGCCTCTTCGTCCATCCGCGCTATCAGCAAGGTGCCGCCACCAGCCCAAACGCCCAAGTTTACGCCTATGCCGCCGCCCAGGTGAAAAAAGCGATGGAAGTCACCCACCGTCTCGGCGGTGAAGGCTACACCTTCTGGGGTGGTCGCGAAGGCTACACCACGCTGCTCAACACCAACATGAAGCGCGAGCTCGACCACCTCGCCCGCTTCCTCCACATGGCCGTCGATTACAAAAAGGAAATCGGCTTCAAGGGCCAGTTCTACATCGAGCCCAAGCCACAGGAACCGACCACCCACCAATACGATTCCGACTCGGCCGCGTGCCTCAACTTCCTCCGCGAATACGATCTGCTAGAGCACTTCAAGCTCAACATCGAGACCAACCACGCGACCCTCGCCGGCCACACGATGGAGCACGAACTCACCGTCGCCTTCGAAGCCGGCGCGCTCGGCAGCATCGACGCGAACATGGGCACGCCCAACGTCGGCTGGGACACCGACCAATTCCCGACGGATCTCTATCTGACCACCCACACGATGCTTGTCCTCATGAAAATGGGCGGCTTCACCACCGGTGGCCTCAACTTCGACGCCAAGCGTCGCCGCGAATCGTGGGAACCCGTTGATCTCGTACATGCCCACGTCGTCGGCATGGACGCCTTTGCCCGCGGCCTGAAAACCGCCGCTGCCATCCGTGCGGACGGCCGCATCGGCGAGTTCATCAAGCAGCGTTATTCCACCTGGGACAACGGCATCGGCACCGACATCGAAGCCGGCAAGACCAGCCTCGCCGACCTCGAGAAATACGCCCTCGCCAATCCTGAGCCGATGCCCGCCAGCGGCCGTCAGGAAATGATCGAAGGCCTGCTCAACGAGTTCATCTAAACTTCGATCGAATCACCCGGCGCGGAGCCGGAGCCGAGGTTAGGAGTTTTTCCGAACCGGAGTTCCGCCTCCGCGTTTTTCATGGGTGCATACCCGTCCCCCAACGAAGGGTGGACACGGCGCGATGAGGTGTTATTTTCGCGGCTCTCCCCTTGCGTATGAACTTTATGACACGCGTGCTCTCCTTGGTTCTTTCCGCGACGCTGTCCGGACTGGTCTCGTGCGCCGCCGTCAGCAAGGTTGGCCAAAGCTCGGCGACCCTCGTCAAGAACGCCACTTCGCAGGTTTCCAAACTTTCCGAGGCCGCCATCGACAAAGTTCGTCCCGCCCAAATCAAGGTCGTGGAAGTCCGCGAAAAGGATCTCAAAGAGATGCCCACCGGCGAACAACAGGCACTCGCCTACGAAAAAACACGCAAGCGCAGCTTCTGGTTCTTCGACGGCCCGGTGGATTTCAAGGAACCCACCCTGCCCGAACCCGGCGGCGAGATGGATAACAGCCTCCTCCCGCCCAAGAGCCCTTGAAATTTCGGGGGCACGTGATCTCCAAAAACCTCTTGGAAAAACGGAACGTCAAACCGTTCTAGGGATCAGCGAATCTTCCACCCTCATGGCTCGGCATCCAGAGGGCTTTTCGATTCGAAACTTGGGTGTCCTCGTGTCATGAACCCATACAAATCGGCTATCGGCATTCTTTACAACCTGTCACAGGCCGACTTCACGAAACTCAAAAAAATAAAATATATTTAACTAATAACAAGTGACTTAAAAATTAAATGATGAATGAGCACGCCTTATGCTAAGGCTCCTCCAGCATGAAAATTTCATCTCTCCCCAACATGAAAACTCCCGCCCTTCTCGTCCTCGCATGGAGCATCGCGGCCTCGGCCACGCAGGCAGCCGTAACCATCAGCTTCGACGAATTCGGAAGCCAACCTGGTTTGTTCGCCTCCACCGTAGCCCTAACCAACGAGTATGCTGGCGTGGGTGTTATTTTCAGCGGGAACGCACCGGGCAACGGCGGTGGGATTCTCGATCAATCCGGAAATTTTGGCGTCAACGCGCTTAGTGGCAGCAACTTCCTCGCCTTCAACCCCGCAGCGATCTTCTCCGGGGGCGGTGTTCCAAACTCCCCGCAAACGATTTCCTTCCTTTCGGGAGCCTCCTCCGTCTCGTTGTGGGCCGGGGCGCAATTTGGCGGTGGTTTCACCCTCACCGCGTACGATGCACTGAACAACATCGTGGATGTCGCCAACGTCGCAAACACCGGCGGTGCTTACGCCCAACTCTCCGTCTCCGGCAACATCGCCAAGGTCACGATGGCCTCTGCCACCAACAGAACTTGGGTCGTTGACGATCTATCCTTCGAAGCTGGCAGGGTGTCCGTCCCGGACGGCGGATCCACGCTCGCCTTACTTAGCGTGGTCTTCGGTGGTGGCCTCCTCGCGCGTGGCCTGCGCCGGAAATGAGGACACTTTCCTCATTTGATTGAACTAGGATTTTCGGCTGCGCCCTATCACACGTGAGTGGGTCTGCCGAAAATCTTGGATTTTCGATCCCGCATCCTTTCTTAGGATGCCCTAAAGAATCGTCACGATTCTTTCCCGAAAATCGCGAGTGCCAGCCTTCGAGCCGATTTTCCATCAGGCCCAGAGTACGTGATCGCTACGAAGGTAGCCGAGTGACGGCATGACCGTGAATGACACGCTATCTGTTCGCACCTTCGTGCCGTAAAAACCGCCCTTCCTCTGAGGATAGGGCTATACAACCATGGAGAAGCGCATGCACACAGCTGGGATCGCTCAAGCACCGTTTCAAGCGGTCCGCTCCGCCTTGCTTTCAACGAGAGCAGATCGCCGTCGCGAGGACTCTCGGTAGAGATAAGCACAGCCATCCCCTGAAAGACGGTCCTCCCCCGTTCGGACCGTTGACCCCACCCTGATTTTCCGATGTTGATGGGAGCGGCGCATGCCCGCCGTGTGGCCGCCGCGTAACCCATGAAACTCTCCATCCAAGAAAAGGTCGGCTACGGCCTTGGAGACACCGCCAGCAACTTGGTCTGGGCGACCCTCGTGTCGTTCATCATGATCTACTACACCGACGTCTTCGGCATCAGCGCCGCAGCCGCCGGTTCGCTCTTTTTGTTTGCCCGGGCATTCGACGGAGTCACCGATTTCGCCATGGGTGCGATCGCCGACCGCACCCGCAGCCGTTGGGGAAAATTTCGCCCCTATCTGTTGTGGATGTGCCTGCCCTTGGCGGGAGTCACGGTGCTGACCTTCACCGTGCCTGACTTCGATCCCACGGGAAAACTCCTTTACGCGTGGGTCACCTACAACCTGCTGATGGCCGTCTACACCGCCATCAATATTCCCTACTCCGCCCTTTCCGGCGTGATGACGGATGACACGATGGAGCGCACCGGCCTCAATTCATGGCGCATGGTGCTTGCTCAAGCCGGCGGCTTCATCGTCAACGGCGCGACTCTTCCTCTGGTACAACACTTCGGCAAGGGCGACGCCGCACACGGCTATCAACTTACGGCAGCTCTCTTCGGCATGATCGCCGTCTGCCTGTTCTTGATCTGTTTCGCCACCACGCGGGAACGTGTCCAGCCACCTCCTGGCAGCTCAAATCCGCTGATCCAAGACATCCGTGCGCTTTTCTCAGACATCCACTGGCGCATCATCTTCTTGGTCGGCCTGCTAGATCTGACCTTCATCATCATTCGCGCGGGCAGCCTGCTCTACCACGCCCGCTACGTTCTGGCTCTCGACGAGTCCCGCACCACGCTTTACCTCCTGCTAGGCAATATCGGATTCATCCTCGGCGCGGCACTCACTCGCCCGGTCACGGCCAGCTTTGGGAAAAAGCGCGTCTTCATCGCCGCCCACGTTCTGATGGCACTCAGCGCTGGAGTCGTTTTTTGGCTTCCGCCTTCTCTGTTAGGATGGATTTTTGCGCTCCAATTTCTGCATGCCTTCGCGGCCGGATGGAATGCGGTGCTGTTCTTTTCCATGATCGCTGACACGGCGGATCATTTGGAATGGAAAGCCCACACCCGCGCGACCGGCTTGGTTTTCTCCGCCACCACCTGCGCGCAAAAGATCGGCATGGGGATCGGCGGTGCGGTCGCTGGCCTCATTCTCACCCGCAGCGGCTACGTCGCCAATGCCATTCAAAGTCCTGCTGCCAGCCACGGAATCCTGCTCCTGGTCAGCCTCATTCCCGCGATCGGATTTTTGCTCGTTGCCATGTTACTGCTCCGCTACAGCCTCACCGAGTCGATCTGCCGCCACATCCGCGAAGACCTCGCAGCCCGGCGCACGGCATGAAAAAGCCACGCTCCGGAATGCCCAGAGCGTGGCCGTTAGAATCCTTCAAATTTTAAGTCGCGTCACTCGGTAGGAGCAGGCGCGGGTGCTGGAGGCGGTCCATCAGGGCCGCCTTTTTCACCGGGGCCGCCTGGTCCACGGCCTCGGCCACCTGGGCCACGACGACCCATGATAGGAATCTCCTCGCCGGCGTCTTTGGCGGCCTTGAACTCTTCGGGCTCCAGCTTGCCGTTCTTGTTGGCGTCGTATTTTTCCACCAGCGCCTTGTGCTTTGCTTCCATCTCGACGCGCATCGTCTTGCGTTCCTCGCCGGAGAGCTTGCCATCGCCATCCTTGTCATACTTCTTGATCATCTCCTTGCGCGTCTCATTGCGCTCAGCTTGCATCGCCTTCATTTCCTCATCGGAAAGCTTGCCGTCGCCATCTTTGTCGAAGCGCTCAATCATGCCCGGTGGCATCTGGCGGCGAGGACGATCGGGAGCTTTGTCCGGGCTTTCTTGAGCGGCGGCGAAGGCGCTGCTGGCGAGCAACAGGCCGAGGGTGATCCATGGTTTCATTTTCATCGTGTTGATTGATCGGTTGATATCGTGACGGCCGATTCCGGCCTTGTCCGGTCCATCCAACCGCCCCTCAGGAAAAAGGTTGCGCGGTGCAGAAGGGAATGAGTTGCCACGTCCGCCGGGGCCGTCTTGGATACGCCGGGTAATGGCAGACAACACGCCGCCACCCGCCCCATCCAAGGCTCTCGTCTTCGCACGACGCAGCGCGAGCACGCTCTTCTTGTGGGGGCTTGTCACCGCCATTTTCCTCAGCGGCTGGTCTTGGGCGATGCTTGCCCTCATCGGCGTGCTGACTTTAGTCGCGACCGTCGAGTATTTCAGAATGCTGCGCTGCGCCGGGGTGAAATGCTATCCTTGTTTCGGCATCGCGCTCGCCACGCTCTACAGCCTGGGCATCTACTCGGTGTTCATGAAAGGCGGCAACGAGGTGCCTGCGGGCGTGGATTCCATCGCAGTGTTCCTTGCCATCACCGGCCCATTTATCCTCCAACTGCGGCATCCGATACGCGGGTTTGAACCCTTGCAAGCCGTCGCGGTCAGCCTGTTAGGATTTGTTTACATCGCCTTGCTTTTCAACTTCACCGCCCGCGTCACCTTCCTTGCCCCCGGTGCCGGAGAGGTTCCGGGCATGGTCGGAAAATCCGGCGCGCTGCTCCTGTTATGGCTGCTCGCCGTGACCAAGTTCACCGACATGGGGGCCTACATCACCGGCTCCATGTTAGGCCGCCACAAGATGATCCCGCACATCAGCCCGGCAAAAACATGGGAAGGCTTCGGCGGTGCGCTGGTGTTTGCACAACTCGCCGGGTGCGGCCTCTACGCGTTGTTTCCGCAAGATCTCGCGTTCTTCACCAGCTGGGGCCACGTCGTTTTCCTGAGCCTCATTCTCGCCGTGCTCGCCGTCGTCGGTGATCTCGCAGAAAGCATCGTCAAGCGCTCACTCGATGCTAAAGACTCCGGCCGCATCCTCCCTGGCATTGGCGGCTCGCTCGACCTCATCGACAGCATCTGCTTCACCGCCCCCGCATTGTATTTCTATCTGAAATGGGTCCTCCTTCCCGCCGCATGATCGACGCCTCTCGCAAACGCCGCGTCGTCCTGTTAGGATCCACCGGTTCCATCGGCTGCTCCACCCTCAAGGTCGCTCGTGAGTTGCCAGAGGAAATCGAGATCATCGCCCTAGCCGCCTGCAGCAACGTCGAACAACTCGCTGCGCAAGCCCGCGAAACGGGCGTCCGCCACGTCGCTCTTTACGACGCCTCGCGCGAGGCCGACCTCCGCGCCTTGCTCCCGTCCGACGTTAAAATCCACCTCGGCACCGAAGGATTGTTAGAGCTCGCCACCCTAACCGACGCGGACATCGTGCTCGTCGCCATCGTCGGCACTGCCGGATTGCATCCCGCGCTCGCCGCCATTGAGGCGGGCAAGCACCTCGCCATCGCGTCCAAGGAGATCCTCGTCATGGCCGGTGAAGTCATCACCGCCGCCGCCGCAAAACGCGGCGTCCGCCTGCTGCCCGTGGACAGCGAGCACAACGCGATTTTCCAATGCCTCGACGGCCACCGCGGCGGCGCGGACGAGGTCACCCGGCTCATCCTCACCGCATCCGGCGGACCATTCCGCACGCTGCCTGCCGAGGAAATCCGCCACGTCACCTTGGAACGTGCGCTCAAGCATCCCACTTGGGAAATGGGTCCGAAAATCACCATCGATTCCGCCACGCTGTTCAACAAAGGCTTGGAAATGATCGAAGCTCGCTGGCTGTTCGGCATCGGCATGGAGCGCATCGACGTGGTCGTCCATCCGCAAAGCATCATCCATTCGATGGTCGAGTTCTGCGACGGCTCGGTGCTCGCGCAGCTCAGCCGCACCGACATGTGCTTCCCCATCCAGTACGCGCTCACGTGGCCACGGCGCGTTCGCAGCGGGCTGAAACCGCTGGATTTCCCCGCCTTGGCAAAGCTTGAATTCGAAGCCCCGCGCACGGCGGATTTCCCCGCGCTCGACCTCGCCCGCCGGGCTGGCCTCACCGGCGGCACCTTGCCCGCCGTGTTCAACGCCGCCAACGAAGAAGCCGTCGATGCCTTCCGCGCCGGGCGCATCCCGTTTCCCGGCATCTGGGAAACCGTCGCCGCCGTGATGGACGCCCACGAGGTGCTACCGTCCTCCTCGCTCGACGCCGTCGTCGCGGCCGATCAATGGGCGCGCGAGGCCGCCGCGTTGCGCCTCGGATGATGCTTCATTTCGGGGTTCCCATCCGCCCCGCGCGCCCTACGCTTTTCCTCATGAAACGCCTGAGTTGCCTCATCGCCTTGGTCTCCCTGCTGGGACTCAACCCCACCCTCGCCTCCCCGGCCGACGCCCTGCGTGTCCAAAAAAACTACGAGGCCGCCATGAACCGCTGGTCGCTCGACATGAACGCCGCCACCACCGCCGAGGAACGCAGCAAAGTCTGGGCCGCTCGCCCCGATGCCATGGGCCCCGTCCGCGAAATTTGGAAAAACATCGCCGCATCGCTCGATCAGGATTGGACGCTGGCTCCCGCCGCATGGTTTCTGCGCGTCGCACCCAGCCTCACCGCCAACGACGCAAACGGCACGCCCCAACCGGTTTTCCGCGACAACTGCGACACGATCCGCAAGGCCATCGAACAGCATCATCTCAAAAGCCCCAAACTCACCCCCCTCTGCGCGGCTCTTGCTGCCAGCCCCGATCCACGTTCGCTCGCGCTGTTGGAAAAAATCCAGGAATCCACTCCCGATCCCAACATCCAAGGCGTCGCCGCGCTCGGTGCCGCCATGCAGCTCAAGTCGCTCGGCGACAACCCGGAAATCATGACCAAGCGCCTCACCTACCTGCGCAAGGCCATCATCCAAAGCGCCGATGTCCAACTCGACGGCGTCCCCGTCTCCAGCATGGCCGAAGACGAACTCTACATCATCCGCTTCCTCACCAAAGGCCGCGTCGCCCCCGATCTCAAAGGGCTCGACTCCGCCGGCCGCCCCCTTGCCCTCTCCTCGTGGCAGGGAAAAGTCATCGTCCTCGTCTTCTGGAACAGCAATGTTTTCGACTCCCAACGTGTCGTCGACATCACCACCGCCCTCGCCGAGCGCTACAAGGACAAGCCGCTGCAAGTCGTCGGCGTCAACAACGACACCACCGCCAAGCTCCGCACCCTGCAGGCCAACGGCACCGTAACTTGGCCGAATTTTTCCGATCCTGACAACAAGCTGTCGCGCGAATTCCGCGTTGGCACTTGGCCCCTCGTTTACGTCCTCGATGCCGAACGCAAAGTCCAGTACGCCGGGGCCCCAGGATCCTTCGTCGAGTTCACCGCAGAGGCCTTGCTCGAAGCGAAGAAACCTGCTGCCGCTGGCAAGAAAAACTAAGCCGCCACTCGTGAGAGTCCTCGCCATCGATCCCGCGGTCCGCAACACCGGCTACGCCGTGCTTGAAGGAGACCCGCGCAAGCCGCTCGTCCTCGCGTTCGATGTCATCTCCATCCCCAAATCGCTCGCCCAATCCGCCGCCCTCGCCGCCATCCGCACCCACCTCGACCACGTCATCAAGAAATTCCAGCCCGACGAAGTCGCCGTGGAAGGCATCATCTACGTCCAGTCGCACCAGACCGCCATTTCCATGGGAGCCGCCCGCGCCGCCGCCCTCATCGCCGCTGCCGACAATGGCCTGCGCGTTTACGAATACTCACCCAAGAAGGTGAAAAGCGCCGTCGTCGGCAAAGGCAACGCCGACAAAGCCCAAGTCGCCTTCATGGTTCGCGCTTTGTTAGGCCTCGCCGTCACCCCACCGTCCGATGCCGCCGACGCCCTCGCCATCGCCATGACCCACCTCCAAGCGTCCGATCCCCTCAAAGCCAAACTCCTCGACCGCCGCCTTGTGTAGCCGTTCGCACCGACTCGGAAAAGAACGGATCCATCTCTCCCTATTTTCCGATTCTTCATCAGCGTTCATCTGCGTCCATCTGTGGTTCATTTCCCCTCTCTCCCATCACCCTCTCTCTTTTCTTAATCCGCATTCGTCCATATCCATCTGTGGTTCATTTCCTCTCTTTCCCCATCCCCCCACTCCCCTTTTCTTCATCTGCGTCCATCTGCGTCCATCTGTGGTTCCTTTATCTCTTTTCTCATGCTGGAAATCCATCACCTCCCCGCCCCTATCAGCTATGAAGAAGGCCTGCGTCTTCAGGACGAGCGAGTCCAAGCCATCCTCGCGGGAACAGCGCCGGACAGCATCCTGCTGCTAGAGCATGAGCCCGTTTACACCATAGGTCGCCTGCGCGACCAATCCTCCCTGCGCGATCCCGCTTCCCTGCCCTATCCCGTCCATGAAACCAACCGCGGTGGCCAAGCCACCTATCACGGCCCCGGCCAGTTGGTCGGCTATCCCATCCTCAATCTCACCTCACGCGGCAAGGACCTTCACGACCACCTGCGCAAAATCGAAGATGCCCTGATCCAAGCCTGCCGCAGCTTCGGTGTCGATGCCGGTCGCCGCGACGGCCTCACCGGCGTCTGGGTCGCGGAACGCAAACTCGCCTCCATCGGCGTCGGTGTTAGGAAATGGATTTCCATGCACGGCTTCGCCATCAACATCACCCGCGAAAGCCTGCCGCCCTTCTTCGCCATCACCCCCTGCGGCATCGATGGCGTCCGCATGAGCTGCCTCGCCGACGAAGCCGCGCGCGAAATCACCGTCCCCGAAGCATCCGCCGTCATCGCCCAAGAGTTGCGTCAGGTCTTCGACTCAGCACCGCCGCCCCGGGAACACTAAGGGGCTTTGACGATCGAAACGCAAAGGCCGCAAAGGCCGCAGAGAGAGGCGCGGAGCTTGAGCGTGGTTGCTGCGTCTCGCAGCAACATCATCTTGCGGCGAAATACAAATATAGCCGCAAAAGCGCGCATCGGTCACCAAGCCAGGAAGTGTCATCAATTTCGTGTAAGTCGGATTTCGCAACCCTCCTCCGGTCCGGGGATCTAGCCCGAGGAAAGGTGCGGTTCACACCCCCACGTCATCGCAAGGAGCCGTGGTCTCCGAACCGCGTTTGGGCTGGCATAATCTCACCGCAACCGCCAAGCCGCTTTCCGCCCTAAGGGCAGAGTCCACGCGGCCACGTTGTCCGTGAGACCGCCCAAGTCAATGAGCGTTTCACCGCAGAGATCGCAGAGATCGCAAAGCCCAACATTTTTCAGATCGGAACCTTTGTGATCTTTGCGTTCCTTACCGTGAAGATACCCGCCAACCCGCATTCCCTCTTAAGATTCGCCCGATTGGTTTGATTCGCGGTCAACCCTCCAAAACTCCCCTGAAAAGCTCAAGCCTTGCCTCCTCCCCCGCAGCTCGATAGTCACTAGGACCGTTCTGAGAGCTTCTTTCCCATCCGAGAAATCAACCCATCCAGGCCTGATCCCCAACGCCTTGAAAACGACTCCTCAACAACCAAATTTCTTCCCACTTGCCGGAGCTAACCCAATTTCTATTCTCTTCAGTTGAACCAACAACACTGTTAGCCAAAAAAAATGAACCTACTGTATCCGACAGCCGCGCTGACATTGTTGGCTTTTGCATCTTGTAACACCTCGCGCAATGCTGAAGCCGATCTGCGGCCAGCCACCGCGTCTGAAGTGGCAGCGAAGCTACCACCTCTGAAAGTTCCTGTTCCGGTTTCTCCTGTCGATTTGCGCACAGCCATATTGACTCTGCCCGCTGATGCGGTGGCGGAAATGTCTCTGGATGGTAGGCGCAACTACTTGGTTCGAACACCAGGTGTGTTTGACGAGAAGGATCGCCGGGTGGAATTCAGCTGTGACAATCCGCACTTAGGCATCGACGCGAAATCGATGTTCTTCTTGCGTTTGTTTGAGGATGAGAAGGGTCGCACGATTGCCGCGTCTCATTCCGCACGTCCCTTTGCTGATGGTTCCCAGCAGCCATCGGCACAGTTCACGCGCGTCTATCGCTTGGAGAATCGAAAGTGGAATGACATCACCAAATCCGCATTGTCTTCCGGTATTCCCAAGGAGGCCTTTTTCCGTTTTGGTCAGCGCGGGCGGAAGGTTGAATTTGGTTTCTATGTGGAAGAAATCCGTGCAGATGGCCGTGGCAAGTATTACGATTTTGAGAAGACCGTAAGAACGATGCAATGGCGGAACGGGGGCTTCCACGAGAATTGAAGAGGCGAACAAGATGCTGCGCTGAAAGAGCAAGAGTAATTTGGTGATTTTTTGGGTTCGGCTTTGGGTTCTTGGGGGGAGATATCAAGAGCCTGCGAAGCCGCGTTTCGATCCATCCCCACTCCTTTGCGTTCCCTCCCCGACCTTGGCGCCTTTGCGGTTACCTCTTTAAAAAAGTCTGCTGCGAGACGCAGCAGCCACGATAGTTCTCCCCGCCCCTCTCTGCGATCTCCGCGTCTCCGCGTTACTATCCATCCCCACTCCTTTGCGTTCCCTCCCCGACCTTGGCGCCTTTGCGGTTTCCTCTTTAAAGAAAGCCTGCTGCGAGACGCAGCAGCCACAAAAAAAGCGCGGCGGGGTGGCCGCCGCGCTGATGAGGTCTATCGATTATGCCGCGCGATGCACCAACAGGTCGCTCCAATCGCTATAGGTCGTGCTGCCGCCGACATTGCGGCCCTGATAGGCATACAGCTTGCCCGGGATGAGGTCGGTGATGCCGATGTTGCGCGAGCTGGTGCTGTAGAGAATGGGGCGGAACGGGCCCAGCGTGCCATCCTCATTCACTTCCGCCACGCGCACTTCGGTGCCGCGCGAGTTACGCTCGGTGCTGAGGGTGACGCGTGACTCACCGGTCATGCCCGGCACGATGCGCAGGATGCTGGGCTTGGCCAGCGGATAGGATGCGCGGTTCGTGCTCACCGCTTCAAATCCGGTGGACAGCAGTAGCGCCAGGTTGTTATTGCAGGCTTCCTGCACATAGAGCGCCAGCTTCTTCAGCTGCGCATTCAGCTCGTTGCGCCTGTTGTTCTTCTCCGCCGTGGCTGCCTTGCCACCGCTGGATTGAGCGGCCTTGGAGGAGGCGAAGCTCGTGATGGACTCCAGCAGCACCGGCCCGGACACCGGCAGGTCGGGGAATGCGATGCCTAACGCATAGAGCAACCCATGCACGTTGCGGGCGAAGGTGATATTGCTGTTGTCTGGCAGGTTGGTAAAACCAAGCGAGGCGCGGAGGATGGGTGGTTTCATGGGATTTGTTTGTTCTTTCGTTTGGGTGTTTTCATGCTCGAACGGCTTCCAGCCCCATACAGGGACATCGACCGTGGAAAACCGGTTAGCATAAAGTTTGAAAAATCCGCTAGAAATATTTTTCGCGTAAGGCTGACTGACTTTAACAGCCTAACAACCGATCTTTTTTCGACCTCAAAACCCTAGCAGTCTGTTATCAATGATCGAGTTACGGCAATTTCCAGCAGCCTCTATCCGGTGCGAATCAAGACTTAAAACCGCCCATTTTTGTCAACGGCTTTTTTTCAAGTCGTTAGTTATGTCCGTTTTTGGGAGTCGAAAGTTAGAAAATTTTCCGTCTTCCGCCCCTGAAAGCGGGTGAATATTTCTAGAAAACCTATCTCAATCCACCGCTATCCGTGCCGCCTGGCGGCAGAATACGCCCGTATTCCTCCCCCTTTCGCCATCCATTTTAGCCCGTTTGATGACTTATCACCCGCCCCCTTCCACGCAGCGGCCGCCTCTCGACGCAGTCCATCCCCCCGCCGTCCCGCCCCAAATCCTCTTCCTTTCGACGTTCGATCTTGGGCGTTCGAGGTTCGACGTTCCAAAAAGGAGCCGCCAAACCGCCATGACGGCCCAGAAAACGCAACGCCCTCACGGTTTTCCATCGTAAGGTTAGGCTCTGCCAGCGTAAGGTTAAGCTCTGCCAGCGTAAGGTTAAGCTCTGCCAGCGT
>JAZKEG010000007.1:0-148324 GCA_040387215.1 Verrucomicrobiota bacterium | reverse complement strand
ACTTTTCGGCCGGAGTGAGGCGTCCCTTGCGAACGAGCTGATTGATTGTCGGCATATTTTCCTGCGTGGTTCTGGTTTTCCCGAGTATTTGGGACAGACCGGCGCGCCGACGAGATGACCTCGCAAGAGCTTTTTTCCGGAGCTGCACCCGATAAATTTTCCCTGTAATTCGGGCTGCTTCGTATCCATACGTCAGCAGCCCTCGCTGTGGGGGGGGCGACTCTAGAAATGAAAGCCCACCTGACAAGCCCTATTTTGAAAACTTTCTCTAATTCCCAGCAGAGTCGACAAATTCTCGAAAAACCTCGCTACAGCGCAGGTTAAGCGATTTGCGAATTCCTCATCCGCCATGGCCACACGACGCTGCCATGCTTGGAAGTGCGCGCTCACCGAGAATCTCGGAAAGACAATCTGCGGCAAAATTCTGCCCGCCGATTTGAAAATCAAACTTGGTAGCAGAGGGCGGATTTGAACCGCCGACCAAAGGCTTATGAGTCCTCTGCTCTACCACTGAGCTACTCTGCCAAGTTTGTCGTCAGGGCCAAGGCCCCGTCGGGGGCGAGTGGTTAAGGGGAGCGAATGGGTTTGTCCAGCGGGTTTTCATTTTTTCCTGCCAAGTTTCAAAATGGATGCGCTCCCCCACCCCATCGCTCGAACGTTTGAACAAAAATGGGACGGATGCGCTCGGCATCCGTCCCGTCGGGCTGAAGTCCGTTAGGGCTTTTTGACGAGCCGAATCTCCTTGTCGTCCGCGTCCATGTGCAACTTCACCTGATCGGCACAGTATTTGAGGGCCACGGACAGCGGAACATTTCTCAACCGCAGCTCCCGGATGCGGGCCCCCGCATCGGCCGAGGCATCCAGCGTGATGAGCGGCACCGGCTGATCCTTGGCGAGGTCCTTGGCCCTGAGGTTGAGGAATTCCACGGCTCCCTTCAAATCGGTGTTTTCGAAATCGATGCGTGGAATGATGATTTTCCCGGCATCCACCATGGCTTTCGGCTGGGGCGCGGCCGCTTCGGGTGCCCCGCCGGTGGGACGTCCATCCTGAGGAATCTTGGCTTCACCTGCCGGCAGGAAAGTCACCGCAAAATCATCCACCTTGACCACCGCCCCGGCTTCTTCCGCCAGTTCGGCGATCACCTTCGATAAGGGGACATTTTTCAGTTTTACGCCCAATAGCCCATATTCGAATGGTTTCTCTCCTGCCACCGGTCTCGGCTTGCGGATGACGAAATTGATTCCCTTTTTCGCCGGATCTTTTTCCCCGATGTCCAGTTCGTTGGCGCTAAGCCGCAGGAAATCGACAGCCTCTTCCAACGTGGTGTCTTCGAGATCAATCCGTGGCAAAACAATGGAGTTGAGCTTGTCCGTGATGTATTTCACTCCGTCGCTCATTTCCTCAGCCGGTGCCACGGCGGCTTCTGTGACGGGTTCCTCGGCCTTGGTGGCACCAAACACCAGCAGCAGCGTGATCATCCCACCGCCCGCAACCCGCCAACCGATGTGATCCGGACGGCGCGTGGAAATTTCACGGATGCGCGATTTCATTTCCGAACCGCGCTCGAACAACCCGACAAAGCCGAGGCTCAGCGCCCGCGAGGGATTGAGGCCCTGCAGTTTCAACAACGCGCCGCCGTACTCCGCCCGGCGGTCTTGCGCATCGATCGCTAGCACCCGCGCATCACACGCCGCCTCGCGATCGGCCCGCATCCGGGCAAAGGCGAACCACAGCACCGGATTGAACCAATGCATCGCCTGCAACACGCAAGCCAACCAGTTCAACGGCAGGTCGAGCCGCTTCAGGTGGGAAAACTCATGCAGCAGGATCAGCTGAGCCTCGCCCTCGGTAAATCCGGCTGGAAATCCGGCGGGCAACAGCAGCCGCGGCCGCAACAACCCCGTCACCGCCGGACTCTCGACATTCGGCGAAAGCAGCACCATCGGCGCATGCCGCACCTTCGTTTGAGCGAGCGCCAGTTGGATCAGCTCGCGCAACTCCACCTCGGGAACCTGCGCATTCGCTTCGATTTTCCGCATGTTGCGGTGATAGCCGAGCCATCCGGCACCCAGCACCGCCAGTGCGCCCGCCAACCAGACAAATGCCAGCAGGAAGGCCGCGGAATTGTCCTCCGGTTGGCTCGTAGCGGCGGCCACGTTTCCGAAATCCGCCGCCGTCGCGAGGCCGGAATGGACAGGCTCCAAAACCCGTGGGGCGGCATCGCCGAACCTTGAAATGCCGAACGGAACTTCAGGCGTCACCGGCAGGACCAGCACCACCAGCATGGGCAGCCACAGAGCGTGACGCCAGCCGGCGGGAAGCCAGCGGCGCACGAGGAGTTGGCTGGCAAAAATCACCCCAGCCAGGACAGACGCCCTCAAGCTGGTGGCCAGCAGCCATTCAAACACGTTTTCCAGATTCATGGTTTTATGGGTTCAGGGTTGGTTTTGTTGAATCGAATCATCCAGCAGCTTCTTCAGCTCTCGGACCTCGTCCGGCGTCAGCCGCGCGTGGCTCGCGAAGTGCACCAGTAATGGCTTCGCCGCCCCTTGGAAAATGCGCCCGAGAAACGACTCGCTCTCCGCTTTCACGCAGATCTCGCGTTTCACCGCAGGCGCATATGATTTCGGCGTCGCCGCGGGATCGGCGATCGCCAGCGCTCCCTTTTCCAGCAGCCGCGTCAGCAACGTGCGCACGGTGTTCTCAGCCCACCCGGTGGACTCATGCAGCGACTTCGATACGGCGGAAGCGGTCTGCGGGGACTTCCCCCACAGCACCTCCATCACCGTCCACTCTGACTCGGATATATTGGGTGCACTCATGGCTGATCCGCACTTCACCACAACCGTAGTGGAACCGTCCACTACAATCGTAATGGAGAGCGAAAAACTTCCCCTCTCCTCTTGAAAAATCTCCCCCCCTCTTCGTTCGCGTCCCTCTGCGATCTTTGCGCCTTCGCGGTAAATCCCGCTTCCCTCTTATCCCTTCCCCGCCAACGCCCGTCCCGTTGGCGACGTCTTGTGCTTCCGGATCGCCGCGGGTGAGCCTTCTGCCACCAACGTGCCACCGTATTTCCCCCCACCTGGTCCGAGCTCGATCACCCAATCCGCCGCGCGGATCACATCCAAATGATGCTCCACCACCAGCACACTGTGGCCCGCATCACGCAGTTTGAAAAAGGCTCCGAGCAGCTTTTCCACATCGCCGAAATGCAATCCCGTGGTCGGCTCATCGAACAGATACAGCGTGTGCGGTGCCTGCGGTTTCGCCAATTCCACCGCCAGCTTCAACCGTTGCGCCTCGCCGCCGGATAGTGTGTTCGCCGGCTGCCCGAGTTGCAGATACCCCAACCCGAGTTGCTCCAAGGTCTCCAAGATGCGATGGATTTTCGGAATGGGCCGGAAAAACTCCCGCGCCTCGCTCACCGACAACTCCAGCACGTCCGCGATCGATTTCCCTTTATAAGTCACCTCCAGCGTTTCGCGATTGAACCGACGTCCACCACATGCCGGACAAGCCACCCATGCATCAGGCAGGAAATGCATCTCGATCTTGAGCCGCCCGTTCCCTTGGCATCGCTCACAGCGCCCGCCCGCCGCATTGAAACTGAAACGCCCCGGCCCGTAGCCGCGCTGTTTCGAGAGCTTCAGCTTCGTGAAAAGATCGCGCACCAGATCAAACACCCCGGTAAACGTCGCCGGATTTGAGCGCGGGCTGCGGCCTATCGGCGATTGGTCCGCCACCACGCATTTCTCGATCAACTCCAGCCCAGCTATCCCGTCATGCCTTCCCGGTGCCTCGCCCGAACCGTTGAAATGCCGCGCCAGCGCCCGTCGCAAAATGTCATCCGCCAGCGTCGATTTCCCGCTGCCGCTCGGCCCCGTCAACGCCACCAAGCGCCCCAGCGGAATCGCCACGTCGAGGTTCTTCAAATTGTGCTCCCGCGCCCCGCGTATCACCAACTCTCCCCTCTCCTCTTCCCTGAAAACTGAACCCTGAAAACTAGCAAACTTCTTCCTCAGCCACTCCCCCGTCGGTGAGGAAATTTCTCCCGGCAGCCCGGCACCCAGCAACTCTCCCCCCGCCGCCCCCGCGCCAGGCCCGATGTCGATCAACCAATCCGCAGCACGGATGATCCCCTCGTCGTGCTCCACCACCACCACCGTGTTGCCCAAATCCCGCAACCGCGTGAGCGCGCCGATCAGCCGCTCCGTGTCCGCCGCATGCAGGCCAATGCTCGGCTCATCCAGCACGTAAATCACCCCGGAAAGCCCCGCACCGAGCTGTGTCGCCAGCCGTATCCGCTGCGCCTCCCCGCCCGAGAGCGTCCCACTCGTTCTATCCAGCGTCAGGTAATCCAGCCCCACCTCCGTCAGGAAAGCCAAACGCTTCCGCACATCATCCGCCAGCCGTTGGCAAATCGCCGCCGTCGCCGGCTCGAACGAAATCCCCTCCATCCATTCCATCGCCTCCGCCACCCCCAGCTCGCAAAAATCCTGAATCCCCAGCCAGACCGACGCAGTCGGAGTTTTCAGTTTCAAGTTTTCAGTTTTCAGCGAAGACCGATTCTCCTCCTCTTCCCTGAAAACTGAACACTGAACACTAGCAACTTTTCCCTCGATCTTCACCGCCAGCCACTCCGGCTTCAGCCGCTTTCCCTCGCACACCCGGCACCGCCGATGCGCCATGAACTTCGCCAGCTTGCGCCGCGTGATTTCCGACTTCGCCTCGCGATACCGCCGCAACGTCATCTCCGCATCCTCGCCTTCCGCCAACAACTCCGGGTCACAAAACAACTCCGTCCCCAGCCCTTCGCACGCCTCACAGGCCCCAAGGTGCGAGTTGAAGGAAAAATGCTTCGGCGAAATTTCCTCCACCACGAACCCCGTGCGAGGATTGCGATAGGCCGTCTGGAACGCCATGTCCCGCCAAGCATCCGCACCCGGTTCCTGCACCGCCGCCCGCGCCTCCGCACCGCACAAGCGCAACGCCGTTTCCACCGAGTCCGCCAACCGCGACTCCACCCCCGGCCGGACCACGAACCGATCCACCACGATCTCCACCGCCGCCGGAAACTCTGGCCAAGCCGCTGCCGCTTCCTCGATCTCCAACACCTCCCCATCCACCCGCACCCGGATGTAACCTTGCCGCTGCAAATCCCCCAGCAGCCGCTCCGGCTCCCCCAGCTCCTCCTTCGGCAACGGCGCTAACAAAACCACCTTCGTCCCCTCCGGCAGCCCCGCCAACACCGTGACGATGTCCACCGCGCTCATCCGCTCCAGTTTCTCCCCCGTCACCGGATCATGCGGCACGCCCGCTGCCGCCCACAGCACCCGCAGGTAATCGTAAATCTCCGTCGCCGTCGCCACCGTCGATCGCGGGTTCAGCCCGCCGCCGCGCTGCTCAATCGCGATCGCCGGGCTCAGCCCCTCGATCGCATCCACATCCGGCTTCTCCAACTGATCCAAAAACTGCCGCGCATACACCGACAGCGATTCCACATAACGCCGCTGACCTTCCGCATACAGCGTGTGAAACGCCAGCGACGACTTCCCCGACCCGCTCGGCCCCGTGATCACCACCAGCTTCCCCCGCGGGATGTCCACATCGATGTCCTTCAGATTGTGCTGCCGCGCCCCACGTATCTTGATGACATCTTGGTGCGTCGGTCTGCGACCGTCGTCATTCAAATCTCCCTTTGCTCGCTTCGCCACCTCCCCAGCAAAAAGCCGCCAGCGCGATACGGCCAGCGCCGAATCCTCAATTCAGCGCTCGCAATGTTCACCAGCGCCACCTGCCGAAGCATCTCTCCGCACGATCTCGCAGAGCCCCCAATCATTCACCCTCCCCCCCTTTCGCCTTCGGCGCCTCGTGAGTTAGATTGAATGCCAACCTCCTCCCCCGCCTGCACCTCTCCGCCGGCCACCCCGATCAGGAACCCCAAAATTCCTAACCAAGATATCCAGTTAGGATCCCCCTCCCCGAATGACACACCGCTCAATCCGATTGCGTGAATCCAGCTCTAGAACACGGAGCGTCGATATTCTATCGACTGCTTCCGCCCGACATCCTGTCGGGCGAAACCGCGCCGTCGGACAGCATGTCCGCAGCACCTAGCGTTCAGAATGAACGCGCTCCATGGAGCGCATGACGCGCCATTCCCCTCCCCCATGAGATTTGGGAATCGCTTCATTTCTCTGTCATCTAGCGGCATTTCATAACGATTAGATTTCCACACAATCTCTTTGACGCCCATTCGCATAACTGATCGTTTTCTATCAGTCATCAAATCGGCCGCAGCACACGGTTGTGCGCGGCCGTATTGCTGAGCTCACCACTCAAAACCATGCCCTACACCAATATCGACGCAGCCGTATCCGACACCCAGCGCACCGCTGTTTTCTCCGCCCTAACCACCATCGAGAGCAATCTCACCTTCCTCGTCAACCTCACCGCCCAGGAACGCAAGGCCCTGCCGAAAATGGGCAGCGCGACCCAATCCTTCGTCTCCAAGGCCATGGAAATCGCCGATAACAACCCGCAGTTCGTGCCGCCCTACGTGAACCTTCCTGCCATGCGCAAGGACTACGACCTAGCCGTCCGCCTCCAGGGCATCGAAATGCAGCTCGCCTCGCTCCATGAAAAGGTGTCCGACACGAATCTCGCCGCCGGTTCGGAAGCCTACGTGACCGGACTGACGATCTACAATTCGCTCAAAGCCGCCGCGAAGATCAACATCCCAGGAGCCAAGGCGCTCGCCGCCGAGCTGGCGGAGCGTTTTGAGCAAACTTCCGATGCTCCGGACGCCCCGACGCCAGTGCCGGCGTAGAGAAATCCCTGCCAAGTATCGGTTTCCCAAAAGCTGCCACCCGTAAAATGCGGGTGGCAGCTTGTTTTTTCTGAAAAACCCATGCTTGGACGGCCGGCTCCCCCCCACTTGTGAAGTGGGGGTACCCACTCCCGAGGTGGGGGTACCCACTTCCGAAGTCCCCCCTCCCACTTCCCAACTGCGGCGGCGCGGCTTTGAGGTGCGGCAACGCGGTTCCGAGCTGCGATGCCGCAGCTTTTAGGTGGATGAACGCAGCTTCGAAGTGGCCCTCCCCACTTCAGAATTGCGATGACGCGGTTCAAAGCTGCGCGAGCGAGGCTCGGAAGAGGGCGATCGTAGCTCCGAAGTGCCCAAGCGCGGGTGGGAAGCGGGGGATTGCCGAGTGCGGACCTCATGGTCCGCACTCTTTGACTTTGCGGCTTGGACTCCGCTAGGGACAGGAGTGTCCCCGCTCGAATGGCACGTCGTTGAGCGCGGGCAAACCGCGCGCACAGGAGCGCGTTCATTCTGAACGCTATTTGCCGCGGACATCCTGTCCGGAGTCTGTGTTTCGGCCGACAGCATGTCGGCCTGAAACAGTCGATAGGATATCGACGCTCCGCCGTGCAGAATCCGGATCAACGAAATCGACCTGAACGGCGTGTCATTCGAGTGCTGACCTCATGGTCCGCATTCTTTGACTTCGCCTCTTGGGCTCCGGTGGGGACAGGAGTGTCCCCACTCCTTAGCGTTCGTCCGCCGAGGTCGTCACTTCTAACGGCGCGCTCACGGCAGGACTTGGACATGAAGCGTGGCCGTCGAGTGCGCGGCCATCTTCACCACCAATTCCGCCACTTCACCGCTGCTTACTTGATCGATTCCATCGATGCGCAACCGCGTTTCTCCGCGAGATAGCTCTGCGCTGCCCTCCTTGAAATCCACCTTCACCTGCGCGGAAAGCGCGATGCGAAACTCGATTTCTTGGTCGCGGTCGTTGCGCAAAATCCATTCCAGCGCATCCTCGCGGGCGAAAATTTCGAGCGAGCCGGTGGCGTCGAACAGGCGCAGCCGATGGGGCCCTAACTGCTCAACTTGGTGGAAATTGCGCTGACCCCATCCGTCCGGGATGCGCGTCCCGCCATTCGGCTCGTTGGAGAGAAATTGCCGTCCCCCGGCGATAAGGCTGGCGACCTGGCCGTTGTCGCCGGTGGTGAGTTGATAGAGCGGCGTTTGGAGACGATGGATGATGGGCAGGGCCTGTTGGAAAATCCTGTCGGGCGAGAGCGTGTCGGTGCGAAACGGGATAACGGGAAGGCCGCTGTTGTTGACCAGGTTGCTCGATGGCGTGGCCCCCCAAGCGTAGCGCACGGTGCGCGGAGCGGAAATATGTGGATTTTCCAGAACGACGCTCGTCCCTTCCAGCGTGGCGCTCGCGCGGCGGTAGTCCCCACCCTCGCTGGCGATGTCGAAACCCACGGGGGCCTGACCGTCACGGGTGGTGAGGCCATCCGAGGTTTCGAAAACGAGCCGCAGTTTGCCGTTCTCCGCTTGAGCTTCACGCATCACCGGGCCGCTGGCGATCACGTCGGACTGATAGATCTTTCGCCGTGCGAGCAAGGCCAAGCGGCGGCCAATTTCCTCCTTTTCGATGGGATGCAGGTCGCGGCCATCCGTGGTGTCGTGTGCCACGGCAATCCACGCATGGGTGGTTTCTGCACATGCCTTGGCCTGCGATTCGCGCAGCCAGCTAAAATCATAGCCACCCATCAGCCCGTCGAAGGCTGGCAGTTCGACGATCAGAAAGGGCATCTCCGGCTGTTGCCATGCGTCCCGCCATTGGCGCATCAGATTATTTAGCAGCTTCTGATAGACTGTCGGTTGCCCTGCGTTCGCCTCACCTTGGTACCAAAGGACGCCCTTGATCGGCAATCCCGTGAGCGGCGAGATCATGCCGTTGAAAAGGGCTCCCGGCGGGATTCCGAACATCGATCCGCTGAGCTGGTCCTTGGGCAGCTCCGGCAACTTGCCAGGCGGCGTCCACGCCTCGATGGAGGTGCCGCCGAACGAGCTGTTGATGATGCCTAACGGGACATTCGCAAGCGCCGCATCCTGCTTCAGGTGGTTCGCAAAAAACCACGCCACCGCCGAAAAATCGCCCGAGCTTTCCGCCGATCGCCGCTGCCATTTCGCGTCGACATTCGTTTTCGGCTTATCCGCTCCGCCGCGCGGCACCGTCAGCATGCGAACTTCGGGAAAGATCGCCGCAGCTGCCAACGCTTCCTTGCCGCCTATCACCTCGCGAATGCCCATCTGCATGTTGGACTGACCCGAGCACACCCAAACATCGCCGCAGAGCACGTCCTCAAGGAGGACCGCCGCGCCATTTTCGACCGCTTTCAACACATGGGGCCCGCCCGCCTTCATCGCAGGAAACTCAGAGGTCCACACACCCTCGTTAGAAACTCGCACCGACTTTTCCACCCCATCGACCGAGACGATGACCTCCGCTCCCGGAACGCCTTTGCCGGACAAGCACAGCGGCACCTCGCGCTGAACCACCATGCCGGATGAGAACACCGAATCGAACTCCGCCGCCCCTGCCGCAGCGATCCCGAGAACCAGGCTGATGAAAATTTCGCGCATCGCAGTTAGTCCTTTTGTGCAGGTTTCAGAGCCGGGTCATCGAGGTCGAGCCGATAGAGCATTTGGTTGTAATCGTATCTCGGTGTCTTGTGCTTGTTGTCGGAAAACAGCGTGGTGTAGGTGCCCTCAAACAGCAGCAATGGCTCGTCCGGCGAGGTGAGTTGATGGTCGATCTGGATGTTGTAAAACGTGTAGTTTTCATGCGTCGCCACTTTGACCGCCGGGCCCCACGGACCTTCAGGGCTTTTGCTTTCGCAGTACCAGACCTCGCCGAAGACCGATGGCTTGCCGAATTTCTGCTGGAAAACCAGGATCCAGCGCTTGCGGAAATTGTTCCATGCGATGGACCCGGAGGCCACGGTGACGTCGCCGCCACCGTTCGCATCCTTCATCGTCATCTGCCGCTCCACATGCTGCCACTGTGAAGAGTCCTTCCACGCTTCATAGGTCGCAGGGCATTTGAAATTCGGCGGCCCGTTGAAGTAGACCCACGGTTTTCCATCCGCATCCTTCGCGATCACCGGATGCCCGTCCGGATAGACTTTCGGCGGCTCGGGCTCCTTCTCGCTGCGTTGCCAGAACGTGTTGACGATGTCGAATTTCTCCGCCTTGTCATTCCACTCCGCCAACCCGAACTGTTGTACCGCTAACGTGCCCTTGATCTTCGCCCAGGTGGCCACCAAATGCTCCGCGCCCTGCGCGTCTGGCAGAGAAATGAAACCAGAAACCCACACCGGTCCCTCGCCGGGCACCTCAATCGTCCCACGCGGTGCGCCCTTCTCATTTCTCACATAATCGTAAACGATCGCAGTTGGAGGCTTTTGGGAAATCAAAGGCTTGAGCGAGGAGGTGGCGACAGGCGTGTTAAAAATTCCTAACGGATAGTGCTGGAGATTCGTATCGCCCCAGACCCAGAACAATTTCCCTTTGTAAGCCGCAGTCTGCACCGTGTCCGATCCCATCGCGCCCGTTTCCTTCCAACTGCCAAATCCACCGAGTTTCTGGCTTTCCGCAAAAATCCCCGAGCCCGTTAGGCGACCGAGCCGCTTGGCGATCTGCTTGCGCTCAAGCTCGATTTCAAACGTGCCACCCGGCTTCGGCGTGAAGCGCACGCCGCGGTTGCCAAATCCATCCGCCGGGATTTCATAGCCGTCCGAACTCACCCCCAACCACGTCTCGCTGCCCATCAGCTCCGGCGTGTCGAACGCGACCACCCCTGCGTTGTCCGTGATAAAGGTGACATCACTGGTGGTGGTGAGTTTCACCAGCGGGACGGGCCAGCCGTTCGACTTGTCCACCACTTCCACCTTGCACGGCGTAGCGGCGACAGCGGTCGCGACAAAAAACGGAACAGAAACAAGGAAATGGCGAGGGATCATGTCGAGAAACGGCATTGGGGCAGCAAATACCAACCGCTCGCCTGCGATCTTGCCGGATTTCGAACGCTTTCCCTCCCCCCGATCGGGGTGGCGCGTCGTCCCGTTATTTTTCTGACAACCCAAGACGCATCGCACTCATCCGCGACAACTGACGGCTTGGCACACGCGCCATTCCGGGTGATGGATGGCGCGTCACCATGCGTTACACGGAATCGCTCGATTGGCTCTACTCCACCCAGATGTTTGGCATCAAACTGGGCCTGGACGGGCCGCGCCACCTGCTCAAGGAATTCCTCGCCTACCCGTCCCACGGCGTGACAGTGATCCATGTCGCTGGCACCAATGGCAAAGGCAGCACTTGCGCCATGATGGACAGCATCGCCCGCGCCTGCGGCCGCCGTTGTGGCCTTTTCACGTCACCCCACCTCATTGATTTCCGCGAACGCATCCAAGTCAGCGGAGAACAAATCCCGGAAGAGGAATGCGCCGCCATGCTCACCGAACTGCGCACCATTTGTGAGCGGATGGAAACGCATCCCACCTTTTTCGAAATCGCGCTCGCCCTCGCGATGCGTTGGTTCCGCCTGCGCGAATGCGAAATCATCGTGCTGGAAACCGGCATGGGCGGCCGCCTCGACGCAACCACCGCCGTGCCCGCCGACGTCTGCGTCATCACCCCCATCGGCCTGGATCACATGCAATGGTTGGGTGAGTCGTTGGAGGAAATCGCCCGTGAAAAGGCGGGCATCCTCGTGGAAGGAAAAAAGGCTGTTTCCGCTCCCCAAGATGAGGCCGCGCGCTCCGTCCTCGAAAAGGAGGCCAACGAGCGCCGCGCGCCGTTGGATTTCATCACCGAACCTTTACTGGGCTACCCAATGGCGTTGCCCGGTCGCCACCAACAATGGAACGCCGCACTGGCCGTAGAAGCTCTGCACCGTGCCGGACTGCCCCTCACCAGCGATATCGTGAACCACGGCCTGCGCAGTGTCCGCTGGCCTGGACGATTCGAGGCGATACGTCCTGGCGTCATCCTCGACGGTGCGCACAACCCACAGGCTGCAGAAGTGCTCGCCGCCACCTGGCACGAACGCTTTCCCGGGAAACAAGCCTCCTTGGTTTTCAGCGCGGTCTCAGGCAAAGACATCGGCAAAATTCTGGAAATCCTCACGCCGCTCGCTGTCCGCGTTTTCCTTTGCCCAGTCGACACACCGCGCGCCGTCAGTGCGGAGGAAATCGCCAGTCATTTGCCGCCCAACGCCCCGCCGCACGAAACGTTTTCCTCCTTCGAAAAGGCCTTCACCGCAGCCAACGAGGGCGGAGATCCTATCCTCATCGCGGGCTCGCTCTTCCTGGTCGGCGAAGCACGAGCTCACCTCGCCGGCGGAGATTTTCAGAGCAGCGCCCAATAAGGAATTTCCCCACCCCTCCTAAAAAAAAGAAATCGGCCATGGAATTCACCATGGCCGATCCTGTAAGTCAGATTCAGTTCAGAATTGCTCTGAATGGATTAGCGCTTCGCGAACTTGCGACGGACGCCGTGGAGACCCAAGAGGGAGAATCCAAGAAGAGCAACAGTGGTTCCACCGTCTGGCACATTTGTGTTGTTGGATGCTACAAAGCTAAATCCAGTGCCAGAGACTCCGCTTCCACTTCCAGATGCCGAAGTGATCGTGAAGGTCCAATTACCTGGAGTCGGATCAAAACCGTTGCCGGTAACCATGCCCGTCCCACGGACATCGAGGAAGTTCGCATTCTGTTGGAAAATCGACGAGGATGTGAGGTCAAACGTGAAGCCACCCACGACCCATAGCGGACTCACTGCTCCGGAGACGAATGACCAGGGAGCCGTGAACGTACTTGGAACGTCTCCGGTGTTGACGAAGGTATCGAAATCGTCAGTAGGGGAGACCGCAATCACGAAGTTCCAAGAAGAAACTTCAGTGGCATTAATCAGTAATGGCGAGTCGAGAGTCGCGGTGAGGCCGAAGTCAATCTGGCCATTAACCATAGTGGCGTTTGCCACGGAAGTAAGGACAAAAGCCGCACTGAGGGCAGCTCCGACCTTCGTGAATGTTTTAAGTTTCATGGAGTAATTTTGTTTTGGTTCGTGGGGGGAAGTCCGAACAGTCGGAACTATCCTAAATCGGGATGAAAGATAGCAACGCTCGTGCCAATGCAAAAAAACGAACCAACAAAAAGCTCATTATAAGCGACTTACAAAAAAAACTATTCCTTTAGACCGTCTCTCCGCATTCGACTTTATGGTGATATGGAAAGGATTCCGACAATCCAACGGCAAGAATTGCAGAACCCGCTCATAACAGACTCATTACCAAGCGCTTAACAACCACTCCAGCGTGACACATGAAATCCTGACACCGTCACAAACCTCTCACGCTCAATATCCATGAACCATCAAACCCAGCACTCCACCAAAGCCTCAGACAGGGCATCATGCTCACCCAACTAAAGCTCCACAGCCGCATCCAACGCCAATCGCATAACCATTCAACTTCGGCTCAAAAACCGACATACGAAAAAGCAGAAGACCCCGTGGGAGCCTTCTGCTGATGAATCAAGCCGCTAAAAATGTCTGGATAGACGTTTTAAAAATCATGCGATTAGCGCTGGGCAAATTTCCGGCGAATCCCATGAAGCCCAAGTAGGGAGAGCCCCAACAGGGCGATCGTCGTTCCGCCATCAGGCACCGAATTGGTGGAAGATGACCAACTGAACTGACCATTCGCCCCTCCTTGAGGGCCCGTTATCGCAAAAGACCAAAACCCAGGGGTGTCCGAAAATCCTGGGGCATGCAGCATTCCAGTACCCTCTACCAATAAATGCCCTGAGCTTTGAGAAACCCATGAACTGGTGAGATCGAACGAGAAGTTGCCGACCGTCCAAAATGGCGTGTAAGAATTCGCGAAAATCCAAGGCGTCGGAAAATTCACGGCCTGTCCGACAGTGCCTGAGAAATCATTGGAGGCATTGATCACGATTGCTCCTGCCCACGAAGTAACTTGAGTGGCCAATCCAAGATCGCTGTTGTCAAGGGTGACTCCGAAACCGCTGTTAGGACTGGAGGCATCAATGCCCATTTGAATCACCCCATTGATAAAAGGATCCGCAGCCTGCACGGCCGGAGCGCATGCCACGACAGTCATCAGGATTATCGTCTTCAAAATTGACTTAAGTTTCATGGGTATTGGGGGGATAAGGTTGAAAGGCCTATAATTGAATGCAGGAAAGCAAAGCCCATGCCAATCACTGCACAGCAAATCCGATACCACTAATTATAAGCCGGTTATGAAATAATTCAGCCGCCGACCTTAATACTCCAAGGTGCTCCCCATTCGATCCTGTCAAGGATTCCGACACATCCAACCACCCGTGTCGGGATAGCTGCACTTGCTCGGCATCTGCGCTTCTAGACCTTCTGATCGCCTTGGGACGGTGAATTGAGGAAGCGGAAGGAATGGCCTGAGGAGGCACGCATCCTTGGAAAGGAAGCCCGGATGGGTCGAATCGCAGTCCATCCATTCGCAGTCACTTGATGTGCACAAATGACAAAAAAGAGGCCGCCGGAGCACCCACCCCGACGGCCAAGTTGAACAACTTCAAGGGGTGACGATTTCACTCGTTACCGAATGAGAGGCTGACAACTGCTGTTCACCCTTACATGAAAACACGAACTGACGTACGGTCTTCAAGGGTTATGACCTTCAAGGGTCGGTGCCGTTCAATCAGGCCTGCCGATGCAACCCGATCAGCGGCGGAATGCCGGACGGATGGATGGTTTGAGATTGGTCGAACCTGAGACCTCAGAGGGGTCCGAAGTGACCGGGTAGCTTTCGCCGCCCTTGTCGGAGATCGGCGCAGGAGTGCCTGTGTCGGGAACCATTCCAGGTCCATTGGCGAGCTCATGCAGTGGTCCAGAAACCTGGTACCGTGAATCGAAATCTGCTTGAACGGCATCCAGCGAGCGGGCGCTCTTGACGACGGATGGCTGGAGGAAGACGAGCAGTTCGCTGCGTGACTTGGAGTCGGTATGGGTGCCGAACAAGGCTCCGACATAGGGGATGCTGCTGAGGATGGGAATGCCGCCCTTGTTATCGTTGTCGCGAGAAATGATGAGGCCACCAAGAACCACAGTTTCATTGTTCGGGACCGTGACGTTGGTGAGAATTTCTCGAGTGGAGATTTTCGGCACTTCCAAGGCTTCACCATTTGCACCCGCGCCAGCGATGACCTGGATGCCGTTTTGCTCGTCGTTAAGAAGCGCGATTTGCATGGTGATGTCGTTGTCCGAGTTCACCAGAGGAATAACCTCCAGCTTCAGGACGACATCTTGATACTCGATGTTGGTGCTGGCGCCGCCGTTGTTGAAGCTATTGCTGCTGGTCGGAATGGCGATCTTTTCACCGCTCGAGATGGTGCCTTTTTGGTTGTTGGCGGTGAAAATGCTAGGTCTTGAGAGGACGGTGAAATTGCCCTTAGACGACAACGCCTTTAGATAAACGCCAAGGTCTCCGATGGTGCCGAGCGCACGAAGGCCAGTGCCTGATAGAGAGGATGGGTCGAAGCGTGGGAAGCGGTTGGGTGAGGTGGTCGTTCCACCGCTGGTTGAAGAACCCGGAATGAAGGTCGATCCGTTGCTGCCGCCAGCGCCTAATTTGAAATCGCCCTCGTTGAGGAGGTAGTTCACGCCGAATTCCGTCGAGTCATTCAGGGTGAGCTGGCCGATGACTGTGGAAATGATGACTTGGTCAGGTTTGACGTCGATTTGATCGAGCAGGCGTTCGACGATCTCCAAACCGGATGGTGGGCCTTGGACGACGATGGAGTTGGTGATGTTGTCGGCGACGAGAAGGGTGCGGCCTACGAGACGCGCTTCGGGAACCGTGTTGGTTTCTGGGGCATCGAGGGCGCTGCCGCCACCGCTCGCGCTGCCGCCGCCACCGAAGGAACCGCTGCCAGAGGAGCCGTTGCCGAAATCGCCACCGGTGCTGCTGTTGTTTCCGCGACTGGCGTTGGACTGGCGATTGGCGTTGCCACCCGCTTGAGCACGGCCGCCGCCACCTTGGGCCGCGCCACCCCCTGCTCCTGCGCCAGCGGATCCACCGCCATCTCCGGTGCCACTGAAGGCACGAGTCAGCGCTTGTTCTGCAACGTCGAGGAAATCGGCCACGGCGAGGAAGCGAAGTTTGCGGCGAAGGAAGATTTTTTCGCTGGTTTCGACATCGAACTCACGGACGAGGCCTTCGATGAAAAGCAGATCCACTGGACGGCCCATCGCGAAAATCCGGTTGGTGCGCGGATCGGGAACGATCTGGACGGGAATGTTTTCTCCACCAGCGGCAGCGCCGGGTTGGCCGGTGGCCTGAGGAACACCCGGAGGCGCGCCATTGTTGTCGGCGCGCTGGATGCCCGCCGTCGTTTGGGTGGATTGCTGAGCGGTGAGAAGCGTTGTCAGGGTGTCGGCGATCTCCGTGACATCGGCGAATTTCACCTTGATGAAACGGGTGTCTTGGACGCCGCCGGGCTTGTCGATTTCCTTCTTCAGGTCGATGAGCTTGCGGATGAGCGTGGTGTTTTCCGTGATGACGAGGGCGGAAGCGTTTGGAATGGCGGTGATGGAGCCGTAGGAACCAAACTGGCCGATGATCGAAACGAAGGCGTTCTGTGCATCGGCTGGCTTCAAGTAGTTGAGCGTCATCACATAGGAAATGACCTCGTCGCCTTCAGGAAGGGTGTCGCTTTCGCTGTAAACCGGGCCGTTTTCGTTGTAAACGCCGAGGCCGATGCCCTTGGGGTTGGTACCGCCGGTGGCGACGGTGAGAACATCAAGGTTCGGGTTTTGGGCATCGGGGACGAAGACGAAATTTTCCAGGATGGCCGCCTTTTTGAGCAATTCGGCAGCCTCGGCAAAGGTGAGTGGATCGGCCGGGCTGGCATCTTGGACAAAGCGGAATTCGGCGGTGGAAGCGGCGGTGGAAACGATCACGCGGCGACCGGTGTATTTCCGGTAAAGCCCGGCAAGTGCGTCACCGGTGAGTTTCAGTTCCTCGATGGGTTCGGTGATCTTGTTCTCGCCTAGAGGAACTTGGTTCTGAGCACCGGGCACGGCGGGCGCTCCGGCTGGCTGCGGCGGCGCTTGACCGGCGACGGGGACACCGGGAGGAGGCACGGGAACTCCTGCGGGTTGCTGGGCGGAAGCGCTGGCGAGGCCAAGCAGGAAAAGTGCGAGAGGACGATGCAAGGACATGGAGGCGGGATGAAATTTCACGGTGAAGAATCAATTGCGACGGCGCTGAGGACGTTGCTGCTGTTGTTGGGCGGGTTGTCCCTGCTGAGGAACGGCGGGCGTCGGGGGCGGAACGACACGAGGACGAGGTTGGCGAACTTGGCCGGCATCCGGCTGCGGCGGCTGGCCGGGGATGGGTGGCTGCCCAGGAACTTGGGGAGCAGCAGCGGCGGCAGGCGGCGTGAGCGTGAGCAGTTTTTCGTCGTAGCTCACGGTGCCGGTGAGGGACCCCGACTGCATGGAAACAACGGTTCCAAGCGGATCGCCCACCTTGCGGGTGACGCCGAGGATTTTGAAATCCGAATTCTGCGAATCAGAGAACACCATGATGCGGTCGTCCGGCTGCTTCTTGTTGATCAGCGTGACGCGGTATTTGTTCGCTCCGATGGGCGAAACGCCGATGAGGGCGTAGTCTTCAAGCGGATTTTTGGCCTCCCCAGGCGGTAGCGGAGGCGGTTTGGAGGTAAAAGGCGAGTTGTTCCAGAGTCCGCTGTAGCTTTGGAGCGGCACCTTCTTCGGAAGCTCCGCCGTGGCGAAGACCGCGGAACCGAGCAGAACAAGAAATGGTAAAGGGGTTTTCATGGCTCGGGCAGGAATCAAGGAGCGGTGGGGACGAACCACTGCTCGACGGTGGCGGTGCAGTCGATTTTGGTGTCGTCCTTGGTGTCGGGGGAAAGGCGGATCTGCGAAGCGATGCGGAATTGGTCTGGAACGTTGATCTGATCGAACCAGCGGTAGAGCGCATCTTCTTGCCCGTTGACCACAAACTGGAACTGGGTGCGGTGATAATGAGTGCCGGACGTGTCAGTGGGCATCGGCTTCTGGGACTTGATGGTCAGTCCATTGCTGAGGGCAAATTTTTCGGCAAGCTGCTGGAGCTTGGTCTGGACGTCTTGAGGCGAGGACGGTGCGGGTTCATGCTTGGCGAGCCAGTCCATCTGATCGGTGACTTGGGCGCTGCTTTCGCGGAACATCTCGGCCATGTCGAGCTGCTTGCGCGCTTCCGCCTTGTTGCGGTTCACCTTGAGACTCTGCGCCTGAGCCAAGTTGAACCCGATGAAATTTAGGATCACGAAGCCGGCAATGCCGAAGAAGAGGAGGAGTTTTTTCTCGCGGTCTGACATGAAGGAGGAAATGGAGGAAGAAGACTTGCCGGAATAATGCCGTGGCTCGCGGGTTTTGTCGGTGGCGTGTGGAAATCAGGGTTGGGCGGTTTCCGACGGCACTTCACCGGTGAAAACGAACTCCCAGCCACGCGTTGACGATTGGTTTGGCTCCGGGGTTTGCCACTCGAATCGGGTCAGGTCGTTGCTCTTGCCCAGATTGAGGCTGAACGAGTTGACCGCCTGAAGCTGGGGAGCCTCGCCGACGAGCTTGATTTCGGCAGCGCTGATGTCGGCGGTGCGGAGGCGGAGACCGCTGTTGAGCGGGATGCATTGCGCGACGCGTTTGAGGATGTCCACCGGGAAGTGGTCCTGCTCGATCGCGTCGGCGAGCTCGTCCCATTTCGCGATGTGCTGCGCATACGCGACGCCTTCTGGCGCGGCTTGATTGGCTTCCGCGAGCAGCGCCTTGGTTTGCGCGGTGTCCTTCCACAGGCCGTAACCGAACCAGCCGATGATGCCGAGGTAAAGCAGGCCGACGGCGGCGACGCCAAGGGTGATGTTGCGCTTTTTCAGGGCGGCACGGCGGGCGGCGCGGACGTCGGCGGGCAGCAGTTTGCTGAGCGGGTCCGGCAGGACCGGCGCGGGACGCGGGGTGATTTCGACAGGTGCCTTGAAAACGGCGTTGAGCGCGGCTGGGCTGACACCAGGCGCTCCGGTCCAAACCTCAATGCGGGTGGGATTGATTTCCAAGCCCTGCATCGTGAGCTGAATCAACGCGATGCTGATTTCACGGACGAGCGCCTCGTCGGGACTGAGAGAGGTGCCCGAGGTGGCTTGGCAATAAACGAGTTTCCCTTGGTGATGCAGGCTGAAAACCCAGCGATCAAATTCCTTCCAAAGCGCCAGTGCGTCGCCGGCCAAGGGAAAAGCCCGCGGGGAAATATCGAAGCCCTTGGGCCCGCGCGGCGGGATTTCCCCATCGCTCGGAGCACGCAGCATGACGAACGAAAGCGCGCTGTTCTCCGGCTCGCGGGAAACGACGAACACGTCGGTGAGCTGGCCCGCCATCGGGTCGGGCCGTAGTCCCAGCCGCTCGGCATGCAACGAGGCGAGATCCGGGAAAAGCGCGTCGTCATCGCTGGTCACGCGCATCGGCACGGTGGTGACCGATTTCACCGGGAACAGCAGCAACACGTCGCCGGGCGGAAGATCGGTCAATTCGCCAGCTTGTCCGGCAGCAGTGGCAAGATGCAGGGTGAAATCGTCGCCGGGGGTGCCGGTCCAGATTTCCCAACCGGACTCGCCGGGGACGAGGAGGACGTTATCGGTGGTTTTGCTCACGGGATGATTTCTTCGGTGCGTTCGAGGAGGGCCGGTCTTCCGGTGCGGTTGGCGACAATGACGGTGATTTTGGTCCGGGCGCCTTCTGCGGTGCCGATGCTCTCGATGCGGGTGGTTGCATCATTCGCAGTGAAGCGCTTGGCGATATCTTCTCGGGCTGCGGTGTCAATGCCCAACTGGTCCAAAGCCGCCGCGGCATTCTGATAGGGCACGTCATCGGTGGTGTCGCGCTCGCCATCGGTGCCGCGCACGGTTTCCGGGATAATTTCCGCTTGGCTGACGTCGATCTCGGCAGCGGCGGCGATGAGTTCGGCCGACGCCTCATTCACGTCCAAGGCACCGCCGCTCCAGATGGTGAACCAGTTGCGCCAATCCGGACGCAGCGCTTCAACTGCCGCCATGCCGCGCACCAGCCGCATTTCGCTGAGGTCGTAAAAGGGACGGTTGAAGGGCTGATTGATGCGGCCTTCCTTTTCGTAAAAATCCTTTTCCGCGCCCTTGAGGGCCACATTGTCGTCGGCATCTACCCAATCACTCAGCGCATCCGCCAGCGCCTGGGCTTCGTCGAGTTCCACACCCCATTTGGTGAAAATTTCGCGCAGCAGCGGCTTGTCGTCTTGGAGAATGATGGCGTTGATGTTGAATCGCCCGCCCTCGGACTCGATCTTAACGTCGTAGCTCTCACCCGTCGATGGGTCCTCGCGATGGAGCAACGGATCGGTGCGCTTGACCTGATAATTGGAGCCGACCGCGATGCCCATTTCGGCGACTTGCCGGGCGCGTGACCCGTGGACCTTGGCGGAGGCGATTTCCATATCAAAGGAAATCACCCGCAACGCCGCCATGCAGGCCATGCCCAGAATGGCGATCAGCCAAAGCACCGCCATGAGAGCGGCACCACGCGGCATTTGCGGATGGAGTGGGCTGGATTTCATCGTCCACCTCCTCCCGGTGGGCCACCACCTCTGGGTCCGCCGCTGCCGCGCGGTCCACCACCACCGGGTGGTTGGCCGCCCCCATTCGGGTCCACCTCGATAGTTGGGCCACCGTCAGGATTGGCACCGCCATTGGGATCCGCATTACCGCCACTCTGAACCATCTGGCGCATGCGGATTTCGGGATTGCTCTTGGGCGGCACCCAAAAAATCTGACGGCTTTCCTCCCCTTTCGCGCCCACCGCCATCACCAACTCGATCTGGAGTGGCAAGCGCCCTTGCAGATCCCAGTCGTATTGCCATTCCATCGAACGGCCATCGAGAACGCGCCATTCGAAGTAGGCGACGTCGGAAAGGAGGACGATTTCCGCGAAGGGTTTCTCGTCATTGGCATTGGTCTTGCCACCGGTTGAGTCCGGCAGGATCTCATTTTCGTAATAACGCAGGACGATGTCGAGGTAGCCGCTGCGGCGCTTCACGGTACTGAGCTGAACCGCCTTGGCGATGCGCTCTTGGCCACCCCAAGTGAACCCGAGGGGGACATTCTGCAGCGTGAGATCCGAGACATAGTGCGAACCCGAGTCACTGACTTTGAGGTCGAAACGGGTGTTTCCTGGCATCGACGCGAAGCGCTGGGTCAACAAGTCGAAAAACGACTGATACAGCATCTCCTCGTTCTGGGTTTTGACGATGGTGGTGCCGAGCGCCAGTGAGGTGCGGGCGGTGCTGAACACCATTCCGATGATGATGGACATCACCAGGATGGACAGCACCAGCTCAAGCAAGGTGAATCCGGAGCGACGGGAAATGACGGGGGATGCGGTCACTGCGGTTGGTACATTCGGCCGTAGCGCCAGGTATCGACAGCCCGTTCCTGCCACGCGCCATTCTCATACCAGCGGGCGAGGATCTCGATCCGATACATCTCCGCCAGCGGTTGGCCTTCTTCAGTTTCCAAATCCTCCAGCAGCGAAATGGTGGTATCCAGCTCGATCCCAGTGTCGCCCACCGAGGCGTTGGTTTCGCCCTCTTCCAACACCGGCAACGACAAGGTTTCCTCCAAGGCGCTGTCCAGGATGCGGGTGATGCGCAGCTCGCTCTGGGCGAGTTGCGCCGCTTGGGCCATGCGCTTGAGCGCCACCGCGAAGCCCGTGGCAGCAATGCCAAAAACGCCCAACGCGAGAACCATCTCAAGGAGAAGGAACCCGCGGCGTATCGGCTGGGCGGAGAGAATCATCGGGTTTCGCTTTCGGTATCGCTGATGGTCGCGGTGAGTGGATGGAAGGTGTCGATCACCCAACTCTTGTTGAGGTCGAGCCTGACGGAAATCGGTTCGCAGAGGCCGTCCGGGTCAAAGCGCCAGACGTGGACTGCGTTTTTCTGGGTGGTGTGCCATTCGTCGGAGTTCCAGCGACGGACAGAGATGGTCATTTCTGGCGGCAGGACATACTGGCTGTTCTTGTCCCCTTTCCCGGCCGCTTCCGTGTCTTCAGTGAAAACATAGCGCTTGGATTTCTTGTCCTGCTGACCGGCCTGCGCCCATGGCAGCAGGTTTACCCGACCTTCACGAAACTCCATCGCATACGGCGTTTGCTGCAGGATGGAAATGGTCCGAGCGCGCTTGGCCATCAATTCGACCTCGCCCGAGGCATTTCTCAGCGCCCGCTCGTCAGAGGAAAAGACCATGAACCCCACCGCTCCGCCCATCACGACCCCGGCGATGGCGAGAACCATGACGATTTCGATCAGAGTGAAGCCACGCGACCGCTTATTCGTCCTGGCTGCTGAGATCATCGGCGGTGTTATCCATTCCATCAGGGCCTATGCTGTAGATCTCAAACTCGTTGGCGCGCTTCTTGCCGGGGAAACGGTACTTGTAAGGCGCGCTCCATGGATCGAGCGGCACCTTGTCGAGCACCTGCGCCCAACGACGAGGAACCGGCGTGGAGGTCGGTTTTTCCACGAGTGCCAGCAAACCTTGCTGGGTGGATGGGAAAGTGCCGCCATTGAGCTTGTACATCGCCAATCCGCTCTCGAAGCTTTTGAAGTCAGACTCGACTTGGCTGAGTTTAGCCGAATTGCCGATCTTCTTCATCGAGTAGATCGCCCCGCCCAGAATCATCGCAATGATGCCGAGGACGATGACCATTTCAAGCAGGGTGAAGCCAGCGCGGCGGCGGCGGACGGAGGATGGGTTCGTAAGTTTCATGGAGAATCGATTTTACAGTCGGCACTAGCCGGTGGCGGAGCCTTTCAGGGATAAAAACGCCGGGCGATTCAAAAGTTGTCGGAAAATAATCCATGGAAAGTCACCGGGAAATCCTTGCGGGCGCGGCGCGATTCCCCCACCCCTTGTGCACTCTTTCATCATGAACAAGGTCCTTATCATCGGAGCCGGCGGGGTCGGCAGCGTCGTCGCCCACAAATGCGCCATGGTCCCTGAGGTTTTCGGGGAAATCACCCTCGCCTCACGCACCGTTTCCAAGTGCGACGACATCGCCGCCTCAGTGAAACAACGCACCGGCCGCGAAATCGCCACCGCCAAGGTGGACGCCGATAACGCAGAGGAAACCGCCGCCCTGATCCGCAAAACTGGGGCCACCTTGCTCATCAATGTCGCCCTGCCCTACCAGGATCTCAACCTCATGGACGCCTGCCTGCTGGCTGGCATCGATTACATGGACACGGCGAACTACGAGCCGCTCGACGTCGCAAAGTTCGAGTATTCGTGGCAATGGGCGTATCAGAAAAAATTCGAGAAAGCTGGCCTCACCGCGCTGCTCGGTTCTGGCTTCGATCCGGGCGTGACCAACGTTTTCACCGCTTGGGCGCTCAAGCATCACTTTGATGAAATCCACACGCTCGACATCATCGACGTGAACGGCGGCAATCACGGCAAGGCTTTTGCCACCAATTTCAACCCGGAGATCAACATCCGCGAAGTCACCGCCGAATGCCGCCACTGGGAGGACGGAAAATTCGTCGAAACCGCGCCGATGTCGAAGCATCAAGAATTTTCCTGCCCGGAACAGGTCGGAACCTACGAGATTTATCGGATGTATCATGAGGAACTTGAATCGCTCGTGAAACACATCCCCACCATCCGCCGCGCCCAGTTTTGGATGTCATTCTCCAGCAACTACTTGAAGCACTTGGAAGTGCTTCAAAATGTCGGCATGACGCGCATCGACCCGGTCATTTACCAAGGCGTGGAAATTGTCCCGCTCCAATTCCTCAAAGCCGTCCTGCCCAATCCGGGCGATCTCGGCCAGACCACCAAAGGCCGAACCTGCATCGGCAACGTCATCACCGGCATCAAGGACGGCCAACCCAAGGCGATCTACATCTACAACATTTGCGACCACGAAGCCTGCTTCGCCGAGGTCGGCTCGCAGGCAATTTCCTACACCACCGGCGTCCCCGCCATGATTGGCGCGAAGCAGATTCTCCAGAAACACTGGCGCAAGCCTGGGGTTTGGAACATGGAGCAGCTTGATCCCGACGCATTCATGGAAGATCTCAATCTCCATGGCCTGCCTTGGAAAACCCTAGAACTGACTCCAGATCAAGCCGCTCACTTCCAAGTTATTTGACATCTTGTAATTACACCGTATAGCAATCATCACCTCACGACTCGCGGCGAATTTCCGCTTGTCAGCTCCAATCACTCCCACCATCTTCCGCACATGATTCGGATCAAAACCCTCTCTATCCCTCTCGTTTCCGCGCTGATCGCGGGCTCAACGCTGCCGGCGCTGGCTCAGGTCGAGTTCAGCCTCAGCAGCGACATCACCTACCGCCAAAAGAAGAAGGATCTGAATTTCTGGGGCGGCGTTTTCGATGTGGACCTCTACGATGGCAGCGCGTCGATCATCCGTGGCTGCTCCTTTTTCCAATACTACGATCCAGGATTTTTCATCAACTACTGCTCTCCAGGCACGACCGGACTGGTGAGCGCTGGAAGCATCAATGGGATAGAAGAAAACCTGCCCTATGTCTTGGTCACCGGAATTTATCCTGCGCTTGCGGTTGCGCCTCGGGAGCAAGACAAAATCGTCCTCAATGCCGCCCCAGCCTCCACACTGCCACGGCCCGCTGGCGGATTTAAAGACGACAGCTACTCGCTGTTCTACAATCTCACCACCACAGAAGTCCGCGAGTATATCCTGACCCACTACTACAAGGATACCACCTACAGCAAGAAGCAGCAGAACAAGTACGAGAGCGACATCGTGGATGGCGTCTATTACTACTCATTCCCGAGTCTTGCCGACCCCGAGCGTCCGGCTCCAATTTCAGCGGTCATCTATCCCATGGTGGAAGGCCGTAAGGAAAAAAACAACACCGTCGCCGGTTTTGAATTCAGTCGGGTCAACCAAAACAAGTTCAACAAGAAAGGCTTTGTTGAAATGAGTTACATGCGCCCCAACAAGTTCGAATGGATCGGCGTGACCCCCTCGAACATTTTTGCCGCTGTGGATAAAGCCTATTTCTCCATCAAGGTGATGGCTCAGCCGAACAAGTTTAATTCCGATCTGGTCGGCAACTACCAAGGGCGTCCGATATCGGTCTTCCCTCCCTATCAAAACGGTGGAGACCCACGCGTCCAACTTACCACGTCTTACACCGACTCCTTCACCACTCCTCCTATCTTCGATAGCGGCACCCGCGGGATGGTCCAAGTTCAGTACAAGCGGAACTTCCAAACGGGCGGAGTGACCTATGATTACTCCTCGCGCAAATTCCAAATCCCAGTGGTGGTCGTCGATCGCTATACGGAATATGAAGAGGTTGTGTTCGACTCCAGCACCAAGAAATCGGATCTCCTCATGGACACCGACGGTGATGGCTACAACAACCTGAACGAGTGGATCCTCGACAGCGACGCCAATGAAGCCGGAAGCATCCCAGAAGCCCCTGTTCCACAAGCAGTCGTCCCCGATCTCGACTACTATTACTACTTCTTCTATCCTCTCCAAGACGCCTATTTCGGTTTCGACGTGAAGAAGAAGCTCGGAACAAGACCTGGAGTCGCCTACAATCTTCAGGTCAGCCGCAACAACGGCAAGACCTGGCAGAAATTCAAGACCAATGGCAATTGGAGTGTTACGACCGTCCGTAGAGCACCTGCCGGTCCTTTCCCAACGAGCGTCGTGATTGAAGTCCGGAGCAAGATTAGCGGGAATGGCCAATACTATATCGACGGCACCCCCGTTGAGCCCGTCCAGCCTCCTGGCACGGCAGGACACATCTACCGAGTCAAAGTCACTCTCAAGAAGTAATCTTCGCACCATCAGCATGGGAGTGCTTTTCTAAACTCCCATGCCGGATGGTTTTAAGAGAAACAATGTCCTCATTATCCGCCGGTTGATGATCCTGAACATGATTGAAACCGCGGAAGCTCTCGCCAGCCACCTCGAAAAAAGCCGCAACGGATGCGACACTCCGGTGTGCGCCATTGATACAGAGGCCGACAGTTTGCACCGCTACCGCGAGTCGCTCTGCCTCATTCAATTTGCGGATCGCACCGGATCTATCCTGATGGATCCGCTGGCGATTGAGAACCTCTCTCCCCTCGCGTCCTACTTGTCCATCGCGACAGTTTGGATGCATGGAGCTGACTATGACATGACCATGTTCAAACGTCAGTTCGGTGAGTTGCCAGCTGTCGTTTATGACACTCAAATCGGCGCAAGATTGTTAGGCGCGCGCCGCTTTGGCTTGGGAGATTTGGTGAAACTTTACTTTGATGTGGAGCTTTCCAAATCCTCGCAAAAGGCAGATTGGGGCAAGCGCCCGCTGTCGCCCAAGATGATCGAGTATGCCCTCAACGACGTGGACTATCTGCTCGAAATGGGCGATAAGATCGTCGCAGGACTTCAAGAAAAGGGCCGCTATGACTGGTTCGAAGAAAGTTGTTTGGCGGCACGCCAACGGGTGCTCGACCGCGATGACAGCAAGGAGGAAAACTGGCGCGTGCAAGGGTCCGGCAAACTGGACCCGCTCGGATTGGCCCACCTTCGCGCGCTCTGGCATTGGCGCGATGGAGAAGCTAAATCATGGGACAGGCCGTCATTCATGGTTGCCCCAAATCGGCAGTTGCTTGAGTGGAGTTTTGACCTTGCTGCAGACCGGAAGCCTAGCCTGCCCCATCATTTTCGTCCGGATCGCCTCAAGCGATTCCACAGTGCCGTGGATGCCGTGAACGAGTTGGCGAAATCCGAATGGCCTGAGCGCCCTACAGGAAAACGGCGAAAGAGAGACCGCGACTTCGACCGCAAGGTGGATGCCCTGCTCAAAACCCGGGAAACGGAAGCGGCTCGCCTCGATATCGAAGGCTCGCTCATCGCGCCACGCGCGGTGCTCGAATCACTCGCAGAAGGCAGCTCCGAGCCTCAAGATGTCCTGCTGAAATGGCAGCGCCAATGTCTTGGCCTCGAAGCCTAAACGCGCGCATCAAGCCTCCCCTCACGAGCTCTTGGTAGCTCAACAACACGAGGATGGATTCACCCCATGCGGGCAGCTATTTCGTGCATTCGATCAAGCGATCGCAATCCAGCTCGGCGTTGCCGCGGAAGGATCCAAAACACCTATCCTAAATCACTCATAATAAACGATTTAGAATACGGAAAACCCGTGCGAAAAAATCGCTTTTGGCGGACGAAGTTCCTTGTCTAGAGGGGGAGGATTTTAGACCCTCCGGCCGCCCTATGTCCGAGAATCCGAACGAGCCTCAAAAGGCAGATACCCAGGTCGCCGCGGCGCAAGTTTATGATGCCGCTCAAATCGACAAGCTTGAAGGCCTCGATGCGGTTCGCAAACGCCCGGGAATGTACATCGGAGATCCCGACGAGCGTGGACTTCACCACTGCGTCTTCGAGGTTTTGGACAACTCGATCGACGAGCATCTTGCCGGTTATTGCAGCCGCATCAAGGTGGCCATCCATGTCGATGGATCGGTTTCCATCGCCGACAACGGCCGCGGCATTCCGGTGGACATGCACCAAAAGTTCGGCATGCCCGCCGTCGAGCTCGTTCTAACCAATCTCCATGCCGGCGGAAAATTCGGCCAAGGCGCTTACAAGTACTCGGGCGGTCTCCACGGCGTGGGTGCCAAGTGCGTCAATGCTCTTTCCGACTGGTTCAAGGCGGAAATCATGCGCAACGGCAAGGTCCACCTGATCGGCTTCGAGCGCGGCAAGACCACCCAACCGCTCCACGTCATCGGCGAGGTCGATCCCGGGAAAACGGGCACGATGATCAGCTTTTTCCCGGATGCGACCATCTTCGTCGACACCATCGAGTTCAAATTCGACCGCCTCGCCACGCGCTTGCGCGAGCTCGCCTTCCTCAACCCCGGTCTCACGATCGACCTTGAGGACGAGCGTCCCGAGTCCGCGAAAAAGGCCTCCTTCTTCTACGCCAAGGGCATCGAGGAGTTCGTCGCGCAGCTTGGGGAGAACAAAAATCTCATCCACGAGGAGCCGGTCATCCTCCATGGCAAGCGCGCCATCGACCTCGACTACGACGGCAAGCAGACCACCGACGACGTCTTTGCCGACGTGGTTTTCCAATACAACGATTCCTACAACGACCAGATCCTCTGCTTCGCCAACTCCATCCCTAACGGCGACGGCGGCACTCACCTCACCGGTTTTCGAACCGCTCTGACCCGCGGCATCAACCAGTACGCCAAGGGCAACAAGATTCTCAAGGACAAGGATCCCGCGCTAACCGGTGACGACGTTCGCGAGGGACTCATCGCCATCATTTCGGTGAAAATGCCGAACCCTCGCTTCAGCTCGCAGACCAAGGACAAGCTGGTCAACAGCGAGATCGAAGGCGTCATTTCCTCCATCGTTTATGAAGGACTGATGCAGTTCTTCGACGAGAATCCCGGGCTGGCGAAGAAGATCATCGAAAAATCCGTCAACGCCGCACGCGCCCGCGAAGCCGCCCGCAAGGCGCGCGAAACGGTCCGCAAGTCCGCCCTCTCCGGCGGCGGTCTTCCCGGAAAACTCGCCGACTGCTCCGAGCGCGATCCTGCGAAGTCCGAGCTTTATATTGTCGAAGGTGACTCCGCCGGTGGTTCCGCCAAACAAGGCCGCGACCGACGGACACAAGCCATCCTGCCGCTGCGCGGAAAGCTCATCAACGTCGAGAAAGCCCGCCTCCACCGCGCGCTCCAGAACAAGGAAATCCAATCCATGATCACCGCCATCGGTGCCGGCATCGGCGATGGCGAACAGGAAGGCTCCTTCAACATCGACAAGGTCCGCTACCACAAGATCATCATCATGACCGATGCCGACGTGGATGGGTCTCACATCCGCACCTTGCTGCTGACGTTTTTCTGCCGCCACATGCCGCTTCTGGTAAAACGCGGCTACCTCTACATCGCCCAGCCGCCGCTCTATCTGGTCAGCCGCAAAAAGCGCCAAGAGTACGTCCAGGACAACGACCAGCTCAACCGCATCCTCATTGATCTCGGCGCGGGCGAGGCTGTCCTCCGCAACCGCGACCATTCTCGCTCTTTCACCGGCGACGAGCTCAAGGTGATCCTCGAAAATCTGTCTTCGTTGTCGCGTTTCTCCTCCTCCATCGAGGGCAACGGAGGAAACTTCCGCGACTACCTCGCCGCCCGTCAGAACGGCCATTTGCCCGAGTTCATGCTGCGCACGCGGGTCGGCAATGACGAGAATCTGGTGTATTTCCAAGACGAAGCATCGTTGCGGGCCTTCGCCGCTGAAAACCGCGACCTCAGGTTGTTTGATGAAGTCCTGACCGACGAGGAAATCGCCATGCACACCGGCCCATCCCGCCGGGCCAACCTTTACGAACTCCACGAGTCGAACGCCATCGGCCGCATCTTCTCGCGGCTGAATGAGTGCGGCATCGACACCACGGTTTTCGCGGATGACGACGCGCCGCTGTTCGAACTCGTCGAGGGCGAAGGCGACAAGCAAACCGTCACCCCCATCTTCAACGTTCAGGAAATCCTTGCCCGTGTCCTTGAGATCGGCCGCCGCGGTGTGCAGATCAAACGCTTCAAGGGACTGGGGGAAATGAACGCCAAGGAACTCTTCGAAACGTCCATGGAACCTGGCAAGCGCCAGTTCCTCCGCGTCCGCTTGGACGAGGACAATGCCGTGGAGGCGGACAAGATGTTCGACGTCCTCATGGGCGATGTCGTGGAGCCGCGCAAACGCTTCATCGAGGACAATGCCCTCAATGTTAGAAACCTGGATATCTGACGGGTCCCCCTAACCGCCACCCATCCTTTCTCAATCCGCCACTTTCCGATTCTCAATGTCAGACGAGCACATCAAAGCCATCAACGTCGCCGAGGAGTTGTCCAACTCCTTCCTGGAATACTCGATGTCGGTGATCATTTCCCGCGCACTTCCCGATGTCCGGGACGGCCTCAAACCCTCGCAGCGCCGCATCCTCTATGCCATGCGGGAACTCAATCTCGCGCCCGGCAAGCAGCACATCAAGTGCGCCAAAATCTGCGGTGACACCTCCGGTAACTATCACCCGCACGGCGAATCGGTCATCTATCCGACGCTGGTCAACATGGGCCAAAAATGGTCGATGCGTGACACACTCATCGACGGGCAAGGAAACTTCGGTTCGGTCGAAGGTGACCCACCGGCCGCCATGCGTTACACCGAGGCACGCCTAACGCATCTCGGCATGGCGATGATGGATGACCTCGACAAGGACACCGTCGATTTCATCCCCAACTACGACGAACGCCTCACCGAGCCGACCGTCCTTCCCGCCGCTTTCCCCAATTTCCTCGTCAACGGCGGCACCGGCATCGCCGTCGGCATGGCCACCAACCTCGCCTCCCACAACCTCGGCGAGGTGGTGGACGGCATCTGCGCGCAAATCGACAATCCAGCGATCACCCTGCCGGAATTGATGCAACACATCAAGGGTCCCGACTTCGCGGTGCCCACCGAGATCCGCGGCCTTCGCGGTATTGAGGAATATTTCCGCACCGGTCGTGGTTCGATGCGCATGCGCGGCCACATGGAAATCGTCGAAAGCGACACCGGGCGCGCCATGATCATCATCCGCGGCGTGCCGCATGGCGTGAACCGCGCGACCTTGCAGGAACGCATCGCCGAACTGGTCAATGAAAAGGTTCTCACCGGCATCTCCGGCATGCGCGACCTTTCCGCCGAAGACACCTGCATTGAGATCGAACTCAAGCGCGATGCCCGTCCGCAGGTCGTGATGGCCCAGCTTTTCAAGCTCACCTCCATGGAGACTTCGTTCTCCGTAAACATGCTGGCGATTCACAAGAACCGTCCGAAACAACTCTCGCTCAAAGAGGCCATCGACGCCTACATCGAGCATCGCCGCGAGGTCGTCATTCGCCGCACCCGCTATTTGTTAGGCAAGGCCGAAGAACGCGCCGAGCTGCTCGAAGCCTTCCTTCTAGCGCTCGGGCATCTCGACGATTTCATCAAAATCATCCGCTCGTCGAAAAACCGCGACGAAGCGCGCGAACGCCTAGCAGCCTACAGTTTCCCGGTCGCCACCGCAGAGAGCCTCGGCATCCTCATCCGTTCGCAGCCGTCCATTTCCGGCGGCACCTACACCTTCACCGAACGCCAGGTGAACGCCATCCTCGAGCTGCGCCTCTATCAGCTCACCGGCATGGAGCAGGACAAGGTGAAGAACGAATACGATAACGTTCTCGCCGACATCACCGACCTGATGGACATCCTGGCCCGCGAGGAACGCGTGCTGATCATCATCAAGGACGAGCTCCGCCTGATCAAAGACAAGTACGCCACCCCTCGTCTCTGCACCATCGTCGCTGAAGCCGGTGAAGTCGCCATGGAAGACCTCATCGCCAACGACGCGATGATCGTCACGCTTTCCCATCGCGGTTACATCAAGCGCACCCCGTCTTCCGAGTATCGACTCCAAGGTCGCGGCGGCAAAGGCCTCAAGGGCATGGAAACCAAGGCCACGAAGAAGGACGAAGCCGACGATTTCGTCGAACACCTCTTCAGCGTGCAGGCCCACGACTACCTGCTGTTCTTCACCAACACCGGACGCATGTATGTCCAGCGCGTCTATGACCTTCCCGAAGGTGGCCGCACGTCGACTGGCCGCAGTATCCAGAACGTGCTCAACCTCAAGCCCGAGGAAAAGATCGCCGCGCTGCTTCGCCTCGAACGCACCGTGGACGAGAACGGCAACGACGTCACCTTCCGCGAGGAAGCGGGCTTCGTTTTCTTCGCCACCCGCAGTGGCAAGGTGAAGAAAACCGCGCTCAATGATTTCCGCAACTACCGCAAGGACGGCATCATCGCCATCAACCTTGAGGAGGACAACGAACTCATCGGCGTCCGCCTAACATCCGGTGGCGATGAGATCGTTCTGGTCACCCACGAAGGCCTCAGCCTCCGCTTCCACGAGGACAACACCCGCTCCATGGGCCGCTCGTCCGCCGGCGTGATGGGCATACGCCCGGTTGAAAACGATTTCGTGATCGGCCTCGCTCTGGTCACCGAAGGATCCACCTTGTTAGTCGCGTCGCAAAACGGCCTCGGCAAGCGCACGTCCTTCGAGGAATACCGCAAGCAGACTCGCGGTGGCAAAGGCATCATCACCATGAAGGTCACCGACAAGACCGGCCCGGTCGTCGGAGCCGTCACCGTCACCGAGGAGGACGAGCTGATGCTCATGACCTCCACCGGCCAAAGCATCCGCATCCGCGTCAGTGAAATCCGTGAAACCGGCCGCAATGCTCAAGGCGTGAAACTCCTCACGCTCAAGGAAGGCGAGAAGCTGCAGGACATCTCCATCGTCATCCCAGACGGCGAGGATTCCACCAGCGACGAGTCATCCGGCGAAGCGATGGAAGGCGAAATCGAAACTGGCACGGACGAAGCCGCCGAGTGATCACTCACCAAACGGCCATCCGCCCGAGGCGGGTGGCCCGAGTGTTTCCTGTTCGAAATCCCCGCGATCCTGATGCGCCATGATGCTTTCCAGCTCGGCGCGAACGTCGTCTAGCAGCGGTGCCGCAAGGAGCTTTGGCAGGAGTTGTCTATCGTAGGGCGTGAGCGGACAGGACCCGTCATGGACTCGAAATTTCATCCGGAATGGCTCGACCCATCGTGGCGTCGCTTCGCGGAGTTTGAGCAAAATCTGCCAGCCCGCCGGATCCGTATCACCGAAATGATAGTGCGGGAGCGAAGCCGGCAGTTTTTCCAACAGCACACGAAATGCGTGAGTCGGGAACGAAGTGGTTGTGATCAAGGTCCGCCTATCCTGGTTTGCCGCCGCGTATTGCCGGAACGTCGTCTTGCGATTCTCGATGCTCAGCAAGCGTTCTGCCGTGGTGGAAATCGACGAGCATCGAGCCAGATCAGCGGCGGAAATCAGCACGTTGGTGAGGCCGTCGAAGTCATGGATACTGCCGTCCGGAAAATGCAGGCAAACTGGACCGTGCAATTCAACATGCGAATCCCCTGCCGTTAGACCCAACGTTTTCAGCGAGATTTCCGTGCTGAATAAGCGCGTTAACCCGGATTCAAAGGTCCGTTGATGTCGTTCCAGCTCCTTTGAATCCAGCCCGATTTCCACACTCGCCGCCCGGATCAAAGTCCCCACTGGCCATTCGCGCTCGCTGAGTTCCCTAACGACTTCGAGCAAGTGGCGCATCGTTCCCGGATGGCTCCAACCGAAAGGGCGAAGTGACCGTCCTTGCGAAAATGCCACCCGCAGCGCCTCGCACAACACTGCCCATTCCACGGGAAAGCGCGTATGCTCTCGCTTGGCGAAATCCGCGACGATCTCCAGCGAGGACGCCTGCAAAACCTCACTCGCCGTCCCGCCGAATCGTTCGATCAGCCACGGTTCGCTTGCCAGCGGCAGCGCGACGCGCTCGATCAGATAGGTCCGGTAGCGATGGCGTTTGAGAACGAGGTGCCCGGACTTTTCGAGGGCTTCCGCCTCGCGCGCTGCGGTCGCTTGGTCTTCCGCGCTGGTGAAATCAGCGGATTCCAACAGCTTCACCCAATCGAGGAAAAACGGCCGACTCGAACCCGCCACTCGCTTGCCACGGGCCGCGTGCCAGCGGCGATAAAACTCAGCGAGCCAAGAGGTCTTCATCTTCGTACGTGGCCTAACTCTTCAGGGTGTCTTCATCGCGCCCTAAGACACCCTGAAGGGTGATGCTACGTACGAAGAGCATCATGACAGCGCCTCCACCAATTTATCCCTATCCACCTTCACCACCCAGTTTTCGATGTTGGTGATCTGCCCACTTTTGTCGTCGTAGCTACGTTCGACCCGGCATTGCACGACGGTTTCCGCGTGCTGGATCATCGTCGGCAGGCGGTCTTCCGGGAAAGCCATGATGAGCTGGAGGCCGAAATTTCTAGCAAGATCGAGGCAGGAATCGATGCGGTCACCGGAGAGTTTCGAAAACGCCTCGTCCATGATCACGATACCGAGGTTCTTCCGCGACTCACGCGGGCCGAGGTCGTAAACGCGCTGGAACGCGGCTAACATCGCCACGAAAAACGGCGCCTGGTTCTCACCGCCGCTTTGTTTCTTCGCGTTCTTGTTGAGGGAAATCGCCGCGCCTTCGCCCTTGCCGGACGGCGTGGCCTGGATGTCCCAATGGTGATAGTAACGGTAGTCGAGTGCCCGTTGCTGGCGCGGATCTTCGGAGTTTTCAATCGCAGCCATCAGCGCGGCCTTTGCCTTTTCGATTTCCTCCCGCGCGCCGCTGGCGAAAAGTTCGAGGCCGGGGTTGAGGCCTTTTTCCACCAGCGCCCAGATCGCGCTGTGGCTTCGGTCCGCCTTCATCGATAGCTGATAGCGCCAACCGCCGATGTCGTGGTCCATCGCCCGGTTGAGTTCGCGCTTAGTTCGCTCCGCCTCATCTAACTTCTCCTTCAGCACATCGAGCACCTGATGCTGGAGGCGGTCCTCCCATTCCTTGCGGGCGTCTTCGGCGGCTGCCGTGTACTTCTCCAGTTCATGGGTTTCCAGTTCGATCCGGCGGGCGTCGTAACAGGAATTCTCATCATCACCGGGATCGAATGCCTCGGCAGTTTCCGGATGCTTTTCGGCCAGAGCATGCCGTTCCAAATCCCTGTCGCGGCGCGCCTTGTCGGAGTCAAACTCCCGAATGCGCGCCATCTCCGACGAGGCATCGAGCCGCTGCTGCCATTTGGGAAACTGCGCTCTAGCAGCAGCGATGAGTTCCGAGATTTCCTCGTCGCGAACTCCTTCCAGCGACTCGCGGCTGAGTTGGCGCTCGGTGAGCGAAGCCGCCTCGTCTTCCATCAGCGCGGCCATGCCATCCTGCAACACGCGCTCCTGCTGGGCGAATTTCTCGATGCTGTTTGCGAGTCGTCCGGTGCGTTCGATGACACCTTGGAATGTCTTTTCCAACACGCGGAGCTTCTCCACCGTCGCCTCGCGTTCCGGCGTGGCAAGCAGGCGGATCGTTTCGTCGAGCTGGGCGAGTTCCTTTCGCAGCCGCGGTAAATCCCGGAGCTTCGAGCTGCCCGTCGGCGGGTCAGCCTTGTCCAAGGTCCATTGTTCGCCTCGATGCAGGAATGTCCGCCAATCCTCACGCAAACGAAGTTTCAAAGTGAGTTCCTCCTTCACTTCCGCCAGTTCGTCCTGACGTAGGGTTCTCAGTCTCCGCAGGCCTTCCTCGCCGATGGTGAACTCTTTGGCGGGCTGGAAATGCTGGCGATGCGGCGGGTCCTTGAGCCAGCCGTCTTTGGAAAAAGCGCGGGGATACGAGTCGAGCTGGCTGACTTTCTCGACGGCTACCAGATCACCGTAAAGATGTTGGAGATAGGCTTTCGCCAGTTCGTGTTTGGTTTCGAAAAACGCGGCGATGGTCCCTGCTTTTGCTTCCTTGGTGCCGGAAATCTCTCCCGGATGAACGAGTGGTTCGTCGATGTGCCCGGTGCGGCGGGCCTGTTCCCAAGCGGCTTTGAAATCCTCAGCAAGAACGGCACCGCGCTTGTTGCCCAGCAGTGATTCCAGCAACGGCCACCACGGTTCGGCTTCGGCTTTCACCTCGATGACCCGGCCGAACGCGTCGGCGCGCTGGCCTCGGGATTTCAACGCGTCTAGCAGCGGCGATGGTGCGGCGCTTCCCTTGTGATCGAGATCGTCCAACTCGCGGCGGAGGCGCGATTCGCGGCTTTCGAGCACTTTGATCTCCTCCTCGACCGGGCGCAGCCGCTCACGGGCATCGTTGACGAGAGATTGATAGATCCGCGGCATCCGCTGGGCGGCGTCCAATGCGGCGGACTCGTCCGCGCCCTGCATCTGCTTGAGCCAATCGGCGGCAGACTCCGGTTCTTCCAGGCCGAATTCCTGGGCGAGACGCAGCCATTGTTTCCAATATTGCGTGCGGTCGTGGAGGAACTGGCGGGCGGATTTTTCGGTCTCGCGCAGCGCGTCGAGTTCGCGAGCGACTTCGTCCCGATGGCTGCGATCCTCGGCGAGGCGGGTGATCTGGAGATCATTTCCCGCGACGAGGCGGATCTTCGCGAGCTGAGAATCGAGTTCGTTGCGCTCGGCCAGCGCGGCCTCGTGGTCGGCTCGCGACTCGGCGTTTTGAAAACAAAGTTGCTCCAGCTCGGACTGGCGTGAAGTCAGGTTTTCGAGCTTTTGTTCATGACCCAGCGCGGTGCGCAAATGGGCATGCAATCGGGCATCGCGGCGGGCGGTGACGTATTCCAAATGGCGCTCGCTGATGCGGGTCAGGCGGGCGTGCTGGTCGTTCATTTTTTCCAACCGCTCCTGCGCGCGGCGGTGCGCGTCGACGCTGGCGCGCACGGCTTTCACATCCGGCAATCCCGGCTCCAGCAGGTAGTCGCGGATGAATTTTTCGAACGACTCGACCGGCTGGAAGGCCATCGAGTTCGGCAGGGTTTTGTTCATCTGCACCCGGTCGAATCCGAGGTGGCTGCGCGAGCCCATTTCATCGAGATACGAGGCTTGGCGGTCGAACACCTCGCCGCCGAGATCGCGCTTCACGTGGACGCGGAATTCCTCTTCGGACATGAAGGCGATGGCATCAGCATCGAGTTCGGCGCTGAGGAAATCCTCGCGCTCGAGGCGGTTGGGAATGGTGAACCACAGCGTACGCGCCTTGGCCGTCGGGCCTTCAAACTCGATGCGCGCGCCCCAGGTTTCGCGGCGCGGGGTTTCCTCGCCTTTGGCCAATGGCCAGACGAACTCCAGACCCGCCAGAGTCACGCCAGACGGGCGCAGGTAGCGTTCCTGGCCGTCGTTGCCCTGGGTGTTCGTGTCGCACAGGCAGTAACCGCGCAGCGAGCGGCCGCTGCCAGCGCCGGCGGCGGCTTTGTTGAATCGGCTAAGCGATTCTCCTAACATCACGAACTGGATGAGGTCGAGCAGCACACTTTTTCCCGAGCCGTTAGCCCCGGTGATGAGCGAGAGTCCGGAGACGTCGATGAAGCGGCGGTAGCCATACCAGTTGATGGCGAGGATGCGGCTGAGGTGGACGCGTTTGTTCATGTCAGGCTTCGGCGGCGGGTTGATAGAGGGCGGCACGGGCGAGGCAGGATTCGAGGCTGTCAAAAGGGATCACGCGCGGCAGGCTGGGTAGAATTTCGATGAGCGTCTCGCCTAGCTGGAGTGCGCCATCCGGCTTGTGGGTGCGGATCAGGCGGTGGCGCTTGAGCCTGCCTAACAACGATTCGAGGTGGGTTTTTTCCGGAGGGTCGATCTTGTCGAAGGTGTTGCGGAATCGTGTCCACAAATCATCGACGGTGAGGATGACGGCGCTGCTGGCTTCGTTGGTCCGGTGGTCATCCCAGACGCGCCACAGAACCAACAGCAACAAAGTTTCATCCTTGGTGAACTGCGCGAGAAGATGGCAGGCCTCGGGCCGAGGACGGGCTTGGAGGATGAAAAAATCATCGTCAATGATGAGCTCAAGTCCGAGCGGCGCGAGATAGTCCTTCAAGTGCTCCTGATAGTGATCGCGGGCCAGCAGGAAATGATCCCGCCCCGCGCCGCTGCTGCCGAGCAAGGTGCCGCGGCCGATGAGCTCGGCGAGGATTTCGCGGATCGCCGGGCGGTCCTCGTCAGGGACGTCGGACCAGAATCGTGGCCAGTTGGGATCGGACATGGTGGGAAGAAATTTGAGATTTGAAATTTGAGATTTCAGATTCTTTGGATCTGGAATCGCTCGACGTTCCAGCCGGCGTGGGGGTCGGCGGGGATTTTTTCGGGAGTGAGGCCGGTGATTTTGCCGGGGCCGTGGATGGTCCATTTCACGCGCTGGCCGTCGGCGGTGACGGCGTGCTCGTAGGCGGCGATGGCGAGCAGATCGAGCATTTCGTCGAGGTCGGCGGTGGAGAAATCCGAGGTCATGACGGTGCTGGATTTTTCCGGCAACAGGCGGGCGACGAGTCTTGCGGCGCGTTGTGGGGTTAGAGCAAGCCGTTGGCGTTCGCGGAGGGCGGCGAGCGTTTCCTCGGCGGTTTCGTCGCGACCGCCGGAGTCGCTTCCAAAAGTGAGATCGGCCGGAGCTTTCACGCGGCGGGTGCGGGCGAGCGACTCGCTGCCGAAGAAGAATTTCACCTCGGGCACGAGCGGCGCGAAGTCCGGCTCGGCGTCGCGCATGGCAGCGAGACGGGTGCCTTCGTGGGCGGCGTTGATGGCGTCGCAGTAGGCTTTGACGATTTCCGGGCGGCGGCCACGGAGCTCGGTCTGATAGCGGTAGCGTTGTTGGGAAAGCTGGTTGAACGAGGCCATCCGGGCGTCGATGGCATCGGCGACGTGGCGGATGGCGGCGAGCCGATGTTCGAGATCGCGCAGGGCTTTTTCCGCGCGGTGGTAGGACTCGTTTTCGTCCCAGTGATAGTGGGCGGCCAATCCCTCGGCGAGGCGCTCCTTGACGAGCGGATCGTCGCGACGGTCGGCGATGTACGAGCGCATGACCTGAAGCCGGGGCAGCAGACCGTTTCTACGAAGGGCATCGTAGCAAACCATGTGCTGGCCCGCGCCGAACTCGGCGTAGAGGAGGCGCAAGGTTTCCGCCGGGGAGTCGCTGAGGCGCTGGCGGCGGTCGAAGAGGGATATGAGTTTTTCCACGCCGTGGAGCTGGATGATCGCGCTTTCGAGACGGGCGTTGCAGTCGGTGACCGTGCTGCGGATTTCGTCCGACTCTTGCAGTCGCGGGTCGAGGATGTTCGGGCGTTCGAGGGTTTCGCAAACGCCGCGGACGGTGTCGGCGAAGGTTTTGAGCTCGGCGATTTCATCCTCGGCGAGTTCGCGAAGGAGCCGGAGCAGCGGGCGCAGGCCGGGAGAAACGAGCGCCCAACGTTCGTGGAGACCGAGTTGCTGGTCCTCCAGCCAGCGCGAATCGCAGAGGCGATTGAAAAACTGGCCGGCGCGTTGACGGGCGTCGCGGAGGGACGCGCCCTCGTCGTCGGCGAGCACGATGTCCGGATGCGCGGCGAGGATTTCCCGGATCAGGGCGATCGCCTCGGCGTGGGGAATCCGCCCGGCCTCGCCCGCGACGTCGGCGAGGCGTTCCGCGCAATCGACGTAAATCGCCGCCGATGGCCGGGTCAGTGGGCGGAAAAAGTCCCGCGACACGGACGCGAGGAGCTTTTCACTGAGATTCGGCGGGGACATAGGCGGGCGGTGATTTAGCGGTGCCAGCAACGGCAACCCAAGTGCGAAATCATCTTGCGACAGGTCGGCAAGCCGCCTCCTGCCCGTCCGTGCACGATGAGGTGGTAGAAACGGCCCGATCGCGCGCGCCCGGAAATCATGAATCAGATCGATACCTCGCCGGGTCCCCCACCCCATCTTGGCACGAGTCCTGTTTCATGGATGGCTTGGGATTCAACCGCACCTTGCCATGCCTGAAATCACCTTCACCGCCGAGCTGCCGGACGGCAGTTTCCAACCCTGCTACTCGCCCTCCGCCGTGGTTCGGAAGTACTTCAAGGCCGGGCTTGAGTTACCCGCCGACGAATTTGTCCGGCTTTCACGGATCGCACTGACCGAGGCGTCGGAGCGAGTCCGCGAGCGCTTCGGCTTCACCGGAGTTTCCGCTTACTCGTCGCTTTCCGAGATCGAACGCTGGGCCGGCGCGCTGCCGCCGGACACGCCGGTGACGATTTCCCACGTCAGCTAGCGGGATGGCTGCGGGCAATTGCGGTTGCTCTGCGTGACGGATCGCAGAGACTGGCGACCATCACCGATGGAAACCCGGACCAAGATCGAAACCCGCATCGAACTGGCGGAAAGCCGCTTCATCCTGCCCCTGCTTTACCCCGAGACGCAGCCGCTGCGGGTTGAGATCTGGGAAGCTCCCGGTGAGCCGGTTGCATGGGCTGAAGCGATGCGGCAAAATTTCACCGAAGCGGCGGAAGGAGTGGCCTGGGGCAAGGAATGGGGCACCGCTTGGTTTCGCTTTCGCGGGGAAATCCCGGCAGATTGGCAGGGGCGCGAGGTGGTTGCGCTGATCGATCTGAGTTTCGAGAACGAGGAAGGATTTGGGCGCGAAGGGCAGGTCTGGATGGACGGCAAGCCAGTCATCGCCGTGAGCCGCTACCGCAAGGCGATCCCGTTAGAATCCGGCAAGGCAGTGGATTTCCACGTCGAAGCGTCTGCCAATCCACAGGTCGGCTGGCATTGGGATGACGGCACGCGCGTCGATCCTGAGAAAAAACTCTATCGGCTCAACGAAGCGAAATTGGCGATCCATGACCGCGAGGTTTTCTCCTTTCTGATGGACTTCCGCGTTTGCCGAGAGGCGATGCTGGAGCTACCGCTCGACGGCACGCGCCGCGCACGGCTGACACGCGGGCTGGATCAAGCATGTCGTCTGATGGAACGCGGCAGCCGGAACTGGATTGCCCAAGCGGCGGCGATCCTGAAGCCATTGTTAGAATCCAAGAATGGCGACACCGTGCACCGCATCACCGCGACGGGCCACGCGCACATCGACACCGCGTGGTGCTGGCCGCTGCGTGAGACGATCCGCAAGTGCGCCCGCACCTTTTCCACGGCGCTCGCCTACATGAAGGATCACCCGGACTACCGCTTCAGCTGTTCGCAGCCCGTCCAGTATCTGTGGATGAAAGAACATTATCCGACGATTTTCGAAGGCATCCGCGAGGCGGTGAAACGGGGGCAATGGGAACCCATCGGCAGCATGTGGGTGGAGCCGGATTGCAACGTGCCTTCGGGCGAATCCTTGGTTCGGCAACTCATCCACGGGCTGGGGTTTTTCGAACGCGAGTTCGGCGTGAGGACGCGCGACCTGTGGCTGCCGGATGTCTTCGGCTACTCGGCGGCGCTGCCGCAAATCCTCGCCAAGGCCGGCGTGACGCGCTTCCTCACACAGAAGATTTCATGGAATGACACCAACCGCTTTCCACATCACACCTTTTTATGGGAGGGCATCGATGGCACGCGAGTGTTCAGCCATTTCCCGCCGGTGGACACCTACAACGCACGGGTCGAGGCGCGCGAATTGGTGCGAGCGGAACGGCAGTTCGCGCAAAAGGACAGGGCGTCGCGCTCGTTGATGCCTTTCGGCTATGGCGATGGAGGCGGCGGTCCGACGGTGGAAATGATCGAGCGGATTCGCCGATTCAACAACTTCGAAGGCCTGCCTGCGGTGGAGCTGGGCACGGTGGCCGAATTCTTCGATGCCGCAGAAAAGGACATCACCGATGCGCCGGTCTGGCGTGGTGAACTCTATCTGGAACTGCACCGCGGCACCTTCACCAGCCAAGCGCACAACAAGCTCATGAACCGGCGCTGCGAACTGCTGCTGCGCGACGCTGAGTTCTTCGATGCGATCTGCTCAGTTCTCGCGCCGGACGAGCTGCTAGAAGCGGAGCCATTTCCCGATCGCGCGCCGTGGGATGTCCCTGGCCATGCGCCGGAAAAGCAGAATTCCGTCACCGCGATGGCCTTGGATCGTGCGTGGAAACTGCTTCTGCTGAACCAATTTCACGACATCCTGCCGGGTTCCTCGATAGGCCGCGTCTATCAGGAAAGCCGCCGCGACTATGCGATCATCGAAGGCATTGCCTTGGCCGTGCGAGATGCGGGAACGCGGCGATTGCTCGAAAAGGGTGAAGGTCACACGGTTTTCAACACGCTGGCCCACGCCCGCAGCGAGGTGGTCGATCATGACGAAAAGCCATGCTGGGTGGCGGTTCCATCCTGTGGCCATGCGCGGGTTTTAGCTGAAACCCCACCACCTACCCCTGCGGTGGAGCTGGTCGAAACGGCGGCGGGTTGGCGGGTCGGCAATGGAATCGTGTCGTGCGAGATCTCATCTAATGGAACCATCGCCTCACTCACCGACCTCCGCAGTGGTCGCGAAATGCTTTCAGGACCAGGCAACGAATTTCACCTGCTGCGCGACTATCCGAACCGATGGAGCGCGTGGGACATCGAGGCTTCGGCGATGGAAGACTTCGAGATCGTCGGCGAAAGCGGGACGGGGCGTGTCATCGAGAATGGCCCACTGCGTGCAGTGTTAGAATTTTGCCGCCCCTTTGGCAAATCACGCGTCACGCAGCGCATCGTGATGCGGGCTGGCAGCGCGCGGGTCGATTTCGAAACCACGGTCGATTGGCAGGAGCGCGACCGGGTGCTCAAGGTGGCGTTTCCGCTGGCCATGCGCAGCGACCACGCAACTTGCGAAATCCAATGCGGCCACGTCCGCCGCCCTGTCCACCGCAACACGAGTTGGGACGCAGCCCGTTTCGAATTCCCCATCCAAAAGTGGCTCGACCTCTCGGAAAGCGATCACGGCATGGCCATCCTGAACAACGGCATTTTCGGCTGCGACGTGCTCGACCAGCGCGTCCGACTGACCTTGCTCAAGGGCGCGAGCGCCCCAGATCCCACCGCCGACATCGGCATCCATCAACGCACTTTCAGCCTGTTTCCTCATCCGGGAAATGTGCTCGACGGGCGCGTGATCGAAGAAGCACTGAACCTCAATGCGCCGCTTATCGTCGCAAGAGGAATGATCCAAGGTGAGCCGAGCCAGTCGTGGCTTTCGGTGGATCAACCCGGGATCACCTTGGAGGCGTTGAAGCGCGCCGAGAACGGACAAGGCATGGTCGCCCGCTGGCTGGAGGCTGGGGGACGCCGGACCCGGTTCAACGTCGCCAGCGATCTCGGTGAGGTGTCATTCGTGGCAACCGATCTGTTGGAAAATCCACTCGGCGCTGCCATTCCATCCGGCCCTCTGGATCTTCGCCCCTTTGACATCCTCAGCTTCCGCAGCCTCTGAACGCCGGAAGGGCGCAAATGAGGAGAATTTCATCAAATTTCCCAAATAGTTGGCACGGGTCTATCTATCAACCCGTTCCTAATGACGGAGATTCGCATGCTGGCCGACCGCTTGTCCGGGCACCCTGAGGTGCAGGACAAAATTCAGGTCCAGCAGAGTTACGGACATGCCATGGAGTATTCGGGCAAGGTGCGGCTGGGCGACGATTGTGCAGCCATCCTGAACCCGTCGGGCTCGGGCTATCTGCTCTTCGCGGCGGAAGGCATGGCGGATTCGATGGTCGAAGACGATCCATGGTTCGCCGGCTATTCCGCAGTGATGATGAATCTATCCGACGTCGCCGCGATGGGCGGCAGACCCGTCGCGGTGACCGACATCCTGTGGACGCCCACCGGGGAAATTTCCACCACCATCTGGGAGGGCATGCAGGCAGCAGCTCTTGCCTACGGCGTGCCCATTGTCGGTGGTCACACGTCGCGCGCCTGCTCTGGCAAGGCGATGTTAGGAGCAGCCGTGCTCGGCCATGCAGGCGATTGCCTGATCACCAGTTTCGACGCCAAGCCGGGTGACAAGCTGGTGCTCGCGGTGGATCTACACGGAGGTTATCGAGGTGAGAAACCCTTCTGGGACGCCAGCACCACCGCCGCTCCGGAGCGACTGCGAGCGGATCTGGAACTGCTGCCCTCACTCGCGGAAAAAGGCCTCTGCCGTGCGGGCAAGGACATCGGCAATGGCGGCATCATTGGCACGCTAGCGATGCTGTGCCATTGCTCCGGAGTCGGGGCTGTACTCGATCTCGAGGACCTGCCCTGCCCGATGGATGCGGAGATCGAGCGCTGGCTCGTCTCGTTTCCGAGCTACGGCTACCTGCTGGCAATTTCACCGGAGGATGTGGAAAGCACGAAGAGTCATTTCACGGCGACACGAATCACCTGCCGTGAAATCGGCCGCTTCAACGAAACCCCGGGCATCAGCATCACGGTGGGTGGGGATTCCGCCGAACTGGACTTTCATGAAGTCACGGCCTTGGTCGGCGCGGCTTGATGGATGGCTGACTTGGAAAGGTCATTCGGTGCGCCGCGTATAGGCGTTCTCATGAAAATCCTCAGCCTTCTATTCCTCTTTCCCGTCCTGGTTTCCGCCAAAGAATCGATCGAACGTCTCGATCCCGCGCTCGACGCCATCCTCGATTCTCAGGCGAAGATTGAAACACTCTGCACCGGCTTCGATTGGGCGGAAGGGCCGGTGTGGGACGAGCAGGAAAAGCGCCTGCTGTTCTCCGATGTCCCACGGAACACGATCTATCAGTGGAAGGAGGGCGACAGCGTGGCGTCCATTTTCATGAAGCCTTCGGGCTACACCGGAGTCGCGGACTACGGCAGCGAACCGGGCTCTAACGGACTCACGATGGACGCGAAAGGGCGCTTATTCTTCTGCGAGCACGGCGACCGGCGCGTGTCCTATCTCACCCCGGGCGGCGGCAAGCGGACTCTGGCCGACAACTTCGAGGGCAAGCGCTTCAACTCGCCCAACGACCTCGCAATCGCCGCAAACGGCGACGTCTATTTCACCGACCCGCCCTATGGACTGCCGGATCGCGACAAGGACACGAAGTTTCGCGAAATGCCGTTTTTCGGAGTGTTCCGGGTTACCCCACAGGGCATGGTTTCGGTGGTCGTCCGCGACCTCGAACGGCCTAACGGCGTGGCGCTTTCGCCGGATGGAAAAACCCTCTACGTCGCCCAATCGCACGGCCCGGCCCCGGTCATCATGGCCTATCCGCTCAACCCCGACGGCACGACCGATGGCGGCAAGGTGTTCTTCAACTGCAAGGATCTCAAAGGCCCCGGCGCGCCAGACGGAATCAAGGTCGATGCCAAAGGAAACGTCTTCTCCACCGGGCCCGGTGGTTGCCTGATCCTGGATCCTCAGGGAAAACTGCTAGGCCGCATCCTCTGCGGTCGGCCGACGGCCAACATCGCGTTTGGCGAGGGCGGCACTCGCCTTTACCTCACCTCGGACGACAGGGTTCTACGAGTGGCGCTGCGGCGCTGACAGGAGCGTCAAAAGTCTACTGGCCTGGAAAGGGCACGAGAACCGTTTGATCCGAGCCCTCCATTCCTTCGTATTCCCAGTGCATAAACCGGGTAAGCATTTTGACGGCATCGTCCCAATTCTTTGCGGGAATTCCCGCGATAAGCTCTTCGATCTCTCTTTCGACATTCTCCCAAGTGAACACCGGGACCACTAAAAGACTTTGGCCCCAAGTCGACTTCTCGCACGAACTTAGGAAAGTAGGAGTCACTACTTGCAGGTCAAATTGATTGGCACCTTCCTCATCATCAATACCGACGTCGACCCAGAGCGGGACAGAACAATTTTTAGGATCAAATGCAGGCTGATCGATGATTCCGCCCCAATCTACGAGTCCTTTCAATTCGAGCCTCATGATTTCTCAGTTCTCTGCGAGCCATGCATCCATGCCACCGGTGACGTTCTTCACCTCGGTGAAACCATTTTCGAGCAGCAGTTTCACCGCCCTCGCAGAACGTCCACCCGCTTTGCAGTGGACAAGGATTTCGCGGTCCTTCGGCAGTTTTGCCAGCTCGTCGGGAAGCGTTCCAAGCGGGATCAATGTCGATCCGTCGATGTGGGCGGCTTGGTATTCGTCCGATTCGCGAACGTCGATGAGAAGGCCTGTGAAACCGCCTTGCGTGAGCAAGGCGCGGAGTTCGGCAGTGGTGATGGATTCCATGGATGGGTCAGTGACCGCGCAGGTGGCGGAGGCGTTGGTTTCCGAGTTGGAAACGCTGAAAATTTCGGGCACATCGCCGCAGAGACGACACCGCGGATCGCGATTCAGGCGGATGGAGCGAAAGCTGCTCGTTAGAGCGTCGTAACAGGTGAGCTTTCCTAACGGGATCTTGCCTGCGCCGAGCAACAGCTTGATCGCTTCCATCGCTTGGAGTGAGCCGATGATGCCGGGCAGCACGCCCAACACGCCCGCTTCCTGACAGGACGGCACGCTGCCAGCAGGTGGCATTTCCGGCAGCAAGCAGCGGTAGCAAGGGCCGCCGAGATGCGGTGCAAACACGCCGGTCTGCCCTTCGAAGCGGTGGATGGCACCGAAAACGAGCGGCTTCTTTTGCAGGAACGCGGTGTCGTTGGTGAGGAAACGGGTGGGGAAATTGTCGGAGCCATCGACGATGAGGTCGTAGCCTGCGGCGATTTCCATCGCGTTTTCCGGCGTGAAGCGGACGCGATACGAGACCACCTGGACGAGCGGGTTCACCTCGCGCAGGCGAGCGACGGCACTGTCGAGTTTCGGTTTCCCGACCCACGATTCGCCGTGAAGGATTTGTCGCTGGAGGTTCGAGGCATCGACGATGTCCGCGTCGACCAGCCCCAGCGTGCCGACGCCAGCGGCGGCCAGATAGAGGGCCGATGGTGAGCCTAACGCCCCAGCGCCGACGAGCAGCACGGCAGCTTGCTTCAGCCGCAGTTGTCCCGCCTCGCCAATCGCGGGGATGAGCAGGTGGCGGGAGTAGCGGAGGCGTTCCTCCGGCGTAAGGGCATCGACCATGGCGGCGCATGCTTGCAGTGGATGCATGGCCCGTCAAAGGCGGAAAACTTTTTGCCAATGGGTCATCTGTGATATGGTTTCGGCATGGCTGAAACCTTGTCATCCTTCCAAATGAAACCCGGCGATCCGGCACCGGATTTCACGCTGCCCGATGCCGACGGCGTTCCGCATTCGCGCAAATCCATCACCGGAAGCAACGGATTGCTCGTCGTCTTTGCCTGCAATCACTGTCCCTTTGTCATCCACCTCGCGGACACGCTGGGGAATTTCGCACGAGAAATTTCCGAGCTCGGAGTGAACACGGTGGTGATCAATTCCAACGATCTGGAGCGCTTCCCGCAGGATGGGCCGGAGCCAATGCGGGAATTTTCGCGCCAGCACCGCTGGGATTTCCCCTACTTGCTCGACGAGTCGCAGGAAACGGCGAAAGCGCACGGCGCAGTCTGCACGCCTGATTTTTTCCTATTTGGGGCGAACCAGCGCTTGTTCTACGCGGGCCAATTCGACGATTCGCGCCCGCGCAGCGGCCAACCTGCCCACGGCGGTGACCTGCGCGAGGCAGTGCGGCGCATGCTCGCCGGCGAAGCCCCCCTTGCCCGCCCGTATCCAAGCAGCGGCTGCAACATCAAATGGAAGCCCGGCAACACGTCCGCCTGAGCGGGGTCTGGGACGGGCGTCTTGACCCGCCCCCGGCGGCGGTCAATCTTCCGCCGTGCGTTCAATTTTGGTAAGCGGTGGAAATGGCGGTCTCGGCCTCGGGATCGCCCGCTATTTCCTGAGCCATGATGCCAATTCACGTGTCTGGCTCGGCGTCCGCGCATCGCGTGACCAAGCGGCGCTGATGGTCGAAGAATTTCCCGGCCGCTGCTCGCTGGTCGATTTGGAAGTGACGTCTCCCGACGCTTGGAAAGCAGCGGTGGAAACCATCGTCACAACGGATGGGCGGCTCGATGTGCTGATCAACAATGCCGGCATGCACCGCGATTGCCTGCTCGCTGCGATGCCGGACGAGGCGTGGCACTCGGTCATTTCAGCCAATCTGGATTCGGTCTATCACGGTTGCCGCGCTGCCGTGTTGCCGATGATGCGCCAGCGCTTCGGCCGCATCATCAACGTGGCGTCGCTGAGCGCCATCCTGCCCCCGCTCGGCCAAACGAACTACGCGGCAGCCAAGGCGGGCGTGGTGGCGTTTGGTCAAACTATGGCGAAGGAAGTCGCTCGCGCTGGCATCACGGTGAACGCGGTGTTGCCCGGCTACATCGAGACAGCGGCGCTCTCAGGAATGGATGACGAGGCGCGGAAAAACGCTCGTTCGGGCATTCCAATGCGACGTTTCGGCAAGCCGGAAGAAGTCGCCGCCGCGATTTACTTTCTCGCCAGCGAAGACGCAGGCTACATCACTGGAGCCGCGCTCAAGATCGACGGCGGAATTTTCTAACTTTACCTATCATGCAAGGCGACGAACTCAGGACAAGAATCAAAGAAGTGATGGTGGAAGAACTCATGCTCGAACAGGCACCTGAGGAAATCGGCACCACGGAACCCATCTTCGGCGGTGCCGGGCTGGGGTTAGACTCGGTGGACGCATTGCAACTCGTCGTCGCCCTAGAAAAACATTTCGGTCTTAAAGTGGGGAACTCGGACGCCGCGAAAGCGATTCTCGAAAACGTCGAATCCATCGCGAAGGAGATCGAAAAATCCGCCTGAAACGTGGGCGTTCGACGGCAGGCATGAAGGCCATTCTGATATTCCTGCTGAAGCTGGTACTGACGGCAGCCTGCCTGATCTGGGCGTTTTCGCGGGTGGATTTCGATGGCTCGGTGTTCACCCAGCCGGGTGCGATCGATTACCGTTGGCTCGCGGGCGGAGTCGCGTTGGCCGGAGTTTCCATCGTCCTGCACGCGCTGCGGTGGTGGCTCTTTCTGCGTGGCCAATCGCTGCCGGTGAAATTCCCACGCGCCATCGAGTTAACGCTCATCGACAGCCTGTTCAGCCTCGCCTCAGTCAGCGGTCTCGGTGGTGACGCCGCACGAATCGTGTTGTTAGGACGCGATCTCCCCGGCCGCAAGCTGGTCATCGCGATGGCAGTGATGGCGGACCACTTGGCCGGGCTGGTATCCATCGCGCTGCTGTTTTTCGTCATCACACTGACGCGCTATCACACGCTCACGGAGACCAGCCTGCTGGGCGAAAACGTGATCCTTTTCGCCTGGTTCTACCTTGGCGGTGGCTTGGCGATGGTCGGATTGATCTTCGTTTGCGCCTCGCCGCCAGTGCACCGGCGCATCCACGCGAACAATCGCTTTGCGCGCTTTCCCATCCTGAAACAGATCCCGGAACTCTACGACGTCTATCGTAGAAACTGGCGATTTGCGCTCGGCGGGCTGGCGGTTTCGTTCCTGATGTTAGCCGCCTATTTTTCGTCCTACTGGTGCGGCATGCGCGCGGTCGGCGGCAGCGCGAGCTACGGCGCGGTGATGGCGGCGATGCCAGTCATTGATTCCATCAGCGGGCTGCCCATTTCCATCGGCGGCGTGGGTGTGCGGGAAAACCTATTCCAAATTCTGCTAGACGATCTCGCTGGGGTGGCCCCGTCCACAGCGGTCGCGGCGTCGCTGGCGGGCTTTGCCTGCAATGTCTTCTGGGCAGCCGTGGGAGCCTTGTTTTTCCTGAAAAAAGACGACCGCGTGAGCGTCGCCGAGTTGGAAGCCAGCCAACGCTGATTCGTTAGAATCGCCCCACCTTTCCGGGGTGAGGAAATGATTCGCCGCCTCGGAGGAATGGTTTGGCACGTTGCCCGCCGCCACGCGCGAGAGCGCGAAGCAGCTGGGTCGCAAAGAAGGAAAATGACGCGGCCTCGCGTCAGTGTGATTCATTTAACCGCCGGAGCATAGCCCGCGGCGGGCTTGCCATCGTCGCCAAGTTTTCCGCAGGACCACAGCAGCCCGCGCGTGACGAGATCCAGGTAGCGATCGTCAGAAAGGGTTTGGTTGTTGTGGCCGAGCGTGGTGGAAAACACGCGCGTTTTGGCCTCGCCGTAGGAATTGGTCCAGACGACGACGGTTTCCGCATCGCCTTGCTTGCCCTTGGCCAGCGGCGTGGCGCTGTCATGGATGCGCAGGTTGTTGTAGAGTTCCTCGTTTCCTGTCGTCCAGTTTTCCAAGCCTTTCGTGACGGCGTGATCCGCCGCGATGTAGGAGATCGCAATCGGCTTTTGCTGGCCGTGGCTGGATGATTGGAGGCCGAGGAATTCAAACCACAACGCGCCCTCGGCACCCTGTGCGAGCGGTTTTTTGAATTCCGGAGAAACGCGGTAGCTGTGCATGGAGCAATGCAAATTCACTCCGGGCAGGCCCTTGCGGTGCGGCGCGAGGATGCGCTCGACCACCTTCGCGTCCTTGATGTCTGCCGAGCATTCGTCGTGGATGACGACATCGTAGCCAGCGGCCCAATCATCCTTTTCATAGCAGGCAAATGTGGCCTTGGTGCTGGTGTCTGGCGAATAGCAAACGTCCACTTCGATGTTGCCGCGCGCCTCAATGCCGGCTTCCAAAATATCCTTTTGGACGCCGTAGTCATGGCAGCAGCCGCCGATGACGAGCAATGCCTTGAGTGGCTTTTCGGCCGCAGCCGCAGTGACCGAAAGGACGGCCGAGGTGGCGAGAGCAGGCAGCAGGAAGGTGTGGTGGATTTTCATGGGGTCTCGATTGGAGGATTGGCAACGCCACCCGAGTGCGGGTGGTTTTTAGGAACGTGAGTGCTGGTGAAAGATCTCGCAAGAATCCAGTGCGCAGGTTGAATGGAGAGATGAATACCGGGAAACAGCGAGTGGTGCTGGTGGCTGGGGCGGCATTGGCTGCGGTGTTGGTGGCGATGACGCTGCTCCCTGCCGGAAACATGACACTGCGCTGGGTCTGCCTGTCCTGCGGCATCATGTTGCTAGCAGTCATCCTCGCGGGACACGGTCAATCCCGCACCAGGCTGCTCGATAGCCGCAAGCAATTCCACTCGCTACTCCACGAACGCGACGAGCTGGAGCAATACTTCCGTGCGCTGATGGAGTCGGTGCCTGCTAACATCTATTTCAAGGACCTCGAATCGCGCTTCCTCCAAGTGAACCAGCCGATGGCGGAAACCCTCGGCGCAGGCACTCCAGAACGCATGCTTGGCAAAACCGATGCGGATTTTTTCCGCCCAGAACACGCCAACCAAGCGCGGGCAGATGAGCAACGCATCATCGCCAGCGGCAAAGGCATCGAAAAATTCGTCGAAAAAGAAACCTTTCCTAACGGAAAAATTGGTTGGGTGCTCAGCTCCAAATTGCCCTTCCGCGACAAGCAGCAACGCATCGTCGGCACCTTCGGCATTTCCAGCGACGTCACTGAGCTGATGGAAACGCAACTCACCTTGGAACGAGAGCGCAACACGCTGCGTGCCCTGCTCGACAGCATTCCAGACAGCATCTACATCCGCAATTTCGACGGCCACTACATCGTCGTGAACCGCGCGCTCGCCGCACTCGTCGGCTGCGAGGACCCCGAACAAGTCACGGGTAAAACACCTTATGACTTTTTCCCCGAAGAACGGGCACGCGCTTTCATCGAGGAGGACCACAAAGTGATGTTAGATGGCCAGGCCGTCATCAACCAGAACAGCCGTGTGCATGACACCACCGGCGACCTGCGCCATTTCCTCACCACCAAGGTGCCCGTGCGAGATCGCGAGGGCCAGGTCTTCGGCATCGTCGGCATCAACCGTGACGTCACCGAACAGGAAAAGGCGCGCCAAGCCCTGCGCCAGACCGAACGCCGCATGCAGGAAATCGTCGATAACAGCCCGTCCCCGATGTACGTGAAATCGCTCGATGGCCGCTACCTCATGATCAACCGCCGCTATGAGGAGATGTTCGGCGTGACAGCGGAAGAGGTCATCGGCAAGACGGACATCGAGGTCCATGGCGATGCAGACTCCGTGCGCCGACTCCAGAAGAACGACCGCCTCGTCATCGAGCGCGGCCAACCGGTGCAGGTGGACGAAATCCTAACATTCCCCGAAGGCGACCGCACCTTCGTCTCGGTGAAATTCCCGATGCGTGATCTGGACGGCGAGATCCACGCAGTGGGCGGCATGTCCACCGACATCACCGATCGAAAAAAAGCCGAGCGTGAACTCCAAGCGCTCAACCAAGAACTCATGCAAACCCATGAAAACCTCACTCAAGCGCACGAGCAACTCATCCAAGCCGAAAAGATGGAATCCGTCGGCAGGCTCGCCGCTGGCGTGGCGCACGAGGTGAAGAATCCGCTCGCCATGATAGGAATGGGCCTTGAACTGTTAGCCCGCCACCTACCAGCGGACGATGCCAAAGCTGCGGAAACGATCGCCCGCATGAAACGCGGCATTGATCGCGCCAAAAAGATCGTCCGCGGGCTGGTCGACTACTCGTCCGATCGCCGACTTGAGTTTCATCCATGGCACCCGAACAACCTCGTCGCCGACGCGTTGGAACTGGTGGAATATCAACTGCGTAAAGGCGGCATCCGCATCGATTTCCAACCCAGCGACGGACTGCCCGTGGTGGAGGTGGATCAGACCAAAATCGAGCAGGTCTTGGTGAACCTTTTCATCAATGCCATGCATGCCATGGATGGCGACGGCGAGCTGACGATACGCACCGACCTCATCAGCTTGGACAACGTTTCTCCCGACGAAGGCAACCGCCTGCGCGACCGCCTGCGCCAAGGCGACCGCATGGTGCGCATCACCGTCGCCGACACCGGCCAGGGCATCGCCGAGGAAGTGTTAGGTAAGTTGTTCGATCCCTTTTTCACCACCAAGCCCACCGGCAAGGGCACGGGCCTCGGGCTGACCGTTTCACGCAAAATTGCCGAACTTCACGGTGGCGATCTATTCATCGCCAACCGCAGCGACCGCAGCGGGGCCATCGCCACGCTCATGCTCAAAGTGGACAAAACGTGAAGATGCTTCTTGATCGAAGTCTGCGGATGGAAAGGATGATGAGATGAATGCAAATCCCAAAGTGCTCTTGATCGATGACGAAGTGGATTTCACCGAATTGCTCGCCGCCAACCTTGAGGAAAGCGGTTTCGAGGTGCGCCAAATCAACGATCCCACGCTCACTCTGCGCGAAGCCCGGGCCTTTCTGCCCGACATCTGCGTGATCGATTTGGTGATGCCGCGCATGGATGGCGGCGACGTCGTCAACGCGCTCAAGTCCGAGCCCATGCTGGCCGCCACGCCGGTGCTCATGCTCACCGCGCTGGTCGAGGAAAACCCCGAAGACCACGGCGAACTGCAAATGAAAGGCGGCCTGCCCTTCGTTAGCAAAACCTCCGACCTCGTCGTGATCATCAACGCCATCAACCGCCAACTCGGGCTGCGATAGGCGCACCGCTCTGGGATTGACGCTGGGCGGCGGGGTGCCGACGCTGGGGTTTTCGCATGAGTTCCCTCGATACCGCAGCCGCCCTCGCCGCCCTTGTAGGTGGCGAAAAAGTCACCACCCAATCCGCGGCCTTGGCGGACCATTCCGGCGACAAGTGGTCGGCCAGCCGCACGCCGGACATCGTCGTCTTCGCGGAATCCACCGCCGATGTCTCCGCGGTGTTGAAATTTGCCAACGAGCGCCGCATTCCGGTCACCACGCGCGGGGCGGGCTTCGGTTACGTCGGCGGGGCGGTGCCGGTGCATGGCGGCATCGTGCTTTCCACAGCGCGGATGAACCGGATTTTGGGAATTTACCCGGAAGACGGGGTGGCGGTGGTGCAGCCCGGCGTGATCACTGGCGACTTGCAGGCTGCGGCGCATGCTGTCGGTTGGGAATACCCGCCCGATCCAGCGTCGCTGAAAGATTGCTCCATCGGCGGAAACATCGCGACCAACGCGGGTGGGCCACGCTGCTTGAAGTACGGCGTCACTCGTAGTTATGTCCTCGGCTTGGAAGTCGTGTTGGCTTCTGGCGAGGTGCTGCGCACCGGCGGACGGCTGCACAAGAACAAGACCGGATTTGATCTCATCGGCACATTCACCGGCTCGGAAGGGATGCTCGGCATCGTCACCGAAGCGACGCTGCGCATCATTCCGAAGCCCGCCAGCCGGGCGATGCTTGCCGCCGTGTTTCCCGAGTTCGAGATGGCCGCCGCTGCCGTGCAAGCCATCCTCAATGCAGGTCATCTGCCGTCCGCGCTGGAAATCACCGACTCATTCACGCTTGCCGCGGCTCGAAAAAAGCTTGGGCCAGAAACCTTTCCACCCGGCAACGCCCATCTCATTGTCGAGATTGACGGTCGTCCTGCGGCCACGCTTTCCGAGATCGAGGAACTCTATCAGCTTCTCACACGACTCGGAGCCACCTTCATCGAGCGCGCGCCGGACGAAGCGTCGTGCGAGCGGATTTGGAAACTGCGGCGCGAGTTTTCGTTTTCGCTGCGCGACACCGGCCTGACCAAGCTCAACGAGGACATCGTCGTGCCGCGTTCGCGCTTGGTCGAACTGGTCACCTTCGCGCGCCAGTTAGAAAAGGACAGCGGCATTGCCATCGCCTGTTTCGGCCACGCCGGAGACGGCAACATCCACACGAACTTGATGGTGCGCGACTACGAGGATCCCACCATCCGCGCCCATGCCGACGCGGCATTGGACGTGCTGTTTAACTGGATCCTCGATCACGACGGAGCCATCACCGGCGAGCACGGCGTGGGATTGGCGAAAAAGCCGTGGATACGCCGCGCACTCGGCGAGGTTTCCTTTGCCACCCACCACGCGCTCAAGAACGCGCTCGATCCTAACGGAATTCTCAATCCAGGAAAATTCCTGGATTGAGCAACCGAGAGCTCTCCACATGGTTGAGACCGTCATGAAAACCACCACCCTCGCCGTCTTAACCGCATTCCTCGTTCCCGTGCTGCACGCGCGTGAGTGGTCGTTCACCGGCGTGGAAAAGAAGCTGGAGGCCGAGTTTGTCGGGATGGGCAATGGCTACGTGGTGCTCAAGGACAGCGCGGGGAAGAGCTTCGAGTTTCCCTTCGCCAACCTTTCCCCGACCGATCAGCAGTTCCTCAAGACGCTGGCCAAGGTGAGCAAGGCCGCTCCAGCGAAACCCGGCGGGCCCGTCACCAGCCGCAGCGGCTATGAAACGAAGTCCGTCGAAACGCTCACCGATCAGGTGGTCACGCTGGAAGGCGCGTCCGAACTTCACATTACCGGCAAGGGCGATCCCATCAAAGGCAGCTCATTTTTCATGACCTCACCCGACGCGTGGTTGTTCCTCGATCACGTGTTACCGTCGGTAATGTTAGAAAAATTTCTCGATCGCATCCGCGTCAACGGCGATGCCGCAAAGCCCGGCAAAAACCTGCGCGTGGTGCAGCATGCCAGTGGCTCGGTGATCATCCCGCAAGGCGACGATTTTCCCGCACTCACGCTCCATGAGGGCAAAAATTTCGGCGGCCCATCGGTGACGGTGAAGTGCTATGAAGCGTACAAAGCCAAGCCGCTGGGTGGATTGAAAGGGCCGCCGGGATCCTTCGTCCTGCGCCGCGGCTACATGGCGACGCTCGCGGAAAAGGAGGATGGCACGGGCGTCAGCCGCAACTACGTCGCGCAAGATCACGACCTTGTTATCAACACCCTGCCTGCGGGATTGGACCAAGGCGTCCGCTTTGCACGGGTTTTCCCATGGCGCTGGGTGAGCAAAAAAGGCATCGCGGGCGGCATTGGGAAGGGCCTCGACGTGGGCTGGTTTTATGACTGGAACATCGGCGCGAAGTCCAACCCAGATCTTGAATACGTCGCCATCCGCCAGAAACGCTGGTGGCCTGGCCTCGAACAGGATTGGAAAGACAAGGGCATCAATCATCTGTTAGGATATAACGAACCCGACCGCCCCGATCAGGCGAACATGTCTGTCGACGAAGCGATCGCAGGCTGGCCTGACCTGCTGAAGACGGGCCTGCGGCTTGGCTCACCATCGACCTCGGACGGCGGTCTTGGGTGGCTCTATCAGTTCATGGAAAAGGCCGATGCGGCTGGGCTGCGGGTGGATTACGTGGCCGTCCATTACTACCGCGCCGCGAATGATCCGGGCGATGCCAAGGGCGCAGCCGAGCAGTTTCGTCAATTCCTCACGCAGATCCATGAGCGAGTGAAACGCCCGCTGTGGGTGACCGAATGGAACAACGGCGCGAACTGGACCAAGCCCGCCGATCCCAGTGCCCCCCAGCAGCGGGATGCCATCCGCGAGATGACACGCATGCTCGACGAAACCCCTTTCGTGGAGCGTTACGCCCCATTTAACTGGGTCGAAGACTGCCGCCGCCTGAGCCAAAACGACGGTTCGCTCACGCCAGCAGGTGAGGTTTACCGCGATCTCAAATCGCCCGTCTCCTTCGTCCAACCGACGGAAAAATAGGGCTTTTTGTGTTCCACGAGCTTCCCCCCCTTTTTGGTTGGGTATGGCCCGACATGCTTGTCCGCCGTGAACGGAAGGACTTAGTGGTTCCGGTCCGACAGGAAATCTTGCCTGTGGAAACCTGCATCAAAAAACCATGAAACTCCTAACACCCCTACCCCTCATCGCGCTTGTCGGCATTACGACGGTGGCGAGCCAAGCCGCAACCCTCATTGATGATTTCAGCGGAAGTCTCACGAATTACACCAACACGGTGATCCTCGATGCCAATGGAGGAGCCAACAACACGGCCTCTTGGCAAATTTCCGGAGGAGGTTTGCAACTCAACACCACTGCTTGGAACGGCATCCAACAAGCCGCTTACACCTACAACGGCCTTTCCCTTTTGGTGGGTCAGGAACTGCAAGTGGACATCACCAGCAACACCGCTTCTCAAGATCTCGGCCTCTACGTCGGCGGCACCCTGCCTGTGGCTGGAGTGCGTCAGGACTATGTCGCCATCTACGCCCGCGGCTCCAACAGCTTCATTTATTCTCGAGGCTTTGACGGCACCACGGAATACGCGCTTGCGGGTCCAAACGTCGCCGTGACCTACACCAGCCTATTCATTGCTCGCACGGCCACGAACACCTACGAACTGGGCTATTACAACGGAGTCACGCGGAACCTCGTAACCACACGCACCCCGACGACCGCAAATGATGCGGAGTTCGTTGGATTCTATTCAGACGTCCGTGCCGTTGGAACCTTGGGAACTCTGGACAACCTGCGCGTCGTCCCCGAACCGTCCGCTGTCTTGCTAGGTGGCATCGGCTTGTTAGGACTGCTGCGTCGCCGCCGCGGTTGAGCGTTTGCTGACTGGATTTTTCCACAGACGGTATCTCGCAAGAGTGCCGTCTGTTTGCTTTATTACTCCGGTGATCGTGCGACCTTCCTTCCTTTTTGCCCTCGCGCTGGCAGCGATGAGCGGGATCGCGTCCGCCGTTCCGGCCACGCCGTATGTGGCGGATGCGCACACGCTGCACCTGTGGCATTTGGATGAAGCGGCCCCGCCATTCCGCGACGAGGGCAGCCCACCAAGCCCGATGCGCGGGCTTTTGAATGGCGCGGTCGCCGGAGAAAGCAGCCTGCCAGGCTTCGGCCAGGCGCTTTCCTTCCACCATCATGCCGGCGGCACGCCCGGAGCGGCAGACCTGAGAGGAGCCATCCTGCTCGCCGCGCCAAAGCTCGCGCAAGGCCCGGCCGACAACGCGCCGGATCCGTTTGCGTTCACCGGAGCGGACGGCGCGTTCACCTTCGAGGCACTCGTCCAGTTAGACATCATGCCCACCGAAGCGCAGTCCATCGCACTGGGCATCCTCTCGATGGACGGCGATGGCAACGAGCGGGTGTTCAATTTCCGCATCGAAAAGGAAGGGTTCCTCTCCTTCATCCCGCTCGGCAGCATCGGCACGGCGGGCGGGGCATTGGCCACCATCCCGGTGACGGGCCCGGACGCGATCAACACCCACGATTGGTTCCACGTCGCGGTGACTTACGACGGCAACGAGGGAGCCGCTAACAATTTGCGGCTCTACTGGACGCGTCTCAGGCATGGCTTGCGCGAGGCGAACCGCGTCGGCCACGGGACCTTGCTCTCCGATCTCAAGCCCATCGTCGGCGATTTCGCGATTGGCAACGAGGCGCGCCAGTTCCCCACCAACGCCGAGTCCGAGCCCTTTCCCGGAAAAATCGATGAGGTCCGGCTCAGCAGCGTGGCGCGCGATCCCAGCGATTTTCTGTTCGTCCCGAACCACCGCCGTCGGCCGCCTTTTTCCGGAAATCCTGCGGCAAACCCAACCGAGAAAGGCCCCATCCAACTCCATCTTTCGCGCATCCTCGTCAACGACAGGCCCGTAACCGCCTCGCTAACCGACGGGCCGCTTGAAATCCCAGCCGGTCTGCATCGCTTGGATTTCGACTTCGAGATCCTGCCCGAAAGCCTGATCAGCCCGTCGCACATTCGGCGGCAACTCACCGGTTTGGACGACAGGTGGCAAGAGAGCGCGCAAGGGATGTTCCTACTGGTCGAGATCTTGGGCGGAAATGGCTCGGTCATGGCGCGCGCGGAGTTTCCAGCGATTGGCTCAAGCCCGGGTTGGGAAACTTCGCTCGACGATTCGCGCTACACCCCGCGGCAGGAGGCAGTTTTCGTCCCGGCGGGTGCTCAGTCCTTCCGCCTAACGCTTTCATCCGGCTCAGCGGACACCACCGGATTTATGGCCATCGACGATGTGGACCTGCTCGCTCCGGCATCGTCCGGCGGGCTGCGCTCGCTGTGGTTCAACCCAAGTTTCGCAGAGGGTGAAAACCTCGGCACCTCGGGCGGCAAGCCGACGGGATGGGAACGCGCTGGGGTCAACCCTGCCATCGCCCGCATCACCATTGAAACCACCGATCCTGCACTCGCCTTGGTCGATGCCGACCAAGCGAATGGCGCGGCGTGGGTCGCTTCCGCACCTGTCCCGCGCGACCTCGCAGAAGACTCCACGGTCATTCTCAAATGGCGCGAGGCCTACAACGTGATCGGCGGAAAACTCCACCGGGCGACCTACGTCAACGTCCCATCCGGCTCGTACACTTTTCGCGCCATCGCCCCAGCGGACGATGGCCTGTCCGTCGCCTCGCTCGCCGTGCCGCTGCTCGTCCGCCCGCCATTTTGGGAAAGACCGTGGTTCTGGCCGGCCATCGCCGCATCCGGTGTCGCCGCCATTGCCGGCTTCATTCTGTCGCTCGCCCGCCGCAAAGCCCGCCGCCGCCTGCGCGCGCTGCGGCTGCAAAAAGCCCTCGCCGACGACCGCGCCCGCATTGCCCGCGACATGCACGACGACCTCGGCACGCGCATCACCCTGATGACCATGAACTCCGCACTGGTCGAACGCGACATGGCGGAAAACCCCGAGCGCGCCCGCAGCCACCTCCATCGCCTCAACCACTCCGCACGCAACTTGGTCACTGCCATGGACGACCTCGTCTGGGCGGTGGATCCCGCCAACGACACGCTCAACCACCTCGGCATCCACGTTGCCCGCACCGTGGAGGAAATGTTCCGCGACGCACCGATCCGTTGCCGATTCGACATTCCACCCGTCCTGCCCAAGCTCCCTCTCGGCTCGGATTTCCGCCACCACATCGCGCTGGCGGTGAAGGAATGCCTGCACAACATCCTGCGCCACGCCGGCCCTTGCGAGGCCAGCCTCATCCTCACGTTAGAAAATGAAAAACTCGTCATCCGCATCGCCGACACCGGACGCGGATTCGACACCTCCTTGCCCGATTCCGGCAACGGGCTTTCCAACATGGTCAAACGGCTGGAGGAAATCCATGGTTCTTGCCTGATCACATCCAGCCCGGGCGGCGGCACCACCGTCGTCATGAGCTGCAAATTGCCTTCTCCACCCCATCCCACCGGCCATGTCTGAAAATTCCCGCACCATCGCCATCGTCGAGGACGACTCCGAACTCCGACTCACGCTGACTGACCTCATCGGAAACGCCACGCCGTGGACCGTCCGCCACGTTTTCCCCAACGCAGAAGCCGCACTGCCCATCCTATCAGAAACACCGGTGGATTTGGTGCTGATGGACATTCAACTGCCCGGCATGTCCGGCATCGAGTGCGTTTCCCAACTCAAACTGCACCAGCCTAACACCAAGGTGCTCATGCTCACCGTTTACGACAACCCAGAGCGCGTGTTCGAGGCACTCGCCGCTGGCGCATCCGGCTACCTGCTCAAGCGCGACGTGCCGAACCGCCTGCTCGAATCGCTCGACGACGTGATGATTGGCAACAGCCCGATTTCCAGCGCCGTCGCCCGTCACGTGTTCCAACACTTCCTCGCCGAGGTGCCCGCGCCTCCTGGCGAAGACTGGAACCTCACCAAACGCGAGACTCAGATTCTTGAAGAATTGGTCAAAGGCAGCTTCTACAAAGAGATCGCGGCCAACCTCGGGATCAGCTTGGAAACCGTGCGATTTCACCTGCATAACCTCTACAACAAGCTGCACGTCCGCACCCGGACCGAGGCCGTGGTGAAGTACCTCGGCCACTGATTTTTGCCCATTTTCAGGGGGATTTTACGACCTTTTCGGCCGTTTGGGCGACCCTCTCTTTTTGGTTGGGTTTTCGCTCTGCGTGTTGTCACGCGCCAGGGAAGCGGCCACTTACGAGGGATCGCACCGTGTCCACGCCCTGCCTGCATGGCGCTCGCCGACCGGACGAAACTCCCAAAAAACCCCTATGAAACTTCGTCACACGCTCGCCAGCTGTCTCGCCCTAACTGCTCCCCTCCAGGCCGCCCCCGTCTCCCTCACCGCCAGCGATGCCTTGGGCAACTCGTCCTTCAACGCGGTCGGCTTTTGGTCCAACGCCGCCGCCCCTGCTGTGGGCAACACCTACTCCACCGGCGAGTTCATGCTGCGCACCCCCACCGTCGCCCCAGCTGGCCCTTTCGCGGGCGATTCGTTGACCGTCGCGCCCACCACTTTTGATCTAAACAAGGCGCTCATGCTCAAAGGGCCTGGCTACCCCGTCACCATCAACAACCTCACCGTAAATGGCGGCTACATCCGCCACGCAGAAGGCACCACCCAGTCCTTCGCGCTCGTGGGCAACCTCGCCATCGGAGCCACCGGTGCTAGGTTTAACCTGCAAGGACCACTCGTCATCGACTCGCTCGTCAGCGGCTCCGGCCCCATCACGGTGGATGCGAGTAACAACGATCCCAGCACGCTCACGTTCACAAATGCGGCGAACACCTACAACGGCAACATCATCAATAACGGCCGCTTCGCCGTTGCCAGCACCGGTAAGCTCAACTTCGTCATCGGTGCTTCTGGCGTGAGCAACACCATTTCCGGAACCGGTCCTAAAACCAACATCGACGGCGCACTCGCCATCGACCTAACCGCAGCCACCTTGGCCGACGGCGATGTATGGAACCTCGTCGGCACCACCGCCAAGAACATCTTCCTCACCGGCATCACCAGCGGTGCCGGAGCGTGGACGCAAGTCGGCAGATCCTGGGTCGATCCCACCTCCAAATACCGCTTCGAGGAAATTTCCGGCAAACTCAAGGTCATCGGTCCGGACGCCGACCACGACCTCTACTCAAACCAAGAAGAGATCAACGCTGGCACCGATCCTAACAACGTCTTCTCCAGCCCGGACGCCGATGCCGACGGCATGGTCGACGGCTACGAGGTGTTCTATTTCGGCGACTACCTCACCGAGGATCTTGGCTCCATCATCAGCCGCCAGAATGGCACGGAAGACCCGGACATCGACGGCTATTTCACCCTCGCCGAGGCGAAAGCCCTGCCCGTTCCCACCAATCCGAACAACGCCGCGTTCACCCCGCTGGACACGGAAGGCGATGGTCTGGTGGATGCATGGGAAAGCTTCCATTTCACCAACCTGACCCAAATCACCACGGGCAATCCAGACGCGGATGCCGCCAACAACTTGGCCGAACAACTCGCCGGTTCCTATCCGCTCGTCGCGCTTTCCACGCCCACTGACACGGACGGCAACGGCATTCCAGATGCGTCCGAAGAGCTCCAGCCCTACGCCACCGATGCCGACACGCTGCATCTGTGGCACCTCGACGAGATGGAAGCCACTTACATCAACCTCGCCAACGACGAGGGCACGGATCCGATCTATCTGACTTCGCTCGCCAATGGCGCGACCCTCTGGCAACGGTCCTTGCCTGGTTTTAAAACCGCACTGGATCCCACCGCTGGCCGCGGCACCACCACCGGTGGCAATCTTGCCGCCTATCCGTTAGCCAACGGCACCTCTGACAGCACGCCCATGATTTTGGCAGGAGCCGACGGCGCCTTCACCTTCGAAGCGGTCGTCCGTATCGATTTCAACCCCAACGTCGCCCCAGCCTCGGTGACCAACATGCAGATCTTCTCCGGCGACAACGACGACAACCCGAACCGCCTGTTCCAGTTCCGCCTCATCCCCATCGGCAACCCGCAATACACTGGCACCGGCACCACGCCGCAGCTTGAGTTCATCAACATCAGCCTCAACGGTGTGGGATCGGACACCTATCACATGCTCGCCCAACTGCCCGAAGGCGCAGATCCCGACGCCATCGTCCAAGGCGGATGGTTCCACGTCGCCGTTTCCTACAACGGCACCGAAGCCACGGCGGACAACGTGAAACTCTACTGGACACGCATGGACGGCAGCCGCAGCGCCGCCCGCGAGATTTTCTCCGGCAACATGGGCGAGGACCTGTCCCTCGGCTCGCCCGATTTCGTCATCGGCAACGAAGGACGCGACAACGGCGGAGCCACCGAAAATTTCCAAGGTCTTATCGATGAAGTCCGCATCAGCTCCGTTGCTCGCCCTGCTAACGGATTCTACTTCAGCGGTGTCGGCGGCTCGGACTACGACACTTGGGCAACGACTAACAGCGTGACCGGCGGAGCGAATGGAGACGACGACTTCGACTCGCTCACCAATGACAAGGAACGCCTGTTCGGGCTCAACGCGAAGTCTGGTGCCTCGGCCAATCCCATCGCCGTGCCGTTCAACAAGACCACTGGCAAGCTCAGCTACACCCGCCGCAAAACCTCCCTCACCAACGCGGCCTACAGCGTTTGGACCTCCACCACCTTGTCCGGCTGGGCGAAGGACAACGGAGCCGTGCAAACCGTCACCGCAACCGTCGGCGAGGTGGAAACCGTCGAAATCACCCTGAGCGCTGGCCTCACGGCCAATCCAAAACTCTTCGTCCGCGTCCAAGCGAACTGACCCTCTCATTGCAACACACACCCTCCCGGCCGGAATGTCCGCATTCCGGCCGGGAAATTCGTATCCCTTTTCGAAATGCCCCATTCATTCATCCGCCCGGCGCTCGCCGTGGCCTTCCTCATGCCGCTCGCCAGCCAAGCGGGGATTTCCGGCCCTTACACGGCCGATCTTCACACCACCCATCTCTATCACCTCCACGAAGCGGCGGGTGCTTCATCCGTCGCCAACTCCGGCAGCGCTGGAGGCAACGTCCTCGCAGTGGGACCGAACTCCCCCGCCACCGCGACGCCCGCGCCATCCACCGCGCTCACCGGTGCGGCCGGATTCAGCGCCTTCGGAAATGCCGCAGACCTCAGCGGATTCAACAACCACCTGCTCGGCTACGACGCCAATGCGTCAGGCACCTATCAGGCCGATCTCAACGGCAGTGCCAGCCTCGACAGCATCGAACTTTCCACCCTAGGCATCGGCGGCAACGCACCCTTCACGCTCGAAGCCCTGATCGCGCCATCCAGCGCTAGCGGCAATCGCCAGATCATTGCCACCGACTCCTATGCCGCCCCGCGCGGATTCCTTTTCCGCATCATTCCTGACGGTCCCAACCAGCTGCTTGAGTTTAATCTCGTCGGCACCAGTTCACGCGTCACCGCGCCCATCCCTAACAGCGGCGCACACGCCTTCACCACTGGAGAATGGTTTCACGTCGCCTTCACCTACGACGGCACCACCGCACGCTTCTACTGGACGCGCCTCAACGCAGCCGTCGGCGCGGCCAATCCTATCGGAGGAAACCAAGCTCTAACCATCACCGGCGGCGGCAGCATCAAAGGACCTCTCGTTTTCGGCAATGAAAACCGCGACCTATCCGGTGAGGGATTGAACGGCAAAATCGACGAAATTCGCATCAGCAGCGTCGCGCGAGCTGCCTCCGATTTCATCTTCACGCCCACCGCCGTGGTTCTCACCGCCGATGATGCGCTCGGTTCCAGCTCATTCAACCAAGCGGGAAACTGGTCCAACGCCCTCGCCCCATCCGCAGCCTTCAGCTATGCGACGTCCTATCTGCTACGCACGCCGGAGAACGCGACCAACCTCACGTTTCAAGGCACCTCGTTGAGCCTCATGTCCGGCGGCACGCTGATCCACAAAGGCAGCGCCGCCAGCCAGACCTACACCATTTCCGATTTGCGATTGGAAGGCGGCACTGTCCGCGCCGGCACCAACAACACTCAAACGCTCATCCTCGCCGGTGGCATCACCGTTTCCGGCAGCGGTTCGTCCATCCTCGCCGACCAAGCGGACGTCATCCTCAACGCTCCGCTCTCCGGCACTGGTGCGCTGCAGCTTTCCTCCGGCACTCCCGCCAATGCTCATGCCACCACGCTCAACGGCCCCAACACTCTAACTGGCGACCTCACCGTCACCACCCAGAACACCGCGTCATCCGTGTTGTTCTCAACCAGCAGCTCCTGGAAATTTGCCATCGGCACGAACGGTGTGAACAACGCCATTCTCGGCAGCGGCAAACTCCAACTCGGCGGTGCCTTCCAAATCGATCTCTCGCAAGCCAGTTCTAACCAAGGCGATCGCTGGGTGCTCGTGAACACCACGACCCTCGCGGAAACCTTCAATCCAACCTTCACCGTCAACGGCTGGATCAACAACAATGGCCTCTGGATCGACCCCACCGGCACTTGGCAATTTTCCCAAACCAGCGGCGAACTCTTCGTCGCCCCCGTCGGCCAAACCGACAGCGATGGCGACAACCTGCCCGACGCTTGGGAAATTTCCAATTTCGGCACCCTCGTTTACACCGGAGCATCCGACCCGGATGGCGACGGCGATAACAACACGACGGAATACGACAACGAATCGTCCCCTGTAAACTCCGCGTCTAACACCGCTGACACCGACGCCGACAGCCTGCCCGATGCTTGGGAAATCACCCATTTCGGCAACCTCAACCTCAATGCCGGTGACGATCCCGACGGCGATCGCTTCGGCAACTTGCAAGAACTCGATGCCTCGACCAGCCCCGTAAGCACCTCGTCCCGTCCCTCCGGCACTGCGGTGAAACTCGTCCCCGTAGACGACAGCAATCCTGCCACCAGCGAGTTTGGCTACGCCGGTGCTTCTGCCATCAACTCCGTCGCCTTCGTCCGCTCGTCTCTCCAAACCTTCGGCGACCAACAATTCATGACGTGGTACGGCAGGCATCGTATTTCCGCCTCCGCGGCCTTCAACAACACGCTCTGGATTGGCCGCCGCACCCTCGGCAGTTCGCAGTGGGAAATTTTCAAACACCCCAGCTTCACCGCCAACGCCATCACCGACGGCCACGACGTGATCAGCTTCGGAATCGATGGCGACGGCTTCATGCACCTTTCCTGGGGCATGCACGGCGACCAATTTCACTACAGCAAGTCCACCACTCCGGTGACCGGCACCAACACGATCGCGCTCGGACCGGACACCACCATGACAGGCACCGAAAACCTAGTGACCTATCCGCAGTTCCTGCGACTGCCCGACGGCGATCTGCTCTACTTTTTTCGTGAGGTCGCTTCTGGCAATGGCGATGCCTTTATGAACCGCTACGACATTGCGACCAGCACCTGGTCCAACGTCCATATCAGCGCCAACACTCAGGCCCCCTTCATCAAGGGCACCGGCTGGAATCCTAACTACAATCCCTATCTGAACATGCCGCAACTCGGCGGTCCCGATGGCGACGACCTCATCATCACCTGGTGCTGGCGCTACGAACCGGTCGGCGGTGATTCCCCCGCAGGCGAAGACGGCTATCAGACGAACAACAACCTGAACTTCGCCCGCTCGCCTGACGCCGGACTCACTTGGCAACGCTTCAACGGCACGCCCTACGTCCTGCCCATAAACCGCGACATGGAGAACGGCAACCCAGCGTCCAAAGCCGAAGTCATTCGCGCCATTCCTGAAGGTTCCAGCCTCATCAACCAAGCCAGCACCTGCCTCGACGCCAACGACAACCCAGTCACCTGCACCTGGTTCGCTCCCGGTGCCAAGGAAATCCCAGCCAACCACCGCCGCCAGTACATGATCGTTTTCCGCAACGACCACGGCACCGCTTCCACCGCCGACGACAGCTGGGACACCCGCCAAGTTTCCCAACGCACCAACAACCCAACCGGCACGAAATACAGCGAGTCTGCCGTGCGCGATCTCGGCCGTCCCATCGTCGTCACCGATGACGAGGACCGCATCATCGTGGTCTACCGCGACGATGCAGAAACCAATGGCATCACCCTCGTCCATAGCTTGCCCAAAGCGGACGATCCTGAACGCCAAGTTTGGATACAACTCAATCTAACCACCGACAATCTCGGCAACTACGAACCCATCATCGACAACGAACTGTGGGACAGCAAACGCCAACTCCACTTCCTCTATCAGGCGTCGGAAGGTGAAGGCTACGTCGCCCCCGCCAACACCGCGTCGCGCATCTCGGTGCTCGAATGGGACGCGCTCGCTTATTTTGCCCAACCATCGCAGCCATCACTTCAACTCGTCACGGGCACCAGCGACGCCGTCATCACCATCCCCTCCGAGCCGAGCTGGTCGTACCGCCTCTGGTCCACCACCGATTTCACCGACTGGCAGATTGAGGACACCCAAGTCGGCACCGGTTCTCCCCTCGTCTTCACCCACACCGGCGGCACCAACGGCCCGAAACGCTTCTGGCGCATCGAGTCCGCAGAAGGTGGATTTCCCTAGAGCACGATCAGCTTCTCAGCGCGGAAATTTCGATGTTCGCGAGACGCAGGCGGTCACACAACTGGATCGCGATCTCATTCAGCAAGCTGAAGCGCAAACGCGGGCACAGCTCCCCGAGTTCATCGAACAATTCGCGGCGTATCACCCGGCACTGGACATCCGAGATGGCGACGACGTCGGCCGAGCGGGGCGACTGATCCAAGAACGACATCTCGCCGAAACTCATGCCCGCCGAGAAAACATCCAGTCGCTGGTGGCCATTTCCCTCCAGCCTGAGTTGAACCTCCACGGTCCCGCCGACGATGATGAAAAGCTCATCCGCGCAGGTGCCCGTCTGGATGATGTGATCCCCTGCCGCGAAGGATAAGAATTCCATCCTTTCATCAAGAATATGGAGATCCGCAGGATCACAGTTCGCAAACAACGTGCATTCACTCAACGGCACCGGCGGACGCTCCTGCCAGCTCTGCTTCATCACCTCGGCAAGCACCTCATTTTCGCAAAACTCCAGCGCCGCGTCCTCGCTGACAAACAACGCGTTGCCATCGAATCCAGCCGCGGCCAGCGCTTTGCCAATCCTCCGCCCCTGGCAACAGACCACCCGGACCCCTCCCGCCGCCAATTGCTCCCGGACATCCTGTAGCATGCGAAGACACACCGAGTCGATGGAGAACACATGGCTGAAACTCAGGATGACATGCTGGCAATAGGGAGCCTTGCGGATCAACGCGCGTATCACCGGCTCGAAGGTCGAGAACAACAAGGGCCCCTGCAACTCCATCACGAGAATGCGTTCGCCATAGTGCCGCAGCGTGTGGACGATCTTCGACGGCAACCGCCGCCGAGAGTTCACTTGGGACGCGTTGTAGCTGCGCCGCAATGCCGGCTGCGGAACAGCACTCGGATTGAACATGTGCAGCGCCAATTCTCGCGCCAGATCCATGCACACCCGAATCGCACGGACGCTGTTGCCCTGCGAATCCAACGGAGGCGAAAACACGCCGATGCCCAACTGCCCGGGCAGCACCGCGAGGATACCGCCCCCGACACCGCTCTTCGCGGGCAGCCCGACCCGATAGATCCATTCTCCGGACCAATCATACATGCCACAACTCGCCATCACTCCGAGCACGTTGTCGACATACTCATGCGCGATCGCCCGCTCGTCGGTCAGCGGATTGACGCCTTGGTTGGCCAAAGTCGCCCCCATCACCGCCAGGTCGGCACAATTCACCAGCAAGGAACATTGTTGGAAATAGGTCTCCACGATGTCGCGCGGATCCTCGTCGATGATGCCGAAGTTCCGCAGCATCCAGCCTATCGCTCGGTTGCGATGCCCAGTCTCGCTTTCCGATCGATAGATGTCCGGGTCTATCGTCAGTTGCCCGCCAGCACAGCGCGACAGGTATTCCGTGATCCGTTGTATCCTCGACTCACCGCCGGATTTGAGAATCTGTCCGCAGGTCGCGATCGCACCGGCATTGATCATCGGGTTGAAGGGCGCTCCCGAGTGCGGTTTCAGGCTGATCGCGTTAAAAGCATCTCCCGACGGCTCCACGCCAATCCGTGAAAGCACATGCTCCTCGCCTCTATCCTCCAGCGCCAATCCGTAGGAAAGTGCCTTGGAGATCGACTGGATGGTGAACTTGTGTCGCGTGTCTCCGACCTCGTAAAGGTGGCCGTCCCGGGTCGCGATGCAGATCCCAAACAAGCTGGGATCCACTTTGGAAAGCTCGGGAATATAGTCGGCGACAGCTCCTTCGTTGAGAGAGGCATAACGCGCGTGCAGGGTTTTTAGGATTTGTTCAACAGGAGATTTCATGCGGCAGGGTCACGTCGTAAAGCAGTTGTTATACCCAGTCTCATCAACTTCATCGGATTCACCTCCGCCTCTCCTCACGCATCGCAGCCAGCTATCCGTGAGATTGAACTTATACTTTTCCAAATATCCTCGCCGTCGATGGATGCCCCAACATTCATTTCCCCCACCCCGTGCGGAATAAAAATCCTCTTGGAAACGGCCCTCATCCTGCTATCCCAAGGCTGCTCTTATGGATAGAGCGGTCAACTAGGAGCATCCCTCGATGGTTGGCATTGCCGCTTCTCGCATCAAAACCTTAACTCCATGGAACAGCTAACATTTCCAGCGTCGGAATTGCCAGCCATCGGATTTCTTGCAGAGATCTCATCGGAACACCGCGCATTCCTCGCCTGTTTCGGAAAGTTTCTCAAAGCTGAAACCGGCCATATGCTGATCCGCGAAGGCGACAATCAAGAATCACTCTTCATGATTCTTTCCGGAACGCTTCACATTGTGGCGGACTCCCAACAACGCCCGGTGCTTCTCGCCGCATTCGGTGAAGGTGAGTCCATCGGCGAGATCAATCTGTTTGATCCCGCCGCGGCCAGCGCGACTGCCATCGTGCGCACCGGCGGCCTCATCTGGTCGCTCTCTCGTGAAGAACTTGAAGCGTTCATCGCAGCCGACCCGTTGGCAGGCACCATGGTCCTCAAAGGCCTACTCCGACAGGAAGCTCGAAGAATACGCAGCATGAATGAAAAGCTCGCCTCCGCCGAACAACGGAGCTCACTTCAAAACTTTTGGACTGCCCGCAATCCGTGATCGATCTCATCCAACAAGGACCGTTGGCGCTCTTTGCAGCATTCACCGTGATGCATGCCTTGGCGGATTTTCCGCTTCAGGGAGATTACATCGCCAAGCAAAAGACCAGAAACCATGCGGACAGCCTGAGTGTATGGATCGTCGCCCTAACGGCTCATTGTGTGATTCATGCCGGCGGAGTTTGGCTGATTTCAGGATCACTCACCTACGGCATGACAGAGTTCATCGTCCATGGCTTGATTGATATGGGAAAAGGCAGTGAAAAATTTGGCATCGTCACCGATCAACTGCTGCACCTTGCGAGCAAGGCGGCCTACGCCGTACTTCTGGCGTATGGCGTCGGCATCGGCTAGTTCCATTCCTTTTCCATTTACGCTCTGGCATTTCCCATCCAACGTCTGCACTCCCATGAGAGTGCTATTCGTTGCGGACATTCACTACTCGCTCCGGCAGTATGACTGGCTCCTGTCCATCGCGCCCCATCATGATGTGATGATCATTGGTGGTGATCTTCTCGATCTGGGATCATCACTCGACTTGGACACCCAGATTGTCGTCGTCGAAAAATACCTGTGCCGCATCGCCCGCCACACGCGCCTGCTCGTCAGCTCCGGAAATCACGATGGCGATGCGCGGACTGCGGCCAACGAATCTATCTGCCGCTGGCTGCATGATGTCGGCTTGAGCACGCTTCATGTGGATGGCGACAGCGTCGAGATCGGGGACACCTTGGTCACGATCTGTCCGTGGTGGGATGGTGACGAAACCCGCGCCGAAGTGGAGGCCCTCATCGACCGTGATTCCAAGCGAAGCACGGCAAAATGGGCATGGATCCACCACGCTCCTCCCGACGGCTCGCCCGTGAGTTGGACCGGTCGAATGGAAGCGGGCGACCCCTTTCTCACCCAATGGATCGCCAAGTACTCGCCGGATCTCGTCCTTTCCGGTCACATCCACAACGCGCCCTTCTACGCCGACGGCGCATGGGTCGACCGCATGGGCGGCACCTGGGTGTTCAACTCGGGCAGGCAGCCCGGTCCACAACCATCCCACGTAATCCTCGATCTCGAAAAAATGACCGCCACTTGGATTTCCGCCGAAGAGGAACTTCATCAAGACCTCGGCATCAACGCGGACGCTTCGGATGGGGCCTGTGCGTGAGGGAATCCAGCACCTCATCCACCATCCCCAAGTGATCATGTCCCTCATACTGCGATTTCACATCGACGAGGTATCGATTCAACGAGTCTAGTCGATGTGCCAGAAGCTCCGCCACGTAGAGACTCTCCTCCGGATGAGTGATCAAAAAATCCCGTGGATTCTCGATGACCGTGAGAACCGCAGGAACCAACGCCTTGACCGTGGCGCTGGCAGCAGCCCCCAGAAGGGCAGACATCTCTCCAAAGATCACTCCCGCTTCGGACGTCTTCGCCAACCGGACATCATCTCGAACAATCTCCACCGCCCCGGAAACTAAGATATACAAATCTCCGACCGAGTGCCCCTGCACGATAACAGCTTCACCGGCTTCGAATGACCGGCTCGGATGATGGCCCACATGCCTGAGAAATGGAGATGTTTCCATGACCTGTTCAATCTCCACATCCACTGCGGAGCCACAATGAAAATCACTACTGATAGAATCCACTCAGTAATTCGGCCTACTGCCAAAAGCCCGCTTGTTCACCTCCACCGGTATCGCATCGTCCGCGAGGTTCTCGAGTCCGGTAAAGTTTCCGTTAGTTCCATTGTTGTAGAGATGGAGATCGGAATAAACGGTGGTTCCCGTAGGATTCGACAATCGGACTCGGCTTCCCGGATCGATGACCACTCGTGATCCAGCGATGTCGACCGTGTTTCCCCGCAAGGTCGTGTCTCCAACGAAACGCACACCACCCGATCCCTCGCCATAAAGGCGTATCAGATCGGACGCGTTGGTTCCCCGACCGAGAATCGCATTGCTCAGCAACAGCGTCCCTCCCGAATCAAACACCCGCGCTTTGATCTCCCGCGCGGCAACGGTCGATTTCATCAACGTTACATCGCCATCCCGCGAGCTCATGTTCACCGAACCCGCATCAATGAATGAGCCATCAATGAGTTCTGCCCCACCCTGGATCGCCTCGATCATCACACTCGGGTCGTCGAGTTGCGAGAGTTTCAGCAACTGAGAACTGTTGGAAATTTTCACTCCTTGTTGAGCCTTCAGGTGCATGGATCTCGAAACCGAAATCTTCGCGGAACGGGCTGAGGGTTCACCCAATCTCAGATCCTTACCGGCCGACAAGCTGACCGATGCCGCATCCACGGATGCGCCGGAAACCGAGATATCGCGGCCCGCCGCGGCCTCAAAAGCTCCTTCCGGCAGCTGAATTGAAGTGTCGAACGAGCCTCCAATGATTACGTCCGAGGACAAGCCTTCCGCATAAAACCTCACATCTTGCCGAGAACCTAACAAATTAAAGTGCTCGAAATGAATCGACCCCGAAAGCGAGGGAAACACCCATCGCTGCGTGTCGTTGCCGAGCGTCCACGAATCACCAGCCACAATCCCGTTTCCCAAGAAAGGATGTTCCATCGAGAAATGGATATCTTCGATGGCCCCGATGAGAAAGTTTCTCCCCCCCTGCGACATGACAACCCCCGGATTACCCGACAGATAAAACTCGTCGCCCTTCATGACAAACCACGAGATTCCCTCCTTGAGCAAGGGATCAAGGGAAGCGAACGCATCCTCGGCATCGAACATATATTTTCCGAACGCTCCATCTCGCCTAGGTTCATACATCACTCCGCTCAACGGCACAAAACGGCCTTCCTTGCTGTTGAAACCGTAGGATCCTCCCCCTGTTCGAACCACCGAGTTGTCATCCAAGACGGTACTCCCTGCAATCAGGATGGGACTGCGTTTTACCGGTGGATCGGGCGGGTCCGGTGGATCAGGCGGGTCTGGTGGATCAGGCGGGTCTGGTGGATCAGGCGGGTCTGGTGGATCGGGCGGGTCCGGTGGATCGGGCGGAGTGATGCTAGGGCCGGTTTCATGAGAGAGATGCTGACGATCCGCAAGAAGCATGGTCACGTTGAGGCCACGCCCTTGGATTTGGAAAGAAGTGTCAACCAGCTCGCCGTCTAACTTCTTCTGCACCTGATCACTCAGCGCTCGCTTCAGGTGCTTCTGATTGCCAAGGGGTGGAAATTCCTCAGCGCTCATCAGTTTCGAGGACTTCCTCAACCGCTCCAGATCCACCTGCACCGGCATGGGCAGGCTTTTCTTATCATCGGCCCGCGTGATCCACATGTCTCCAGGAGTCAAGGTTCTGAAACGATTGCGATGTTCGTTCAGGGTGACGTCCACCTCGCCCTCAATGACGATAATCTTGATGAATCCATCGGCGGTGTATTCGAACAACAAGGTGGTTCCCGTCACGGCGGCGGTCACAGCGGCCGTCCGCACTTTCGCGCCCCCCAGTTGCTTCGGCACCTGCAGCAAAATCACGCCCTTCTCCACGTCCACGGTGCGGGTGGCCTGATCCATCCGAAAAACCGAATTCGCCCCCAGACGAGTGAGCGTGTTGTCGGAGAAACGGAGCTCCGCGCGCGACTTCACGCCGGTAGACACCGCCGTGCGACCTTGAATCTTGTCCCCCGGCTTCGCCTTGAAAGGGTCCGCACTCACCGGAAGGATTTTCACGTCGTTGATCACCCGGGTGAATTCCCCCTCGCTCAACGTCGCGGCGACGCCGTCTCCAAGCGTGGAGCCCAGCAAACCCAGCAGCATTCGGATCGATGTTTTCATTTGAACGGGCTTTCTAGGATTAAAACCGTATCAGCAGTCCCAAACCACCTCCCACACTCGCGGAATGGTAGTCAAAGACGTCGACATTCGAATTGTTGAAATTAAAAGTAACTCCCCCGTAAAGGCTGATCCATTTCTCGGGTGTCCAGGAAAGATAGAGACCCGCCAGGTTCAGAACATCCGACCGTCCGACGTCCTGATAGTCAAACCACGTGAAGCGGTAGGATGCGGAAAGGACGAGATCCCGCATGATCTTGTAGCGGTAGGCAAGATCGATGATGTATTGGGAGTTTGCCAGCGCATCGTTGTCAGTCGCTATGTCCCAATCGCCCATCAGGTTCATGTAGAGGCTGTTCTTGCGGTCGAACACGAGGGTCTTTTGGATTCCCGCAACCAGCGAAAAGCTGTTGAATACATCCTGTCCGAAAAAATCGCTGGTGGTCCGCCCATACTGCCCCTGCACATAAAGAATGGAATCCCACAACCGGGGTTCCAACAGGATCAGACCGAGGCTGGCCTGCAAATACTCGTAGTCGAGGAAATCATATTCATCATACCGGTAGATCTGCTGGCTGACGAAGGCATCGAGATACAGCCGATCCGCGAGCTTCGGTTGTGCGCCCAAGCTGAGTTGATTTGCCCAGAAGCTGTCCCCCTCTTCACCTTTTGATAGATTCGCCGCGTTATCGGTTGTGAACAACGAGGTATTGAACTGCGCGTTGAACCAGCGCTCACGTTCGGAACTCTTGAGTATCAATTGTTGGCCGATATCATCGTCGCCCGGGGATTCGGGCGCGAAGTCATTCTCATCATCCAACGCAAAGGTGGCGATCCCATCATCCTCCTCCAGACTGGGCACGGATAGCGGGCGAACCCCTTCCCCCAGGCGAGTCGGATCTGGCACCTGCCCACGAACTCGCGATTCGGGGATCACCGTGAGTAAGGCAACCATTAAACCGACGGACGAAATCCTGATCTTTCGGCGCAAATCATGCACAACCGGAAGTTGTAGTAGCAATTTGCACGCCTAGCCCAGCAGAAAATTGCTAAGCATATCTTGACGATTGCATAACTCAACGCCTGAACCGCAGCGTGTATAGACAATACCGTTGACGAAACGGGACAGCCGACTCAGCAAGATTCATGGGCAAGCGTCAGCATCGCGGCACAACAAGCGGAAGGCGTTCGCGGGTCCTGGCCATGATCGCGATCCTCATCGGCGGCATCGTGATGGTGGTGAGACATGCGGACGACTGGACGCGACCGTCATCCGCAGAACGGGATACACCACCCCTTTATCGATCGCTTGCGATCACCTTGGCGCGGCCCTTCCAACTGCTTGAATGGAGGATCTATGACTTCATCCATGAATTCGGTGCGAAGACCCCCGAGGATCCCGAAGTGGTCGTGCTGGGCATCGACGAGGCAAGCCTGTCTCTCGAGGATTCATCCGCGTTTCCGGAGGACATCCAAGAATCGCGAGCACTCCAACTGATGGATGAGGTCTTCCCGTGGTCGCGCGAGGTCTATGCCCTCATGATCGAAAGGCTGGTCGAGGCAGGAGCCAAAACCGTGGTGATCGATCTCATGTTTCCCGCCGCATCCGGATCGCATCCGGAGGGAGACGCCGTGCTGCGCCGCTGTCTGGAGAAATATCGCGAACATGTCATCCTCGCCGCCGATCTGGTGGCGCGGGAAATCCAGAACGGTCGGAGCGAGAGCGTGGCCCTGCCAACCGACGGCCTCATTCCCCGACGCTGGCCGGTCGATGACAGGATTGGTTTCGTCTCCTACTGGCCCGATTCCGATGGGGTGATACGGGAGACGCAATTCCACCACTCGTTAGACCCCGGTCTGGCCGGCCGGACTCTCGATTCATTCGCCGCTTCCACCCTCCGCTCACAAGGACTCACCGATCGAGTGCCCACCGATTTTGGATTCCATTTCGTCCGCTTCGGGGACCCGTCAAACTACGAGCCGGTCTCGTTGCACGAGATTTTCATCCCGTCGATTTGGGAGAGCAATCTCGGATCAGGCAAGCGCTTCGCCGGCAAGACGGTGTTTCTCGGCACCGTGGCGGGGCAACTTCAGGACTTTCACCTCACACCAGTGGGAAAAATCGCCGGTGTCCGCATCCATGCCCACGTCTACGCCGCCACCAAGGCCGGACAATTGTTGCACCGACCGCCAGCCTGGGCGTCACCCCTGATGATCGCCGTGGCATCCGGCCTCGCCGGGTTGCTGGTCTCCCTCACAACCCGACCTCTCCTCGGAACCGCTCTTTTGTTAGGAAGTGCGACCCTGTTCCTCCTCACCCAATTCTTGTTGTTCAACCACGCCTCTTTGATCATCAATGCCAGCACACCAGTCTTCGCCTTTGCAGGGATAGGCCTCTTCGGATTCACCTACGATTTCCTGCTAGAGCGAAATCAAAAACTCGCGCTCAAACGCTCTGTCATGCGCTTTCATTCGCCCGATGTCGCGGAGCAGATCGTCCAACATCCGGAGTCCTATCATTCGATACGGCAAGGGGCCGTGCGCTGCATCGTCGTGCTTTTTTCCGACATCCGCGGCTACACCCGGATCAGCGAACAACTGAGTGCCGAGCAGATGGTGGCGCAACTGAATGAGTATTTCGAAAGCATGGTGAGCATCGTTTTTCAACGTCGTGGAGCAGTCGACAAGTTCATCGGCGACGCGATGATGGCCGTTTGGGGGCGTTTCCGCGACACTCCGCAGGAACAGGATCTGGCACAAGACGCGTGCCAAGCGGTGGACGCGGCGCTGGCCATGCGCGCCGGACTCGCGACCCTAAACTGCGATTGGGCTGCTAGGAACATGACCGAGCTGAGCATCGGCATCGGCATCCACCAGGGCGAAGCGGTCGTGGGCGAGATCGGCTCCAGCCAACGCACCGAACTAACAGCCATTGGCGACGCTGTGAACATCGGATCCCGCTTGGAAGGAGCGACCAAGGAATATGGGCTGGACCTGATCATCAGCGAAGCGGTGCGGAACCGCGTCGCCCAGCGCTTTCTCTGCCGCTCCGTGGATCTGCTGCGGGTCAAAGGCAAAACTCGGCCCATCGAGGTGTTCACGGTGCTCGGACCTATCACGATGACCCCGGTGCCAGGCCTCTCATTGTTCGAAAAGGGCATGGCCGCCTACCGCCATGGCCAGTTTCACGAGGCGTTCAACCTCCTTCAACAGGCGGCGCAGGAAGGACTCAATGACGCCCTAACCGCGACTTTCATCCAACGTTCCAGCGACTTGATCAAAACCCCGCCCGAAGCTTGGGACGGGGTCTATGCCATGACTCAGAAATAGCCCACCCGCGCATCTCATGCGCATGAGAAACCCACAGCACCACCGCGCACACAAAGAGGCCCTTGATCCGAACGATATCCTGAATCCTGAGAAATTTTGAGTTAAGCAGAACGGACGTTTCGTCTATTTCTATGGATTAGGTAGAGTGCATTTCTAATACTAAAATGCCGTCGCATTAAAGAGCCAAATAAATGATTCAAATTCGCGAATTTTACCAATTCCGAGACTGAAATCGATGATCCAAGAATCGACGCATACACCATTTGGTGCTCGATAAAGACGCCGTAAAATCTTGATCTCAAGCCGCAGTAATTCCTCGAAAACCTGTGCCGGAGGTCGCCTGTTGGAATACGAAATTATAAATCCTTCCCGCCAGATTCTCCGCCTCCTCGGGGGAATAAGGCGGTTGAGGCAGGGATTCGATGACATGATCGAGAACGAAGATCTCGACATCCGCGCGGGTTTGCTCATTCGCAGTCCAGTTTTCGAAACATTTGAGATGCTCTTCGATGGAACGAAGCAATGACTGGCTCGACTGCTTCACCCGTTCGCGGGCGGCTTTGCCAAGATCCGGCTTCTGCAGCAGGTCAAACAAGGCAAGTTCATCCTCCGTTAGCCCTTCCTCGACAGCCCGCCGTTGCTCGGCGTCGAGTCCTTGGGAGAACGCGAGCAATCTGGCGAATGTTTCTTCAATGGTGACCCGGTCTTTCTCGCGATTATAATCCGCGATGATTTCCTGATAGCGTTTGTAGAAATCCATCCGCTCGGGATTCCGCACGAGCATGGCTTGCAGCTTCGCCTCTACGATATCCCGGATGTCCTTGAGCGCTGTGTTCTTGCGCTTCACTTTTTTCTCAAACTCCTGCCTGAGCCGGTCGAAGTCGAGTTTGCTCAGGTCATAGGTCTTGCTCGCCGCCTGATCTTCGCCCGGACCGCTGGCCGCGATCGCCTGGTTCACGATCCGATGAAGTTCCTTGAGAACCTCCGTCACATCCGCGATGTCGCGGCGTTCCTGGAGTTTCTTGTAAATGGCTTCGATGTCATCATGACGGATGGCATACCGCAGTGCCGACGGTTCCATGAGCAGGGCCTTGAACCGTTCGAAAACCTGCCTCGCGATAATCTCGAACCGACGCTTCGCATCTTCCGAGGTGTAGAGCGCATCGACGGCATCTCGGAGCAACTTCGTGCGGTCGAATCCTTTCGCGCCTGTCAGATGGGATGGCTCGAACGCAAGACCCCGGAGGTGATTCTCTCCCGCCTCGATGGCTTGGATCAGCGCTGCCACCAGATCCTCCAAAGGTGCGACGATCTCCTCACCGTTCCCTCCATCCTCACCGTCGCCCAACGCGTATTGAGCCAAGGCTTCGCGCAGGCTTTTGAGCATCCCGTTATAATCGACAATCACGCCGCAGGCCTTGCCCGGATAGACCCGGTTGGCCCGGGCGATGGCCTGCATCAGCGTGTGGGCCCGCATCGGCTTGTCGATGTAGAGCGTGGAAAGCGATTCCACATCGAAGCCGGTGAGCCACATCGCACAGACGATGGCGATGCGGAACGGGTGCTTGTCATCCTTGAAGGCGGTTTCCACATCGACCGTGCGGCCATCGGCGCCTTCGAAACCGGTTTTCATCAGAGCCCGGTGCGGCTTGATGTCGAAACCCCACTTCGCGAAGTCCTTCACCTCGTTCTGTCCCTCGCTGATGATGATCTGGATCAGCGTTTCCTCCATCCATACGGCCTGTGCGGTCAGCTTCGAGGATCGCGATTGCCCGTCCGGATCCGGTGAAGCCACGTAGGCTTTCACCGCCGCGTCGGCCTGTTCGCGGATTTCCGCCGCGCGTTTCTTCCATCGCGGGATGATCCGCTGATAGAGTCGGGCACAGGTCAGTTTGTCGATGCAGACCAGCATGGACTTTCCCGACTCCCAACGGGTGGAGCAATGCTTCACGAAATCCTCCGCGACCTTATCGAGGCGGTCATCCGCCGTGATGATTTCGTAATCCTTGCCGAGCAACCTCTCGAGCATCGCGATCTGGTCGGGATCCAGATCCGCCTCTTCGATTTTGTCGGCGATCTTGTCATTGAGATCGCTCACCGTGATGCCGAGCCGCTCGCCCCGGTTCTCGTAAACCAGCTTCACCGTCGAGCCGTCTTCTTCGGAGCGCTTGAAATCATAGCGGGAAATGTAGCTGCCGAAAATCTTGCGCGTGAGTTCGTCATGTTTGAACAACGGCGTTCCGGTGAATCCGATGAACGCCGCACACGGCAGCGCCATGCGCATGTTGCGCGCCAGCTTGCCGGATTGTGTGCGGTGGGCCTCGTCGGAAACCACGATGATGTCGTCGCGGTTGCTGTAGGCATCGTAAAGACTAACAGGCTGGTTGAACTTGTGGATCAAGCTGAACACGAAACGGTGGTCTTCCGACAGCAGCCGCTTTAACTCCCTGCCATTGGCCGCCCTCGGCGTGGCCTTCGGATCCACCACGCCGCAGCCGACGAAGGTCTTGTAAATCTGTCCGTCGAGATCGTCCCGGTCCGTCATCATGACAAACGTATGGTTCCCGGGAACCACCCGTCGGACCTTCTCCACGAAGAAAATCATCGCATAGGATTTTCCACTCCCCTGCGTCTGCCAAAAAACTCCCAACCGCCCAAGGTCCGGGTGAGCCCGGCGGATGAGCGGGAGTTCGAGTTTCGCATAGGGATCATCGGCGACCATCGCCGAACCGGAATCTTCCTCCAGCTTCGGCTCCGGATAGTAATCAATGGTCCGCCGGTCTGGCGGGAATTCTTTTTTCAACTTCTCCTGATAGAAGACCGAGCCCACCGCCCTGTTGACCCCGAGATACTGGTGATTCTGCGCGACGATCTTGCGGGTGGGCCCCTGCTTGCTGTCGTCGAAGAGAATGAAATTTTCCACTAGATCCAGCAGCCGTTCCTTCGCCAGCATGCCGTTGAGAAGCACCTCCGCCTCCACCCGGCCCGGTTCGCTCTCGTCGTTGCGCTTCCATTCCAGATAGCGGCCCCAGTCCGCGGTGATCGAGCCATACTTCGCGCGGTCGCCGTTGCTGACGATGAGGAAGGCGTTGTGATGGAAAACGTGCGGCACCGTGTCGAAGTAGTCCGACAGGTTGCCATCGTATGCGGCGCGGATGTTTTTATAGACCGCCTTCAGCTCGATAAACACCAGCGGCAGACCGTTGACGAAACACACGAGGTCCGCCCGGCGGTTGTAGTGGGGCGAGCGCAGCCCTTGGATTTTCAACTCCCGCACTGCGACGAAGCGGTTGTTTTCCGGATTCCGGAAGTCGATCACCGGCACGCGGATCTTCTGCTGCACGCCCTTATCATCGCGGTAATTCACCGGCACTCCGTCGCGGATCATCCGGTAAAACTCCTTGTTATGCTGAATGGTGGAGCGGGAGAAATCCGAACGGGTGAGGATGCTCACCGCATCTCCCACAACCCGATCCGGCAAATCCGGCCGCAGCCTGCGGATCGCGGCTGCCAGATGGCCCGTCAGGACCACGTCACGTTCCGAGTTCCGCCCGAGCGTTCCCTCCGGCCCGAAGGTTTCCTGGTTCCAGGCGTAAATGTTCTCCCAACCGAGAGCCGATTCCAGATGGTCCGCGAAAGTCTGCTGTACCAGGCGGTCTTCGCTGTTGATGTCGGTATAGGCCATGCGTTGGGAGAGCTGTCAGCGTGATCGCATGATCCATAACAGAAAGACCCGCCATGACAAGCTCACGGAACCAGCGGCTGGAACTCCTGTGAGGACATCGGCTTGTAGCCAGCCGGGTAATGGCCGCACAGCTCGATGAGCACCCGCTGTTTGGACGGGGCAGGCACCGGATTCACCCGCACGACGAAGGCGGAATATTGCCGGGGAGATTGCGACATCGCGGCCATCAGGTCCTTCAGCAGATAGCGGGGAGCCCAGCCGATCATGTGGTAATCCTCGGTTTGGATCTGGATCGCGGTGCCCGTGGCCGGGTTCGTGAGTTCCACTGCCAGATAGAGAGTTTCACCGGCGGTGAGCTTGTCGAGCCGGAGCTGTGCTTCCGGGCTCACGTGCCGCCAGCCGTGCAGGAAAAACCGGCAGCGGAATGATCCGTCCTCCCGCGTCTCGATCTTCGGAAACACCTCGAAACTATCCGTCGCCCGGAATCCGCCGTCGATCGAAAGCATCTCCATCGGATCCGGTTCTCCGGCCAGATCCATGCGGGCGAGATGCTCCGCGAAATCCGGCCTGCCCGGCATGAGCACCCGGTTCTTGAACATCGGAAACAATTCCTTGGAGCGATAGTCCTGATGCAGATCCGGGAAATCCATCAACGCTGGAAAACCTGCTTCGCGGAATGCGATGGCCGCTCCCCCGGTGTAGCGGAACCGGTAGTCGGAGTGGGTGCGGTCCGAATCCAGACGACCCACCGGAAACCACCCGCGGGTCCGGTCCTTGTCCTGCCAGGCGAGAAAAAGCGTTTTGGAGTTCATTGGACAAGCTTCAGAAATTCCTGATGACGAGAGCACATCAGGGCAAGGGTGAATTCCAGCTCCATGGGGTTCAGCTCAAAACCTCCGCCGATGTCCGGAAAGTTCAATCTTGAGAAAAACCGGCGATTGGGTAGCGTTCCCCCGTTGTCCGATGAATCCGAACGAAATCCAACGCCAGAAGGTCCAGTCCTACCACAACCGGGTCAGGACCGAGCTCTCCAAGCCGTCATCCATGACCTCCGCCGAGTTCTATCGGCAGATGGAACGGTCTATGGGGACGAAGCTGATTCCGATTCCATCAGAGAGCACTTTGGGATACTCGAAAACGAAGCCATAAGGCAGGGCTTCCTTCATGACGGTTTGCTGCCGTCCATCACCGGCGGCGTCGAACACGATGTGCTTCCGGACCCTCACACCGGCACGATCCTGAAATTCACGAAACCCGGCAGAGCCGCCTACATTGTCGATTTCGACCTTGGAACACCGCGGATGACTGCCGCATTTCCCGGAGATTATCTGGATCGACTCGCCCTTCAGGAGGAAATCTTCGCCTTCGCCATCCGTTTCGTTGGCTTGGGCGGCGAGGCGGGAAGCCGTAGGATCATCACCCGCCAGAACATCGTCGAGGGCAGGCCTGCGAGATGGGAGGAAATCATCCGCCTGATGGCCGATGAGCTGGGCTTCACCAAACTGAGGCACAATCACGGGATCGGCTACGAGGATTCCTACGCCTTCGTCCGGGATGACGCCGTCGTCTTCGACATGCGCCCTGCCAACGTCTTCGTGACGGAATCCGGCTTGGTGGTGCCGGTGGATTGCATCCCGGTGAGACTGCCGCCGGGCAAGCGCGGTTTCTTCGACAAGTGAAAAAATCCAGGCTTCGCGCTGTTCGCAAAAAACAAGGAGGGGCGGACTCCGATCCGCCCATGCCCATGAAGTGACGATGCGAGGTGGTAAGCCGCTTTTCAGCGGCTTACCATGGGCTTCGGCGGATCGGAGTCCGCCGCTCCCTGTTCTTGGCTGAACCACTTTGCAGTCCGAATCACGGATACAACCTCTGGCAAACAGAATGCGTGGAAAGACCGCCTTCCATCCGCTGCCCGGAGGCGAACTTGCTCATACTTCGATCTCCCCGCTCATCAGCTTCGGCAGCAGCAGGTCGCGCGCGGCTCGGAGTTTTTGGTTCTGGAAGGTTAGAGTCTCGATCATATCGGCCGTTGGTTCAACGTCGTCTTGGTAGAGGTCTTGAAGGTGGCGGGAAGGAGCCAATATTGGAACGGTTTTTAGAGAGCCCGCACTAAGATTTAGCATTGTTGAACCCTTGGCGCGGTTGGCAATCGTCCCTGATGTTTCTGGCGATCCCAACGTGTCGAATAGATATCTCGGGTTGATTCTTTTTGCTTCTGGTCGAATGCGCAGACTTCCTGTTCCACAAAACCAGCCGGCCTGCTTTTTGGAAATAAACGCACGTCGGCCGATATCACCGCGTCTTCCGTAAACAGTATCTCCGGGAATCATACGGTGGCGTCCCAGCTTGGCTGCTAGCTCCTCAGGGATGCGAGCGATGTCCTCGACGGAGATTCTAAATCCAATCATATTCTTAGGCATCACAACTGGAACTCCCTCGTCTGTGTAGTCGGATTGATGGAGTTGACTGCCAAATGGCCCGGTTTGAATTCCATCGCCTTCGCGACAGACTGATCCCAGTTCTACCCATTCCCACCCCTCCGGCACGCCGTTGACGATGCGGGTGGATTCGTGGCCGGGGAAGCGGAGGCGGACGAACCATTCGCGATACAACAGCCGCGCCGATTCCTCCAACAACACCATCCGACGACGGTTGTTGTCGATCAGGTCGTCGTAGGCGGAGAGGAGAGATGCTATTGATCGCTGCTCTTCGGCATTTGGGATCCGCAACTTGAATGAAAGTAACTTTTCAAGACTGAGATTGTCTTGCGCCGCTCCTTGTGCGACCTGCTGATAGTGCCGTTTAATGGTGTCCATCATGTATTTGATGAACCGCGCGTCACTTTTGGATTCGTCCGCGACGAAACCAATCACGCTATCTGGAAAACAAGCCTCAATTCCGAGAATCGCCGTCTCTGCGATGTTGGCAGCAATCGTAATGCAGACTGTTCCAACCGGCCACAGCTTGCTTTGTGCAAGACCTGCTTCGCTGTAAGTCTGCGAGTAAGTAGACACATATAGCTCGGCGTGTTTCACGTCTCCGGTCTGAATAAACGGATATGGTCCGCCGTAGAGATGTTGAGCATCGCGTGGCCGATGCTTGGACTTGCCGCGGCCAACGAATCCCAATTCATCCAAGCTCTTTTCAGTCCACGCGCTCATACCCCAAGCCCTTCAAAATTCTTCTGAATCCGCTTTGCCAGTTCGGCGGCTTCCTGGTTCAGGTCGGCGATTTCGATGTGGATGTCGCCGAGGGTTTGCTCGAAGTCGAAATCGTCATCGATTTCCGCTGGGGCGACACCCACGTATCGGCCGGGCGTGAGGCTCCAATCGGCGGCGGCGATTGCCTGGCGGTCCACCAGTTTCACCAGGCCAGGTATGTCTATCAGTTTGGCGTCCGGGAAGCGGGAGAGCAGCCAGTGGGCTTGGCGCTCGAAGTAGGCGGTGGCCTTGAGCTGGTCCACGGCCTCGGCGCGGCGGGCGTCGAGGTTCTTTTCCAGCTTGCCGATCTCGCGGGTGATCCAGGTGGCGTCGTCCTTGGCGTCGGCGTCCTTTTCCGCGGTGTCCACTAGGCGGGTGGCGAGCTTGAAGACGAGATCGAGATCCTTGATGAGATCGCGGCAGGCTACTGCTAGAGCATCGAGTCCGGCGGAGAGTTTCCGCTGGGCGGCGGGAGTGGCGGCGCAGGGCTTTTTCCAATCCTTGGCGATGCGGGCACTCCATGCATCGAGCGAGGCGAAGCAGGATTTCGCCGCGTCGTCGCGCTCCTTGAGCAACACTAGCAGCGGCGAGTCTTTGGGCAGGGATTTCAGGAACGGCGCGGTGGCCTTGGCGAGGGCTTCGTAATTTTTCCGGAATCCGTTAGCCTGTCCGGCGATGGCGGCGGCTTCGGCGAGCGTGCGTTCCAGATACTGCTGGACGAGGCCGGAGAATTTCCCCGACTCGCCGCGATAGAGCCAGACGATGGCGGTGAGGTTCGCAAGTTGCTCGGGTGAGAAGTCGTAAATCTTGCGGGTGACCTTCCGATAGACGTTGCGCGCGTCCAGCATCAGCACCTGGTCGCGGCGGGCGGCGGGTTTCCCCTTGTCGAAATGCCAGAGCTCGCACGGCACGGTGCGGGTGTAGAAGAAATTGGAACGGATGGAGATCATCACATCCACATCGCCGGTCTCGACGAGCTTGCGGCGGACTTCCATTTCCCCGTGCCCGGCGCTGGACGCCTGCGAGGACATGACGAAACCGGCCCGGCCCTGCGCGCTGAGATAGCTGTGGAAGTAGGAGATCCAGAGGTAGTTGCCGTTGGAGACCTTCTTGTCCTTGTTCACCCCCGGCAGGCCGAAGGGCAGGCGCGGATCGTCCTTCACTTTTTCCGCATCCACCATGTCCACGTTGAACGGCGGATTGGCCATGCCGAAATCGACATTCCCGAAAAGCCGGCGTCCGTCCGGCAGGCGGTGCTCGTCCTGATAGAACGTGTTGGCCTCGGCGATGTGGCCTTCCAGCCCGTGGACCGCGAGGTTCATCTTCGCCAGCTTGATGGTGGTGGCGGTTTTTTCCTGACCGTAGAAAGTCACCTTCCGCATCGTCTCGCCGCCGTGGGCCTCGATGAAGTGGCTGGACTGCACGAACATCCCGCCGGAGCCGCAAGCAAGGTCCGCCACGACGCCGTGGTCCGGCTCGATGACGTTGACGAGCATGTTCACCAGCGATGGCGGCGTGAAAAATTCGCCGTTGTCTTGTGCGCCCTGCATCGCGAATTTCATCAGGAAATACTCATAGATCCGGCCGAAGACATCGCCGGTGGCATTCCGCAGCGCCTCGCGGTTGAAGGTGCGCATGAGGTCCTCCAGCACGTTCCGCTCGAAGATCCCGAAGTCCTTGGGCAGCACGCCGAGCAAGGGCTCGAAGGATTGCTCGATGGCGGTCATGGCGTGGATGAGCGCCTCGGAAAGATCGGCATCCGTCGGCGTGGCCAGGATGTGATCGTAACGAGCCTCTTCCGGCAGGAACAACGCCCGGCGTTTCACATAGTCCGCCGCGACGATTTTCCGCTTCGGCATTTTCCCTGACTTCTGGTCCTCCGCGATCTGGCGGGTGGCCATTTCAAACCGATTCGCCGCGTGGCGCAGGAAGATGATCCCGAGCACCGGCATGCAGTATTCCGAGGAAGTCAGCTTCGAGTTCGCGCGGAGATTGTCAGCGGCCTCCCAGAGGTCGGATTCGAGTTTTTCGATACTTTGAAGGGAGGTGTTGGCGGACATTTCAGGGAAAGCGACGGCAAGGCTGCGGGAGCTTGTGAATGCCGGCTGGAAATGGCGAGGGGAAAGGCATGGATGGGAGATCCGCGCGGAATGAATTCCGCGCTCCAATTTTCAGAGGCGAAGAGCCACCTTCAAAAACGGCGCGGTGCGGGAGGTTTTGGACTTGGCGATTTTCTCGGGCGGGCCTTGGACGATGATCTGGCCGCCGGCGTCGCCGGCTTCGGGGCCGAGGTCAAGGATCCAGTCGGCTTCGGCGGCGACGGCCATGTGGTGCTCGATGACGACGACGGTGTGACCTTCATCGACGAGACGGTGGAGGACGTCGATGAGGCGCTGGACGTCTTCGAGGTGCAGGCCAACGGTGGGTTCTTCAATCAGATAGAGATTGCGCTGGGTGAGTGCGGCGTTGTTGAGAGTGGCCTTGGTGCCGCGGCCTTTCGTGAGCTCGGAGACGAGCTTGATACGCTGCGCTTCACCTCCTGATAGAGTGGGCGACGGCTGGCCGAGCTGGAGGTAGCCGAGGCCGGTGTCGGCCATGAGCTTGAGCGGATGGGCGATGCGCGGCTGAGATTCGAAGAAGGCGGCGGCTTCGTCGATGGTCATGGTGAGGACCTGGCCGATGTTTTTCTGGCGGAACGTCACTTCTAACGTCGCGGGGTTGTAACGTTGCCCGTTGCATTCCTCGCAATGGACCCAAGTGCTAGGGAGGAAATCCATTTCTAACTTCACGCGACCATTGCCTTTGCACTCGGGGCAGCGTCCGCCGTCGGTGTTGAAGGAAAATCGCGAGGCATCAAAGCCGCGCATGCGGGCTTCGGGGAGCTGGGCGAACAGCGCACGGATGTGGTCGAAGACTTTGACATAAGTCGCCGGGCAGGAACGCGAAGTTTTGCCGATAGGCGATTGGTCGACTTCGTAGCAGGCTTTGATCGCCTTTTCACCGCTGGTTTTGCCAAACGGGAGATTGGATTTTTTCACCCGCGTGGTCTTGGCCTCGTTATGGAAAAGCGCGGCAATGCAGGAATGCATCAGCGAAGACTTCCCGGAGCCGGAAATGCCGGTGAGCACAGTGAGCCGACCGAACGGGATGGCGACATCAACGTTCTTGAGATTGTTCGCGCAACAACCCGCGATAGTTAGAAACGGGTGATCCTTGCCGACGGAGCGACGCGAACCGCGGATGGGGTGATTCATCACGGCGGAGAGGGCGCGGTAGGTGGGGGAGTTTGCGAGTTTCAAGTTTTCAGTTTTCAGGGAAGAGCTCTTTCTCTTGCTGGAAACTGAAAACTGAACACTAAGAACTTGCGGCGGCTTGCCTTGATAGACGATTTCACCACCGAGGCGGCCCGCTCCGGGACCGAGGTCGATGAGGTGGTCGGCGGCGGCGATGGTGTCTTCGTCGTGCTCGACGATGATGAGGGAGTTGCCCTGATCACGGAGGGAGATGAGGGTTTTGAGAAGGGCGGCGTTGTCGCGCGGGTGGAGGCCAATGGTCGGTTCGTCGAGGACGTAGAGGACGCCTCGGAGGTTGGAGCCGAGCTGGGCGGCGAGGCGGATGCGCTGGGACTCACCGCCTGATAGAGTGTTGCCGGAACGGTCGAGCTGGAGGTAGCCGAGGCCGACTTCCTGGAGGAAGGAGAGACGCTGGCGGATCTCCGGAAGGATGTCGCGGGCGATCAGGGCGTCGCGGGATTCGCCGAAACTGATCTTCTCGAAATGCTTGGAAGCCACATCGATGGATAGATTTCCAAGACTGGCAACCGGAGTGCCCTGGAGCTGGACGGCGGAGGCGACGGGGTTCAGGCGAGATCCATGGCAGGCGGGGCATGAGATGAGTTCGACGTCATCCATGCGTTCGATCGCGCGGTCCGCATCCAGCTCGGCTTCTAACACGGAATCGAAACGCGAGGTATCGAGGTGACGGCGGCGCTTCGGCACGCGGCCGTGGCCACGGCATTCCTCGCACCAACCGTGCGGCGAGTTGAACGAGAAGAGGCGGGGGTCCAGTTCCTCGAAGGATTTATTGCAGCACGGGCAGCTGGATTTGGTGGAGAGAAGGGTGAATTTCTTGTCGGCCGTGAAGAGCTTGATCAAGCCTTTGCCGATTTCCAGGGCGCGCCCGATCGAGTTTGCTAGGTCCAAGTTTTCAGTTTTCAGGGAAGAAGCTCCGCGCTTGGACTTCTTCTCTTCGCTGAAAACTGAACCCTGAAAACTAGCAACTTCCACGTCGATATCGTGCTCTTTAAAACGTTCGAGGCGGTTGAAGCCTTCGGCGTCTTTGAATTGCTTGTCGACAAGCAGACGGGTGAATCCTTGTTTGAGCGCCCACTCGGCGATCTCGTTGTGGAAGCCTTTTTTGCCGCGAATGATCGGGGCTAACAGGGTGACCGGGCCTTTTTTGAGATGACCACGGATGACGTTCTCAATGGCTGCTAGAGACTGACGTTCGACGGGAACCTTGCAATCCGGGCAGTAGAGGGTGCCGAGTTTCGAATAGAGAAGGCGGATGAAGTTCCACAGCTCGGTGACGGTGGCGACGGTGGATTTTCCGCCGCCTTGGGAGACGCGTTGTTCGATGGCCACGGTGGGCGGGAGGCCTTGGAGCTGGTCGATTTCGGGTTTTTCCAACTGCTCGGCGAACTGCCGGGCGTAGGCAGACATGGAGTCGAGGAAGCGGCGCTGGCCTTCGGCGAAAAGGATGTCGAAGGCGAGAGTGGACTTGCCGGAACCTGATAGACCGGAGATGACGACGAGTTGATCGCGCGGGATATCGACGGAGATATTTTTCAGATTGTGATGGCGAGCGCCGCGGAGGGTGATGCTGTTGGAAGAAGGTTGAGAGTTGAGGGTTGATGGAGAAGAGGAAGAGCCAGCTGAAGCCAGCGCTCCGGTTAGCGCTCCTTTGAGGAAATGGGCGGTGGGGGTTCCGGATTTGGCGACGGTTTCAGGCGAACCTTGGGCGACGAGTTGGCCGCCGTGTTTTCCCGCTTCAGGGCCGAGGTCGAGAATCCAGTCGGCGGATTTGATGACGTCGAGGTTGTGCTCAATGACTAACAACGAATGACCGGAATCGACGAGTTTTTGGAAGACTGTCAGGAGGTTTTCGATGTCGGAGAAGTGGAGGCCGGTGGTGGGCTCGTCCAAGATCAGGAGTTTGGTTGAAGGGACGGGATGTCCCTTTATGGGGCTGGGACTGGAAGTCCCGGCCACGGAGAGGAGTTGGCAGAGTTTGAGACGTTGGGCTTCGCCGCCGGAGAGGGTGTTGAGGGGCTGGCCAAGCTTGAGGTAGCCGAGACCGACTTCGACAAGCGGCGAGAGGAGCTTGATGATTTGTTGGTGGCGCTTGGCGTGGGCGGGTGGCAGGCCGCCGATTTCGGAATAGAAGGCGATGGCATCGACGACAGTTAGATCGAGGATGTCGTAGATGGATTTTCCGAGGTAGTGAAAATCGAGGGTGGAGGATTTGTAGCGCTTCCCGTTGCAGTCCGGGCAGGTGACGTAGAGGTCGGAGAGAAACTGCATTTCGACCTTTTCAAAGCCGTTGCCGGCGCAACGGTCGCAACGGCCGGCTCCGGAGTTGAAGGAGAAAAAGCCGGTCGTTAGATCGCGCGCCTTGGCCTCGGGAGTGCAGGCGAAAAGCTGGCGGATGGGATCGAAGGCACCAAGGAAAACGGCAGGCGTGGAACGGGGGGTGCGAGCGACGGCGGTTTGATCGACGAGCTCAACGCCCGATAGATGCTGAGAACCTTTGAGTTCCTTGACGGGAGCCGCGTCGCCATCGGCTTCTTGGCCGAGTTTGCGGGCGAGGTTTAGATAGAGGACGTCGTGAGCGAAGGTGGACTTGCCGGAGCCGGAGACGCCGGTGAGGACGGTGAAGAGGCCGAGCGGAAGATCGACGTCGAGTTTTTTGAGATTGTGGCGGGTGGCCCCGCGGATGGAGAGGAGTTTTTTCGATGGCTTGCGACGGGTGGCGGGGATGGCGATGGATTTGGTGCCATCGAGCCAGGGGAGAGTGCCTGAGGAGTTTGCTAGTTTTAAGTTTTTAGTTTTCAGGGAAGATTTCGAAGCCGCACTCTTCCTCTTGCTTGAAACTGAAATTTGAGCACTAGGAGCCCTCGGAGCCCCCTGATAGATGAGGGTGCCACCGAAGGAGCCAGCACCGGGGCCGATGTCGACGAGGTGGTCGGCGGCTTGCATGACGGTTTGCTCGTGCTCGACAACGACGAGGGTGTTGCCCTTGTCGCGGAGGCCGTGCATGACGCCGACGAGGCGGTCGATGTCGCGCGGGTGGAGACCGACGGTGGGTTCGTCGAGGACGAAGAGGGTGCCGGTGAGAGCAGCTCCGAGGCAGGTCGTTAGGTTGACGCGCTCGACCTCGCCGCCGGACAGCGTGCGTGTTTGGCGATCAAGGGTGAGATAGCCGAGACCAACTTGGTCGAGGTAAGAAAGGCGGGAAGATATTTCAGTTAGGACGAGATTGAGTGTGGGATCGGTTGGACGACCTGAGACTTGAGATTTGAGATTTGAAAACCATGGGAGGAGGTCGCCGATGGAGAGGGCCCAGAGTTCGGGCAGGGTCTTGTGGTTGACCTTGAAGCAGAGGGACTCGGGCTGGAGGCGTTTGCCACGGCAAGTGGCGCAGGTGGTGTAGGAGCGGTAGCGGCTGAGAAAGACGCGGACGTGCATCTTGTAGGCCTTCGTTTCCATCCAGTCAAAAAAGCCTTTCACCCCATACCAATCGCCGGATTGCCACAGCGCTTCGAGTTCATCGGGGCTAAGGTCGGCGGTTTTACGATCGCCGTAGTAGATCCATTCTTGTTCGTCTTCGGTGAGATCCTCGAAGGGACACTTGATGTCGATGTCGCGTTCCTTGCAGTTCCTAACAAGGTCACGCTGACATTCGTCGCCGCGCTCGCCTTGGAAGGGTTTTATAGCTCCTTGCGCGATGGAGAGCGATTTGTCGGGCACCGCCTTTTCCAGATCGATGCCGATGACGCGGCCGAATCCGCGGCATTTTGGACAGGCACCTAACGGCGAGTTGAAGGAGAAGAGGGCGGCGGTGGGCGGGCGCAGCGTGAAGCCCGTTTTCGGGTTGGTCCAGGCGGTGGAAAAGGACCGCTGAACATCGAACGTCGAACGGCCAACATCGAAGGAAGAAGGTTGGACGATCGTGGCGTGGCCTTTGCCGAGGGTGAACGCGGCTTCGAGGGCTTCGAGCAGACGCGATTTGTTCGGCTTCGTTAGAGCGAGTCGATCTTGGACGACGTGGAGGACAGTCGGAATGAATTCTGTGCTCCAGCTCTCGTCGGTGCGGATGATTTCTCCGCCGACGAGGATGCGCAGATAGCCTTGGGCATTGAGAAATGGCAGCAGCTCGGCGGGATTTGCGTCGGCTGGGACCGGGATGGGAAAGGTAACGAGCAGCGGCTGGCCGGATAGATTTTCAAGTGCCCATGCGGCGGCGGATTCCGGGGAATCGGGTTGGATCGTTTCGCCTGTATTCGGGTCGTAGCCGACGGCGAGGCGAGCGAAGAGGAGTTTGAGGTAATCGTTGATCTCGGTGAGTGTGCCAACGGTGGAACGCGTGGTGCGGACGTGGTTCTTCTGCTCAATGGCGATGGCCGGCGGGATGCCGTCGATGGAATCGACGGCGGGCTTGTCCATGCGGTCGAAGAACTGGCGGACGTAGGGGGAAAATGTTTCGACATAGCGGCGCTGGCCCTCGGCGTAGAGCGTGTGGAAGGCGAGCGAGGATTTGCCGGAGCCGGACGGACCGGTGACGACGGTCAGCTTGCCGAGCGGGATGTCGAGGTCGAAGCCCTGAAGATTGTGTTGCCGACAGCCTTTGAGGGAAATGGCAGACGACAGGTGGCGAGCGGCGGTTTTCTTGTCAGCGGGAGGCACGCCGGAGACTAGACCGAGTTTCCGCTAGCGCAAGAATCCGGGTTGAAGCGGAATCATGCGCCGCTCATTCGTTGCCGAATGCACTGCTGGACGGCTCTTCTGCGGCCTCATCCGGTGCCAATCCGAGCACGGTGGTGGCGAAGTAGTCGGCATCTCCACGGGTGGCGGAAATTTCCTTTTCCACGAGTTGCACGGCACCCGCGTCCTTGTCCAACTGGTAGCGCTCCACCTGTTTCTGCAAGCCGACGATGTAGAGCGCGGAAAGCTTGGAGAGCGCTTGCTGATAGGTGTCCTCGACGCCGGTTTGCTTGAGCACGTATTCGGCGTGGAGGGTTTCGAGTTCTGGGACTTTCGCCAGCTCAGCGGAAAGCGTGGTGGGGACGCGGGCAGCGGAGCGCCATTCGTGGATGGCGCTATCAAGCACGCTGGCTTCTGGCCTCACACCGGCCTTGAGGCGGGAAACCTGGCGTTTCATGCCGGATTCGAATGCGCCGACTGTTTCCTTCAGGCCCAACAGGCGGGCCGCGGTGAGCGGCTTCGCTTTGTCCCGCATGATGTCTCGGGCGCGCTTGTAAAAGGCCGTCACATCCGCCTTGGGAGCGACGCTGCCGGCTTCTTCCCAGGCATCCACTTCCGGCGTGACCGCGGGTTCTTGGGTGGGAGGCGCTTCTGTCGTTGGGGAAGTTTCCGCGACCTCAGGAGGTTCGCCAGAAACGGGTGGAACCACGGGATCGGGGTTCACTTCCGGAGTGCTTTCCTGCGGGGCTGGCTTGTCGGGGCGAGTTGGGATCACCACGACGGTGGACTCCGCCGGCTTTTCAGGCGGCTTGTTGGAGTTGTGCATGAAAACCGCAATGGCTGCGACTGCCGCGGCGAGGAGAAACACGAGAATTGCTCCCGAGCCGGACTTCTTTTTCGGCGCATGGCGAACCGCGCTGCGCCCCCGCGGTGGGGGACGATGGCCTGGTGCGGCGACGCCTCGATGGACGTGCGGAACGTTAGACACCGCGATGGCTTGAAGTTCTTTGGCGATTTCCAGCGCGCTGGTATAGCGAGCGGCGGGCAGTGGCAAAGTGGCCTTGCGGATGATGGCGTCGAAGCGCGGATCGCAGCCGGCGATCGCCGACGCCGTGCGAGGATCCTCAGCAGGCAGGCGGCTGGTAAGCAGTTCGTGCAGCAGCACGCCGACCGAGAAGATGTCAGCGCGGAAATCCACGGCATGCGGATTGTCCACCACTTCCGGCGCGGTGTAGTGCGGGGTGCCGAAAATTTCCTCACCTTCCTCGATCTTGCTGCCGACAGGACGAGCAAGGCCGAAATCGCCGATTTTCGGTTCCGCGTTGAGATCGAGCAGGATGTTCGACGGCTTGATGTCGCGGTGCAGGATGCCGTTGTCGTGGGCGTGGGCGAGGCCGTTGCAAATGCCGGTGACCAAGCGGATGGCCTCCTGCGGGTCAATCGCCCGACCGTAGGCGGAGTGGTAGATCGATTTTCCGGGCACATACTCCATGATGATGTAGAGCATGCCGTTGATCTCGCCGAAGTCGTAAACGCCGATGAGATTGGGGTGGTTGAGGCGGGCCATCGCCTTGGCCTCGGCCTCAAAGCCAGCGCAGAAAGCGGCATCCTTGCTCAGTTCCATGGGCAAGATTTTGAGCGCCACCGTGCGATCCAATGATTTTTGGACAGCACAATAGACGGCTCCCATGCCACCGGTGGCGATGAGACTTTGGATCTCATAGCCGGGGAAAAGCGGGGCGAGATCGGCGGGATCCGGGGCCACGAAGCCGGCGGTGTCGTTGGAATCGCTCATAGGGGAAGGAAAAGCAGAGCACCTTGCTGGCGCGCGCGGGAGGCTATGCTTTGCTAGAGTTTGCTTTCAAGTCTATTGATCCGCCCCATGGAAAGCAGGATGCGTGCTGGATCCGTGCTTGCCTGATGGCGGGTGGCGGGAAATCACTGGCGGCCATGAATGAGGCACAAGTGATGGCGGCGTGCGGCGAGGACGGGATACGGCGCATGGTCGCAGAATTTTACCGCCAAGTGCGCCAGGATGACCTGCTCGGGCCGATGTATCCGGCCGACGATTGGGAAGGAGCGGAGGAACGGCTCGCCGGATTCCTGATTTTCCGGCTCGGCGGCTCGACGCACTATGTCGAAACCCGTGGCCATCCGCGCCTGCGCATGAGGCATATGCCTTTCCGCATCGGCGTGGCGGAGCGCGACCGCTGGCTGGAACTGATGACGGCGGCGATGGATGAGACGTCGGTGCCGGACGAGGCGCGCGCGTTTCTGATACCGTTTTTCGAAATGGTCGCGGACTCGATGCGCAACCAGCCGGAGCTTTGAAGAATCACTCGAGCGGTGCGTGATAGACGATCCACTCGGGCATCTTGATCGCGAAATTGTAGAGCACGTGCAGCGCGATGGCGGTGGTCAGCGTGCCCGTCGCGGCGTAGGCAAGCGCGCAGGAAAGCCCGAAAATCCCCACGCTGACGAGGCCGTAGCCATCGTAAAAGTGCAGCAAGGCGAAGATCAGCGATGAAATCACGCCGCCCGCCAGCACGCCGAGGCGATTGCGAACCGAGCGGAAAAGCACGCCGCGGTAGAGGATTTCCTCGGCCACTGGAGCGAGCAGGCAGGACGCGACCAGTGCGAACACCAAGCCCCATGGCCCGGCCTCCGTCATGCTGAGACCGCCACCAGGATTGCTGGCTGGATCCGGTGCCAGCACCTGCCGCAGCCCTTGGTCGAGCAGCATCAGCAGGGAAAAAGTTCCCAGCACCGTCTGCAAATCCGGCTTTTTCGCCAATCCCATCACGCGGACGACGTGGCTGGGTTTGCGGAAAATCAGCCCCAGCGCGATGAGCATGGGCATCAAACGGGCCGCAGAATCGAGCGCCAACGCCAACGCCGGATGCAAGCCGGGCAGGCCGCCGATTCCCACCTCCAGCGCCAAGTTGAAGCCAATCCACGCCAAGGTCGCGACGAGGAAAATCACCAAGCCAAAGCGCAACGACCATGCCCCGCCGTAGCCGCCGCGCAGCCCATGCATCCCCGATTTCATGCGCCGCAGCGTGACCGGCACAAAGGCCAATCCGATCACGCCCACCAACCAAACCAATGATCGCGCCACAATGGCGCGGCTTCTCAAAACTGCCGAATCCGCCGCGAAGGTGGCCATCGCCGCTTGCGACGCGTCGTTTGGCGAAACATCCACGACCTTGGTCTGCCACCACGTGCCGCGATGATCTGCGAGTTCACCGATGGCCTGATCCGGATTCAAAACCACCCGCCCTTGGGTCGAGGATGCCACCGCTTCTTCGATAGGCTGCTGGTCCTGCACCGCGAGGATCACCGAGTAGGCTTCTAAGCCTTTGAGCGTCATCGAGTCTTCTTCTCCAAGGCTACGCAAGGCGAGCAATGCATCGCGCCGCGCAACGACCGGAGAATCCACGCCCACCAAAAATTTCAACCACGCCGGGTCATCGACCATCGCGTCGGCGAGGCGCAGGTCGCGATCCATTTTCACCAGCGCCACGGTTTCGGTGCCCGGCGCGTAGCCGTCCGGTTTGCCGAAATAGTGGTCCCACAGCCAAATGCCGAGGATGAAGGCCAACAATGCGATGAGCGGCTCCGGATATTCCCGTCGCAACACCGCGCGATACGGGTTTCCTGTCTGCATCATCTTGGCCATTCCAATTTCCTGAGGTCGTGAGACTTCGCCGATTCAGACGGCTTGGCAAGCTTCGCTTGATTTTACCGCTATCCGAATGAATCCCTCGGAATCGCCGCCGGTTTTTTCCATTGGCGGCATCGCACGAGCCATCGCACTCTGAAATTCCTCCGCTGCAATGTCCGATCCCACCCAGCCCGTCATCATCGCCAGTTTCGCCGCAGCAGTTGGCATCTTCCTCGTGGCGGCCGCGAGACGGAAGTTCGCCCCGCAAGAACCGGTGATCGAGGAATGTGCGGCAAACTCGGCCGACATTTCCCCCTACGTCGCAACCGTCACTCCCCCGCCCTTTCCAGAAGAAACGTCCGCCACCGCCCATCCGGGCAAAGTGCCGACCTGGTTTTTCCTCCCGCTCGACCTGATCGGCATCAGCATGGTCGTGGCGACCTACTTTGTGCTCATCGTCGCCTCCTTGGGCATGGTCAGCGACGGCGAGGCGAAACTCGATCCGAACGCACTGATCACCACCATCGGCTTCCAATTCATCAGCGCTGGGATTGTCAGCGCGTTGATCATCCCGCGCGTCCGCGCCACCGAATGGCTGGGACTGCGCTGGCAAAAATGGCCCATGGTGTTTCTCATCGCTCCTGCCTGCGTCATCGGCATGTGGATCTTTTTCTACAGCCTCCAGGCCTCTGGCTACGTGAGTTGGATGGAATCGCTCGGCGTGGACGGGGTGCAAGACACGGTGAAATTGCTCCAGCAATCCACCGACCCGCTGACACTCGGCTTGATGGCGGTTGCGGCGGTGATCGCCGCGCCGCTGTGCGAAGAAATCGTTTTCCGCGGCTACCTCTATGGCGCGGCCAAGCACTTCACCGGGCCATGGGTGGCGGGGATCTTCTCCGCCTTGGTCTTTGCCTCCGTCCATGGCAGTTTGGTCGCCTTGCTGCCGCTCTTCGTCTTCGGCTGCTTGCTCGCCTACGTCTACGAAAAGACCGGCTCCATCTGGGCACCCATCGCCATCCATTTTTGCTTCAACGGTGCCACCGTGCTCGCGCAATTGGCGTCTCGCTTCATCGAACTGCCGACGGACAGCGGCCTGTGAAAACCTTGCGCGACATCGGTGAGGACGCGCTGATCCAGCGCCTGGTCGCGCTGGTCCCGCGAGCATCCGATCCCTCCGCCGGCCCCGGCGACGATTGCGCGGTCATCGATCCCGGCCCGCACTCCCCCACCCTGCTCCTGCTCAAAACCGACGCGCTGGTGGAAACCGTCCATTTCCTGCCCGACGCCCCCGCCCGGGCCGTCGGTTGGAAAGCCGTGGCCCGCGTGATCTCGGATTTCGCCGCGATGGGCGGACGACCTGGCGAATTTCTTATCACCCTCGCGCTGGCCCCGGAAACGCCCGTCGCTTGGGTGGAAGACCTCTACCGCGGCATCGCGGATTGCTTGGGGAAATTCGGTGGGACGGTTGCCGGCGGCGAAACCTCCAGCGCTCCAGCAGGCGCGACGGCCGTCATTTCCATCGCCGCCACCGGTCACGTGCCGCGCGCACACCAAGTCCTCCGCTCCACCGCCCGCCCCGGCGACGTGCTGCTCGTCACCGGACTGTTAGGTGGATCCATCCACGGCAAGCACCTCGACTTCACGCCGCGCCTCGCCGAAGCCGAATGGCTGGTGAAGCATTTCAAACCGACCGCGATGATGGACCTTTCCGACGGCCTCGCCAAAGATCTCGCGCGCATGGCAGCCGCGTCCGGCTGCGGCTTTGTCATCGACGAAATCGCGCTGCCCATCACCCCCGGCTGCACCCCAGCGCAAGCGCTCGGCGACGGCGAAGACTTCGAGCTGCTGCTCGCGATGGCTCCGGCACGCGTGGCCAAACTGCTAGACCAATGGACCTTCCCCACCCTGCCACTCACCGCCATCGGCCGCATGGTAGAGCAGGGAAAAGGAGAGTCGTTAGACGGTGGCTGGGAACACTTTTCCTGACAGCTTCTCTCCTGTTGCAGTCCGTGGTGGGCCCTTCCGTATCCCACATTGCATCGCTCCGCGAATGAGGTTGCAATCGCCTTCTGTTTTTTGACCTTAAAACACACGCGCCATGAAATTCCATATCGATGAACAGGCAGACGCCGATTCTTTACCGGCCGAAGTTAGGAAGGGTATCCGAGAGTCTGATCCTCACGACGTCGGACAGCGAGACTGGAAGCCTATCAACTTCGCGTTGAAATCTGAAGACGGCTCGGTGGTCGGCGGTGTTTATGGGGCCACGATGTGGACGTGGCTGATGATTGACGGATTATGGATTTCTCCTTCGTTACGGGGGCAGGGATTCGGCAGGCAACTTCTCCTAGCAGCGGAGGCAACAGCGATTGCCAGAGGTTGTCGTGGCTCATGGATTGGAACTTTTGATTTTCAAGCTCGTGATTTCTATGAGCATCTCGGTTATACGGTCTTTTCCGAGTTACCAGGGTTCCCGCCAGGCCACACTCATTTCCATCTCCGAAAAACCCTAAATTCGTTAGATTCATCCAGGGAAAATCAACCTGAAGCAGGGTGATTGGCACTCGTGCTGATATCAACGTGCTAGCAGATTACCCTCCGCGATCACCGCCCTCATTTCCCCAGCGCGGTTCGTATCATCGCGAAATGGCGGTCGCATTCCAACAGCTCGACACCGTGACGCGCGGCGCAGGCATGCACCAGCACATCGCCGAAGGGCACGTTGATTCCGGCACGCAGGCAGCTCCTCGCGGTCAGCGCGGCCTGTCTCCAACAGGCATCGTCAAAGGCAAGCCAGACACTGAGATCCCGCCAGCCTTTTAAAGATTCCTCCTCGCGACGGCCTTTGGCCCCTTGGTGAAGTTCCACCCAGACCGGCCAGCTCATGGCCGCTCGTCCGGTCTCCAGCAAACTCCCCACCTCATCCTTGAGCCGCGCATCGCCGCCCTTGCGGCTCACGGCCACCCAGACCGAGCTATCGATCAGCACCGTGGCCTTCATGGTTTTACCGCTGCAGGATTCTGACGCGCGATTTCCACGAGATCGCCGGCCTCAAGCTCGTCATTGCTCGCGAAATCCAGCGTACCGAACGCCGCAACCAGCTCCCTCACCCGCCGGGTCCGGTTGAATTCCTCCAGCGCCTTGACCACCGCCTCGCGCTTCGTCTTCGCGCCGGTGAAGCGCATGGCATCCGCCAGCGCTGCCTCGGGAATATCAATCGTGGTTTTCATGGAATCCAAATTAGGAGAAAAACGGAATCCTTCAACCCCCATTTCGTGGCGCTCCCATGCAGCTTCTCCGAAGCGTCCGAATTGAGCCTTTCTCTTTGGGGAAGGACGCGATTCGATGCGCCGCGATGGCGGAGCAAGCAGGAACGACATGGACGCGCGGCCAGCGCTGGGTGAGCGACGGTGAACCGGAACTGGGCTTGGGAATCATCCTCAGGCACCGCGAAGGGCGCGTGGAAATCGAGTTTCCCGCAGCGGGAGAAAAGCGGATTTTCGCCACCGAAACCGCGCCGTTGCGCCGCGTGAGGTTTCTCCCGGGCGACCGCATCAAGCTGCAATCCGGCGAAGAATTGGCCGTCAGCCAGGTCCGTGCGGAAAACGGCCTGCTCGTTTACGAAACCGACGACGGCGAGGTGAACGAGTATGAACTCTCGGACTCAATCAGCTTCAGCAAACCCGAAGAACGGCTTTTCGGCGGCAAACTCGACGATTTCGCCGAGTTCGACCTGCGTGGCGAAGCGCTGCGGCGGCGCGCCGACATGCGGCGCTCTCCGGTGCGCGGCTTGGTCGGCGCGCGCATGGACCTCATCCCGCACCAACTTTTCATCGCCGACGAGGTGGCAAACCGGCCGCGACCGCGTATCCTGTTAGCAGACCAAGTCGGCTTAGGAAAAACGATTGAGGCCTGCCTCATTCTGCATCGGCTCATCCTAACCGGTCGCGCCGAACGCGTGCTGGTGCTGGTGCCCGAGCCGCTGGTCCACCAGTGGTTCGTCGAACTGCTGCGGCGCTTCCAACTTTCCTTCAGCCTATTCGACGAGGAACGCTGCGAGGCGATCGAGTATGGCGATCCCGGCTGCAATCCTTTTCTCGACAGCCAGTGGATCCTCTCCGCGGTGGACTTCCTCGCTGGCAACGAGGAAAGGTCGCAGCAAGCGCGCGACGCCGGATGGGACGTGCTGGTGGTGGACGAGGCGCATCATTTGGAATGGTCGCCGCAAGCACCGGGCGCGGCCTATCAGGTGGTCAGCAGCATCGCGGAAACCACGCCGGCCCTGCTTCTCCTAACCGCCACTCCGCAACAGCTCGGCCCACAGGGACATTTCGCCCGGCTGCAATTGCTCGATCCGGAACGCTACTCGAACATCACCCGCTACGAGGAGGAAACTCATCACTACGAACAGGTCGCCGATGCGGTGGCAGCCTTGGCGACGGGCGGCGCAGCGGATGAGCGGTTAGAAACCATCGTCGCCGGGCGACCACGCTTGGAACAGCGGGTTGCTGATTTCAAAAACGGCAAGGCGGAGTCGCGAGAAAAGCTTATCCAAGATCTACTCGATGGCTTTGGCGTCGGCCGCGTCATGTTCCGCAACACGCGCGAACGGCTCGGCGGCTTTCCCCTGCGTGAACCCAAGCTCGCTGCCACCGCAGATAAACTGCAATGGCTGATCGCTCTGTTGGATGAACTCGGCGAGGAAAAGGTGCTCGTCATCACCCACACTCGTGAGCTGGCCGAAGAGTTGTTGGAAAACCTCGTCACGGAAACTGGCGTGAAGGCGGCACTTTTCCACGAAGAGCTGACTCTATTGCAGCGCGACCGCAACGCCGCGTTCTTCGCCGAAAGCGACGGCGCGCGCGTTCTCGTCTGCTCCGAAATTGGCAGCGAAGGACGCAATTTCCAATTCGCCCGCCACCTGGTGTTGCATGATCTGCCAGAAGACGTGGATTTGCTAGAACAACGGATTGGCCGTTTGGATCGCATCGGCCAGAAAGGGACCATCATCATCCATGTCCCCTACGAACCCGGCAGCGGCGAGGAAATACGCGTCCGCTGGCTGGAGGAAGGCATGGACGCCTTCCGTGCCAGCCCGCCCGGTGCCGCGGAAATCCAGCGCGAGCTGCGCTTCGATCTGGAAGAAGCCATCGGCGAGCGCGAAGGCATCGATGAACTGCTAGAGCGGACGCTTGCGCTGAGAAAGCAAGTTTCAGAACGCTTGGCACGCGGACAGGACAGGCTGCTAGAACGCAGTTCGCACCGCCCCGAGCGCTCATCTTGGCTCGTCGGCAAGATTCAGGAATGGGACGGCAGCCCAGCCTTCGAAGATTTCATCATGCGCCTGTTCGAGCACTCCGGACTGCACATCGACGACCTCGGCCGGCGGCGCTATTTTCTGCTGCCGGGAAATTTAAAATCCGACGCCTTTCCCTCGCTCCCCGACGAAGGCATGACCGTCACCTTCGACCGCCAACGCGCGCTGGAACGGGAACAGGAGGCCTTTCTCACTTGGGACCATCCGATGACACGCGCTGCGCTCGATCTCATGCTCGGATCGGAGTCTGGCAACGCGACCTTCGGCGTGTGGGATTCCAGCGGGGAAAAAATCATCCTGCTAGAAGCGTGGATCATCGTCGAGGCGGTGGCCCCGGCACGCCTTCATGTGGAACGTTTCCTGCCGCAGACGCCGGTGCGCATCCTAGTGAATCACAAAGGAGCCGACTTTTCGGATGACAAAACTTTCTCGCGCCCGCCGCTGCGCAAGGGCGACGCGGGTAGCCTCGTGCGCAGCGAAAAGGTCAAGCGCACGCTGCTGCCTAACATGCTCGAAAAAGTCCGCGAAATCGGCGCGCAGCGCAGCCACCCCGTCATCGCCACCGCGCTCGATCTCATGCACCGCGAGATGGCGGCAGAAATTTCCCGCCTGCGCGACCTGACCGAGGTGAACGACCACATCCGGCCCGACGAAATCACCGCGCTGGAGGAGCGCGAGGCGGAACTCGCCGCAGCCATCCAAAACGCCCGCGTCCGCCTCGACGCGGTGCGCCTGATTTGGAAAGCCCCAGCCAGTTAGATCGCCAAACCGAAATCGCAGGCAGAATCGCCGGAAATTCGCCCTTCCCCAGCTTCCTTCCTTGTCTCGTCAAATGGCTTGGATAGGGCGGGCGCGACGTTATGTTCCCCGCATCCGGTCCCGGTCACCGGACCGCCATCCTTTAAAAAAGACATACCCCGTGAAATTCGCCGCCACCCTTCTCGTGATCCTAAACGCCGCGTTGCTCGTGCCCGCGGCCACTCCTTACTTGCCCTACATCGTCGTCGCTTCGTTGTTCATCGCCATCGTCGTGCTGGCGCTCGCGATCGCGAATCCGACCTTGCCCGAGCCCCCGCCCATCGTGGTGGCGGAAGCCGTGAAACCCGCGCCACTGCCGGAAATCCCCAAGACGAATCCGCATGCCGAGGCGGTCCTCCTACTCGCCGTGTTGCAAGAAAAAGGCCGTTTTGTCGATTTCCTGATGGAGGACCTCACGCCTTACAGCGACGCCGAAGTCGGCTCGGTGGCACGCACCGTGCATCAGGGCTGCAAGGCCGCCATGACCGAACATTTCCAAATCGAGCCCGTCTGTCCAGAAGGCGAGGGCGCAACACTGACGCTGGCCGCAGGCTATCCGGCCGACGAAATCCGCCTGTCCGGCAACCTTTCGGGCAATGCTCCCTTCACCGGCACCATCGTTCACAAGGGCTGGAAAACGAAGGCGGTGAAGCTGCCGCGCGTGCTCCACGCTGAGCAATTGCCGGTCATCGCACCGGCCCAGGTGGAGGTGAAATGATTCACGCTCCTCTTCTCCCTTTCCTCGCATCATGAGTTTTCTCTACAGCCTCGGCATCGACCTGGGCACCAGCAACAGCGCCCTCGCTCTGACCGACCTTGCGACCGGGGAAACCTCGCTGGTCGCCATCACGCAGAGCCTCGGACCTAACCGCATCGGCGAATTGCCGACGTTGGCGTCCGCACTCTATCTGCCGCATCCTCAGGAATTTCCAGCGGCTGACTTCGCGCTGCCGTGGACCATGCCGGGCGGCATCACTGGACAGTTCGCACGCGACCACGGGGCGCTGGTGCCGGATCGATTGGTGACCTCGGCGAAATCTTGGTTGTCCAATCCACACGTCGATGCGCGCCAGCCTGTCCTGCCGTGGGGAGCTGACGAAGCCGTGGAAAAAGTTTCCGCCTTCGAGGCATCGCGTCGCTATCTGGTGCATCTGAAAGAGGCTTTCCTCCACGCGGAGGCGGCAGCTGGCAGAACGCGAAACCTAGCGGATGCCCAAGTCGTGCTCACGGTGCCGGCGTCCTTCGACGAAGTCGCGCGCAGCCTAACTTACGAAGCGGCGGGCGCGGCGGGATTGGAGAACGTCATCTTGTTAGAAGAACCGCAGGCGGCGTTTTACGCATGGACCGCGCAGGTCGGCAGCGACTGGCGAGCTCAGGTGAATCGCGGCGACATCGTGCTGGTCTGCGACGTCGGCGGCGGCACTGCGGACTTCAGCCTCATCGCCGTGACCGAAAAGGATGGCAACCTCGCGCTGGAACGCATCAGCGTGGGCGAGCACCTTTTGTTAGGAGGCGACAACATGGATCTGGCGCTGGCTTACACCCTGCGGGCACAGCTTGAGGAAGACGGAAAATCGACGGACGACTGGCAATTCCTCGCACTCATCCATGCCGCGCGGGCGGCGAAAGTGAGCCTATTTTCCGATACCACGCTCGACCACGTGCCAGTCACGGTGCCGTCGCGCGGATCAGGATTGTTTGCCAAAAATCTATCCACCCAGCTCAACCGCGCCACGCTGGAAGCCGTGGTGCTGGACGGTTTCCTCGAAATGACCTCCGTCACCGAGATGCCGCTCGAAAACGCTGGCACGGCGTTGCAGGAATTCGGCCTTCCCTACGCAGCGGACGCGGTGATCAGCAAGCACCTCGCTCGCTTCCTAACACGATCGCTCCAGAATGTAAAAGCCAGCGAGGCCTTGTCCGCGCTCGTCGGCGAACGCAACGGAACCTTTCTCAAACCCGACGCCGTGCTCTTCAATGGCGGCGTTTTCAAAGCCACTCCCTTACGCCAACGCGTGCTCGACTTGCTCGCCTCGTGGTGCGACGGAGAAAAAGTTAGATCGTTAGAAGGCGACGAGCCAGACCTCGCCGTGGCACTCGGCGCGGCGGACTACGGCCGCAACCGCGCGACTGGCCAAGGGATACGCATCAAAGCCGGCACCGCGCGATCCTACTACATCGGCCTGGAATCCTCGGGACCGGCCGTTCCCGGTTTCAAGCCACCGGTCAAGGCACTCTGCATCGTCCCGCAAGGGATGGAGGAAGGCAGCGACTGCCGCATCGAAGGACGCGACTTCGGCCTCATCACCGGCAAGCCCGCAGGATTCCGCTTCTTTTCCTCCGAAATCCGCAGCGGCGACACGCCCGGCCAAATCCTGCCCAACGCGGAACGCGAGCTGGAAGAAACCCGCCGCATCGAGGTGCACCTGCCTGTCGCCGAAGGGTTTCCCGAAGGCCAGATGGTGCCCGTGCGCATGGAGGCACTCGTCACCGAAACCGGCAACCTCGAACTCTGGATGAACCACACCGCCAGCGATCAACGGTGGAAGGTCGAGTTCAACGTGAGAACGGATTGATCCACCAATCGGGAAAATATGATCGATTTCACAACGCTCTTCGCAAAGTCAACCATTGAACCGCTGCACTTTGTAACCAGACGTGATATTAACTATGAACATGAAATCATCTTCCTCTCGTCATATCTCCACGATGCGAGATTCAAGAAAAGTGATTTCAAGGAGCATGAAGGAATTATTTCGATTCATCTAGAACGTGACTGTTGGGAATTCTTCACTCGAATTCACGAGGCATCGGATGGCTTACTCTGCGTTCCCAGCATTTTGACTATATCAGGTGTAGACCAGGTCATTTGGAGCGGCGAATCCGACAACTCGGAAATATCCATTCGTTCTGTATTTATCGGTGAGCGGCAGCACTTGGAACAAGAAACGGCTCATCTTGTATTCGACTGCCCATTTCAAAATCTGAGGATTGATTTGGTCGGCAGCCGATCCTTTTTTGACATTCGTCTCGAGGACCAAGACACTCCTCGGTAAACACGATTTCACGAAGTGGCAGCTCCCAAGTTCAGCATCGGCATCGACCTCGGCACGACGAATTGCGCGATGTCGTTCGTGCCGTTGGCCGGTGAAAATGCCACCACCGAGGTCTTTGTCATCCCTCAGTGGGAAACGACGGATAGACTGATCGAGAGCAACACGCTGCCGTCCTTTCTCTATCTGCCGACTGCGGCCGAAGCTGCGCAACTCCACGGCGCCGCCGCATCGGACAAGGCGGCGTGGGTTTGTGGCCGCATCGCGCGCAAACGTGCCGCAGAAACACCGGGACGCGTCGCCCATTCGGCGAAGTCATGGCTCGGCCACCATGCGGTGGACCGCGGCATCGGATTCTTACCTTGGGGATCAGACGAGATCCCGCCTGAGCAAAAAATTTCACCCATCCGCGCCTCCGCGCTGCTGCTGAACTACCTGCGCGGAGCATGGGACACGCGTTTCCCTCAGCATCCCTTCAACGCCCAAGACATCACCGTCACGGTGCCGGCCTCGTTCGATGCGGTGGCACAACGGCTCACTTTGGATGCCGCCGCGGAAGCAGGATTTCCGAAAAGCGTTCGATTGCTAGAAGAACCGCAAGCCGCGTTCTACCGCTGGCTGGAAAGCCACAGCGATTCACAAGCGTTGTGGAACCAACTCGCGCACGACGGCCCCAGCCACGTGCTGGTGGTGGACATCGGCGGCGGCACCTCGGATTTCAGCCTGTTTGAAATTCGCCGCCACGAAGGCTCATCGCTGCCTGCGATACGCCGCGTAGCGGTGAGTGATCACCTTTTGTTAGGCGGCGACAACATCGATCTCGCGCTGGCCCGACTTCTCGAACCCCGACTCGCAGGCAAGGACGAAACGCTGTCCGGCAGCCAGTGGCAGGACCTCGTCGCACGCTGCCGCGATTTGAAAGAATCGTGCCTCGCCGCAGACGGCGAGCCGGATGAAGCGTTTCCCGTCACCCTACCGGGCCGCGGCTCAGGCCTGTTCGCGGGAAGCTTGTCCGCGAAAATTTCCCGCGCCGAGGTGATGACCATTCTGCTAGACGGATTCTATCCGGAATGCGCCGCAGACGCCCGACCGACCGAAGCCGACGCCGCTTTGCGTGAATGGGGACTGCCCTACGCCGCAGACAGCGCGATCACCCGTTATCTCGCCGATTTCCTGCGCGACCTGCCACCGGTGGATGCCATCCTTTTCAACGGCGGTTCACTCTATCCAGAGGCGCTTCGCCAACGGATATCCCGTCAGATAGGCAGCTGGCAGGATGGCAATCTGCCGACGACCTTGGACAATCCCGAACCGGACCTCGCCGTGGCTCGCGGTGCTGCCCGCTATGGCAACATCCTGCACCACCGCAGCGCCCGCATCCAAGCCGGGGCCGCGCGATCGATCTATCTGGAAGTGCATCAGGCTGGCAAAGCCTCGTTGCTTTGCGTGCTGCCGCGTGGCTCCGAGCCGGAAGAAATTCATGCCATCGCCCACCCCGGACTTGAGCTGCGGCTCAACCGCCCAGTGCGCTTCCAGTGCTATTACTCGACGCGCCACGACAAAGACAGGCCTGGCGCGCTGGTGCCGTTGAAGCACGAGGATTTTCACCGCATGCCGCCGCTGCAAACGATAGCCAGACTCACCGGAAAGGCCGCCGGCGAAAGCCTGTCGGTTTCGCTAACAGCCAAGCTCACCGAACTCGGACTGCTGCACCTCGAATGCGTCAGCGCCGATCCGAGTCTCGCCCAAGCCTGGCCGCTGGCTTTCAACCTGCGCGCCGGAGCCGCAGGCGGCGTGGTTGTCGGCGAGAGCGATCCCGGTGTGGATACCGCCAAACTAACAAGCGCGAAGGAACGCATCGTCGCCATCTTCAGCGCACCATTCACCGCCTCAGACCCGCTCACCGCCGCGCGCCTGCTCAAGAGCTTGGAGGACATCCTCGAATCCCCGAAATCCGAATGGAACCTGATGCTGGTCCGCGCGTTGTGGACCACCTTGAAACGCTGCATCCCGTGCCGCGTGAACTCCGTGGAGCATGAGGAAGCATGGCTCATCCTCGCCGGATTTTTCCTCAGACCCGGCTTCGGCGCGGAACTCGATCCGGTCCGTATCGACGACCTCTGGAACGCGCTCAAGGATGGCCCCGTCCATCCGGGAAAACAAATCCGCCTCCAACGCCACATCCTGCTACGCCGACTCGCTGGCGGCTTGGACCGCGAACGCCAGCAAGTCATCCTCGATGCCGAGCTGCCCGGCCTGAGCCACCAGCAAAAGCCCGCCGCAGAACTCGTCCGCCTCGTCGGCTCACTGGAGCGCATCGACCTCACCTCGAAGCTCGCACTGATCGACCTTTTTCTAACACGTTCCGTCAATCTTGCGGAATCCGGTGGCTACGCCGCGCCATACTGGGTCTCGCTCGGATTGCTGCTCAACCGCACGCCGCTCTACACCGGCGCGGAAAGCGTCGTCCCGCCGGATCTCGTCGTTCGCGCGTTCGAGATGCTGCGCGATCTCGATTGGAAATCCTCGCCCGATCTCGCGGAACTTTTCCTACGCGCCGCCCGCGTCACCGACGACCGCGCGCTGGACGTCCCGAAACCCATTCGCAAAGAGATCGCCCGCAAGCTCGCCAAGGCCAAGGTCCCGCCGCACAAGGTCACCCGCATCGAGGAGTTCATCCCCATCGACCGCTCCGAACAGGTCAGCCTCTACGGCGAATCCCTGCCCCCGGGGCTCCTGATGGAAGGAACATAGCAAACGTCACACTGATCCTTCCTAACGATGTTTTGCAGAGGCGATTGCACGCCTTTCTGCTTTGGCTTGGATCCATCGTTGCGACTTTCAATGGCACCACTATCACATCGCTCGCGGCTTAGGAATCTCCCGAGCGTCAGGAGATCCGACAGTCTGGTGGAAAAGCTGCAAGAATGGCAGCAATGCGCCTAATACCAGCATCTTACAGAGTTTTTTCTGACTTCGGCGTTTAAAATGCCCAAATCCCTCATCCATCGCCGTCGGGAAACATTACACCTGTTATAAATCATCTCCAATTTAACCTAACTGATGTGATTCATAATTCGTTTTTATGCAGCGAGTTGCAAGCCATTTCAAAGATTCTACATACATACGCTATTGGCTTCGGCACACAGCTTGCATACGGCCTTTCGCGGTGAGAATCGTCAGTGCATGAAGCACGATTCATCTCCCCCCAACCCCCAAACAACATGAAAAGTAAACTGTTCAGCACCATTGCGGTCGTTTCCACCCTGCTCGCAGGTCAAAGCTTCGCGACGGTCTTCACCCTCACCTCACCCACTTCCGGTGGCGTCCTGCCTACCGGCTTCACGGAAGCTGGCGGAATCATCTTCGATGCCATCGGCCTCAATGGCAACCGCCTGACCACCCAGACCGCCGCTTCCACGCTGTTTTCTGGCTTCGCAGGATCCAACCCACAAAACATCGGCAGCCAGTCCGGCTTCGCAGCACTGATCGGCTCCTTGGGTGGTGGCATCTCGCAACTCGCCGTTCGTGTCACTCTTTTGGATGGCGACACCGCAGCAGGCAACTTCGATTTCAACGATAACTCCTTCCTCCTCAACGGCACCAACATCGGCAACTGGAGCTCGGTTCTCGCGCAAACCACCGTTTCCAATGGCAGCACGGGCGGCGCAACCCACCTTGGCTTCCAAGACAATCAACTCGACACCGGTTGGTTCTTCTCCGCCGATGCAGGCGTGCTTGCCAGCATCTACGGATCGCTCGCCGGTAACACCCTGACCTACGCCCTGAGCGACGTGGATGCAGGAGACAACTTCTACGACTTCACCGCTGGTGTGGATTCCAGCCTGACCAACGTCGGCGTGCCTCCAGTCGTCACTCCTCCGTCCTCAGTGCCAGATGGCGGTTCCACCGTCGGACTTCTCGGCGCTGGCCTGCTTGCCATGGCTGGCGGACGCCGCCTGAAAGGCCTCGCCCAAAAGGGCTGATTGATTCTCATTTGAGAAACTCTCAAAATTCATCAAGGCACGCCGGTCACCGGCGTGCCTTTTTTCTTTGGCACGAGGTCACCGTGGAAAATGGCCACCAACAAACTTATTCTTCCCAAGTTGCTAACTCTCCACCTGCCAAATCGGTTTCTACAGAGCCGCCGATCGTTCGGTGCTCATTTCGCCATCGCCGGGACGACGAGTGTGGGCACAGCTGCCTTGCGAACCATGCCTTCGGCGACGCTGCCTAACAACAACGATGCGATCACGCCGTGGCCATGCGAGCCGACCACGACGAAGTCCGCACCGCTGGTCTTCACGTGATCTAGCAGAGCATGTAGCGGACTGCCTTCAGCCATGTGCGAGGTCGCTTGAGGCACATCCACGCGCACCGTGGCGAGGAGTTCCTCGAGCTTGCGCGTGGCGCGGCGCTTCGCCTCCTCCTGAAACGCATTCATCGCGGGAAACTCGTCCGGCGTGAAACCATACGCGGTGTAGCTCGGTTCCGGCTCGATGACGTGGAACAGCTCCAAGCCTGCATTGTGAGGTTTTGCCAAGCTGGCAGCCATTTCCAGCACTCCGGGGGTGGCATTCGAAAAATCCACGGCGACAATGATCTTTTTCATGATGCTGACCGTTACCATCATGCGCCCGGCCTTGCAAAGGATCATCAAACGAGGCGTGGAAAATCAGAAGCGATGGCAATCGCGGTTTGGCAAGCGCGCCGACATGCGCCAGTTTCCGCCCACCATGATCCGCTTCCTCCACACCCGCATCCGCGTCAAGAACCTCGACAGCTCCATCGAATTCTACAAAAAGCTCGGCTACTCGGTCGGCAAGTTCAAGGACTCGCCCCAGGGCAACAGCCTGGCCTTCCTCGAACTCCCCGGCAACGATGTCTTCCTCGAACTCTGCCACTCGCCCGACTACACCGCGACCTGTCCTGAGGACCTCATGCACACCGCGCTCGGCGTGGATGACATCATCGCCTATTGCGATGGCGTGGAAAAGGCAGGCATCGAAATTTGGCCGTCCGGCTGGCGCGAAAAATTCAAGGCAGAGGACAAGAAAATGGCCTTCGTCACCGACCCGGATGGCTACGAGGTCGAGATTCTCGAACGTTGATCTAACGAAGGGTGACGGTTCCCGGTGAGGCAGTGTCACCCGGCACGCATGGTGCGGATTTCACGCCCCCAGCGGTGACGGTGTAGCTTCCCTTGAACCCGCGCCACCGCACGATGCCCTGCCCGTCCGTCGTCAGGGTTTCGCGCGTGTGCCAACGTTGGCCTATCCATTCCTCCCACATCCGAGCGGCCGGGCGTCGCGACCAATCCTTACGCCACAGCGCCGCGTCCGGCAGCCAGTGCGAGTTTTCCCAGAATCCCCACAGCAGGAAACCGTCGTAGGCGGGATGGCTGAAGCAGGCGATGAGGCAGTCGCGCAGGTAATCTGCCGCCAATTCTTCGTCACCCAGAGTGACCACGTCGAACTCGGTGATCACCTGCTTCGGCACCACCTTCGCAAAGCGATCCGTCACTTCCAGCAGGTATTCCGGACTCGGCAGATAGCTGCTGTGGAAATGGGCTTGGTTTCCTAGACCATCCACCCGCACGCCATCGCGCTTCAGGTTTCCCAACAGCTCGTAAGTCTTGTCCTGCTGCGGACCGGGGCGGAAAATTTGATCCTCGTTGATGCACATCGGCAGGCTTGTTTGCTGCCGCGCTTCACGGAAAACCTTTTCTGCGAAGGTGTCGCAGGGCGGACCTTTCGCAGCGAGCATCTCAGCGCCTTCCCACGCCACGGGATGGTTGATCACATCCCATTCCATGACTTTATTGCCAGCGAAGGCGATGCGTTCCCGCACACTTTCCAGCAGATCGTTTTCTAACTTCGCAGGATCGCCGAGGCGTTCGCGCGTCCAGCCGTCCACCGCCTCCTGCATCAGGTAATGGCCGCGGATGGAAATCCCCTGCGCCTTGAGCCAGTCCATGCTTTTTTCCAACTCCGAGATTCCCACGGCGTCGTGCGGAAAGGTGTCCGGCTTGAGGTCGTTCTCAAACACCACGCGGCTGAAGGTCCTCGCCACGATTTCCCGATACTTGCGCCCGTCCTCCGTTTCCGCCGTCAACAACCCGCGCGTGACGCAGGAGCCGAACCCGAACGCATGCCTGTCCAACTCGACGATGACCTCCGCGTTGGCCAGCGGCTGGCCGTCCGCACCGACCACGCGCAGCGCCTGATCTGCCATGCGGATTTCTGAAATTCGCTCCAACGCCTGCTTGCGCCAAGGTGCATCCGCCTCGCGCCCCGGGTAGCTTTGTTTCTGCCGGGGAAGTTTTGCCAAATCCATGTTAGGCCCGTAGTTGAGCACGCGTATCGCGGCGATTTCCACCGTCTGTTCGCGCTCGCCAAGGAACAGAGATACCTCAGCCGCCCCCTTCGCCGCGCCGATTTCAGCAATGAACGGCTGATTCACCCGCACCCAATCGCCACCGAACCTCGCGGCCTCAGTCATTCCTATCAGCGTGTAGGCCGGAGCCGCGAGCTGCGCCTTCGCCACCACCCGACCTTCCCCACCGTCGCTGCGACGCGCCATGTAGGTGATGAGAAGCCTATCGCCCACCGCCACCTCGCCCGCTTCCAGGGCCACCGTGATGCTCGCGCTCCAGGGTTTTTCGGGCGTGGCTGCGGCGACTTTGACCCGTAAGGCTTCGGCAAAGGCTTGCCCTGAAACCACCACTTTTTCAGATCTACCATCCTGGCCGGCCCACGTGGTTGGAAGCGTGGACGATTTCGTTAGATCCACACCACCTTCGGGAAACGGTGGGTCCGCGAACGCATTCAAAGCAAGCGTGAGCAGCAACAGGAGTCGGAAAATTCGCACCGCCAGCTTACTTTTCGAAGGTTCACCTCCTTGCGCGTGACTCGAAGATTCTTCATTTCCCCACCAAAGCTGCGGCGACCGCACGAATGGCGGTGTCCGTGGCGAAGGCACCCGCCGTGAGCGCGACTTTTTCCCGCGGCAGGAAATCGATGGCGAAGAGCTCGTCCGGTCCGGCGACGATGTGGGCCGGGCGACTGCGGCGGGATGCGGTTTCCGCCAGTGCCTCGCAGGACGATTCGCCGGCATCGCCGACCACGATGACGCGATCGCTGTCGATCAGCAGGCGTTCCAGCGCATCTTCACGGGCAAGCATGGCCGGTGCGACGGTGTCGAGAAAGGTCACCCGCGCGTCGCGCCAGCGAAGCCGCAACTGTTGCGCCAGCCACTTGACGCGACGGGGCGAGAGCGTGGTCTGGCAAACCGCGCCGAAGGCAGGTGCAAACACGAGCCGCGAGGTGTCGGTGGTGTCCTCCAGCACGGCCACCGCCGCGCTGCCACCTGAAATAGCCAGCGTTTCGGGGTCGTCGTGGCGGCCAATCACCAAGGGTTGAGCACCTTCCATTTTTAAAAGGCCAAGCGCCACCTGCGCCCGCCTGACTTGCGGCGAGGTGAAATCTTCCGGCAGCTGCCCAGACTCCTCCCACTCGCGGCGATTACGCGCCGGGACGCCACCATACGGGATCGCCACGCTGCGGAAGCGGAAAAAATCCGCCGCCTCGACTTCCTCCACCACGCCCAGCTCCGCAAGCCTCGCCGCGACGCCGCGGTCCGGCATGAAACGTCCCGCCACGCCGGTCTTGCGCACGCGTGCCAATTCTTCGATACGCTTCAACGCCGCACGGGTGTCGTCGTCCATCCCGAGCACGGCCGCCACGCGCAGCACAATCCCAGTGGCGGCGGGCGGCATGAAACGCTTTTCCGAAATCTCGCTCATTGCTTTGTCATGCAAAGTTTCAGGCCGCGCACCTGGGTGAAATCGCTTCATGGCTTTAACTTTGCATCACAAAGCTATTCTTCCGCAAGCGGATTATTTGCCGAGATCGAGAATCTGTTCGAGCACGCCGAGGTAGGCGACGAAAGCAGCGCGACCGGGTGGTGTTAGGACGTAGAGCGTTTGCGGACGGCCGTCGCCCGTGAGTTTTTCACCGCTGATGAAATCCGCCTTTTCCAAGGTGCGAAGGTGGGTGATGAGGTTGCCGTCGGACATGTCGAGCTGCGTCTTGAGATCCTGAAACGCCCACGGCTCGGCACGCGAGGCGAGCAGCGTCATGATGGCCAGCCGCCCTTTCTCGTGGATGGTTTTGTCCAGTTGGGAGAAATCGATCATGCGGTGCTTCCTTCGCGCGGCCCTGTCGTAACAATCAACGCGCCATAGATCAGGTGAAATCCGCCGAAGGCCACGGACATCAACCGCGCACCATTCATGATGCGTATCCATTCCGGCGGCACGTGGATGACGCCTGCGACGCCCGCTAGGCTGGCAACGCCGAAGGTGACAAAGGCCCAACCGAGCCAAGCCATCGATTTCGGCGCGAACTCACGGATGGCTAACAGCGCGAGGCCGTAGTGGAGAATCCACAGGCAGGCCGCGAGCCTGTCATTGTCAGCACGAACGAATAACAGCCCGAGAAAACCGCCAGCGATGAGCGACGGCAGCGCGCCGCGCACCGCCACCCGCAAACCGGGAGTCCAGAACGGCCTGTCTTTGACTGCCTTCATGCGCCAAATCTGGAACACGTTGAATGCCAGCACCAACGCGAGGCCACCCAGCCACCATCCGGCGAAGGCCCAGTAGTGCTTTCCCTCCGATCGCCACGCGGCTGCGAGCGCCACCGCACCGCCGATCAGCGCCGTTTCTCCGGACAAGGCACGGAACACCGTCGCCCGCTCCATCACCGCGCGTATCATCCGCAATTGCTCAGCCGCTTCCTCGCGAGTCGTCATGCCTTGCTTTGCCATGCAAAGCAGACTCTTGGCAATGATGGAATGAACGGCAGGCGTTACCTCAGCGGGAAATCGCGACGAGCACGGCTTTTTGCGCGTGAAGCCGGTTTTCCGCCTGTTGGAAAATGGTGCTGGCGTGGAGTTCGAGGATCTCCTCGCTGATCTCCTTGCCGCGGTAAGCGGGGAGGCAATGCAGCACGATGTGTCCGGGAGCAGCCTTTTCCAACAGCTCCGCGTTCACTTGGAAACCCTTAAATTCCAGCTCCTTTTCCTTCTGATCTTCCTGCCCCATGGACAGCCAAACGTCGGTGTTGATGACGTGAGCGCCTGCTGCGGCCACCGCAGGATCGGTGGTGATCGTGATGTTAGGAGCGGCGAGTTTTTCCAAAAACTCCGCAGGTGGTTGGCAGGATGCGGGAGCAGCCACGACCATCTCGATGCCGAGATGCTTGGCCGCCCACATCCAGGAAATCGTCATGTTAGAGAACCCATCGCCGATGAAGGCGATCTTCTTCCCTTCCCAACTGCCAAGCTTCTCCTGGATGGTCAACAAGTCCGCGAGGATCTGGCAGGGATGCTCGTCATCGGTCAGCGCGTTGATCGTCGGGATGCCGGAAAACTCGGCGAAATCCACCACATCCTGCTGCGCAAAAGTCCGGATGATGGCCCCGTGGACCATGCGGCCCAAAACCCGCGCGGTGTCTTTGATCGGCTCGCCGCGACCGAGTTGGATGTCATTTCCGGATAGAAACATCGGGAAGCCGCCCAGCTCGCGGACGCCAACTTCGAACGAAACCCGAGTCCGCGTGGAGGACTTGGTAAAGATAAGCGCCCAGGTTTGCCCGGCCAATGGCGTGCCGTCCCGGCCGCGCTGGAGTTTCAGGTGCGCGGCAGATTCCAACAGGCCCGTTAGATCGCGGGCGGTGAGTTGCTCGATGGTGAGGAAATTTTTCATGGATCGCGTTTCAGAGTGCGGAAAGCACGGAGTGGAGGATGGACAAGGCCTCGTCGACCTCAGCGTCGGTGACGTTGAGCGGAGGCAGCAGGCGCAGGGTGTCGGGACCAGCGGGTGGCACCAGCAGGCCCTTGGCCATGAGTCGGAGAACGACGGTCAAGGCAGGCGTGCGGCCTTCTTCCACCGGGATTTTTTCAGGATCGAGCGCAATGCCTAACAATAGACCTTGGCCACGCACGCCGGTGATGACGGGCAGTCCCCAAGAGCTGATGGTTTCGCGGATGCGGACTTCCTGCAGGATCGCGTTTACGGCGAGTTCCTTTTCGCGGATCTCCTTGAGCACCGCCAACGAAGCCGCGCAAACCAGCGGATTGCCGCCGTACGTCGAACCGTGAGAGCCCGCTCCCATGAGCGAAGATAGCGGCGTGCCAGCCTCGTCCACCGCGCGATCGCTGAGCCAAAACGCGCCGATGGGCACGCCACCGCCCATGCCCTTGGCCCAGGAAATGCCGTCTGGTTTCACTTCCGGCGCGATCATCCGCCACGCCATGGCATCGCCACAACGACCGAAGCCCGCCTGCACCTCATCGAACAGCAATAACAGGTCGTGCTTCTTGCAAAGCTCAGCCACCGCGTGGAGAAACTCGCGCGAGACGGGATTCACGCCGCCTTCTCCTTGCACCGGCTCTAGCAGAATGGCCGCCGTTTCCGGCCTAACCGCATGCTCCAGCGCCGCGACGTCGTTGAACGGCAAGTAACGAAAACCCGGCAACAGCGGATCGAATCCTTCCTGGATTTTTGCCTGCCCTGTGGCCGACATCGCGCCGAGCGTGCGGCCGTGGAACGATTTCAAAAACGTCACCACTTCATAGCGCTGGGTGCCGTCCGCTTGGGGCCGCTTGCGCCCAAACCTCCGTGCCGACTTGATCAACCCATCGTTGGCCTCTGCGCCGGAGTTTGAGAAAAACACCTTGCCCGGTAGCTTCACGTGATGGGTGACGATCTCTTCTGCCAGCTCGCCTTGGAGCCGCGTCTGATAGAGATTGGAAACGTGCATCAACTCACCGGCCTGGTGGCGTATCGCCTCGACCAGCACCGGATTGCAATGGCCCAACGAGCACACCGCGATGCCCATGCAAAAATCCAAGTAGCTTTTGCCATCCTCGTCCCACAAGCGGCAACCCGCACCTCGCACCGGCACCAGCGGAAAGTGCCCGTAGGTGGGAAGGACGTTGTTGGCGTAGAGTTCTGAAGTGGTCATGGATTCTCAGGAAAGGGGCGGAGGCTAGCGCCATTCCCCAGAATGGCAATGCGCGAAATTCTCAGTCCCAGGTCCACGGCGATGGAGACAGTCACCTCGTCACCGCGGCGATAAGATTTCACTCCGTGGGGATGCATTCCCGAGCCGCTATTGGGTTGTCATCGAGGCGCTCGCACGAGTTGCAAAAAAATGCGAGGCGGCGGTCCACCGATTTTCCTGGGGCGTCGAACAGCGGACGCGAACCAGGCGGACAGACATCCCACAGCAAGGATGCGCCTCGGGTGCGCAACGAGGCTTTCATGAGTTCATGCTCGCGATCGAAGTAAGAGGTGCACACCAGCAGACCACTAGGCGCGAGGGCTGATAGAGCATTGCCAAACAGCCGATCCCAACGCGACGGATCGTGATAGAAATTTTGATGGCGAATGAAGATGAGATCCCAAGCGGGCATTTGTTCCAGGCGATGGATCGCAGAACCATCACCAGCGCGAAACTCGATCTGCCCGCCGGGCAAGGCCCACCGTTTGCGGGCCTCTTCGATGGTGCCGTCGCGCAAATCCAAGCCCAGGTAACGCGCGATTTCCATCGGCGCCAAAGCGGCAGCCAGCGCGCCCGTTTCGTCGGCACGACCGCAGGCGAGATTCAACACGGCCAAACTGCCGGGACGGTGGAAGCGCAAGGCGACGAACGCTTCGCGCAGGATAGATTCTAACCGCGCGACATCGACCGCAGTGACTGGGTGCCCGAATGGAAGACGTTGAATCAAGCTTTCACCAAGGTCATGACGCACTCGAGATGGCGCGTGTGTGGGAAAAGATCGAAGGGCTGCACGTCTTCCAAGCGATAGCCGCCTTCCGCTAACAATTTAAGATCGCGCACTTGGGTCGCGGGATCGCAGGAAACATAGACGACGCGCGAGGGGCCGAATTTCACCAGTTGGTCGATGAACTCCGGTGTGCAGCCTTTGCGCGGCGGATCGATCACGACGGCGGTCTCCGTCGCAGGAAAGCTGATGGAATCGAAGATGGCCTCGGCGGAGGCGGTGAGGAAAGTGGCATTGCCAATCTGGTTCGCCGCCGCATTCTTGCGCGCCCACTCGCAGGAGGTTTCGGAAACTTCGACACCCGCGACTTGTTCGAAATTTCCCGCAAGCGTGAGGGAGAAAAGGCCCGAGCCGCAGTAGGCGTCCACCAAGAATCGCGCGCCACCAGCCGCCGCCTGTTTCGCGACGTAACCGGTGAAGGCGGGCAGGATGAATGGGTTGTTCTGGAAGAAATCCCCAGCGAGGAATTGGAATTTCAAATCGCCGACATGCTCGGTGGCGACCGCCTTGAAGTTGGTTTCCACGCGGTCCTCGGTGGCCCGCAGCAGCACCGTGGCACCGCGCTTAAAACTGTTAGCACGCGACCGGATGTCTTCGCGGATCGCGGGCAGCTCGCGGTTGATGGTGTCCATCGCGATGGGGCATTGCGGCACGTCGATGAGCTGCGAACGCCGACCGAACGCGAGGAAACCGATGGGCCCGAGATCGCCATTTTTCGCCTTCTCGAAATGCGGCGTGATCTTCGAGCGGTAGTTCCAAATCTGGTCGGACGAGAGGCAGTCATTTACCGGGAAAACGACGCCCGCCATGTGCTTCATCAACTCGCCGACCTGGCGGGTTTTCCACGCGAGTTGCTTGTCGTAGGAAAGGTGCTGATACTGGCAGCCGCCGCACTCGCCGAAGAGCGGGCAACCCGGGTCTATGCGATCGGGCGACGGCGTGAGCACCTCGACCAGGTCGGCGTGCGAGCAATTCTTGTCGTTGCGGAAGACGCGGGCCTTCACGATTTCCCCGGGCAGGGCGAAGGGCACGAAAACCACCCAGCCATCGATGCGGCCGACGCCCGCGCCGAGATTGGTCAGCGAGTCGATGGTGATCTCGATCTCCTGATGATACTCGAAGGGCGTGGGGACGAACTTTTTCGGCGGACGTGGAATCATGGCGCGGCGGAAGCGTGCGCAGAGTGACGGAAGCGGGCAATGGCTTTTTAGCCGAGGCAGGCGATGGACGATTTCCGCGCCACGGGATTTCGCGGTTGGCGAAAGCAAGGAGCGCGATCATGGTGCGCGGCACTCGCCCGGCATGAAGATACTCAGTCACACCGATTCCGGCTACGCGCCGTTTGTCCGCCGTCTCAACCGTCGCGCCATCCCGGATCCCGGCGTGCGCGATCTGGTCTCACAGATCATCGCGGAGGTCGGAGAAAAGGGCGACGCGGCGCTGGTGACTTTCACCAAACGCTTCGACGGCGCGACGCTGACTCCCAAGACGTTGTTCGTGAGCGAGGCAGAATTCGCCGCAGCGGAAAAGGCCGTGACGAAGGAAACGAAAACGGCCATCGCGCGCAGTTTGAAGAACATCCACTCGTTCGCCAAAAAGAGCCTGCGCAAGGATTGGTCGGGAAAAAACGCGGAAGGCGCGACGGTCGGCGAGCGGTTTACGCCGTTTGATCGAGTCGGCGTGTACGTCCCCGGCGGCAAGGCACCGCTGGTTTCCACCGCGTTGATGACGGCGGGTTTTGCGCAGGCTGCGGGAGTTCCTGAAATTTTGGCCGCCACGCCGTGCGGGCCGGACGGCTCGGTGAACGCAGCACTTTTGTATGCGCTGAAAGCCGCAGGCGTCACCGAAGCGATCAAGGTCGGTGGCGCACAGGCGATCGCCGCGCTGGCCTTGGGCACGCGCACGATTCGCCCGGTGGATCGAATTTTCGGCCCGGGAAACAGCTTTGTGGTCGAGGCGAAACGCCAACTCGTCGGCGCGGTTTCCATCGATCTGCTGCCAGGCCCTAGCGAGATTCTCATCCTCGCGGACAAGACCGGCAACGCGGAGTTCATCGCCGCCGACATGCTGGCGCAGGCGGAACACGGCGGCGACAGCGTGGTCGGATTTGCAACGGATTCGAAGCCCTTGTTAGACCGCGTCGTGAAAGCCATCGAAAAGCAACTGCCGACGCTGGGCCGCCCCAAGTATCTGACCGAAGTGCTCAAGCGCGGAACCTTCCTGCTGCACGTGAAATCCTTCGCGGACGGCGTCGCGCTATGCAACGCGTTCGCGCCTGAGCACGTTTCTCTGATCACTGCAAACGAGGACCAATGGCTGCCGCAAATCCGCACGGCGGGCGCGATCTATCTGGGCAACGACTCGCCCGTGGCGGTCGGCGATTTCCTCGCAGGGCCTAGCCACACTTTGCCGACCGGCGGATCCGGTCGCTCATTTTCAGGCATCCGCGCTGACCAGTTCCAACGGCGGACGAGCATCGTGCGACTGGACAAGGAATCCGTTCGGAAATCGCTCTCGGTGGTCGAGGAATTCGCCCGCATCGAGGGGCTGGACGCGCACGGTCGCTCCACCGCCATACGACTGGAAAAATGACGCGTGGCATCGGGCTGCACCACAGACAGGTCGGATGCGTCCGCGAAAATCGGCTGCCAAGCGAATTGCGAAATCCACTTCACTCCATGATTTTTCGTTTCGCACCGTTGCTGACCGTGGTTTTGGCGTTCACCTCCTGTGAGAAAGCCGCCGCCCCCGCCGCCTCGCCTTCCCTCGCGCAACAAGACATGCCGTTGCTGCCCGTGACACCGGGCGACCGCTGGACCTATCAGGTCGAATTATTCATCCCCGCCGGTGTCACCTCCCCCAGTGCGGCCGAAGTTGAGCAGTCGTATGAAAGGAGCCGCACCTACCTCGGTAAGATGGTCCCAGCCAAGGGACTGCCTGAGGTCGACTGTTTTGAAATCGACGTCCCGGGTTTTCCGAAGGAGCGCGAGTTTGTCGAAATCCATGACGACGCGATCCTGCTGCGAGGCTCCATGACGCTGCGTGAGGAAGCCACCTCCCCACTGTGGTTCAGCCAGCCGGTGCCCTTTCTCACGGCCGGACTCAACGCCGGTGACGCCTTGCCGGATGTCAGCGCAGAAGCAGGTGGCCTCTCTCGCAAAACTCAAGTGGAGGCGCGGGAAACCATCTCGGTTCTCGCCGGCACCTTTCCTTGCATCCGACTGCGGACGACGGGAATGGACGGCAACATTGAGCTCAGCGAGACCCTCTGGTTCAGTCCCGGCACCGGCATCATTTGCGGCGAAAAGGTCCGCAAGCGCGGCGACATGATCCTTTTTCGCGAACACCAAAAGCTGACTGCCGTCCGCATGGAACACCGGAAATCCGCGACTCCTCCATCGCCCTAACGAAGCCGACGCAGTAGCAACAGCGCCGTTCCCAACAGACCCAACAACGCCGATGTCGTCTCCGGCACCCGATGCGGTTCCTGTCCGTTTTCACCCGCCGTGTCCTCGATAGGCTGACGCAGGGAATTCACGGTTTGAGCCGGACTTTCAGGACCGGAAATTCCCGCGAGAACAAGGTCCACATGGGGCGATTCACGGCGGTTCAACGAAATGCTGACGGCTTCCTTCATCTCGAAAGCAACGTCCGGATTCGGCGGCAGCGTGTCGTTCAAGTAGGCAGAATTCACCATGATCGCCTCACCTTCGGCCGCCTCGAAAATCACCTCGCCATAGCCAGCCACGTTGATCGAAGCGGGGTTTCCTAACACCGGAGCGCCCTTGTAGCCGACAGCATCCAGCGTGAAGCCATTTCCAGAAACGGGAAACATGGCAATCAACGCCGCCAAAAGCGGTAGCTTGGATTTCATGGGGGGCGGGGGAAATCCACAACCGGGGGAGCCGTGGAATTCCACGAGTTCTATTCCCATCCCGCCTCATCGCAAGACAATTAAACCCACTAAAAATGAACAAGTTACATCACAAGAAAATCAACTTTCCCTGAGCATTTTCCGCCCTGCGCTTCTCCACCTGCCACGCCCAGCCACCCGCATAACTCAAGAAAACCGCTCCATCTGGATTGGGGCGCCGGTAGGAATCTACGGTCACTCCCGAGTCATCACCTCGGTGCCAATCGTCAAGGTGTCGCCGTTGAGGGTGTAGTTCTCGGTGTGGGATTGATTCGTCGTGATTTCAAGATCCGAGTCTCCAGCACAGTTGAGAGTTCCCGTCAGCGTGGAGCGGGTGAGGGTGTAGGCAAAGACTCCGGAATTCGAGTCGGCTTGATAGGTCATGTAGGTCGTGGCGACCCCATTGTTGTTGGTGCTGGGGACGATCAGTCGACCGCCTCCATTGGCATCCAAGACCCAGGTGAGCTTACTGTTCTTCCACGTTCCCACGATGCCTGCGGTCGAAGGAGTCGGCGCACTGGCTGATGAACTTTGAGGAACCCGAAAGCGGGCACTGGGGCTCGTAGGATCTTCGACGAGCGTTCCGGCAGCCATTCCCTGAACATCCACCGGTTTCCCGCTGTGCGGACTGATGGCGAAGCCGGGCTTTCCGGGAACTGGGTTTGCCGTCACATAAGTGGGCGTACTGGCTGCAGACGATTCGTTCACAGCATCCGTGTTAGATGCCTCATTGAGGATCTGTTGTTGGGTTTCCAGCAGGGACTCTGCCGCAGCGGTGTTTCCGCCCGTTTGTGCATAACCCGCAGCAGCACCCGTTGCGAGGGCTCCGACGAGAGCCATGTCCTCATCGGCACAGGAGGAGAGCAACATGCAAAGCGGAAGGAGGGAGAGGAGTCGAATGGGCTTCATTTGAAGAAGGACGTGCACTTATTGGCTAGATTGCTGATGTGTTCGAAAAATTTCCTAGCAACCTGGAGTCTTCACTTGCTGCCAGTTCCTTGGCCTTTCACCGATCCATCGAGCGACTTGTAGCTGAACTTCACCCATCTTTTTCCGCTCTTGGAGTAGAAGGTGGCGGTGGAGGTCCCGATGGAGTTCCGGGCGGTGACCGTCTGGGATGCGGTGGTTTCCTTCAGGGGCTTGGTGAATTTGAACTTGTACGTCGCGCTGTCTCCATCCGAGAATTTCAATGCGTAGGTGCCGTTCAGATAGCTGGCGACCTTGACCGACCCGCTGAAGGAGTATTTGTCTCCAGCCTCGGTTTCCGTTCCGCGGACTTTGTAGGTGCCGTTGATACCTGCCTCGGCCAGATTCGATAGAAGAAGCGGTAGCGCACAACAGGAAAAGAGTATGGTTTTCATGAGATGGTGGATGGAGTTGAGTTCGATGATTGATAGATTTGTATCGAATAAAAAATCACTCGGCGATGATCTTCACCAAAGTCTCGCTTCCGAAATAGGCGATGCTCATGCATTTTGGCAGAACACGACTCTGGCTGACGATGGCACTGAAGCTGCAGTCGAGATAATAGGTATGACCCGCCTCAAGCGTGTTGGCCGGAACGGTTCTGGAAAGTGATTTCGAAATCGAGACTTTGGGTCCACCGATCAATTTTTTGGCGACTTGGTTGGCATCGAAAATTGAATCTCCGGTATCGTCGTCTTCCAGACCCAGTGAGATGCTATCGTTAAGGTTGGCACCGTATTTTTGATAGACGCCCGAATCGATGACAAGGGACTTCTTGGTGCTGATGCGATAAGCCCCATCCTCCCAACGCCCACCCTTGAGCTTTACGACAGGAGCCGGAGGATAAGTGCCTTCGGATAAACTGAGGATGACCAGCTTGCGCTGAACGCTGAAAATGTATTTGCCATTGGGAAATACCGAATCGAGTTCCGCTTGCGTTTTTGTTCCCCAATTGTCGAAGGAGTCCTTTCCGACATAGCCAAAGTTCCAGCCGTCATCGCTGTCGGAACCTAGGCCAAGGGCGGGTTTAAGGTGATAGAATTTTCTGAACTTTGAAGCGATTGGCAGCGTGACTTTCGGTTTGGGCGATAGGCTCACCGTGAAAGCCCGAGTATCGCCATCGACCTCGGCTGCAAAGGAATAGGGATAATATCTGCTAGGAGACTGGGTCGCGGCACCCGAGGTTGTCTGCTCATATTGAATTTCCTTCGAAAGGGAAATCTCCCTGACAAAATTCCCATAGGATTGAGTGGCAAATGCTAGAGCGAAAAGGATGATCGAGGTGGAGGTCATGGTGAGGTTTTTTGCTTGAAATCGTCGAAAGCACCTATTCAGAATTGGCCACCCACGGCTGAAACGACATCTTTCACTTCGTCACCCATGCAATCCACGCAGGGAGGGAGTGATGTCGTTCCGGCCGCAGGCGGTTTCATTTTCCGGGGATTGGCAGGGGCGATGAAATTGTGGCAAAGATCAGGTTTGAAGGACTCCTGACTTTCAACGGATGCCAGTCTGGCAGACTGACAGAATTTCCGACAACCCCCTAACATACGTATTTCATCCCCCTGAGAATCAGCTGAATCTTGACGGCGACAGGATCCCCCGTAGAAGTGGGGTCCAGTGAATCAATGGGTTACGCCACATCTCCCCTCAAGCCATCCTAGCTTGGCGCTGAATCAACCCCAGATGATTCCCGATGATTTTCTGGCATTATTGGATGAAAAACTCCGTCGGCGGAACGAGCGATTGATTGCGAAACTGCTCGCCTGGGCAAACCTGCTAGACGCGGCGGGATGGAGCGTCGCTCTGAGCGGTGTTGCCGGTGATCTCTGGCTCAGCGAAAAGGCCAAACAGGAATTGCAGCGACTCGGCGACTTGCCGCATTCGTGGAAGGCCCTGCTGGTGGCATTGAACCGAATCCCCGCAGCATCGGTTCACCGGAAAAGCGATGACGTCATTCTGTGGTCGGGCCAAGCCGCCACGCAAAGCGCGACTGGCCCAGCCACCACCCTAACACGCCGCGAAACCGAGGTGATGGCGTGGTTGCGCGAGGGAAAAACTGGACCGGAAATCGCCATCATCCTCGGCTGCGCAACACGGACGGTGGAAAAGCACCTCGCCAATCTCTATCAAAAACTTGGCGTAAGGAACCGCGCGGAGGTGATCCTGAAACCCTCGAGGCCCGCGAACTAGCATGCAACGATTTCGGGACATCACTGACTCAACCGTGCGAAAAATCGACCGCACGATGATGGACATGGCCAACCTAGATACACTGGAGGCGCTGGAAGCTCGGTTCTTGGAAAAATCCGCAGCGATCCTGCCTGCGGACTGCATGTGCTGGAACAATTGGTCCCCGGATCTGAGCCATTTGATGAATTTCAGCATGAACGAGTCCTACATGCAGCCGTTCACCAATCTGCTAGAAGTCTTCAACGAGGTGGTGGCGCATCACCCGGTCATCGCCGCAGGTCAACTCGTAGCCACTTCTGCGGGGGTCAAGCGGCTGTCGGATTTTGAGAGTTTCAGCCGCTTCCGCGAGAACCCGCTGTTCCGCGAAGTTTATCGCCATCTGGATTCCAATCATCAACTCGCCTACACGCCTTGCGTGCTTCAGGATCGACGCATTGTTCTAACGTGGAACCGACGAGCGCTGGATTTCACCGAGCGCGACCGTGAAATTCTCCATTTCATGGGCCTGCGGTTGGGAGTGATCAGCCGCCGTATTGAACAACGAAATCAGCTAGAAAGAAATTGGCGCGCGCTGTGTGGCTTTGTCGATGCCCGCATCACCGCTGGCCCGGTGAACTCGCTGGGGGCGCAGGACGTGCAGGTGTTAGGCAAGCTGCTAAAATCCGGCACGCGCAGCGGAATCGCCCGCGAGCTCGGCATACGGCGGGATTCGGTGGACAAGCGGCTCGGCGCGATCCGTGAAACGCTGGGGCTGGAAAATCATCACCAACTCCTCACCGCGCTGGCCGAGCTGAAAAATCCAACCGCTCAAGATGCCGGGTGAATCGCGTGAAGCGTTTTGACCGCCTGCCATGCCGCCTCGACGTGGTGGACTCGAAAAAGGGCCGCACCGCGCATCATGGAAGCACTGATGCAGGCGACGGTGCCGGCATCGCGATCCAGCGGATCCGGCAATCCTAACACCTCGCCGATGACGGTCTTGCGGGAAACCGGCACGAGGATAGGGCGTCCAAATTTCCTCAAGCGCAACAGCTCTCTATAGACCGTTAGGTTATCCTCGCACTGCTTGGCGAAGTCGATGCCGGGATCGAGCAGGATCCCTTCTGCGGACAACCCAGTGGCTTGAGCGAGGTCGATTTTCGCTTGGAAAAACCGTTCCATCTCCCCCATCACGTCGCTCCATTGCTGCTGGAGATGCGGCACTTTCGGCTCGCCGACGCTGTGCATGATGAGCAGCGCCGCACCGTGTTGCGCGCAAGCGCGGGCATTGCGGTCGTCGGGCAGAGCGCCCATATCGTTGATGAGTTCAACGTTTCCAGCCTTCAGGATTTCTGCCACGACATCCGGCCGCCAGGTGTTGGCCGATAGAATCGGCGGCCAGACCTGCTCCGCATCGCGCGGCTGCTGGTCCTGCCAGACCTTTTCCCAGCGCTCCAAAAACCCGGAAAACCGCCGTATTTCCTCAGCCGGGGAAATGGCGACCCGATTGGTGCGCGCACTTTCCGCCCCGACGTCGATCACATCCGCGCCCGCCGCGACCTGGGTGCGGGCTTGCTGGATCGCCTTTTCAAAATCCAGCGTCCCATCGCCGGAAAACGAATCATCATTCACATTCACGATCCCCATCACCAGCGGACGCCGGGGAAATTCGATCACCCGTTCGGGAAGCCTCAGTCGCATGAGCGCTTCTAAATCCACCATTCCGAAAACTGAAACTCGAATCTCATCCCGCTTGCCCGCCGCCGCTGCTTATCTACCCTGCCGCCATGTCATCCACCTTCGGCCAGGTTTTCCGCATCCACACATTCGGTGAGTCACACGGTGGCGGTGTGGGAGTCGTCATCGACGGCTGCCCGCCGCGCATTCCCGTTTCGGTCGAACAAATCCAGCACGAACTCGACCGCCGCCGCCCCGGCCAATCCGAAATCGTCACCCCGCGCAAAGAAGCGGATGCCGCAGAAATTTTGTCCGGTCTTCAGGACGGCCTCACGCTGGGCTCGCCGATTTCCATCATCGTGCGCAACACCGACCAACGCCCCGGTGCCTACGACGAAATGGCCGTCAAATACCGCCCCAGCCATGCGGACTACACCTACGACGCGAAATACGGCATCCGCTCCGCCTCCGGTGGCGGCCGCGCTTCGGCGCGCGAAACCATAGGCCGCGTCGCCGCCGCCGCCGTCGCACGTCAGGTGTTGGACCAGCTTCATCCCGGCATCGAAGTGCTCGCGTGGGTGAAATCCATTCAGGAACTCAACGCCGACGTCGATCCGCAGACCGTCACTTACGACGACATCGAGTCGAATATCGTCCGCACCGGGGACACTGCGATGGCGGAAACGATGATCGAGCGCATCAAGGCGATCCGCAATGACGGCAATTCCGTGGGCGGCGTGATCGAGTGCGTCATCCGCAACTGCCCGCCCGGCCTCGGCGAGCCGATTTTCGACAAGCTCGAAGCCGATCTCGCAAAAGCCATGCTTTCGCTGCCCGCCACCAAGGGCTTCGAGATCGGTTCCGGATTCGCCGGCACCCTGCTCACCGGCCGCGAGCACAACGATCCGTTCCGCATGATAGACGGCAAGGTCCGCACCACCAGCAACCGCTCGGGCGGCATCCAAGGCGGCATATCTAACGGCGAGAACATCATCTTCCGCGTCGCCTTCAAGCCGACCGCCACCATCATGACCGAACAGGACACCGTGACCTCCGGCCATGAAAACACCGAACTCAAAGGCCGCGGCCGCCACGATGCCTGTGTGCTTCCGCGCGCCGTGCCCATCGTCGAAGCCATGGCCACGCTCGTCCTCACGGACCATCTGCTGCGCCAACGGGCGATCGCCAGCAACTTCCACGGCTGACGCCACGAGATGGCTTTACGCCACTCAGCCTTCCGCTGCCACGCGGATGGCTTCGAGTTCCTCCCAGCGAGAATAAAGCCGTGCGACGGCCGCTTGGGCCGTTTCCAATTTTTCGGCTAACAGCGGGATCTCGTCGAGATTGTTGGCTTGGAAATCTGGATCATGCAGACGCACCTCCATTTCTTCCACTTCCTGCTCGGCGGCGAGGATGGCCGATTCCATCGACTCCAATTCCGCCTTTTCCCGATTGTTGAGTTTGCGGCCCTTGCGCTCTGCCGGTGACGTCGCAGCGGCCTTCTGGCGGGCAGCGGCTTCCTTCGCCGCAGCCTGCGCTTGGGCCCGTTCCGCCGCCTCGCGGGCTTGGCGTTTTTCGAGGTAATACGAATAATTTCCCGCCTGCACCGCGATGCCATTTTCCTCGAACGCGATGATCTGATCGCAAATCCGATCCAAAAAGTAACGATCGTGAGAAACGACGATGACCGTGCCATCAAACGCCGCGAGTGCCTCTTCCAGCATCCGCAGCGAGGGCAGATCGAGATCATTGGTCGGCTCGTCCAGCACGATGACGTTGCCGCCGTTTTTCAGAACTTTGGCTAACATCAACCGCGCGCGCTCTCCACCTGATAGAAGATCAACACGCTCGTTGATGCGCTTGTCATCGAAAAGGAAACGCCGAAGATAATTGCGCGCGCCGAGCGGTTGATTGCCGAACATCAGCTTTTCGTTGCCGTCGGAAATCTCGTCGAGCAGCGAGCCGGTGCCGTCCAGCGCCATGCGCGTCTGGTCGATGTAGTTCACCTTCACGCGCTTGCCGGTCACCGCGCTGCCCTCGCTCGGCTCGAGCTGACCGAGGCAGAGTTTCAACAAAGTCGTTTTGCCCACGCCGTTGCGGCCGACAATGCCGGTGCACTGGCCGGGACGCAGGCTCAAGGTGAGATGGCGGAACAACCAACGCGGCGATTTCTCCGAGCCAACGTTCACGCCCGCGCCTTCCAGCTCGACGACGATGTTGCCCAAGTCCGGCGGCGGCGGGATGAGCAAGTCCATCTCCCTTTCCTCAGGCGGCGCTTCCATCCCCTCGATCTCGTAAAACTTGTCGAGCCGCGTCCGTTGCTTGGTGCCACGCGCCTTTACGCCGGAGCGAACCCATTCTAACTCCTCGCGAAGGAAACGCTGACGCCGCCGCTCCGTCTGCTCGGAGATCTGCTGGCGTATCGCCTTGGATTCGAGGAATGCGGTGTAATTTCCCGGATGCGAGAACGCCCGCCCTTGGTCGATTTCCACGATGCGCGTGGCAATGACATCGAGGAAATAGCGATCGTGGGTCACGAAGATCACCGCGCCGGGGAAGCCTTTGAGGAAATCTTCTAACCAACGGATCGACTCCGCATCCAAGTGGTTGGTCGGCTCGTCGAGCAGCAGCAAATCCGGTTGGCAAACGAGCGCACGGCACAACGCGACGCGGCGCTTTTCCCCGCCAGAAAGCGGCCCCACGGTCGCCTCCAGCGGTGGCGTGCCGAGCGCGGTGGAAATCGATTTGATGCGCGCATCGAGGTTCCAGCCGTCCGCGTGATCGATGAGATGCAGCAAGTCCGACAGCTCCGCCTCGCTGCCTTCGCCGTTCTCGTAACGCCGTATCGCCTCGACCACATCGGCCGCGCCGGACGCGATGTTTTCCTGCACGCTGAGCTCCGTGTTTAGCTCAAATTCCTGCGGCAAGTAGCCAGTGCGCAGCGCACGGCGCAGGGAAATGTCTCCGGAATCGGCCATTTGCTGGCCGGTCAGGATTTTCAACAACGACGTCTTACCGCAGCCGTTGCGGCCGACCATGCCGACTTTTTCCCCCGCAGAAACGGCAAGAGTGACGCCGTCGAGCAGCGTTTGGTAACCGTAAGTGAGGCGGATTTCGTTGGCGGAAAGGAGAGCAGACATGAACGCGCGGCTTGTGGCCTATCTCGGCGGATACGTCCATTGCGGATACGCCGGAAGGCGTTTCATCGGAACTTGCGCTTCCACCACAAGAACGTTCCCGACAGCGCAAGAATGGCCGGCGCAAGACCGCCGAGGCTCCACAAAATTTTCACTGGCAGGCCGCCAAAATTGCCAAAATGCAACGGTCGGAACGCATCGAGAACTTGGCCCCAGAGTCCGACTTCGTTCGCCTTGGTTGCACTCTTCAACTCACCCGTCGCGCCGTTGAAAACCACGATGGAACCGTACGGACTGCGCAGAACTCCTTGGTCCTCGGTGCCACCAAACATCATCACATCGCCGCCGGATTCGAACGGCAGGCTAATCCAATTTGCCTTGTAGCCGGGGAGTTTTGCACGGGCATCGGCGACGAGTTTTTCGATCGAAACCGTGTCCGCCCACTGGCGCTCCACCGTTTTCACCACCGGTTCGGGAACCTCTTCTGCGAGGTGACCGATGAGATGGGACAGATTCCACCACGCCCCGGTGATGCCTAACACCAGATTGAAGGCGGTGGAACTGATGCCGACCATCTTGTGCACATCCGAGAAAAAGATGCGCGCACTCATCTTCCAACGAAGCCGGAACAAGGTTTTCCAGAAATTTCGATAGAGAATGACGCCGGTGATGCCGAGCGCACAAAACACTATGCCGAAAAGGCCGACGATGAGTTCGCCCACATGGTCGGCGAAGAACGTGTAGTGGAGTTTCAACAGCCAATCGGAAACGGTTTCGTGCTTCTCCAAATCGGTGTTGCGAGGCATGCCCGTCGCGGGGTCCGCATAGAACATTTTTCCTTCCGTTTCACCCACTTTCACGGCGTAAACGGCATCCGCCGAGCCGGGTGACGGCCCCTTGCCCCAACCGACGATTTTGTGATTCGGCAAGTGGCCTTGCAGCGTGGCGAGGAAGGCATCGTGATCGAGCCGCGGCTGCGTGGGATCCGCTTGCAACACGAGATCGGGTGCCAACTGGCCGTCGATCTCTTGCTTAAATACCAGCAGGCTACCCGTCAGGCCGATGACAAGCAGCGCGAGCCCGGCGATCAAGCCGAGCCACGAATGAAGTTGATAGATGCGTCGTTTCATAAAAATGGGAAAAACCACCGACACGGGAGATGCGCCCGCGCCGGTGGTTCTGGGGCAGCAAACAGGGGCTATCAGAATTTCCAAGTCACGCTTGCGGTCATGTTGAACGGCTCACCGGGCAAGACATACAAATCGTTGTAGGAGCCGGGGAAGTAGCGTTTGTCGGTGAGGTTGTTGAAGTTCAGCTGGGCCGAGAAATTTTCTTTTTCGTAGTAGATCGCAGCGTCTAGCAGCCCGTAGGCAGGCAGCTCGAACGAGTTCGCTTGGTCGCCGGACTGCTCGGTGTAGTAGCGTCCACCCAGACCGAAGCCAAGGCCTTCGAGGGTGCCTTCTTGGATCGTGTATTTCACCCATGCGGTGAAGGCATTTTCGGGAACACCCAGCAGCGGTGTGCCTTTCGGCAGTGAGTTGTCCTTGGTGACTTCCGCATCGATGTAGGTGTAGGCCGCCGTCACATCGAGGCCGGGAAACAGCTTTGCGGCGGTTTCCAGCTCGAAGCCTTGGCTGCGTTGCTCACCACTCACTGACGAATCAAATGGGTCCGGCGTGGACGGATTGTCGGTGGCGACGTTGCTGCGGGTGAGGTGGAAGACCGAGGCCATGCCGGTGATTTTCCCGTCCCAGAAGCCGTATTTCACGCCCGTTTCGATGTTTTCACCTTCTTCGGGATCCACCGGCTTGCCATTGGCGTCGGTCGAAAACCACTGCGGCTTGAAGGAAGTGCTGTAGTTCGCATAGGCCGCCACGTCCGGGATGAACTCATAGGTCACTCCCACTTTTGGAGTGAACGCGCTCTTGCTCTCGTCGCTGGCGCGGTCCGCCGAGTGATCGTAGCGCCCGCCCAAGGTCAAAGTCACCAGCTCCGTGAGTTTGGCATGATCCTGCACATAGAATCCAACCGCCTCGCTGCCCGCCACGGAGTAGCTGCTCGTCGCGTAGCCCGGGATGGTGAAGTTGTAGTTGGGGTTAAAAATGTCGATGTTGACGTAGGAGTTCGGATCCGAGTAGTCGATCTGATGGGTGTTGGTACGGCTCTTGTCGTAGTAATAGTCCAAGCCGGTGGTGAGCGTGTGTTTCACGCTGCCGGTGTCGAAGGTGAAATCCAGCGCCGTGTCCACCGCCACGCGATCGAGTTTTTCGTCGTAGGCGTACGGATAGAGCGACATCGTGCGGTCGTCCGCAGCGAGGCCGGAGTTGTAGAGGACGTCGTCCCAGTCTTGCTCGAAGCGGCCGTAGTTGAAATTCTGCCGCAGCGAGACGGTCTCATTGAAACGGTGGCGCAATTCGTAGCCCAGCGACAGCCGCGACTGGTCGATCTCGTTGGATTTCCCGGGCAAGCCGAGGAACAGGCTTTCAGAAACTTCGCCGTTCGGGTTGTGCAGCACGGTGCCCTTCGCGGGAAGTGGCATCGCAAACACGCCGGTGTCGCGGGTGTAGTTTGTTAGCAGCGTGAGCTGGGTATCCTCGCCCAATTCCAACGTGATCGATGGAGCCAAATACAACCGCTGGCGGTCCACGTGGTCGATGAAGGATTCCGCATCCGAGTAGAGCCCGAGAAAACGCCCGTAAACGCCCAGCCCGTCCGCTTGGGAACTGCGATACAGCGGCGTGTTGTAGTCGACAGTGCCTTCATACAAATTGTGCGATCCGACGGTCATTCCCACCTCGCCTGCGGCTTCATGTTGCGGCCGCTTGCTCACCAAATTGACCAACCCTCCCAGCGGCGCTTGACCGTAGAGCGTCGAGGCCGGCCCTTTGATAACCTCCACCCGCTCGACGCCGAAAATCTCGGCATTCATGCCGTAGTCACCTCGCAGGCCATCGCGGAACGTGTTGAACGAAGCGTCAAATCCGCGAATCCGATAGTAATCCCAGTCGCCATAGTAACCACCCGGCGAAATCCCGGCGACGTTGCTCAGCACGTCTTCCAGCTTCGGCGTCCCTTGATCCTGGATGAGTTGCTCGGTCACCACCGAGATCGCTTGGGCCGTTTCGAGCAACGGGGTTTCCGTCTTCAGCCCGCCCACCGCCGTTTCGGGGTAGTTGTAGGCGCCCGACGCGACCGTCGAACTCGCCGTCACCGTCAGTGGGTCCAGTTCGGTGGCTTCCGCCTTCTCAGCCGTTTGTGCCTGAATCGCCGTGATCGGGAATGACAGCACCCAAAGGGCCGGCAGAATGGATTTGCTTGGTTTCATGATCTTGATGGAAGTCGTTGCGGCTCCGAACCGGACGATGCCGGAGGCGGCAGCAGCGCTAATGAGAACGATTCTCAGAAGCAACGGAAATTTCACACCAAGGCAATTCAGCGTCATTTTTGGACAAGCGGCCGCTCATCGCGCGCCTTCCTGCTCCGAATCGAACTCCGCACGGCACTCCAGCCCCCAGGCTCGGTTGCTGAATGGCGGGGTTTTGAAGCCCATTTTGCTGACAATAATTTTACAAATTTTGATTCGACATGCCGCAGCTATTGCGACTCTCTCGCAACAGCTGCCGCCGCAATGCCTGAACACGAGACGACAGAGACTCGATTTTACCCATTTCATGAAAACAGGATCCAACACCGCCTTTTCCACCCTTCGCTCAACCCGAGCTTCTGACGGACTGATCATGACCAGCACGCTGCTGGCGCTGAGCCAACTGACGTCCCCCGGAGCGACCACGGTCAATCCCGAGCCAGAATCGAAACCAGCCGGCGACGCGACTTCGCTGCCGGAAATGGTGGTGCAGGCGGATGGGACCAAGAAGCTTTACAACCCGGAAAACTTGGAATCGCGCAAGTTCACCGTGCCGCTGGTGGACATCCCGCAAACCGTGACGGTCGTCCCCGAAGAGGTGATGAAGGAACAGGGCGCAGCAAACCTGCGCGACGTGTTGCGCAACGTTCCCGGCATCAGCATCCAAGCAGGAGAAGGCGGCCAACCTCCCGGCGACAACCTTTCCATCCGCGGCTTCAGCGCACGTTCCGACCTTTTCGTCGATGGTGTCCGCGATTTCGGCGGCTACAGCCGTGACATCTTCAACACCGAGCAGGTGGAAGTGATCAAGGGACCGTCCTCGACCAACGCAGGACGCGGTTCAACTGGCGGAACGGTCAACCTAAGCTCCAAGGTTCCCCATCTGGAAAACGCCTACGGCATCATGCTCGGCGGCGGCACGGATGATTTCGGCCGCGCCACCGTCGATGTGAATCAGGCGATCCCCAATCTGAACGGCACCGCCGTCAGACTCAACGCCGTTTATAACACCCAACACACCCCGGGTCGCGATCTGGTCAACATGGAACGTTGGGGCGTAGCGCCCTCGATTTCCTTCGGCCTCGGCACCGATACCCGCTTCACGTTCAGCTATTTCCACCTCGAAGAGGAAGGTTTGCCGGACTACGGACTGCCATGGGTTCCGCGGAACTTTATCAACTCATCGGGGGTCCAGAACAACAACACCGGGCTGCCTTCGGGAAGACCCAACGTGAGCAGCAGCAATTGGTACGGCCTGAAGAATCGCGATCGCAACAACACGCAAACCGACATCTTCACCGCCACCTTCGAGCACGATTTCAACGAAAGCCTCAAGCTCGCCAATGTCAGCCGCTATGGACACAACTCCATCGACCTGATCGCCACACCGCCGCGCTTCTACTCCTCCACCACCCTACCAGCAGGAGTGGACCCGACTTCGGTGCGCAGGGATGACACGAAGTATCGGGACGAGGTGGACACCGTTTTCTCGAACCAAACCGACCTCCGCTACGACTTCGCCACCGGCACGATCAAACACGAGATGATCGGCTCGCTCGAATACTCCCACGAAAAGTCCAAAAACCGCCTGAAGGACGATCTCAACAAGGCCAACATGCCCTACACCAGCCTGACGGATCCAGATCCTTACGCGCCGTATATCCCGGACATCGTTTACACCGGATTCATCAACCGGGTCGACATCGACACCGTCGGCGTCTCGCTGTTTGACACCGCCCATTTAACCGAACAATGGCTGCTGAGCGGCGGTGTTCGTTATGAATCGGTGAATTCCGACTTCGGCGGTCCTTCGACGGTCACTCCGGGCACCTCGTTCAGTGACAGCACCACCGACGGCCTATTCAGTTACCGCGCCGCAGCCACCTACAAGCCAACCACCGACGGCAGCGTTTACCTCAGCTACGGCACTTCGTTCAACCCGTCCGGCGAGGGCTTCACGCCAAGTGATTCGCCAACCTCCTCGTCTTACTACGATGTCGATCCTGAGGAAAACCGCACCCTCGAACTCGGCACCAAATGGGAGTTGCTCGACAAGAAAATGCTGCTTTCCGCCGCGCTGTTCCGCACCGACAAGACCAACGCCCGGACGGTGGATCCCACCGATCCCACTGACGTCATTGGCCTCGACGGGGAACAACGCGTCCAAGGCTTCGAGGTCGGCTTCACCGGACTCGTCACGGACCAATTCCGCGTTCTGGGTGGCTACACCTTCCTCGATAGCGAGGTGACTTCGTCCAACAACGCGTTGGAAGAAGGCAATGACCTCAGCAACACCCCGCAAAACTCGTTCAGCCTGTGGGCGGTGCATGACCTTCCAAAAGGCTTCCAAGTGGGACTTGGCACCCAATACGTCGGCAGCCGTTTCAACAACTCCAACGAGGAGTCCCGTCAAGAAGCCCCGAGTTTCACGCTCTTCAACGCGCTCGTCGGCTATCAGCTCAACGAGAACGTGGCGTTCCGCCTGAACTGCTACAACCTCGGCGACAAGGACTACATCGACCAACTCGGCGGTGGCCATTTCGTCCCGGGTGCTGGCCGCTCGCTGGTGCTCACCGCCGACATCAAGTTCTAACTTGAAGACCTCATGTTGATCCGCATTCCCGAGGTTCTCACCCCCGCCCAGGTGGCGCATGCCCGCGCCCTCCTGGATGGCGCGGAATGGGTCGACGGCAAGGTCACCGCTGGCCACCAGTCAGCCAAAGCGAAGGACAACATGCAGCTGCCGGAAGGATCGGATGCGGCAAAAACCCTCGGTGCCATGGTGCTGGAGGCGTTGGGCCGCAATCCGTTGTTCCTATCAGCCGCGCTGCCGCTGCATGTTTTCCCACCGCTGTTTAACCGCTACACCGGCGGCCAATCGTTCGGCACGCACGTGGACAACGCGATCCGCCAAGTGCCCGCCACGGGCCAACGCATCCGCACCGATCTCTCGGCCACCCTGTTTTTCGCAGAACCCGAAGAGTACGACGGCGGCGAGTTGTGCATCGAGGACACCTATGGTGTGCAGCGGGTGAAACTCCCCGCGGGTCACATGGTGCTCTATCCCTCCACCAGTTTGCATCATGTGACTCCGGTCACCCGCGGTGCGCGCGTCTGCTCGTTCTTCTGGTTGCAAAGCATGATTCGCAGCGACGAGCAGCGCACCCTGCTGTTCGATCTCGACTGCGCGACCCAGCGCATCACCGGCGAATATGGCGGACAAAAGGCTGCGGACGATAGCGCGGTCCAGCTCACCGGCGTCTATCATAACCTCCTCAGGCAATGGGCCGAAATGTGATGGCACTCGTCAGAAAAACGGTTTTTTGGACCCACCTCGCAGTCGGACTCGCGGCGGGCGTTCTCGTCCTCATCATGTCGGTCACCGGCGTGCTGATGGCCTATGAGCGCCAGATCACGGAAATGACGAATCGTTTCCCCATCACCGCCGCCGCGGGAGAGGCTGCGATGGGGCCGACCGCCTTGCTCGGATCGCTCCAAGGACCGGCACCCTCGGCGGTGACGTTTGAGCGGGACTTGGAAAAACCGGTTACCCTGCAATTCGGTCGCGAAAAAACGACGTTTGCCGACCCGCGCACGGGCAAGAATCTCGGCGAAGGAAACATCACCGTCCGCAAGTTCTTCAAATTCGTGCTCGGCTGGCACCGCTGGCTCGGTCGCGAAGGAGCCACTCAACCGGTGGGCAAGGCGATCATCGGCATCGGCAACATGATGTTCCTGTTCCTGGTGGTTTCCGGCATTTTCTTGTGGTTCCCGAAACGCTGGACGCGCTCCGGTATCAAGGCCATCACCCTGTTTCAAAAACGCCTCAAAGGCCGCGCTCGCGACTGGAACTGGCACAATGTCCTCGGTTTCTGGACCGCCGTGCCGCTGTTGGTCGTCGTCACCTGCGGCACCGTGATTTCCCAACCTTGGGCAACCGCGCTGGTCTTCCGCATCGCCGGGGAAACCCCGCCGGAAGCCAAGGGCAAAAAGGGCGGTCCTGCCGCTCCTATCGCCATGCCTGCGGACCTCAGCGGTCTTGATGCCGCCTTCACCACCGTGAAATCCGCAAACCCGGCCTGGCAAACGATTCAGCTTCAGCTGCCGTTCGCCAAACAAGCCACCCTCATCGTCGCCGATTCCCACCGCGGCCGCCCCGACCAACGCCGCACCGTGACCGTCGATCTCGCGACCGCCGCCATCACCAAATCCGAAGCGCTTTCCGACCTCGGCGCGGGTCGCCAAGCCCGCACCTGGATACGCTGGATTCATACCGGCGAAGCGGGCGGACTGCCCGGGCAAACCGTCGCGGGCATTGCAGCGGCCTCCAGCGCGGTGCTCGTCTGGACCGGCTTCGCGCTTTCCTGGCGGCGCTTCACCCGCAGACGCGCGGCATGATGGAATCGAAACAACACATGCTCGATGGCATCGCCCACCTGAATCAGGGCGAATGGGAAAGCGCGCTCCACCATTTCGAGCGCGCTGCCGAACTCCGCGAGTCCCAGCCATGGCGCCACGACCCGGAAGCCGCTTGGGTGCTCGCCGCCGCATGGATCAACCGCAGCGATGTCCTACGCATCCTCGGGCAGACCCCGGAGGCAATCCATTCCCTCGACCGTGCCATCGACGCGATGAACCACGTGCCACTCGCGGATCATCCCGACCGTGCCGACCGGCTCATCCTCGCCTGGATCAACCGCGCCACCGCTTGCGGTGAAGCACAGCTGCCGGACGCCGCACTGGAGGACTTTTCAAAAGCGGAGGAACTGCTGCGGACCAAGATGGAAGCTCCTTCCGGCCGCCGCCAACTGCTGGCATCCATGCTCCACGCCAACCGCGCCCGCATCCTCCTCGATCTGGATCGAACGATCGAAGGTTGGCGGGACTCACAGTCCGCGCTCGATTGCTTGGCCGACATCGAACCGGCAGAAAGCATCGCCGAGGCCGCGATCAAGGCCCGCGGCATTCACTGCCGCGCCCTCGCCATGCTGCTGGACGAGCCGGACGGCCTGAGTCTGGAAACTTCCTGGATCGCCCGCGCCACTGACGCGGTCGAGGAAGCCCTGCTGCTCGTCAAATCATCCCACTACCGCTCGGACTGGATCACCGATCTGGTGAAATACGGCGCGAAAATCTATCGCGTTTGCCAACCGCATTTCCTCGCCGAGTTCATCCGTGACTGGACGCGCCCCTTCGCGACTGACAGCGACGCATCCCTCGTCCAGTCTCTGACCCATGAACTGCTCCTCGCCAAAGCCGATCTGGAGCGCCGCATCCGCCAGCGCCCCCACGACACGCCTTTCGTCGAAAAGGAACTGAGAACACTCGCCTCCCTCCAGCGTGCCGAAACGGAATTGGCTCGCAATTTCCCCTCCTCTGGCCGGGCCTTTGCGTCGGCCGACCGGATTTCGCCTAAAACCGTGGAATTGCAAACTCACTGAATCGCCCGCCATGTCCCCGCTCCTCCACGCTTTCAACATCGCCACCCTCGCCACCTGGCTGAGCGTCGGCGCGTTCGGCACTGTGGCCATCGTGGTGCCCGTCACCTTGGACCTGCTGCAGGAAAAAGAGGACTCGGCAGATCCCTACCAAGACCTCGAATCCACCTTTCTCACCGAGGATTTCAGCACCGGCGATCTCGCACCGTCGCAGGAAACCGACACCGGCAGCAGCGGCGAGGCAAACGAAGAAGAAGTCCCCTTCGCCGAGCAGGAAACCCTGCCGACGCCCCCCGAGATGCCCGAAACGGCGGAACTCACGCCCTTGCCCGAGGTGCCAGACATCGCACCTCCGGCTCCTGTTCCGACCAAAACCGCGCCCGCTCCCACCAAACCGCGCCCGACCACCACACGCAGCAGCCGGGAAACCCGCTCCACCATGGCCACCAACGCGACGGGAGCATCGATCAAAGGCAAGCCCGCCGCCAAAGGCACTGCTGGCAACGGCGGATCAAACGGCGGCAGTGGCATGTCCGACGCCAAGCGCATGGCAGGTGGCCGCATGCCCCCGCCCTCCTACCCGTCGGCGGCACGCAGCGGCGGTCAACAAGGCACCGTGATTGTCGAGTTTGTGGTCGGCGAAAATGGCCGCGTTGTTTCCGCCTACACCAAAAAATCCTCGCCCTGGCCGCTGCTCAACGACAGCGCCGTCCGCTGCGTTCGCAACTGGCGCTTCCCTCCCGGAAAGGTCACCAAATACGTCCGCCCCATCGTTTTCAAACTGAACTGACAAACTCGTGCTCGCCAACATCGTCATCGAAACATTCATCGAAGGAGGCTGGGTCATGTGGCCCATTCTCGCATCCTTTCTGCTCGCGCTCTGCGTCATCCTCGACCGCACCGTCTGGTGGTCCGTGCTGCGGGCGCGCGTTCGCCCCAGCCTTCAGGAAAAAGCCCGCGAGGCGCTCGGCACCGGCGAATTCGCCACCGCTTGGAAACTCGGTGCCGGCAATGATGAGCCTTTCCTCGAAAACCTGCGCGAAGGCATGAGCCATGCCAACACCTCCATGCTCGCCGCCATGCAGCTCCATGCCACGCTGCTCATCGAGAAATCCGAAGCCCGCATGTGGGTGCTCTCCACCATGATCACTCTCGCCCCCTTGTTAGGCCTGTTTGGCACCGTCGCCGGCCTCATGGGATCCTTCGCCGCCATCGGCACCGATCAACTCGCCGTCACCAAGGTCACCGGCGGCATCGGCGAAGCGCTCATCGCCACCGCCTGCGGCATCGCCATCGCCGTGATCTGCCTGCTGCCCTACAACTTCTTCCGCAAGCGCGTTTCCCTACTCCGCTCCGCGCTCGAACGCTGGATCAACCACTCCGAGCTGCTCGTCAAATCCGCCAAGGAACACGGCCACGACCTCGAAATTTTCGCCCTGCAAACGCAAGGCCGCCCCGCGACAGGCACCAAGACCCAAGACTGAGAGTCGCCACCTCTTCTCTGATGTCTTACGTCTCCAAGACTTAATCTCCCACCCATGCCCGTCCAACTCCAGAGCCGCTCGTCCGATGACGATCATGGCGATGAGGCACGCATCGAAGTCGTTCCGCTCATCGACATCATGTTCTTCCTGTTAGCGAGTTTCATGATGGTCAGCCTGAGCATGACCCAACTCAACCGCGTGCCCGTCAATGTCCCCGACGCCTCCACCGGCATTGCCGACTCGAAAGCCCCGCCCTTCCAGATCGCCATCGACCCCAATGGCGTGATCACCTGGGATTCGCAAATCATCACCCTCTCCGAAATCACCGCACGGCTGATGAAGGAAGCCGCTCCTGGCGAAACCCGCGTGCTCATTTCCGCAGACTCCGAGGCGCGCCACAAGAACGTGTTAGGCGTGCTCAACGCCGTGCGCGCTGCCGGCATCGAAAAAGTCAGCTTCGAATCCAAAACTCCGCAGCCGTGATGACGTCCCGCATCCTGCCCATTCTCAATCTCATCGGCTGCATCCTCGTCACCGGCGTCATCGTCGCCCAATGGCGCAAGGAAAAGGACCTCGGCGAACGCGTCAGCTCCATCAGCAAAGAACTCAGCAACTCGCGCGAACAAACCGCCGAAGCTGAAAAGCGCGCCCTCGCCCTTGAGGGCGATGTGGCCCAGCTCAAAGAATCCATCGAGGCCACCGCTGCCGCGCGCCTGCTCGCCGAAGAAGAAGCCGCGAAGATCGCCACCGAGCACAACCAGAAGATGGCCGAGTTCACCACCGCCGCCACGGAACAAGTGAAAACCTGGCAAGACGCCATCACCGCCCGCGACGAAAAGATCAAAGAACTCAACGCCACCCTCTCCGCCACCCGCTCGCGCCTCGACAACGCCATCGCCAAACTCAAAGAAGCCGGGGCTCGTTAGGCGCGGAGCTGCAGGAATGTAGCGGCGATCACCGGTCGCCGCGAATGACTGGCTCCGGCGAAGACGGCATCACCAACTCCGCTCAACCGCCCAATAGAGTCCCGAAATGGCGATCATCGCTGACGCCGGTTTAGCAATGGCACTGCGATACCAGTCGCGCTGCCACCACGGCGCAACCGCAAGATAGGCGAGGCCGATGACAGCGAGTTGCCCGAACTCAATCCCGAGGTTGAAGCTAAACAATGCGGGCAAAAACTCCGCCGGAGTCATCCGCATTTCCTCAAAGGAATGCGCAAACCCAAGTCCGTGGATGAGTCCCGAGAGCACCACCACCGCAGGTCGCCAACGGCTCAGCGTTTCCCCTCGCAGATTTTCCACCGCGACGAACGCGATGCTCAACGCGATCGCGATTTCCACAACTCGCGATGGCACGGCGACCACGCCGTAGATGGAAAGCCCCAGCGTCAACGAATGAGCCAGCGTGAAGAGCGTCATTTGATAGAACAAGACGCTGAAGCTTCTCGTTAGAAAAAACAGCCCGAGGATGAACAGGATGTGATCCACCCCCTGCGGCAAGATGTGCGTGAACCCGATCCCGAAAAACTTCGGGACCACCGCAGTGGCGGAGGCCACCAGCAGGAAGCAGATTGCGAGGCGGCTCATGCGGCGGAGACCGGTAAACGATCCTTCGCCCGATGGAAAGCGCCGGTTTGGAGTGGCGGGCTGCGACCCCAGCCAGCTATCAGCTGCAAGCCTAGCCTTTGACTCAACCCCGGCGCGCGGCGTCGATTTTGGCAACGTCGATTTTGCCCATCTCCATCATCGCCGCGAAGGCACGCTTCGCCTCGTCCCCGCCGGCGGCGATCGCCTCGGTCAAGGTGCGCGGCGTGACCTGCCAAGAAATTCCCCAGCGGTCCTGACACCAGCCACACTCGCTTTCCTCACCGCCGTTGCCGATGATTGCGTTCCAATAGCGGTCCGTTTCCTCCTGCGTGTCCGTCGCCACCTGAAAAGAAAACGCCAAACTGTGCTTAATCTCCGGCCCGCCATTCAGACCAAGACAGGGAATACCAAGCACGGTGAATTCCACCGTCAGCACATCGCCCTCCTTGCCCGATGGATAGTCGCTAGGCGCATGGTGAACGGCGGTCACCTCGCTGTCTGGAAACGTCGCGGCATAGAACCGCGCCGCGTCGAGCGCGTCCTTGTCGAACCACAGGCAAATCGTGTTTTTGGGGATGTTTTTCATGATGAACTCCGCAAGTTAGGCATGATCTATGAAGGCGTCACGGGAAAGTTGCGCCGCCATTTCCGGGGTCATCGACTGATTCGATCCTCATCGAATCCAACCTCAGCGAGTGATCGAGACGTTTATTTAACGTCCCAGACTATTTGCTTCTCGACGCTCGCGGACATGTTAGCTCTTGTTGCATCTCTGCTAAAGTATGCTTTCTACCCAATTCGATGCCGCACTCTCTAACCTGAAAAAAGATCGTCGCACTGTTGTTGCTTCCACCTTGAACGCATGGAAAGCGATATCCCCAGCTAGCAACCCCGACTGGGGCAGATTGCACGGAACATCGGAAATGAAACAGCACTAGGCGTCGCAATCTTCACGTCTCTCCTTCGTCGGTGGGCCGATGCTATCGATGGAGGAGCTACGTTTGAATCTTCGTGGACAACGGCTTGCACCGAAGAAAGGAACTCTGCGATGCTCGGCCATAACGGGAAGTCTGAGTGTCGATCGCTATCGATTTCGAAGCAAAGCAGCGGGGAGGTATTGTTGAAGGTAAATACTTCCTCGTCGAAGGTTGGCGGCAAGCCGCGGCAACCTTCAAAACCTCCGCGTCAGCGAGATGCGGAAAGTCCGTGGTTCGGCGGGATGCAGGTGCACATCCTCCACCCCACCCGCCGCTTCGCCGGGCAGGCGCGAGGCGTAGAAATACTCGATGTCGTTGTCATCGCGTCCTAGCAGGTTGAGGCAGTCCAACGCGATTTCCCAATCATTCTTGCGGTAGCCGACGCGCGCATTAACCTGCCAACTCTGGCGGGAGTCCACACTGCCATCCTCGATCAACGGACGCGGGCTGAAATAGCGGGAGCGCAGGCTGCCGAAGAACCCTTCCCCTTGCCCGATCGTGATACCGGTGTTCAACGTAATCGGAACTGAGCCGGGGATTTCATCGTCGGATCCGACATCCAGCAAGCGGCCCTCGCTCACGGTGAGTTCATTATCGAGCATCAGCCAATCCGTCGCCTGCCAGTAGGTGGACCACTCGACGCCGTAGCGCTGAGTCGCCGGCCCCGCTTCTGACGTTCCAGCATCGCCGACGTACAACAGCTCGGAATCGCTATGCAGATAGAACAACGCCAACGTGCTCACCACATCTCCTATCGCCTCGGTGCGTGCGCCGAGTTCAAAGCCATAAGTTCGCACCAACGGATCCACCGAATCGGCGGGCAGTCCCGTGACGGGATCCGTCGTGATTGTCGTGCCGCGCGCATCGTTGCTGTGGAAACCCATGCCTGCGTTGGCATAAAGTTCCGTCTCCGCCCATGGGCCGAAGATGAGGCTCAGCTTGGGACTGACCATCGCATCGGTCTCGTTGCCTGAGTTCGCCGGGTTGTCGCTTTCCACGTCGAAATAGAAACCATCCGCCCGCAGGCCGGGCTGGACGCGGAACCACGGGTTGAGTCGATAGTCCGCCATGGCATAAATCCCCGCACTGCTTTCCGTCACGTCATCCACACGGACGGCACTGGTGCGGACAGTTTCAGTGGTGTTGTAGAGGCCGATGCCATCCATGAGGTCGTGGCGGGTTTGGAAACCCACGGTGACTGTATTTTCATTCCCAAGATCCCACACGCGGTTCACTTCTCCGCCGAGAAACCAACGGCCGTCTTCTTGCTCAAACTGGTCGCCATTGACCGGATCGTTGAGGAAGTAGGTGAAGTTAGAAAATAGATCGAGGTCATACTTGCCGAGGTAGAAATCAACATGCGTCGTGCCATTGCCCATGTCGCGATCCCATGCACCCATCAGGCTGTAGCGGCTTGATTCTCCACCGACGCTGTTGTCGATGTTGCCCAACCTATCGATGCCGCCGCTGGCGATGAGACGTTTCGGGATCTGATCGGTGGAATCCCAATTCGCGTCATAACCCATCGCCGTTAGACTGAAACGATCGGGTCCAGACTCTTGGAAATACTTGAGAAATCCATTGATGCGTTGCGCATTCCCATCGCGCTCCCACGGGCCGTCGTAATGGTTGTATTCGAGCGCATAAGTCAGTCCCGCGCGGTCCGTGCTTCCCTTTTCCGGTAGCGTTAGATGGAGCGTATCCGCCAGCAGCCCGCGGAAGTAATGGTTTTCCCCAATGCCCACGCTGGCGATGCCTTGGGGCAGCATGTCGAAAAAGCGAAACTTCGCCGCACCCGCCGTGCTGAGATCGCCAAGTTGACCGAAGAATGGCCCCTTCCAGTAGTCCAGCGTTTCGACGAGCTCGGGGATGATGGGGTTGAGGTCGGCATAACCTTGGCCATGGGCGTGAGTGACGAAGTTGACCGGCTGGCCATCCATGGAAATGGCGAAGTCAGTGCCGTGATCGAGATTGTAGCCACGGACAAAGTACTGGTTCGCCTTACCGTCACCCGAATGCTGGGTGATGATCACGCCGGGCACGATTTCTAGCAACTCTCCGCGCCGGAGATACGGTCGTTCTTCGAGTTCTTCGGCATTGGCTTGACCTTTGGACGCACTGCCCGCGCTGCCGATGAGGCTCTCCGCCTTGCCGGTGACGAGCATCGGCGCGAGCTCGATCGGAGAGTTTTCTGGGACAGGATTCAGCTCCTGCGAGGATACTTGGAGCGTGGGAACGATAAGAAAAAGAGAGATTGGATAGATTGGTTTCATGGATGGAAATGATGCAGGTGTTAAATCGAGCTGCCGCGACACAGGGGTCCACGGAAGCACGGACAGGGGCCGGACAAAACGTCCGCCCATCAAGCGCCGACCATCAGTCGGCATGGCATCATCCCAAACGCGGCGGCGGCCCCGGCGGCGGTTGTGCCTGCGCCGGTTTCCACACCCGCTCCCACCCTCCGATGGCACACCAAGTGGCCACCGGATCCGGGTTCAGCGCAGGCTTGAGCCACGGAATCCCCGGGTCCTTGGCCTTTTCCACATCCGGCACAGGGGCCTTGCCGGGAGCAGCTCCTTTGGAGGCATCCCGCACCGCAAGCGCAGGATTTGCCACCACCTGCTGGAAATCCTCAGCATGCAGCGCAAGCAACGCCGCCTTCGCCACCCCGACCTGAGGTGCCTCGCGCAGCGTCAGCTTGCAGAACACGCTCACCTGAAACAGCACCAAAGGTCCGCCCAGCAGCTGGATCAAAGCCAGCAGGTAAAGCAGACGGAATTTCCCGGTGAGGAAACGGTTCATCGGCGCGAGGCTGCGGCCCTTTTCCGACTTCCGCAAGCCTCCTCGTGTGACTCAATCCACACCCATCGTCGCCGCCGGTCTAGGAATTCAACGCACACCATCGTCTCCAACAACACATCTCCAATCGGAGTGAACCCGCCCATGACCATACCCCAGCCACCATGCTCGGAGCCTACACGGGAGTGACCTTGGCGAAAGTAGCGGCGATCAGCTTCACCGCCGCGCGCCGAGTGCGAGCGGTGGTGAATTCAAATTTAAGACCGACTCGCATGAAGCGGTTTGTTTGACATCCATGCTTAGCTCCAGTTTTGCAGTTCGAGAATATTTCCTTCCGGATCTTTGGCATAGACCACGGTAAGCGTTCCAACCCCGGCAACCGAGGTCGTTGCAATGTCTCCAACCGCTTCACCACCGGCCTTTCGAACGGCATTCAGCGCTGCGGGAACATCATCGACCAAGAAGGCGAGGTGGCCAAAGCCGCGCTCATTCACCACGGGGGCTGGGCGTTTCTCAAGGTGATCGTAGGTGAAAATCTCCAACGTAGGACCGTCTGTGTCATAGCCCGGGAGTAACAGATGAATGCCTGTCAAATGCGCGGATGACAGCGCGGTGAGACTGTCAAGCCACGCTCCGGAAAGATCGCGTGTCGGCAATTTCGGGATACAACCAAAGACATCCTGGTAGAACGTCGCTAGGCTTCGCCAATCTCTCGCCGTCAGATTGGTGTGAACATATTTGGATTTGATGGACATGATTTTTCGTCGATCGCTTAAAAGGTTATCTGAACCTGGGAGCGCGGAACCCATAGCCTGCACTGGCAGGCAAGGTCGAGGTGTCGAAGCCCAAACTGGCGAGTCCGATTGCGATGGGAATCATATGGCTAAGACGTCACCCCGGCCTGAGTTGGAGGCGCGCAAAATGTTAGGCGTAACGTTGAGTTTGGCAATTCTCAATCCAACCCACCGCCGAAATAGCGTCTCACATCTTGAAGTTAAAGCTCGGAAATTGCGAGCTTCCAAACAGGAATCCAGATAGGAGTAGAATTCGGAATGCCTGCCAATACGTGATCACTCGAAGATTGAAGACCTGCGGTAGAGTGATGTTCCAAAGCCACTGAAAGATCGCCACCATGATGAAAAAGAGGATAATGCCGAGTGGGATGAGCAGAAGGGGTTCCATGATGTTCATTAAGGAATTTTAATTTTTTCTGTCAACGTCCAAACAGCCCACCCTGTGCTGGGCGGGCAGCGAGGTGCCGGGTGCATGGGTTCTGTTCACGATGACAACCGCTGTTCCTCGTTGTGATGAAGTAGAAGAGAAGCCATAACCTCTCCCAAATCTTGGTACTTTGCCAAACAAGTTCCTTCGATGTTGCACCTGTAATTCTGAGCCCGATCACCTCGGGTAAGCCTTAGATCGAGAATACCCTCCAACCTAAAAGTGCTGCTGAAATCGTATCGCATCACCATCCTTGTTAGCGACGATTCGCCATCCTTCAGAGTGATTTCAAAAATAACGTTACCCACAAGTCCTGAGAGCCAATCCCTTTGACACTTGGTCACGATGAATACCTCCGATTCCACCGTGCCGAAAAAATCCGACAGCTTGCCCCCTCTATATCCAGCATGAATCGTTGCAATGACTTCTGAAGCCCCCTCACTTGATCGGACAACCCGGTGACCGAGAAGGTCAAACTCCACTCGGTGATCTCCAAATGCGGTCACCGAATCGATCTTCCATGAGACAAATGGAAACATTTCACCCTTTCGGTAGTACTCTTTCGCGGTGATCTTCATTTTCTTGCCCAACGTAGAGTCCTCCTACCCTGACCGGGGGTAAGGGTGGAACACAGGGTTGTCCGCCGTTGCCACGCACGACCTGAGCCTCTTCATTTATTGTTTTTCTGAGAGTCCTCCCGGAATCATACCGCGCACTCCAAGGTGATTCGGCGTGCCGACAGGGGTAAAGACCACAGCCGTTACATGGCTATACTTCTTCCCCGCTTCCAGAGCCTTCAGCTTGAACATGATCCCAGAATCAGCGTAATCCGCGAAGGTGTCATTCGCCGTCTTGTTGTAAACAATCTGAGCCAAGTCGTGGGTGATGTTGTCATTTACAAAGACCGCTAGAACTTGGCCTTTCCTAATCTGGAAATCAGGAACAACAATACCAAAATTTTTGAGCAGCTTTGTCGCCTTACTTGGGTCGGCAGTCCAAATGCTGTAGCGGCGATCCGTGCCATCCCGGATGTGTGTCCGCTCATCGTGAATGACTTTATGTTCAAGCGTATGCAGCTCTACACCATGAGCAAAAGCTGTCATCAGGATTGCCAGAATTATGTAACGTTTCATTTATTATTCTTGGGCTAGCGTCTACCTCATCCACGGCGGGGAGAGAAGCCCGAATTCAAACTGGAGCGTTGGGCCCACGAATCGTTCACGGATCGGGCATTGGGAAATCGACACCGTGATGGGCAAAAACCGGGCATGCATCCTGATCCTCGTGGACCGGAAAACCGGTTACGTCCTGATCGGCAAACTCGCCGCCAGGACAATCCATCAGACAAACCGCCGCCTTAGGAAACTTGCCGAGCGACACCCTGAGAAGTTCCGCACGATCACGGCTGACAACGGGTGCGAGTTCCACGGATACGAGCAAGTTGAAGAAACTCGCGGCATCAAGTTCTACTTCGCCCCACCGCATCATTCTTGGGAACGTGGAACCAATGAGAACACCAACGGCCTGATCCGGCAGTATCTCCCCAAAGAGAAATGCTTCAACAACCTCACGCAGGCACAATGTGATCGCATCGCCGACAAGTTAAACACGCGACCACGTAAACGCTACGGATACAGGACTCCGGAAGAGCTCTTTAATTAGCGATAACTCTGTTGCACTTCACTCTTGAACCTGAGCTTCTTGGATTCGGCGAGTTCAAGAGCGATCTTGCCTGCTTGCTCTCGCTGCCAATCCTCATCGTGATGTAACTGATCTTCGTCTGGCATCGCATCAAGTCGGAGAATCAACCTATCAAATTGAGATGGAGACTTCTCTGTTGCGCGTTCGAAAAGAAGGATGTCCTTTCCTACTTGGCTGACCGAACGTGTCGAGATCTTGACCTTAGTATCGCCAAGCTGAAGCGTTCCATTCACGGTCGCGTCGATTCTCTTACCGCTGCCATCCACAACGAACTCCATGGAAAAGCTCTGGGATACGTTCAAGGCCACTTCAAACTGGGCTCCGCTTACGCTGCTACCTCGCATCACGATGCGCCTCGCTGCAACCGCAGCCTCGCCACCTCCCTCAATAGGTTCAGCGAGTCCCTCGACGAGTGTAAATTGATACGCCGTCAAATCGTGGTCGTGTGACTCATACAACTGCCGAATCATGTCAATCTTGTCGTGACTTGCCCTGCAAAACACCAAACGACTTTGAGGAGAATACAAGAGAAGTTCGTCTGGCTTGAGATCTACGCCATTGCTTTTTGTTATTCCTCGAAGATCAAATATTCGTTCATCTCCCAAGGATTTGACTTCGATTGGAAACAGGGGGGCGACGAGCAGATGGGGCGCGCTCCCATCTACCGGGCCAGCGTCATAAATATGAATTCCGGTGCCACTAGGTATTACCGCGTCCTCTTGCTCGGCCGCCCTAGCCGATGTTACGATGAGCGATAAGTAGATGATTGCGATGACACGATTCATGGTCTGAATTTATTGTCGAACGTTGAGGCCTGGCACCCGCTACCGGGAGCGCCCCTCCGCTTCAGTTTGAGGTTTGTTGCCACCCTCCGACTTCGACTCGGGGCGGGTAGCGGGTTGCCCAGTGCCGGCTTGTTCGGCTTGGGGTTTTGGGGCTTCGGCGAGGAATTCGAAGGAATGTTTAAAGTCTGCTGTCGGCGGGGACTCCTTCATGGCTTTCAATACTGCCACCCCGTTGAATCCCTTCGGCCACTCTCGTGCAGAGAATCCTACCAGAGCCTCAAAGTAGGGTCGGGCGGCTTTCGGTCCACGCTCGAACTGATTGTACATTAGGACATACCAACGGTAATCAAGTCTGACTTCCCCTGAAATGTTCTTCGTATTGTGCTTGGCCTCCAAGACAGCATCAATGGGACCGCCACCGGGCGTTCCGGCACTGCTCAACTGAAAATCCCAGTCGCCAAGCTTGAAAGGATAGATCGGAGTATCGCCTGCACGCGCGAAACTGCCGATGCACAGAATTAGAGCGGTAATCAGATGGTTCATTTTATTGCAGAACGTCTCAAGTCCACCGATGACCGGCGGTTGGGCTGTGGTGTGATTTGAAATTGTGGGGCTTAGCGGTCATTCGGTGCGACGCCTTGTTCGCCTTCTTGTTTCTTTGATGGGGAGTCGCTCTTCTCAGGCTCTCTGTATTCGAGGCTTTGGATTAGTACCGCACTCCCTGCATAAAGCTCCTTCTCGGCGTCAGATTCGTCCTTAGCGCCGATCTGCCGTTGGACGATCTTCCCGGGCCAATATCTCCAAACCAAACCCGCTTCCTTGGTCGATTGCTCCACGACACGCTTCAGAACCTCAGAGTAATCTCGAATGGCAACCCCTGCTTCCGTGTAGACCCACTTCGCCGGCTCGTCTGAGTAGAACACAGGGCAGTTCCAAAAATGTGGCAGGAAAATGTATAGTCCATCAGTTTCTGGAAACGTATGCTCCGCTATAGTTGCCAGCACTAACACATTCCGCTTCTTTTCCACCGCTCCATTGAGATCCATCTGGTCGGTCCTCCCCTTGTCATCGATTGAGGTCACCGTGACAAGATCACCCGCCGACAGCGGGCCTTTGATGCGCCTATCAATGCGGAACTGCACGGTGGTCAGCCAACGATCACCGATAAGGTGCGATACGACGACCCGTTGGGGCACACCCACAAAGCTTAATGATGCTTCATGCGCCAACCACTCAGGCGTGCTGCCGAAGGAAAGCGCAGCCAGGAGGCGCGCTGAGCAAAGCGCTACCATGATTGCGATTAGGAAGAGTGAGCGCATTGTGAAATTCTTGGCGAGACCTTATGGCTGTGACTGGTGCCAGCCAGACGCCCTCCGGTCGATTTGAGG
>JAZKEG010000006.1:73864-205709 GCA_040387215.1 Verrucomicrobiota bacterium | reverse complement strand
GGGCTTCACTTGGAAGCTGGCGATGTCAACGGTGCGGCCATTCACGAGGATGTGGCCGTGGTTGACGATCTGGCGAGCGGCTTGGCGGGTGTTGCCGAATCCACAGCGGTAAACCACGTTGTCGAGACGGGTTTCCAGCAGTTGGAGAAGGATGACACCGGTGACACCGCGGCGGCGGGCGGCTTCTTCATAGTAGCCACGGAATTGCTTCTCGAGGACACCATATTGGAAACGGAGCTTCTGCTTTTCGCCAAGGGCGACGGAGTATTCACTCTTCTTCTTCCGACCGGCACGGACACCGTGCTGGCCTGGTGGGAAATTGCGGCGTTCGAATGCCTTTGACGGGCCGAAGAGCGAGACGCCGAAACGGCGGCTGATCTTAGCGCGAGGTCCTGTGTAACGTGCCATAATGGAATTTCTAAAAAGGTTGGATTAAACGCGGCGGGCCTTCTTAGGACGGCAACCGTTGTGAGGGATGGGAGTCACGTCGCGGATGGAGAGGATCTCCAGTCCCAGACCTTGAACCGCACGCACTGCGGACTCACGGCCGGATCCCGGACCTTTCACGCGCACGTCGACTTCCTTGAGACCGTGTCCCATGGCTTGACGGCAGGCATCTTGCGAAACCACTTGAGCCGCATAAGCCGTGCTCTTGCGGGAACCTTTGAAGCCCATCTTGCCAGCACTCGACCAACCGATGGCATTGCCACTTTGGTCGGTCACGCTCACGAGGGTGTTGTTGAAAGTCGCGGTGACGTGAACGATGCCGCGGGTGATATTCTTCGAGCCTTTGGCCTTGTGAATCTTGATTTCTTCCTCGCCTCCGCCGATCTCGGCGAAGATGTCGCGCTTCGCTTCCTTTTTCGGCGCGCCTTCAACGGCGGCCTCGGGAGCGGCTGCTTGCGCGGCGGCAGGAGTGGTGGCGGGTGCTGGAGCTTCTTTCAGCTCAACCGCCGGAGTTTCGGCGGAATTTGGTGTGGTTTCTTCAGACATGATTCAAAAAATTACTTCTTAACGCCCACGGTCTTCTTCTTGCCCTTGCGAGTGCGGGCATTGGTGCGGGTGCGTTGGCCACGGACCGGCAAACCACGCTTGTGGCGGATGCCACGGTAGCAGTTGATGGAGGTGAGGCGCTTGAGCTGCGATTGACGCTCACGGCGGAGGTCACCCTCGACAATGATGTTTTCTGCCTGGATCACCTGGGCGATGCGAACGAGTTGGTCCTCGCTGAGCTGGCCGGTGCGGATGTTCGGGTCGATCCCTGCGTGCTCAAGGATCTTCGCCGCCGTCGGGCGGCCGATGCCGAACATGTAGGGCAGAGAAGCTTCGATGCGCTTCTCGTTGGGAATTTCAATGCCTAGGATACGTGCCATGATGTGCGTGATTTCTCGTGACCACGTGGGTGCTAGGATTCCTCCTGCCACTCCGCGGGGCGGGTGATTTAGCAGACCGCCGGGGGCTGGCAAGTGGTAAATGGAAATTTTCTCAGGAGTTCCGCAGGCGATCCCCCCAAGCGGCGGGGCGAAGCTGGAGTTCCCTTCTGGACAAAGCAACCCTCGCTCCTAGCTTCGCAGGCACTCACCCGTCATCCATGGATTCCCCACAAGACCCCGGCTTTCAACTCCCGCCCGATGACGTCGCCGCCATCGATGAACTCGGAAAAACCTACCAAGCCTTCCGCGCCGAACTCGCCAAGGCCATCGTCGGCCAGGAGGAGGTCATCGAGCAACTCGCGATCTGCCTTTTCGCCCGTGGCCACGCCCTGCTGATGGGCGTCCCCGGCTTGGCCAAGACCTTGCTCGTCTCGTCGGTCGCGCAAACTTTCGACCTCTCTTTCAACCGCATCCAGTTCACGCCCGACCTGATGCCCGCCGACATCACCGGCACCGACATCATCCAGGAATCCGGCGTCGGTGGCCGGCGTGAGTTTGAATTCATCAAGGGCCCGGTGTTTGCGAATATCGTCCTCGCCGACGAAATCAACCGCGCCCCAGCCAAGACCCAGTCCGCCATGCTTGAGGCGATGCAGGAAAACAAGGTCACCGTCCTTGGCACCACCTACACCCTGCAGCCGCCCTTCTTCGTCCTCGCGACCCAAAACCCCATCGAGCAGGAAGGTACCTACCCCCTGCCCGAAGCGCAGCTCGATCGCTTCATGTTCCTCATCGAAGTCGGCTACCCATCCGCTGCCGAGGAAAAGGAAATCGCTCGCGCCACCACCGGCACCGCCCGCCAAGTGCTCAACCATTTGCTCGACGGCGAAAAAGTCATCGCCTTCCAACAACTCGTCCGCCGCGTCCCCGTCCCCGAGCACCTCTACGATTACGCGGTGAAAATCGTCCGCATGACCCGCCCCGGCGAGCCCGAGTCGCCGCAATGGATCAAGGACACCGTCGGCTGGGGTGCTGGCCCGCGCGCCGTGCAGTATCTCATCCTCGGCGCAAAATCCCGCGCCGCCCTGCGCGGTGCCTACATGGCCTCGCTCGAAGACCTCGAAGCCATCGCCTCGTCCGTCCTCACCCACCGCGTCATCACGAATTTCTCAGCCGAGTCCCAAGGCATGACCTCCAAGAAGATCGTCGAGCGATTGATTAAGGAAATGCGGGAGGATTGAGAGACAAGAGGCAAGAATCCAGAATCAAGAAAGAGGGCGACCGTTCATGAATCACAATTTCGAAAATCTGGACGTCTGGAAACGTGGATGCCGTCTCGCGGTGAATGTTTGTGTCGCTTCTCACAAATCGCGCGATTTTGCCTTAAAAGATCAAATCCAACGCTCTGCCATTTCAATACCATCCAATATTGCTGAAGGCGCGGAACGATCCACAGAAGCCGATTTTTCACGATTTCTGAGTTACAGCAAAGGCTCCTGCGGCGAACTCCGCACCCAACTGATGATCCATCGAGAAGTGTGTCGCGAGTTAGAGATCGAGCCATTTGCCAACACCGACGCCATGATTGAAGAAACGCGGGAAATTTCCCGCATGCTCAGCGGCTTCATCGGCCACCTGAAGCCCCCATCTTCACTCTCTCTTGATTCTTGATTCTGAACTCTTGAATCTCTATGTCCCACTCCTTCATCGACAACACCCTGCTCTCACGCCTCGGCTCGCTGCCCATCGAGTCACGCAAACCGATGATGGGAAATGTCGCGGGCAAACATCGGTCGCCGCATCGTGGGTCGTCGGTCGAGTTTGCGGAATATCGCAAATACGTTCCCGGCGATGACACACGACGGTTAGACTGGAAGGCGTTCGCCCGCTCGGATCGATTTTACATCAAGGAATTCGAGGCCGACACCAACCTGCGCGCCTACTTCGTCGTCGATGCCTCCGGCTCGATGAATTTCGCCGGCGGCGGCGAGCCAAAAATCCAAGTTGCCCGCCGCATCGCCGCATCGCTTGCTTATCTATTAGTGAATCAAGGTGACGCTGCCGGCCTTTCTATCTGCACCGACAAGCTGCACCTCGAAGTCCCGCCCAGCCGCCGCGCCGCCCACCTCGAACGCTTTTTCACCACCCTCGGCAGCATCACCCCCACCGGCGAAACCGGCCTGATCGCCGCCCTCCACACCATCGCCGAAAAAATCAGCCAACGCGCCTTCGTCGTCATTCTATCCGATCTCTTCACCGACACCACCGCCCTCGGCGATGCGCTCCAGCACCTGCGCTACCGCAAGCACGACATCTCCGTCTTCCACCTGATGGATCCGCTCGAAATCGGCTTTGAATTCGACAGCCCACGCCGCTTTGTCGATCTCGAAGACGGCACCGCCCTCGTCGCCGAGCCCAACCTCATCGCCGACGAATACAAAGCCGCGCTGCGCGATTTCCTCACCGCCGTCCGCGCAAAATGCCACGACGCCTCCGCCGACTACCAACTCGTCACCACCGACACCCCGCTCGAACCCTTGCTCCGCGAATTCCTAACGGCACGACTTCCTAAGTCGAAACACTGATCTTCGCGACTTTCTCTCCGACCTCCGCGCCTCCGCGTTTCGATGTTATTCCTCAGTCCATTGCTTCTCTGGTTCCTGGCCGCAGCATGCGTTCCCGTTGCGATCCATCTGCTCAACCGCCGCCGCCACAAAACCATCCCGTGGGCGGCGATGCAGTTTCTGCTCAAGGCGACGCGCGAATCCCGCGGCAAAAAAAAGCTCCGCCACATCCTCATTCTAACATGCCGTGCGCTCGCCATCGCGGCGCTCGCGTTCGCGGCCGCCCGACCCATCGTTTCCGGCCTCATCGGTTGGGGAGGCGGCTCCATCGACACCGTGGTGCTACTGCTCGACCGCTCCGCATCGATGGAGGTCAAGCCCGGCGACGGCCTTGGATCCCGCCGCGAGATCGTCTTGGAAAAAGTCCGTGATGCGATGGCCAGCTTGGGCGGCGCGCGGCTCGTCCTCATCGACAGCGCCAGCGGCACGCCGCAGGAAGTCCCGTCGCCCGACGCGTTGGCCGAGCTTTCCGCCACCGCCGCCACCGACTCCGCCGCCGACTTCCCCACCCTGCTCAACCGTGCCGCCGAATTTCTCGCCGACAGCCCAGGCCGTTCCGAAATTTGGCTCGCATCCGACCTCCAGCAGTCGAACTGGAATCCCGACGACGAGCGCTGGTCCGCCGCCCGCGCCAGCATCGCCGCCTTGGCGCAAAAACCCGCCATCCGCGTGCTTTCCCTGACCGGCCCAACCGCCCCAGACACCGCCGTCCGGCTCATCGAATCGCGCCGCTCCGGCGACGAACTGCTGCTCGATCTGGAAATCCTCCGTGGCGAGGCCTCGCGCGGCAGCATCACGCTTCCGCTCACCACCACCATCAACGGCAGCCGCACCACCGAGTCCATCACCGTGCCGAGCCAATCGTTGCGGTTTCAAAAACTCGTCACCTTGCCCGCCGCCACCGAGTCCGGCTCCGGCTGGATTTCCATTCCCGCCGATGGCAACCCGCGCGACAACGCGGCCTTCTTTGCCTATGGCCCGGCCCGTCCGGTGAAATCCGTCGTGATCGCCCCGGCTGGTGATGCTGCCGACTACCTCGCCCTCGCCGCCGCGCCGCCCGGATTTGGCAACCAAAGCGTCGAGCGCATCGATGTTGCCAACGCCGCCACCCTCGACACCACCGAGATCGCCACCGTCCTCTGGGCCGCGCCATTGCCGACCGGTGCCGCAGCCGAAAAACTCCAGGCCTTTCTAAAATCCGGAGGCCAGGTGGTTTTCTTCCCACCCGCCACGCCTTCGGAAAACTCTTTCCTCGATCACCGATGGTCGCCCGTCGTCGACGCTCCGACCGGAAAATTTTTCATCCTCACGGAGTGGAATCACAGCGACGGCCCACTCCGCGATGGCATCGATGGCACGCCCATCCCCGCCGAACGACTGAAAGCCATACGCCGCCAAATTCCCACCGGAGATTCCATCCCGCTCGCCCGCTGGGAAGACGGCGAGGCGTTCATTTCTCGCCGCATCGTCGATGCCGGCACGGCCTGGTTCGTCGGTTCCCTCCCCGACTACACGTGGTCCAACCTCGGCGACGCCGACGTCCTGCTTCCTACCGTCCAACGCATCATTGCCGCCGGTGCTGGCCGTTTCGATGCCACCTACCTCGCCACCGTCGGCAGCGATTCCGCCCGGCTGCGCCCCGGCGAATCCCGCACCCATCTTGACGACTACGGCACGCCCGATCCCGCCAACGCCGCCTACGAAGCCGGCATTTTCCGCCTCGGCGAACGCGTCATCGCGATCAACCGACCCGCCCTCGAAAATGATCCGGAAATCCTCACCCGCGAACAACTCGACCAAGCGCTCGACGGCACCCGCTACACGCTGCTCGACCAAGCAGGCCAAGCCACCGATCCCTCGCTTTCGCGCGATGTCTGGCGCGCCTTTCTCATCGCCATGCTGCTGCTGCTCATTTCCGAGGCCATCCTCTGCCTGCCGAAAAAATCCCATCCGCAGGTGCTTCCCACCAAGGTCAGGGTTTGAAGCGACTCAGCTCCGCCGCCTTCGCTTCCATCTCATCCTTCAACCGCGAGCACATCATTTCGCACAGCTCGTGCACGATCGGATCTGAGATCGCGCACACCGTCGTCAGCCCTTCCTTGCGCATCGCGACCATTCCCGCGTCGCGCAGCACCGCCAGGTGTTTGGAAACATTTGCCTGACCCGAACCGGACGCCTCCACCAGTTGCCCCACCGTTTGCTCGCCCTGCATCAGGACATGGAGCAGGCGCAGTCGCATCGGCTCGGACAGCGCCCGGAAACGCGCGGCGATGAGTTCCAGCGCGACGTTGGAGAGGACTTTGGTTGGGGCGGTAACCTTGGTTTTCGACATTGGAAAAAATTAGAATCAAATCATTCGCTTTATCGCTATGTGGCGATATAGATATATCGACTTGCGCATTCCGCAAGCTGCAAATCCAACGACTGCCATGGAAACCAAGCATCCCAATATCCCACCTGTCGAACTCCAATCCCTGCTCGCCAACGGCTGCTGCCTGGTGGACGTGCGCGAGCCGGTCGAACACGCGGAAGCCCACATCGCCGGTGCGCGGCTTATCCCGCTCGGTCAATTGGAACAACGAATCACCGAAATCGACCGCAGCTGCCCTGTCGTCGTCATGTGCCAAGGCGGCAAGCGCGGTGCCGAAGCTCGTGAAAAACTCACGAAACTCGGCCTCAGCGACGTGCGCAACTTGAACGGCGGCATTCTCGCCTGGAAATCCGCCGGCCTGCCGGTCACCGCATCCACCCGCAAGGTGCTGCCCTTGATGCGCCAAGTCCAACTCACCATCGGCCTCGGAGTGCTCACCGGCGTCGCCCTTGCCAAACTGGTCCACCCCAACTTCATCTACCTCAGCGCCTTTTTCGGCGCAGGTTTGGTCTTCGCTGGCAGCACCGGCTGGTGTGGCCTTGCCATCCTGATGGCGAAAATGCCGTGGAACCGCGTCCCCGGCCATGCCTGCTGCGCCCGCGAAAATTGCGGCTAGTTCCATGGATCGCCCATTCAAATCTCTCCTCTCCAGTGCTCTAGCAGGAGGTAGCGACATCGCCCCCATTTCCTACCAAAAATCCAGGTTGCCCTGAGCGGGATCATGCCGTGAAGTCATCGCGTCCGCCATGCGCCTCTCAATCAGGTGTTCGGCGCGTGGCCCTCTTTCCGCTGTCCATCCACCGCCTCGCTTTTGCTGCACCTCTCGCCCACCCCGTTCACGCTCTGGATCGGCATTGCCGCCTTGGTCCTCGTGGCCGTGCTTTCGTTTGTTTCGTGGAAACGCAGCCCCCACCCGGGCCGCACGGCGGTGCTCGAAATCCTGCGGTTTTTCATCGCCGCGCTCGTCGTGCTGCTGCTGTGGCAACCGGAATGGCGCACCACGGTCCACCCGGACAGCAAGCCGGAGATCGCTATTTTGTGGGACGATTCCGGCTCCATGGCCACGGTGGACGCCCCACTGCCGCTCGATCTCGCGGCCGACGCCGCCATCGTTTCTCGCGCCGATTGGGTGAAAAAGGCCCTCGCCTCGGACCTGTGGAAACCGCTTGAGGCCAACGGCGCGAACCAAGTCACCGCGTTGCCTTTCGCCACCACGCCCGCAGGCGATGCCGCATCCACCGCCGGCACGGATCTCGACGCGCCGCTCACCGACCTCCTCGCCAAGCAAACGAACCTGCGCGCCGTCGTCCTTCTCAGCGATGGCGACTACAACCTCGGCCAACCGCCCGTCGCCGCCGCGCAAAAACTCCGCCTCCGCGGCGTGCCACTTTTCCCCATCCCTGTCGGCAGCAAGGTGCGCCTGCCCGACCTCGACCTGCTTTCCGTTTCCGCACCGACCTACGGCATCGTCGGGGAAAACGTGCAGATCCCGTTCACTGTCCGCTCCTCGCTCGACCGGCAAGTCCGCACCGTCGTCCGCCTGCGCGACGAAGCGGGCAAGGAACACACCAAGGACATCGTCATCCCGCCGAATTCCGAAACGTACGAATCCATCCTCTGGCGCCTGGAAAAGGAAGGCTCGTCCACGCTTGAACTCTCGGTTCCCGTCGCGGATGGCGAGCTCGTCGCCGCCAACAACGCGCGCAAGTTCACCATCGCCAGCCGCCCGGAAAAGATCCGTGTCCTGCTCATCGAAACCCTGCCGCGCTGGGAATACCGATTTCTACGAAACGCCCTTGAACGCGACCCCGGCGTCGAAGTTTCCTGCCTGCTTTTCCACCCGCAGCTCGGCATGGGCGAGGGCAAGGACTACCTCAAAGCCTTCCCCGACAAGATCGAGGAGCTGGCAAAATACGACGTCATCTTCATCGGCGATGTCGGGACCGGTCAGCTCACGGCGGAGCAATGCACGCTCATCCGTGGCCTTGTCGAAAATCAGGCGTCCGGCCTCATCTTCATGCCCGGCCCGCAAGGCAACGAGTTTTCGCTGTTGGAAACCGACCTGTCCGACCTCATCCCGGTCATGCTCGACGACGCCGAGCGCAAGGGCTTTGGCGAGTCCATCCCGTCGCCGCTCACCCTGACCACCGAGGGCCGCGCGTCCTTGCTGACGATGCTGGGGGAAAACGAGGAGGAAAACCCCGAGATCTGGCGTCGCCTTCCCGGGTTCTTCTGGCACGCCCCCGTGATCAAAGCGAAGGGCGGCGCGGAAGTCCTCGCCGTGCACGGCAATCGCCGCGGCAAGTTTGGCCCCATCCCGCTGCTCGTCACGAAGGCCGCCGGCAGCGGCAAGGTTCTGTTCATGGGCATCGATTCGGCGTGGCGTTGGCGGCGCGGCGTCGAGGACCTTTACCACTATCGATTTTGGGGCCAAGTCGCGCGCTGGATGTCCTACCAACGCAACATGGCCGCCGGTCAGCGCGTCCGCCTGTTCTTCACCCCGGAGCGGCCCGAACCCGGTGCCACCGTGACGCTCAACGCCAATGCCTTCGATCCCAACGGCGCGCCGCTCCAAGACGGCAGCGTCACCGTGGACATCACCGCGCCAGACGGCCGCTCCCAGCGCGTGGACCTCCAACCCGGCGGCAGCAGCTGGGGTACCTTCACCGGTCGCTTCAAAGCCGACCTTCCTGGCGCATGGAAGCTCCGCGTCACCGCATCGGGAGCCGACGACACGCCGCTCGAAACCACCATTCTCGCCCAAGGGGTGCAAATTGAAAAAGTCGGCCAACCCGCCCGCCCCGAGGTGCTGGAGGAGATGGCCAAGGTCTCGCGCGGTCGCGTGATCCAGCCCGGCCAACTCGCCGACCTCATCCGTGAGATCAACGCACTGCCCGAACCCCGGCCGCTGGAAAATCGCATCCCGCTGTGGTCGCATTGGGCCACTGTGGCCGTCCTCGTTTTCCTACTTGCTGCCTTTTGGACGGGCCGCAAGTTCAACGGCGCCTTCTGAGCGGACATTCCCGCCGGAATCCAATCTAACATCGTTCTAGCCGCGAGGATCGCATGGCCCGGACATGACTTAACGTTTCGAGGTCGCGAGAGCCTTGGATCTTCGCCCCCCTGAGAAGAGACGTTTCCGGGGCCTGTGCCGGAAAAACTTTCAGGAATTCAGCTAAGTTTTCGGCACCATCGACATCACTTAGTGGACCCGAACTGAGTTCGCGTCCGCCAAGCGAAGCCCATGAAGAACTCTCTGCCTTTGATCTCCCTGCCGATTTCCCGAGGGATCCCCTCTACCCACCAAGACCAACTTGGGTCGATGCAGCCATTCCAAAGACTCCCTCCAAAATCCGTGTTCAAAGCGCAAATGCCCCGACCGATTTGCTCAGATTTCAGAAATATTCTCAGCCTCGTCAATTTCTCGGTAATTCCAGATCCGTTTCTCGTTTCTATAGAAACTGGGTGCATTCCCGCCCCGGCATAACCCTTTCTTGTAATAGGCAGCGATCCGAACGTGTGGTGCACTGTTCTGTTACAAATAGAGACAAAGTGAAGACATTGTAGGCAATTTTCTCTTTTTAAAAACCCCAACAAAACCCATGAAAACCCATTCTGCTTCGGCACTCTGGCCCGCTTTTCAATTCCGTCGTGCGAGAGGTTTCGCGCTGATTGTCACGCTCTCGCTGATGATACTCCTGACGGTCATTGCGGTCGGACTGCTGACTCTTTCGTCGATCAGTCTGCGCTCAACCAACCAAACCGACGCGATGCAAGCGGCCCGCGCCAATGCCCGCATCGCGCTGATGCTCGCCATCGGCGACTTGCAGAAACAACTCGGCCCGGACCCGCGCATTTCCACCACCGCCGACCAGCTTGCCGGGACCAATTCATCGTCCTCCGCTGCCCCGCAGAACCAACGCCAATGGGCCGGTGCCTACAACTCATGGCCCGAGGCATTGCCCGATGCCTCCCGCCCGACGCCGGAGTTTCTCCAATGGTTTGTCTCGGGGGATTCAGACAAGCTAAACGACCCCGCCTTCGCCCGCAGCCCGATCACAGGCGACACCGTGCAGATCGTCACCGCGAACAGCGTCGGTCCCGACGGTGACCCAGTGACCGTCCCGCTGATGGCCCAGACCTTTCCTAACGGATCGAAGACCAAACTTGGCTGGTGGGTGAGTGATCTCGGCACCAAGAGTCTCGTCACTCCCGCCGCCGAAATCCCCGATGCCATCGCCGAGGTCAGAGCCGACCAGCAAACCGCACCCGCCTCCAATCTTCAGGCTGCTACCAGCGGCACCGACAAGCCCTTCGCCGGGCTGATGGTCAATGACAGTCGCCTCACGAAAGTCTCCACCTGGCAAAGCACCGGACTGGTCGCGAACGATCCACAAAAAATCCGCGGGCTGTTCCATGACCTCACCACCAGCAACCGCGGCCTCCTCACCAACGTTCGTTCCGGTGGCTTCCGCAAGGACCTCTCGATGGAACTCGAGCGCAGAACACCACCCGCTCCTACCGGCAAAAACGTCCTCTACACCGTCAACGGCGAGACCGGCATCAATTTCCAAGAACTCTGGACCTACTACAACCTCTGCTCCACCACCAACAATCGCAATGGCTTGAAATGGTCCGGCGGTGCCCGCTTCACCACCGGTGGCACCATGGCCTCCGGCACGCCCCACCTTCAGGTTCTATCTTCGCCTAGTGCCTGCCGCGCCGACGACAGCTTCTACTTCAAACAACCCATCGTCATTAGCTATCAGGTTGCACTTTCTCTCCAGACACGCCGCGTCGGGGCGGCCAACCGCTTGCACCTTGTGGCGGACCCCATTGTCACCATGTGGAACCCCCTCGACGTTCCCGTCTCTATACCCACCTCCTCCTTCCTCACGGTCAAATACTGGCAAATTCCCTACGACCTCATCATCCGCAGTAGCTCTGGCCTACGGACCTTCCCCATGGCCGCCATCCTTTCCAATGCCGGCAACACTTCCGATGGTGACTCCAATTACCTCAGCATGGAAATGGGGGCCACCCCCGCCGAACAGATCGTTTTCAAGCCAGGCGAAGTCATCAAATTTTCCCAAAGCGGCACCACCTTGGCCAAAGAGAGCGCAGGCAACTTGCACCGTCTAGCAGGACGCAAGGGATTCAACTACGGCGGCGGACTCACCATGCCAGTGCGTGATCGCTCCGGCGCTTTTGTTGATATCGCTTCCAACGAGACCATTTCCTTCCAAGCGCGACCGAACAACCTAACTGCCGGAGCCACCTCACAAAGCGGTCGCACCGCGAATAGCGGTGGCACTTCCCACAACCGCCATTACTCGCTCACCCATCACGAATACTATGTCGGCCCCGATCGCGCAGAGTGGGGCGACAGCCTCGGCATTGGCAACATGGCCATCGACTGGGACTTCGGCAACAAACGCCTCAGGCCTGCCGAGAATCGTGGAACCGTCGCACCTGGCATCGCCGGGACTAAACCCTCCGGCGCTCGCCTCTACGCCAATGATGCTTCCCTAAGAGACGTCTTCATTTCCATTCCGAACGGTCGCTCCATTCCAGCGGCAAACCTCGCCACCAACAAGCAACCCATCATGCTGCTTTCGTTCAATGCCAAGACCGAAGGCAGCTCTGACCGTGGCACGCGCACCCTCGCCCGCTTCAATCCCAAAGCCCTCCATATTGATTTCTACGACCTCTCGGCGAAGGAGCGCGACATGCTGCCTTTCGAATATTCCGTCGAAGCGCTGCAGAGTTGGAAAAACCGCAGCTTGGAAACTAGCTCCACTGGAAATGCCTATTTCGGCGGAGCACTCAACGCCCAAGATGGCACCAGCTTCGTCAGCACCCATTCCGTCCCGCGCGAACCCATCGTCTCGCTCGCCGCTTTTCAGCATTCGTTTGCCAACGGCTTCGACATTCAACGCCCGAAGTATGGCTATGGCACGATCAACGCGCGTGAACCGATGATGCCGCAGATTTCCCACGCCATCGGCAATTCCATGGCCTGCCCTGTCCTCCCTGCCAACCAAGTCAAGGGAACCCTGAACGGCGTGCGCCCGCTGGCCGACCATTCCTACCTCGCCAACACCGCTCTATGGGACAGTTGGTTCCTCTCCGGCATCACCCACCAGACCGGCACCACCTTCGGCACATCCCGCGACCAAAAGACCGTCGCCAGCGAGTTTTTCGACGGCACTGCTCCTCTGCCCTGCGTCCACTACCGACCCGAACTCCACGGCAAATCCGCTGGTGACGTGGTTTCCACCTACCTCTCCGGCGTCACTCCGAGCGACATCGCCACCGCCGAAATCGCCAGCCTCATCCGCGTGGACGGACTCTTCAACGTGAACTCCACCTCCGTCGAAGCGTGGAAAAACCTGCTCGGCGCGCGCAAACAACGGCCCGTCGTCGTCCGCGATGGTGCGGGTAAGGAATCCATCCAATCCGGCCAAACCGACACTCCCGTCGCCGGTCTGATGTCCCCCATGGAAGCCGTGGCCCCAGGCCAAGGCGGCGGCGGCAACTTGCAGGACTCCGCCCAATGGGTCGGTCGTCGCACGCTCAACGACACCGAAATCGAACGGCTCGCCCAAGGCATCGTCGAGGAAGTGCGCAAGCGCGGCCCCTTCCTCAGCCTCGCCGATTTCGTCAACCGCCGCGTCGGTTCAGACACCGATCTCGCACGCGCTGGAGCCATCCAAAATGCCCTCGACTCGGACACCGTCGGCATCAACTCGCCTTATCAATCCGGCACCCGCGCCGTCGACAGCGCCGCCAGCGGACGTTTCACCTTCGGCGAAGCGGAGGATGGCCCGAAATCCTACGGCGCTCCCGGCATCATCAAACAAGCCGACATCCTCACCCCCATCGCACCCATCCTTTCCGCTCGCTCGGATTCATTCATGGTCCGCGGCTATGGGGAAAAAGTGGACCAGTCGGGCAAAGTCATCGCGCGGGCCTGGTGTGAAGCCGTCGTCCAGCGTTCGCCTGAGTTCATCGATCCCACGGACAAGCCGGAAACCACCTACTCCGCCATTTCACCGCTCAACAAAACGTTCGGGCGTCGTTTCGAAATCGTCTCATTCCGCTGGCTGAGCCCGCAGGAAGCATGATACCCAGACTTAAATCCCAACCACCGCATGACGACCCGAATTCTCTGCCTGCTCCTCGCCTGCTTCATCCCCGCCTTCGCCCAAGAGGAAAATTCAGCCAAGAAAAAGTCCGGCTCCGGCGTCCAGGTCAAATTCTTCGCCGAAGCTGTGCCAGCCAATTTGGGAACCGTCTTCTTGCTGACCGATGAAACCAAGTCCGCGCCTTTCGAGCTGCCCGTCGATTTCATGTCTCCGCCCGTCGAAGTCCCAGCGCGGACCATGATCCTCAAAACCAGCGCGAAGGAAATCCCCCTCTGCACCATCACGCTGCCCGAAACGGGAAAGGCCTTCGCCATCATCCTCGTCGCCGCCAAACCCGCCGGATACAAACCCATCGTCGTCCGCACCGACGATCCCACCTTCAAATCCGGCGACGTCTTCTTCATCAACCGCTCGGTCAAAACGGTGCTCGGCAAACTCGGCACCACACCGCTCGTCCTCAAACCCGGCGAGGCTCTCAAATCCCGCCCCGCTGGTGCCAAGGAAAATGCTTACTACGACGTCACCTTCGCCACCCGTGACGAGACCGGCGACAAGCTCATCAGCTCCACCCGTTGGCCCATCGACCAACTGCTGCGCAGCTACCTCATCTTCTTCACCTCTGCGAATGGCAAAACCTCCTACCGCGCCGTGGACGAGTACATGACGCCGCCCGCCGACGCGAATCCCTAACCGCCTAGCATCTCGCGCCGAGGCCAATCCTCCCTTGCCAGTCTTGCCCCGCCTGTTTCAATCCCGGCCATGAACAAGGCCGATCGCGAGTTCCTCTTCCACCTTCTCGAAACCCCCAGCCCCACCGGCTTTGAAATGCCCGGCCAAAAGGTCTGGGCGGATCACCTCCGGCCGCACGCCGCCGATGTCACTTGCGACGCCTACGGCTCCACTTGGGCCACCCTCCCCGGCAAGTCCGAGCGCATCGTCATGCTGGAGGCCCACGCCGACGAAATCGGTTACATGGTCAAACACGTCGATGACCACGGCTTCCTGCGCATCGACCGCGTCGGCGGCTCCGATGCCGCCACCGCGCGTGGCCGCCGCATCACCTTGCTCGGCGACAAGGGCGAAGTCACCGGCATCATCGGCAACACCGCTATCCATCTGCGCCGCGACGAAATGGGGGCGGAAAAATCCCCCGCCGTCCACGAACTCTGGGTCGATGTCGGTGCATCCAACGCCAAGGAAGTCGCCGCCATGGGCCTCCGTGTCGGCCATCCCGCCGTCTATCTCTACGGTCCGTTAGAAATGGCCCACAAGCGCCTCGTCGGCCGCGCCCTCGACAACCGCATCGGCGGCTACATCATCGCCCAAGTCCTCAAGCGCATCGCCGCGAACAAGAAAAAGCCCGCCTTCACCCTCGTCTGCCTCAACGCCGTGCAGGAAGAAATCGGCGGCAATGGCGCGATGATGGCCACCTACCGCCTCAAGCCCGACCTCTGCATTTGCCTCGACGTCACCCACGCCACCGACACGCCTGGCATCGATCCTAACAAATTTGGCCGCGTCACCCTCGGCGGCGGCCCCACCCTTTCCCACGGCACCGCCAACCACCCCCACGTCGTCAAACGCCTCATCGAAGTCGCGGACAAGGGCAAGCTCCCCGTCCAGCACGAGGCATCCAGCCGCTTCACCGGCACCGATACCGACAAGATCTTCCACTCCCGCGAAGGCGTCCCCAGCGCCCTCGTTTCACTGCCGCTGCGTTGCATGCACTCCGTCGTGGAAACCGCTCACCTCGACGACATCGCCACCACCATCGATCTGCTCACCGGCTTCGTCCTCTCGCTTTCGGAAAAGGACAGCTTTCACCAGTCGCTGAAATAATTTCACCCACTCAACCCATCGATTCATGTCCGAGAATCCCTACGTGGCTTCACAAGTTTTCGACTCCCCTCCCGCCCTTGATTCAGACGCGGAGGTCATTCGCAAGGAACACATCAAGACCGAGGCCTCGATCAAATCTCTCGGCATCCTTTATTTTCTGGGAGGCGTGTTCCTCCTTTTTGGGAGCATTGCCGCACTAACAACCGCACCGGTGACCGAAGGAGTCACCGGCTTGGGAGAACAAGCAGCCTACATTCTCTTCCTCATCCTAGGCATCTTCCAGTTCTTCCTCGGTGCTGCCGTCAGAAAACTGAAACCATGGTCGCGCATCGGCGTCGGCATACTGTCCACTATCGGATTGATAGGATTTCCAATCGGAACGTTGATCAGCGCTTACATCCTCTATCTGGTTCTCGGCAAGAAAGGGAAGATGGTGTTTTCCCCCGAATACAAGGAGATCATCGCCGCCACGCCCCACATCAAATACCGGACACCAAAGATCGTCTGGATCATCCTGGGAATCTTGGTCCTGATACTGATCTTGATCGTGGCGCTCGGCATCGTCGCCATCGCCGCCGGCAATTAGAGAGCGAAGTCACCACACTTTGGTGGTGTCTTCACTTACGCCACCGGCCCCACGCCATGAGGCTCGTGACTCCTCATGTCCTGCGTTTTGCTCGGTCATAGACGCGACCATTTCCTCCGCGACCTCAGCGACTCCGCGTTCCGTTACGGACCCACCCTTCGCATTGGGATTAAAATTCCGCGTTCCGTCGCAGTGAATTGTCTCGCCCGCCGCTTGGGAATGACGCTCTTCAATTCAGTGAAGGGCTTCATCGATCAACTGGACGTCTGCGGCTGGGCGGTGATGACGGATTTTTCCGGACGCGAGGATGCGTCACTCTTGATGGAAGAATGCCGAGAAGCATTTGAAAACGGCGATTTCCACCAGGCCGGGGTCGGTCGCGGCGCGGAGCGCGTCATCCGTGAAGACATTCGCCGTGACCGCGTGATGTGGCTGCAGCCGGGCGAATTGAGCCTAGAGCAAACGCGCTATCTCGATTGGTTAGAAACTCTCCGCCTCGCGCTCAACCAACGCTTCTTCCTCGGCTTGTTCGGGTTTGAGGGACACTTCGCCATCTATCCAGTCGGTGCCTTCTACAAACCGCATTTGGATCGGCACAGCGGCACTCAAGATCGCATCGTCACGGTGATCCTCTATCTGAATCCCGATTGGCAACCCGGCGATGGTGGCGAGCTGCGGCTCTGGACCACGCCCGGCGACAAGGACGGCGCGTTCGATCTCATCGAGCCGCGCATGGGCACCCTGGTCATGTTCATGGCGGGCGACCATTGGCACGAAGTGCTCCCAGCGCTCAAAACGCGCATGAGCATCACCGGTTGGTTCCGCCAACGCTGATCTCACGCAAGAATCCCCTCCACCAGCTTGCAGCGGCCGCAAAACCCCTTGTTGAGCGCCTTGCACAGCCATTTTTGCGCGGCTCCCCGCCAAAGCACCCCCACCTCGGGAGTGGGGGTCCCCACTTCCGAAGTGGGGGTACCCACCTCCGACGCCCCCCACCCCACCTCGGAACCGCGATGCCGGAGCTTTTACCCGCACGGCCGCACCTCCGAGCTCCGCCGTCGCACCTCCGAACTGCGTCGCCGCACTTCCGAGCTCCGCCGTCGCACCTCCGAGCTGCGCCGCCGCAGCTCCAACCCGCCCCCCCCACCTTCGACCTGCGATGCCGCAGCAAATCACCGCCCCCACGCAGCTCAGAACACCCCGCCCGCAGATCGCCAAGAAAAGACTCAAAACCTCTCATCCGAGCATCACGCCAATATCCCCTCCACCAGCTTGCTTCCCGGCTTGGTGATGTTGGTGAGGCGCTGCGGCGCTCCTTGCGACGGATAGGTGAGTTTTTCATGATCGAATCCCATCAGGTGCAGCATCGTCGCGTGCAAGTCGTGGACGGAAACGCGGTCGCTGATCGCCTCATAGCCGATCGGATCGGTCTCACCGTAGGAAATGCCCGGCTTCACGCCGCCGCCGGCCATCCAGATCGTGAAGGCACCCGGGTTGTGATCGCGACCGACGAAAGGGCTTTCCACGCCGCCGCGGTTTTCCTGCATCGGTGTGCGGCCAAACTCTCCTCCCCACACGACGAGCGTGTCTTCCAACAAACCCCGCTGCTTGAGATCCTTGAGCAGCGCGGTCATCGGCTGATCCACTTCCTTGCATCGATCCGAAAAGCCTTTGTTGAGCGCTTCGCTGGCGGCGGAACCGTGCGAGTCCCAACCCCAATGGAACAGCTGGATGTAACGAACGCCGCGCTCTGCGAGCCGACGAGCTAACAGGCAATTGTTAGCGAACGATTCCTTGCCCGGCTGCGTGCCGTAAAGATGATGCGTGGCTGCGCTTTCCTGCTTCAGATCGAACGCGTCGGTAACGCTCATCTGCATGCGAAAAGCCATTTCATACTGGGCAATGCGGGTGACGGTTTCCGGATCTCCGGTTTCCTTCGCGATCTTGCGGTTGAGGCGGTCCAGCGTGTCGAGCGAGCGCCGCCGAAGGGAGCGAGAAATCCCGTCCGGGTCGCCCAGATAGAGCACCGGATCGCCCTCGGATCGGCACTGCACGCCCTGATAGACGGATGGCAAGTAACCCGATCCCCACACCGATTTCCCTGCATCCGGATTCTTGCCGCCGGACGTGAGCACGATGAAGCCTGGCAAGTTGTTATTTTCCGAACCCAGCCCGTAGGTGGCCCAAGCCCCGATAGACGGAGCTCCTAAATTTTGCGAACCGGTATGCACCAGCAGCTGCGCCGGGCCGTGGTTGAACTGATCGGTGTGCATCGATTTCACGAAGCACACGTCGTCCACCACGGAGGAAAAATGCGGCAAGCGATCAGACAACCAAGCTCCCGACTCGCCGTGTTGGCTAAACTTGAACTGCGGACCTAACATTTTAGGAACCCCCTGAATGAAGGCAAACTGCTTGCCTTCCAGAAATTCTTTTGGGCAATCCTTGCCGTTCAATTTCACCAAGTCCGGTTTGTAATCAAACAGCTCGTGCTGTGACGGCGCGCCCGCCATGTGCAGATAGATCACGCGCTTCGCCTTGGCAACGAACTCCGGAGAGGCGGGTGCCAACGGAGCCGCGCGGTCTTTTCCTAACGTCCCGGATGATCCCCAAGAGCGGCCTGCGGCACCGGCCAACCACATGGCTCCGAGACCCGTGCTGCATTTCGAGAGGAAATGGCGGCGGGTCAGGTGCTGGAGCTGCTTGTGTTGCAGCCGGGCAAAGTGTTCGGGATTCATCGGGTCAGCGCGGAGTCGAGGTTGAGGAGGGTGTTGGCCACCAGCACCAATGCAGCGGCGGCCGGAGTTTCACCGAGTTTCGCAGATTCTGCGGGAGTCGCTTGGTAGTCCGCCGTCGCGTCGGCCAACAGTGCCGCAAGCTCGTCGAGCATTTCCGCCGAGGCGAGCTGCTGAGTCGCTAACAAAACACCGAACGCAAGCTGCTCGCGGAGGTCAGGCGAATGCGCTGCCATGCGTCCAGCCATGGCCCGCGACGCCTCGATGTGGGCCGGGTCGTTGAGCGTGACGAGTGCCTGCAACGGGGTATTGCTCACCAGCCGTCGCGCACTGCAAAGGTCGCGGCTCGGTGCATCGAAGGTGAGGAATCCCGGATAGCCGCTGGTGCGCTTCGAATAGGTGTAAACCGCACGACGGTAGCGGTCTTCGCCTGTCGATTCTTTCCATTTCGCCCCATTGTAAACCGTGCTCCACACGCCCGCCGGTTGTGGCGGATAGACCGATGGGCCGAACATTTTTGGAGAAAGCAAGCCTGCCACCGCAAGCGACTGATCGCGTATCATTTCTGCCGATAAGCGATTGCGTGGTCCACGCGCTAACAGCCTGTTGTCGCTGTCCTTTTCCACCAAATCCGCTGCCGCATGATGCGTCTGTCGGTAGGTGGACGAGACCACCAACTCCCTCAGCATCGCCTTGATCGACCATTTGAAATCCCCCTGAAATCGCAACGCGAGATGATCCAACAGCTCCGGATGGATCGGCGGTGTGCCCGACGTGCCGAAGTCTTCCATCGTCTCCACCAACCCTAGACCGAAAAGTTCGCCCCACAGGCGATTGACCATCACTCGCGCCGTTAGAGGATTTTCCTCACTGGCAATCCAGCGCGCCATGTCGAGCCGCGTCATGCTCTCCTTGGCTGCGCCACCCAACACCTTGGGCACTCCGGTGGAAACGATCTTATCCTTGGTCATGCGATTGCCACGCGAGAAGACACGCGTTTCGCGCGGCGGACGCTCGACCATCACCGGCACCATGGTGCCCTGAATCTCAGCATAGCGTTTCGCGAGATCTCCGCGCGATTTCCAAGCAGACACTCTCTCTTCATCGTTCACCAACGTTGTCCATGCGACTTCGTTAGATAAATCAATCGCGAATCGCCGGACCGGTGTCGCCTGATGGCCTCCTGTCTCGCCGCTTTGCTTCAGGGAAACTTCGATGCGGGAACCTGGGCTCGCTGTCACTGGAGATTTCGGCACAAACACAAACCATCGCGGCCCTTCGAGTTTCGGATAGCCGCCGACATTTCCTCCCGGTCCGGCTTCCTTCAAATCGCCAAAGCGGTCCACGAAAACTTCCTTCATCGGCACAGCGGTGGATTTTCCCGCAGCATCAACCAACTTCACCTCCAACCTGCTAACAAATGATCCACGCTCCGGCCACAGCTTCGCGTCATCGCTCTCCGGCAAAATCCTCAAACGCAGCGCGGTGAAATCCGTCGCAGGACCGGTCACCCGGTGAACCGTTCCGACAGGCAAGGTGCCGCTGGAGCGAACTGTGCCATCGGCGGATAGAGCGAGTGTGCCATGTTGCGGCGTGAAGCTGTCCGGGGTAAACGGGGTCCAATCCGCAGCCACGGCGAGATGGTGGCCGGGCGCATTGAGCTGCTCGCGCAGGATCGCTAGCTTGAGTTCCAACGCAGATGCCTCCTTGGATTGCGCGGGATCCTCGGCGATTTTCATGCGGGGAGAATCGTCATCCAGATCGCTGTCGGTCGTGCTGTTGAAGAATGCTAGAAATTGATAGAACTCATCATGCTCGATGGGATCATAAGGATGGGCATGGCACTGGACGCAACCAAAGGTCGTCGCTTGGAACGCGGTCCACGTGGTGCTGACGCGGTCGATGACCGCGGCAAGGCGAAACTCTTCATCATCCGTGCCGCCTTCGGTGTTGGTTTGGGTGTTGCGGTGAAATGCGGTGGCCAGTCGTTGCTCAGCGGAGGCTTCAGGAAGTAGATCGCCAGCGAGTTGGGCGACGACAAAATCGTCATACGGCAGATCTTTGTTGAACGCGCGGATGACCCAATCTCGGTAAGGCCAGATTGTTCGGTTAGGATCCTTTTCAAATCCATAGGTGTCCGAATAGCGAGCAAGATCCAGCCAAACGGCCGCCCAGCGCTCACCAAAATGCGGCGACGCGAGCAAGCGATCCACCACCGCGCCCCGCGCGGCCGCAGCGTCTTCTCCAAATGCTTTTTGATAAGCGGTGAGTTCCTCCGGCGAGGGCGGCAATCCCGTTAGGTCAAACGACACACGCCGCAGCCACTCGGCTGGCGCAGCCTCGGGCGAGGGTTTGAGATTCTCCAGCTCAAGCCGCTTGAGGATGAACCGATCCAGCTCCACCGACGGCCACGTCTCATCCGTCACAACCGGTCTATCCGGTTCTTGCGGCAAGCGGAATGCCCAGTGCTCTTGCCACTCCGCGCCTTGCGAAATCCAACGCTCGATCAACCGGATCTGCGCTTCCGGCAACGCGGGACCATGCTTCGGCTGCGGCATCACTTCATCCGCATCCTTGCTCCGCATTCGCTTTACCATCTCCGACGCGGCGGCATCTCCGGGGACGATGGGACGCTCTCCCGATTTTGCGATTCCCAGCGCCTTGCCCTGATCGATGAATGAGAGGTTTCCCGCAGCCTTCACCCCGCCATGACACGCGGTGCATTCCTTGGTAAGGATTGGTCGGATGTCGCGGTTGAAATCGACACGCTCCTCCGCCACCGCTGAGAGCGCAAATGGGGCAACGAGCCATGGAAAGAACAGCTTCGACATCGGCCGGATGATACCGTTTCTGTCGCGGCTTGTTGTCAGATCATCCCCCTCCCAAATGGGTTATGCCTGAGTCGTCTTACCGCCCTGTCACGGACTCGCCCGCACTCGGAAAAACAGGCTCTCCGGCGACGCCAGCGGAGGCATGTAAACCACCGTGACCCATGCGTAGTCGGTTCCTGGAATTTCCGTGACCGTCGTGGAAGTGATGTCTGGCGTTGCGTCCAACCAATTTCCCAGTGTCCCGGAAACCTCGATCTGATAGACCGCCCCAACCGCTGCCTTACGCGCTCGATACTGCAGGGTCACACTGCCGTCCTCCGCGCGCTCCAGCGGAACCGGAATGACGTCCCAAACCACCGGGTCACCGCCGAAGGCAAACTCGCCAAAATTCGTTAGACCATCCCCCTCGATATCCGTGTCGGGCGCTTGGAGATGATAGAGACCCGGCAGCCAAGAGTCCACCCACTGGTTGTAAGGAGACGCCGGCGGCGGGCCAGCAGCCAACGCGGTGACCTCCGCCTCACCCAACACCGTGGTGTAAAGCCGTATTTCATCGAGCATGCCGTTGTAGAGCGTCGTGGCGACCCCGGGAGCACTGCCGATGGCGATCACGGGATTGCCGTTGAGGATCGCGTCGGTGCCGGGTGCCGTGACATTGAGCAAGCCATCGACATAAATCTTCATATCGAGGCCGAGCTGCGAGCGAGTCACGACGATGTGGTGCCACTGGCCGTCGGTGACCGGGATGGTGCTGTGGAGTGTGATGTTGGATGCACCGAGCTTACTCGTTTGGAAACTGATGCGATTAAGCCCGCCGATACTTCGTGTCCCACCGATGCTGAAGTCGTTACTCGCCCCTGGCATGTCCGCATAGAAAAACGCCGCGCCAGCGAATGGGGAGTTGGTGTAAGGAAATGCCATGGTCGATTTCATCCAGAACGACACCGAGAAATCTGCGCCGATGACATTGTCCATGGTCACTCGCTGGCCCGTCGCATTGAACTGCAACGCGCCGCCGAAATGACCGCTCACCCAATTGGAAGGCGACATCCCGACCAGGGTCCCGCCATGATTTCCGAAGGACGAGCTGTCCGCCGCCAGCGAACCGGCTGCGTCGTCGAGTTTCAACCAAGCGACGAGGCTAGAGTCGGTGATGTCCACGGAAAATAAGGCAGAAGCATAGTTGCCGAGGGCGGCTCCATTCTCCACGCGATCCGCCGGCAGCTTCACCGTGACCTCTCCAAAACCGGCCGGGGTGATGGACAACACATAGTCCGCACCACTTCCAGTCAGAGAAGATGCCGTCGCGCCGGTGATGGTAAAATCAGAAACAGTTAGCCCGGTGACCGGCTGCGAAAAATGAACTGCAAGGTCGAATGGCCCATTGGGCGGTGAAGAAGTCGTCAACCCCACGGCAGGACCGCCGTCCAGGCTGTTGATCCATTCGGTGAAAACCTGCATCGCCGTCGGATCCACCAAGTGCTTCGCGAGCGGCGGCATCTTGAGCTGCGACAGCGCGCCAATGCGTTGCAACATCACCGAATGCTCCGTCGATCCTGGTGCGATGAGACGATTCTCGCCATCTCCCAGATCGTTCTCCAAAGCACCGTGGATGATGCCCTGTTCATCAAGCGGTGTGGTGAAACGGGCGTCGAAGAAGGCCCGCACGCCGCCCGGTCGGTGGCACTGCGAGCAGTTGGAATCGAGGTAGGAACGCACTCTTTCAGTTAGGCTGGCCGAATTCTCCGTGAGCGGCTGGCTTTGCAGCATCCATGGCACGAGGTCGGCACGGAAGGCGTTGTCGAACCACCCCAGCGCGCCGAGCGTCTCCAGTTGGTTCGCCGTGCGCCCTGTCTTCGGATACGTTAGATCGCCATTGAGTTGATGCGTGCGGACACCGAGCACATGGCCCGTGTTGCCGTTGTGGCAGACGCGACAATCGCTCCTGCTCGGGTAGTCCCACGTTTGTTCACGAGTGCCACCGCCGACCTCGGCGATGCTAATTTGCTCACTGAGGCCGCCGGGCAAAAGGTCCGCATCACTGCCGTCCTCGCGCCATTTGTAGGTCAGTCCGTAAGGTTCGCCGCTGGTGGGAATGATGATGAAACGAGTTTCCAGCCGCCGCAGGATGGCGGGATCGTTGTCATCCACCGGCAGCGCGAAATGCTTAATAATGACCGTGCCGGAGGGGAAATTCCAGTTTCCTTCTGCCTCGAAGGATATCTTCTCCGCCGGGCTATCATGACTGCCGTTGTTAGGAAGGGCGATCCAGCGCAGTTTCTCCGCCCCATCCGACCACAGGGGCGCGTTGACGGTGTAGGGAATCACTCCGGGCGAGGGCGTCAGCGTCGCAAGATCCGCAAAGGCGCCGGTCTGCGAGAGCAGAGCAGGCGGTTCGGCCGTGGGCGGGATCACTGTGTTCGCCAGCTTGAAAAAGCGCCCGCGTGTGTTTGTGCCATTCACCTTCACGAAGATGGGTTCGCCCGCAGCATCCCAGCCGATGGTCGAAGTGCCGCTGTAGACGCTGCCGCTCGGCATCGTCGTTAGAATTTGGTTGACGCCGTAGTGGCCTTCCATCACGTGCGCCCGGATATGGCTGTTCACGTTGTCCACGGAGATGAACTTCCCGACCAACGACGGATGCGCCGCGCCCCGATAGACGAAACCGCCGACCACGCAGCCGTCCACGCCATGCGGGGAATCCCACACCGGTTCCTGCAAACTCCCGACGATGGGCGACGGAATCACCGGTGCCGGACCGGTCGGACGAGCGATGCGGCCCTCGCGGAATGGCCAACCGTAGTTCCCCCCCGCGACCAAGATGTCCACTTCCTCGCGTGAGTCTTGGCCGACATCGCCTATCCATGTTTGTCCACTCACTGGATCGCGCGAAAATCGATAGGGATTTCTCAATCCGATGGCATAAAACTCACCCAAGCGTCCGCCCGCGGCATCATAGAAGGGATTGTCCGCTGGGATCTTGTAGTGCGCGGTGAAACTGTTCGGCCATCCTGCGGGCATGGGAAGCTGCGTCGGTTGGCGAACCACGGGCAGGCTTTCCGGCTTCTCGTCCACATCGATGCGCAGCATGCCAGAGAACAAGCGCTCATCGAGTTTCTGGCCGTTGCCATACTGATCGTTCGCGCCACCTTCATCGCCGATGCCCACATAGAGATACCCATCCGGACCGAACATCATGCAGCCGCTGTCATGCCATTGCTGGCGGTCATACTGCTGGATGAGGATCTGCTCGCTCGCCGGATCGGCGACGGGCTTGCCGTTTTGCTCGATAACGCTGAAACGGGAAAGCCGCCAAAACGCCTCACTGCCATTGCCGCCTATCACCGGCTTCCATTTATAAGTGATGTAAACGAACGAGCCGTTAGGCGATCCTACTTGGCCAAACTCTGGATGAAAAACCAACCATGTCATGCCGCAATCGCTGTTGGTAAAAACCGAACTGCGAAGATCGAGGAAGGTGTCCAACTGCGTCGCCGCAGCATCATCATTGAACAAAAAGATACGCCCTTCTTTCGCCACGCTGAGCAGCTTGTTGGTGCCCGGGTAAGGCATGACATGCATCGGCAGGTTGATGTTGATGCCGAGGTAAGTTTCCTGAACGGACCAGATGTTTTGGCCAACGGGTTCCCTCGTGGGAAACTTGTTGTCGAGAAAGGGGCCTATCGCTTCCGGCGCATCCAGCCCGGGTGGAGCCGCGTGGGAAGTCTCCACGAAGATCGCTGATAGAAAAACGAGGGATGACAAGCATCCCCACAAGAGCTGGCGGCAGCTCAAACGACGGTGGCGGAACATGGTGGGTTTTTGGGTTTGGGGGGAACGACGAAATAGCACCTTGAAACTCAGAAACCAGCGCCTATTTCGCTAGGAGAATTCGCCCCCCCGAAAGGGCCGTGTGAACAAACGCAACCCCAACCACGCGCCAGCGGTTGGGGTTTGGATCGGGTGATCGCAGGAAAATCACCCTAGTTCAGACCCCGGGCGATGCTGGCCTCGCCGGAGTGACCTTGCACCGATCAATAAGCGGTGGGCGCAGCCGGGGTGTAAATCCCGGTGGAACTTGGCTGGACGGGTGCCGCGCCGCCTGTCGCATTGGCCTCATTTTCCAGCTTGTTACCGACCTTTTGGAGATCTTGGCCGAAGCCCTTGGTGGTGGCGCAGGAGGTGGAGAAAACGGTGCCGAGGGCAGCTGCGGTGATGAGAGCGAGTTTGCGATGTTTCATGACGCGCGGATGATTCCGCCGGAACTCGGGACACGCAATCGCAAATCCCAGCCTCAGCGAGGACCCGTCATGTTTTCTGGAGTGAGCAGTTCATCCAGCGTGGCACGGTCCAGCCAGCCCTTTTCCAGCACCAAGCTGTACACGCTGCGACCGGTTTCAAGCGCCTCGCGGGCAATCGCGGCGCTGCGCTCGTAACCGAGCACCGGATTGAGAGCAGTGACCAAACCAATCGAGTTTCTCACATACTCCAAGCAGCGTTCGCGATTGGGCTCGATGCCAGAAATGCAACGCGTGTGCAGGGCGATGGCAGCATTGCGCAACAACGTGAGGCCGAAGAACAGGTTGAACGCGATGATGGGTTCCGCCATGTTGAGCTCCAACTCGCTCGCCTCTGCGGCCATGGAAATGGTCACATCAGCGCCGATGATCTGATAGCACACTTGGTTGACCATTTCTGGGATCACAGGATTCACCTTTCCCGGCATGATCGAAGAACCCGGCTGCATCGCGGGCAGGCGGATTTCATACAGCCCGCAACGAGGGCCAGACGAAAGCCAACGCAGGTCATTGCATATCTTCGAAAGCTGCACCGCCGCCGTTTTCATCGAGCTGCTCATCAGCGCGAAGGCACCGCTGTCTTGAGTGGACTCCACCAAGTTTTCTGACATCAACACCCGCAGACCGCTGACATCGCTGAGATGCATGGTGCAAAGCTCGGCATATCCTTTCGGGCTGTTGATCCCCGTCCCCACAGCCGTGGCTCCCATGTTGATCTCCAAAAACTCCGAAGCAGCTCTTTCGATGTAGCGGATGCCATCGCCCACCATCACAGCGTAGGCGCTGAATTCCTGGCCCAACGTCATCGGTACGGCATCTTGGTTCTCGGTGCGGCCCATTTTTAAAACATCCTGGAACTCACCCGCCTTGTGCAGCAACGCGCCCTGCAATTCGCGCAGCGCATAGGTGGCATCCTTCATCGTTAGAATCACGCCAATCTTGATCGCGGTCGGATAGACGTCGTTGGTGGATTGCGAACGGTTGACGTCATCATTGGGGTGCAAAAATTGATATTGCCCCTTGCGATGGCCGAGGATTTCCAAGGCCCGGTTCGCGATGACCTCGTTGGCATTCATGTTGGTCGATGTGCCAGCCCCGCCCTGAATCATGTCGATGGTGAACTCCTCATGCCATTTCCCGGCGATGATTTCGTCACACGCTGCGATGATGGCATCCGCCTTTTCAGCGGCCAGCACGCCGAGCCCTTTATTCGCCAACGCGGCGGCCTTCTTCACATAAACGAGGCTGCGGACGAAGTGACCAAAGTGGTGCAACGGAATGCCCGAAATCGGGAAATTTTCCATCCCACGCAACGTTTGCACGCCGTAATACGCGGTGTCTGGCAACTCGCGCTCGCCGAGCGAATCGTGCTCCTTGCGCCAAGTGGCGACCACCGGCGAGCGCCCCGAAACGAGGTGCTCATTGGCCGCTTTGAGTCGAGCACTCAATCTCCGCGCGATGTGCCCCACCATTCGATAGAATATCTCTGGTTTCTCTTCTCGCAGCTTTTCGAACACCGCGCGCGGAATCAGCCACGCCCGCACATCCGTTAGAGCGACTCCAGAAGCCGCGTGCGGCAGATCGTCCAACATGATGCCCTCGCTGAACGCACTGCCATGCGTCAGTGTCGCCAATCGTGTGCTGCTGCCGTGGTTGCCGGTGACAATTTCAATTTCCCCCTGTTCCACGATGCCCATCCACAGCCGCGGCGTGGATTCATGAAAAAGCCAGCTCCCGGCAGGAAAATCTTGGGAGAAGCCCTGTTGGACAATCGCCGCGAGTTCAGCGGCGTCCACCGACATGGTCTCAGCAATCCGGGCAATGCGTTTTTCGGAAAAAATCATGGAATCAGGCATGGGTCAGTAAGGTTGGGCAAGCACCCTACCCAGCCCATCCGATTGCGCCATCGGGAAAATGCCTCAGTGCCTTGCCATCCATCTCACCCGCGCTTCCGCTTGACTTGGCCTGCCCGTGGCTTGACACCCGTTGGCGTGGCTCAACCGCCGCACCCTCTCCGCGCCCATGCACCGCCTCCTAACTGCCGCCGTCGACCGCCGCGCCGATTTGCTCAATGCCAACACCGATGCCGTGCGACTCATCGATGGTCGTGGCGATGGCCTGCCCGGCATCTATCTGGAAACCTTCGCCGGCCATTGGCTGGTCTCCACCACGACCAGCCAGCTGCCGCCTGAGTTTCGCGAATGGGTCCGCGACCAAGGCGTTTCCTGCTATTGGAAACGGCTCGACCAGCACCAAAAGGAATCGCCCACCCATCTATCAGGACCCGAAATCACCGCGCCCTTCCTCATGCGCGAGAATGGCCTTGCCTTTGAGATCTCGTTTCAGTCCGGCTACTCGCAAGGGATCTTCCTCGATCAACGCGACAACCGCGCCGCCGTCCGCGAGCGAATGGCCCCCGGCAAGCGTCTGCTCAACACCTTTGCCTACACCGGCGCCTTCTCCGTCGCCGCCGCCACAGCGGGCGCGGAAACGACCACCCTCGACCTCTCCCAACCGTACCTCGACTGGGCGAAACGCAATCTGTCCCACAACGGCCTCGATCCCGCCGCTCACCATTTTTGCAAAGGCGACACGTTTCACTGGCTGCGCCGCTTCGCGAAACAAGGCCGCACCTTTGACGGCATCGTGCTCGACCCACCGACTTTCTCCCGCGACGAAAAGGGCAAGGTCTTCCGCGTGGAGGAAAACTTCGGCGAACTCGCCGCGCTGGCGTTGGAGGTGTTAGCCCCCGATGGCTGGCTGCTCTGCTCCACCAACTGCCGCAACCTCCCACTCAACGATTTTCAAAAGCAACTGCGCGCCGCCGCACGCCACGCCATGGCCGCCCGCCATTCCCCCATGCCGCCAGACTTCAGCGAGGAGCCGTATTTGAAATCCGTCTGGCTGACTTGAGTCCTCTCGTAGGAGAGGAATCTATCCGTTCTCTCAACCGTTCCAGACACTCAACACACCTAACAACCTCAGGTCAGACTTTTAACTTCCTTGTGAAGTGCGAGGTTTTTGGCGGAGTGATAGGCTTTTTGAAAGTCGAACTGGCTTTGAAGGCGGATGAGCAGGTCGCCGGGGATGCCGAAACAGAGCTGGACGCGAAGAGCGATGGAGGCGCTCACCCCCTTTTTCTGCCGAATCACGTCGCTAAGCTGCGCTTTGCTGAGGTTCATTGCGGCAGCGGCGGCGATCTGGGTGACGCCATGATGGGCGATGGTGTCTCGGATGAGTGCCGCAGCGGGATTGGAAATAGGCTTGGGAACTTTGAGCGGATCCCGTGGGATGGCGGTAGATTGCGGTTTCATTTTTAGTGCGGTTCAGTGGGTATCTTGGATTTTGACCAGTTCGACGTTTTTCATTTCCATGTTTTCCCATTGAAAGGTGATGCGCCACGGGGATTTGCGGGAATCAGCATCGATCGAGTAGTTGGAGGAGCCCTTGAGTTTGTGATAGTGGAGCGCGGGGATGAGCATGAGAGTTTTCTCATCAGCTTCGTTGAGGATGGCCAGCCGCTCGAAGGCTTTAACGGAGTTGAGAGTTCCGAGTTTGTTGAGCTCCTTGCGGCTTAGATCCAAGCCAAGGAAAAGCTTTTCCGTGAGCGGGTCCGCGAAACTTTTGATCACGGGCAAAAAAATACACGAAAAGACGAACTGCTCAAGCGATGATTGGCGGCTTCGAAACCCGCTTTCCGTGGGTTCGCATCCCCGCGAAATCCGTTTTGAATGGCCGAGTCAAATTCCTAGGAATACCTCGTTCTACGACCAAGATGATGCCGACGTTTGAAAAAATCATCCACCGACTCGGGTTGCGCACGCTCACAAACTGCTCCAAATAAAGCAGCCCTTTCCCCACCGTGAACCAAACCGAAGAAGCCCCACAACCAGCGGGCAAGCCGTTGCTTTCCGAGAAACGCCTGCTGCTCTTGCTCGCGGCAGTGCAGTTCACGCACATCATGGATTTCATGATCATGATGCCGCTCGGGCCCCAGTTGATGCGCGAGCTGCACATCGATGCGCAGCAATTCGGAGCGCTCATTTCCACCTTCGCGCTGACGGCAGGCATCGTCGGGTTGGCGGCAGCTCCATTCACCGATCGCTTCGACCGCCGCAAGTTGCTGCTATTCTGTTATGCCGGATTCACCTTGGGCACTTTGGCTTGTGGGTTGGCGGACAGCGCGGCCACCTTGATGGTCGCGCGCGCCATTTGTGGGGCGTTTGGCGGGGTCAGCGGGGCGACCATCATGGCCATCGTCGCGGACGTCGTGCCGCCGGAGCGGCGGGCGCGCGGGATGGGCATCATCATGACCGCGTTTTCCGTTGCAGCTGCGCTCGGCGTTCCGTTTGGACTCAAGATTGCGCAGTGGTGGAAATGGGAAGGGCCTTTCCTGACCGTGGCCTTTGTCGCGCTGTTCGTTTGGATCGGCTTGTTCCGCATCCTGCCTCCGGTGCGCGGTCACCTCACAGGCGGCAAGGTGAAATCTGGCAGAGATTTTTTTGATCTCATCCGCAATGCCAACGCGCTGCGCGGCCTCGCCTTGATGGTCGCGGTGGTGTTCGGCCATTTCACCATCATCCCCTTCCTCTCGCCCTTTCTTGTCGGCAACACTGGCCTGCCGGAGGAGAAACTTTTCCTGATCTATCTCACCGGCGGCATCGTCACCATTTTCACCGGGCCACTCATCGGAAAACTGGCGGATCGCCACGGCAAGTTCCGCGTTTTCGCCATTCTCGTCGCCGGTGCCTGCGTGGTGATCCACCTGCTCACCAACGCCGGCCCCATGCCCGTCTGGCAAAACTTGGTGCTCGCCGGATTCTTTTTCACTTTCGCCGGCGGCCGCTTCATCCCAAGCCAAGCGGTCATTTCGATGGCCGTCCCGCGCGAACGCCGCGGCGCTTACATGAGCCTCGTCGCCTGCGCGCGCGACTTCGCGTCCGGCGTCACCGCGTCCATCGGCGGCTATGTCGTGGCACAAACGCCGACGGGCCGACTGCTCCATTTCGACACCCTCGGCTGGCTCGCCATCGGCGTGAGCCTCATCAGCTTGTGGATTTTTACTTGGGTCAAACCGGTCGAGTGACTCCATCGGAGCTGTCACATTTTCGTCACTGACATTTCTCGGTGGCCATCGTTTCATCCGCCCGATGACTTCATGGACGGAAAGCGATGCGGGATTCGCGAGCCAGCGACTCACTGCAGGCTGCGGCACGATGGAAATGCGTTTGAACGGCTTGCTCGACTCCAAAGGCCGTGTCGCCGAGGAGGTGCATGCGATCCGCAAGCTGGGAAAATCCCTGCGCGGCGGCTTCGCGTTGTTCCGACTGGAAGACAGCGCGGCACGCGAAATCCAAGTGATTGGTCGCCTGCTTTCCAGCCCACGCGACGCGGTTTCCCGACTCAGCACGTGGAACAAGCTCGCGTGGAAGGCGGATGAAACGACCTCTGCGGCCATCGTCGGCTTGCTCGAACAGCAGACGCACACCGCCGCCCGCCGACCTCCGGCGGCAACGATTTCCTGGTGCGTCGAGCGCGTCCGCACCGCCAGCGACGAACTGAGCCAACTGCCGCCCGCTGACCTAACCGAACGAATGGCGAAGGGCGTCGACAAGCTGCGCAAGCGGGTCATTCGCCGATGCCGCCACCTCGACCACCGCGCGGAGGAGGATTTCCACGACGCGCGCAAGGCGCTCAAAGCGTATCTCGGGGCCGTCGGATTTTTGCCCGAAAACTCAGTGCCCGCAGAACCCGTCATGGCCGACCTCGCGGAACTGCTCGGCGATGAAAACGACCTCGCCACACTCGCCACGTGGCTGGAACGCCACGGGTTCACGCCCAGCTTCGCGCCCGACCTGTGGAAACTCATCCTCAAGACGCGCAAGGCGATTCGCAAGCAGGCGATGGCCGACGCCGCCATCTTGGTGAGCGCCCAATCCGCCTGAGTCGGCTCCGTCTGCGGGATTTCCACGCAGGGGTTGCGCGGCGGGGGATTTCCTCTATGGAAAGGGCGTCCCGACCGGGCTGTCACCGGTCGCATCCCATTCCAGCCACCATGCCAGCCCGTATCGATTTCCGCAGCCGCCATCTTGGACCCGTCGGTTCCGACCGCGACGAAATGCTCACGCAAACCGGCTACGCGTCGCTCGACGCGCTCATCGCCGCCGCCGTGCCCGCCGGCATCCGCATGGATGGCGCACTCACCCTACCGCCCGCCTGTTCTGAGCCTGAGGCGCTCGCTTGGTTGAAATCCATCATGTCGAAAAACCGCGTCATGCGGTCCTTCATCGGCCAAGGCTATTCCGGCACCCACACGCCCGGCGTCATCCAGCGCAATATCTTGGAAAACCCCGGTTGGTACACCGCTTACACGCCCTATCAGGCTGAAATCGCGCAAGGCCGTCTCGAAGCCTTGTTGAATTTCCAAACAATGATCACTGACCTAACGGGTCTGGATGTTTCCAACGCCTCGCTGCTCGACGAAGGCACCGCCGCGGCGGAAGCGATGAGCCTGGCGCTCGCGGGCAAACCCAAAGGCAAAGCAATTTTTGTTTCCGACCGCTGCCATCCGCAAACCATCGACGTCGTCGTCACCCGTGCCGAACCCCTCGGCATTGCCGTGATCATCGGCGATTGGCAAAGCTTCGATGCAGCGGCCTGCGAGGGCCTTTTTGCGGTGCTCGTCCAGTATCCCGACACTCGCGGGCGCATCGATGACTACTCGGCGTTTTTTGCCAAAGCCAAGGCAGCGGGCGCGGTGACCATCGTCGCAGCAGACCTTCTCGCGCTGACCGTGCTCAAAGCACCCGGGCAATTCGGCGCGGACATCTGCGTCGGCTCTTCGCAACGTTTCGGCGTGCCGATGGGCTTCGGCGGTCCGCACGCAGGATTCATGGCCTGTGTGGATTCGCTGAAACGCAAGATGCCCGGCCGCCTCATCGGCGTGTCGGTGGATTCACGCGGCAAGCCCGGCTATCGACTCGCCCTGCAAACCCGTGAACAACACATCCGCCGCGACAAGGCGACCTCCAACATCTGCACCGCACAAGTGCTGCTCGCGGTGATGGCCTCGATGTATGCGGTCTATCATGGGCCGGATGGACTAAAGCAAATCGCACTCGGGGTTCTTGGCCACACCACCCGACTTGCAACGTCACTGAGCCAAGCCGGCATCGAAATCGAATCCGGTTACTATTTCGACACCCTCGTCACCCGCGTCCCCGGCAAGGCCTCGGAGATTCTGCAAAACTGCGTCGCTGCCGGAATCAACCTGAGATTCATCGATGCCGACCATCTCGGGATTTCTTTGGACGAAACCACCCACGGCGGCGATCTCGCAACGATCTGCGAAGCCTTCGGCGCAACGCTCATCGATTCCTTTCCATCCACCGACTGGCCCATCGAAATTGCCAGAACCACCCCCATCCTCACCCAGAAGGTCTTCAACAGTTATCATTCGGAAACGGACATGCTCCGTTACTTGAAGCGCCTCGAATCGAAGGATCTCGCGCTCAATGAATCGATGATCGCTCTCGGCTCCTGCACGATGAAACTCAATGCGACTTCGGAAATGATGCCGTTGAGTTGGCCGGAAGTTTCCTCGCTGCATCCCTTCGTTCCTGCGGATCAAAGCATCGGCTATCGCGAGATGTTAGGGCTGCTGGAGGATTGGCTCGCCGAGATCACCGGTTTTGCGGGCGTTTCCTTGCAACCGAACGCCGGCTCCCAAGGCGAGTATGCCGGACTTCTCGCCATTCGTCGCTATCACCTCGCCCGCGGGGATTCGCACCGCAACGTCTGCCTCATCCCGGTTTCCGCGCACGGCACGAACCCAGCGTCCGCCGTCATGGTTGGCATGCGCGTCGTCGGCGTGAAATGCGATGAAAAGGGCAACATCGACGTCGCTGACCTCGCCACCCGCACCGAGGAACACCGCGCCAATCTTGCCGCGCTGATGGTCACTTATCCATCCACCCACGGCGTGTTCGAGGAAACCATACGCGACATCTGCGGCATCATCCACGAGGCCGGCGGACAGGTTTATATGGATGGCGCAAACATGAATGCCCAGGTCGGACTCACCTCGCCCGGACTCATCGGCGCGGATGTCTGCCATTTGAATTTGCACAAAACCTTCTGCATTCCTCACGGCGGCGGCGGTCCCGGCGTCGGCCCCATCGGCGTGGCCTCACAACTTTTGCCCTATCTGCCTGGCCACCGTGAACTGGAAAACCACGTGGGCCCCGTCTGCTCCGCACCTTGGGGCAGCGCCTCCATCAACACGATTTCTTGGATGTACATCGCCATGATGGGTGCCGACGGACTGAAGGAAGCCACCGAAGTGGCCATCCTCAATGCAAACTACATTGCTGCGCGGTTGGCTCCTTGTTTCCCCATCCTTTACACCGGCAACGACGGCCGCGTCGCCCACGAATGCATCATCGACTTGCGCGATCTCACCGAGAAAAGCGGCATCACCGTGGAAGATGTCGCGAAGCGCTTGATGGATTATGGTTTCCATTCACCGACCATGAGTTGGCCTGTCGGCGGCACGTTGATGATAGAACCGACCGAATCCGAATCACTAACCGAACTCGACCGCTTCTGCGATGCGATGATTTCCATCCATGGTGAGATCGCGGCCATCATCCGCGGTACCTCGGATGCCGCAGACAATCCGCTCAAGCACGCGCCACACCCCTGCGAAACCGTGTGTGGAAACGACTGGCCGCATGCCTACAGCCGCGAACAAGCGGCGTTTCCCTTGCCCTATCTGCGCGACCACAAGTTCTGGCCGTCCGTCGGTCGCATCGACAACGTGCACGGCGATCGCAACCTCGTCTGCACCTGCGACACCGTGGAAGCCTACGCGGAAAGAGGCGCATGACGGAGCTTTCCCCCATCGACTGGACCACCTGGAAAGGCGAAATGCTCGCCACCTTGATGTTCATCATTCAAGACGGGCAAGTGCTGCTCATCGAGAAAAAGCGCGGCCTCGGTGCGGGCAAGATCAATGGCCCGGGTGGCAAGATCGATCCCGGTGAGACACCGCTTCAAGCGATCATCCGAGAAACCCAAGAGGAACTCGTCATCACGCCGCACGATCCGGTGAAACTCGGTGAACTGCGTTTCTCCATGTCCGATTGCCCGGACATCCTATGCCATGTCTATCGCTCGCACGGGTTCACCGGCACTCCGACCGAAACCGACGAGGCGGTGCCGCGCTGGACCGCTCTGGACGCCATTCCCTATCATCAAATGTGGGAAGACGACCGCCACTGGCTGCCGCTGGTGCTGGAGCAAAAGACCTTTCGCGGTAGCTTTGTGTTCGAAGGCGAACGCATGCTGTGGAAAGAGATCGTGACCGATCTCGTCTGGTGATTCTTAAAATGAAAAAAGGCCGCTCCCCTCGCAAGGGAAGCGGCCTTTCTCGTTAGATGATTTAAAATTAGAGGGCAGCCTTGGCGGCATTGAACTTGGCAACAGCCTTGTCGAGTTCGGCTTGAGCCTTGGCCATTTCCTTGCTCAGGGCGAGGAGGTTGGTGAGCTTGGCATCGAAGTCACCCGAGGCGGCTGGCTTGCGGCCGGCCTTGGACGCTTTCACGGCCTTCACCACTTTCGCAACCTTAGCGGCTTTGCCACCCTTCGTCACGCCGGCAGCCTTGAGCCATGCCATCACCGTGAGAGGAGAAACATTGAACTTGGCGGCTGCCTTGCTTTGACCGCCACGACCGTTAGCTGCGTTGTAGCCAACGGTGAAGTCAACGACCTCCTGCTTTTGTTCAGCCGTGTAGCGCGAACCACCGCGGGTGGACTTCTTCGCGCTCTTCTTGACCTTAGGAGCCTTCGCCACCTTCGGCGCTTTTGCGGCCTTAGGAGCCTTGGCTGCCTTCGGGGCTTTCGCACCTTTCTTCGCGGAAGTGCCGGATCCTTTGATCCAGCCAGAGATCGTTAGCTGCGAGACACCGAACTTTTCGGATGCCTTCGCTTGGCCACCACGGCCATTCGCAGAATTGTATTCCGCGACGAAGTTGGTGATCTCTTTCTTCTGTTCGTCAGTATAGCGAACTCCCTTATTGGAAGTTGATTTGGTGGAGGTACTCATAACGGGCTCAACCTAGGGTTGAGCCGCCCGCTAGCAAGCAAAATTATAGGACGCCCAATCGCTCGATTCGCATATCATGCCGAGCGGCTCTTAAGCTTCATCCATCGATGATATCCATCACCGCACGGGCATCGGTCATGCAGGTGATCCAGTGGTCGCATCCAGCCTTCACTTTCGGTCGCTCCACCACACCACCGAAGCCGATAAAGAGGTCCACGTCCGGCTTGGTTTCCATATCGGAAATACCATCGCCCATCATCACCACACGTTCAGGAAGCATCGCCTCCTTCCATGCGCGTATCACCTCATTTTTGCCCAGGTTACGCGTGGTCGGATAGTCATGCCCATAGCCTTGATAGGATCCGTCCTCATGCAGGAAAAGGGGAACGGCTTCGACATGATCGATCCCCAAGGCATGAGCGAGAGGCATGATCAGCGGTGCAAAACCACCGGAAAGGATCACCGGCAGCCAACCCGCTTGCTTCGCGGCGAGTATCAGTTCCGGCACGCCCGGCACGATCGTTTGCTTGTAGAGTTCCGCCACCGACTCACAGGTGGCCTTGTCGGGACGTATCATCTCCATGCGTCGCGGAAACACCTCGTCCAAAGGCACTTCGCCATTCATCGCCGCATGAGTCAAAGCCACCACGCGGTCGAACACATCAGCTCCTCGTGCATGAGCAAGTTCATCAATTCCTTCGATGGTGGAGAGCGTGGAGTCGCAATCGAAGAACAGCAATTTGCCTCGGCACCGCGTGGCAGGTTGTATTTCCACCGCTGTTCCCACCTCAACGAGATCGAACAACTCGATCATGTCTGCATTGCTGAGTCGCACACAGCCGTGGCTTGCCGGGGTGCCAAGCATCGCTTCTTGATTCGTCCCGTGGATATAGATGTAGCGATCCAAGGTGTTCGCATTCTGTTCCTCCATTCCCTCCAAGCGAAGGATGCGAGTGAGGATGAGATCATCGCCATCGTCAGTAATGGGCTGCCATTGTCCGACTGGCACCCTCGCCTTGAAGATGGTTCCCGACACTTCGCCATCACCGATTTTTTCGTGGATGCGAAACTGGCCGGTCGGCGTGCGGAAACTTCCTTGCGTAAAACCCATGCCCTTGGCCGAGGTGGAAATGGTAAAATCACGGATCAATCGCTCTCCTTCCAGCACGTGGAGAGTTTGATCATCGATGGAAATTTCAATTCTGCGGTTGGAATTCATGGAGGTGATAGGACGAGCAAGGCGTTGTGCCCGCCCATGCCATGGGCAAGCTTGTGAACAGGACCGGCGACATCAACAACGTCCTCCGGCAGGGTAAAGCCTGTGGGGACGTGCAAACCAGAGAGATTGGGCGGAAGTTTTCCGTCACTCATGAAACGGGCGAGCAGCACCGCTTCCAACAGCCCACTTGCGCCGATGGAGTGACCCAACAGCGGTTTGAGCAGATGCACGGATGGCATTGAATCAGGAAATGCGCGGCGCAACGTCGCGGGATCCGCAACCGACTGCACCGCAGTGCCCGTCGCGTGAGGACAGATGGCCGACGGTGCACCGTGAAGTTTGACCGCCTTTTCTAGCAGACGATGTGTTCTGCCTCCTCCGGCAGGGATTCCCACGGGATCGCAGGCGTCCGCATTGGAATCATAATGCAACAGCTTCACGAAACCCGCGTCTCGAAACTCCAACGCCATCGCCGCCGCGCCCTCTGCTGGGATAAATCCACCCGTCAGCGGGTGATACGGATCCAGCCTATCCTGCTTGGCCAGCAGACCGGACGCCGCGTAGTTGTCCAGCAGCAAGGGCACCAACGGCAAGTCCACCGCCACCACCAATGCCCGCTCCGCCACGCCAGAGCGCAACATCATCATGGCGATACCCACCGCATCCAGCCCCGCCGAACAGCCGCTCGCCAACACATGGTTAGGACCGGCGATGCCAAACTCGATGGAAATGGCTGCCGCCGGTTCACTGTGGATCGTGTTGCTCGCCGCCATCAACTTGAACGGCCGTCGACCCGGCCACGGGCCTAGCCAACCGGCCGCATTTCCCCGGCTGGTGCCGACCACCAAAGCCGCGTCCTCCAGCTCCGCCGCAGACCATCCGGAAGCATGCACCGCCTCGCGAGCGGCATGCAGCGCGGCCATCGTCACCGGACTCCACTTGCGGTTTAGCAAAAGTTGGCGATCCGCAATCCACGCGGCAGGACGAGATGCGTGAGAGCTTTCCTTTCCTAACAATTCGGCCAACGGTCGAAAAGGACGCTCCCCACGCAAGACGGCTTGATGATGAGATGCCACATCGGAACCGAGGGCAGATAAAGCCCCGAGACCAGTGATTGAGAGCGGAGATGGGCAGGTCACGGGCGATCTAGCAGGGAAACTCCGCGACGGATTTCAGAGGGTGATCTGCGCACCCAGCTCGACGACGCGTCCGGGTGGAAGTTGGAAATAGGCGGTCGCCGCCGAGGCATTGCGGGCCATCACCGCGAACAACGACAAGCGGACTCGGTCGGCGAGTGTGGCATGTTTCCCGACGCCGTAGGTTTCCCGCCCTAGGAAATAAGTCGCTTTTTCGGGTTGGAAGCGGGCGTTCTCAGGCATTCGATGGATCAACGCCTCAGGCACGTCGGGAGTTTCCGCAAAACCAAATCGCAAGGTCGCACGGTGGACCCCGTCGCCGAGGTCTTCGTAGTCGAGGATGTCTTCCTCGTTGGCTCGCGGCTGGTCGAGCGTCATCACGTGAAGGAGAATGACACGCTCGTGAAGCACCTGATTGTGCTTCAAGTTATGCAGCAAGGCGGTGGGCACTTGCAGACCTTTTCCGCTCATGTAAATCGCGGTGCCGGAGACACGGTGGATTTTCCCTTTTTGCAACCCTTTGAGCAAAACATCGATAGGCAGCGACTCTTGCATGATACGCGCATACAACCGTTTGCGCCCCCAGATCCAGATCAGCATGATGGCCATGACAGCACCCGCGACCACCAGCGGCAACCAACCCCATGGATAAATTTTCAAGGCATTCGCCGCGAGGAATGCGCCATCGAGGCCCAAAAACAATCCAGTCACGATGACCGCCTTGAGCTTCGACCATCCCCACACCGCTCGTGCTGCGGAGAAGAACAGGATGGACGTGATGGTCATCGTCAGCGAGATCGCAATGCCGTAGGCACCCGCGAGTTTCGCCGAGGTCTCGAACGTCAACACCAGCAGGATACAAGCCGCTGCGAGGATGTGGTTGATGATCGGCACATACACCTGCCCCATGGAATGCTCTGACGTGTAGAGAATCCTCACGCGCGACAGGCAGCCGAGTTGCACCGCTTGAGCGGTTAGGGAAAATGCGCCTGAAATCAGCGCCTGACTCGCGATGATGGCCGCGCAGGTTGCGAGGATGGTCAGCGGCAATTGCAGGAAATCCGGTGCCAGCAAGAAAAACGGACTGCGTATCGCCGATGGATCCGCCGTGAGCAGCGCCGCCTGACCGAGATAGTTCAACACCAGCGCAGGCAGCACCACCGAGAACCATCCGACACGGATTGGCTTCGTGCCGAAGTGCCCGAGATCTGCATACAACGCCTCACCACCGGTCACTGCCAAAAACACCGCAGCGAGCAAGGGCATCGCGTGCGCCCATTCGTGAACGAGAAAATGAATGCCCTGATAGGGACTGAGTGCCCACAGCACTTCCGGATGTTGGATCAAGTTGCGAATGCCCAACACGGCGAGCGAGCTGAACCATAACAACACCACCGGCCCAAATAATTTTCCCACATTCCCCGTGCCGAATTTCTGGATGGAAAACAATCCTACAAGAATCACCACCGCCAGCGGCACCGTCCAATGCGCGAGCGCCGGAGCACTCACCGAAAGCCCTTCCACCGCAGACAAAACCGAAATCGCTGGCGTGAGGATGCCGTCGGCATAGATCAGCGCCGCACCCGCCAGACCAAATAACAAAATCTTCTTCGGATCCTTTCCGCCAAGGCTTCTCAACGCGCTGCGGATCAAAGTGGATAGCGCCAGAATCCCGCCCTCCCCCTTGTTATCCAGCTTGAGGATGATGAAGAGATACTTCACCGAGACCACCAGCAGCAGCGACCAAACAATCAGCGACGCAGCGCCGACGAGGTTCGCAGGATTGATGGGTGCGCCGTGGGAGCCGGAGAAACATTCGCGAAAGGCATACAACGGACTGGTTCCGATATCCCCGAAGACGATGCCCAAGGCTGCGATCGTGGTCACCGCGAGCGGTGGTTGATGGCCGGAATGGCCTGAAGGTGAATCATTCATCGTCGCGAAACGGAGCGCTCGCCCGGGCTTCAAAACATTTACACCCCTGCGTGACCAGCGAATTTCCGCCCCAGGGAGTTCCCCCAACCGGGGTGGAATTTTTGCCGCTTGGCGCCCGCAGCTCTATCTCCTGCGGGGAATCGCCAAGAAAACTGATTAACTGATCCTGACTTTTCGCTTTATCGAAGCGTCTTCATCCATTACCTCATGCCGCATGAGACTTATTTTGCTAATCGTCACCGCACTGGCGTTGAATTCCTGCAACACGATGATCGGCCTCGGCCGGGACACCAAACAGGGCTACGAGTGGACGAAGAACAAGATTCAAGGCAGCGGCGGAGGTGGCGGTGACACCTACGATCAAGGCGCGCCGGTCTATTGATCCGCGTCGTTTAAGCGTCCTCGGCGGCCTCGACAAAATTGCGTTTCTCAGGGCGGCAAGCTCTGCTTCAGTGTGGGCGTGACCCTCGCCAGTAAAATCACGATAGCCCGGATCTGCTTGGTCCCCGTTTTCGCGGCACTGGCCATCGCCTATGGCTACAGCGCGGCGGGACAGCCAGATGAACGGCTGCGCTGGTGGGCGCTCGGGGTTTTTGTGTTCGCCGCCTCCACCGATGGCGTCGACGGCTGGGTCGCTCGCCGTTTCAACCAGTGCTCGAAATTTGGCGCGTTCATCGACCCCATCGCGGATAAGGCACTGCTGCTCACCGGGGTCATCATTCTTTCCTTCATCGACTGGGGTGCCCCCGGCTGGCGTCTGCCCATTTGGTTTGCGGTTATCGTGGTGCTGCGAGATTGCATCATCCTCGGCGGCATCCGCATCCTGTGGAACCACCGCCGCGAAGTCCATTTCGCCCCGCACTGGACCGGCAAGGTCTGCACCGTCACGCAGATGTTCGCGCTCGGCTGGGTGATGTTGCGCGTCGTGCCGCTATCCCCCGTCTATCCGTGCCTCGTTGCCGCGCTGTTCACCGTTTGGTCCAGCGTGGCTTACATCCGCCAAGGACAACGGATTTTGCGCGGCATCTCCGCTTGAGGCGAGTTGGGGAAATGGCTCCATCCCCCCTCCGCATTTACACCCCTCGCAACGCGATAGACTGACGGATGATCGCTATAACTTGTCGGCTTCTTACACATGGCTGTCGCATCCGCACAAGACCTGCCGATGCTGAAACAATAGCGTTCTAAGCCCCGTTAAGAGCGGCCCACCGAAACCCATCCGACACGCCATGACACGATTTGCCCATATTTTCCCCGCGCTTTTACTAACAGCCACCGCGCTCACCGCAGCGGAATCCTTCCCCGTCAACATCACCATCGATGCCGCACGGCCGACCGGTCCGCTCAAGCCGATTTGGCGTTTCTTTGGCGCGGATGAGCCAAACTACGCCTACATGAAAGATGGCAAGAAGTTGTTAGGCGAGCTCGGCGAACTGAAGCCAAAGGAAGTTTTCTTCCGCACGCACAGTCTGTTAGTCACGGGAGAAGGCACGCATGCGCTCAAGTGGGGATCGACCAATGCGTACACCGAAGACGCGCAGGGAAAGCCGATTTACGACTGGAAGATCGTGGATCAGATTTTCGACTCCTATCTGGAGCGCGGTGTGCGGCCTTATGTGCAAATCGGTTTCATGCCAGAAGCGCTTTCGGTAAAGCCGCAGCCTTATCGCCACCATTGGACACCGGCAGCGAAGTATGACGACATCTACACCGGCTGGGCCTATCCGCCTAAGGATTGGGCGAAGTGGGAGGAACTGGTCTATCAATGGGCCAAACACTCGGTGGAGAAATATGGCAAGGACGAGGTTCTCAAGTGGTATTGGCAGACTTGGAATGAGCCGAACATCGGCTACTGGCGCGGCTCGCGCGATGAGTTCTTCAAACTCCACGACCACGCGATCAAGGCGGTGCGCCGCGCGATCCCCGGAGCCAAGGTCGGCGGCCCCGATCTAGCAGGTGGTGCGGGCGGAGATTTCCTCAAGAGCTTCCTCGACCACTGCGTGAAGGGCAAAAACACCGCGACGGGCGAAACCGGCACCCCCACCGACTTCATTTCCTTCCACGCAAAGGGCCAGCCCAAGGATGTCGGCGGCCGTGTACAAATGGGCATCTCCAGCCAGCTCCGCGACATCGATGGCGCCTTCAACGTGATCGCCCGCTATCCCGAATTCGCCAACACGCCCATCGTCATCGGTGAGTCCGATCCGGAAGGATGCGCCGCCTGCCAAGGACCGAATCTCGCCTATCGAAACGGCACAATGTATTCCAGCTACACCGCCGCTTCGTTCCCGCGGAAACTTGACCTCGCCGACAAGCACGGCGTGAATCTGGAAGGCGCGCTGACTTGGGCCTTCGAGTTCGAGGACCAGCCGTATTTCGCCGGATTCCGCTCGCTCGCCACCAACGGCGTGGACAAGCCGGTGATGAACGTCTTCCGCATGTTTTCGAAAATGGACGGCGACCGCCTGCCCGTCACCAGCGATTCCGCCATCCCGCTGCCAGAAATCCTGCGCAGCGGCGTCCGCAAAAAAGCCGACGTCTCCGCCTTCGCCAGCCTTGGCGGCAAGAAACTCAGCGTCATCGTCTGGCACTATCATGACGACGATGTGCAAGGCCCCGATGCCGCCGTTTCCTTAAAAATCCCAGGCCTGCCCATCGCCAGTGGCAAGGCGAAGGTCAGCCACTACCGTGTCGATGAAACGCACGGCAATTCCTTCACCCTCTGGAAATCCATGGGCGAACCGCAAAAGCCGTCACCCGAGCAATACGCCGAACTCGAAGCCGCCGGGAAGCTCGCCACGCTGACCCCAGAGACGGAAACACAGATCGCCGACCACGCCGCGTCGCTCGATTTCACACTCCCTCGCCAAGGCGTTTCGCTGCTGGTGCTGGAGTGGGAATGACCCCGCGATAAGCGGAATTGCGAAAGCCGGGCGGAACGGGTAGATTTTCAATCATGAACCCCGAACCCGTCCCGGCAATTGATCCAAAGCTGCTGGAAGATCCCATCTTCAAGCGTGTCTTGGCGGATGCTCTCGCCATTCAAGATCGTTTTGCCGCCGAGCCGATCTACGCCAAAACTGGCAAGGGCTACTTGAAGAGCGAAGGTGTGGAAGAACTACAACGCCTTAAGAAGCAGCAGCAACAGGCGAAAGGAGATTGAATGATTGGCCCTCAACGGACGTGGTTGGCTGATTATTCTTGGGCCTTCGTGACAGCCCAAAACGCCATGCTTTGCGCTGCGAAACACGCCTTGCACAAGCCCACCTCGGACGGGCATGACACGACCCAAGAGTTCTGGGAAACCCATCATCTGAAATTGATGGGCTTGGATGAAGCGGTCGATCTCTGTCGCCGTTGTCACCGCATGGCTCCTTTCTGTCTTTATAATGGAAACACGTTCACCGCCATCATCCGCGACGTGGTGGCGAATCTAATCCTTGAGCCAAACCAAGGCCTCATCCTCCGCAGCCTTGCCGGGCACATCGTCGCCGGGGTCGCTAGCGATGAGGAAGCGCAGGCATTCCGCGAATTTTGCGCCTCACTGGCCTGATTCGTCTCTCCCGCCCTGCCGTCTATTCCGCTTGCCGGGGGGCAGGTGGTTGGTTACGGGGACTCCGTCCGTTGGCAATCGGCGGGCGTCATTTCATCCACGCGAACGACCACCGTCATGCCCATCACCCGCGCCCTGCTCTCCGTTTCCGACAAAACTGGCCTCGCCGCCTTCGCCAAGGAACTCCACGACATGGGCGTGGAACTGCTTTCCACCGGCGGCACCTCCGCCGCGCTGCGTGACGCCGGACTGCCAGTCATCGACGTTTCCGAATTCACCGGCGCGCCTGAACTTTTCGACGGTCGCCTCAAGACGCTGCACCCGAAAGTCCACGGCGGCCTGCTCCATCGCCGCGATGACAAGGAACACGTCGCCCAAGCCAAGGCCAACGACATCCCGCCCATCGACCTCGTCGTCGTGAATCTTTATCCGTTCGAGGAAACCGTTGCCAAACCCGACGTCACGCTGGAGGAAGCCATCGAAAAAATCGATATCGGCGGCCCATCCATGCTGCGCAGCGCGGCGAAAAACCACTCCAGCGTCACCGTCATCGTCGATCCTGCCGACTACTCCCGCGTGATTGAGGAGATGAAGGAAAACAACGGCAACACCACCAAAGGTTTCCGCGAACAGCTTGCGGTCAAAGTGTTCCTGCGCACCTCGCAGTACGACGCCGCCATCACCAACTACCTCGGCCAATGCCGCACCGGCACCGGTTGCAATTTCACCCTCAGCCTGCCGCTCGAACAGGAACTCCGCTACGGCGACAACCCGCACCAGAAGTGCTCGCTCTACGGCAACTTCAACGAGTTCTTCACCCAGGTCCAAGGCAAGGAACTCAGCTACACCAACATCCTCGACATCGAGGCCGCGTCGGACCTCATCCTCGATTTCGTCCGCCCCACCGTCGCCATCCTCAAGCACACCAACCCGTGCGGCGTCGGTCAGGACGACGAAAGCCTGAAAGTCGCTTGGCAGAAAGCGTTTGAAACCGACCGCCAAGCCCCGTTCGGCGGCGTCATCGTGGTGAACCGCCCGCTCACGCTGGAACTCGCCCGCATCATCTCGGAAATTTTCACCGACGTCATCATCGCCCCCGAGTTCGAGAGCGATGCCCGCGCCCTGCTCCAGAAGAAGAAAAACCTGCGTCTCATGAAAATGAACGACAGCTATCTGGCGGAGAAAAAGTCTCCGGTCATCCGCTCCTGCCCCGGTGGCCTCATGGTCATGGACCGCGATCACACCGCACTCGGCCTCGACAATCTGGAAGCCAAAGTCGTCACCAAACGCCCACCCACCGAAGCGGAAATGCGCGCCATGCGCTTCGGCTGGCGCATCGTGAAACACGTGAAATCCAACGCCATCGTTTACTCCAGCGCCGACCGCACACTCGGCATCGGTGCTGGTCAAATGAGCCGCGTCGATTCCTCACGCATCGCCATCTGGAAAGCCCGCGAAGCCGGCCTCGACCTCACCGGCAGCATCGTCGCCTCGGACGCCATGTTCCCCTTCGCCGACGGCCTGCAATCCGCCATCGACGCCGGAGCCACCGCCTGCATCCAGCCGGGCGGCTCGGTCCGTGACGAAGAAGTCATCGCCGCCGCCGACGCCGCTGGCATGGCCATGATCTTCACCGGTCACCGCCACTTCAGGCATTGATCCTTAGAAGTCCGACAGTTTAAAATCCAAACGGGAGCAAAGATCCTCTGCTCCCGTTTTCTTTTTGATCGAGAACCTTCGGCAGTTTGAATTCATTTTGAGGGATGATCACCATCGGATGAATCCATTTTATCCGTGCTTTGCGGCGTTGCTTTAAGCTCTGGAAGGAGGCCAGCCAGAAGATTTTCCTCACGCTCAAAAATCTTCAATGCCTCATCATATTCCTGATCGGTCTTGAACTCATTGCGCGCCACTCGACCAGAGTTCAAGGTGCACAGAATAACAGGATGGGCCTTGCGGAGGTCATATAGAACATGAGTCCGAAAGGAGCCTGTTCCAGACCACTCCAAAGTCGCCACGTAACCTAGGGCAACATCTCTACCACTCACAAACTGCCCCCGATAAAGCTCAGGCTGAGCCCCAAAAAATGGGGAAAACCACTCCGAGTCACGGGCGGTCTCAATGGCGAGCAAGATCGTCCCAATGGTTTTTCCGAAACTTCCCTCTTCAGGATACACCACCTGAATGACCTTGCGACCTTCGACCGTGGCTAAGGTCGTGATCGTCGGCTGCTTCTGGCGTGCGATCCATGTGAGCGCCTTCTCCGTTGGCTCTGAATACCGATCATCGACGTAGGGCATCTTCTCGTTCAGCAGGGAAAGCCGAAACTCGGTCGACACCTTCGCACTCCAGTTAGGCCCTTTGCCCCAAGCATAGAAGTAGCAGTCCTTCGGCTCTCCGGTGCGCAGATCCTCCGCACGGACGATGGAAAAGACAGCTACAAAAACGAACACGCTGATCAGTCGCATAATTTTAAACGAGTTTGGATGATAGGATATTGAACTCAAAGGGTCGCCTCCTTGGAATTGCAAGCGCTGGGCGGCATGACCGGGACACGGGAATAAACCCGGCTGTTGCGAAGATCTCCAGATAGATTTTTTCTATCATTGCGCAGAATTCCCTCCAATTCGAAGCCCGCTCTCTCGGCGAGTTTCCAACTTGCAACATTCAGGTCATCCGTCGTCAGAAACACCCTCGAAGCCTTGAGAAAATCCATCGCATGATCGGTGAGGGCTACCACGCCTTCCGTGATCAGCCCTTGCCCGGAATACTTGGGATGCCCCCAGTATCCGACCTCAAAGCAGCGAAGGTCCCAGTCTGCATCATGAAGACCGCTACCGCCCACAAGCGAGCCATCCGATTTTCGAAAAAAGAAGGCCATCAAATCTTCGTTGAGCAAAAATCGAGCATGGGCCCGACGACAGGACCTTTCGGATTCTTCCAAAGTGGGTGCGGGCGTCACCCACCCCAACCAAGGAGAAAGCGTCTCGAGGGATTCGAGAATCGCAGCATTGAAGACCGCCCCATCCCCAGGGCGTGCGACACGAATGATCAAGCGATCACTCTCGATGAATTCTGGTAGAGAAGCGCTCATGTGCGTGTTTTGACAACGTCCTTCGTCAGCCACACCGTTTACGGCGTTGGCTTGAGCAACGGGTTCACCTCCTTCGGTTCCTTCAGGTTTTGCTTTGAAAGAAAATATCTCGTATGACCCACTGGATAATCGGCCAAGCGGCCAAAACTGCGGTAACCGAGTTTCTGATAAAATGGGAGCGCTTGAAAATCGAATGTGTCGCAATGCGCATGGATGCAACCGCGAGCCAAGGCTTCATTTTCTGCGACAGCCATCAGACGGCTACCAATTCCGCGCTGTCGATGGTCTTCAGCAACCCAAAGTTGCTGGATAAACAGCCAGCTCCAATGGGTATATCCGATAAGGCCACCAACAATGACACCGTCGCTACGAGAAAATACGACGAGGTCACGATAATCTTCTGATACGGCTCGGGTCTCATTGGATGCAACCAAAGATTGCAGGACAAACCGCCTATCTTTTTCTGATACGTCAGCTGCGACAGTCGTCCGGATGTCTTTCATGAGTGAGTGATAAATTCAACGCCAAACATATGAATCCATTCGTGGTGGATGGAAGCTCGAATTCAATCCGGGAAGTTCTCCCGGTCGGATATGACTTCTTGCTCTACAAAACGTTCTTTGAAGGGCTTGATCCGCCCCGGAAGCCCATGCCTTGAAGGATTGGGTGGTGCACCTTGTTCGGTTTGTTCTTCAGGTGTTTCGAGGGTTTACTTATTCAGCACCTATGGTGTCGAGATAGGAACCTCGGAGTGCGTTAAATCGCTCAGCGCTGACAAGGTCACCTTCCACGTAACCAAACGACTTAAGAATTCCAACTATTCTTTGTAATTTCTCCTCACTGACGACTTTGGCTAGGGGAAGGCTCGCGCGCTTTTCTTCTGATAGGGCGTGATAGGCGGCTTTAGCTGTCTGCAAGTGAAATCTATTGGGTTGACCCTCGCGGGTTTGCTGCAAATACAAAGGAAGGTAGTTCTCAATGATTGCTGCGTTCAGAGCCTCATCAAGTTCCAATCTCGATTGGTAGTGCTGACGCTTCAAGGCTGCAATCGTCTGATACCACATATTGACTTGGGCAGCACTTACTCTCGCACTCTGCGCCTGTGCCCCATGCTCAGTATTCGCCCGGTTCGCTTTCCCTTCGCATCCAGCTGCCAACACAGCGAGAGCCAACAAGCAGACACCTTTTGGCCACCTACATTCAGGTCGAGAGGATATTTTTCTCATTGATATTATTCCTTAACCGAACAGTTCAAATAGTTCAGCGGTAATATTCGAATCTCCAAGTTAGCTTAGGTGGGACCTGACGATGTGGGTTGCGAACGCGCCGAGGGGAAAAGAGATGAGGCAATTGTTGGGCTTCATGGGATTCTCGGATGAGGTGGAGGTCACGGATGGATTGACTAACGGATATCCCGCATCCTGTCGATAGGCATTTCGGAACCGATAGCCGTGGCGCGAGAAGGTGCTGCGGCTTGTTTCAGGCAGCCTAGCATCACTCGCCCTCCGCCTCCTCCGGTGGAGCACCGCCGCCAAACCGTTCAGCCAGCCGCTCCAGCGAGGGTTGGCGGGAATTCATGTCCGGATAGGAATCCGCCAGCCATTTCATACGAGCGACTCGGCGGTTCAACTCCTCATAGAAAAACCGCAACTGCGCGGGCATGGCCGCACCTTCCGGAAGCTCCGCGATCTTCTCTTCCAGCAGCTTCGCGGTGAGGGTCAATCCCTCGGTCTGAATCAACCCATCGACAGCAGAGGCCACCACCACCGGCGTGATGGACCCCGGAATTTCGCCCATGAGGTCCATCGCAAGGCGTGAGTCCTTCGCCGTTGCACCGCCCATCACCGCGCTCCAAAACTCGGCCGGTTGCGCTTCGGTGGGCTGCGCCTTCAGCCATTCCAATGCGTGCTCGGGTTCCATCGCCGCCCAGCCTTCTAACACGGTGCGCCGATTGAACGTGTATTTTTCCTGCCCGTGGTGCGTGAAGTATTCCATCGCATCCGGCCCTGCCACCTCTCCGACGCGGTTCATGAAAAGCCTCCACTCGGTCTCATGGACACGGCCTTCTTCCAAAGTCTGGCGGATGTATTCCTTCCACAACGTGTTCCAATTGTCCGCCGTGGTGTCGTCGAGAAGGGTCATCAACCGTTGATAGCGCTCCGTCCGGCGCGGCGTGGAGAGCGCATGGCTCGCCATCTTGCGCAACTCCGCCTCATCCTTGCGCGAAGCCGCTCGCGAATCGTTCTGCGCCCCTCCCGCTGATCCGTTCCGCTCGCGTGCGACCGCACTGCCGGTTCGCCCATTTCCTGCCGCGCCATCGACCACCGCTGCGGACTTCCCCACCCACGCCCCGCCCATCACGGCGGCCACGGCGATTCCGATCCAACACATCCGCTCACTTTTACGATCCATTTCTATCGCCTATCGAGTCGCCGGGAGTCTGTCAAAGCATCTCGCAGACGCGGCTAGAACATCTCCATGTGGATCCAATTAACCACAGATGAACCGGGTGGACGCAGATCGGAAAGAGCAAGGGCAAGGTTTCCACGCTAATGGATGACTGATAACTCCAGCATCCAAACTTTTATCCCTTCTTCCATCTGCGTTTTTAACGTTTATCTGCGGTTCAATTTCCTCATGACGAGGTCCGGCAGACGCGGCATCATTGCCGACTAAGAACATGAGCTCACTCAGCGTTTGTATCGTGAAAAACCTATTGCTGGATCGCGAACTACGAAAAATTTCGTAATAGCTCCGCGCTATGGAAATCGAGGTCTCGAAACGAAGTGAGGCCTCAAAAAAACTAGAAAAGAATGGCGGACAGGGAGGGATTCGAACCCTCGGTACTGTTACCAGCACACACGCTTTCCAAGCGTGCTCATTCGACCACTCTGACACCTGCCCTTGGAGGGCGGGACGCTAGGAACTGCCCAGCAGCTTGGCAATCCCTTTTTGTGGATCGTCGAAATTTGTTGGGGAAGCCATGAAGCTGCATGGATCAGGCAAGTTCTTGCGCGATGGCAAGCCACTCATCCTCAAGGGGAAATCCATTCGGCGGTGTGGGTTTTCCGGCGCAGGAATACCAGTAGGAAGCATTGGCGCGATCGCCTTCCTCACGATGCAGGAAGGCATGAATCCAAGCCCCGGCGGCTCCCGGGATTTCTTGGCAAAGGTCGTGCGCGGCGTCCCAGCGACCGGCTTTGGCCAACCAAAGGGCACGCGCTGGCACGCTTAGGCCAAGTGGCGGAACGGCATCCGTTGCGGCGGAAAGGGCGAGTTCAAGGGCGGTCATGGCGCGGATTTTCCACGCCACAAGAGTCGCGACAACCCCATAAATCAGCGCCAGCCGCGGGGCGTAAGCAAGAAACCGCAACCCAACAGAACACGCGGCATTCGCATGAGTTCGTGTTGATGAATGCAGAATGCTCAACCATCGCGGGTCACAGCCCTTTGGACTGCGTGCAGCCTGCTGCCGCTTTGGTTCCGCAGCCTGCTGCGGGCGAATTCCAAGAAAATCGCGGACTCGTGAAGTCCACACCACCTCCAGCCAGCGGGCTGGCCGTTGAAAGCGGCAGCAGGCTGCACGCAGTCCAAGGCATTAGGCCACTTGGACCTGCTTGTCGACGTCGTCGCGCAGGTTTTCGATGATGAACTCTTGGCGGCTTGGGGTGTTCTTGCCCATGTAAAACGCTAACAACTCCTTAACGCCTTTGCCTTCTTCATACTCGACGTGGTCGAGCCGCATGTCCGGGCCTATCATGAAGCTGAACTCGTCCGGGGAAATTTCGCCGAGTCCCTTGAAGCGCGTGATCTCGGCATTCTTGCCGAGCTTGTCCTGAGCTTTTCGCCGCTCGTTGTCATCGTAGCAGTAGATCGTTTCCTTCTTGTTGCGGACGCGGAAGAGTGGGGTTTGGAGGATGTACAAATGCCCGTCGCGTATCATCTCCGGGAAAAACTGCAGGAAGAAAGTGAGCAGCAGCAAACGGATGTGCATGCCGTCCACATCGGCATCGGTGGCGATGACCACTTTGTTATATCTCAGGTAATCGATGCCATCCTCGATGTTGAGTGCAGCCTGGAGCAGGGCGAACTCCTCGTTTTCATAAACGATCTTGCGCGGCAACGCGTAGGTGTTGAGCGGCTTCCCACGCAGCGAGAAAACCGCTTGGGTTTCCACATCGCGGCTCTTGGTGATGGAGCCGGAGGCCGAGTCACCTTCGGTGATGAAGAGCGTGGATTCCTCGCGACGCTTGTGCTTGCTGTCGAATCGGACACGGCAATCGCGCAGCTTTTTGTTGTGCACCTTCGCTTGCTTGGAGCGTTCTCGTGCAAGCTTTTGAATCCCTTTAAGGTCCTTGCGCTCGCGCTCGGCAGCCATGATGCGCTTTTGGATGGCCTCCGCCGTCTGCGGATTTTTGTGCAGGTAGTTGTCGAGATTGGTCTTGAGGAAATTGCCGATGAACGTGCGCAGCGACTCGCCATCCGGAGCAATGCCGGCCGACCCGAGCTTGGTCTTCGTCTGCGACTCGAAAACGGGCTCCATGATTCTAACACAGACCGCCGCCTCAATGCCCGCGCGGATGTCGGAAGGCTCGTATTGCTTCTTATAAAAGCCACGTATCACCGTGACCAGCGCCTCGCGGAATGCCGCGAGGTGAGTGCCGCCCTGCGACGTGTTCTGGCCGTTGACGAACGTGTAGTATTCCTCACCGCTTTCCGGCGTGTGTGTGAAGGCAATTTCAATATCCTTGCCGACCAAATGGATAGGCGGATAGAGCGCTTCGTTCTCCATTTCCTCGCGAAGCAAATCCAACAGCCCGTCCTTGGAACGAAACTTCTTGCCGTTGAAAACGATGGTTAGCGCCGGATTTAGATAGGAATAATACCGGCACATCTTCTCGACGAAGGCGTCCTTGTACTTCGCCTTGGCGGGAAAAATCGTGCGATCCAGCTCGAAAGCAAGGCGCGTGCCGTTCACCGCGTCGTCACGACGTGGATTCTTCATGTCCACCGTCAGCTCGCCCTTGGAAAACTCCAGCGCCTTGGTCTCGCCGTCGCGCCAGGCTTGGATCTCGAAAAACGTGGAAAGCGCGTTGACCGCCTTGATGCCCACCCCGTTGAGGCCGACGGATTTTTTGAACGCCTCGCTGTCGTACTTCGCGCCGGTATTGATCTGCGCGGCGCAGTCGAAAAGTTTTCCCAACGGAATCCCGCGGCCAAAGTCGCGCACTTCCACCCGCCCTTCCTCGTCGATCTCCACGCGCACCTCCTTGCCGTGGCCCATGATGTGCTCGTCGATCGAGTTGTCCACCGCCTCCTTCAGCAGGATGTAAATGCCGTCGTCGGGCGACGATCCATCGCCGAGTTTCCCGATGTACATGCCGGGGCGCATGCGGATGTGTTCGCGCCAATCGAGGGATTTGATGTCGTCTTCGGTGTAGTCTGCGGCCATGGGGAAATTCGTTCGGGCAGTCCTAGACGCTCGCCCGACGCGACGCAAGGGCGGCCATCCTCGACGTTCATTCAGGCGCAAAACTATCGCATCTGCCTGCCCCGTGGCGGAGGCAAAGAAGAACGCTGGCCTCCCGGCCAAAACGCCCGCCCATGTTCCCCAGAAAGCCCATTCTCGCAGGGATGGCATCCATGAGCAGCAAATGGATCGCAGGGAGGCTTGCCGACAGCATCAGATCACCTTTCATTTCTGCTGTCGTCGTTGAACCTACCTCCAAAGGTTTGGGACAGCCGCCGATGGAAAACAATCCACTCCGTCCCAACTTTTTCGCAGCTTCCACACGCTCCAAGTTTTGAGATCCCCCGAAAAGTGACAACGCGAAGGCACTCCATACACCCTCGAAAACTGGAAGTGGTCTCATGAAAATCGTCGTGGTGGGAGCTGGGCTGGCGGGCGCGGTGGCGGCGCGGCTGTTAGCGGACGACGGCCACGAGGTGGAGATCTTTGAATCGCGCGGGCACATCGCAGGAAATTGCTACGACGCGTGGCAGGATGGCGTGCTGGTGCACCAGTATGGCCCGCATTGCTTCCACACCGACAAGCCGGAGGTGTGGGAATTCGTGAATCGATTTTCGAAGTTTCGGGAAACGGCGTTTGGCGTGATGGCGAACACGCCGCGAGGAATGATTCCCATTCCCTTCAACGATGTCTCGGCGGAGATCGTCGGCGATCTATCCGGTGAGGAAATCCGCGAACTGCTATTTGTGGATTACAGCGAAAAGCATTGGGGCATTCCGTGGGAGCAAATCCCACGCGCCATCACCGCGCGGGTGCCGCAGCGGCGGGTGGGAAGGGATTGTCGCTACCATTTGGATCGCTGGCAGGGCGTGCCGATGGAAGGATTTACGAGACTGTTCGAGTCGATGCTGGAAGGCATTCCCGTGCATCTGAATTGCGCGGATGAGGCCTGGCGAGGACAGGCGGCGGACCATGTGGTTTTCACCAGCTCCATCGATGACTATTTCAAAAGGTCGCTGGGCGTGCTAGAATATCGATCGTTAGATTTCACCTACTCGGTGGAGGCGAAGCGCGAGCATTTTCAAATCAATGAGTGCAACCGCGAGAACCCATGGACGCGGGCGGTGGATCATTCGCATTGGCTGGACCAATCGGTGGAAAAGACGGTGATAGGTCGCGAATTTTCCTGCGAATGGGATGGCTCGAACGTGCGCTTCTATCCAAAGCCGTTTGGCGGAAATACCGAGTTGTTTCAGAAATACTGGGAAGCGGCGAAGGCGGAGCGCGGCGTGACCTTTCTCGGTCGACTGGCAACCTACAAGTATCTCGATATGGACGATGTGGTGGCGCAGGTGATGGTGAAACTGGGGAAAGTGACGAGGTGCCGCGATCAAGCCCAAGCAAAGTGACTTAAACAAAAGGAAGCGAAGGAAACGAAGGGGAGATAGCCCATCAAGAGTTTCTTACACGAATCCATCACTTCGCTGCCTTCGCGAACTTCTTTTCAAAAATCCCCCTCAACCTAGCATTAGGTCGACAACAACGCCGTCATCCGTTCCTCTAGCAAAGCGGTGAGTTGCGGGCCGCTTTTCGTCGATAGACTGCCGTCCGCCAGCATCGCGCTCACCGGGATGGGTTCACCGGCGGTGACGCGCGCCGTGCGGGCCACCGGATAGGTCGGAAAACCGAAAATGTCCTCTTCCAGTTTTAAAATAGTTTCTGCCCGCCTGTCCAACGTGGGATCCTCCAACAAGTAATCGCCGATGTAGCTGTGTGCCTGCAGTGCGGTAAAGACATGATCGAGATCGTCGAGCAGGCGCTCGCGCTCGTCGTGCGATGGAGGCTTTTCCACATCTAGCAGCCTTCGACGAATGCGATAGCGCAGTGCGCGCACCCGCTCCGGAACGGTGACCGCCTTGATGTCGCGTGGGTAGCGCAGCTCCACGCCCGTCAAAAGATCTTCGCCCAGCGCGGTGAGCCGATCCTGCATCGGCCCAGCTCCGGCACGGCCGAGGTATTCGGTTTCCTTCAACGCGAGGATGCCACTGCCCAGCCGGAGGATGCGCGCATCGGTATCCATGCTCGGCTTCGGCGTCCAGCCAATGCGATCCTCCAAGCGCGATAGCCGGTCGCGGAACGTTTTCTCCACCGCAACATCATGGGAAAAGCGCAGCGCAACCGGCACCAGATAGGCGGATTTTCCCGCGGCAAGCCGTGTCGCCGTTTTGAGCAAAATGGAAGCAACGCCTTCATTGAGCGGATCGAGCCGTCGGTGATGGTGATAGATTTCTCCCTCCGGAAAGATGACGAGCGGATCTTCGCCGCGTTCAAGCGTTTGGATCGCCGTTTTGATGGCAGAAACGTCCGGCCCATCTCTATCGACGGAAAACGAACCCATCCCCTGCAACGCCCAACCAGCCACAGGATGCGTTTCAAAAACTTCGCGCGCCGCCATGAAAACCGCCTTCATCCCGTGACGATGAGCCACTTCCATCACCACGTGCGGATCGGAATGGTCCGAGTGGTTAGGGCCTAGCAGCACCGCGTGACCTGCTTCGTTGAGCTTCGCAACGGCATCGAAGCCCTCGTCCACGATACGCCCAATGTTGTATTTTCGCCCCAGATGGATCTTGCGATTCACCACCAGCCCAAGCGGTCGCAGCCAGGCGTTCATTTGCGGCGGGCGGAACCGGTAGGGCAGATCATTGCGGAGGCGGCGCATGAATCTTCCTAGCGGTTGAAGCGCCAAAGGAAAGTCTCAATCCCCGGCGATTTCACCGCTGTCGCGGAAATTCACCGCATGGAGCACTCCTTGCGCATCGTCAAAAAGGACAACCACGTAGTTTCCCGAATCAGCCACCGGAATCGCCTCCAAGGCCTTTCCTGCTGATTTCAAGGCGACATAACCACGGTCTAACGAGATTGGAATTTCGGCAGTTGCTAGCCGAGGAAGCTCAACCGCCCGCCACTTCCCATCCGGTTGGCGAACATCCACCCGCAGCAAGGGCGCGCGAGAAACCGAAACGAAAGTCGCCACCTTCCCCTCTTTCACGACCCGCGGTGTGACCGTCATCAGTTGCGCACGGAACTGGACAGGCTTCCCCTCCTCCGTCGCCAATTCCTCGGCAAAGGCAATGACCGTCGCCGCATGTCCCTTTTTCACCGTCACCTCAGCCCTCCCGCTCTTCACGCCGTCGCGCCGAACCTCGACTTGGTGGCTGGCTGGTGCGAGACCAATGCCGCCCGTCACCGCACCGAAACGATAACCATTCGGATAGAGATCTTTGCCGTCCACACGCACGCTGACCATTCCCGATCCCGCTGCAATCCCGTTGACAAAGCGCAGGTAGCCAAGCGGCTCCACGGGCTCCGCGCCGACACGAACAACGCCTGCTAGAAACAGCCCGATGAAGACAAACCTAACTTTAAAATTCGCTTTCATGAGGGATGGAGACTCTGAATTTTTCAGATGAGATCGTTCCATCGGCATCACGTTGCCCCGGATCCGCGAACACCGTATAAACCTTGCGGACCTCCGCGAGCACTTCGGGTTTTGGATTTCCGGATGGCCCCGGCGACAGGGATTGGCCGATCACCCAGACGCGGAAATTGCGTGACCGCACGGTGGATGATTCGTAAACGCGTCCAAAAATTTCCTCCGCCGCACTGTCCGACCACTGCACTTTGGACTCATCCTGATAGACTTGAGTGTTGCCAAAAACCGGTTCGCCGTGTTCGTCGGTCACCCGCACGATTTCCGCTGGCGACGTGAACGGACGACCTCGCAGAATCGCATCCGCCACCAGGTCCGCCTCGCGATCCGCAGTGGGAGCTGATAGATCGTCGAGCGGGGAAACCGGCGGAGCCATTCTCGAGTCGAAATCGTCCGCGGTGCGTTTCGACAAGCGTGGATCCATCGTCAGCCGACCGGCCGCCATGGCGCGCAAAGCATCGCGGGTCGCGGTGTTGAGATTCACATGCCCTTCGATGCGGACCAACTTGCCCTCACGCTCCGCCGCATCCGAAGAACGTGATTTCCCGGCATGAAACAGGTCGAGCAACCTCGCCGCGTGAGTGCCGGGCATTTTCGATGGAGCGTCGCCCGCCGCGCCATCAAACGCAGGATGCTCAGGCCTGCCGATGCGCAGCGTGTTGCCTCCGCCGAACCACGGGCTGGCCTTATTTCCCAGCTGCACCAACGGCCAAGCTGCGCCTGTGGCCGGCATCAGTCCGTTGGTCGCGGCAGGGCTGCCATCGCCGCGCAACACGGTGGAATCCAAGCCTGATTTCGGCTCAAAGGTAGGCAGCCACTGGACAGGATCGTAAACACGCCCCAGCTCCGTCGCGCTGAAATAGCGGCCTCGATCGGATAGATAAGTCAATGCCTCGCCTTCCTCAGGCAACGTGGCTCCACCAATGAGCGTCGGATCGTAGGGTGGCCCTGTTCCACTGATGCCGCCGCCCTTCGGATTCACGATGCCTTCGCGCACCTTGTCCCAGCCGTTGTCCCACGGCATCACGGCTGCGTCGTGGCCGCCATCTGGCCATTCGGATGGGATGACGCGGCCGTAAGTCTTGAGTTTGCCCGGCGTTTTGTCCCATTGATAGATCGTCCCCATGCGGACATTGCGCCGGTGCGGACTGATATTCTCCGGAAACGCATTCTCCGAAAGCGGAATGCCAGTGACATAGCGGGCGATACGCGGATCTCCCATGTTGTTGATGTACTCACCGGGCGAGCCATAACTGTGGCCCGGAATCGCCGCCTTACCGGTGAATCGTTTCACGCCGATGCTGAAGGTGAGTCCATAACTGTCCCGCATGATGGACGGAATGCGGTCGACCTCCGCGCCATTCCACATCACGCTCAAACCTGCGGCGCCCCTTGCTTCGGTCAGCGAGAAAATGGGCGAAACCTTGGCCGGGCCGATGTTGATGCGATAGTCCACTGTTGCGAAACGGAAGAATCGATATTCACCTGGGGCGAGGGATACAGCCAACGGCTTGGACCAATATCTGCCGCCTTTTTCCACCACATCATGACTGCAAGCGGCCGCATCATTCATCAGATGCGTATCGTCGAAACGGGTTCCTGCTGGGGCCGCACCCATTGCAGGCAATCTCAACCCGACTTCGTAACTGAGAGCCACGTCGCCCTGCACCGGAAGGTTGGTGTGATTGAGCAATTCCGCAAACAAGATGAACTGATAGTTCATGATCCTATCTCCATTCTCGATCACGTGGCCGAGGTAGTTGATGCCGAGCACGATCTCGCTGACAACCGGACAATTCCCTAACCCGCGATAGACGTCTGCACGGGCAAGCGGAGCATTTCCCGGCGAGGCATAGCTGATCGCATTCGCCGCGAACGTTTTTGCATAGTCTTCGGGAAAGCCACCCTGCCGCGTTTCGAAATCGGGCAGGCATTTGACCAACCATGCAGCCATCTCATCCACGGCTCTAGCGCCCGGCATCGCTAACAGCTCGTTCAAATTGCGCTTGGGCTCACCTGTCGCAGAGGCATCGATGCCATGGGCAAAAGGCACGCGCGGTTGCTCATCATAGGCCCTCACCGTGGCGGACAAACTCTCCTCAGCAGCCCGCCGCAATGGATCCAGCAGATGCCCATCCTTGTCGCGTTCCAACGGTGGCGAGAACCCGGCCGCCGCCAAAACAGAATCCGGCGAAATGAGGGCCGCGCGCCCTTCGATGACATTCTTGTCGAAGTCAGACCTGTCCACGGCACCACTCGCTGGATCGAGGGTATGGAGCGCCACTTGGTCCAGTGCGGGGCCAGCTTCCTCCGCGTTCAAACCAGGGGCGGGAAAGCGTGCCTGCGGAGATTTGTCGCCCGCTTTCCAGCCATAGCGCAGGTGCTTGCCGTTATCCTCGATGTTGCCGGCGGTGGCGGCATCCACGCGCCCTTGCAAGTCTTCCACCCAAAAGGCGAAGCGAGAAACCACGCGTCCTCGCTCGTCCGGGATTTCCAACCACTCCACCTCGACCGGAGCCAACCAGGGCAAGGTTGGCAACGAGGTCGTCTTGCCTTTTTCCAACAGAGGCCGAGGAGGAGTCGTTAGATCGGCGTTATCCTTAGGAAACGACGCCGTGCTGAACAACGGCAGGTAGCGGAAAGAAAGGGCATCGCCGCCGCCCGATCCGCGCACCAGATAGAGGAAGGGCGCGGATTGCCGCAGGGAGTCGTCACTTGCCCTATCGTCTTGAAGAATCAGGAAATCATCGTTGGCCGTTTCTGCCAAAAGGATGGCCCTGAGCTGCTCCAATCCCGCGCGGGCCGCGAGTTCTGCACGATGCCGGTCCGCCGCGGCGCGTGCGCCGTCGCGTTCGATCCCCGTGACGAGCAGCGTGCCGATGGCCAAAACTAACAATGCCGCTACGATCACCAGCACGGCGGGAAGGATGAATCCGGCAGGTCGCTTATCAAACTCAGCGCGATGCATGATTTCCAAAGCGAAGGGTTGCAGTGGTGGTTTCTAGACCTGGATTGCGGCTTTTCCCGCTGCGCATCGCCAGTGCATCCCAATCCTGCTGGGTCCGCATGCGCCCTGCCAGTTGCGGACGCACCAACGTAAGCTTGATCTCCAGCGCGTCGGGCGCATCGCTTTCATCGGCCACCCAGTCCTGCCAAACCCCGCCGAGTGCGACAACTTTCGGCCGCGATTCAAAGCCCACGACATCAAATGCGAGCGGCTCCTCGATCGAAAACTTGTCGGTGAAAGCGCGTGCGGAATCGCCTGCCCGGAGCGCTCTGAATGTGTCCCCACTTTCCCGCAAACTGCGCACCAAACAACGCCGCGTCCGGCCACCGATTTTGAGATCGGCCAGGCGATAGGAAACCACGCACGCATCGCCGAGATGTCCGTCGTCGGACTGCGCGGATTCAGACAACAATGTTAGAAATGCAATCTTTCCGCCCGATCCGGTAGCCAGGACCGCGTCCTTCATGCTAACTGCGGATGCGAGGTCCGTGCCGAGTTGATCCAATGACGCACGCGCCTCCCGCCCGGTGGCCACGCTGCCGCTGGTCCTGCCGTAGCCATCTCCAGAAGAACCTAGCAACCCTGCCGCCGTTAACAGGATCACGGTGCCGAGCGTCAGTGAAAACATCATTTCCACCAGCGTGAATCCGGCGATTTGCTGACTTCTATCCTTCATGGCATGAGCGTGTAGAATTTCGATTTCGCGCGATTTTCCTGCGCTGCTGCGGCCGGTTCTTCCACGGTCACGCGGACGCGGCGCATCACCGGCATGCCCTCCAGAACGCGCGAATCCGAGTCCATGCTGGCGAGGTAACGAACCGCTTCCCCGTCGATGTGGGCAACACCCGCAGCCCATTGGTCGGCGTTGATCTGGCCCATCACATGACCTTCGTTAGAAAAGGCCAAGGCCCAGAACGATCCTTCTGGTGGAATGGGAGCGCCTGGATTTTCGTTAGGAAGCCACCGGGCGCGGCTTTCTTGCGAGGCTCGAATTTCCTCCAAGCAGGCATCGGCCATGCGGGCGCAGCGGCTGTCGGTGGCGCTGGCCATGCCCGCTCTTCCGCCTTTTTCTAGGGCGAGAAACACCAGCGGCACGGAAACCGCCAGCACGGCCAACGCGATGACCGTTTCCATCAGGCTGAAGCCGTGCCTCAAGGCGATTCTTTCGTGAGCCGCTTTCATTCCGATGGATAGCTTCTGCCGTTGATGCGCCCGACACGCAGGCGGTTTTCCGGAACGACCTTGCCCGAAGAAAGAGCACCAGCCTGGCTGATGCGGATCACGGCGGGTGCCGATCCTAACGGCCATTCCAGGCCGCCGCGGGAGTGAAAAATGATGCAGTGAAGCCGCAGCGTTTCCTCGCCATCGCGCAACACGAGGCGTGGTGATTCGAAAGGATTGACCGCGCCATCGACCTTGCCGGCAGCCCATCCGATCGAGCGGTCGAGCCGTTGCCATCGTCCGAGTTGGGTGACGGTGCGAACGAGCGACGACGCCTCTCCGCTTTCAGAAATTACTTGAAACAGGCCGATTCGGCAGCGCCCGTCCGCACCGACGGGCAAGTCGGCAGGCGTGGCCATGGCCATCACCACGGAAGATCGTTTGGAAATGGCCGAGGTCCGCGCGCGGTCCGCCATGGCGGAAACCAAATCCGCCGCCACCCGCTGGGTTGCGACGGGAGCGCCTGTTCTTAACCCAATCCCCGCAGTCATGACGACAAGCAGGATGGCGATGACGGCGGCCATCTCGACCAACGAGAACGCGGCCGCACCGCCGCTTGAGGCATGAGAAATTTGAATGGATTTCACGACGAGGGAGAGAGCTCTATCACTCCACCGAAAATCGATAGACCGATAGAAATTAACAGATAGATGCTTTCACAAGCGATTTAGGACGGCAATGAAATTGTCGAAACTGCGCCGATGAGCATGGATTTCTCCTCACTCGGGGCTGGTCAGGGCCGGGGAGTGAAGGTTTTGATGCGCGGGTGACCGCGATTCAGCAGCCCTTGAATGTCCTTCCCCGTCCGGCGATGGCGGGGGAATTCGTGCCCCAGCACTACTTCCGTGAAATGGCACGGGATGAAATTTGCCGCGACGGCAGGCCGCTGGAAGTGGACCTCGGCTGCGGCGACGGATCGTTTCTCATGGAAATGGCGCGGCAACATCCTGAGCGAGATTTCATCGGCACCGAACGATTGTTAGGCCGCGTGCGCAAGGTGTGCCGCAAGGTCACCCGGCACCGCTTGTTCAATGCTCGGGTGCTGCGACTGGACAGTCGCTATGTCGTGGAATGGTTGCTGCCCGAGGCGTCGGTGACGCGGCTGCACCTGCTGTGCCCGGACCCGTGGCCGAAGCTGCGGCATCACCGGCGGCGCATCATGCAGCTGGAATTTCTTGAATCCGTGCGGCGCGCGTTGGTGCCGGGCGGCGAGTTCCTGTTCATGACGGACCACGAGGAATACTTCATCTGGGCGCGGGAAAAGGTCCTCAATTTCGGCAAACTCGAACTGCTGGATTGGCAGGAGGATTCGTTTTTCTATCCAAAAACGGATTTCCAAGTGCAGTGGGAAGCCGAGGGAAAATCGATGCACCGGCTGCGTTGCCGCAAGCAAGATTAACGGCGAGGCAGAATCACTTCCGAGCCATCGGCAAAGCCTAGCAGGTGGAGCTTTCCGGCATCATCCACGGACATCGTGACGCCGCCGGATTGCCCCTGATGAATGACCTGGATCCCGCGGGATTTCCAATGGCCGACGCTGCGTGGATCGAGACTCTGAGCGGCTGGAAAATCGGCGTGGGAGGCGACGATGAGCTGCGGCTGGACCGCGTCGAGGAAGGCGTCTGAGAGGGATTCGCCGGCCTCGTTGCGACCCGCGATAAGAATGTCGGCGGAGAGGTCGCGACCCGCAGCGAGCATTTCCAGTTCGGTGCCCACACCGGCGTCGCTGGTGAGCAAAATTTTCCATCCCCGCCAATGGAGACGGCTGATCATCACGCGGTCATCGGCGAGAGCGTTGACCGCCGCAGGATCCGGCGTGTGAAGGATTTCTAACGACGCACCATCTGGCAGCGAGAGTGAGCGCCCGGCCACCGCAAGCATCGTGCGAACGCCTGCGCGAGGGGCATCCGTCAGCCAAGCGCGGAACGCCGGGCTGCGCGATTTTTCCACGGGCAACAGCGCTTGGCGAATGGGCAAGGCTTGCCAGACGGCAGCCCCACCGCCGAGATGGCCGCCGTCGGGATGGGTGAAAACCAGCGAATCCGGCGCGATGCCGAGCCGCTGCAACGACGGCGCGACGCGACGTTGGAAACCGTAGGCACCGCCAGCATCGATGAGCACCGCAGCGCCATTTCCACCAGAGAAACAAACCGCGCCGTCACCATGGCGGAGATCGTAGACCAGCAGGAATGGCTGAGAATCTTGCCGCATCTGGAAATGGCCGCCAGGGATGCGGGCAAAGCCGTCTGCGGCAAAGGTACAGAACTGGGCGAGCAGCCCGTTGCCCCGGTTCACCGCCCGCGACGCGGCGGGAACGAAGGGGTGCAGTGCGGCGGAAACCAACGCGAGGCCGAGCAAGGCTCCGACGATTGGAACGACGACGACTCCGGCCAGCACCGAGATTGGCGTGACGAGGCCGAAATGGAAAATCGTGAGCGGCGTGGAGCCGATCCCGGCCGCCAACGAAACGCTGAGCAAGCCCGCAATTTTTTGGCGAAGCGTCAGCGAAACCCGTTGCGCACGGTTCATTTCCGCCAGCGGCAGGTAGAGTTCCGGCTTGGCAATCCACGCGAACAAGCGCGACGCCATGCCGATGCCGACGGCGATGGCCGCAACCACACCGTAGGAAAGTTGCATGCCCGGCAGGAACAGCAGCCGACCGTCCCACAACGCGGCAACCAAGAGCACGGCTCCGAGCGAGTTGAGCAGGTCCGGTTTTCGCCGCAGCACGAAGGCCATCAAAAACACCGCCGCCATCCACGCGGATCGCGTCGCGGGCGGGGTGTTGCCGGTGATCCATGCGTAACCAAAAATCAGTGGCAGCAGCAGCGCGACCGCGAGTCGGCGCGAAACTCCGACGTGGCGCAGGAAGAACCAACACAACGCACCGACCATGCTCACATGCAACCCGCTGACGGAAAAGGCATGCAAGGTGCCGCTGTTGCGAAACGCCGCGACCAACGCCTCCGCGTCTGGCGGTTTTTCACCGATGACGACGGCGCGTATCACTTGCGCCGCTCGCGAGTCTTCCGGCAAGCCATCGGTGACCGCAACGCGAAAACCTTGACGCATGGCCGCGCCTCGCTGCGCCCATGTTCCGGTCATCACCCGTCCTTGCACACGGCTGGCGTCGAAAACGGCAGCGACGCCTAGGCTGCGCAGCCACTTCGCCTGATCAAAATCGCCGGGATTGCGTGGCTCGGGCAAAGGCAGAAAATCGCCGTGCGCTCTCACCCAAGATCCCGCGATGGGCAAACTTCCCCTGCCCTGCCAGCGGACCAGAGCGCCGGGCCGCGGTCCAGTCGCGAGACGCACGGTCGCTGACCAAAAGCGCGTGCTGCCAACGGCGTCTGCGACCAAGCGTCCTTGCAGATCGCCAGAGGATGCGGCGAGCAAAACTTGCTCATCCGTGCGCTGCCGGCCCGTCCTCGCCGTGAAAACCGCGATGGCCAAGCCGCCGCAAACGCACCAAGCGACGGCCGTCCGCCAGCCCAAGAGCCGCCCGCCGAGCACAGGCAAAACGATCGCGAACAGGCAAACTGCGGGAAGCGATTTCCAAGCAATGAAAACGCAGGCCGCGGCGACCAAGGCCGCGACGAACAGAGGATGACGGCCGCAGAAGCCTGAAAATCCCGTCTTTAGGCCATCCATTCGCATCGCGCGGTTTCCAGATAAGGGAGCGCGATGCGGATTGGCGGGTGGATTTCCGTCCGACGGACGGAAAGCGGGTTATTGCCCTTCGCGCTGGGCTTTGACGCGGGCGAGGTATTCCGCCTCTTCCGCGCTCATCGAGACATCGCCGTCAGCAGCCCATTCATGCAGCTTGTGCGTGGCATTGGCCGAGTGGCGTGTGCCGGGGAACTCCTGCACGACTTGATTCATGATGGCGATGGCCGAGGCGCGATCGCCCTCCACCTCGTCGTAAAGTTCGGCCAAACGGAACAGGAAATAGGCCGCGTCGTTGACCTCCCACTCTTGGCTTTCCAAGGCGTGGCGTATCGTTTGGATGGCGGCACCGGCGTCTTGCAGGTGGTCTTTTTGGATTTTCGCAATTTCCACCCAGGGCAGGCGGTTGAGCGGATCGGCCGCGGCAGCTTCTTGGTAGGCGGTAATCGCACCGGCGTAGTCGCCTTGCGCGACGAGCGAACGAGCGCTGCTCATCGCGTCCTTTTCGACCTGCTCACCGCTGTCATAGACCGAGTGAGTGACCTTTTGCGCAAGCAACGGCAGCAACACGGAGACAAACACGATGCCCACCACGCCTGCGCCCAGGAAGGTCAACAGGATGCCATTGAAAATCTTCTCCCCTTCCATGCCTTGGAGATCGGCACTGAGCTTGCCGGCCAACTCTTCGGGATCGCCCGTTTCTTGAAGCTGCTCGATCTGCTTCTTCATCGTCTCGATCGTCTCGCCCTTTTTCGTGTAGGACATCCAGCTCCACGCCGCGAGACCTGCGAACACCACCAACATCAGCCACTTGATCATTGCGGAGGATGGAACAGGAAAAGCCAGGGCTGGAAGCAAAATCTAATCAAGAATCCGCAACACCACGCGGAGCGGGCTGACAACGTGAGGATAGGCCGTCGCGGAAGCCGCTTTCAGCACAGATTTTACAGTCGGCGCGCGTTGCGTCCTTCGTCGATGAGCTTCCAAAAGTGCTTCGAATTCGCCAACGATTCGTCTTCCGAAAGCGGCATTTTCGAGCGAAACATGAAGTCGGAGATGGTTCCTTTATGGAGCACGCGATGGATGACCACCGCGCCGTCTTTCACCTCGAAATAGAAGCGGTAGTCCTTGGCGCGGAAGCGGTAGAGCGTCTTGCCATCGCGTTCGATGCGGCCGTAGCGGTCGCCATCGAGTTGTTTCAGCTCCGCCTCGCCGACGCGGAATTCCTCCATCAAGTCGAGTTGTTCGAGGGTTCCGAGGGCGGACATCTCGGCGGCGCTGATTTCGTTGAAAACGATTTGAAACACGCGCGCAGGCTAGCGACAGCCCCCGGCATTGCCAGTCCGTTTTTTGGCTGTCTGAGGGCAAAAAAGAACCCGGACGCCGCGCACTTGGCGACGTCCGGGTGGAGATGGGAAACGCGGCGCGTTTGACCGCTTCAACGAGCCGTCTCGTCGAGCAAGCCCAAGTCGATGAACTGCCCGCCGTGGGTTTGGCGGCAATGCACGGCGATGACATTGGTGCCCGTCTTGATGAGTTCCTTGTTGGAAATCGGGAACTCGGTGTAGCCGGTCGTGTGACCTTTCACGGCGATGAGTGGCTCACCGTTCAAGAAAACTTCGGTGTCCTCGTCATGGAAAAGGCGCAGGATGACTTGTCCCTTGGGCAATTGGCTGATTTCAACCTCACGGCGGAACCAGATGTCGGGAGAACTCCACTCGGTGCCCACTTTGGAGTTGGGAACGATGGTGGTGCCGAAGCCGCCTTTGCCTTGTTTCCACGAAGTGGTGTCGAAATCTGGCTTTTCCCAACCGGCGGCTGGAGCCTCAGTCGTGTAGCGGGCGGGCTGGCCGACCTTTTCCGAGGTGGGCACAATCTCGGCCAAGTCCACGACATCGGGCGTCGAGAGCAGCATGTCGGAGATCGGTTTTAACCAAGCGGGTTCCACCTTGTTGATGCGGTCGTAGGTGCGCAGGCCGTTGATTTCCACCTCAACGTCCGTGGTCTGCGTGTAAACTCCGGCGCAGACGCCGCGCTTGCGCAGATTGGCAAGCACCTTGATCGAGCGCTCATAGCGTTGCTTCCACTCCGCCAAATCCTTGGGCAAGCCGCCGTAGCCCCAGTTCGGGCTGTTCTTGTTCCACAGGTGACCTTCGATGGGCATGCCGTGGCCGCCGAACTCGCCGACCACCTTCACGAAATCATCGAATCGCTTGTCATCGAGCGGAAATGCTGGGTCGGGGTAGGCGTGCTCATCAGCGATGTCACCGACGGGCCAGAAATTGCCGCCGCTGGCGATGTTGATGGGCCGGGTTTTGTCGTATTCCACCGACATCTTGCCGACTTCCATCGTCCGGTGCTGGCCCCATGCTTCGTTGAAGGGAGACCAAACGGCAATGCTGGGGACGTCGCGCAGGTGGTCCACCATGCGCTTGTATTCGGTGAGGTATTGCTCGTGCGCTTCATCCGGCCAAATCCCGTCTTTTGGGTCGGGAGCCATGCGCGTCCAGTTCGGGTTTGATCCTTTCGGCTGCGTCTCCGGGCCATAACCTTGGCTGACTTGGTCCTGCCACATCAGCATGCCGATCTTGTCGCAATGGGCGTAGTAGCGGCGTGGCTCGATCTTGATGTGCTTGCGGATCATGTTGAATCCGGCGGCCTTGAGGTAATCGATATCGGAAATCATCGCCTCATCGGACGGCGGGGTGAGCAGGCCGTCCGGCCACCAACCTTGGTCGAGCGGGCCCCAGTGGAAGATGGACTTGCCATTGAGGGTGAAACGCCAATTGCCGTTGGCATCCTTTTCCTTACCAAACTCGCGCAGGGCGGTGTAGGAAGCCACCTCGTCGAGCACCTTGCCGGAACCATCGAGCAGCTCGATTTTCAGGTCGTAAAGGTTCGGTGCGTCGGGTGACCAAAGTTTCGCGTCGGCCAAGGTCAGGGAAATTTCCCCGTTGCCGCTGCCGCTGGCGACTTCCTTGCCGCCGAACGAAACGGTGACTTTCACCTTCTCGCCGTTGGCCGCTTCGCCGGAAAGCTTGGGCGAGACCTTCAGATTGCCGGACTTGATGTCGCAGGCGTAGTCGATGTCGTTGATGAAGCGCTCGTTGACGTTTTCCAGCCAGACGGTTTGCCAGATGCCGGTGACGCGGGTGTACCAAATCCCCTCGTTCTTGAGCTTCTGCTTGCCGTGCAGCTGGTAGCCCTCGGTGGCGTCGTCCACGCGGACGAGCAGCTCGTTGCCCTCCGCCTTCAGCGCGTCGGTGATGTCGTAGGAAAATGGGGTGAAACCGCCGGTGTGACTGCCGATGCGTTTGCCATTCACCCAAATCGTGGACGTGTAATCCACCGCTTCGAAGGTGAGGATGGTCCGCTTGCCATCCTTGGCGGCGGGCAGCGGGCGCTTGTACCAAAGCGCCTCGGTTGGCTCGATCAGACGACCGACGCCGGAAAGGCTGCTCTCTGGGCAAAATGGCACCAAGATCTGGCCAGCCCATTCGGCCGGAGTGGTTTCCTCCTTGGCGGTCACGGCGTAATCCCACAGGCCGTTCAGATTGGTCCAATCCGCGCGTTGCATCTGCGGACGGGGGTATTCTTGCCAGACCTTGTCCGACTTCAGTTCAGATCCCCATTTTGTCATCATTCCGCCTTGGACGGGTGCCCAATCGGCCAGCGCGGAAAGGCCGGTGAAGGAGAGGATGGCGAGGCTTTGCCAGACCCGCTTGGCCGGTCGGCATTGGGGGAGTCGAGGTGTCGATTTCGATCGTTTCATGAGGAAAAATGCCCGCTGTTCGCAGGGCCGAGAACTATCATCGCCCCGGCAATCACTCGCAACCACCCGAAAGGGTTGATGTCCTCAATTTGAGGTTTGGGAATCCGCTCGCGCTTGCCTAGCGTCGCGCCGTGGCAGCCAAGGACATCGCCCCGCGATGGCGCACGGACGGGAAATTTTTCCGCTCCGGCGGCAGGCGCGTCCGCATGAACGCGGTGACCTATGGGCCGTTCCCAAGCGGCTTGCCAGCATCGCCGGACGAGGATTTCCAAAAGATCGCCGCAGCCGGGTTCAATGCCGTCCGGCTCTATGAAATGCCCAGAATCGACCTGCTGGACGCAGCGGCGCGGCACGGTCTCGCGGTTTTCGCCGGGCTGCGGTGGCACCAAAACGCGGATTTTTTCCAAACTCCCAGCCACTACTCGGCGGCGACCGTGCAACTGGCCGAGGCGCTGCGGAAAACCGGCACCCATCCCGCGCTGGTCGGTGTTTACGTCGGCAACGAAATCCCGCCCGACCTCGCCCGCTGGATGGGACCACTCAAAGTGCGGCGGGCGCTGGAAGGGTTGATCGCGACTGGCCGCGAGATCGCGCCGCAACTGCTCTTCGCCTACGCCAATTTCCCGTCCACCGAGTATCTGGAGCCGGAAAACGCGGATTTCACGGCATTTAATATCTACCTAGAAGCCGAGCAGCCATTCCGTGACTACCTGCGGCGGCTGCACCACATCGCTGGCGACAGGCCGCTGGTGGTCTCCGAATTCGGCCTGGATTCCCGCCGCAACGGCCTGGAAAAGCAGGCGGAAACCCTGCGCTGGGCGAACCGCGCCGCACTGGATCTGGAAACCGCCGGGATGACGATCTACGCGTGGAGCGACCGCTGGCACAACGGCGGCGTGGACGTGACCGACTGGGACTTCGGCCTGACCAACCGCGAGGGCGCCGAAAAACCCGCGCTGAACGCCGCCCGCCCGCCGCAGGAATCCCCGGCGGCCGAGGAAATTTCCTTTTCCGTCATCGTCTGCACCCGAAACGGCCGAGATCGAATCGGTGCGTGCTTGGAAGCTCTGAATAAGTCCCATCAGTCCTATGGGACCTACGAAACCCTCGTCATCGACGACGGCTCCACCGATGGCACCGCCGATTTTGTCGAAAAAAACTTCCCCGACGTGCGCCTCATCCGGCTGCAACCCTGCGGCCTGAGCGCAGCCCGCAATGCCGGAGCCGAAGCCGCCATCGGCCAAGTCCTTGCCTTCACCGACGATGATTGCCAACCGGATCGCGATTGGCTGACGCGGCTGCAACCGGTTTTCCAAAAAGGCGAATTCAGCGCGGCAGGCGGCCCGAATTTGCCGCCGCCGCCGCGCGACTGGGAGCAAGCAGTCGTCAGCGCCGCCCCCGGCGCCCCCAGCCACGTGATGCTCGACGACCGCGAGGCCGAGCACTTGCCAGGCTGCAACCTCGTCGTCACGCGCGCCGCGTTTCAGAAAATCGGCGGCTTCGACGCGCGTTTCCACACCGCCGGCGACGACGTGGATTTCTGCTGGCGGCTGCGCGATGCCGGGCATCACCTCGGGTTTGTGCCCGGTGCCTTCGTCTGGCATTGGCGGCGTCCGTCGATACGCGCCTTCCTGCGCCAGCAGCTCGGCTATGGACGGGCTGAAAAACTGCTGCTCGAAAAGCATCCGCAACGTTTCACTGCCCACGGTGGACCGCGCTGGGACGGTTTCGTCTATGGCGGCGGGCCGGTCCGTGTGATGGCGGACAGCATCATTTACCACGGCCCGCTGGGAGATGCCGGCTACCAGGCCATCGTCAACCGCATGCTGCCCTTGCGCGGATTAGTGAAAAAATTCGACACCTCGCTCGCCCGGGCAGCGCTCGCGGCGGTGCGATTCCTCCAACCACGGCTACGAGCATGGGCACGCAACCACGACATACCCTTCCCCAGTGGCAAAATCCCTCGTGGCCGTCTGCACAGCCAGACCGACGAGTTCACACTGGAATCGTCCGACGGGCTGGACCGTGAGCATTTACTCAAACGCCTCATCGCGCGGCATTGGGAACCCTGCGGAGAAACCTCACGCTGGGATCTTGAACGCGGAAATGGCCGCCTCATGATGGCCACCGAACGCGGTGACGGCCCGGCCACCCGCACGCTCGTCCGCGTCGCCGGGGTGCCGATTTCCGAAGTGAAACGCGCACTCGCGGTGCCCACCACCCGCCGCCCGCGCCAAATTTCGCCCGATGAGAAGCGCAGACCCCTCTCAAGACGATGACACAAAAAAAGGCAGCCTTGCCGGGCTGCCTTTTTCCTCAATCCAACAGGATTTTCATCAATCCTTGGAAATGCCGAGCTTGCTCATCAGTTCGTAGAGCGTCGGACGGCTGATGCCCAACGACTTGGCGGCGGCGGAAATATTGCCCTCGTTGCGGACCAAGGCCTGTTGCACGAGTTCGCGCTCCAACGTCTCGCGGGCTTCCCGCAAGCCGCCGGCCCGGGAAACATCCACCGATGTGCCACCGGCGAATGGCGTCTCCGCCCCGGCACTTGTAACTCCCGGCACAATTTCCAGATCGTCGCAATGGATGCGGTTGCCGTCCGCCATGATCACCGCCCGCTGGACGCGATTCTGGAGTTCACGGACGTTGCCCGGCCACGGATGCCGAGAAATCGCTTTGAGCGCTTGGGCGTCGAATGCCAACCCTTGGCGTCCGTTTTGCTTGCCGAAGCGTTTGAGGAAATCCTGCGCCAACATGGCGATGTCATCGCCGCGGTCCCTCAAAGGCGGCAGCTTGCAAACCACAACCGCCAAGCGGAAATACAGATCTTCGCGGAAGCGGCCTTCTTGGATCGCCGCCGTCAGGTCGACGTGAGTGGCGGCGAGCACCCGCACATCGACCTCGATTTCCTGCCGTCCGCCGACGCGTTGGATGCGTTTTTCTTGGAGAAAGCGCAGCATTTTCACTTGGACAGGCCCTGGTAAATCACCGATTTCGTCGAGAAAAAGTGTCCCCCCGGCAGCCGTTTCGATGAGGCCAATCTTCTGGCTGTTCGCTCCGGTGAAGGACCCCTTCTCGTAGCCGAACAGCTCGCTTTCGATGAGGTTTTCCGGGATGGCGTTGCAGTTGATGGCGATGAACGGCTTGTTCTTGTACGCACTGCGGCGGTGGATCGCGTTGGCGACCATTTCCTTGCCGGTTCCACTTTCGCCGAGGATGAGCACGGGCGCACTGGCCTTCGCCACTTTGCCGATGGTTTTGAAAACATCCTCCATCGGCTCGCTGCTGCCGAGGATGCCTTCGAACATTCCCGGCTGCTCTTTCCCTTGGAGCTGGCTGTAGTCGCGTTCCAGTTCCGTCACGAACACCGCCCGCTGCAACAGCAGACGAAGCTGGTTCGCGTCGACCGGTTTACTCAGGAAATCGTAAGCGCCGGCACCGATGGCACGCACCGCGTTCTCGCGATCGCTCTGCCCGGAAACAATGATGATTTTGGCGTTTCGATTGAGCGTCAACAGCTCCGACAAGGTGGCCATGCCTTCCCGCGTGTCGTTCGGGTTGGGCGGCAGTCCGAGGTCGAGCAGCACCACCATGGGACTATGTTCGCGGAAACGTTTGACCGCCTCCGTCCTATCGCCCGCTAAAGTCACCTCGTAGTCCGCCGCGACCGCCCATTTCATCTGGGTACGGATTTCCTCGTCGTCGTCAATGATCAGGATCTTCGGTTTCATGCTCGGGGGGTCAGGAGAGGGTTTTAGGGTGCACAGGGAAAATCACGGAAAAGCTGGCCCCATGATGCGGTGAACTTTCCACCCGTATGCTGCCGCCATGGGCCTCAACGATCTTCTTGCACTGAAACATGCCGATTCCAAGCCCCTTGGTCTTGGTGGAGTGAAAAGGACGGAACAGCTCGTTGCGGATGAAATCCTCACTCATGCCGTGGCCATTGTCGGTGACGGTCAGCGACACCGAGCCACTATCGGCACAGGTTCCCACCCGCACGACACCGCCATCCGCCATCGCTTCGCGGGCATTGACCACCAGATTCGTGATCACGCTAAGAATCGCATCGCGGTCCAGCCGCACTTCGGGAACCGGCTCAAGTTCCGATTCGAGAACCACGCCCTCGCCCATTTGCGCCCCCAACTCGCCGAGCACCCCTGCGCATAGCAGGTCCAGCCGACATGGCTCCCGATGGAGCTGAAGTTCGTGGCGCAGGCTGCTGAGTTTCAAAATCATCTGATTGATCCGCTCAACCGTCCGCCCCACCGTGCGGACCGCGTCGGTGCGGAAGTCTGGATCATCGAAATGGATGGGCAGGTTCTGCAAGGTTAGATTCAGGCTGTTGGCGGCGTTTTTCAGATCGTGAACAAAGAACGTGGAAAGCGTTTGGAAGGCCTCCATTTCCTTGGCCTGAAGCACCTTTTCGGTGAGCGAACAATTCAGCAACGCCGCCGCGAGTTGGTCACCGATGCAGGCCAGCAGATCCAGCTCCTCTTCACTGTACGGCACGCCGTTGACCCGATCCGTCAGCACCATCAGCCCGATGAAACTTTCGGAGGCGACCAGCGGCACCACCAATCGATCCCCCCCGTGGTCGAAATTGATCGGACATGCCAGCCGCAAGGTTTCGGCCCATGACTCGGTGGATTTCTCCAAGTTGAACGGGCGGCCTCGGCCACCGACTTCGGCAAGACTCCTTGAATTGAAGCCCGGCAATATCGACATCGGCCGCTTTTCCGTGGAGCTCAGACACTCAAGTGCGGTCTGGTCTGGAGTCGCTTGGAACACCGTCACGCCAAGGACGTGGAAATTTTCGGAAATCACCTCACCCGCATTCTTGCCCAGCGATTCCGCATCCCGGGCGCTGGACGTGCGGCGCGTAAACTCAGTCCAAATTTTCCGGAAGTCATGTTCCGCCCGGCGAAAATGCCGACTCACAAACCGTTGCAATCCAGTGCGGAAGCGATCCGATAGCAACAGCACCGTCAACCCCACCATCCCTAGCAGCAGCACGAAGGCCTGCGCGGGAAACCCTTTCGCCCCGCCGAGCAACCGCATGGCCTGCGCCACCACCCCGACCAGCAGAAAGTAACCGCCCGCCAAGATCACCGTCAGCGATCCCTGCAGCACCGCCCGCGACGGATAGAGATCGAACGCGCCGAAACTCGATCGTGTGTGGCCGACGATGACCATCAGGCAGCCCAGCCCCACCGCGATGGATTCGAGCCGCACCAGTCCCGGGTCATAGCCGGAAAATAGCAGCAATTGGCTGAGCGAGTAGAGCTTTACGCCAAAAATCAGCCCGACGCCGAGGAACAGGTACTTGATTCGCCAGCGGGACATGCCCACCGAGGCGCGGAACGTTTTTTCCAAGTTGGTGAGAATGCCGAGGGTGATCACCACCATCGTCAACACCCAGAATTTCCCAAGCGGCTGCCAACGCAAAACCACGAGGTTCTTGCGCACCTCGGCCGCGACCATTAACTCGCTGAAAAATATCAAAATGGCGGGCGGCACCACCAATGCGGCGAACAGCATCCATTTCCAACGGCTCAGAAATTCCGAACTGTTACCGCGCGCATAGACCAAACTGAATGCCAACCATATCCCCGCCACCAACGACTTGAGCAGCAAAAACCGCCACAGCCACACCCCGGTGCCCTTGTCGAAAGTCGTATTCGTTAGATGAGGCACCAGCAACTGCTCCGTCGCTAACAGCGACATGCCGACGAAGAACAACCATGTCACCAAGGCTTTCGGCCGCACCACCACCGCGACCACTCCGCACAGCATGCAAAGCCCCGCCACCCACCATGGAACCCAAATTTCCATCCGTTGGTCAGTCGCGCTTCGCCATCGGCTCGTCCACCAAATTTCCTGAGACGGCTGGTGTCCCCTGTCCGGGCATGAACCAACGTCGGACGAAGGCTTGCGCGAAAACCCAAAGACAAGCGCCATTCGTCACCATGTAGCGCCAAAACATGCGACGTGGCTCCTGAATCACCCGATAAAGCCACTCGATGCACATCCGCTGCATCCACACCGGCGCGCGTTTCACCAGCCCAGCCATCACGTCGAAACTGCCGCCCACGCCTTGGATGACGCGTGCGCCGAATTCTTCACGCCACTCGTCCGCCAGTTTTTCCTTCACCGGCGATCCCATCCCGAGGAACAGGAAATCCGGGGCGGCTTCACGCACCGCCGCAGCGATGCCGGGGATGTCATCCTTCTTGAAATAGCCATTGCGGAAACCCGCCATGCGCACTCCGGGGAATTCCTCCGCCACCTTGCGCGCGCAGGTTTCCACAATCTCCTGCTTCGCGCCGAGAAAATACACGGAGAAATTTTCTCTATCCGCCAATTCTAGCAGTTTTCGCATCAGGCCGATACCATCGATGCGTTCTGGAATGTGCTGACCTAGCAGTTTCGCCAACGGCAGCATCGGTTGACCATCCGCGAGCACATAGTCCGCCCGTTCTAGCAGCGCGCCCATTTCAGGATCCTGACGCACCATCGCCACCTTGTTGGCGTTCATGAATTGGATCACTCGCGCCGGAGCCTTGCTCCGCACGTCGTCCGTCAGCTCGCGCAACAACTCCGCACTGGTCAGACAGTCCACCGGGCAACCCAGGAACTTGATTCTCCGTCGTTCGCTCGTTTTCATGTCAGGAAGCCCCCTTGCCAAAAAGCACCACCGGGATGGTTCGCAGCAAAATCTTGAAGTCCAACCAAGTGGACCAATTATCGATGTAGACGCGGTCAAGTTCCATCCATTCTTGGAAACTCAACTCGTTGCGCCCGCTCACCTGCCACAAGCAAGTGATTCCCGGGCGTATAGAAAGACGCTTGCGGTCGGTCCAATCGTAAAGATCCACCTCGCTCGGCAAAGGCGGACGCGGTCCCACAAGACTCATCTCGCCCTTCGCCACATTGATCAGTTGCGGCAACTCATCGATGCTTAGCTTGCGAATGATGGCACCGACAGCCGTCACCCGAGGATCCTTTTTGATCTTGAAAACCGGCCCATCCACCTCGTTGAGATGCGCCAGATCCTTCTTCCTTGCCTCGGCATCCACCACCATCGAACGGAATTTCAACAAGCGAAATACCCGCTTATTCATGCCGATACGGTCCTGCGCGAAAAGCACCGGTCCAGGACTGGTTAGCTTAACCAACAGCGCCGTAGCTAATAGCAAAGGACTCAGCAGAATCAACAACGCCACCGAAGCCGCAACATCAAACAGCCGCTTTACCATCAACTGGAAAATAAGGCTTTCTCGGAAAAACGTAACCACCTGGTCGCCGTCGAATTCCTCCACCTGCGCCTTCGCCATCACTTTCAGATCCAGAGTTTCCGGAATCAACCGAACCACCACACCGAGTTCTTGGCAGATTTGAACAATCTCGCAGACGGCGGCGAAATTTCGCCGTATCGGCAAACAAACCATAACCTCGTCCACCACGCCCTTTTTCAAAACCTCGCGCAGTTGGGAGGAATCCCCCAAATCCCCCCACTTGTCGGCAATCAGATTCTTCTGTGGCTCCCGTTCTGGATCGCCGAACAAGAATCCCACGATCTCAAAACCCAGCTCCGACCTTGCTTCGATCCGATTCGCCAGTCCCAGCGCCTTGTCCGTGCCACCGACGAAAACAATATGTCGCCGGTTACGCCCTGCCCGCCGCCAAGTCCGCAAAAAATTGCGCAACAGAATGCGGCTGCCAATAAGCACCAACGTGGAAGTCACCCAAAACAGAGAAACCACCATCGGCGTGACCATCTTGATGTAGAACAGCGCTCCTGCTAGCAGCAGCAGCAAGCTGGTCACCGTCACGGCCTTAGCGATCTCGATGGACTGACTCTTCAGAGTGGTGACTCGATTGGCATCATAATGGACCATGCGGCTGAACACATAGAACCAACCAACCAACACTCCGAACATCGCCAATCCCTCAAACGCTTGGTAGCTCTTGCCTAGGACCTCGAGAATAAAATGAAACCGCCCCTTTTCCTCGAAATAGGCAACCAATAGAATGAAAACTCCTACCAAAACGAACTGGTCGAACACTCGGAACGCTTGAATCAGCAGCTTATGCCGTAGTCGAATCATGAATCAAAAGAAGTATTTGCAACAATTCCGGGATCAAACACGCCGGAATAAGAAGATACAATCGGACTCACGAACCGAAATGTTTCCGAAACTCGCAATTCCTACCAACTTATCGAATGCGTGAATTCCATTTTCGCCCATCCCAACTTTCTTGAAAAATCTGCGCTGCACCCCGCTTTGCTGCAATGCTGAGAATTCAATTTCTAGCTCTCGACTGCGGGCAAAATCATACATTCGGTCTGGAGCGATCGAAGAATCCAAGACAGTCGGAAAGTTGAGATAACCGGGGGAACCCGCACGCTCGCCATAAATCCATCGGTTTAAAGCTTTATGAAACCCAAGAGGAGTGTGTTTCGCGACCACCGCCTTGAGTGAACGCACATTGGGAAAGGCCAGCAACAGCACCCCACCCGGACGAACCGCAGTCGCCATGTTGTCCATCGCAAGGCGAGGACGTTCTAGATGCTCTAGAACATCCCAACAAACCACCAGATCAAATGCATCGCGTGGCAATTCATGAGTTTGAAGATCTCCAACGATCTTGTCGTGAACGACTGTATTCTTGTCCAGTTCCTCCTGAGAAATATCAATTCCAGTCACGTGCGCATTTGCAGGAATCTTGATAACACTTCCTGATCCACAACCGGCTTCCAAAATCCTAGGCTTGTCGATGCCTGCAAAAAACGCACTGAGTTTTTCACCCAAAATTTTCACTCCATCCTGAGTGACTGGCGGTGGAAAATCTGGACTGGTTGCTTTGTTTGTTGAGGCGCTCATGATCGTCGTGTCAGGAAAAGTGCCGTATCACCAGTTGCTGCGCTGGACGTAGACCACGTCGAAAGGTCTCAGATAGAATGGCTGAGACTCATAACCCGACAAGGTGTCCTTCAGGTTCAGCGGATAACGGTTTTGCTTTCCACTTTCCGTGCGGATTACGAAAACTTGCTTGGGGTTCGCCAACTTGGAGAACCCGCCAGACTCCATCACGGCCTCGAAGGCGGTCAACTTGCGATCCAACGGGACCTTCCCAGGCGTGTTGACTTCTCCAGAGACATAAACCACTGCGGCGGGTTGCTCCACAGCAACCACGACGGTGGGATCGTTGAGGGTGGACTCATACATGGACGTGAGTGACGCCTGCAATGATCCCACGCTGCGTCCGGCAGCCTGCACCCCACCCACCGTTGGCAAACTCACTTTGCCATTCGGCTGGATCTTCTGCGTTTGATTAAACTCAGGCGCACCTGCATAGGTGAAGCGAAGAACATCCCCAACGGCGAGCGTCCCGCTGGGTTCCGCCTTCGATGCGGAAGAAGGAATGTTGTAGTTCGGGGTAGGTCCACAAGATGTCAGACCATTGCCGACGAGAAACGCCACGGACAGCGCCATGAGCCAAGCTCCAGCGCGACCGAGTGAGGTGGAAACGACGCACCGTAGGGTGCCCGGATGGTTGGTGGTGTGCATTTTCATGGGATTGAGGGATGGATGATTTCTAAGGAAGGGTGAAGCAGCCGCCGTGGAAAGAATTTCTCACTTGGTAAGGTTTTGGAAGTTAAGGATTTGTCGAGGGCAAGTCACTCTCAATCGCGCTCTTTTCCCGCTTCACTTCGCGATAACGGAACCACGCGGCGGTCAGGAAAAGTGGAACCAATGAGATTCCAAAAAAGATCGGCCCACCCCGATGGTGGACCCAACTGTCAATCATCTCCGGACTGATGTGAACACACAGCAAGCCCAGCACCATCACACGGAATGCATTGCGAAGGATTCCAAGTGGAATCACCAATGCCACCAAGATCAGCCGATGAACGGGCGATTTCAAAAACATGACCGAAGCCAAAACGCTGGTGATGAAGAGCACCACCGTCGAGCGGATCCCACTGCATTCCCGTGCCACAACCATCGACATCCCAGGCAATTCAATGAGCTGGCCATCTCGATGCACCCGAGTTCCTGTTAGCTGAAAAAATATTTCCGCCATCTGTGCTGAAAGCTTCATCAACATCTCCTCGAAGCTGACGACGAAAGCATCAGGCATCGGAATCATAAAAATGAGAAACCCAAAAGGAAACACCAACAACCGCATCCAAGAGCTGCCTAGGATCGCGAAGCCCCCTGCAACCAACAACAACACATAACACGCTGTCGACTGGGAAAGTTGATCATTCAAACTCCAGCCATCATTCCACTTTGCAAGCTGCGGCACCAGATAGATCAACACCGCAAGCAATGCAAAAAGCACCCAACCCGCGGGTGACGCCTGTCTTGTCTTCGGCAAGCTCTCCCGCTGCATTCCTGCCAGATAGAGCGAAATCACTGGAATCAGCAGAATATGAGAATGCAGCTCTTCTTTCAGCGCATGCCGAAACAACGCGGCCAAGGGCGAAACGAATGCCAACGACAGAATCGCGACAAACATCGCAAACACGATCGTCCGCCTGTCCTCGGGCCACCAGCCGCGCGCGGTTTTCACCGCAGCATTCTCTGTTGGATCTGTCGCCTGCTCCATGGTTTTAGTGAGATAGTCATCCCCCCCTCCCTAGCCCGTCAGATCACGCTTTCCAGACTTTGGCTTTAGGAGAGGCAATGTCCTTCATCGCGTTGCGAGTGTCCACGATGCAGCTAGCCCAGTCGGCGAGTTCTACATAATTCACATTCGCGTGGGCCGTGCTCACCAACACCAGATCATAGGAGGAAATCGTCGCCTCGTTCCACGCCACGGATTTCGTGCCCGCCCAATGCGAATGCTCGCGACTCGGCTTGATCACAGGAACATACGGGTCGTGATAATCCACTACCGCACCTCGCTCCTTGAGCATTTCCAAAAGCTTATAGCTCGGCGATTCGCGATCATCGTCCACGTTCGCCTTGTAGGCCAATCCAAGAACCAAAACCCGCGAGCCATTGACGGCCTTGCGTTCCGCATTGAGTGCGTCACCCACTCGCTCGATGACATACTTCGGCATCGACGTATTCACCTCACCAGCCAGCTCGATGAAACGCGTCGCATGCTCATACTCACGGGCTTTCCATGTTAGATAAAATGGATCGATCGGAATGCAGTGGCCACCAAGTCCAGGCCCTGGATAGAAGGCCATGTATCCGAATGGCTTCGTCTTCGCCGCCTCGATCACTTCCCAAACATCAATGCCCATCGCCGCATAGACGACCTTCAATTCGTTCACCAACGCGATGTTCACGCTACGGAAAATGTTTTCTAGCAGCTTCGTTGCTTCTGCTGCACGGCAGGAACTCACCGGCACCATTTGATGAATCGCTTTGCCGTAAACCGCCATCGCCTTTTCGAGGCATTCCGGGGTGTAGCCGCCTATCACTTTCGGGATGTTCGCCACCACACTCTGCGGATTGCCCGGATCCTCACGCTCCGGCGAAAACGCCAGATGGAAATCTTTGCCCGCAACCAATCCAGAGCCTTTCTCCAAGACACCACGCAGATCCTCGTCGGTCGTTCCCGGGTAGGTCGTGGATTCCAAAATAACCACGGTTCCCTTTTTCAAGTGCGGTGCGATCGCCTCGCCGGACTTGAGCACATAAGAAATGTCAGGCTCTCGATTCTGGCTCAGCGGCGTCGGCACACAGATGATGACCGCGTCCACCTCCCCGACCCGTGAGAAATCCGTGGAGGCGGAGAATTTTCCGCCTTCAACAAGCACCTTAATATCCTCGCCAGGAATGTGGTGGATGTAACTGCGGCCAGCGTGGATGGCTTCAATCTTCGTAGCATCGACATCGAGTCCGAGCACTTCGGTCCCCGAACGGGCAAACTGGAGGGAGAGAGGCAGGCCGACATAGCCAAGCCCAATAATGGCGGTTTTCATAAAGGAAATGGAAGGGGGTGGGGGTGAAAGCAGACGGTCGATACTGACTCGACCGCCGATGTTGTGGCCACAAATGACGTTCTTGGCGATAACGGGTTCGCGGAGGGCGAAAATTTATCGAAACCGCGCGGGGATGCATGGAGCACCAGCCGCGCCGCGCATGAGGAACCTATTTGCCTCATCAGCGCACTCCCATGAATCGCTTTAGAATATTGATATAGAACGCGTTACGACGATCAAGGAGTATTGCTGGCTCAATCCGGCCAGAACAGCAGTCGCGCGTAGAGATAAGCAGCACCCTCACTAAGGACGTCCCTAACTCCTTCGCTGTATTTCCACCAATGCGTGGCATCGTAATCGGGAATTGGCATCGAAATCACCCCCACACTCACCGTGCTCCCAAACGCCTTTTCGAAAAGAAGCCGGGAACGCCGACTGTGCGCTCCAACCGTCACCACATTCAATGCCGCTGGCAGTTGTCCGCGTTTCAAAAACCAGTCGCGAAGCACCCTCGCACTCGAGTATGTCCGATCTCGCAGCGGATCACCCGAAGGCACCGCATGAACTTGCGCTTGAGGCAGCCCCATTTCCAGAAATTGATCCGCAACAACGACCGCATAGTTCCTCGGGCTGTTGGATTCTTCACCCGGAAAAGGTCCACCCACGGTGCAGAGCATCTCATACTTTTCCGCTTTGAACCGCACTGCCGCAGCTTTCAACGCCGGCACTGAAATCCATCCCTCCACCACCATCACCTTCGCCGGAATCGGAGTGTCTATCGCAAGGAATCGATATATTCCTCTGATGAAGCCGTACCCTGAAAGACCGCAAAATAGCAAAATGACCAGCCACCCTTTCCAAGTCGGCAACCAAAGCGATCGTTTCGCCAACATACCACCAAGCCGACTTGCCTTCTTTGCGTCGCGATGCATCAGCTCTGTGGATTCAATCCAACCTGCCATCAACTGCGGAGTGATAAGTTTTGGTCTAGGATCTTCATTTATTATTTATCTATTTCTCGAAAATCGGAACGCCCAATCCTTACTTAACACTTTTTAAGGAGATTCGTCAGCGCATAAAACAACTGAGCTTGCGGCCATCGCAAGAAAGGAAAGGTGTGCCGGATTCCCCCGCGGAACACCCGCGTCACGAAATGCCCGTCGGTCAACTGATGTTCGTTGATCAATTTGCCTGCAAGCTCCACAGCAAGCTCCCTTGCCTGCGGCACGTCATCCGCCAGCAGCGCGCCCAGCGTGATTCCCTCAGCAAAATTGTACATCTCCAATTTCGCAATCTGCAACCGAGGCTCAACGGCAAACGACTTCGGGTTGCCGTCACCATCAATCAACTCTCGGCGGTAATATTCATAACCACGACGAATCGACTCCTCCACCCGCACATCAGGCAGAACGCGATTCAACTTGATCAGATTCTTCAAGTTGAAACAGGTATGAAAATTGTCGATGAAGCTCTTCTTCTCGTTCATCGCATAAAGCCACGAACCATCTTCCGCTTGCGATTCCAACACGAAATTCAGGTTCAGCCGCGAGTCTCTGAGATAGTCTTCCCTGCCGAACCGCGTCCCTGCATCCGCGAGGATATAAGCCCGATAAGCGGTCGCATTCACCACTTGCCGCTCGTCATAGGGTGAATAGCTTCCTGCAGCCGTGTCCGGCCCTGTCGGCAAGTTCTTCAAATCGCCAAAGATAAACTCCGCGATGCCCGACGCCAACTCAGAGTAACGTTCATCGTCAGTTGCCGCAAAAAGACCAAGATATGCCTCATAGCAATACGGTGTGCAGGTAATATAGGGCGTGTTCTTTGGCCAGACCTCATCTTTGTTGTTCTGCCAATCGAAAGGATACCCCCAGCAAGGGCCTTTGTAGCCAGGTATCGAATAGCCCAGAATCTCATCACCCAGCGCGATCGCTCGATCCAAATACTTCTGATCTTCCGTGATGCCGTGGAGATTGAGAAAAGCCAGTAACAACTGAGCATCGCAGGTCGCGAACCTATCCTTTTCCACCAACCACCCTCTCACCGATGGGCAAAGCAGATCCACCGCTACTAGAGGAGCCACCAGAGGAATCGCTAGCTTCCCCTTCGCGTAGTAGATTTTGCGCGACCATAAACCATATCTCGTCCCCCAAATGTCGTAAGGATCATAGCTCGCATATCCTGTCTTATCCAGCCACCCGAGAAAGCGCCTACAACCACCTTCCAACAATTCCTTCACCCGATAGTCACTCATTTGGCCAAACACTTCAAATCATCAACGGTTTTAAACCGAAGCGAATTTTTCATAAAAATTTCCTCCACTCGAATGACATCACGCGGCGAGCATCTCAAACGAGAATCGCACGGGAAACATACCATTCGATGCAATGGTCGAGTCCGGATTCAACATCAAATTCGGGGGAAAATCCCAGAAATTGCTTCGCTTTAGAAATATCAGCATTCGAATGCCTGACATCCCCTGCTCTGAATTCACGATACTCTAGAATCCGAGGCATGGATTTCTCGCAAGATTTTTGCAAACGCGCGTGCAACATCTCATAGAGAGCGTTAAGAGTTGTTCTTCCGCCCGCAGCAATATTATAAACGGTATTTACGGCATTTGGATCCTCGGCGGTAGCCGCCAAGATATTCGCTTGGACGACATTGGCAATGTAGCAGAAATCACGGCTGGTCTCGCCGTCTCCGTTGATTAAAACCTCACCTCCCTGAAGCATGGCATCGATCCATTTAGGAATCACCGCCGCATAGGGTCCATTCGGATCCTGCCGCGGACCAAACACATTAAAATAGCGAAGCCCAATACAGTCGATTTCGTAGCATTTGGAGAATACTCCGGCATACAGCTCGTTGACCTTTTTGGAAACGGCATAGGGAGAAAGGCATTCTCCAACCTCGCTTTCCACTTTTGGCAAACCGGGATGATCCCCATACACCGCACTGCTGGATGCATAGACAAATCTTCTCACTCCCGCGTCTTTCGCTGCTTGAAGCATGTTCACAAATCCACCGACGTTGTGATGATTCGTCACATCCGGATGATCGATGGATCGTGGGACTGAGCCGAGAGCGGCCTGATGCAAAACCACATCAGCACCTGAACACACGCGCCGACAGGTCTCCAACTCGGTCACATCTCCCTCGATCCAAGAAAAATTTTCCCATTGTTCAGAAGTCACCAAATCCCGGACTTCGTCCAAGTTATGCAGATGGCCTGTGATCAGATTATCTACACCTACGACCCGTTGACCAGCACGTAAGAGTTCAAGCAGAAGGTTAGAACCAATAAATCCGGCCACACCGGTAATGACCCATTTCTGGGGGCTCAACTTGAGGTGAGATCGTATTTCGTCGTAGCGATTCATATCGAAGAACAGGGGGATAAGAGGTTGGATGCACGCATTTTGAGTTGCGTGGAAAAATCGTTTAATGAGATCACTTCTAGCGCTGGGTTAGCTGCCACGCCCGCCAAGAAGGTTTCAAAATTCGCATGGTCTCGATGCTCTTTGCTGTGGCCGATGAGCATGATGACATCCATGTCCCCATCAGGCGCAGGCGGAGCGTTGAGAATCCAGCGTAACATCTGCCGCGCGGACATATTGTGGAAATCCAGTTTAATGGGGAATGGTTTCGCGAGGAAGCGCGCGACACTCACCGGACTGCGCCCCATACCGAGTTGCCCCACCATTTCCCGTTGTTTTTCCACCGGAACGTTGCCGGAGAACTTCGCCATCAGCCGTCGGGGAGTGAGTTGCTGGATGCGTCTCCCCATCCGCGAATAGATAGGTATCTCGAGCACCTTTCCAGCATCGTCTTCGCAAGCCACATCTTGCGACACCTGCCAATACCTGCGCATAGCTGGAGCTTTGCGAAAATCAAGATGAACATGCTCATCATCACGCGTCATTCCCTTGACCAGAGAACTATCGACGAAAATCTCATTGGCAGCGAGCGCGGGCAATAGCTTCTCACCCGGCTGAGCGCAAAATGCGCCTGCCCGAAACGCGGTCACCCGGCGCGCATCTCCCGCCTCAGCCCAGATCCCATCCACCACTGCCTTACGGGTGCGAATATACTCAGTCGTTTCCTCAACCGTCCCAAACAGACTATCCACCGTCCGCTTGTCCGATCTGAGTTGCCATGCCGCACCATCAAAGGTCGCACCAACCCATTCTGGGTGGACGTGGAGTTGCAGATCATGCCCTCGTTTTGCAAAATCAACGGCTTGAGCACGGACTTCCATTTCAGGATCATAGCCCAATGCCGCAATCAATCGCCCACGCTCGCGACCAAAGGCCATGTATTCTTCGACCTCGAAAAACACGGTCAACGGCATGCCATACTTCTCGCAGGCGCGAGCCATCTGTTCGGCAGGCTTCGTCATGTGCTGCCGAACATCCCCGGTGCCATTCCCGAAGATTTCGTGATCCAATGACAAGATGATTTGGCGTTTCATCGGTTTACAGCAGTGCTATAATCTCGCCCCTTAAGAGATTCGCCATCGTTCATCCATTCCACAAATTTCGAAATGCCTTCTGCAAATGGCGTCATCGGGCGATAATTCAACAGTTTTTCGGCTTTGCCGATATCTGCACGGGTATGGGGAACATCCCCCGGTTGGTCAGGCAATCTCTCAAGCACGGCTTGTTTACCAACCGCTCCGGCAACCGTTTCCACAAGCTCTAGCAATGTCACCGGCTCGTCATTTCCTAAGTTAATCACTTCATACGGAGTTTCGGCGTAGTCCATCGCGGCTCTCACTCCAGCCACAATATCGTCGATAAACGTGTAGTCGCGGCTGGTGCCACCATTCCCGTAAAATGGAATCGGTTGCCCCCCATTGATCAATTTTGCGAACTTGTGGATTGCCAGATCCGGACGTTGCCTCGGACCGTAGACGGTGAAGAAGCGAAGTGCGATAAACCTTATCCCGTAGAGGTGGCTGTAGACATGCCCAAGCAATTCACCGCTCATTTTCGTGCTCGCGTAGGGACTGATGGGCAACAAGCCAGGCTCATTCTCCGTCCATGGCACGTTGGGGTTCGTTCCATAGACACTTGAGGAAGACGCGAATACGAACTGCTTCACCCCCCATTCTTTCGCTAACTCTAGCAAATTCTGGGTACCTCCAACATTGACGCGCTGATACTTCGCTGGATCCTGGATCGACGGCCTGACTCCAGCGCAAGCCCCTAGATGGACAATCACGTCATAGTCACCGCCCAATGCTCCCCGGAGTGCAGCCATTTCACTGAAATCCACACGCACCAAGGTGTAGTTCGGATTTTTGAGATGAGCTGAGACGTTCGCTTCTTTGATCTCTATCGCGTAATACGGATCAAAATTATCGACAACGGTAACGGTGTGCCCCTCCTCCAAAAGCTGATCCACCAAGTGACTTCCAATAAATCCGGCCCCGCCGGTGACAAGTATCTTCATAGCTTCCATGAGTTCCTTCCGAAGCGCTGTCATTTCATTTCCCACTCGAACATTTCCAAACATCAGAAACTGGAGCTGGCTCGGGAATCAAATTGGGGGAGATCACACACCTCCCCATAAATCGTATCCAACCTAGCCGCCACCTTGGCTGCAGCGAATCGCTCTCGAGCATAACTTCGGTTATGTTCACCCATGCGCTTTAATTTTTCAGGCGAATTGGCCAAGCCCTTGAGGCGATCAGCCACCTCTGCGGCAAGAAACCGCTTCCCTGCAGGCTGTGACCGGTCTTGCCTAAGAATATACCCTGTGACGTCATCGGTCAGAATGTCTTTCAGCCCACCGGCGTCGCTGGACACCAGCGGCAATCCCATCGCCATCGCTTCAAGCACCGCGTTCGGCATGCCCTCGGTGTAGCTCAAGAAACAAAACGCGTCAGCATCGGCAAAGCAACGCGCTTTCCCAGGACCATGGACATACCCCGTGAACTCAACGCCACTTAGCCCGAGTTCGCCTGCTCGCAACTTCAGCTCTTCGAGCGCCGGACCATCACCAGCAATGGTGAAATGATAGCGTCCGGGATCACCAGACTCCAGCAGAGCGAAGGCGTCTAGCATCTCAAAGACACCTTTGGCAACTTCGACCCGGGATAGATACAAGATCCGAAATTGGCTATTAGAATCGGGAACCTCCTCCAGCCCATCCAAACGGAGCGCTAAGACCTCATCTGCGACCACGGTTGATTCCAAATAGACCGGAGAAGTAAATCCCCAGCGCCTAAGATCATCCCGGAAGTCACTTGCCAGCACGATATGGGCATCAGCTAAACGGTAGACTCGACTTAGCCACCCACGATTGCCTCCGGGAAACTCGGGAGTGCCACAGGCATCATTGTCCCACCCCCGCCAGAACACTAACACTTTGCGACGAAACAACTTGGCAAGCAGCAAATTCACCGCATCCCGCGGCAGGGACCTATTTTCGACAGGATCCAAGCATGGATTCAACATCACCAGATCGGGAAATCGCGACAAACTTGTTGCTAGGCGCCACCAATCGCGCAATAGACGCTGCAGGGTTGAAAAAGCGCCTCGGCTACCCAATTCGTCGATCCCATAGAATCCGTGTGCTCGGCCGACATCGACAAGCGTCACATTCCCCCCTTGGTGCTTTGAGATTGCTCGATAATAATTGAAAATCCCACCGCCCGCAGCTTCGCGATCTCGAACAATCAATACATGAAGTGCTTCAGCCATGAAAAAGTGTCACATGGAACCAACTCGCACCGCCAAAAGACTGACTTGTGGTGTCTCGACGCTGCTGCATTTACATGGAGTCTTCAAATGCCATCGTATGGCTTCATTATACGCGATATTCTAATTTCCCAATGTTACGCCGGAAAGCTCGCGCCGACCATACTAAGGTGAGAGTCCCTGCCAGAAGTGCGATTGTAGAGCCAGAGTCCGGGACATTGTAATATCCTCGGATATTCACATTCTCAATGCTTTGTCCGGAAACTGCATTCTGGTAGGTGGCAGTCACTCGTAAACCTGGTTTCACCCCATATTCGTAAAATCGTCCAGTGCCAGAAATATTATCTCCGGACCAGTAATAAGAATTGAGATTGAAAGTCCCTATCACCGCTTCGCAATCGTTTGCCCAAAACGCTGAAGGAAAGTAGCTGATATAAATCATATCAAAGTGCCCGGGGTAGGTGCCAAATACAGAGAACGCCGCATACAAATCATCGCCAGCAGCGAGTTGGCCGGAATTGTATTCAAACATCCTCGGGTTTTCACTAACAAAACCTCTCGCCACAGACGTCGCGCTAGCTCGACTAATTCCGAAGACAACCAGAATCGTGAGCGCCACGAATGCGCCACGAAACAGCGATGATGATTTCATTGTTGTGACGGTGGAGAAATTGTAATGATTGGCCTGCAATTCTTCTGAATTAAACTGAGGCATCGGGCAGTGGAGCGGAAATATCACTTTTTTTCGACACCAGTTTTTTCCCGGGGAACCATTTGGCTCGAACCTTGAGAAAAGGACGTTCGATGCCGTGGAACGAAATCAACGCGAACATCAGAGCAAGGATGATATTCAGCGGGAACGCACACCAGATCGCCGAGGAATTCCTATTGAGGAATAACTGCTGCCAGAGATAAAACGAATAACTCAGTCCTCCCAACCAAATCATGAATCGGAGATTGAGAAACCGGCCCACTGTGGAGGCCGGGTTTCTGAGGCACCAATCGAGACATAAGGCAATTCCTACATTTCTCACCGTTTGACCAACCAGGTAGTCAGGACGCGTGTGCGATGCTAGACTGTTGCTTATGAAGATCACTAGTGGGATCAACCAAAAAAACCGGGATGAGACAAACCACCGGTAGTGCTTCCAACCGTCCATTCTTCCCCGGAGACAAGCCAGCGCACAACCGCTGGCGATCGAATCGCACACCGTTGGAAACGCTTTGGTGATCAACACCTGCCATTCGGGCATCAAATACCAACAGGCGATTCTCAAGACCGGCGCGATCGCGATGATACCCAGAGCAATCATCGTGGATCGCCCCCACCCCGCGAGGACCACGGTCAGTGGCCAGATCAGGTAGAACTGTTCTTCAACCGCCAGCGACCAGAGATGCCCGACCACCCAGTCCTTCTTCTCAACGAAGTTGATCAGGTACGTCGCAGCAAATCCGAAATCCGACCATTCCAATGCAATGAGGCCTGCCATCGCCATCACGGCAATCACGCCGAGATAGGCATAGAATGCCGGGAATATACGGAAAGTCCTGCGGATGTAGAAATTCTTTAAGGATATCGTTCCGTTCGCACGGCTCTCCTGGATGAGGAGATGGGTGATCAGAAACCCGGATATGACGAAGAACACCCGCACACCAAGATTGCCCAGATCTCCGGGCAGCCTCATCCACTCTTGCGCGGGAAAGCCTTGGGTTCCCTGCAAATGCGCAAACGCTACCCCGAATATCGACAATGCGCGAAGCCCGTCGAGACACGGAATCCTCCCGCCATGCGTCCGCTCAGGGTGCTGATGAATTGATTTATTCATGAAAGCTATGGATTTCCTGATAGTGGCTGAAAGCATATACCGAGGGACGATACTCAGCTAGGTTACTACGCAAGGTTTAGAACTACCTCAAGAAACGCATTCAGTACTAAAAATTAGCTCCATGCAATCTGCCACGAATGCGATTTTGCTAGAACTTCCACCAGCTCGAATACGGATTTCAACGCAATCACACCTCTCCTCCGATTTCGCATAGAACTCTTAAAAATCCTGAAGCTGATGTGTCCTCAACCTCTGGAACATCCATTCGTTGAACTAGGTTCGCCTCTAAACCCAATCTCTTTCCGAAAAACATCCGGATCCATAGCTTGAGGCACCACCTGCGGGTTTTCCGAAAGCATGCTCTCCCATAGCCTAGCAACCGCCTCCACACTGTAGCTGCCCACTATCCGATTTCGCGCATTCGCTGCCATCTGGCTGCGCTTCTGCTCATCACTCAACAGAGCCTCTAGGAGTTTTGCGGCATCTTCAGCACTCCCATATTCAATAAGCTCTCCTCCAGCCCCCACTCGCAGGGCATCACCGAGTTCACCCACGTCGGTGACCACGACCGGCAGCGCGCATGACATGGCTTCCAGCATCGCAATGGACATTCCTTCGGACGGCGAAAGTAAGACAAAGATCTTTGAACGATTCAATATGCCTCGGACATCGCGACATCTACCCGCAAACTCGATGGAGCCAGTAACCCCACGGTCAGTGGCCCGCTTCATCAAAAGATCCCGGTCCGGACCGTCGCCAACGATCGTGGCACGGATTCCCGGTCGCAACGTCTTCAAGATGCCCACGACGTCAATGAAACGCTCGACCCCCTTAAAGGAAGCCACTAGGCGACTGACCAAAACTAAATCCCACTCTTTCTCACTCCTGTCTTCCGGAGAGAATCGAGCGGTGTCGATGGCACCGGTTAGTACCTCACAACGTGGCATCGCAACCCGATTTGTGACGAAAGCTTTGGCTTTGGTTCCCCGAACAATCACCAAATCAAAACAACGAACCATTTGACACAGAAGTGACTCTTGGAGTTTTGAAGGCGTTCGGGTCGCGCGCAGCAGAGGATTTTCGCTCTGAACCCCACCATCTAGAACCTGGATAGGCCCTCCTGTCATTTGATAGATTGCTTTTCCTCCGAACAAACCCGCAGCGATCAAAGCTAAAGGAGAATTCGGCATGATATGATATCCCATATAAACTTGAGGGCGCAGTTTCCGAGCCAGTTGAAGTAAGACGATGATTCGTGCCCCCCCCCGGCCGAAACGACGCCGTAGATCAGCGTCAGCGCAATGGAAGGTCACATCTTTCATTTCTAGAGGCAATGGCTCGTCACAGATAACATAAACTTCATCCACGCTGCGGCATTTGACGAGAGGCCCAGCATGAGCGCTTAGCCATCCTACGCTGTCAAAATTGCCAATCAAAAAAACGCGAAAGGGATGATTCGCCGGACGCTTGCGCTTTCCGCGTAGCCAAGAACCCACCCGGTAAACGCCTATCGCCAATCCCACGAAAAGGAAAAGCGCCACCCGTGCTATCCAAGACTTCATGATCTATCAGATGGTATGTCCGATGCGAGTGACTTCACCCGCTGATCGACAAAAATACTTTTCCCACGCGCGGTGAGAGCAATTTCGACAACCACTTCCGCTGTCAATGCGACTCGCCCTTGGAGGCGAGCTTCTAAGGTCGAAATAATTTTTTGTATATCCACATTGGCCTTCGCAGGAACCAATCGCAGGGTCGCTTTTCCTGGCACTTCTTGTCGGAATTGGAACTGAAGCACATCCTCGAAGGTGTCATCATGCACATTCACGGCAGAATAGGGAATGGATGATCCATCCATCGCTATCAGTCGCTCCATGGTCCTGTGCCCGCGAATGCCACTGATCACGCTGTGCTGACGGCCGCAGGCCTCACAGGAATTGCCGACGTAGGTGGCGTAGTCGCCCGTGCGGTAGCGGATGAAAGGCATGGCATGATTGATGAAACCGGTGCCGACGATCTCGCCTTCTTTTCCAGGTTCCGTGACTGGATTTCCCGCCTCATCCACCAGCTCGAAATAGCCGTATGTCGGAAACACATGATAATCGCTGGAATGTTCACACTCTGCGGCCATCACCAATTTTTCAGAATGACCATAGCTGGAAAAGTAGCGAACACCAAATTGCAGCTCCGCCGCCTCGCGGTCGGATTCGTGGACATTTTCCGACTCCAACAACAAGCCACGAAGATTGCTTGGGCCTCGAAGGTTGTGACGCTTCATAAAGCGCACCAGCATCGCTAGAGTGGATGGATACGTGTGTAAAAAGCAGGGACCGATGCCGCTGATATGCTCGAGATATCGGGCCATGGTGTCATCGTTGAGATGAAAATTGCTATACCCATGGTTACGAAGTAGAGGATCGTAAGCATAATGCAACCCATCCCCCCGGTCGGCTAAGACCTGCCCACGAATCACCGCCTTGGGAATGCCGTGGGCGTAACCGACCCGCATCCATGACCGCGCAAGGTGGGCGTATTCAATCGCTGAGCGATCCTTGCCGATTAGGAAACGCATCGGCTCACCGCCTGATCCACCGGTCGCCACGTAATCCAAGCCCGGAGCCGCAGGATCCACGGTCAGCAATGCGTCTCGATGGCAATTGATCATCTGCTTGTCGATGATCGGGAGAACCCGGATATCCTCGCAGCGCTGTATCTCAGATGGCTTCAGCCCAACCCGATCAAAGGAATCGCGGTAGTAGGCAGATTTTTCATAGGCCAAGCCACAGATTTCCCGCAATCGTGCAAGTTGAAAAGATTCAATCTGCCGCCGGCTCCAAGTGTCAGCCTCCGCCACCAAGGCATCCCATTGCCGGTAGGTTTTACCCAACAAGCGAGGCAACGGCACCACCCCGATCAGACTCCCCAAAGGCCCCTTGAGCCCGACGGGAACGGCCTCCCAGAGGTTCTTCTTGGAGAAACTTTTTTTCATACGACTGGGAAAACAGGCATCGCAAAAAGTAGCAACCTTTGGTGACGATGGATCATGATTCTATGTGACGGCCGGTCGTATCTATCTGGCCGAAAGCTTACCCACCCATCCCAAATGCCTGAGTGGGATCTACTCTGTCTCGGCAGCTTTTTCCTTCGGCTTCACTTTGAGCCCGCTCGCTCGTGAAACGCCCTCCACCACGCCACCACTTGGAATCTCGATGCCACCCGATTCGAACGGACCAATATCAATTCTGGCCCCGCGGACCCTCGCACCTCCCGTCCTGTCCTGCGGCCAAACGTCTGCGGGACTTCCCGGAAAATCCGGATCATTGGCAAAGGCACTAACAAACAACTGATACACATCTGAACTCGTGTTGGTTGTGTACGATTGAGTCCCGGCATCAATCGCTGGCGAGCCAGCCTTCAACGAGTAATCGCCTGTGGTCGGATTTGAAAAAAGCGGATCACCGCCCACATTCCCTGCGGCATCGTTCCGAGCATTGAATTGCGCTGCGGAGGAATACTGGGTCCCGGCGAAGTAGAACCTGCCGCTGTCTGACAGATTGTTCTCAACGTAAAATTTGGTGGTCCCGGTATCAGTAGTAACCATGACCGCGTTATTCGCTGCGGTGCTGGTATCAGCCCCAACTCGCAACCGCGTCACAATGTTGTTATAAACATGCATCTCTGAGCCTGTGGACTGCCGACCGGGAAGCGGAGCGAAATAGACTCCATAGACTGATTCGTTGATCAGGTTGTTGGCAATGTAGCATTTTCCTCTCATCTCTTGGATGGAGATTCCTTTCGTTTTCCAACCGCCAATTCCACCTGCATCCGGAGCGTTAAACGGCTCACGCATGCAATCCTTGAAAACGTTGCCGATGATGTAAACACGGGTATCGGCCGGACTGAAGGTGTCTGCACCGCCCGCACCGCTGGAGGTCGCCTCCGCCCGGATGATGAAGGCATCGCAGTGATCCACAGTGTTGTTCACGAACCATTGGTTCTCTTGCCTATCGTATTTGGTGTTGAATGCCTGCCCCTGACTCGTACTGGTCTGAAGAAGATTTTTGCAACTGTTGGAAGAAACAACCACGTGGCCACAACGTTTCAGGCCGACGCACCCTTGACGCATACCTTCGGTCTTCGCGCCTGCAATGTAAACGTGATCCACGTTTCCTTGTGTGACCAATTGATCGCCAATTTGCGCGTAGTTTCCGGCAAGCGATTTGCGAAAACCATCCGTCGGATCCACGGCTGTTCCCGGAGTGACCACATCTTCGATCAGCCAGATCCGGTAGGCACGGTTGCCACCCCATTGGCCATTGATCTTGTAGCCATGCACATCGGCATCCACCTGGTTGAAATCCACGCCGATTCCATTGTTCGCGAAACTGTTGCGGTAAAACACCACATCATGGATATCCGCGTCCGCACCACCCGTTCCCGTTGCTGGCCCAACCACACTGAAGTGAGAACCGTGACTCTGATAGGGACGGTTTATAACCGTGCAATGCCTGACTGTGATGTGGTGGCTCTGCCCGTTCTTGTCATTGCGGTTGATCGATAGGGAAGAGCCACCAGTAGCTCCTCCATCCCAAATGATCCCATCTACGAAGACGTATCTGGATGCGTAGAGCGAAATCCTCACATCCCCGAACTTGGGTGGATCGGTGGGATCGCCGTAGATCCAGCAAGGTTTTTGAGCCGTTCCCTGCCACTCTCCGGTCCAGTCTTTAAAAGATCCATACGCCGTATTGAAGGTTCCCCCTTTAATCCAGACGATAGAACCCGCTGGATAGGTATTGGTGTTGGCATTACTCGTCGGCAGGGTCAGTCGTGGCCGGGCAGGATATCCATAGCGGCGGTTGTTGGCATCACGTGGCTCCGAACCGTCCCACGCGTCGGTGGCTCCCGCTGTATCCTTAGCCACATAATAGTAACCCGCGCGAGCGGCGGCCGGCCATTCGCCCGGAGCCTGAGGTGCCGCAGTCGTAAATGGATCATATTCCCAATCAGGATAGGGAACGCCCACGTAGTTCCAGGCCTTTCCCGGAGTCACTGTGTAGGTCCGCGTCACCGGTTGTGCCGCCGCCTGCACCGCCATCATCTTCGTGGACAAAGCGGCAATTTTCGGAGCCATGCTCGCCTTGTAGGTAGCTCCACGCTGTCCTCCATTCGTGTAGTTGACAGACTTGTAGTCGAAGATATCGCCAACAGTTCCCGCATTCGCGTTTCCTGCTAGCGAATCACCGGTCACCGGGTCGAATCCTTCCAACTCGCGAATTTTCGATAGCACTTGCTGGCTCTGCCGCCAAACCGGCCCACGAGTCAGATCCGCCATGTTCCATCCGGCGGCTAGCTGAGCATCGGTCGCGGTGCCGATGACCTCACCATCGCAGCGGATTTCATAGCTGCCCGGATTCAATCCGGTCACCTTCAGGGAATAGTCCTGCCACCCGGCAATTTCGGGATAGAGTCGGATCGCATTCGCTCGCCCCGCTTCGTCAACTGCCCACGGTAACTGTTTGTCGAGACGCGAGAAAGAGACGCCACTCGAGTTGCCCGAAATACCCGAAATCGTGCAATTCGTGCTGCTTGCCACCGTCGCTGTTGCGGCATTGATGGTGGCCTGACTCACCACCGATTCGGCGCCAAGCCTCTTGAGAGCGGCCCATGCAATCGCGATGTGACCGGCAGGCCCGGGATGAACTCGAGCTGCGGAATCGTTGACGACCTGTCCCGAGGTCGTAAAGGGTTTTACTCCAATCTGCTGCACATCAATGGTGTTCTCGGAATTTGATAACCACTGTGCTCCCATTTGATTGTAGGTATGGCTGGAAAATATCCTAGGTGAGGTCGCCGCCAGCGTCGCTTCCGCATCCGCCTTTTCCTTGGCGCTTTTGTTGTCTGTCGCAGCTTGGGTCGGGTGCATTCCAAGCATCACCAATTTCGCGCCGCTCTGCCCATCCACCCAATCCGTCCATAACTTGGAATAGGTCGCTCCGTGGTCCGCCACCGTTTGCCCACCATTGTGTCCATGCATCAGGAAAACTATGTCGGGGTCAAAAGGATAGATGTATTGCTCATAGAGCGAAACGACGGGTGGGGCAGTCGAACCGGGAGCCGCGCCGTACCAGCCCGGCAGTGACGAACCGCTTTGCGCGATCGAGTATGTCTCTAGATCCAGATCCGGGTAGGTCAACTGGAACCATGCCATCAAATAGCTGGAGTACATCTGAGCGTGCGTGATCGAATCACCACCAAGACAGATCCTTTCCCCTCCTTTCAGATCGAGGGTCGTTCTCAGGTCGGCTCGAACCACCTGCACAAAGGACAACAACAAAACCAAGATTTTCATGATATCAAAATTTTATGCACCGCAGCGCCACACGTGGCGAGGTTGACGGATTGTTGACGATCCGAACGGCCCGCCAACCCGTCAAGCTAACTTTTTGACCGCCGCAACTGATTCAGTCAGGCCTGAGCGCAAAGTCAGGCCTGAGCGCAAGGCACCAGCCAAATCAAATCGTCAACAGCCTCAAAAAAAACTTCGTGTCCCACATTCAATTTTTCCGGTTCGCGGCTCGCGCATGTAGTGTGAAAATATAGTTACAGCACATTAACTCTGAATCCGATGGCTCGAAACTGCAAAGCCCTTAGGTTCGAGCTCCAATCGCATGATCCAGCACCAACGGCCTTGCATCTGGTCGCGTGGACGCATGCTCCCAAGTACGAGCCCGGGCTACCTGCGTGAGGTTGATTTATCTGCAAGTTGCGCGTCATCAGGTCCGGCAACCTGTTTCGTGCTTGTTTCGGTGTGCGACTTCAGGTGAGACGCTCTTCCGGGCGGATAGGTCCTACTCCTGAATTTCTGCCTTTGAGCTTTCTCAAACGCCAAAGATCCCGAGCTATAAGGACAAGGGCCAATGGTGAGAGCAGGGGAATCAACAGCTTGTCCGTGAGTCTGCGAACAACGAATGGTGATTTGCATGAATAGATTGAGCATTTGATGAGCCGGGCAACTGCTTTGATCCGGGAATCCAATGGAATACCACGCCGGTTATCAAGCAGTTCGGCTGCATGGAGGCGGCCCGCTACCGGATTTCTCCAGTCGTTCAAACTCGAATTGTCGGTGATCCCACCGGCTTGGTATTCTTTGATCCCAATTACCTCATTGATAAAAAGAGTGTCATATTTTTCTGCGATCCGATTCCAAATTAGAGACTCGGATACATAATTCCGGCTCAAATCGGCTGGGAACGGATACGCCTTTAAGACTGCCGTTCGATTTGCTCCAACCTTGTCCCCATGCAGCCTATGCCGGAAACGAAGATCCACCGAGTTGCTGATGAAAGGATGGTGGGGAAACCGATCACCTACGATTTCTCCGCTTTCATATGAGAAAAGTCCGATCACACCAACAAAGTTGTCCTGATCTGCGATCTTTTCCCAATTGCATTTTAGGATCTCCAGAGCGCGCGGTATAAGCCAATCGTCCGAGTCCACCACGATGAAATAACAGCCACGAGCCACGCTGATTCCCCTGTTCACAGCCGAATGCTTTCCTCCGTTCTCTTTCCAATGATAGTGAATTGGAATATCCCCCTCTTCCCGCCATGCTTCGACCACCGCTCTGGTGTTGTCCGTGGAGCCATCGTCAACAATCACCCATTCGAAGTCACGAATGCTCTGCGCCTTCAGGCACTCATATACTCTGGGCAGGAGGGTGGCCCGGTTGTAGGCTGGGGTGAAAATCGTAAAGAGAGGTCCAGCGATTTTCTCCACGACCTCAACCGAGGCAGATGATTTCACAACATTGTCATTCATGGTCTCAAGAGATGCTTGCTTCCCGTTTCCGTGAATGGACGGGAATAAGGGGGGTGGTGGGGTAGTGATATCTGGAATTCAGATCATCCTCGATCATCCCGAAGGACTCCAGTTCCGCCGGGGTCAAGAGTTCGCGCCATTCTTCGCGCAATCTGATTTCCTTGGCGTTGCTAAGCCTGCTCGCGTGTCCGATAATATGAACTGAGCCGCCTTCCGCCAGGGTAAGGCAGCGAAGCGATTCGTCCTCAATGTCGGCAAATTGGAAGATCGAACGCAATGCAGCCTCGGGGTCTGAACAGAGATCCTCATAACGAACGGTGAGTATGCTTCGGGGACCGATCCGACGCTTCAGGTTCTCGCATTCTAAAGCCTTGGTTTTCCAACCATACAGGCAATCCCCGATATGGGCCTGCCTCTTGCGGTATGAGGCGACGATCGCGCGACCATCCCTGACCAAATGGATCGCACGAAGGTCGAACATTCCGGATCGGACGAAGTTCAGCAGGCGAGCCGGATCTTTTGAGCCGTCAAGGAAAGCGGATTTACCCTCGGTTGCGCAAACCGCCGCCATGATTTCAAGATTTCTCTGTGTGACCCGCCGCAAATGTCCTGAAGCGGACGGAAGACACCTGAACGCCGCTGAACGGAGAAGCTCGAAAAACGGCCCACGCACCGGCGTTCCTGCCAATTTCGACGCGAGTTCCTTACCCGATCGGTAGTGTGTCGCAAAATCTTCAAACCGGAGGTCGCCACCTTGACGCCTGATGATCGACCGAACCTCTTTCCAAAAGGCGCAATCCACCAGCTTCTCGCCACAACCACAGAGATAGTTGGGATCCGCAGGGACCGCAGTCATCTTGAGCTCACCCACCGTGGCGATCTGTGAATGCCGCCCAAGCAGGGTTGTAAGAAGGGTGGAGCCACAATTGGCGTTGCCCATGATGTAAATGAGCTTTCTCATATTGAATGATTGAACGAATCCGACGGATAGGCATCGCGTATCACCGCGCGATGCCTTCTCGCTTGACCGCATTCCTGATAGATGGCTGCAAGTTTTCCGGCAGTCCGAGCCGGGGTGTATTCACTGCAAACGTGGTCGCGGGCGGCAGCTCCCATGCGGTGAAGCATTCCTGGATCGGCCAGCAAACGTCCCGCATGGCTGGCAGCCTCCGCCCAAGCCCCCGTCGGGACGATGTGGCCGACAATTCCCTCACGGATGATGATGGCGTTGTCGGCAATGTCCGAAGCAATGACGGGCCTGCCACAGGCCATGGACTCTAAGGCCACATTCGGGGTGCCTTCGCGAAGCGACAGCAGCGCGGTCAAATTGCACGCATTGTAAAAACCGGGAATGTCCTGCTGGTTTCCAATAAAGAGGCAGCGCTCGCCTAGTTTCAGTTCGCCGGCGAGTTCACGGATCTCTGCGGCGTAGGTCGCAGAATCTGAACTTCCGGTGACGACGTCTCCTGCAATCAAGAAACGGCAATCCGGACGAGATTCGAGGAGCCGCGACGCCATGCGCAAAAAAGTGCCATGATCTTTCTGACGCTTGAAACTGCCAACCATGCCGATGACCGGCTCGTCCGGAGCTATGCCGAGTCGAGACCGAAAGGCCAACCCAGCAGCGAGATCAGGACGAAACCGTTGAGTATCGACTCCATTGTGAACCACTCGAAGTCGTGACTCGGGAAGGCCGAGGGTTCGCATATTGAAGCGGGCACCTGCATGCGAATTGGCGACCATCACATCAAACAGCGACTTCGTGAGCTGCTGAGCGAATTGGTGCAGTCGCGGTCGAACGTAGTCCGCGTTGCGTTCCGAGGCCACCACTCGATGCACTCCAGCCAGTGGCGCGGCGAAACGAGCAGCCATCTCGCTGTCAAAAAGGAAGGCGTGAATCAGATCGATTTTCTCCCGTCGCAGGAAAGTTGCGAGGCGAAGGACCGTGGTGAAATCAAAACGACCGCGTTTTGGAATGAGATGAAGGATTTTGCGGGTCTCTGGATCATTTTCCACCAAGGGTACCTGATCCGAAAGCGTGCAAATGATGGGATCAACGAGTCGGCGGTCGAAGCAGCGGGCCATTTCGATGACCTGGCGCTCCGCCCCACCAAACTCCAGACTGCTGATCAGCAGACAAACTCGCAACGGCTGATGTGCGAGACTGCTCGCCACACTTTCGGCAGTGCCTGGAACCGATGTGGTTTCGGGAGTTTCAGTCATGCTCTGAAATGCGGTGATATTCATCCAAACAATGGACCTTGGTATTTCGAAGCATTGAAGTCGGCCGATGGGGCCGGCCACTGCTACCTCTGGCAAACATCCTCCAGCATCTCGCCGAAACGCCGACATACCTCGCTCACGCTATGGTTCTCTTCGAAATACTTCAGGGCATTGTCCGCCAGTATCTGCCGCGTCGCGTCTTCCTGCAACAGTCCTCCAAGCTTTGAGATAAAGTCTTCCAAATCCTCCGCCACGAGGCCGAGCTCGTTTTTAGCCACCACCCCGTCAGGATCAAAGGTAGTCACCACCGGAAGCCCAATGCTCCAAGCTTCGAGAAAGGTCGTGGGAAACCCTTCAAGCTCAGAGGTACAGGCCAGAAGGCTGGCTCCAGCATAGAGCTCGACCAAGATCGACACCGGAGCGCGACCGTGGACCACCACGTTTGGCAGACAGCGCGCCTCTTCCATCAACTGAGTCGCATGCTCTGAGTCACGATTGGGCGTGCCCACGATGTCGAAAGTAAAATTCGGAAGTCGCTTGGCGGCTTCCAATAGCCAATCCAAACGTTTTCCAGGAGTAATCCGACCCACCCACAAGATTCGTGAGGTCTCATTCCGACGAGCTTCGCCAGAAGGCGGAAGCACAGCCATGGGGATGATCGTAGATTCCAACCCCGTGGCCTGCCGCAACCCATCGCGCTGGACACCCGTCTGCGCAACGATACGGCGAGCACTTTTGAGACCGAAACGATAGGCTTTGCCCTCGATTCCCCAACGCCCAGAGGAAAGATGACTGCCAAAATTTGCGTCGCTCGCGAGGCAAAAAACCATAGGTCGTCCTAGGATACGGGAGCCAATCGCGGTTTGTCCCGTTTCCATGCCAGCTCCCATTTGGAGGTAGATGTCTGCGGCGGCGGACTTCATTGCCCGAAACAGGCCGCTGGTCCGCGGGTGAATGGCTCGAATCATGGGCAATCCAGATTCAGGTGGATGCGATTTAATAACTCGAACTCCTGCGATGATTTCATCATCCGGCTGTCCGTGATCGTAGGTAATGAGCGAAACCTCACAACCTTGGGCAACAAGCCCCTTCGCTAAGGTGGCGAGTTGAGTTTCGATCCCGCCTAAGTAGCGGGGAACCTCTGCGCCGATGAGATGATCATAGCATTTCAGCCCGATGATGCCGACTTTGAGGGGATTCATGAGGGACGGGATGCGGCTTCAAGCATGTCTTGTAGAGAATGTTTCAAGGGGTATTGGGGCTTCCAACCGAGTGCTGCTAGCTTCGAGAAATTGCCGCAGGAGCGGTCCACTCCGCGATTTCCAAACTCCCGGCTTTCTACCACTTCAAGCCCACCCGCCAGTTTTGCAAGGGTCTCAACCAAGATGCGGACCGAGATTCCTTCGCCGCTCGCCACATTATAGATTCCGCCATCGACCCCCTGGTCCATCAACAACCGATAAGCTTCCACAGCATCTCGAATATCAATGAAATCGCGGACTGCGGAAAGATCGCCCGTTTTGATGCAACGATCGGTTGAGTCCAGACACTGAGCGCAAACTCGGCCCGCCAGCAGGCGTTCCGGAAGTCCGGGTCCTATCAGATTGAAGGCCCTAGCGATGATCACTTCCACTCCAAACTCCCTTCCGCTTGCCAAGGCAATTTGCTCCTGCCCCCATTTCGACCGACCGTAGGCGTTCGCGCCACCGGCGTGAGCTTGCTCATCGACCGTTTCGGGAGTCGGCCGATAGACCGCAGCAGAACTGCTAACCAATAGCCGGACTGTCGGTTTTCCTGAAGTCGAGATTGCCTCGATCAGCAAGCGGGTCGCGGCAACATTGGTGAACCAAAGAAGATCTTCCGCTGCGGGATGAACGGCCCCGGCCAGATGATAGACAAGATCGGGAGGATCTGCAGAAACCGCCTGTTTCCAAGACTCAGCATCCGTGATGTCAGCGGCGTGCCATGCATCAAAATCAGGATTTGCCGCAGGTTGTCGCGCCAGTCCTATCAGGCGGGAATCGGGTTCGTTCCGCCGCAAGTTCGATACCAGATGGCGCGCGGAGAAGCCCGATGCTCCGGTGATCCAAATGATTTTTCCCATGCTACGAGTTAAGATAGGCCTTCTCGTCCCTTTCGAATTCTTCCTGAGCGAGCGCGTAGTCGTCGAGACGGCCGATGTCGAGCCAACGGCAAGCTTGGCGGAAGCAAGCAACCTTGCCTCCGGTGTGGTGAACTTTGAGAACCAGATCCGGCATATCCAGTCTCTGTCCAGCCATCACGTGCTTGAGCGCATTCGCGCCAATCACATTGACGCCCATGCTGACATCATAGTGGAAAGTGGGCTTTTCACGGAATCCTTGGAACTCTCCATCCGCCCCGGTATCCACGACTCCGAAATCAATTTTCACCTCACGCGGAAACACACCGACCGTAAGATCTGCTTCTTGTTCCCGGTGGTAACGTATCATTTCGGCAAAATCCAAGGTGGTGAGCAAGTCACCATTCATCACGATCACAGGATTCGTTAGGTTGGTAAGCAATGACAAGGGACCGGCAGTCCCCAGCGGTTCATCCTCCCCAACATAGTCAATGTTAAGCCCAAAGCGACTGCCATCGCCGCAAACTGCGCGGATGAGTTCTGCGAGGTATCCGGTGGAGATGGTGACATCGACAAAACCGGCCTCAGCCAGACGCTGCAGTAAGATCTCGATGATGGCCCGGTTTCCCAGAGGTACCAGCGGCTTAGGGAATACTGCGGTGAGCGGACGCAGACGAGTCCCTTTGCCTCCAGCAAGGATCAGTGCACGCACGTTTCGCATCTCTTCTTTTTTCATGAACAGGGGGTAAATACAGTTTATCGAAAACTAAAAACCCAGAAATCAACGACTTCTCGGTGTTGAGGAAATAGAATTACAATCTATCCGATTTTCTTCGAGAGATTACACCACGTAGCCGCGGTCAATATAATCCTGCGGGTGACTTTGGATATGTTGGAACGTCGCGAGTAACCCTTCGTCGAGTCCAACTTGCGGTTCCCAATCCATCAGTTCCTTGGCGAGCCGGTTATCGCTGATCAGCCGCTGGACCTCACTGCCCTCAGGCCTGACCCGCTGGTCTTGCTGCTCAACCTGAAAGTCGCGGCCTGCGATCTTGCCAATTTTTACGATCAACTCACGAATCGAGATTCCGGAACCGACGCCAAGGTTGATGGTCTTGCCGATGACTTTCTCCGACCGGGCTGCAGCGAGGAATCCTGCGGCCGTGTCGGTGACAAAGGTAAGGTCGCGGACCGGATCAAGATTGCCGAGCTTCAACTCGTTACCAGCGATTGCCTGAGTCATCACGGTCGGGATGATGGCCCTCTGACTCTGCCGAGGTCCGTAGGTGTTGAAAGGACGGACGATGGTGGTCGGCATCTCGAAGCTCAACCAGTAACTCTCGGCCAGCTTGTCGGCACCGATCTTGGTCGCCGAATAAGGCGACTGGCCGACTAGTGGATGCTTTTCATCGATCGGCACATACTGCGCCGAGCCGTAAGTTTCGCTGGTGGAAGTGTGCAGCATGCGGGCCACGTCATGGTTGCGGCAGGCTTCCAGCACGTTGAGCGTGCCGATGATGTTAGTTTGCACATAGGAGCTCGGAGCAACGTAGGAGTAGGGAATTCCAATCAGCGCCGCGAGGTGAAAAACCCACTCACAACCCGCTACGGCTTTGCCGACTGCACCTCCATCCGCAATATCACCGGGGACGATTTCGATGGCATCGCGGATCTCCTTGGAGACATGCTCGAGATGATGCCACTTCCCTTGTGAGTTGTAGTGGGCAAACGCACGGACTTGATAGCCTTCGCGGACCAGCAATTCGACAAGATGGCTGCCGATGAAGCCGGCACCACCAGTAACTAAGACGGATTTCACAATGGTTGTTTGGGGGTAATGAGTGTTTCGAAAAAAGAGGAATCAAATGCTCCCTTTGTTTGGTCGCATCGCTAAAATCGATATCAGCTTTCGTTTCATGGAATCCGGCAGTACACGACACCAGTAAAAGACGCCCAGAACTGCGCCTCCTGCGAGTCCTCCGGAAGCCAGAGCCTCAATTGGGCGATCCGGAAAGATGACGCGTCCGGCGACCAAGAACCCTGCAAACGGAAGGGTCGCTACCAATGGTCCCAACCAGACGGATCTGAAAAACTCGGTCGGCGGAATCTGGAGCTTCTTGCAGGTGAACAATGGCAGATATACGCCGTGAGCAAAGGTCCAAGGAATGCCTATCGCCACCGCCACACCAATGAGTCCAAACCCACTGGAAAGAGCGACCCAAGAACCGATGATCCCGGCCAACGCCGCACCTAACATCACCAACGCCGGCTTGCCGTGTAGATTCAGCCCGATGAGTAAGCTATCAAGAGGCTGATAGAATACTTCGGATGCGAGCGCCATGGTGAGTAGACCAATCAGCCACGGATTCGCGTAATCTGGCCCCATCCACAAATGAATCAGATCGGGGCCTCCGATGGCCAAGAGTGCAATAAGAGGCGCGGACATATACAGCCCGGTCCGGCTGGACTTGATGACAAACTCTCTGACTTCCCGTGTCTTATCAGCAGCAACCATCGCCGCCACGGTTGGCACTAGCATGAACGAAAATTTTTGCGGAAACACGGATGTTTGTCTGACCAGCGAACGAGGCCTGACGAACATCGCTAACTGTGCCGGACCGAGAAATGACATGACAAGAATGCTGGAAGTCTGTGCTAATAAAATTCGACTGATCCTGCCGATTGCCATTCGTCCGCCAAATCCAAGCATGCTGCGAATCGTGGATTTGTCTGCCAAGCGCATTGAAATCCGTAGCCCATCACAAGCCTTGTAAGCGTAGATAACTCTCAAACTACGACCGAGCAGCTCTCGGCACAACTGAATCACCCCAAGAGTGATGATACCGAACCCCAAACCAAGAGCGATTACCATCGCCACTACCGAAAGAATATTGGTAATCGCATAGATCGAATGGTGCGTCGCCCAACGGTGACAGCCTGTTAATATTCCAGTAAAAACAGCACCGAACATTGTCAGCCCGGTCGCCGTTCCCAACAGCATTACTAGCCATCTCGCTTGTAGTTCGAGTTCTGGACCGACGTCTTTCAAGTTATAGGGAATGCACCACGCCAATCCAATTGTTAACAATATAACCACTGATCCTACAGCTCGTTGGATTAGTGCCGCAGAGCTCGCAATCCGATTCACCCCCTCTTGATCACCCTTGCCACGCTCCACCGCTACGTAGCGATTTACAGAGCTACCAATACCTCCCTCGATCAGCCCAAAATAACTAACCATTGACCAACCGAAATCCCAAATCCCTAGCGTCGCAGCACCCATGGCATCGTCAATCATTCGAGGCACGATGAAACCCGAAAGAATCAGAAGAATTTGGGACAACCAACTGACCAACAAACCTGTGGTCAACCGCTCACGACCATCTGAAGCCTCCCCCGGTTTCATCAGGCGAGGCCTCCCCTTGGCTTCGTTGACAAATTGGCTCGAGATTCATCGTGATCCACGCCTTGTGAGGATTCGCGCCGCCAGCCATCCGAGTGAATAGGTTCATGCGTTGAAATCTGGCTCCTTGCAACCCAGGCACGCAACGCAACCGCAAGCGCAGCCCACATCGGCACGGTCCCCTCCCTCGGATAGAAGGTTTGGGCACCCACACCAGCAATCAGTAGCGCCATCAGCAGCGCAAGTCCGACCCCTCCCACAACTTCATAGATCTGATCATTCTGGCTACGAAACAATTGGATATTTCTCCGGAACAGCAACCAGTAGATGGGCATTCCACATAGGAATCCAAGGTATCCGTTGTCGAGAAGGTACTCCAGATAGGCATTGTGCGGATGTCCAAAAACTTCTCCGAGATGGTCGAGCGCCCAGCTGGAAAGGCCCGTCCGCTGCATGGCATTCCTGCCGTAGCCGACCCAAGGAGATTGCTTGATCTCGTCAATCACCAGCGGCCAGATCCGGTCACGTCCAGAGGTAACCGAGGATGCATCGGTCTGTTCCACCATCCCGCCCGTTTCACCGCCAAACCCTTGGAGCATGCGTTCCCGCACCGCAGGCACGAATGCGATGACCACGGCCACCATGATGGGGATCACGGGCAGCAGCTTGCGCCACCTCACCACACAGAGGGTCAATCCGATGACTCCCCAGGTGACATAGCCAGTACGCCCTCCGGTCATCGCCTGACCCAACAAGGTGATCCCCGATGCCCCGAACAAGGCCAGCTTGATCCAGTGCTGTTTGAAGAGCTGTGAAAAGGCGATCAGAGCCCAGCTCGCCCCGCTGAGCATCATGGAAAGATCCACCCGATGGTATCCCACATCCCTCACTAGCCTTCGTGCGGCCCTGTCGCTCAACTCATCACCCGACGAGAAGCTGAGGCTCAGCCCCATCGATTTCAGGGTCAGGACTGCCAAAAGAAAATAGACCAACAGGATGGCCCCCAACGCATGAACCGTTCGCTCGCGCGTGCGGCAGCCATCGTAGAGCATCAAGGCGGGCAACAAGAACTTCAGCGGATTCACCAAATAGTTCAGAAGCAGATCCATTCGCGTTCCCTCATAGTAGCGACTCGGATCAATGAGCGCCCGCAGCGCCGCCAATACCATCACCACGATGTAAAAGATCAGCGCGGTATGAATTCCTCGCGGAAAATCCAACTGGTTTCCCTCCATCTTCCGTTGGTTGAGCCACGCGAAGGTGATGCTGAGGAACAAGAGATTCCAAAAATTCAGTCCGGGAACTCCCGCGATGGTCCGCGGCATATCCGGTCGTTCAAGAAACGCGAACAGGACGATTCCGCCAAGCAAAGCATTGAACCAGTTTTTCCATGCGTAGGTCGCGAGAAACATGACAACGAGTGTCAAAACCGTAATGCGGATAGACATGGGGGAGATTACAAAATCCGGAACCTCGAAGGATCCAGTTCAGTTCAAGAGCCAGACCGCACTGAATCGGCTGGAAAAATGAAAGGCACCAACATCCCTCTTCAAAGGAGATGCAAGGGCTTTAGACCGCATCGAGTCTGTGGCGTCTCGATCCGGATTGTCGGCGAGGTATCTTGCCCAAAGGAGACTCTTCCCACCAACGAATCACCATCAATCTACCAGAAATAAAGCCCGACACAAAAGTGCCCCCCTTCTCCTCAACTCTCGTAGCCGTTAGGATTTCCGGTTTGCCAGCGCCAGGAGTCCTCGCACATGGCGCGGAGCGTTTGATGAGCTTCCCAGTGGAGCAGTTCCTTGGCACGAGTGGAATCGGCGTAGCAGGTGGCGATGTCGCCAGGGCGGCGGTCGACAAGCTGGGCGGAAATCTTTTTGCCGGAGACGTCCTCGAACATGGCGATGACTTCTAACACGGAGTAGCCGGTGCCCGTGCCGAGGTTGATGGGGACTGCGCCTTTCAGTTTTCCGATTTCGCGGAGCGCAGCGACGTGGCCATCCGCAAGGTCGCAAACGTGAAGGTAGTCGCGGACACCGCTGCCATCCGCGGTGTCGTAGTCGGTTCCGAAGACCTTGAGCTCGGAGCGGCGGCCCACAGCAAATTGAGTGACACAGGGAAAGAGGTTGTTCGGTGCGTCGTTGGGTGACTCGCCGATTTTGCCCGACGGATGGGCACCGACGGGATTGAAATAGCGCAACAACGGGATATGCCAACGGTCGTCTGAGATGGCGAGGTCGCGGAGGATTTCCTCGATGAAGAGTTTGGTGCGACCGTAAGGGTTGGTGGCACTGAGCGGATGGGACTCAGGAATGGGTAGGATCTCGGGAGAACCGTAAACGGTGGCGGACGAGGAGAAGATGAAGTTGAAGCAACCGTGACGTCGCATGACATCGAGCAGCACGAGGGTGGAGCCGATGTTGTTGGCGTAATACTCGAGGGGCTTGCCGACGGACTCGCCAACCGCCTTGAGACCGGCGAAGTGGATGACTGCGTGGATTTTGTAGTCGGAAAAAACGCGATCCACGGCTGCAGCATCGCAGAGATCGGCCTCGATAAGCGGGATGTCCGCCCCACCGGCCAGTTCGCGGGCCCGTTCGACAGCGACCGGGCTGCTGTTGGCGAAGTTATCGATAACGACCGGACGGAAGCCGGCTTGAACGAGAGAAATGGCGGTGTGAGAACCGATAAATCCGGCTCCGCCGGTGATGAGAATGTCCTGCATGGAAGAGGGTGAGGAAGGGTTGGCCGTTGAGCGGCGCCAGATCCTTGAGCTGAAATGGAAGGATGTCGAATCAGGAAAGCGAGTGGACGAGCAACTCGTTCACGATGCGGTTGGCGGCTTTTCCGTCCCAGAGGGGTGGTGTTGCACCGAGGCGATCAGGTTTGGCGAGGAGCTCGGCGATATCGTTGCGGAGGGTTTCCACGGTGGTGAGCTTGTTGCTGCCGATCTCGATGGTGATGGGCCGCTCGGTGTTGGGGCGAAGGGTGAGACAGGGGGTGCGGAAGTAGGTGCTTTCCTCCTGCAGGCCGCCGGAATCGGTGAGCAGGAAGCGGGCGTGGCGGGTGAGGTTGACCGAATCCAAATAGCCGAGCGGGTCGAGAAGCTGAACGTTCGGGCTGTCGTCGAGACTCAGGCCAAACTCTGCCATTTTGCCACGGGTGCGTGGGTGGATGGGGAAGACGATTTGCCAATCTTTGGAGAGTGCGGCGAGTTCGCGGACGATGATTTCCAAGCTTTCCTTGGAATCGACGTTGGAGGGGCGATGCAGCGTGACGTAGACGAAACGGCCTTTTTCCACGCCGAGGCGACCGAGCGTGTCGCAGCGGTCGGCATTGTCGAGTTGGGCAACCAGCGAGTCGATCATGACGTTGCCGACTTGGCGAATCTTGGATTCGGCAGCGCCTTCACGGCGGAGGTTTTCGTCGCCGTCCTCGGATGGGGTGAGAAGGACATCCGCGAGGGCGTCGGTGACGAGACGGTTGAGTTCCTCTGGCATGCCGCGGTCGAAGCTGCGCAGACCAGCCTCGATGTGGGCGACGGGAATGCCGAGCTTGGAGGCGACCAAGGTGCAGGCGACGGTGGAATTCACATCTCCGACGACGACGACCCAATCCGGTTTTTCACGCAAGCAGACGGGTTCGAAAGCGAGCATGATGTTGGCGGTTTGCACGGCGTGGGAGCCGGAGCCAACTTCGAGATGGTCGTCGGGAGTGGGAATGCCGAGTTCATCGAAGAAAACGCCAGACATCTTTTCATCGTAATGCTGGCCGGTGTGGACGAGGCGGCACTCGATAGGGCGGCCGCTGCCATTGCAGGCGGCGTTGTGAGCTTGGATCGCGTGGATGACCGGCGCGATTTTCATAAAGTTCGGGCGAGCGCCGGCAACAAGGATCAGTTTCAACGGGGAGGTCATAATGGGGTCGCAGGAAGCGGAGCGATGGGGGCGGCAGCAGGACACAACGTGCTGATGATTTGGTCGAGCTGGACGAGGATGTCGGACAAGGCATGGACGGGTCGAGCGGAGGACAGCTCCTTCCCTTGGCGCGATTCAAAGAGAATCTTCTGATCCACGTCCTCGCTGGACTGGATCAACATGAGTCGTTTTTCCTCGCAGAGGTTGCGGTCCACAGCCCCCAAGCGGCCGCGGAAAATGCTGTAAACGGGAACGCCCATGGCGGCGGCTTCCCGGTTCATCGTGCCGCCACCGCTAACGACGAGGTCCGAGTGCCATATCAGGTTTAGCCCATCCACCACCTTGGCAGGGACGATCACTTTGGCGCACTGGAACCATTCCGGATGCTCTTCGCGCAAAGCCATTTCTTGGCTGGAATTGCGAGGCAACAGCACAATTTTCACTCCCGGCGAGGCGATGGCACGCTCCATGATGTGGAGAAGCAGGGCTTCGGACTCGGGATTGTGGTAGTGCGCCTCGGTGGCGGGCGGACGAATGGTCACGACGATATCGGCCGGGTCCAGTCCGAGTTCATCTTGAAGAGAAGGATCTGGGATAAAGTCCGGGACATAGACATCTTCCTTGAGGCCACGGTAAGTTCGGAACCTGTCCTGTCCGCCCTCGGGTTTAACGGCCTGATGGACGGACTCGGGCATGAAATACCAACGAGATTCAAGCAATGCGGGTTCCACCGTGTGTTCGTAGTCCATGATTTCCGCCACGGGGATGCCCAACAGGCGAGACGCGAGATTTTGGGTTCGGGAACCGAGGTTGAGTGCCAAATGAGGTTTCTCATGGCGGGCAAACGCCAACAACTGGCCACCACGTATCAACAATCCGGCAACCTTGGAGGTGAGTCGCTTGCCGTAGTGACGCCCGATTCGTTGAAAATTCATCCCATGAAATTCAGCGAGTTCGCAGGTCTGATAGCCGTCCCGTGCGGTGATGACCACCCGGTGCCCACGTTTTCGAAGCTCTCGGACGATGGGGCCAAAAAAGGGAATGTGAGGCGTATTTTCCAGATCAATCCAGATTTTGATACCTCCATCCACTCCTTCCTTCGCCCTAAGTGGCCAACGGTTGTTGGCGGGCAAGGGCTGGGATTCCACCAAGCAGGACGAAACGAAACGGGAAATTTCACGCGGCAGCACGGGCCAGATGGTGTCGCGATGATGCTCGGAGATGTGTTTCAGCAGGCTTTCGTAATGGCGGGCGGGAAAGTGCATCTCGTCGCCCGGTCCTGAAAAATCGATATAATCCGGATGCACGTTCACCAGCACCATGCCGCCGTGGCCGATCAGCCAATCGGATTTTCGCAACCAGACCGTGGCATCCGCCTCACGCAGCAGCAGAAAAAGGGTGGAATCCTGCGGCAAGGTGTAAGGAAGCTCGGCATAACCCTTCTTACTCCCCTCCTCTGGACTGGAAATCCAATAAGGAAAGATGGTGTGAGCCCCGGACGGTTGAGGTTCGAAAGGATCGGTGTCGAAGGTCGAGCAATCGTAGGCGATGTCCAGTTCGTGAAGCCAATCCAACTCGCGGAGCATGAATCCGGAGCGAAAGCCAGTCGCCTTCCAGTCGCGCAGGTAGCCGTTGATGCGGCGGGCTTTGGCACTGAAGCCTAAGCGCGAATGGTAAAGCTTGCCGTCATGGTTGAGGTCGTGAACTCCCACCTCAAAGCCGTTGTCAGTCAGCCATTCGCGTAGCGAATCGGGCACTCGATACTCCCCTTCTGGGATGAAATTGAAACAGGAGCGGAAACCATGGCGCATTTCCAATTCAGCCAAGGCCCGAACATTGTCGACGCCCTCTTGCCCCTCGACATCATGCGTCAGCACCACCGCCGCGCGTTTTCCGTCCGGCCAGCCCGGCCAACCGGATGGGACCGAAGCAACGGACTCGTCGATGGGCCAAACGCTGCCGTGGCGAACGCGTATGCCTACCGCCCGATGCCGCCGCATGGCCCAGCGAAGACCGCGAGGCAGGAACGGTTTAGCCAAATAGTAGGCCTTGGTGAGCCAAGTGGTCGAAGTTTCCGGCATCGCGGAGGAAAAATGGGGACCTCGAAGCGTCGGATGGAATCACATGTCGCCCTCGACCCAACGGGGAGCGTGGGATTTGACCTTGTTCAAGATGCACGAAACATCGGCGCGTCCTTTCTGAAGCTCGGAATACGCCCATTGGAGACGATCCGGGGTGGTGCCGTTGGCGTCCAACACGAGCAGCACCTTGTCCATGAATCCGGCCATCGCCACCGTCGGACTGGTGGCATCGACAGGCGGCATGTCGAAGATGATGTAGTCGTAATCGCTGGCCACCAGGTTGGGTAAAATCTCGCGCAACCCAAGCGGTGCCAGAGAAGAGGACTCGCCTTGAAAACGTCGGGTCGAGGCGCTTGCAAAGTAGAGGTTGCGTGGCGATTGGCGAAACTGCTCGGTTCGCGAAATGTCCAGCGCGTGGCGCAGCGAATGGGCACCCTGCCCATGATTGCCCGAACCGTTCGCCTGTGGATTGAGATCCACCAACAGCACTTTGCGGTTTCCGCCGTCGGCGAACGACTTGGCCAGTCCGGTGGCGATGGTGGTCGATCCGGCCCCTTCGGAAAGGCCAGTCAAGGCCACCAACTTGGGCTTATGGGTGATGTTGTTGATTTCAAAATTGAACAAGATGCGGTCATGAATCGCCGCCGTGTAAGGTTCGATGAAATGCGCAGGCCCGGCCTTCTGGAGTTTCAAGGAGCGATTGTTGCCAAGCGCCAAGCGTGAATCTGGCAGCGGCGGTGGCTCAAGCGGATCGGTGGATCCGATGAGATTGGAAATCCCATCCTTAGACCGAGCATAGGGGATGGAGAGCATGAGCGGCATCTGCAAGCGGGTCCGAATGTGTTCGGGGCGGGAAATGCGGCGGTCGATGACCCACTCGATCATAAACGCGAGCCCCAGTCCTATGATCAGGCCGGCAGCAGCAATGCCGATGACGATCTTCTTGGTGGTGGCTTCGATGGACTTCACCGGGGACGACGGGGTCTGAACAATTCCGATGTTCGGCATTCTCGTCGGATCCAAGGCTCTATCGACATTCGCCTTATCGAGGCTGGATTGAAGGGTTCGATACTTTTCTTCTTCCACCGCACGACGTCGCTCCAGCTCCTCAAGTCGGAATCCCAATTGGGACAAGTCCCCCACTTCACTTTCGATCTGCTTGGCTTGATTTTCAGTGACCGTCAAACGCGCTTCCATGGCAGCCAGCAGCGCCTGTTCGTCCGCCAACGTTCTGACAGGCCCCATGATTGGGCTGTTGGTGTTTTCCACACGGCGGTTGAAATCCGGATACTTGGCGGCAAGGTCGAGCATTCGAGTCTCAGCCGACTCGATCTTGCGGGTCAGGGATCGGGCACCCGGGTCATTTTTGGAGCGACGCGTTTCGATGCGCTGACGTTCCTGCCGCATGAACTCAACGCTGGAAGATAAATCTTTGTATTCAGCCAGAGCCTCTGCCGTCTCTCGGCGAACTTTCGCGTCCTCAACCTTGGCCGCAGCATTGGGAGCCTCCTTCTTGTCGGACTCTCCCGCTTTTTTTCCATCCTCAGGGGCCGTCGGCCCAGCACCGCGTTCCATCGACGCCACCTTCGCCCGTTGTTCCTCCACAAAGGCTTGGGCCGCCATGATATTGGACCGAACGATCTGCCGGCGAGACTCGAACTCCGTGATGGTACCCTCGATCGAGATCACTCCAGAATCAGACTTGAGCTGGTTGATTTCCTCCTGAGTAACCAGCAAGGCTCCGCGGGCCTTATCGGTTTCCGCAGCAATCTGGTCAGCCGCTGTGGATGAACGATGTATCTCAAGGTGCCGTTTGAAGTAGCACTGAATAATCTGATTCAGAACTTTCACCGCACGCGTCGGATCACTGTCCCTGTAACTCAAGTGCAAGATGTTGCTTCCTCTCTCGGCGGAAACGGCAAAATGCTCACTCAGGTAGGTGGCCGCCTCCACTTGGGTAGGCTTCGCACCGTCCGCATCCATGACTTTTTCAGCGCCCAATTCAGCAACCGTTTCCAGCGCAACGTCAAAACTGTTGAGAATTTGCAGCTCGGTATTCATCACCTCCATCGGCCCGGCCCCTTTGACCGTATTGGGAGCATCGGGATCATTGGTATTGCGTTCCACCACGTAGCGAACCAGCAGTTCCGCCTGAGTCTGAAAACTCGGCGATACCATATCCGAGCGAAGGGCCAGAATGGCAGCAGTCGCAAATCCAAGCACTGTGGGTATGAGAATCTTCCACTTATGCTTGAATAGAATATAGAGGATATCGTGCATATTGACGCCTCCAGAGGCGACGGGACGATGGGATTCGGATGATTTCATTGCAATCGATGGGGGGGAATTAGTCAGTCGAGATGTGGATAAATCAATTGGCCCGCGATGCGATTAAGAGCCAGTGGCAGCCAGCCAAAGAGGAGAGGATGACTTTCCGAATTGGATTGAGCACCACTTAGCCAGCAATTGCGGCGGATGTCATGGCGGAAGTAATTCAGTTCGCTGGATTCGCAGCCCCAGGATCGTTTGAACCGCGACAGTCCTTCATCGCCGCGAGAAGTCCGCCCGAAATGAAGTTCGGAGCAGCCATTCGCGATCAGATGTTTGATGCCGTGCCACATCACCCATTGGTTCGGCCGAGTTTCCCAATGGGCTGGATCCGATGCGCCAAACTTGTAAATTGCCCGTCCTGCAGAACGCAGAAACACCGCACCTGCAATGGGTTTTCCATGAAGAGTTGCTAGAACAATCTCCCCCAACCCTTGGCTCAGAAGATTTCTTTGGATCGAACTAAAAAACCGAAAAGGTTGCGGCGGCAGTCCATGGCGGCGCCGTGTCTGGCAATGAAGTTGATAAAAAGCTGCTGTCGATTCGGCGTCCGTCTTGATCGAAATCTCCAGTCCCGCACGGGCCGCTTTCCGAATGGCTCGTCGAACGGCAGTATCCAATCGCCGTTCAAGCTCATCTTCCCGCTGCCGCAGGTCGAGCACATGACCGTCGTAAGAAATGAACGGTTGTGCCCCATGGGGCGAAACTTCTGTGTGGCGAATGTCCAAACGCTTCCATTTCTGTTCCTTGGCGAACTGTTGAAGCGATTGATAGACTGACTCAGGGTCCACAGCACTGGACCACAACGGCCCCGCAAAATCAGCAAATGGAAGGCAAACTCCACGTCGACCAGTCAATCGACTATCCACTTCCATCAGAGGCACCCAAGTCTGGCTTCCCTCAGAAGAAATAAACTTTAGATAATAGGGTTGGTGGCCATAGGTTTCGTTCAGCACCCGAGCCCACGCAGAGCGATGAAATATCGTTAGATTGGGGTGATTTATGATATCTTTATCCCAGCGATCGCCCGAGAGCGGATCGATTCTTTCAAGGGATACTCCATTCGGGAGTCTACTCAACAAACCGATGGACAAGTGCTGGACAGCCATCGGGTTGAAAATCGGAGTTCAGTCTCAATCGAAGTGCTCAAATTTCACAATGCACCAACTGGAAGGGCTGCTACTGCGGCCTCAGTAACGGCATCGATAACCGCAGCAACTTGGCAGTCATTCAATTCTGGAAACATCGGCAGTGAGACAAATTCATCCGCACATCGCTCAGAAACGGGAAAACTCCCCTTCTTCCAACCCAGATCCTGGTAGGCGTCCTGCAAATGAACGGGAATTGGATAATGAATTGCTGAGGCAACTCCGCATTGGTGAAGTTTGTCCACAAATCGACTGCGATCTTTCACGCGGATTGCATAGACATGATACGCATGGACACCCTGAGGATTTGAATGCGGCAGCACAATCCCGGGAACACCTTCTAGCGACGAAGAATATTGCTCAGCGATACTTCTTCTTTTGGCGTTGTTCGATTCCAAATACTTTAACTTCACTCGGAGCACGGCAGCTTGGATTCCATCCATACGGCAGTTCCAGCCGATCAACGCGTGATGATACTTACGGCTTTGCCCGTGATCGCGAATCATCCCGACGTTGCGCGCTAGATCAGACAGCCCTGTCACCAAAGCACCCGCTTCCCCCATCGCTCCTAGATTTTTCCCGGGATAAAAACTAAAACAGGCGGCATCACTCAAGGTGCCTGGTGAATTTCCACGATACCTTGCTCCGTGCGCTTGGGCCGCATCCTCGATCACGAACAGTCCATATTTGCGAGCAATCGCCATGATCGGGTCCATATCCGCCATCTGACCGAACAAGTGCACCGGGATGATCGCCTTGGTGCGCGAGGTGATCGCAGCCTCCAACAAAGCGGTGTTCATGGTGTAGGACTCTTCTTCGATATCGACGAAAACGGGTCGAGCCCCGGTGCGGCTGATAGCCTCCGCCGTGGCGAAAAAAGTCATCGAAACGGTGATCACCTCATCCCCAACACCTATGCCTAACCCCTCCAGAGCCAGCCACAGAGCATCAGTGCCACTGCCGACACCGACACAGTGATCGACTTCACAAAAATTGGAAAATTCCTCTTCAAAACGTTCGACAAACGGCCCGCCGGCAAAAGCGCTGTCATCAATAACTTTAGAAACTTCGGCCATGATCTCATCGCGCATCAGATCATGTTGCTCCCTAAGATTGAGGAATGGGACCGGTTGAGTCATGAGTTTTCAGAGTGACGAAGGATTCGAGCAGGATTGCCAACAACGGTTGCACCAGGGGGGACATCACATGTCACCACGCTGCCTGCTCCCACCATCGCGTTTTCTCCGACCGTAATTCCACCCAGTAAAGTCGCTCCCGAGCCAATGGAGGCTCCACGCTTCACCCGTGTTTGCTGGCAATTCCAATCGGCTGCGGTTTGAAGATTTCCATCAGCTGCCAATGCACGAGGATAACGATCATTCACGAAAGTCACCCCGTGCCCTATAAAAACACCATCTTCCAGTGTTACACCTTCGCAAATAAAGGTATGACTGGAAATTTTGCACCGAGCCCCCACAGAGACACCAGTTTGAATTTCGACGAAGGTTCCAATGCGGGTTTCATCCCCGATCCGGCAGCCATAAAGGTTACAGAAGCCAAATAGCTTCACATCCTTGCCCAGAACGACGTCAGGCGCGATTCGCAAGGTGGGATCCATAGGGCAAGGAAGCGACACCTTGAAGAATGCCATCAGGAGCAAGCCGCCCCTTAGGCACAACAACAGGAGAAGTGATGCTGATAGCCGCGCCATTGGCTTTCAGCGACTTGGAACAAGCTTCAAGAATTCTTACCACATCGAGACCATTGCGACTTCCCGTCAGCGGTTCGGTTCCCGAATTGATGCAATCGACGAAGTGTTGGCACATCTGGCGAAGCGGCTCCAACTGCTGAAGGTAGGGAATGAAACTATCGCCGTAGTGGTAAGAATACTGGAACTCCCCGAAATTCGCGTAGTGCGGTGGACGCTCCACCCGAGTGTCGTAGATGCGAATTTTCTCCATCGGCTGAATGTCATCGTAAACAATCATCTTCCGCGTTCCGACAATTGTCATTTGACGGACTTTTCGCGGCTCAAGCCAACTGCTCTGAACTGTGGCAAACTGCCCGGAAGGAAACCCAAGTGAAATATTGGAAACGTCCTCAATGCCAGGTGTGATATGCGCATTTCCCTGACAATTTACCGAATCGGGACTCTTTCCTAGCAGATGCAAAATGATGGAAAGATCGTGAGGAGCAAGATCCCACACCACATTGATATCTTTATGAAACAGTCCAAGATTGAGACGTTGGCTGTTGATATAGCGAATATCTCCGAGATCACCCGAGTCCACGATCTCCTTGATAACGCGAATCGGCTCCGAATAGAGAAAGGTGTGGCCAATCATTAACCTCAAATTGAGATCCATGGCAAGTGACGCGAGCTCTTCACATTCCGCCACACTGGAAGCGAAAGGCTTTTCCACCAGCACATGCTTGCCGGCCATTAACGCAGCTTTTGCCAACTGGTAGTGACTTGGAACCGGAGTCGCAATGGCCACCGCATCCACGGCAGCATCCGTCAACATTGATTCCAAGTCCGAAAATTTCGGCACCCCTGGGTAAGAGAAACCGATTTTTTCAAGTCTCTCTGGGTCAAAATCACAGAGTGCTCCCAGTCGACAGTCCGGCAGCATGCTGAAATTCCGCGCAAGGTTGGGTCCCCAGTAACCGAGGCCAACAACACCAATGGACAAGCCATTACTCATTTTTCAGTCCGCGACCTTTTGCGTTCGGCTCATTGCCATGCGATAAGAGGGATGAGGAACCGCAGGTGCCTTTGGAACGCAACTCATGCTGCGCTTTGGCTTCCGGGAACTGGACATCCAGCAAAGCTTTGTCTGCCCCAAAAGGACAAATGGGGTCTTGAAAATGATGGCCAAATCTTTCCAAGGCGAGAGCTGGTCAATGTATTCATCATCCATCGACACCATTTCGAGGAAGGTCGTGGAATTTTTCCGCCTGACCTGCCAATTTCCCGTAAGTCCAGGCAGCACCTGAAAGCGGCGCATATGCTGCTCATCATAGAGCTTAGCCTCGGATGGCAAGCAAGGGCGAGGGCCGGTCAAACTCATCTCCCCTCTGAGCACATTGATGAGCTGTGGCAGCTCGTCGAGTCCTGCTTGGCGCATGAAACATCCTCCCTTGATGAGCCGTGGATCACCGGACAAATCCAACTTGGTCATCGGTTTGTTGGTGCGGATCAAATGTTCGACATGAGCTTCATGCACTTGGGTCGCAGCCTGATGTTTCATGCTGCGAAATTTGTAGACCGTGAAAGGCTTCCCGGCTTTTCCAATGCGAGTCTGTCGAAATAAAACAGCCCCTGGGGAGACGATCTGTATCCACACATAAATCAGCGTCGCCAAGATGATCAGCAGTGGCAGGGCTGCGATCACCACAGAAAGATCCAAAATGCGTTTCCAATGCGGGACTGACAGAGAAATGTCAGGAATTTCACTTCTGCCAACACCGTCTGACACGGAAAGAGGACAGGCAGGAAGAGGATCGCTTTTACCGCTTCGGAAAACGGCACGGCGGAATGTCTGATCCGGATAAAACTGGAGTAATGAATGGCGGGAGCGCCGCCTTGAGGTTGGGGTCACGGGGGGGTGGGGGGGGTGGGGGGTGGAAATACAGCAGGAAAACTATCGCTTCATATTCAGAGGGAGCTGGTTTTGGCAATCACCCCTCGCAACGCGAAGGGCTTGTTGATCCGCAAGGAATGTCAGATGACTGAAGCCTTGAAGATTTGAGCCTGAACATCAATAGGCTAAGAACGATTAAAGATGCTCAGATACGGCGAAAATCTAGCAATCGGATAAAGAACCGACAAGGGAATTTATTTCTGACAGCGAATTGCACATGGCAGAGTGAGTGAAAATATGAAATCTGCCAAACGGGTTCAGGAACTGATCGCTCGGGCAGAGATTCTCACGCAATCGCTGCGTGCACACGCTGCCGCCCTTGGTCGAATGGCGCAAGGCGCACCAAAACCCGGGGGGGAGAGTTCAAAATGGCGGTTGGGGGAGGATTCATTGCCTGTGAACAGGGAATGAAGGAGGAACAATTGCCCGTCAAATCCGGGCAATCACATTGGCTCTAAAGCACCTCCTCAGGAAAGTGTCTTAGAAGACCGGAAATTTTTTTCAATAAGTATTTCGGAAATCCTAATCAAGTTTCAATTTGCCCTAGAGCCTTCACTCCAGACGATGTGAGTCTACTTACGGATGACCCAAGGGCTCAAACTCGGAATCACCATAGAGTGATTAAGCTTTTTTAAAATTACGTGAAGGCGTGATGCTCAGAAAGCACAATTAGCTTGGAACTTTTCCGAAACGAATTCCGATCATGAGGAAAGGAATCTTGGTGAAGCCGCTCTGGAATCAGAACGACAGGCTCAAGCCCACATTGACCAGCAATTGCGACCAGTCCTCTTCCCCATTGTTGAGGTTGTAGCGTAACGAGGAATTGAACCCGACCCGATCCGAATAAATGGGCCTCGAATAGCTGACGATGAAGCCGAGATTCTGTTCGTCGCCCTGGGAAACGGCTGTCGGCCCAACCGCCTCATAGCTCGAAAACTCCAGATCAACGCCCATTCCGACACTGCCGATCAAGAGACTGCGGTTCAACATCGACGAAATCGACCAGTTGTTGATCACGTAGTTGGCTTGGCTTGGCGAAGGGATGATTCCTGATTGTACGGAATTGGCCCACTGCCACCGTTCGTTGATTTGGTAGATGGCGTTGAGGCTTCCGATGACGTTCGTGCCGTTTGAAGAGGAATTTTGCGAATACCTTGAATACTGAAGCCCCAGCGAAGCTGCGAGCTGGATTCTCATCGACGCCTGGTAGTTCACGTTGCCGGAAAGACTCCACGAATCGAAATCACCGGTGTTGTCAGAACTGCTGGTGGTGTAACCCAAGTTTGGACCAAAGCTCAGCCTTTCGGTCGCCGCCCAAAACCCGCCAAAACTCATCGCAAAATCGCTGAATCCGGTGAAATTGCCCTCCTCATAGTCCACGATGGTGGGCGTGAAATTGGCATAGATGTTGGTGCGGGGAGCAAGCTGGTAACTGCCCTGCAGTCCAACACTCAGCGCGGAACCGGACAAGAAGCCCCCAGCGAGGCGATCCACTCCTGACTGCTGAGAGTAGGACGCATACATGCTGATCACCGTTCTGGAGCCAGAAACCACCATGGAGAAAGCTCCCCCTTGGTTGAAGGCGTCGAGGTCCGGGTTGTTGAGGTACCAATTGGCCGATGGCGAATAGGATGCCGAAATCATGGCGCTCGCTCCGCCCTCAGGGTCGGTTGTGTACGCTAGGTAAGGAGTCAGCGTCAGGGTTTCCTCATCCTCCTCGTCACTTTCGGTTTGAAAAAAATTGGAATCGTAAACGGTGTTGAATCGCACCCCTGATGAAAACCCGCCCTTGACGCCTAAGTCGGCGCTGGACTCCCAAACTTGACCAAAGGGCAATGCGCCATTGGCCCCGAATGGATTGAGACTGCCCGAGCGAGACACAAAATTTTGCGCGCTCAAGTAGCCCGTCGCAGACATGAGAAAGAGCGCCGCAGAAAATCTGGCGCTCAAACCGGGGAAATGAGGGGAACGGGGGGGCATTTTAAGCAATTCTTGAAAGCTTGGAATTTTTTAAAGAGCCGGGTTTTGAGTGTCAATGCGATAACCCATTTCGGCCTCGGGACTCACCCAAGAATAGACTCCAAAAGCGGGATACTGGTGGTTGTTGCAGAGGCAAAAACTGCTTGGATGGAGAATTTTGGCACATCTCATCAAGTCGCCGCCGAATGACATAAGTTGCTGATCTTTAGATCTCAAAAACTATTCTTTCAGCACCGCTTATCGAGCAAGCACAGAATTGTAGGGATTTTTTGTGCGCAGGACAACCTACGCAAAGACGTGTTCAAAATTAGAAATAACTTCTTGTTTGGGACGCCAGAAATTTTACTTTTCCGAACAGATCGGAGAGCCAAATGGATCGAAGATCTTAAACAACTGCTGTCACAACACCTAACCCGATTCATGCGGCTCACCGGCCACCTCTGAATCAGAACGAGATCTTCCTGAGAGTCGGAGTCCCTTCCGCCTTTCAAGCAGCGAGACGTCGGAACAGTCCCATCGGATTTCTTCTCCGGAGAAACACTCTCCTCTGAAGGATCCGAGTTCCGGCCCAAGCTGCCCGTTTTGCTTGGAGCGCACCGCTTGCGGAAAACGGGGGGTCGAATTGCACCCTTACAACCAGCCATGACCATTTGCCAGTTGGCCTCTAAGGCCAAATGGGGCGGAGCTTTGCGATCAAGCATCTCGCTCATCATCAGATCCTTCGGGAAATTCCAACTTGCCCGTCCCGGATTCCCGGGAAGTGGCGTGAGAGCCTTGATTTTCTTGGTTCTGGGATTTGCTCCGGCCTGCCTGTCGGCCGCCATGTCGTCCGCCATTTTGGCATGGGATGCGAATCCGGAGATGGATATCGCGGGTTATCGACTGAGCTACGGTACCTCACCCGGTGTCTACGACCAGGTGATTGAGACCCAAAATACGACGGAGGTTCCGGTGACTAATCTGACGGAGGGGCAGACTTATTACTTTGTCGTCGCCGCTTTCAACCAAAGTGGTCAGACCGGCCCAAATTCCGACGAAATCTCGTATTTCGTTGAGCCTGAGATCACTCCGTCCCCGGACGGATGGACCGTGGTTTCGAGCGATCCGAGCATTCCAGGACATCCCGCTGCCGCAGCCATCGATGGCAAGGCGGAAACTTTCTGGGAATCGCCGGTTCAGACGGGAGATCATCCCCTGCTCTCAGAAATCCAAATTGATCTATCTTCCTCTCTCATTTTCAACGGATTGAGTTACCTTCCCCGGCAGGATGGCTCACTGACAGGAACCATCGGAGCCTATGAAATTTTCGTAAGCAACGACGGGATCAGCTGGGGGAACCCAGTTGCCAGCGGAACCTTCCTGCGAAATCACGAGCTGAAAGATATCCGCTTCGGCACGGTGACCGCACGCTACATCCTTCTGCGTGGAAGCTCTTCAGTGAGCAGTGAAACCTCGATCAGTGTTGCCGAGATTGACTTGATTCAGGACACGACGCCGCCCCCGGTCACAACCAACACCGCTCCCACCGCAACCGCCGCGTCGATCACACTCAATGAAGATGCGCCTCAAAACATTCAGCTTCAGGGAGCGGACATCGACGGCAATCCCCTGACCTTCTCCGTGGTCGGATTCCCCATCAACGGCACGCTGGCGGGGAGCCCCCCCAACCTCATTTACACCCCAAAAGCCAATTTCAATGGCACCGATACGATCAAATTCAAAGTGCGCGATGGCCGCATTGACTCCGCGCCAGCCACCGTTTCGCTCACGATACGTCCCATCAACGACGCCCCGCTTGTCGCCCATCTTTCCGTCTCCACGACTCGAAATCAGAGCCTTGCCATTCCGTTGTCAGGCAGCGACGTGGAGGGGAATGCGCTGACCTTCGCCATCGCAAGCCAGCCAAACAGCGGCAGCCTGTCCGGAACTCCGCCAAATCTGGTTTACACGCCCGGACAAAATTTCACGGGCACCGACAGTTTTTCCTACAAGGCCAACGACGGAGCCGTCGATTCTCAAGTCGCGAGTGTTTCGATCCTGGTGACCCACAGCAACCAAGCCCCTCTTGCTGGTTCTGCGTCAAAATCCACGCAAGAAGACACCGCCCTTCCCATCACCCTGACGGCGACAGATGCCGATGGGGATGCGCTGGCATTCAGCGTGATTTCCCCACCGAGCCATGGGTCGCTGACGGGCACAGCCCCGAACCTAACCTACATCCCTGCCGCAAATTTCCACGGCCAGGATCAGCTTTCCTTCAAGGTCAACGACGGGTCCATCGACTCACCGACAGCCACCGTTGCTATCACGGTTTCCCCCGTCAACGATGCCCCAGTCACCGCCTCGGCCTCCTTCAGCACGTCGAAAGGAACGGCGCTGCCCATCCTACTGACCGCCACGGACCCAGAAAAAACCACCTGCACGTTCACTGTTCTGACCCAGCCGCAGCATGGAACGCTCTCCGGCACGGCCCCCAATCTCAGTTACCTTCCGCACAGCAGTTTCCAAGGCAGCGACCAGTTCACCTTCAAAGCCAACGATGGTTCGCTTGATTCGGCTCCAGCAACCGTCTCCATCACGGTCACCAACGCGGCACCCGTGGTGGCCAATCGCTCGTTGACCACCGCAGAAGACAAGCCGGTTGCCATCGTGCTCAGCGGAACTGACGCAAACGGTGACACGCTCACGTTTGCGGTGGTGGCGCAACCGTCGAACGGAACACTCACCGGCACCCCACCCAACCTCACCTACACCCCGCGGCCTAATTTCTTTGGCTCGGATCAGATCCGCTTCACCGCGAGCGACGGCTCGCTCATTTCCGCGTCCGCCACGATTTCGATCAGCGTGACCTCGGTCAACGACGCTCCTGCTGTTGCGACCAAGGCGTTGCAAACCCTGAAGAATCAACCGCTCCCCATCGACGTGACCGGAAATGACGTGGAAAACGACGCTCTCACTTACCTCATCGTCGAAGCACCGAGACACGGTCGTCTCGGAGGAGAGTTTCCGCAGTTGGTCTACACGCCGGATCTCGACTACATCGGGGATGACATGTTCACCTTCAAGGCCAACGACGGTTCCTTGGATTCCTTGACCGCCACCATCTCCATTTCTATCAGCGGCGAAATTGTGGTGGTTGAAAACTCCGCCCCGCTGTTCACCAGCCCATCCTTCAATGCCACCGCAACGGCAGGGACGCCCTTCGCCGGCTTGCTCACCGCGAGCGATCCTGACGGCGATTCCCTTGTCTTTAGCAAGGCTTCTGGTCCCGCGTGGCTGACCATTTCTGCCAACGGCTCATTCTCTGGAACCGCCCCAGAATCTGCCGTGGGCCGCACGACCGTCGTCGCCAAGGTGCAGGACACGTCGGGAGCCTCTGCGACCGCCAGCCTGTTGATCACCGTGTCTGCCGCCAACCACGCCCCAGTATTCGTCAGCGACGTCATCACGCGCCCAGCCGGAACGGAGAAAGTCTCGTATTGGAAAGAATCCATCGCCGACAGCGCCTCGGACCCCGATGCCGGAGATCGCCTCAGCTTCGCGAAAATCTCCGGTCCAAGCTGGCTTCGGGTGGCGGCCAACGGAGCGTTGAGCGGAACGCCTTCGCCAAACAGCGCGGGAATCCACAGCTTCATCATCCATGCGAAGGACAATCACGGGGCTTATGCCAAATGCGTTCTGGAAATCCCCATCGTCGCCAACCGCCTGCCCTTGCCTTGGAAACTCAATCGTCTCGGCGACGAACCGCTATCCGATCCCGCCACCTTTGCCTCGGGCATCTTCACCCTTGGCGGCTCCGGCACCCTTTTCGGAAAAGTCGATGCAGGGAACTTTGGCTGGCAAAATCTCTCGAGCGACGGCTCCATCACGGCTCGCATCCGCAAGATCGACGACACCGGCAAGGACTCCCGCATTGGCTTGATGGTCCGCCAATCGCTCGCTCCGGGCGCTCGCCAAGCCTTCATTGGCGTGGATGGAAACGGCAAACTCCACTGGCGTTTGCGCTCCGACAACAACGCTTCGACCAAGGAAGTGACCCAAAAAGGTGCCAAACCCGCCAACACTTGGCTGCGTCTTGAGCGCAACGGAAACACCATCCTCGCCTATCGCAGCAACAACGGCCGCAAGTGGGAAATGGTGACCTCCAGCCGGCTCAACTTGCCGAAGAATTGCTACATCGGCCTCACAGTCAGCAGCGGCGATGACGAAGTGAGAAACACTTCCAGCTTCAGCAACGTGCGAGTTGCTCGCTGAGGAGAGATCAACCTTCAGGTTCCACAGGAGCGAGCAACTCCTGTGGGGACTCAAGGCCATCGGTCGGCAACTCGAGCGCCCGTTCTTGCTTTTTCCTCTCGGTGAACTCTGCGGCCAGCGAACGCGCCATTTCCAGCTGCTCCGGCTTCATCTTAGGTTGTTCGGCCGCGAGAATGGGAATCGCCGCCTTATCGCCGCCAGCCCCTGCAAGAATGGCCCATTTGCAGGCTTCTACATCGTCCTTGGCCACCCCCGCCCCGCTCATGTGCATCCTCGCCATTTGAATTTGGGCAGCTGGATTGCCCGCTTCCGCGCCTAGCATGAACCATGTCGCCGCCTGCCCACTGTCGCGCAGCACGCCTTTGCCAGAGAGAAAGAGATTTCCCAACAGCATCGGTGCCTCAGGATTTCCCTGCACGGCCGCATGAGACAGCAGCTCCACCGCTTTTTTGGCATCCTTGGCGACCCCCTGCCCTTTCAAGTAACGTTGGCCCATTTGGAATTGCGCCCCGGCATTCCCCTGCTCCGCCGCCTTTGCGAGCCATGCAACCGAGGCCGCCTCATCCTTGGGAACCGCCTCGCCACGGGCAAAAATCTCCCCGAGCTGGAGCTGAGCGTCCACGTCGCCGGCCTCTGCCCGCGTCGTCAATTCTGCGACTGTATCGCCCCGCAGCGAAGCCAGTGTCATCAGGAGTCCAAAAACCACGCCTTTGCCTGCATTCATGGTCGGCATTCAAACAGCCGCGCCGCATGTCGCCAAGATTGATTTCCCACCCCGCCTTTCCACACTGCCCCCTTGCGTGACCACCCGCAGCGCCTAATCTCCCGCCGAACATGGCAAGGCGGGACGTTTTCATCAGGGCGGCAATCATTCTCATCACGGTCTGGCTCGCCGTCTGGGCCATCCGATCCTACGCGGGATCGCGCAAAATCACCGCCGAGCGCGTCAACCGCACCGTCGCGGAAGCGAAATTCGCCGATTGGTCGAGCGGTCCCGGCAGCCCGGAGGTGGCCGCGCTGCGCGAGAAGGAGCTCCGCGAGATCGCCGACCTCGTCAACCGCCTCGACTTCCAAGAACGCGAAAAAAACCGCGAGAACCGCAGCGGTGAGGACTTTTTTCGCAAACTCGCGCCCGGCGAAAAATCGCTCTTCATCGAACTCACCATCGTCGAGTCGATGGGCCGGTTCATGGAATCGCTCGATGCCATGCAGCCCGAGCAGCGCAAAAAATTTGTCGAACAAGGGTTGGAGGAAATCAGCAAAGGCCGCACCCGCGAGGACATGGAACGCGCCGATGAGCTTGGTGCCGACTTGCTCGACAAGATCACCCAAGAGGGCATGAAGGCCTATTTCGAAAAATCCAGCACCGACACCAAACTCGACCTTGCGCCGCTGATGGAAGCGATGAATGAGCAGATGCAAGGTCTCCGTGGCAACGAGTTCGGCCCGCGCCGCTGATCACGATGAAACGCAACGGATTCACCCTCGTCGAACTGCTCGTCGTCATCACGATCGTCGCCGTGCTGCTCGGCGTCGGCTACCCGCTGAGCCGTTCCCTCATCGCTCGCTCGCGCGAGGCCAGCTGCATCGGCAATCTGCGTTCCCTCGGCGTTGCGCTTCAGACTTACCTGCAAGAGCACAACAACACCATGCCCGTGCTCAAGGCCGGCCGTTCGGTAAAAACCGCGGACGAACCCGTCCTCGAAACCGCGCTCCTCCCCTATCTCGGCAGCGAGGAGGCCTTCCATTGCCCCGCCGATTCCAAGGTCTTCGCCAAATCCGGCAGCAGCTACCTGTGGAACTCGACTCAAAATGGCCTGCCCTACAGCGATCTCAGCTTTTTCGGCATCAAGGACAGGCCCGACAAAATCCCGCTCATCACCGACAAGGAAGCGTGGCATCCCAGCGGCACCAATTTCCTCTACGCCGACCAAACCAGCTCGAACAAGCCGCGTTTCGCCGTCGACAACTGAACCATTCCGCCATGCTCACCGCCACCGGCCTGCACAAATCCTTCGGCGGAAAGCCCGCTCTCAACGACGTTTCCTTCCACGTCCGCCGCGGCGAAATCTTCGGCTTGCTCGGCCACAACGGCGCGGGGAAAAGCACCTCGCTCGGCATCATCCTCGGCATGGTCATGCCGGATCGCGGCGACGTCACCATCGATGGCATTTCCGTTCTCACCCACCGCTCCCAAGCCCTACGCAAAGTCGGGGCCATTTTCGAAGCCCCCGCCTTTTACGAATACCTTTCCGGCTGGGAAAATCTGCGCATCCTCATGAGCTACTCGGCCGGCTTCGACGCGGAAGCCGCACTCCAAGTGGTCGAACGCGTCGGCCTTTCCCGCCGCATCCATTCCAAGGTCCGCACCTACAGCCACGGCATGCGCCAACGCCTCGCCCTCGCTCAAGCGCTGCTGCCGGAACCCGAGGTCCTGCTGCTCGACGAACCCACCGACGGGCTTGATCCTGAAGGCATCAAGTGGTTCCGCGAGTTCATCCTCAAGCTCCGCGACGAGCGCGGCATCACCGTTCTTTTCAACTCCCACCTGCTCGCCGAGGTCGAACTCATGTGCGATCGCGTCGCTATCCTGCGCGAGGGAAAACATGTGTTCGAAGGCACCCTCGACGGCTTGCAGGACGAGACGCCCATCTTCGAAGTGAACCTCGAACCTTGGGACATCGCCAGCGGCCTTATCCGTGCAACGGGCGGCGAGGTGCTCGCTCCCGGCCGCATCGCCCTGCCCCACAACCTCGATCCTTCCCATCTTGTGGAAATCCTCGTCCAAGGCGGCGTTCGCGTCCGCGCGTTTTCCCCCGTCCGTCGCTCGCTAGAAGATCTCTACATGGAAATCCTCGACGGCGCAGACAGCCCTAACTGACCCCTTTCATGCTTTTCCTCCAACAACTTCGCGGCGAGCTCCGCAAGCTCTTCGCCCGCCCCCGCACTTGGATGGGCTACGGCGCATTCCTCATCATGGAAGCGGTCATCCTGCTGGTTTACAAACTGCCGCGCAGCCAGAACTACATGCACAACCTGTTGGACCGCAATGGGCTGGAATTCGCCACCTACTACAGTTCGCTGACCATCACGTTCACCATCATGCTGCTGAGCATGTTCCTGCTCGGGTCTATCTACTTCGCGCTGGTCGCCGGGGACATCGTCGCGAAGGAGAATGAGGACGGCAATCTGCGCTTGGTTTTCGCCCGCCCCATCAGCCGTTTCCGTCTCCTGCTGGTCAAATACACCGCCGTTTCGCTCTACACCTTTTCCTTCGTCTTCTTCGTCGGCGTCACCGGCTATCTGATGGCGGTGGCCGCCGTCGGCTGGCAGGGCGGCCTTTTTGTGATGGAGCCAAAAATGAAGGTTTTCGCCGCCTATCCGTCATGGTCGGAAGGAGCCGGGCGGCTCGCGATGTCGGCTGCCGGTATTGGCATCAGCATGATCACTCTGTCCTCGCTGGCCTTCATGTTCTCATGTTTCAAAATCAAGCCCGCCGCAGCCACCATCATCACGCTGACCATCCTGTTCGTGGACATGATCCTGCAGGGTTTCCCCTTCTTCAAACCCTACGAAAGCTGGTTCATCACCTGGCGCATGAGTGCTTGGGTGTTCCTGATGGAGCAGAACCTTTCCTGGCCCAAGCTCATCGAGTCCTACGCCTTCTTGGCCGGACTCAACCTCACCTTCTTCATCATCGGCTGGCTTTCCTTCCAGACCCGCGACTTCAAGACGTAAGCGCGATGCGCAGGATCACCAATTGACGTTCTCGCCGCGAGTGTCGATGTGCGTGAAATTCCAGTAGCCACCGACGCCGCCCTTGAACAACCCGCGATCCCGCAGATTGCGCGCCGTGGCAGTCACTTGCGACGCACGCACCGGAAATTTCACATCCAGCGCCACATTCGCTTGGTGCCACGATCCCGATCTCGCACCGGCGCAATGGGCATTGTAAACCGGGCTGCGGTAGGCCGAAACCACCTCGATCTGGCTCACATTGAGTTCTTGAGCGATGCGATCCGCGACCCGCAAGGTGTAGCCCATGCGTGTCCACCACGTCTTGGGTGGGAGGCAATTCCAGATTGTTCCCTTGTTCTTGGCGTGGGCCTGAATCACCTGCATCGGAGAAATGGCGCGCAGCTTCAGCCCTGAAAGGTAGCGGCTGTATTCCGGCAGGAAAGATCCCTGCTTGCGCGCCCAATCCGGCGGGAGATCCGAGTAATCCATGCGCATCAGTTGCGGCCGTGCGGCGGAAGGGCGGGCTTGCGTCTGCACGCTCACGTTTGGACTCGAAACTGCGCTCCGTTGAAAGGGTGCTGCACCCGCTTGGGTAGAGGCTGCCAACATTCCCAAACCGGCCATGCCGAGCCCACCAATCACTCGGCGGCGGTCAATGGTGCCTGACTCGAAGAGTGAGGGCGTCTGGCTATCTTCCGGGAAAATCATGGGAAACGGTGGATTTGTTCAAAGGGAATGGAGCACACCTGTCAAAAGCGGATCGCGTGCCGAAGCCCGCGTTTTCCCCTTCCAAGGCGATCCTGAATCCCGGCGAACCAAGCAGACGAGACTCATGCGGCAAGGAAAAAGAGCCGATGCGGGGGATTTCACCGACGCCACGAGCCCTTCGAAGCGGGTTTCGTGCCCCCAAAAATCGGACTCTGATCGGCCCCTTAAATTTCGCCGAAATGGGTCGATTTTGCGGAATGGGCCGCGTTCACTCCCGCGCGTGACGGTATCCACCCTCAAGGCCTGCCTGCTGGCCGCCCGCCCAAAAACCTTGCCCGCCGCCATCGTGCCGGTGTGGGTGGGCTGTGTGCTGGCTTGGAAAATAACAGGGAATTTCAACCTGTTGCTCGCGCTGTGCACGGTGGGCGGCGCGGTCGCCATCCAGATCGCGACGAATTTCTTCAACGACGCGATTGATGCGCGCAAAGGAGCGGACACGGCAAAGCGGCTGGGACCGACGCGCGTCACAGCCTCTGGAATGATGAAACCCGCCACGGTGATGCAACTCGGCGTCGTTTTCCTGCTGCTGGCGACGGCTTGCGGTGTGGTGCTTTTCCAAGCGAGAGGCTGGCCCATCGTCGCCATCGGGATTCCCTCGTTGTTTCTCGCATACGGCTACACCGGCGGACCGTTTCCCCTCGCCTATCGCGGGATGGGCGAGCTTTTCGTCATCCTGTTCTTCGGCCTGGTGGCGGTGATGGGCACGGTGTTCATCCAGACCGGCGGCTGGCCGCGCGAGGCTATTTTGTTAGGAACGCAGGTCGGCTTGTTGTCGGCGGTGCTCATTTCCATCAACAACCTGCGCGACCGAGAAGAAGACGCGTCGACGGGAAAACGCACGCTCGCGGTGCGCTGCGGCCCCAAAGTCGCCGTGGCGGTGATCTGGCTGGAGGTAAAACTGGCCGTGTTCCTTGGCTTGGCATGGGTCGCATTCGGCATCCCGACGCTCGCCATCGCTGGCGCTCCGGCTCTCCTACTGGGCTTGCGCATCATTTGGGGCGTGCTGACGCTCCCGCCGGGCCCAGCCTTCAACCGGCTGCTCGCCTTGGGCGGCGTGCAACTCATCGCCTTCGCCACCGCCTTCCATTTCGCCGCCGTGATGGCGAAATGACGGCTTAGGAGTCCTTCGCAAGTTCTTGGAGCAGGAGGATCACACCCGGAATCAGGAAACTGATTCCGAAAAGCGCAGGCAGCATCAGCGCCACCGCGCATGAGGAACGAATCGACCAAATCCGTTGCTTCTCCCGACACCGCCGCCGCATCAGGAAGTGAAGGATGCATACGAAGATCAGATAGGCCCCGAAACCCGGCACGAAGAGGTCCGCGTTGAAATTCATCTGTCCGATGTTGCGGCCGAGGAAGAAGAGGAACCCGAACAAGAGGTGGAACAACACATCAACCATGGCTGTCACTTTCCTTCGAGTTTCTCTCCAGCAGCAGATTTTACCACCTCTGCAAACTTCGAAGCGGGCATGCTAGTCACCGAATAGTCCATTTTGAGGGCGATGAAAACGTCCCACTCCGGAATAACCGGACTGATGGCGAGAAGCCGGCTGGGATTGCCCTCTGCGGTTTTTCCTGACCCTAGAAAAATGAATGGTTCCGGAGGAGAAGGAGGATCCAGATCGACGAACATGATCCGCCGCAAATTCGCTGGATCCTTCTCAATTTCCTCCAAGTTCAACAGCGAGGACGGGTAGGCTCCATATTCGTTTTCGTGTTCAAAAAGCAACACACCGAGCTGTCGCGCATTCATTCTCGCGTAAGTTCCCGAGTTGCGGATGTTCGATTGAATGACCTTCCCCTGCGGAAGCCATACGGCTTCATGCACCACACCGCTGAGCGCGATCGCCGCTGCGGAGCCGAGCAAGACCAACGAACCCGCCAAAGCGGTGTGCTTGAAACGCCATCCGTCGCGGTTTCCATTTGCCAGCCGCCACCACAGGATCAAGCGATGCGCACCCCACAGCGCGATTGCCGTCGCAAGGCAGGGCAAGACCGCCGCTGTCATGAGCTTTGGCAGGTCTGAGGTGAAATGAGCGAAAGCCCGCTGCGCATGCAGCACACCACCCGCAAGGAGGTGAAAAGGCATTTGCAGCATCCACACATTCCTAGCGGACATCAGCAACAAAAAGGCCGCGGCAAGAATCCCGAGCGGCCACGCCACCCAAGACAAACAACCACGTTTCGCCTTTGGAAGAATCGTCTCGCTCATGGCCGCAGCTGGTCTTGGATTTCGCGCTTCAAGGTTCCTTCCGCCCTGTCCTCGATGGAACTATCCGCTAGCAGGACAAAGCGTCGGCTGCCTGCGGCGGACGGTTCATAAATCAGAATTTGCCTACCGCCACCGGGTTTCACTCCAGGCATGAGGCAATAGAGCCCGCCATCCGGATAGAGCCATGCCTCGGGGTTCATTTCGGAAACCAGCGGCGACGGGGGAGCATTGCCATCATGGCTGCGGGCATAGGCCCAAACAGCTTCCTGCAGTTTCCCCAAGTTCGCCCGGCGTTGCTCCTTGGTCAACTCTCCGGCCTTTTCGCGCTGGCGGTAGCCCGTCCCCTGCTTTTCCCAAGCTCCAGGAGTGAGCAATTCTCGCGCTCCGGAAATCATCGTGAGCACGACGTAGAAAAGAAGTCCGGTCACGAATACCAGCCCCAGCGCCCGCCGGTAGTTGAGGCGCGGCATGCTGGAAAAGGCCGATGCGAGTTGGTTCCACGCCAGTTTCACCAGCAGCGCGATCAGGAAATAGAGCGCGAGGAAAAACGACAGCGCGTCGAGACGAGCCTTTGCCATGTCGGTCAAGGTGACCACGGTCATGCCGGCAAACGCATCGCCCGCTGCGACAAGCCACAGGATGGCGGTGATTCTGAACACGTTTCGCGACATCCGGAACAAGCTAACGGTTTAACGAACCCTGGGAAGCAGGATTTATGCGCTGAGCTGACCCTCAGGAATCATTTGCCGGGGCAGGTCGCATGGCATAGGGACCGTTCATTGACATGCATTTACCGGATCAAAAACCGTTGATCTCGCGCTACCGGATGAAGGCGCGGGGATTTCTCAATTCCATTTCCAAGCGGCGCGAGTTCGAGGGCGCGTTGATCCGCATCGACGATGGTTTTGGGTGCATCCATCCGTGGCCGGAACTGGGCGACCCGACGTTGGAAAAATGCCTGGCGGACCTTGCGGGAGCCCGCCGTTGGCCCATCGTCCGGCGTGCCGTGCGCTGCGCGGAATACGACAGGGTGACGCGGGCGGCCGAGGAGTCGTTGTTTGAGGAAATGGAAGTGCCCAGCAGCCATGCGACGCTGGCGAAGCAAGACATCGCGGAGCTGGAACGCGCGGTGGAGGCGGGATTTTCCGTAGTGAAACTGAAGTGCGGACGCGAGCTGGAGAAGGAAGGGCGTTTCCTCGATGCGATGACGGCGGAACACTCGGCACTCAAGTGGCGGCTGGATTTCAACGAGTCGCTGACGCCGGACGAGGCGGCGGGATTCCTCGCTGGGTTGGCGGAAAAGACGCGCGCAGCCATCGATTTCGTGGAAGACCCGAGCCCCTATTCGGAAAGCGCGTGGAAGGAGCTGCACCGCCGCACGCGGATCGCATTGGCGGTGGACCGCGAGTCGGCACCGCTCTCGTCCGCCGCGCAGGTGATGGTGGTGAAACCGGCCGTGGACGAACCCTATCTGTTGGGCGAAGCGGCGATCATGAACTCGCAGCGCGTCGTGGTGACTGGCTACATGGATCATCCGTTCGGCCAGGCATTCGCGGCGTGGGAAGCGGCGCGGCTGGGCTTGCAATTCCCCGGGTTAGTCGGCGTTTGCGGACTGCAAACGCACCATTTGTTCGAGGCAAACGCGTTTTCCGAAGCGCTCGGCCCGTGGTCGCCGGAGTTCAAGCCGCCGGGCGGGACCGGCCTCGGTTTCGACGAGCTGTTGGAGGCGCTGCCATGGACACGGCTTTACTGACATCGCGCGCTTTCTGGGAAGACGCGACGCCGGTGATGGCCGGCGATCGCGAGCTGGTGGGGCATGTGCTGTTCGAAACTTCCGGCAGCACCGGCTCGCCGAAATGGATCGCGCTGTCGAAGGAGGCACTCTTGATTTCGGCGCAGGCGGTCAACGCGCATCTCCAGGTGACGAAGCATTCGTGCTGGGGCCTCGCGTTGCCGACGCATCATGTCGGCGGCTTCGGCGTGGCGGCGCGGGCGTGGCAGGCGGGCTGCCGCATGGCGGTTTTCGCCGGGAAATGGAACCCGTCCTTATTTCGCGAGGAAATGGCCGCCCACCAAGTCACCCACACCTCGCTGGTGCCGACTCAGGTGCACGATCTGGTGCAAGCGAAACTCGCGGCTCCGGCGAGTTTGCGGGCCATCGTCGTCGGCGGCGGCCATCTGGACGAAGCAACCGGACAGGCCGCGCGCGACCTCGGCTGGCCGGTGCTCGCCAGCTACGGCATGACCGAAGCCTGCTCGCAGATC
>JAZKEG010000006.1:0-73854 GCA_040387215.1 Verrucomicrobiota bacterium | reverse complement strand
CGCTCGAACAACTGGATTTCCCGTATGCCGCCGCGCCCATTCCGCTGCTGCCCATCTGGCAGGCCCGCACCACGACGGACGGGCTGCTTTCGATCGCCGGGCCAGCCTTGTTCACCGGCACGGTGGCGGACGGGATTTTCACGCCGCGCGTCTCGGATTGGCATGTCACATCCGACCTTGTTCGGTTGGAAAATCGCGCGCTGACACCGTTGGGGCGAGCGGACAGCCGGGTGAAAGTGCTCGGCGAATTGGTGGACACCGCACTGATCGAAACCCGCTTGCTGGCTTTGGCGGAGGGCCGCATTCACCCCGACTCGTTGGCGGTGGTGGCCATTCCTGACGAACGGGCGGAACACGTGCTGGTTCCCGTGTTCGAAGGCGGCGTCGATGCGGCAGCTGTTGAATCGACGCTCGCTCGGTATCAAGAACAAGCATCCGGGCTGCTGCGCTTGCAAGCGGCGCTGGTGGTGGAGCGCTTTCCCCGCAGCGAGCTGGGGAAACTGCGGCGGAGCGAACTCGTCCGCCAGTGCATCGCCATCCGCGATTTTCGTTAAACCGAGCCACCGCGCGTTCACCCGAAACCGGGATGGCCGCCAAAGTCTCGGACGCCAGAATTGACCCAGCGAGGAATAGCCCGCGTGTCAAACGCCTGTTTAAATCTTCAGCTTGAATCCACTCGCGAAACATCGTGCAAATTGTCGCAACGATCAAATATTCAACATTTCTTAAATTTTGATCTGGCAGAATTTTTGAAATTCATTCAGTCACTCCGCACGAGTTTCGGAAATAAGACATTTTCGAGGCTTCTCCGAGACCGCAGCGCGTGACTTGTCCCTGATTTGTGAGCGCGTGCGTCGAGGAATCCACACTCGGGGAGTTTCCTTTCCACGCGGCGTCAAGGACGGCGTGGGCAAGGCAACGACCCGCTGCCCACCTCCCCATCACTCATGAAACGCCTCCTCTGTCTCTTTGGGACAGCGCCTCAACACGCACTTGCTCGCAGGAAACACGTCTTCGCAAGGCTGGCAAAACCCGCACGGCGTCTGCTCGGTGCCTGTGCTCTTGGCCATTTCATCGCGCTGGCGGGAGCCGCCGACATCACCGTGACCAGCCTGGCGGACGCGGGTGCCGGATCGCTGAGGCAGGCCATCGCCGACGTGACCCCTGGCGGAGTGATCGATTTCGATCCAGCGGTTTTCACGGCGGTTTCACACACCATCTCCTTGAGCAGTGAAGTGGTGATTTCCAAACAGATCACCGTGGATGGCGGTGGCGGCATCACCCTAGACGGAAACCAGTCGACACGACTCATCCATGTCGCGACTGGAGGAAATCTCACCTTGCGTGGCCTCACGCTGACCCACGGCAACGGCACCGGAAGCAGCGCCAGCGGTTTCGGCGGGGCGATTTTCAGCACCGCCAGCATGCGCTTGGAAAACTGCAGTTTCACCGCCAACCAAGCGATCAACTACGGCGGCGCGATCGCCAGCACAGGCAGCCTTGAGCTGGTGGGTTGCACGGTTTCCGGCAACAGCGCGGGATCGCTCGGCGGCGGCATCTACTCGGCGACTCCGGGAAATTTGGTGCTCACCAACTCGACGATCACCGCGAACAACGCAACCCTCTACGGTGGAGCGATTTACCACACCAGCCCGGTGACGCTCATCCACGGCACCCTCGTTGGGAACCACGCGAGCAACCGCGGCGGCGGGATTTACAATGATTTCGAAAGCACGTTGACGCTGCGGAGTTCCATCGTTGCCGGCAACAGCGCGCCCACCGACGAAAACTTCTTCGGAGATTTCGACGCCACGGGTTCCAGCATCACCGAGGGCGATCCCAAGCTCGCGCCGCTGGGGGCTTACGGTGGCTCCACCTTGACGATGCCGCCCTTGCCGGATTCACCGACCATCGACAATGGCAGTGACGAAAACCTCGCCACCGACCAGCGTGGGTTTCCTCGGATCTTGGCCACCAGCCCGGACGTCGGTGCGGTTGAAACTGAAGCGGGATCTTACACCGTCACCGGTCTGACCTTGCACACCCGCGTTCCGTCTGCGGATTCGGACGGAGTGTTCGAAATGTCCACCGATCCCGATTTCCTGCCCGTCGTCAGCACCTTCGCGGGCACCGGGGTGGCTGGGATGACCGATGGCACACGCGCGACCGCCCAGTTTGCCAATCCGTCCGCCGTCGCCACCGATGCGCTCGGCAACACCTTCCTCGCCGATGCCGGAAACCACCGCATCCGCATGATCGACCCCGCCGGGAACGTCAGCACCATCGCCGGCAAAGGCCCGTTTTCCGGGTTGGCGAATGGTCCAGGACCGGATGCCGAATTCGCCTTTCCTTCCTCCGTCGCGGTCGGTCCCGACGGCAACGTCTACGTGACGGACACCTTCAACCACCGCATCTGCAAATTGGTCCGCCCCACGGTGGCGGGCGGCATTTGGATGGTCGAAACGCTGGCCGGTCCCACCACGCCAGGCAACGCGGGATTCCTCAACCAAACCGGCTCCGCCGCACGTTTCAACCACCCCTACGGCCTGACCGTCGATTCCGCAGGAAACGTCTACGTCGCGGACGCCGCCAACCACCGCATCCGCAAGATCACCGCATCCGGCGGGGTGAGCACCTTCGCCGGATCCGGCATCCAAGGGCTGCAAGATTCCGCCACGCCATCGTCCGCGCGCTTTGATTTCCCCGAGGCCCTCGTGCTGGTCGGCAACGCGCTTTATGTCGTGGACACCGGCAACCACAGCATCCGTAAAATTGCCATCGCGGGCAACCTCGCGGCGGATGTGACCACCTTCGCCGGCTCGGGAATCGCAGGATTCACCGACGGCACGGGCGCGGGTGCGGATTTCAACTCGCCTTCCGGCATCACCGCAGACGCCGCCGGAATCCTCTACGTCACCGACGGGCAAAACCACAGCATCCGCAGTGTCATCACGTCCGACCTTTCACTGGACTACCGCAAGGTCACCACCGTGGCAGGCACTGGCAGCGCAGGACTTACCAATGGCAAAGCCAACGTCGCGCAGTTCCGCGCTCCGACCGGAGTGACCGTGGACAGCGCTGGAAACCTCATCGTCGCGGACCATGAGAACCACTTGCTGCGCCGCATCATCATCCAAAACACCGAGATCGTTTCCGTGGCCGACAGCGGCGATCTCAACGCGGCGGGCCTGCAGCAGGTCAGCGCCATCCTCGACGCCGATGCCCTCGGGCTCGATCCCGGCGCGATCTATTATTTCCGCTGGGTTTCCAGCAATGGCACCGTGCAGTCGCTCGGCCAGCGTTTCACCCTGCATGAATTGCCACTGGTGACCACCTTGCCGGCAGACAACCTCACACCGACCACGGCGCTGCTCCATGCAACGGTCGATCCGAAGGCAAACCCGACCGAAGTGCGCTTCGAATATTCCACCGATCCCGACATGCTCGCGCCTTACCGGGTCAGCACGCTGGCCGGGTCCACTGCCGCTGGCTTGGCGGGCACATCTGGCATTGCGGGAGATGGCAATGGAGGTTCTTTCGTCACCGATCGTGCGCACCACCGCATCCTGCACATCACCGCGACCGGTGCCATTTCGACCGTCGCCGGATCCGGTGCGGCCGGTTTTGGCCAAGGCCTCGGCACTGCCGCGAGCTTTGAAGATCCCGCCGGACTGGCAATCGACGGAGACGGCAATCTCTATGTCGCCGACGAAGGAAATCACTGCATCCGCAAAATCACCCCCGCAGGCTTGGTTTCGACCTTCGCCGGATCCGGCGTCGCTGGCTTTGGCGACGGGCCGAAAGCCAGCGCGCTTTTCCTCTACCCCGCAGGCGTCGCGGTGGATGCCGCTGGCGATGTTTTCGTCGCCGATACTGGCAACCATCGCATCCGGAAAATTTCAGCATCCACCGGTGAGGTCTCCACCATCGCCGGCACTGGCGTCGTTGGATTCTCAGCCGACGGACCGGCGGAATTCGCCCTATTCTCGTCACCGCGCGGCATCGCCGTGGATGCTGCTGGCACCCGCGTCTGGGTCGCCGATACCGGTAACCACAGCCTGCGCCTGCTTTTTGCCAACAGCGCCTTCACCCTCGCGGGCAACGGTTCCGCCGGTTTCGCCGACGGTCTGGGCAGCGACGGACGCTTTTCCTCGCCCACCGGCGTCGCCGTGGATGAGAGCGGAGACGCCTTTGTTTCGGACCTTGGAAACCACCGCATCCGCCGTGTCGAATTGACCGGAGAAACCGTCACCTTGGCCGGATCCGGCATCGCGGGAACCGTCAATTCTCCGCTGCTTGGCAACGGCCTGATCCCGGCCACCGCCACCCAACTCAACGCACCATCGGCCATCGCCATCGACAGCTTCGGTCGGCTCTTCGTCGCCCAAACCGATCGCGTCCGCGAGGTTTCGCGCGATGCTGCGGTGCCCACCCTGACGCTGGCCCCACGCGCCACGGGCAGCGGCGAGCAGCCCGTCCAAGCCTCCATTCCACAGCCCTTGCTGCCCGGATCGACTTATTATTTCCGCGCGGTTGCCACCAACTACCGCGGAACAGCCACTGGTGAAACGCTCGATTTCCTCACCCCACAGGCGGCCATCACCGTTTCTACCGACGGACTTGCCATCGCGCACCAACAGGCCAGCCCGGTCAATTTCGGCGAAACTCCGACCGGCCAGCCCGTCATCCTCCCCATCGTCGTCTCCAATCCCGGCAGCTACGCCCTGCACCTCAGCGGCGTCACGCTGCCCGTCGGCTATCAACTCAGCGGCGGCCCATGGACCATCGCGCCGCTCGATTCGATCACCCTGAACGTCACCCTTTCCGCCACCAGCGCGGGAAATTTCCCCGGAAATGTGGCCATCCTCAGCGATGCGCCCGGCCAATCGACGTTCAGCTTCCCGATTAGCGGTGTGGTGCTCGATCCGCCGACGGTGACCACCCTGGCCGCCACCGACGTCACCGGACAAAGCGCCACCTTGAACGCCCAAGTCAACCCGCTCGGCAGCCCGACGACCGTCTGGTTCGAATGGTCGCTGGACCCTGAATTCGATGCCGTCACCGTCGGCACCCGTGCCTCAACGCTCGATCATCCAGCCGGCCTTGCCACGGACAGCGCGGGAAATCTCTACATCGCCGACACCGCGCATCACCGCATCGTCAAAGTCGCCGTCGACGGCACGGAAAGTATCTTCGCAGGCACCGGCGTGGCCGGTTTCACCGACGGACCGGGCGCTTCCGCACAGTTCAACGAACCGATCGGCATCGCCGTGAGCAGCACGGGCATCGTGTTTGTCGCCGATTCGAAAAACCACCGCATCCGCGCCATCACGCTGGCCGGAAATGTCAGCACCTTCGCCGGTCTCGGCACGGCGGGCTTCACCGATGGCGTTCCCGCCGCCGCGCGTTTCAACCTTCCTTCCGGTCTCGCCCTTGCCAGCAACGGCACGCTGCTCGTCGCGGATCGCGCCAACCACCGCATCCGCAAGATTGCCCTCGATGGCAATGTCAGCACCTTGGCCGGTCTGACCACCGCCGGCTCGGACAATGGCGCGGCAAACGTTGCCCGTTTCGACAACCCGCTCGGCATCGCCGTGGCCGCCGCAGGATTCACCTACGTCACCGAAGCCAGCAGCCACGCCATCCGCCAAATCGCCGCCGACGGCAGCACCAGCATCTTCGCCGGCTCGGCGACGAACGCAGGAATGGCCAACGCCACCGGCAGTTCTGCCCGTTTCTCCAACCCAACCGGCTTGGCCATGCTCGCGGACGGCAGACTGCTCGTCGCCGACACGGGCAACCATCAGATCCGCGCGATCAGCCCGGCCGGTGAAGTGGCCACCTTTGCGGGCGACGGCATTTCGGGCAGCGACGACGGCCTCGGCGAAGTCGCCCGTTTCGACCAACCTATCTCGCTCTCAACGACGCCGACCGGCGATGTGTTTGTCGGCGAAATGACGCAATCCACGCTGCGCGAAATCACCTCCACCCAGGTGCTTGTGCAAGTGAGCAGCGGCCTCACCGGCACCACCGCGCTGGCCATCCAGTCCCCGCTCGCCGGACTCGCCCCGGGAAATGTCCATTACTTCCGCGCCATCGCCACCAACGGCGGCGGCACCACCGTCGGCAGCATCTTCAGTTTCGGCGATCCCTTCGTCGTCTGGCAAAGCGAGAAATTCGGCGCCAATGCCGGCGATCCGCTCATCGCCGGGCCCACCGCCACACCGGCCAATGACGGCGTGAGCAACCTGCTGAAATACGCCTTCCACCTCGATCCCTTGGTGCCCGCCACCGCCGCCGACCTGCCACTCATGGACATGGCCACCGGGGAAATTGGCCTGACCTACACCCGCGTCATTGCCGCGACCAATCTCGATTACACCCCGGAATGGTCAGCCAACCTGGCCACGTGGAGCCCGCTCGGCATCACCCAGCAAATCCTCACCGACGATGGCATCACGCAGCAGATTCGGGCCTCCATCCCGGCCACTCCCGGCGCTGCTCGCTTCCTTCGCATCAACGTCACCCTTCAGCAGCCATGATCCCGTCCCTTTCCTTCATGAATTCATCCTTTCCCCTGCTGACCCGCGGTCTGGTCGTTGCCGCCTTGGTCTGCTCCGGCGTCGCCCAGGCGCAGAGCGCGAGCCAATCGATCACCCTCAGCGCCGGTTGGAATGCCGTCTGGCTGGAGGTCGAACCGGTCGATTCCAGTGGACTGCCGCTGCCGCCGCAGACGGTTTTTAACAACGCGGACATCCTCATGGTCGCCTCGCCCAAGCCACTGGCTGGTTTGGCGGAGTTCTTTGCCAATGATCCCGACACCATCGGCACCTTCAACCAAGACGAATGGCAGCAGTGGAAACGCACCGATCCGACGGGCGGCAATGATTTGCCCACCATCGCCGGCAACCGTCCCTATCTCATCCAAGTCGCGCCCGGCACCGCCACCTTCACCGTCACTCTGACGGGAAATGCCCATTTCTTCCGCCCCACCTGGAACCCGGATCGCTACAACCTCGTCGGTTTCGGACTGCAAGGAACGCCCACTTTCGACCAATTTTTCGGCCCCTCCGGTGCCAAGCACGCCGTGGCCAAGATCTTCACCTTGGATGCCGCCAGCGGAAATTGGCAGCGCGTGGTTGGCAATGCCGCGATGGCCTCAGGCCGCGCTTACTGGGTCTTTTGCTCCGGTCCCTCCAACTACATGGGACCGGTCTCCGTCAGCTTCGACTCCGCCAGCGGCGGCAAACTCGGTTTCGCCGGTCCGTCCGACGTCGTCAGCGTCGGCTTTGGCGTGGATGAGCTGGAACTCGACCTCGAAGAACTGACTTTCAGCAACCTCGGTAGCTCCACCGTTTCGCCCGAGCTCGACCTCATTTCGAGAAGCGCCGACGGCCTCGCACTGCACGTCGTTCAGCCCGCCAGCAACAGCCTTTCCTACATCCGTGGCAACCAGGTGGATTCCGCCGTGGGCGCCGGCACCAGTGCGTCGCTCGGCAAAACCATCGCCGCCGCAAGCTCCGATTCGCTCACGCTCGGCGCGCTGCGGAATTGGCCCGACGATGCCCCACGCACCAACCTTTACCGCCTGAAAACCTCGCCCACCGGTGCCTCATTCTGGCTGCCCGTCACCGCCATCCGCAGCGAGGTCCAGTCCAACAGCGGCGTCGTCAGCGGCGTTCCCGCCAGCGAAGTGACCGGCCTGTGGGTCGGTGAAATGATCGCAGATTCCGTCACCAGCATCGTCGAAAACGGCGCTCCGTCCCGCCCATCCGCCGGCTCCGCGCCGATGCGCGTCATCCTCCACTCGGACAGCAGCGGCCAAGTCCGGCTGCTTTCCCAAGTTACCCTGATGCGGACCAAAACGGCCGATCCGGAAATCGCCCCGGAGTCCGTGCTCGTCGTCGATTCCGCGCGCATCCCGTTTTTCGAAGGGATCAAGGAACGCAATGGCAAGCGCGTCGGCGTGCGGTTCGATTCAATCGCCTACGACATGCCCCGCCGCTTCGACACGCAGAGCCAACAAGGGATGATCAACGATCCCAAATTCCTCGCATTGACCACGCTGTCCCCCGCCCTGCAAACCGCGCTGGCCAAGGACCCATCCGTCCGCACCCCAGCCGAAATCACGCTCATCGCCAACAGCACGACGGCCATTGATGCCGCCAAGGCCACCATTCCCGGCCTGCTTCCCGGCTACTTGCTCTCCAGCAGCATTCGCCCCTCGAAACTGACGGAATCCTACCGCCTGTCCTTGCCCGCCAGCGGCTCGATCGGCCGCAGCCAATCGGTCACCGCCGCGATCAACTTGGACCCCTTCCATCGCAGCAATCCCTTCCGCCACGCTTACCACCAAAACCTGCCGAAAGGACCAGACGTCAACCGCACGCTGACGCTTTCCTTCGCAGGCACCCAAGCCGTCGCGGACCGCCTCAAGGGCAGTTTCACCGAAACCATCCACGGCCTCATCAAGTCCGACCTCACCGTGAGCGGCAGCATCGAACTGCGCCGCATCAGCCCGGTCGCCACCCTCGAAGGTGCCCAGTAAGTCCCGCCCCACCTTTTTCTCCCTCATTTCTCACCCGATCTCCCGCCTGATGAACACCGCCCTGTCCCCGCGAAGTCTCCTGACCTTCCTCGCCGCCGGCTGCCTGCTGGCCTTTTCCGCAGGCACCGCCTCCGCCGCCGCCGAGATCGGCATCAAACGTGGCGCAACCGCCATCAACGACGGAGGATCCAGCGCTCTCGGCTCCGTCGCAGTCGGTTCATCCGGCAGCCCCGTGACCTTCACCATCGAAAACACTGGCGATACCGATCTCACCGGGCTCGCCATCACCAAAACGGGCACCAACTCTGCCGATTTCACGGTCTCCGCAGTCAGCCCGGCTGCGCCTGTGACCGGCCCGTCCGGGACTACCAGTTTTACCGTCACCTTCTCACCGTCCGGTTCAGGCACCAGAAACGCGGCCATCCAGATCGCCAGCAACGATGCCAACGAGAATCCCTACAACATTTCGCTCAGCGGCACCGGCCTTGCGCCTGAAATCTCGATCAGCCAGGGCGGCAACATCGCCTCCGGAGGATCGAAATCCTTCGGCAACGTCAACCTGGGCAGCAATGGCAGCCTGACTTTCACCATCAGCAACACGGGCGACGCTGACCTCACCGGCCTCGTGGCCAGCCTCAGCGGCACCAACGCTGCGGATTACAGCATCACCACGCAGCCTGTCGCTCCCGTCACCGGCCCTTCTGACACCACCACCTGCATCGTCCAATTCACCCCATCCGGTCGTGGTGTGAGGAATGCCGTCCTCCAGATCACCAACAATGACTCTGACGGAGGCGAATCCCCGTACATCATCAACCTTTCAGGGACCGGTGCAGCCCCGGAGATCGCTCTCGCGAGTCCCGCCGCCACCGCCATCAACTCCGGCGACAGCAAGGACGTGGGGTCCGTCGTGGTCGGAGCGACCGGTAAGACCACCTTCACCATTCGCAACACCGGCGATGCCAACCTCACCGGTCTAGCCATCACCAAATCCGGAACCAACGCCTCCGAATTCGTCGTCGCCATCAACCCAGTCGCCCCCGTCACCGGCGGCGGCTCCACCACCTTCGTCGTGAATTTCACCCCACTGGCTGGGGGTGCGCGCACGGCCACTCTCCAAATCGCTAACAACGATCCTGACGGCAACGAAGCCCCATACGTCGTCGTTCTCAACGGCTCCGGCGAGGCTCCCGCTTCTGGTAGCGACGGCTTTGGCTACACCTACGCCTCCACCCCGGTCAACGCCCTCAACCTTTCCTCCTCGGACCCCGATGTGGTCACCGCCACAGACCTTTCCGGCGACGACTATTCCCAGTCCATCGGCATCGGCTTCCCGTTTTACTTCTACGACACCCAGTACAGCAGCCTCTCCGCCTCCACCAACGGCCTGCTCGTCTTCGGTGGTTCATCCAACAGCTGGACTCCAGACACCATCCCTAGCACCAACGCGCCCAACAACTTCATCGCCCCATTCTGGACCGACCTCGTCAAAGGGGGCTCCAGCAAAATTCTCTACGCCACCCGCGGCTCCGCCCCCAACCGTGTCTTCATTCTCGATTACCAAGACATGGAGGAATACAGCAACTCCGCCGCTCGCGTCACCGTTCAGATCATCCTCTACGAAGGCAGCAACGCGATTGAGATCCAGTTCAAGAAACTCGATAGCTTCTCCAGCACCCGCCACGTTTCGATCGGCATTGAAGGCCCCAACGGAGCCGTCGGCATTTCTCACAAATCCGGCACCTCGCGCGTCCCTATCCCCAGCGCGATCACGTTTTCCCGCCCCGTCGTGGTCAATGTGGAGAGCAAGTTCCAGAAGCCAGATGGCACTTCGGTCGACATCGGCTCCTCCGCCGTCGGACTGAGTCCAGAAATTGGCATCATCAAAGCACCTTACAACTCGGTGAAACGCTTTGAGGCTCCCGAATACATCTATCTCAACAAAACCTTCAACCAGCTCACCGGTCCTGGTGAATTTCCTCCCGCCGCCCCCGCCAACGAAGCGACCACCGCCTACTACCGCCTCGTCAACGATGGCTACTCCATCGACGGCCAAGTCATCCAAGGAACGCGCACCTTTTTCACCACCACTTTAAACCGCGACGTCGACGTCATCTGGCGCTGGCGCTTGGAATACGCCGCCATCGTCGAGGCCGTCGGCATGGACGGCTTGCCACTCCAAGTCGGAACTGGCGTCGGAAATCCAAACCCCGCCATTGGCCGCCACTGGGTCCCCAAAGACACCGCATTCACCGCCTCCATCGACCGTGCCGTCGGCAACGACTCGCTTGGCCTCGACGTCGCGGGATTCCGCTACACCGCGAAAAACTACCAGTTCAACCTGCCGGACGGCACTGGCGGCGACCGGGTGGACAGCGCCGTCGCAAACTTGGGACCCACCGGCAATCGAGTCACCACCGCCGCAGTCACCATCAGCGACTGGATCCGCGTGAAATGGACGATGGCCGCGCAGATCCGCTACCGATTTGGTGCCGCTTCTGGCTCCGAAGGCAGCACCGCCTTCCTTGGCCAATCCTTCGTCCGCGTCTACAAACTCGGCGACCCGACCACGCTGGAAACCAGCGATCCCATCAACAACCCGAACCCCAAGTTCGGTAGCGGGGCGATCAACGAAATCTGGATCGACGCCGGCCGCAAGGTCGAGGTCGGCGCGTTTTACCGCACCACGGATCGCTCCTACACCCTCGGCGATTTCCTCTCGCCGCCCGGCGGTAATGTCAGCGCCGTCGGCACCGACATCGCGCTGTTCAAGGACGTGATGGTCAACGACAGCACCGCGCCCACCCCCCTTAACCGCGTCGCCCGCGTCTTCACCGTGCCCGCCGCCACCGCTCCGAGCGAAATCTATTTCAACTACGTCCCCACCGTCTTCCGCGCGGAAATCCCGCTCGGCCAGTCCTTCGACGCCACCAACCCGAACATCACGCTTGTGCCCGACCTCGCGGACGGCGGCGTGCTCCGCGCCGATGACCTCGGCCCATCCGACAACTTCACCCGCGTCGGCCCGCTCGCCAACGGCCTGGCCACCGGCCAACCCGTGCGCTGGGATCGCATCGGTCAAAGCCTGTTTCCCGTCCACCCCGGCAGCTACCAACTCCAGTGGCCCGACTCGAACAACCCGGCGAAATCCTACAAAATCGAAATCGTTTCCGCCTATCCTGGCGACACCGCACCGCTGGCCACCGCGCGTGAATCCAAACTGCCCAACGGCAACTCGATTCGCCAAGTCAGCAACTCGGCCTTCGTTTTCAACACCGATCTCGCCCGCGTCGATCCCGAGTTCCCCGGCAGCGTTCCCGCGCCGCAAGCGGACGCCCATTATCGCCACCTCTACGACACCGTTCCCGCCCGCAGAATGCCCACCAAACTGGACATCAGCGGCAGCGACGAATGGAAATTTGGCGAACTCACCTACACCGATCAAAGCACCGGAGCCAGCGTGGACAACAGCTCGTCCAAGGCGTTCAGCGTGACCGGCAGCGGCCGCAGCGTGCTGCTCTACAGCTACCGTCCGAACCAAGACGAAACCGCCGACGGCACGCTCACCAAGGAACGCCTCGCCGTCCGCGTCGTCCGTTCCACCCCGTCCACCGTCATCCCACGCACCGATCAACGGCTCGTCCTCGGCCATCGCGGACTGAAACTCGGCAACGGTGATGCCAATTCCGGCGCAGCCTACGGCGTCATCCCATCCGGCGGCTCACCTGCCACCGCCGCCGTCCCTTCTGGCGATCGCTTCGTGGTCGATTTCTGGCTCAACGCGAAGCAACTCAAGGCGTCTCCACCGTTGACGCTCAACGGCTGCAACACCGTTGCTGGCTCCACCACCCTGACCTGCGCCAGCACCAGCGGCATCGTTCCGCAGATGAAATTGGCCGGAAACAACATCCCCGCCGGAACCAAAGTCGTTTCCATCACCAGCGGCACCACCCTGCTGCTCAGCACGGCCGCCACCGGTTCAAGCACCGGACTCACGCTCACCGCCTCGAACAAGCCCGTCACCGTGCTCAGCACGGGCGGCGGCGGACTCAAAGTCACGCTCGATGCTGCGGCGTCCACCGTCACCGCGAACTTCCGCGGCGTGCCCGTCGTCCATGCCTTGCCACCGGCGGGCGCGGAATGGCGTCACTACGTCATCCACGTTTTCACCAACAGCCTCTTCGGCACCGGCGTCACTGTCGTCGATTTCTACCTCGACGGCGTGCGCAAGGAACAAAGCTTCATTTCCAGTTGGTTCCCCGGCTCGGCCGATTCGCTCGTCAGCAGCACCGTGAACCCCGCCTCGCTGCGCCTCGGGGTGGATGCCGAACCGCTCAACAACCTGGCCATCGACCAGTTCCGTTTCTTCAGCCTAGGAGCCGATCCCAAGGGCTACCTCAAGGGCAGCGAACTCAGCCTGCTGCGTACCGAGCGCAACCTGACACTCCCCGCCAAACAACTTCGGGCCGCCCCGCCGCAACTGTGGTTTGACTTCGAAAGCGCGCCCGCGTCCGGCAAATTCGCCAACCTCGGCACCCTTCCCAGCCTCGCCCTCGGTCCCATCAGCGGCTCCGGCACCTATGCCGAAACCTGGGCCTACACCGATCTCCAAGAAGTCGCCACGCGCATTGCCAGCACCCTCGACAACGCTGGATTCAACGGCAGCGGCTACATCCTCAACGCGGTTTCGAACTACAACGCTCAGCTTTACAACCGCAACGCCGAGGTCGGCACTTGGGGCCCCGTTTTCCCCGTCAACGACAGCCGTCTGTTCACCGACGCTGCGAAAAAGTTGGAAATCACCTACTACGAAAACCCCTACATCTCGGATCGCGCGCCCAACCCGAACGTCGCTTGGCCCTATGTGACTACGGAGTTCAACAACGTCGTTTTCCCCACCCTTGGTGCGGACAAGGACAAGCGCATCTTCATCGCCAGCCGCATTGGCTCCGAAGGCATCGACCACAACGGCAAACCGCAGAAGCCATTTGATCTCGCCACCTACGGCGGGCTGAAAATCTACCATCAGGCCGATCTCGCCCAGCCTGGCTACAACCCGAACGAAGAGCACGCGCTCGCCGCCGCGTCCGGCCGTGCCGCCCTGCTCGTCAAGTCGCTCGGCGACGGCATTCCGAACAACCCGCCGCTCGCCGCCTTCGCGCTGCAAGCCGATGCCAACCAGACCACCACGCCTTACACCTCCGAGCCGTGGGTGCTGGTCCAAGTGAACAACCTGCTCAGCGGCGAGCCGGAAATGGCGGCCTACAACGTGAAGAAAACCCGCGCCGGGATCATCCCCTTCCCGCGTCCGGCCGATGCCGTCGTCCAAGCCACCCCCGGCCTTGCCTACGAACCCGCCGGCAAGCCGGAGGACCGCTTCCTCACGCTCGATCCCGACAAGAGCTACAACCTCGCGTACAAGTTCGAGTTCCCCATCTTCGCCGGTGACCTCGTCATCCCGCCCTACCCGCTCAACATCGTCATCGGCAACGTCGCCATGCAGGACGAGCGCGGCGGCAACATCCAAACCAACAGCATCAACCGCCGCACCCTCTGGCGCGACGTGAACAAGAAGGCCTGGGCAGTTTCCGGTGACGGCAGCTTCTTCAACCAGTTCTTCTATCCGATGCGCGGCGACTTCTACCTATCGAACTCGCCCGCCGCTGGCACGCCCGTCGCCTGGTTGCCTGTCGGAACCCCCTTCACCGGAACGGGCACTTCGCTCGAACCCGTCAAGGTCATCTACAACAGCAAGTGGCGCTCCGACTATCCGAAGCTCAAGCGCGGTGAAACGCTCACCTATCAGGGCGGCGAGTATTTCAACGAAAACCCCGGCTCGAACGGCCTGCCCGCGCTCGTCGCGATGAAGGCGGCGGAAATCGTCTATGATTCGTCCACCCCAGAAATGGTCATCGGCGCAGCCACTGCGACCGAGGTCGCCAAGGCATCGGCGCAAATCATCCGTCCACTCGATCGCCGTGAAAAAACCGGCTTCACCGCCGCGCAGATGGGCGCTGCTGGGTTCTCGCCCGCCGAGACCGCCAAACTCCTCATCATTGCCGAGCGTTGGTTCTTCAAGGACCTTCCCGGCTCGCTCGGCAAGCGCTTCTACTACGATTCGCTCGCCTCCACCCTCGTCTTCCGCGGCTACCTCAATGACAAGGACAGCGGCGATCCCGACCTCACCGCCGGCCCTGACCCGCTCAACCTGCTAGAGCCGAACGTCATGACGTTGGACGAATACAACGCCGTCCGCGCGCTTTCCTCGGACAGCGCTTGGCGCAATGCCATCGACGACCTGTTCAAGCTCTCCCAGAACCCGAACGCCATCACCGCGCTCCCTGGCAACGTCGCCACTCCGGTCTTCCTACAAGGCGTCAAAGCGGCTCCTGCCGGTGGCGGCTTGCCCGAGGTGAAACGTTTCTGGAAACCCGACCTCTCGGAAACGATCACCACGCCGGATCCTGTGTTGACTCGCCTCGACAGCTTCGGCGTCGGCTCCGCATTGGTCCCTAACGCCTCGCTCATCACCCAAAACCCGAATGGCTCGCTCTACGTTACCATCGCGGAAAACAACCGCAGCGAACTCAACGGTGCGGCCATTTCGCTGCACATCATCGAGATCGTCCCAGATCGTTATCGTGGGGCCATCAAGGTGATCGAAAGCGCCGATGCCTTCAGCGAAAAAGTCATGCTCGTTCACAACGGCGACTTCGGCTCGAACACTGGCGACCTCTACTACGAATGGTGGATTCGCGACGCCGCTCCGCTCGACCTCGTTGCCAACGAAGTGCTGCCTAACGGAACTCTCGCGGAAACCGACACTTCCGGCCACACCCTGTGGCAGCAGTACTTGCCCAAGGTCCGCGTCGAAAACGGCACTCTCACCGAAAAGCAAAAGCACCTCGGCCTGAACAGCGTCGTGTTCGAAGGTCGGCCCGATGTCACGCTCGCTGACAAGCTGGTGCTGATGCGCTATCGCCACAAAAACGAGGACAACTGGAACCTCGTGCCCTTCGAGTTCAACAACGCCTCACAAACGTGGCAACCCGGCAACCCAGCTCCCTTCCAATGGGCGGGGGCCGCCAACTCGCCGCAACTTCAAGCGGACGGCAGCAAACGCTACATCCCACAACTCGTCATGGGTTGGGTGAAACGCGTGCTGGATCGCATCAATCCGTACGAAGCGCGCTACACCGACTTCTTCTCCAACGAAAGCCCCGCGACTTACAGCAGCCAGATCCAAATCGCTGGCGGCCCGTACGCCGGCAAGGTCGCGCTGAACTCGGACAAGAACGTCATCGAAAACACCGGCCTCATCGAGCTTTACGAAACCGTCCTGCAGCGCGCCAAGGAACTGTCCATCGACAATTCGTCCAACCCGGTCAGTACCGACGGCATCAACCAAGCATTGCTGCTCGCCGCCACTCGCCTGTCCGTGCTTTACGAACTGCTCGGCAACGAGGCCTACAGCGACGCCCAAGATTCCACCATCACGGTTTCCGACGACGGCGGCCTGACCAACGTCGCCTCCTTCACCCACGCCTTCCAAAACTTCGAGCCCGACCTTCTCCACGAAGAACTCGGACTGCTGCGCGGCACCGATTTCCGCAAGAGCTACCCGGTCTACAACCGCGAGTTCTGGAACTACGCCAAGGGTCTCGGCGAGGCCGCCTACAACGTGAATTACAACGTTTATGATGCGAACACGGACGGCTTCATCAACGAGGACGACGCTCGCATGCTCTATCCGCAAGGCCACGGCGATGCGTGGGGTCACTTCGTCAACGCGCTCGGCAAGTCGTATGACCTGCTCCAGGCACCGAACTTCAACTGGCGCACCCGCTCCGAGCTTTACTCGCTCATGCAGAACGTCCTCGAAGTGGATTTCCTCGACGAAAAAACCTTCGCCAAGCTCGCCGCCGCCAAGGCGCGCACCGGCCGCGACGTCGTCCGCAACACCTATCGCCTGAAATACACCCAAAACCCCGACGGCCAATGGCAGGGCTACAGCGATTCCGCCGATCCTGCCCGCGCATGGGGTGTTTCAGAATGGGCCCACCGCGCCGGCCAAGGCGCCTATTTCGACTGGGTGGTCGCCAACTCGCTGCTCCCCGAAAACGCTTCAGCCGCCACTCCGGTGCAAAACCCAGAAGGCCTCGATCGCATCGAACGCCAAGGGGCCTACGACGAAGTCAGCGGCATCGCATCGAGTTTCTATGAAATCCAAGTCGCGATGGACGAGGCGAACGGCGGCGTGAATCCGCTCGGTTTCGACTCGGATGCCATCACCTTCGACATCGATCCGGTGGACGGAGCCACCCATTTCGAGCAGATCTTCGACCGCGCCGTGATCGCCGGAAACAACGCGCTCGCCACCCTCGGCTTCGCCACCCTGGCGGAAAACAAGCTGCGCCGCATCGCGGACGACACCGACGAACTCATCGGCGAGGCGATGCGCCAAGACCTCGACTACCGCAACCGCCTCATCGAGATTTTCGGCCGTCCTTACACCGGCACCATCGGCTTCGGGAAACCCTTCCCGGAAGGTTATGAAGGGCCGGACAACCTGCTCTTCGCCTATCTTGACCGCACCCGCGTCGACCAGATCATCCCGTCCGGCTCCGGCTCCAACACCACCGCGACCCTCGATTTCACCGACCTTCAGAACACCGTCGCCGGTCTCTCGTCCAACTCCACCCTGCTCAGCCTCTACAGCAACACCTCCGGCGGCAGCGCCCAACTCACCAACGCGGTGCAGACCTTCATCCTCGGCAATGACTACGAGGACCCGACGGTCACCTTCAGCATGCCCATCGCACGCGCCTCGGCCTACGGCTATCAGTCGCTCACCGACTGGGGCCAGCGCACCAGCTATGGCCGGATCCAGCAGGCCCTTGAAAACATGCTGCGCGAGGAAATCGGTCTCCAGCAGGATATCGATGCCTACACCGGCTTCCTCGGTGGATTCGAGACGCAGAGCCGATTGCTTCTCAACCAGATCGAACTCATCGCCAAAAAGGAGAGCATTCAGAATGAAATCACCGGTGTCCGTGCCGGATTCAACACCGCCTTCGTCGTCGCGGAGACCGCCATCGGCATCGCGGAAATTATCTCCAATGCTGCGGAAAAGGTCTCGGAAGCCGTCGCCGAGTCCCTGCCCACGAGTGTCGGCTTTTCCACCGACGTCGCGGCTCCGGCACGGGGTGCCTCGCTTGCCGTAGGAAGCGGAGTCGGCATCTCGGTGGACACCGCCGCCGGCATCAAGGACATCGCTATCCGCATCGCGGAACTCGTGCGGGATGAGGTCATTGACAGCCTCGAGCGCAAGCAAGCCCGCGTGGACTACGTCACGGAAATCGAAGGCATGCTCGTCGAGCTCGGTGCGGCTGCCGGGGATGATTTCACCCTCCGTGCCGCCATCGGTGAGCGCCTGCAGAACCTGGAAATCCTACGCCAGGAGTATTTTACCGCGCAGGCCGAAGGCTTCCGGCTGCTTCGCGAACGCGAGGTGTTCAACAAGACGCTTGCCGCCAAGGTGCAGAAAAACCGCTACCAAGACATGGTTTTCCGCCTATCCCGCAACGAGGCGATGAGCAAGTACCAGAGCGCGTTCAACAACGCGTCCCGCTACACCTGGCTCGCCGCCAAGGCGTACGACTACGAAACCAGCCTCGATCCCGGCCATCCCGCCGCGGCTGGAGCGGTCTATGACAGCATCGTCAAGGAGCGCCAACTCGGGCTCTGGGACGATGGCACCCCGAGCGCCGGCCAAGGTGGACTCGCCGAAATTCTCAACCACCTGAACGGCAACTTCCAAGTGCTCAAGGGCCAACTCGGGCTGAACAACCCGCAGGATGAAACCGAGAAAATTTCCATGCGCAGCGAGTTCTTCCGCATCGGACCGGCCTTGGACGACGGCGGCACCGCCGCCAGCGACGACCGCTGGAAGGACGCGCTCAAGGCGCGCATCGTGCCGGACCTCAACAAGATGCCCGAGTTCGTCCGCTACTGCCGTCCCTTCGCAGGAGCGACCGGTGCGCAGCCGGGACTGGTGATCCGTTTCTCCACCAGCATCGAGCCGGGCGAGAACGTCTTCGGCCGCCCGCTGCTGCCCGGCGACCACAACTACAGCTCTGCAAACTTCGCCACCAAGGTGCGCGGCTTCGGCATCTGGTTGGAAAACTACAACGCAGCCGGTCTCTCGACCACGCCGCGTGCCTACCTCGTGCCCATCGGCAATGATTTCCTCCGCACCTCGAGCGCGGCCGAATCGTTCTCCCGCATGTGGAGCGTCAATGAACAGCGCATCCCGACGCCCTTCGTCATCAACCCAGGCAACATCGCGTCGCCCGGCTTCATCCCCACCCTCAGCGGCGTGGACGGCGGCTACGGCGAAGCCCGCCGACACGGCGACTTCCGCATGTATCACGACAACGGCGATCCAGACGCGGACGACAGCGAGCTCATCCTCAACTCGCGCCTCATCGGCCGCTCGGTCTGGAACTCGGAATGGATGCTCGTCATCCCCGGTGCAGGCCTCCACGCGGATCCCATCACCGGCTTGACCAAGCTCTCCGACGCCGTCGCTGACATCAAGTTGTACTTCCAGACTTACTCCCACAGCGGCCAGTGAAATGCCCGGTCTCCAACCACCCCATCACCGCCTTCCGATGAAACATCTCCTGCATCTCCTGTCCGCCGCCACCCTTCCCGCCCTGCTGGCGGGCGTGGCCGCTGCGGCTCCCGGATTCACCGACTCCGTGGTCACCTTCTACGGCGAGGTCCGCCAAGTCGGCGGCGCGCAGACGGTTCTCCTCCAGTCCGGAAACCTGGAAATGACGCTCGTCAACCAGTCCAGCCCGACCAACCGCGTCACCCTCAAGGCGGCGCTGCGCCCGACGGGCGATGGCCCGAACAAGGCGTTTTCCTACGCCTTGGAAGTGCCGCTCGCCTACCTGCCCGAGGCACCACGCATCCAGGAATTCCTCTCGGTTTCGGCGACTTCCACGAATTTCCGCATCCAGGAAATCACCATCGACGGCCGCACCGCCACACTCCCGGACGGCAGCAAGGAGTTCTACGGCCTGAGCTTCGCCAGCCGTGGCTCGGACTACCGCCTCGACCTGCTCGTCCCCGGAGAAAGCCTGGATACCGACGGCGACGGCCTGCCCGATTGGTGGGAAAAACTTCACGGCCTCGACCCGCTCGTCGCCGATTCCGACAGCGATCCTGACAACGACGGCTGGACCAACTTCGACGAATACAACCAGGGCGGAAATCCCAACGTCAGCAACCGCGATCCCCAGCTCGCCACCGCCGAGATCCTCGTTCCCGAGTCCGGACAAGCCGGCGTTTTCCTCCACGTTCTGGATTCCGATAGCCAGCCGGCCGACATCAACCTTTCGTTCACCGGCAGCAACGGATCGTCCTACAGCTTGGATGTCGATGGCGTGCCGCTGGCCGCCGGCGAGGTTCGCCAACTGACGCTGGCCGATCTTCGGTCCGGTCGTTTGGCGCTCCACCACTCAAACCGCTCGCTCGACCATTTCACCCTGCCTGTCAGTTGGAATGACGGCGGTGAAACCACCGAGGGCGACGTGGTCGTCCGCGTAACCAAGCCAAGCACCCGCGATGGCAACGACTCCACTCTCTGGCTCGATGGCATGGACCTCGCTGCGGAAGGTTCCGCCATCAGCATCTGGCCAGACCGTTCTGGAAATGCCCGCAACGCCTCGCAACCGCTGCCCGCCAACCGCCCTGTCGTCCGCAACCAATCCGCGGATTTCTCCGCCTCCACCTCCGCCCACCTGTTCTTCCAGGACGCCGCGATTTCCACCGCCAACCACACGGTGCTCGCCGCCTACAAGGCCGCCGATTCGTCCGACGCGCCGCAAACCCTGCTCGCCACCAACCGCGGCTTCCTGAAAATTTCACCCACCAGCCAGGCGATTTCCTATCCCGGTGCGCCGTCGTACCAAATGGATGGCCTCGCAACCCAGGGCTATGTCGACATCTCCGGCAAGCAATCCACCTCCACCTTCCGCCGCGAGGGCAACCTGCTCCAGAACGTCTTCGGCCTCTCCTACGATGGCGAAAACATCGCTGCGGCAGCGATCGAACCCGTCCTGCCCACGCTCGGCGGACTGCGCGCGGCGATTCCAAATGGCACCGATCCCATCGCCGAGGGCTTCGGCGGACAACTCCACGAGCTGCTCGTTTTCCCCACCGCCCTGCCCGAGCAAAAACTGCGCGACGTGCATGACTACCTCGCTTCGAAATGGAGCGGTGCCGTCATCTGGGACCTCAGCACCGGCCTCAAGCCCGTCCAACTTTCTGCCCTCCAAGCCAGCGATGCGCAAATCATCCGCGGCGGCCACGCCAATGACACGCTCGGCGGCGGCCCGCTCGACGACACGCTTTCCGGCGGACCCGGCGCGGACATCCTCACCGGCGGCGGCGGCACCGATCGCTTCGTCTTCGGCGGCGTGGACACCGGCAAGGATCGCATCACCGACTTCGATCTCGAGCACGACATCATCGACCTTTCCGCGCTCTACTGGGGCCAGACCGGCGATGCTCGCCAATCGGTCTCCGTGCGCCTCGATGCAAATTTCTCCAACTCGACGCCCACGCTCGACAGCGTGCTCATCGTGAAACGCCCGGACGGCTCGACCCAAGAAATCACCTTGGAAAACAAGGTCGTCAGCAGCAATCAGCTCATCCAACTCATCGTCGAAGGCCGCCTCCGCATGGGCGGATTGAGCGTGCCATCCTCAGTCCAAATCGCCCTCGCCCCGGGCAGCCCGACCGGTCCCTTGACCGAGTCGCTCGACCAACCGTTCAGCATCGTCGTCACCCGCAGCGGTGCCGGCACCGCCGCCGCGCTCGACGTCCCGCTCGGATTTTTCGAGAACGCGCTCGGCGGGCATTTCGTCATCGACGGCGCGGTGGAAAATGAAAGCCGCCGGGCGGTCGTCCGCTTCGCACGCGGCGTCACCAGCAAGACGCTGACCGTGCGTCCGGTGCCCGATCTCACGACCTCCGGCACCACCACCGTGCAAGTCGCGGTGCTGCCGCAATACAAGTTCGCCGTCGGCGGAGCGCCCGTCGAACGCACGCTCGTCGACAAGCCGATGGTCTGGCTGGAAGTCGTCCAACCCAACGCCGTGGCCGACCTAGCCGAACCCGCTCTCGTCCGCATCCATCGCGACGGCGCGACGACAGCCGCCCTGACCATCTCGCTCCACCTCGGCGGAACGGCCAAGGAAGGCGTGCACATCCAGGACGTGCCGGACAGCGTGACGCTTTCCTCCGGCCAAGAATCGGCGGAAATCCTCGTTTCCCCGCTGGCCGCCGGTCTCGCGAAAGGCCCGAAAGTGGTGCTTTTCCAACTCGCCACCGGCGAATCTTACCAGCTCGGCAACCCGCGCGAAGCGGTGCTCTACGCCGCGACCAATGCCATCGCCGCGAATGGCGCGGGCTTCGATCGCTGGCTGCAAGCCGCCACTCACGGCAGCATGACTGGCCTCGCCGACCTTTCCGGGATGTCGCGCGAACGGGCCTCGAAATACCTGCAAGCTTACGCCTTCGGACTGGGATCCGCCGACGACCTGCCGTCGCACAACATCTCGTTCCGCATCGCCAACGGGCGGCCTGAAATTTTGACCCACAGCGCGTTCAACGCCGCCGATGTGCGCTGGAGCGTGGAAGGATCCACCACCCTCGGCCAATGGTCGGACAACAGCGCGGGCTTCGGCGAGGCGACCGATCCCACCGGCGTGAAACTGGTCGGACAACCGCTGCCAGCCCAAGCGACGAGCAAGTTTTTCCGCCTCGGCATGGACTTGGAACCCGGCCGACTCGCCACCTCCAGCATCGCCGAACTCGCTGGCACCGCCCGCTTCGGCATCAGCGGCAAGGCAAACTGGAAGTCGGACACGTTCAGCGGCGACCTCAGCAGCTCCGGCAGCGCCGCGGGTGAGACCAGCCGCATCGTCGCCGAAGCCCAAGGCGGCACCGATTTGGATTTCGAAATGTCCGTCGCCGGCGGCAGCGCGAACGATCGCCTCGTCTTCTACATCGACGGCGTGAAGCAAACTGAAACCAGCGCCGCCGCCGTCACCGTGCGGCAGCAACTGGCGGGCAATGGCACCCACCTCTTGATGTGGGAATTCAAGCGCGGCAGCGGCAACGCCGTGATCCGCAATTTGGCACCATGAGGAAACCGGCCGCACCCATTCTCCTGCTCGCCTGCCTGCTGGCCGCCGTTTCCTGCAAACCGGAAACGCCCGCCACCCAGGTCGCCACGCCTCCCCCGTCCGCTGCGGACGTGGGCGTGCTGGTGCGCGTTGGCTCGGTTTCCGTCACGGAAGCCGACCTCGCGTTGTTGCTGGAGGAGAAATACAACGGCCGCACCGACGCCGAATCCCGCCAATCCGCGCTCGACGAGCTGACCGATCGCGCCCGCCTCACTCAAGCCGCTTACGATGCGGGCATCGCCGACGATGCGATCGCTCGCGCCGAGATTGCCCGCATCCTTTCGACCCGCCTGCGCGAAAAGGAACTCGGACTCAGGCTGGCGCAAATCGCCAGTGCTGAAATCCCGGAAGCCCGCCTGCGCGAAATTTACGAATCCCAAAAGGACCAGTTCCAATCGCCGGAAAAACGCCAAATCGCCGTGCTTTGGCTGGATCCCGGCGCAAACCCGGAACGCGTTTCCAAATATCAAGAACGGCTGGAGCAAGCGCGCACTTGGTTGGCCTCCAACACCGACGTGCTGAACCATCCCGAGCAGGGATTTTCCACGCTCAGCGTGGATTTTTCCGAACACGCACCGACCCGCTACAAGAACGGCGTGCTCGGCTGGCTAGAACCATCCGGCGGCATCGATGCATGGTCCAAGGCCGTCGCGGAGATTGCCTTTTCCTTGGAAAAACCGGGCGACACCAGCGCCGTGACGACACGCCCGGAAGGCATTTTCCTCGTCCGCTGCATGGCCGTCACGCCCGCTTTCCAACGGCCCTTCGAGGCGGTTTCGGGCGATCTCGCGAAAGCGGATCGCGCCCTTCACCAAGAGGCCGCCGAACAAGATTTCGCCGACCAGCTCCGCCAGAAATACCCCGTCGCCCAAGCATCTCAGGCCGACAGCGCTTCTCGATAACTCACCCCTTCCCTCTCGTTTCCACCCCTACGCCCACCCCTGCCATGAAACCATCCCGCACCTTCCTCAGCTCCGTGATCTTCCTTTCCATGGGAAGCCCGCTCGTTCACGCCGCAGGAACCATCACCATCGGCGGTAGCCCGGACAACATCACGTCCGGCCCTATTTTCTCGCCGGTGACCGCCGGGCAGGACGCCACAGTTTCGGAATTTGATCTGGTCAATGCGCTCAACGCAAACCCGCTGGTCACCGTGACCAATGCCGCCAATGTCGCTGGCACTGGGATCAAGGTCGCCAATGCCATCGTCTGGACCGGTGTCAGCACGCTCAAGCTGGATGCCCACGACGGCATCAACATCGCCGCCGGCATTTCCAACACCTTGGGCGGAAACCTTGAACTGACCGCCAACCAAGGCTCGGTCGCACTGAATGGCTTGGTGCGCCTCACCGGATCGTCGGCCACCTCCAATCTGCTGGTCAACGCCACCGCTGGCGTGACCCAGAACAACCTGCACATCCTCAACGTGCAAGGGCTCGCAACTTTCAACGCAGGCACGTCCAATATCACCCTCACTGGCCCGACCAATGACTTCGGCAGCCTCAACCTGACCGGCAACGTGGTTTCTGTGCGCGAGGCCAGCGCCACCCATCTCGCAGGCGTTTCCGCCAACGCGCTGGGCATCACGTCCGGCGGTGCCATCACCCAGAGTGGCTCTGTCCAAGTGGCCGGTCTCGCGACCTTCGATGCAGGCCTGCAAGCGATCACCCTCGGCCACAGCAGCAACAACTTTGGCAGCCTCAGCCTCACCGGTGGTGCAATCTCGATCAGTGAAGCCGGTAGCACCGATCTGGCGACCGTTTCCGCCACTTCGCTTTCAGTGACCTCGGGCGGCGCGCTCGCCAATTCAGGTAACGTCAACGTCACGGGAGCCGCCACCCTCGCCGGTGCATCCATCGATCTCGGCGGCGCTGCGGGCACCGTTTCCGTCGGCTCGCTGAACGTGAACTCCGTCGGCAATGTCACCTTGCGCTTGGCGTCTGGCACATCCTTGACCGGAGCCAACACGGCGGGCCACCTCGCGTGGAATACCCAAGGCATCGCCACGCTTGCGCTCGGATCCACCATCACCGCTGGCACGGTGGAAATCCGCGCCGGACAAATGAACCTTTCGGGCAACAACCAGATCATCGCCAACAACGCCATCGTCGGCACGGGCACCAAGCTGGAACTCGGCGCGTTCAACAACAGCGTCGGCACTTACACCCAAAACGGCAGCGCCATCCTCGCCGGCAGCGGCACGCTTTCCGCCAGCATTTACAACCTCAACGGCGGCACCGTGAATGCCAACCTCGGCACCGGCACGCTCAACCACATCGGCAACAGCACGCTGCTCAACGGCCTTTCCGCCGCCTCCTTGCTCAACATCAGCGGTGGCACGCTCAGCCTCGGCGCGGCCAATCGCATCGCAGACAGCGCGAGCTTGGTGGTGAGCGGCGGCGTCCTCGACCTCGCGGGATTCAACGAAACCGTCGATGTGTTTGCGCTCAACACCGGCTCGATCAATGGCATCAGCTCGCTCACGGCCTCACGTTACGACCTCTCCGGCGGCACCGTGAATGCCAACCTCGGCCTCGGCACGCTCAACCAATTGGCGAACAACTCCGTCCTCAATGGCATCTCGTCTGCAGCGGTCGTCAACGTCAACGGCGGCACGCTCACCCTCGGCGCTGCGGATCGACTCGCCAACAACGCCGCGCTCACCCTCAACGGCGGCAGCCTCGCGCTCGGCAGTTTCAACGAAACCGTCGGCACCGTCACCGTCCAAGGTGGCAGCCTTGATGGCAGCGGCACCCTCAACGCATCGTCCTACAACCTCAAAGGCGGCACCGTGAACGCCAAGCTCGGCGCAGGCGTGCTCACCCAATCCAGCGGCTCCACCCTGCTCAATGGCACTTCGGCCTCCGCCTCCATCACCGTCAGCGGCGGCACTCTCACACTCGGCGCAGCAGATCGCCTCACCGACACCTCGGTTGTCTCCATCACCGGCGGCACGCTCAACCTCGCTTCCCACAACGAAACCGTCGGCACCTTCAACCTGACCACCGGCACGCTCGACGGCACGGGCACACTCACCGCCGCCACCTATTCGCTCAACGGAGGTACCGTGAATGCCAACCTCGGTGCAGGCATTCTCAACCAGCTTTCCAGCACCACGCTGCTCAACGGCACCTCCGCCTCCAACACCATCGCCATCAACGGGGGCACGCTCGCCCTCGGCGCGTCCGATCGCCTGGCCGACAGCGCGGCCGTCACCATCGCCAGCGCGGGCACACTCGATCTTGGAAATTTCAACGACAGCGTTGCTTCGTTCGTCCTCAACGGCGGCAATCTCGATGGCAGCGGCACGCTCACCACGTCGATCTACGCGCTCAACGGCGGCATCGTGAATGCCAATCTCGGCGCGGGAACCCTCAACCAACTTTCCAACGCCACCGTCCTCAACGGCAGCTCTGCCGCAGCACTCGTCAACGTCAATGCAGGCACACTCACCCTCGGCACATCGGATCGCTTGGCCGACACTTCGACGGTCACCATCGCCAGCACCGGCACGCTGAATCTTGGCAACTCCGACGACACGGTCGGCAGTTTCGTCCTCAACTCCGGCACGCTCAACGGCACCGGCACACTTACCGCCGCCACCTACGATCTCAATGGTGGCACGGTGAATGGCAACCTCGGCGCGGGCGTCCTCAACCAGCTCGCCAACCTAACCACTCTCAACGGCAGCTCCAGCGCAGCCACCGTCAACATCAACGCCGGCACCCTGCGGCTTGGCGCATCGGACCGCCTTTCCAACAGCGCCCACGTCACGCTCAACAGCGCCATCCTCAACCTCGGCAGTTTCACCGACACCATCACGAAACTCACGCTGAACGCCGGCACCCTCAACGGCACGGGAACCCTCACCGCCACCACCTACGATCTCAACGGCGGAACCGTGAATGCCAACCTTGGCAGCGGCACGCTCAACCAACTTTCTAACACAACAACTCTCAACGGCACTTCTGCCACTGAAACCATCCACGTGTTAGGTGGCACGCTCGCCCTTGGTTCCTCGGATCGCTTGGTCGACACCGCGACGATGAACGTCGCAAGCACGCTCAACCTTGGAAATTTCAACGACACGATCGGCAATCTAGTCCTGAACTCGGGCACCCTCAACGGCACGGGAACCCTCACCGCCACCACCTACGATCTCAACGGCGGCACGCTCAATGCCAACCTCGGTGCCGGCACGCTCAACCAGCTTTCTAACACGACCCTACTCAACGGAATTTCCGCCGCAGGATCGGTCAACATCAACGGCGGCACGCTCACCCTCGGTTCCTCCGATCGCCTCGCCAACAACGCCGCCGTCATCGTAAACAGCGCCATCCTCAACCTCGACAGCTTCAGCGACAGCGTTGGCAGCTTCGCTCTCAACGGCGGCTCTCTGAACGGCAGCGGCACGCTCACCGCCGCGACCTACGATCTCAACGGCGGCACGGTGAACGCCAACCTCGGCGCAGGCACGCTCAACCAAATCGGCAACACCACGCTGCTCAACGGCAGTTCCGCCGCTTCGGCCGTCAACGTCAACGGCGGCACGCTCACCCTCGGCGCTGCCGATCGACTCGCCAACAACGCCGCTCTGGTAATCGGCTCCGGCACGCTCGACCTCACCTCGTTCAGCGACAGCGTCGGCACCTTCACTCTGAACGGCGGCACCCTCGCGGGCAGCGGCACCCTCACCGCCAGCACTTATTCTCTCAACGGCGGCACCGTGAATGCCAACCTCGGCAGCGGCACCCTCGAACAACTTTCTAACACGACGATCCTCAACGGCACATCCGCCGCAACGACCGTGGCTGTCAACGGCGGCACCCTCACCCTCGGCGCGTCCAACCGACTTTCCGACAGCGCGGCGCTCACCGTTGCTGGCACGCTCGATCTCGGAAATTTCAACGACAGCGTCGCCACCCTCGCGCTCAACGGCGGCACGATCAACGGCACCGGCACCCTCACCGCCGCGACCTATGATCTCAACGGCGGATCCGTGAATGCCAAGCTCGGCCTCGGCACGCTCAACCAGCTTTCCAACACCACCACGCTCAATGGCACGTCCGCCGCAGCCACGGTGAACATCAATGGCGGCACCCTCGCCCTCGGTGCCTCGAACCGCCTCGCCGACAACGCTGCGGTTGCCATTGCGAACAACGCCACGCTCGATCTCGGAACCTCCGATGACACGGTCGGCAGCTTCGTCCTCAATGGCGGCACGCTGGCGGGAACGGGCACGCTCACCACCGCGATCTACGCTCTCAACGGCGGCACCGTGAACGCCAACCTCGGCCAAGGCACGCTCAGCCAGCTTGCTAACACCACCGTCCTCAACGGCACTTCCGCGGCAGACATCGTCACCATCAACGGCGGCACGCTGGCCCTCGGCGCAGCCAATCGCTTGTCCAACAGCGCCGCGCTCAGCATCGCCAGCACCGGCACACTCAACCTCGGAACCTTCAACGACACCGTCGGCAGTCTCGTCCTCAACGGCGGCACACTCAACGGCACCGGCACGCTCACCGCCACCACCTACGGCCTCAACGGCGGCACGCTCAACGCCAACCTCGGTGCAGGAACTCTCAACCAACTTTCCAACACCACCGTCCTCAACGGCACATCCGCCGCCACTTCGGTGAACATCAACGGCGGCATCCTCTCGCTCGGTGCGTCGGACCGCCTCAGCGACGGCGCCACCGTCACCGTCGCTGGCGTTTTGAACATCGGCAATTTCAGCGACCTCATCAGCACTCTCACTTTGAACGGCGGCACCGTCAACGGCAGCGGAACCCTGACCGCCATCAGCTACGTTCTGAACGGCGGCACGGTGAACGCCAATCTCGGCACCGGCTCGCTCAACCAAATTTCCGGCAACACGTTGCTCAACGGCAGCTCCGCCGCATCCGGCGTCACCGTCAGTGGCGGCACCCTCACCTTGGGCGCGTCCGATCGCCTCGCCGACAGCGCCGCGCTCTTCGTCCACGCCTCCTCCGTTCTCGATCTCACCTCGTTCTCCGAGACCGTTGACACCGTCACGCTCGTCGGCGGCACGATCAACGGCAGCGGCACACTGACCGCCGCCAGTTACGTCCTCTACGGCGGCACCGTGAATGCCAACCTAGGCAGCGGTGAGTTGAACCAATTCACCAACACCACCGTCCTCAATGGCACCTCAGCCGCAGGCACGGTCAACGTGGTGGGCGGCACCCTTTCCCTTGGTGCCTCCGATCGCTTGACCGATACCGCGGTCCTCACCGTCGCCAGCACGCTGAATCTTGGAAACTTCAACGACACCGTGGGCAGACTGGTGCTCAACAACGGCACGCTCAATGGCACCGGCACGCTCACTGCGTTGATCTACGATCTGTACGGCGGATCCGTGAACGCCAATCTTGGACTCGGCACGCTCAACCAAGTTTCCAACATCACCACGCTCAACGGCAGCGCCTCCGCCGGCGTCGTCAATGTCAACGGCGGCACGCTTGCCCTCGGTGCCTCCGATCGCCTGTCCAACAGCGCCGCCGTCACTGTCAACGCGGCGACTTTTAACCTCGGCACGTTCAGCGACACCGTCGGCAGCTTCGCCCTCAATGGCGGCACGCTCAATGGCAGCGGCACCCTCACCGCCGCCACCTACGCCCTCAGCGGTGGCACCCTCAACGCCAACCTCGGCGCAGGCACGCTCAACCAGCTTTCCAACATCACCGTCCTCAACGGCAGCTCCGCCGCAGCAACTGTCAACGTCAATGGCGGCACCCTGACGCTCGGAGCATCCGATCGCCTCTCCAACAGCGCCGCCGTCACCATTGCCAGCACCGGCACGCTCAACCTTGGAACCTTCAACGACAGCGTCGGCAGCCTGATCCTCAACGGCGGCACACTCGCCGGCACGGGTACGCTCACCGCATCCACCTACGCCCTCAGCGGCGGCTCTGTGAATGCCAACCTCGGCACCGGCACACTCAACCAACTTTCCAACACCACGACTCTCAACGGCACATCCGCTGCGGGAACGGTGAACATCAATGGCGGCACGCTTGTCTTCGGCGCATCCAATCGCTTGGCCGACAACGCCGCCGTCGCCATCGCCAGCGGTGGCACGCTCGATCTTGGAAATTTCAATGACAGCGTCGGCACGCTCGCCCTCAACGGTGGCAGTCTCAACGGCACCGGCACGCTCACCGCAAGCACCTACGCTCTCAACGGCGGATCGGTGAATGCCAACCTCGGCACGGGCACGCTCAACCAGCTTTCCAACACCACCACTCTCAACGGCAGCTCCGCCGCCACAACGGTCAACGTCAACGGCGGTACCCTTGCGCTCGGCGCATCCAACCGCCTGGCGGACAGCGCCGCCCTCACCATCGCCAGCAGCGGTACCTTCAACCTCGGGGCCTTCAGCGAAACCGTCGGCAGCCTTGTCCTCAACGGCGGCAACATCGACGGCACGGGCACGCTCACCGCCACCACCTACGGTCTCAACGGCGGCACCGTGAACGCCAACCTCGGCACCGGCACCCTCAACCAACTTTCCAACACCACGGTTCTCAACGGCACATCGGCCGCCAGCATCGTCAACGTCAACGGCGGCACGCTCTCGCTCGGTGCGTCGGATCGCCTCGCCGACAACGCCGCCGTCACCATCGCCGGCACCCTCAATCTCGGCAATTTCAACGACACCATCGGCAGCCTCACCCTCGTCGGCGGCACGATCAACGGCACCGGCATCCTCACTGCCAGCGCCTACAGCCTCAGCGGCAACACGATGAATGCCAACCTTGGTGCAGGCACACTCAACCAAGTTACCGGCAACTCCATCCTCAATGGCACCTCGGCCGCAGGAACGGTGAACGTCAACGGCGGAACCCTCACCCTCGGCGCATCGGATCGACTCGCCGAAGACGCCGCACTCACCGTCAACGCCGCCACCTTCGACCTCGATGCTTTCTCCGACCGAGTCGGAACCTTCACCCTCAATGGCGGCACGCTCAACGGCAGCGGCACACTCGCCGCCGCCACCTACGATCTCAACGGCGGCACCGTGAATGCCAACCTCGAACAAGGCACGCTCAACCAGCTGACCAACACCACCGTCCTCAACGGGGCCTCTGCGGCACTCACAGTGAACGTGGCGGGCGGAACCCTCACGCTCGGTGCATCCGACCGACTCGCGAACCGTGCCATCCTCAACGTCACCAGCACCCTGAACCTCGGAAATTTCAACGACACGGTCTTCGATCTCGTCCTGAACGGCGGAACCGTCGCTGGCACAGGAACCCTCACCGCCAACAATTACCTCCTCAACGGCGGCACCGTGAATGGCAACCTCGGCGAGGGAGCCCTCGACCAGCTTTCCAACACCACCGTCCTCAACGGAACGTCGGCCGCCAACTCGGTCACCATCAACGGCGGCACCCTCGCCCTCGGCGCATCCGAACGCCTGTCCAACACCGCTTTCGTGACGTTCAACACCGGGTCTCTCAACCTCGGCTCCTTCGACGAAACTGTCGGCAACGTCCTCCTCAACGGTGGCACGCTCAACGGAACTGGCACCCTCACCGCCGACATCTATGACCTCAACGCCGGCACCGTGAACGCCAACCTCGGCAGCGGCACCCTTAACGCGAAGGGCGGCGTTCTCAACGGAAGATCCGCCGCAGAAACGGTCATGATTTCGGGGAACGGCCTCACCTTGGGAGCCTCCGAGCGCCTTGCGGACACCGCGGCCCTCACCGTTTCCGGCAGCCTGCACCTCGGAAATTTCAACGAAACCGTCTCACTCTTCATCCTCAATAACGGAACTCTCGAAGGGACAGGCACTCTCAACGCCGCCAGCTACAGCCTGGCCGGCGGGCAGGTGAACGCCAACCTTGGCTCCGGAACGCTCAACCAAGTTTCCGGATTGACCGGCCTCCTTGGCGCATCCTCTGCCGCAACGGTCAACATCACCGGCGGCTCGCTCCGCCTCGACGCCGCCCATCGTCTCGCCAACAACGCCGCCCTCACCATCGCCACAACCGCCAGCCTCGACCTTGGAAATTTCAATGACCGCGTCGATAGTCTGACCCTCAACGGTGGCACCCTCGACGGCACAGGCACCCTCACCGCCGCGACCTACGATCTGGTGGGAGGCACCGTGAACGCCAACCTCGGCAGCGGCACGCTCAACCACCTTTCCGGGACGACCACTCTCAACGGCATTTCCGACGCAGACACGCTCGATCTGTCCGGCGGAACCTTGGTGCTCGGTGCCTCGGATCGCCTCGCCGACACCGCCAACCTCGCCCTTTCCGGCACGCTGGATCTTGCCAGTTTCAATGAAAAGGTCGCCAAACTGACTCTCAACGGCGGCACGCTCGACGGCAGCGGCACGCTCACCGCCGCCCGCTATCAGCTCAATGGCGGTGCCGTGAATGCCAACCTCGGCAGCGGCATCCTCAGCCAGTTGGATGAAACCACCACCCTCAACGGAACGACGGCCGCCTCACGAATTTTCATCACCGGCGGCACCCTCGTTCTCGGCTCCTCGGATCGCTTCGCCGACAGCGCCACGGTGACGGTAGGCAGCGACGGCAGGCTGGATCTCGCCGCCACCACCGACACCGTCGGCATTCTCAACCTGAATGGCGGCCGCTTGGCCGGCAGCGGCACCCTCACCGCCGCCACCTACAACCTCAACGGCGGCGTCGTGGACGCCAACCTCGGCGACGGCAGCCTCAACCAGTTGTCGCACACGACCACCCTCAACGGCCGCTCCGCCACGGACCTCGTCACTGTCAGAGGTGGCATCTTGACCCTGGGTTCCTCGAACCGCCTCTCCGACAATGCCGCAGTCGCCGTGAACTCCGCCGAACTCAACCTCGGCACCTCCAGCGACACCGTCCGCTCGCTGACCATGGATTCCGCGGCGCTCGTCGGCAGCGGGACACTCACTGCCCGTTTCTACCGCCTCGATGACGCCAGCGTGATCGCGAACCTCGGAACCGGCAGCATCGAGCAGATCGGCGGTTTCTCCCGACTCAAAGGAAGCTCTTCCGCCGCGAAGGTAAAAATCAGCGGCGGCGTCCTCAAGTTGATGGCCGCAGAACGGCTCTCCAACCGCGCCACCGTTCGCGTCGAAAACTCCGGCAAACTCCAGCTCCGCGCCGCCAACGAAACGGTCACCAACTACTTCCAGGCGGATTCCGGGAAACTGGTGGGCAACGGCAATCTCAACGTCACCGGACTGGCAAAACTCTCCGGTGGGACCATTGCGGGCAACCTGACCGGAAACATGCTGACCACCGGTGACGTCACCGTGACCGGCAACGTCGGTGGCGGCTTCGTCCGGGTGAAGGACGGCAACTTCACGCTCAAGGGCAGCCTCGCATCAGACACCAACATCGGCGGTAACGGCAGCTTCCTCGGTGCCGGAAAAATCGATGGCAGCCTCAAGAACGACGGCCTCCTCGCTGTGGGTTCTCTCAAGAAATCCCTCAACGTCACAGGCAATTTCACCAACCAAGGAACGATCACCCTGTCCCTGAAAGACTTCGCCAAATTTGAGTCCATCAAGGCGGACACCATGAAATTTGGCGGCACCTTGGTGGTCGTCAACGATGGCTCCGGACTTCGCAAGAGACAGGAAGCCCAGCTCTTCAAAGCGGGATCTTACACCGGTGAGTTCGACTCCGTCGTCACCGTCGGCTTCCGCAACAAGCTCGTCTTCGACGCCACCACCGGCACCCTCACCGGCACCGGGAAACTCAGCCAAAGCAAAGGCAAATCGAAGGCCGCGCTGCTGTTGACTGCGGCCGCCTCCACGCCGACCCACCCCGTCAAAGGCGTCCGAGTGATCGGTGGCCTGAAGTTCCGCACCCTGACGATTTCGCGCACTCCCGGCGTCGATATTTCCTCGGGCGACATCGAAGTTTCCTCCGATCGCCTCGATTGGTCGAGCGGCAAGCAGCACCTCACCGTACTGCGCGACGATGCGACGGCCCTTGTGGTCCGCGACAACACACCGGTCCACCAGGACAACAAGCGCTTCATCCGGCTCAAGCACTGAGCTTCGCCAAGCGTCCCACTCCAGAGCATCCAGACCGACCGCAGCGGGTGGTCGGGAACGCGGTTCGCAAATCGTTTCGATTTCGAGGTTGTCATCGAAATCGAAACGCGGATAGTCATGTTATCTTGATTAATCGAATCCCAGATTCGCGATCACGAATTGGCACTGCGCATGCTGGCGACGGGCTGGCGTTTCGCACCCCCGCACCCGTCAAAATACCCAGCACCCATACCGATGATTCATCGCACCGAGGAAGGTCAGTCCGCATTGTTTGAGGAACACCCTGAAACCGGAGGCGGGTCCCGGAAAAAACGAACGGCCAGCCTGGACCCCAAGCCCGCAGACCTCGGCCTTACCGCCCCGTCGCAACTCGCTAAAAACTTCGTCCTGGACACCAACGTGTTGCTCCATGACCCAGCGGCTCTCGATCGCTTTCAAGAAAACCACCTCTGCATCCTCGTCGATGTCCTCTCCGAGTTGGACAAATTCAAGTCCGAGCAGACCGAACGCGGTGCCAACGCCCGCCGCGTCCACCGCCGCCTCACCGAGATGTTCTCGTGCGCGAACAAGGTCACCCAAGGCGTCGCCACAGAAGGCGGTGGAACCGTTAGACTCGTCATCTACGATCCCGCAAACTGCCCGAAAAACTCCGAGCTGCTCAACCGTTTCCACCGCGTTTTTCCCGACCGCGAACGCGTCGATCACCGCATCCTCGCCGCCTGCCTGCTGCTTATGCAGCACAACTCCGCACCCGTCGTCCTCGTCACCAAGGACATCAACATGCAGCTCAAAGCCCGCTCGGTGGGCATCGACTGCCAAGACTACTTGAATGACAAAGTCGACGCACGCGAGGTTTCGAACTACGAGGTCCGTCGCGTCGAGGTGGACCCGAGCGAACTCCAACGCTTCGCCAGCACCGGTGAACTCGCGATCGCCGACGAACGCATGCCCGGCATCGCCATCAACGAGTACGTTCTGCTAGGCGCGGGTGAAAAAACCACCATCCCCGCACGTCTTGCACCAGACGGCCGCTTCGTCCGCCTCAACATCCCGGAATCGCTGAAAATCCCCGATGGCCAGACGCTCAAACCGCTCAACCTCGGCCAACGCTGCCTCATCGACGCGCTGCTCAATCCCGACATCTCGCTGGTCACCTGCTATGGCCACGCCGGCACCGGCAAGACCCTCGTCGCCGTCGCCGCCGGTCTGCACGAGATGTTCAACCGCAAGTACAACGGCATCACCGTCAGCCGCCCCGTCGTCGCCATGGGCGATCAACTTGGCTTCCTTCCCGGCTCGCTCGACGAGAAAATGCGGCCCTGGCTGCAACCCATCCACGACGCGCTCGACCTACTCATGCGCCCTAACACTCCGTTAGGACCTCGCCGCAAGCAACCGCAAAAACCCGGTGGCGGACCGCCTGTCGCCGCCAAGAAACCTTACGAGCTGCTGATGGAACAAGGCATCCTCGAGATCGAAGCTCTCTGCTACATCCGCGGCCGCTCCATTCCTAACCGTTTCTTCATCCTCGACGAAGCCCAACAGCTCACACCGCAGGAAGCAAAAACCATCGTCACCCGCATGTCGCGCGATTCGAAACTCGTCCTCGTCGGCGATCCCGCTCAGATCGACAATCCGTATGTCGACAGCCGCAGCAACGGTCTCGTCTACACCCGCAACCGCCTCAAAGGTCAGCCCTTCGTCGCCCACGTCGCCCTCAACCGCGGCGAACGCTCCGAACTCGCCGAAGCCGGCGCGCAGTTGATGTAAATCGCTCCGCATTCACCAAGCCTCCCGGTCTCGCACCGGGAGGCTTTTTGTTTCTAGCGAGTTTGCTGTATCTCGGCCCAACTCCTTCCCCATACAGCGAAGGTCGGATTGTGAAAGTAGCGCGGGCGAAAGACCGGGCCGCCCGTTGACAGACGGGGTGGGTCTGGATCATAACCACCGCATGCTCGTTTGCCAGTTTGCCCTAGTTTTCGGAGTGGCGTTGATGTCGCTCGGATGCGTGGGCATGCAGCAGGATAACAGCTGGCAAGCGGCGGTGCAGCGGCAGGCCGGGCAGCTGGGCTACCGCAACTGGATCGTCATTTCTGAGGCGTCGTTTCCGGCCCACAACCGGCCGGGAATTCGCCAGGTCAACGCGCCGGTCGGCATCCCGGAAGCGCTCGACTACGTGCTCAACACGCTGGAGCAGACGGAGAACGTCCGGCCGCACGTCTATGTGCCGCGCGAGCTGCGCGCCGTGGAAAACGATTTCGCCCCAGGCATGGACGAGTTTCGCAAGAACCTCCAAGCCTCGATGCACGGCCACGAAACCACCGAGCTGGACCAGCAGTCGCTGCTGACCTTGCTGGAAGATGCGAACCGCAGCTTCGACGTGCTGGTCATCCGCACGCCCACCGCGCTCCCCTACTCGTCGGTTTTCCTCGAACTCCAGCCCGGTTATTGGGATGTGGATTCGGAAACTCGCCTGCGTGAACGGCTGGAGAAGGAACGTCTGCAAAAGATCGTGCGGCCCTTCTAGGATCGTGCATGCTCGCGCGCGTGAGCCGCAAAGACGAAGAACTCCGCCATGAACGTGAAGCAGCCTGGGTCGGCGATGCCGTCCTCGCCTTGTTTGCCCGCCAGTTTGTCCTCCGGGAACGCAATGCCATGGATGGCGAGTGGTTCACCCGCCTAACTTCTAACGATTTTCTCAGTGCCTTCGGCAACCCGACACGCGTCGAGGCGTCCATCGGCAAACTCTATCAGGAAAAAGGCCTCGACGCCGCGTTCGCGTGGATGGATGCCGAACTTGTTCCTTTGTTCCGCAAGCAGATTGCGAAAAAGGGCTAGCCCCGCGTCCACCATGTCTGAGAAATCCCCACGCTGGACGCTGGAAAGCCTGGTCGATTTCGAGCAAGCAGCCGCAACGTCCATCGCCACGCCGCCGACGCTGCGGAGCGCGGTGAACAACGCCATCCGTGGCCAGCAAGGCGCGACCGCGCGACGTTATGGGTTGCGCGTGTGGCTGGCGGGAATGCCGCGTGGGCAGGCGGGGAAAAAATTTCTTTCGGCGCTCGCGTTGGTGACGGTCGGGCTTTCTCTCACGCTCTTTTTCACCGGCATTTCCTCGGTCGTCGCGCTGATGGATCGGCGCAGCGGAAGCATCAATGTGGTGCAATTTCTCGCGATTTTTTTGGGCGGCCAATGGCTTGTGCTGCTGCTAGCTGCGATCGCATGGGCCTTTCGGCGGCGCGCGGCAGAGGGTTTTAGCGGGGTGCAAGCGCTCTTTGGCAAGCTCGCTTGCCGGCTGGCCGGAAATGCGGACAACCGCTGGTGGCAGGCCATCATGGAAGGCGGTGGCATGGCGCGCGAGGCGTTGCTGTGGCGGCTGGCGCGCATGGCCCAAACGGCAGGAATGGCGTTCAACCTCGGCATCCTCTGCGGCTTGCTCGGGTTGGTGATGGTGAAGCAGCTGGATTTCTACTGGGAAAGCACGACTCGCGTGGCCATGCGTTCCATCCTCGACCAAACGGTGAACGTCATTTCCGCGCCGTGGGCCGCTTGGTATCCGGACGCAGTGCCTGACGCCGCGATGATTGAAGCCACGCGCCGGCTGCCAGCCCGCCCCCCGGTGCTCCCGCCCAATGCCGCGCCGTGGTGGGAATTCCTTCTGCTCGCCACCTTGTTCTGGGGCTTACTGCCGCGCGCGATTCTTGGGTTGCTGGCGTGGCGAGCCGAACGCAAAGCCCTTGCCAATTTGGCCTTCCAAGGTCGCACTCATCGGACGCTGTGGCGCGAAATCACCGGCGCGGATCGCATTGAGACCGATGAAAAACCGCTCGACGGCGTGCTCGTCTTGGACGTCGGTGGCAGCGGCCTCAACGAGGAAACTCTGCGGCCATTCCTGCTGCGACGGCTGCGCGTGCACCCGGCGGCGTGGAAATCCGTGGCCGTGCTCGACCCCGGTGCGGAGCACGAAGCGGCACTTTGCTTGGCGGACGCGCCCGCTGGCATCGTCCTGCTTGCCGAGGGCTGGGCGCTCTCGCCGCCGCGCATGCGCGACCTCCACGGCCGTATCCGCGCCACCGCTGGAGCTGAGATTCTCGTCAAATTTCTCGTCGCGAATGTCACCACCAGCGGCCAACCCACGGCAGCGAGCTCCGAGGAACGCCACGAATGGGAGCGTTTTGTCGATGGCCTGCGCGATCCCGCCGCGGAAATCCATTTCTACGAAACACTTCAGCCGGTCTTGTAGAGCTCGCCGAAGACCATCGTTCCGCTGCTGGTGTGCAAGGTGCTCACCACGATCACGTCCGCCGTGCTGCCAATCTTGGAAACTGCGTGGTTCGCCACGATCATCGTGCCGTCCGGCAAGTAGCCAACCGCTTGGTGGTCTTCTTTGCCAGGGCGCACCATGGCAATGCGGATACGCTCGCCCACCGCGATCGTCGGCTTCAGCGCGTCATCCAGTTCGTGGATGCTGAGGACGTCGACGCCTTGGATTTTGGCCACTTTCGCCAAATTTTCGTCCACCGTCATCAACCTCGCATTGAGGATGCGCGTCGTCTCGATGAGGCGCGTGTTGAAACTGTCCGCACCGTCAGCCATCAAGCTGTCGTGGATGGAAATTTGGATGTCTGGCGCTTTCTGCATTTGCTCCAAGCTATCGAGTCCACGTTGCGCTCGTTGACGGTCGCCATTGCTGCCGCTGTCCGCCTTTTTTTGGAGTTCATCGAGCACGAAGCGCGGCACAATGAGCCGACCATGCAAAAATCCGGAACGTGAAATCCCCAGCACCCGACCGTCCATCACCGCGTCGCCATCCAACACCACCGGCTGGCCCGAGGCCGCGTCCTGACGGAACCTCACGTAGGGAATGATGAAGGCGAAATCATCTCGATTGCTGCGCAGCGCCAACACCGCGCCGAGGAATCCCAAGCTGGCGAACAAGGTGACATCGATCGCCAACCGCAACGAAGTGATCAGGACATCGACCTGCACCTCTGTGACTCCCCTTGAGTTTTGGAGGCTATCCCGGAACGCCAGCTCTAACAAATTCGATATATCCACCCGCGTCAGCAACCAAGCGCAGAACAGACCCACCCCGAGCCCGAAGCTGGCCGTGGAGAATCCGCGCAGCGTGAAGCCCTTCATCAGCGACTCCATCCAGATGAACACCGCCGCCACTCCGAGCCCACCGAGCAGACCGGTGCCGATCGAAATATCGAGCGTGCCCTTCGTGCTTAGGGCGATCGCCACGCCTGCGGCCTCGCAAACCAGCAAGTAGGTTAGCCGAGCGACATTGACGGAGGGATGAGAGGTCATGGAAAAAACGGGCAGCGCAGATTCCCCGCTACCCTCTCATTCAGCAAGGCCAAACCCGCAATCACTCCTGCTCGTCGGCCGTCGCCTTGATGTCGGAAAGCGCGGCGATGAAATCTCCCAAGATCTCCGCCGGGACCATGATCGTGTCGCGGTTGCCGCCCACGTCTTCGGTGATCTTCACCACCATCCCGCGATTGTTCTGCTTGAGGTCCAGATAGAACGTCTTGCGGTCCGCCAAAATCTTCTCGGTGTGTAGTAAGTCGCTGTCCACGTTGCCTCCCTGATTCAATTGTTTAACTTAACTAAAGCCTCTGAAAATCCCTTGCGCTGTCAATGGAATTCCCGGCGGCACCGCAAAGGCTGATGGGTCGCGACGGACGAATTCCTTGACCCATCCTGTCCGGACCTGTGGCATCCCGCCGTCCCTTCCTGATGCGCGATCTCCTACCACCCGCCCGTCCCGCGCTTGTCCTCGCCCCCATGCAGGACGTGACGGATTTGCCGTTCATGCGAGTGATCGCGCGGCGCGGTGCTCCCGATTGGTTCGTCACTGAGTACTTTCGAGTCCATCCAGACTCGCACTTGAATCGCTACATCCTGCGTTCCATCGCGGAAAACGAAACAGGCAAACCCGTGTTCGCGCAGATGATAGGCCGCGACATTCCCAACCTCGTCCGCAGCGCACACGAGTTGGCGAAATTCCCCATCGCCGGGATCGATCTCAACCTCGGTTGCCCCGCTCCCATCGTCTGCCGCAAGGACGCCGGCGGCGGACTGCTGCGGGATCCGGAAATGGTAAACCGCATCATCGGCAGCCTGCGCGAGGCAATTCCGGGAAAATTCACCGTCAAGACACGCGTCGGTTACCACCGCGACGACGAGTTTCCCGTGCTGCTAGAAATCTTCCGCCGCCACGCCATCGACGGGCTGACGATCCACGGCCGCACCGTGGTCGAACGCTACCAGACGCCCGTCCACCCGGACCGCGTGCGCCAAGCGGTGGACACCATGCCCTGCCCGGTTATCGCCAACGGCAATGTGGTGGATATCGAAACGGGCATTTCCTATCAGAAACTAACCGGTGCCGCAGGGCTCATGGTCGGGCGCGGCGCGATCCGCAACCCGTGGATCTTTTCCCAACTCGCAGCCGCCGCAGAAAACGCAAAAACCCCTACGCCAACGCATCGCGACCTCTGGCATTACATTCTCGAACTCAACGACGAGATCGCCCGCGAAACGCCAAATTTCCTTCCCCTCGCCCATGTCCAGCGGATGAAAAAAACGCTGTCCTACATCAGCCACGGCTTAGAAGGAGATTTCGAACACGACATGCGTCGCATGAAAACGCCGGAGGATTTCCAGGATGTCTGCCGCCGCCACCTCGACCACGACACGCCGCTGCCCGCAAAACCGCCACTGGATTCCAAGCTCTTCTGCGGTTTTGAGGGACTGGTCCCGGGAGCGATTTGAGGCCAATTCAGCTCGGCGATTCCCGGGCTTTTCCTTCATCGCATCCTGCGTCATCGTCCCGCCATGCGCGTCGCGGTCATCAATGTTGTCGGACTTTCAAAGTCATTGTTAGGGCCGAACATGCCTGGGCTGACGGCTTTTGCGGAAAAGCATGGCATCCAGTCGCACCCGCCCGCCTTTCCGGCCGTCACTTGCACCGCGCAGTCATCCATCGTGACCGGGACGACAGCCGCCAGCCACGGCGTCGTCGCCAACGGATGGTATGATCGCGAAAACGCCGAAGTCCGGTTTTGGAAACAAAGCAACGCCATCGTGCGCGGCGAAAAACTGTGGGACACGCTGCGCGAGGAAATCCCCGGCTTCACCTGCGCCAAGCTGTTCTGGTGGTACAACATGCACGCCAACGTGGATTTTTCCATCACTCCGCGGCCTCTCTATCCGGCGGATGGCCGCAAGGTGTTCGACGTCCACACCCAGCCGATGGCCATGCGCGAGGAATTGAAAAGTGCCCTCGGGCCCTTCCCTTTTCCCGCGTTTTGGGGACCGGCGGCGGGCATCGCATCGTCCGAATGGATTGGCGCCTCCGCGAAATGGGTGGAGCAAAAGCATTCGCCCACGCTCAGCCTCGTCTATCTGCCGCACCTCGATTACCCGTTGCAGAAGGACGGGCCGTTAGCTCCTAACATCCCAGCCGAGTGCCGAAAGATCGACGCCATCGCCACCGATCTCATTCGCTTTTACGAATCGCGGGGCGTCCGCGTGCTGGTCCTTTCTGAATACGGCATTTCCCCAGTTTCCCGACCCATCCATCTCAACCGATTGTTCCGCGAAAAAGGCTGGATCCAAGTGAAGGACGAGCTCGGCCTAGAAACACTCGACTGCGGTGCGTCGCGTGCCTTTGCCATCGCCGACCACCAGATCGCCCATGTCTATGTGAATGATCCCGCCATCCGCGATGGAGTCAGAGAGATATTAGAATCAACACTTGGCGTCGATGCCGTTCGCGATGGCGGCGAGTTCTGGGGAAACAGCGTGGCTGCCGAACGTGGTGGAGATTTTATTGCGATTGCCGCCCCTGACGCGTGGTTCACCTATTACTTTTGGAATGACGATGCGCTGGCTCCCGACTATGCTCGCACCATCGATATCCATCGCAAGCCTGGCTACGACCCTTGCGAACTGTTCATCGATCCCGCAATCTCCTTCCCCAAGCTGCGTGTCGCCAAGTTTCTGTTGAAGAAGAAACTCGGCCTGCGTGGACTGCTTGACGTCATTCCCTTAGATGCCTCGCTGGTCAAAGGATCGCACGGTCGCGATGTTGTGCCAGAAGGCGAGCAACCCATTTTGTTAGGATCGGCTCAAAAAATCAACCGCGCCGAGGACATTCATGGAGTGATCCTCGACGCGGTGAGACATGCATGAGGTGAAATTTCACTTCGCGGTGACGACCACGGCGTGCTCATCGTAGCGAGCTTTCGCGCCGGACTGGTCCATCAGGTACTTCATCACCGCCTTGGCGGGCATGCCCTTGAGGTTGAGCGAGAGCTTGCGCTCGGCGAGAAGCTGCTTGGGGTCCTCAATGATGAAATTCGGCGCGACCTCATCCTTGCTTTCCTTTTCCACGATAGAACCCAAGGCATCCAACGCTTCTTGGAGCGAGGCTTCGTTGAGTTGGAAGACGGGAACCATGACGGCACCAAACTTTTCCTCACGACCTTTGGCGGCAATTTTCGGCGCGTTGATCTTGATCTGCCCGAGGCTGTAGCGCGCATTGGCATTGTTCGGATCAGCCTTGAGCGAGCCCTCGTAATATTTTTGGGCGGCGACTGGATCACCCGCCTTCTCGGCGGCCTGCCCTTGCTGATAGAGCGAGGCAGAACTGCTGGCAGGAGCTTGGGCGAAAGCTCCCGTGGAGAGGATGCTGGAAACGACGAGGACGATGGATTTTTTCATGGTGTTGGCGGGATGATACCCAATCCATCGCTAACACGTGTCGCGACGATCCTCAACCTGCAAATCCAATGAGCCGTCGGCCCGTATCACGGCGCGAGCGTATCCTCGGCCTCCGCTGGAGCCGCGCCGACAGGTGTCAGAAGCTCTTGGAGTTCCTCGCTCCATTCCTTGGCGGCAGGATGAGTGATGTTGTTTTGCAGATGAGCGAGCATGCGGACGGCCGCACCGCTTTCATCACCGCATTGGAACAGATCGAGTTCCATCTTCCACTGCAACCGAGGCTTGGTGTCTTCGATGAACTTTTCAAACTCCGGCGAGACGGTGGCACTCACGGGCACGCCTTTGCGCCCAACGTTTGAGCCGCGCCCACCACTGAATCCTTCCACCATGATGGTTTCCTGCTGGATGCGCTTCATCCATGCCGACTGGAGACCGGCCAAGGTAGACGGCGAGCGCAACGCGGGCAGGACGAGCTTGTCGTAGACCTCGCCGACGGGGAGTGGGGAAAGCGGGAAATCCGAGACCTTGAAATGGTTCACTTCGTACGCCCGCGCAAATACGGTGGACATCACCGACTGGGACAAGACCTCACCTTGACCTTTCAGCTTGTCCGGATTGCTGAACATGCCGTCCACAATCACCTGCGCTTCGGCGGCGATTTTTTTGCGGTTCGAATTTTCAGGGATGGTTTCCAAGGCGAGGACCAACCAGCTGACTTGAAGGCGCAGGGCGGGTTTCAACGATGGCTCGGCAAGCTTTTCCGCCTCCTTGCGTTTCCATTCCCGGAAATCGGCGGCCTTCATGTTCTGGTCTTCAAAGTTCACCCGCTCGACGCAGTTGAGGTAAAGTTCCAACGCCGCATCCTCGTTGTTGCTGGCGCTGCGAAAGGCGGACAAAGCGGCACGAATGCGCGAGTCCATCTTGCCTTCCGCCGCATCTCGCAGCTTTTCGAGATTGTCGAGCAGGGCTTCGCGATCCGCCGAGGTCAATGGATCCGCAGGCAGGGTTTGGGCCGTCAGGGCCATGACAGCTAAGAGAATGGGCACTCGCATGACGGGCTTATTCGCAAATCCTCGGAGTGGGGCCAAGGAGGAATAATAACAATTTGCAGCCGCCATGACGGCGGTAAATCCCCCTGCGTGGCACGGCATTCGGTGGTTTCCGCGCTTGGCTGTTGGCCATTCTGACGCATGCTGACGCCGTTCCCACCCATGAAGTTGTCCTTCCGTCGATTGATGGTGCTGGTCGTCACGTTCGCGACCGCCTTTTTCCTCGTCACCCTTGTCCGCACTTGGCACTCGGGCGGAGATCTCCGCTCGCTGTTCCCATGGCTGTCGGCGAAATCCGGGCAGTTCCAGCCCGAGGATTTCACCTTGCCGGAAAAATCCCCGCTCGCCATCGGCGAGGTCGAGTTGCTGTCCCGCCTCAACGACGAGTATGCGCGCCTCACCGAGGCCGTCGTCCCCTCGGTCGTCAGCATCGACACGGCGGGCATACGCAGCGAGCAGCAGTTCAACATGTTCGGCCAAACGCGCATCCGCGACTATCCGACGCAGGGCCAAGGATCCGGCGTCATCGTCACGCGCGAGGGCCACATCATCACCAACCACCACGTCATCGCCGGTCAGCAGAAAATCCAAGTCACCCTGCACGGAGGAAAAGCCTACCGCGCCCAGCTCATCGGTGAGGACACCCTGCTCGACATCGCCGTGCTCAAGATTGACTCCGACGAGACATTCACCCCGCTCAAGCTGGGCAATTCGTCCCAAACCAAAGTGGGCGAAATCGTCTTCGCCGTTGGCAACCCGTTTGGCCTCGGAGAAACCATCACCCAAGGCATCATTTCCGCCAAGGAACGCTCGCTTTCCGACAACCAGCGCGACCTGTTCCAAACTGATGCTGCCATCAATCCGGGAAACTCCGGCGGCCCGCTCGTCAACCTGCGCGGCGAAATCATCGGCATCAACTCGCTGATCTATTCCCAGGACAAAGAAAAGCCGTCCTTCCAAGGCGTCGGCTTCTCTATCCCGGCCAACGACGTGAAAGACGCGCTGTTTCAAATCCTCGAACGCGGCAGGCCCATCCGTGGCTACCTCGGCGTGCAACTCAATGATCTGAACCCACGGTCCCGCGCCCTCCTCGGCTATCCGGAGGAAATCGGGGTCATCGTACTCGCCGTTTTCCAAGGCTCGCCGGCCCAAGCCGCCGGCCTCCAATCCGCCGACATCGTCCGCAAGGTCAACGACGAGGAAATCCACTCCACCGGCCAGCTCCTTTCCCTACTCCAACGGGCCAAGGTCGGCACCAAACTGGAACTCGACATCTGGCGCGCCGGCACCGCGCAGAAAATTTCCGCCACCATCGCCGAGGCCGGCGTCGATCCCTCGCTCACCGGCCCACCCGACCATCCCACCGGGCAAGGCCAGACACGCGATCCCGACGAAGTCCTCAGGGCCATCGGCATCCAAGTGCGCGATCTCATTCCTGCCGAACAGGCTCAGGGTTTCCGCGGCGTTGTCGTTGCGGGACTCACTTCGGGAGGCCTCGCCGTTGCCAAGGTTCTGCCGGGCGACCTCATCCTCAACGTGAACAACGCCCGCATCCAAGACGCCAGCCAGTTCGCTCTCCATCTCGCCGCCTCCGCCGCAGTTCAGGAAACGACCTTGGATATTTTCCGTCGTGGCAAGGTCATCCGCGTCACCCTGCCCGCCTTGCCCCGCAAGGAATGACACGCAGCCGCTGAAATCTAACCTGCGCCGCACGCGTTCCCAGTCCTTCCTGCTCCCATGCAATCCCGCTCCAAGCTGCCCTACTTCTTCCTCGGCCTCGCCGCCGTCATCGCCACCTCTGCGGTGGTCCTGCTCGTCCTCCGCCCCGGCGTCCGATCGCCCGAAAAACCCACGCCCACACGCCCCGTCGAGAAACTTCCCGCCCCCCCCGAAATCAACGGGCTCACGGATCCCATGCCCGCCGAAGACCCCGACACGGTCCTCGCCGATCTCGGCGTCGGCCTCTCCGTCGCCGATCCCGAAACGCTCGTTTCCCAAATCGCCACCGCCCTCGAAGCCGGCGACCTCGCACAAGTCGGCAAACTCATCGGCAAAAACGCCCTCGACTCCCGCACCATCGCCCGCCTCAAAGAACTTTCCGCCACCCCACTGCGCCTACGCCAGCCGGATGGTGTGCGCGAAGTCGGCGAAATCGAGCTCAACGAACGCACCCGCTGGTCGCTCGAATTCGAAGGCCAAGAAGCCGGTCGCGACCGCATGTTCCTCGACCTCCGCCGCAACCAAGGCAAGTGGGCCGTCGAAAAACTCACCCTCCCGCCTGGCCCCGGCGAGCCGATTCCCAAGGCCGTCGTCGCCGATTCCCTGGGCGTTGCGGACGCCTTCCTCCAAGCCGTTCTCAAGCAAGATTTCCATTTTGCGCGCGATTTCGTCGATCCCGCCACCGTTTCCGACGCCAAAATCGCCGGCCTTTGCATCCTGTTCGAAGAAGGAAACTACCGCCTTCGCAAGTCCAAGCCGCTGCGTTCCATGTTCCAACGGCCAGACAACGTTGGCTACCTCGCCAACGTCGAGACCACCGACGGCAGCCAAACCGCTCAGTTCGCCATGACCCTGCGCCAGCCGCCCGCACCGTCGAACTGGATGGTTTCAGAAATCAACCTCAACCAACTCCTCGCCGACTATGCCCGCCGCGTCGCCGGGGGAGACATCTACTACTCTCCGCTCGTCAAAAACCCCGCCGGTGGCGACACGCTGGCACTCTACTTCGAGTTCGACGAAGACTCGATGAACCCGCGCACTCGCCGCCAGCTTGAGATCGTCACGCTCATCCTCCAGTCTGACCCCGGCAAAAAAATCACCCTCAGCGGCCACACCGACTCACTCGGCGGCAAGGACTACAACAGCCAACTCTCGGAGCGCCGCGCCGACGTCGTCCGCGACTACCTCATCAAGGCCGGCGTCAACGCCAGCCAGATCATCACGGTCGCCAAGGGCGCCAGCCAACCGCGCCGCCCCAACCTCACCGAATCCGGCCAAGACAATCCCGAAGGCCGCCGTGCCAACCGCCGAACCGAGATCTACTTGGATTTCTGATTTCCATGAAATGCTCCGAATTTCATTAGAAATCGTTAGACCAGCCTGCCATTTCTCTCGCTTGAAGCCACATGCTGCTGGCGAATTTCAATGAAGCTCATCAAAAACGTCAAAACACGCGGCACGCTCTGCGTGACGCATTTGAATCCAACGCTCGGATTCAAAAATCGATCAAATATCTGAAAGCCTGCCCGTGCTATCACCAAAGCGGTCCATGGCGGGAACGCCCATGCGATCAAGCATGTTCAGATAGAGATTGCACATCGGCGTATCTTGGTTGCGGACGTGACGGCCCGCATTGAGCGTGCCACCGCCGTTGCCGGCGAGGACGATGGGCAGGTTGGTGTGCGTGTGGCGGTTGCCATCGGAGTTTCCACAGCCGTAAACAATCATCGAGTTGTGCAAAATGCTCTGGCCGTCGCTGTCCTGCTTATTCTCCAACAGCGTGAGAAACTCGGCGAAACGCTCGGCGTAAAAACGGTCGATCATCGCCACCTTGCCAATCAGCTCTTGGTTGTCGCGGTGATGGGAAAGCGAGTGATGCCCTTCCGCCACTTCGATTTCCGGGAAGGATCGGTTGCTACCGTCATGCGCCAGAATCATCGATGAAACTCGCGTCGCGTCCGTCTCGAACGCCAACGCCATCATTTGAAACATCAGCCGGATGTAATCGTCATAACGCGTCGGAATCCCATCCGGAGTGCGCATCTCGGGATCCGGAATGTTGGAAAAACTCTCTGCGGTGACGATGCGTTCCTCAATCTCACGCAGGCCCGATAGATACTCATCCATCTTTGCCTTGTCGCGATGGGTGAGCTGCTTCTGCACCGATTTCGCATCGTCCATGACGAAGTCTAGGATGGACCGCTGCTGAGCACGCCGCTGCACCAGACTGGCACCGCGCTGGCCAGAAGCACCCGCACCAAAAAGACGCTCAAAGATCAGCCGCGGGTTCGATTCCGGGGAAATCGGCGATGTCGCCGAACGCCAAGCGAGGTTCGCCTCGTAGGCACACGAATAGCCGGAGTCGCAAGGGCCAGACTTGCGGTGCGGATCACTCGACAGCTCCAGCGAGGCGAAGCGCGTCGCACGACCGATGTGATTGGCCGCGATCTGATCCACCGAAATGCCCGCACGGATGTCGCTGCCAGCCGTCTTCTTGACCCGCACGCCGGTTAGAAAAGTGCCGTTGGCGCGGGCGTGATCCCCCGCTCCGTCCGGTCCCGCCTCAGCATTGACATGATCCAGACCCGACAAAACCTGAACGCGGTGACGCAATGGATTCAGCGGCGTGAGCGTGTTGCCGAACGCAAAATCCTTACCAATTCCGCTCGGTGTCCATTGGTCTTGGATGGCTCCATTCGGAAAGTAGACAAATGCCATGCGCAGTGGCGCACCGCTCGCAGTAGTCGCAATCTGACCAGCCTGCACAGCTGCGGCCATGGCCCGACTCGGGAGGAATGCCTCCATGGCGGGCAGCGCAAGAGTCACTCCGACCCCGCGTAGGAAACCGCGACGATTGATGTTAGATGGATTCATGGCGTTTCTTGTTGGCGTTTCTGAAAGGGTGCTGAATTGATGATCCCGTAGATCAATTTGGAAAAACTACCGCCGCTTGATTCAAGGTCTTGCACGATGGCGTCCACCGTCGTGATGTCACCCGGCTCCGGGCCACGGCCAAGCGCGTAGGTGAGCATCTTCTCGGTCAGGCAACGGTAGTAGTCCATGCGGCGCGCCGTGACGAGCAGATGCTTGAGCTCCCGGACATCAGCAAATTTCTCCCCTGTGATGAGCTTGCCATTCACGCCCTCAATGCGTTGCCCGCGTTCTTGGTCACGCCACGATCCCATGGCGTTGAAATTTTCCAAAGCGAGTCCTAACGGATCCATCCGATTGTGGCAGGACGCACAGAGAGGCTTTTCTCGATGCAAGGCCAGTGCCTCACGCAGCGAACGATCTTCGCCATCCTGAGTTTTTTCCGATGCCTCAAGCGACGGAATGTCCGGCGGCGGTGGTGGTGGCGGCGTCCCGAGAATATTATCTAACACGAAAAGACCGCGCTTCACTGGCGAGGTGCGCGTGGGGTTGGACGTCACGGAGAGCACCGTCCCCATCGTCAGCACGCCGCCGCGCGGGCTATCCGACGGGAGCTTCACCAAACGCATCTCACGCCCTTGGACGCCGGGAACGCCATAGTGGTTGGCGAGCTCTTCATTGAGAAACGTGGAGTCGTTATCGATGAGGCCAAGCATGCTCTCATCATGATCTAGCAAGTGTTCGAAAAGCATTTCCGTTTCCTGCTTCATCGCAGACCTGAGAGATCCGCCAAACTCGATCCGGCGGTTGCCATTGCGCTTGCGGAACTCACGACGCATCTCCTCGCGCTCTTCCTTCAGCGCATCCGCACGGGCGATATCACGAGCCTTTTCTGCGTCATCGATCTCGCGGTTGAGTCGTTGAAATTTCTCAAAACGTGCCTGCATGTCCTTATCCTGACCTGCATCACGGGCGAGAACCGTCCGTGCATCGATGCTGACGCTTTCCACGTCGCGCGATTGCAACCACTGGCCGGTGAAATTCCTAACAAACTCAGCCCGCCTCCAATCCTTGAGCATGCGCTCGACTTGGCCGGGTAGGTCTTTGCGCAGCTCGCCGCGCTCGGCGAGCTGATAGAGCGTTTCATCCGGCATCGTGGACCACAGGAAATACGACAGCCGAGAAGCCAGCGCATACTCATCCAACAAGGGATATTTCTCGGAATCTGCCTCAGGTTGGGTGTCCTCCATGCGGAACAGAAAACGCGGTGACGCAATCACCGCAGTGATCGCCCGGGCGATACCGCGCTCAAAGCTGCCGCCCGGCGCATCCGCCGATTCCATCGCCAAGTCGGCGACACGGCTCACCGTTGCTTCGTCGACGGGACGACGGAACGCACGCGTCGAGAAGCGGCGCAGGATTTCCGCCGCATAGTCACGCTTTCCAGCGGCGTCCTCGGGCACTTCCGAGCGGGTGAAAAAGCGGTCATAATTCTTGGGCTTTTTGGCGAACTCCGATTCTAACGGCCCGACCAACGTCGCGCCCATGAAACGAAGATCCACGTTTGGCGGCCCATCACCCGGATTTTCAGCAGGCTTTTGCTCGATGCCGACCAACGGCTTCATCGCAAAACGCAGCTGGTGTTTGCCCGGCTGCCATTTCACCTCGGTGGAGGAAACGACCTGCTTGCCATCCTCCCATTTCAACGGCTGCCGCATCACGCTGCTGCCGTCGATAAACCATTCGCCATCAGCACGGCCTGGATCAAAGGCGAACGAGCCACGGATGTCCGCGTTGAGAATGACGCGGTAAGTGCCCGCATGCTTGACCTTGAACGTCGCCGTTAGATCGGCTGCATCATAGAGCGAGACGCGCAGCTCCGAGTATTTCCCATCCCGCGCCCCCTTGCCGTGGAACGCACTGGCTGCAATCTCACGCTGAGGCGTCACTCGCGGATCTAGCGGAACGGCTTTCGCAACGATGGTTTCCGCCGCTTGCATGTATTTTTCCAACAGCATCGACGAGGTGGAAAGCACGTCGCCGATGTTGTCGAAACCGTAGCCCGTGTCGTCTGCCGGAAACTCCTCGTCGGTGCGGAAATCGACGCCCATGAGGTCGCGCATCGTGTTGCGGTATTCGATGCGATTGAGCCGCCGCAGCGTGACGCGGCCTGGATGCGGATTGGCCGGGTCTAACTTCAACGCACCGCCCTTAATCCACGTTTCCAGTTTCGCCAGATCCTCGGATGGGATGCGATCCTCCTTCGGCGGCGGCATGATTCCGCTGCGCACATTCTTGAGCACATGCACCCAGAGTTCGGATTGGCTCATCAGCTCGGCGGTCGAGCCAAACTCGTCGAAACTCACCTTGCCCTTGTTCGCGCCGTCGCCGTGGCAGTTGAAGCAATGGTCCTCGAGGATGGGCAGGATGTCCTTTTCATACACCGCCGCCGCGTCATCCGCAGCTTGTCCTAACGACACGGAAATCGATAACGCAGCGAGGACACAGGCCCGCGTCCGGCTCAAAAAACTCTTGGATGGATCATGCTCAGGCATCGGAAATCAATAGAACTCGGAGACTCTCTAGAAGTTCCGGGCCGATCCTACGGGCCGACTTTTGAAGATCATGCAGCGCGTTGCCACTTTCGCAACCCACCCGAATGGTGCGGTTTCCGCAGAAATCTCTCGATTCCCGGGCAAGACGCACCTGCTACTTTCGGGGAAATGAAATCGGATCGGGTGATCATCGTGGGCGGCGGCGTCATCGGGCTTTGCGCGGCGTACTATGCCTTGAAGCGCGGATTCGCCGTCACCGTGATCGAGCGCGAAGTGGTCGGCGGCGACAATTGCTCGCTCGGCAACGCGGGCATGATCGTTCCCAGCCACTTCATTCCGCTCGCCGCGCCAGGCATGATTTCCAAGGGCCTGCGCTGGATGTTCAACCCGGAAAGCCCATTTTACGTCAGGCCGCGACTGAGCCCGGCACTCCTGCGCTGGGGCTGGTTGTTCTATCGAAATTCCACCGCCCGCCACGTCGCGGCGTCGCGAAATCTCCTGCGCGACCTCAATCTCGAAAGCCGCCGCTTGTTCGCAGAGCTTTCTCAAGATGAAGACTTCGGCCTCGTGCAACGCGGTTTGCTCATGCTGTGCAAGACCCGCAAGGGCCTCGACGAGGAAGCCCACGTGGCGATGGAAGCCCGCGAGATCGGCCTGCAAGCGGACGTGCTCGATGCCGCCACCACCGCCGCGCTCGATCCAGACATCACCCTGGATGTCGCCGGATCTATCCATTTCCCGCAGGACTGCCATCTCAGCCCGATGCGCTTCATGGCCTCCATGCGTCGCCGCATCCTCGCACTCGGCGGTGAGATCGAAAGTGGCGTGACGATTTCCGAAATCGAAACCCGCGGCGATCGCGTGGTCGCAGTGACCGGAAATAAGCGCCGCTTCGAAGGTGAAAAATTCGTCATCGCGGGCGGTTCGTGGTCGGCGGAGCTGTTGGAAAAAGTCGGCCTGCACCTCCCGCTCCAAGCCGGCAAAGGCTACTCGCTCACGCTGCCGTCGCCACCCGAACTGCCGCGCCTTTGCTCGATTTTCGCCGAGGCCAAGGTCGCCATCACGCCGATGGACGGCGCGCTGCGCTTCGGCGGCACCATGGAGGTCGGCGGACTGGATCTTTCGATCAACCCGGCGCGAGTGCGCGGCATCGTCCGCTCGGTAAACGCATACTTTCCCAAATTTTCTGAATCGGATTTTGAGGGCATCCAACCCTGGGCAGGCTTGCGCCCGGTCTCACCGGACGGCATTCCTTACCTAGGCGAGGTTCCGGGCCTAACTAATCTCAGCGCCGCCACAGGCCACGCGATGATGGGCCTCAGCCTTGGCCCGGTCACCGGTCGGCTCGTCGCAGATTTGCTCTCCGGGGATGCTCCGTTCCGGGAAATCGCCGCCCTCGCGCCCAGCCGGTTTCGTTAGAAATCACCGCCAACCCTTGCTCCACGCATCGTATTCCGATGGCCGCAAGCGAAAGCGCGCGATGTTCCCAGCGTGCAAGCAACCCAGCTCGGTTTCCACCACTTCGATGAAACGTGCTCGATCCTGCGCTGGCACCTCGCCCTCTGAATGCGTCGCGATCCAGCGCGCGGCGACCTTCTTGTCCATGCCGCCCTGCACCACCTCGCGCACGAATTTCCCGATCGCCGCGCGATGGCGCAAACGGAATGGATCGGGATCTCCCAACGACTGCCGCACGGCGGAATAGCGCGCGCAAGATCTCCGGTAGGCACGCGCAAACACGTCCCGCAGGTATTCCACGCGGTTCAGCTCATACACGCCTAACAATCCGCCGATGTAGTCGTGGGGTTCCACGTCCACAAACGACAACGGGCACAGGTTGTGCCGCACCAGCGGGATATTCGCCGCCAGCCGCGAGACCCGTTTGTTGACATCCTCGAACGGTTGCAAATACGGCAGATGCACCATGGCGAAGAACGCCTGCTCGAACGGATTCCGAATGGCAGATGCCTTGCGCAAAATCTGCTCGAAGCATTCCTCGATCTGCTGCGGCACTCCCAAAGGATGAAACACCGTGCCGGTGATGCCGACCAGACGTGAACGGATGCGCCCGCTCGCCCCCGGATCGGGCAGCAGGTTGTCGGACAGCAACGCGTGCAGGTTGCAGATGGTGTAGCGATTGAACGCAATTTCCCCAGCCTCGTCCGCGAGCAACTCGATCGCCGCCTTGTGGTTGAGGATCATCTGCGTTTCTTCGGTGCCCTTGCCCTCGGCGTTTTCGCCAAGTTCCAGCAACCGCTGCGTCTCCAGCAACGAATAGGTGTTTCCCTCAAGCCGACTGGAGTTCCACGAAAGATCGATGAGCAGCCTGTCCATGACTTGCCGCAAGTAGGTCCCGGCAGGCAAAGCACTGAGTCCCACCTGTCCAAGATTCTCCAGCTCTGCCCGCAGCTCGGCGGGCAGATAGCACGTCTCGTTCGGTTGGTAGGCATTGAGAAACGCCCCGTCGTATCCCACCGGCGTTCTCTCAGAAACCGGCAGTTGGATGATGGACCGGACTTCCCGCGCTTCCGGCGAAAGCCACTCCGCAACCGCTCGATACTCGGTGGGATCTTCCCTCAAAACCGTCGGATTCTTCCACGAATCCTTTGCTGGAATGACCGCAAGATAACGCCTCGCCCGGGCATTGCCATGCGGCCTGACTCGCCCGGCGGACACCAGTTGGTCGAGCCGCCGCTGCAAGGTGCGCTTCGGGTAACCAAGCTGCGGATTTCCCAAAAGCTCCATCACGCTGATGCCATCGGGTCTCTCTCCTACGAGTTGAAGAAGGCGATCAAACTCATGTTCTGGAATTTGAAGTGGCACGATTCTTGGGTTTTTTGGCGCGATTCTCAATCAATATGGCGCGATTTGCTGAATTCGCGCCAACTCATGCGGTATCGTGACACTAAAACCCAAATTGCGCCACCAAATTCTAAAATCGCGCCATATTAAATACCTTTTTCCGCCCGCGTTTTCCGTCGGTAGGCCATCGGGCTGATCCCTACCGCCTGCTTGAACTGCCGTGAAAAAGCGGATTGATCGGAGTAACCGCAAGCCAGCGCGATCTGTGAAATGGCCTCGTCGGAGTTGGCCAAGCGTCCACAAGCGGCATCAATCCGCACTTTCACGAGGTATTGCCCGGCGGTGACGTGGAACAACGCGCGGATGCGCTGGTCGAGTTGGTAAACGGAAAAGCCAGCCATCTGCGCGAGATCCGGCAAGCGCAGCGGCTCGTCGTAGTGCCCGTGGATATGCCGCAAGGTTGCGGAAAGCGCGGCGTAATCCTCGCCCACATCACCGGACGCCTGGAGATCCCGCGAAATGCCACAAATCCCGACTGGCTTGCCGTCCTTTCCCCGCACGGCTTCCTTGAACGTGAGACACCAGCCGCTGCGTCCGCCCGGATATAGATGCAGCTCCAAATGGTCGCGGATCGAGTTGCCGCTTTTCAGGATTTCGCGATCCTGCTGCGCAAAAACCTCGCCCAGCGGCGGCGGAAAAAGTTCCTCGGTGGTCAGGCCTATCGCCGCGTCTTTGTCCGCCAGCCCGCAACGCGACGCCAAGGTGTCGTTCACCGCCATGTAGCGGCCGGCGGCGTCTTTGACGAAAAACACGATGTCCGGCACTCCATCGAAAAGCCGATCCACCGGCAGCAGGCCTTCGAGCGAATCGAGGAAGGGTTGGCGGATGGATACAGTCTTGCTCATGGTCAGTGTCCGGTCGCGGCCGTGCTATACGAATTCGGAAGCGCCCGCTAGAGCATTCGCCAAGACGACGGATGCCATGATTGGCCCCGAGAAATGAATCCTCCGCCCCTTCATGTCATCGACTCGCACACCGAGGGCGAACCCACTCGTGTCGTCATCTCCGGTGGCCCGGATCTCGGTGCGGGCACGATGGCGGAAAAGGCGAAGCTCCTGCGCGAGCAGCACGACTGGCTGCGCAGCGCCGTTTGCAACGAGCCGCGCGGCCACGAGGCGATGGTCGGCGCGCTGCTTTGCGAACCCCACGAACCGGACTGCGTTTGCGGCGTCATTTTCTTCAACAACCATTCCACGCTGAACATGTGCATCCACGGCACCATCGGCTTGGCGGTCACGCTCGCCCATTTGGGGAAAATCGGCATCGGCACGCACCGCATTGACACTCCGGTCGGCGTGGTTTCCGTCACGCTCGGGGAAAATGCCGCAGTTGAGGTCGCCAACGTCGCGAGCTACCGCAGCGCGGCCAGGGTCCCAGTGCTGGTCCCCGGCTGGGGCACCGTCCACGGCGACATCGCATGGGGCGGAAATTGGTTTTTCCTCATCGACGCCCAAGGCCCCGCCGTCACCCACGCCAACCTCGAAGACCTCACTCGCTTCACCTGCCTCGTCCGCGACCAGCTCTCCGCCCATCGCATCACTGGCGACAACGGCATGGAAATCGATCACATCGAGGTCTTCGGTCCTCCCAGTGATCCAGCCACCTCGGACAGCCGCAATTTTGTCCTCTGCCCGGGCAAGGCCTATGACCGCTCGCCCTGCGGCACCGGCACCAGCGCGAAACTCTCCTGCCTCCACGCCGATGGGAAACTGCAACCCGGCCAGACTTGGCGGCAAGCTGGCATCCTCGACACGGTATTCCACGGCCGTGTGGAAGCCCTAACAAACGGCCACATCCTCCCTCGCGTCAGCGGACGCGCCTGGGTCAACGGCGAGAGCATCTATCATTTCAATCCCGCGGACCCATTCCGCTTCGGCATTCCCAACCCCACCTGACACACCATCATGAGCATCACTTGGAAGGGCGTCATGCCCGCGACACTGACCCAATTCAACGCCGACCTCAGCATCGACCACGGCCTCATGGCCGAGCATGGCAAATGGCTCGCCGAGCACGGCTGCACCGCCATCGTCTGCCATGGTTCGCTCGGTGAGGGCGCCACGCTTTCCTTCGCGGAAAAACTCGCGCTGCAGAAAACCTACGTCGCCGCCACCCCGGACACGCCCATCATCCCCGGCGTCGCCGCGCTTTCAACCAAGGAGGCCGTGGACATCGCCAAGGCCGCCAAGGACAACGGCTGTCGCGGTCTGATGGTTTTGCCGCCCTACCTTTACGCCTCGGATTGGCGGGAAATGAAGACCCACATGATGGCGGTCATCAACGCGACCGACCTGCCTTGCATCATTTATAACAACCCCGTCGCCTACAAAACCGACTTCACCCCGGCCCACATCAAGGAGCTCGCCGACGAGTGCCCCAACGTGGAATCCGTGAAGGAATCCTCCACCGACGCCCGACGTATCGCCGGCATCCGCGAACTCTGCGGCGATCGCCTCGCCCTCGGCGTCGGCGTGGATGATTGCGCGCTCGAAGGAGCGGCGATGGGCGCGAAATTCTGGATCACCGGCGTCGGCGGCGCATTCCCGAAACACAACGTGAAACTCTGGGACCTCGCCACCAGCGGCAAAATCGAAGAAGCGATGCCGCTCTATCACTGGATGCTGCCGATGCTGCGCATGGACACCGTCGTCAAATTCGTCCAGCTTATCAAACTCCAACAGAACCTCGCCAGCGGCGGAAAACTCGGCAACAACCGCGTCCGCCCGCCCCGCCTCGAACTCGCCGGAGCCGAACTCGCGGAAGCCACCGCCGTCATCCAACTCGCCATCGCCACCGCTCCCGAACTCGCATGAAAACCCAGCTCGTCGGCACCTCATTCATCGGCTTTTCCCGCTCCAACGGCCGCGAATTTCACTGCAATGGCATCCAGCCCGGCAGCGGTGAAGAACTGGAACCGCCGTACTTCGCCGCCACCGATGACGAGGTGGAAACCGCAATGGCCCTCGCCGCCGCAGCCTTTCCTGCCTATTCCGCCCTATCAGGAAAAGTCCGCGCCGAATTCCTCCGCGCCATCGCTGTGGAAATCGAGGCCATCACCGACGACATCGCCGCCCGCGGCCAGCTCGAAACTGCTTTGCCCGAACCACGCTTGCGCGGCGAAACAGCCCGCACCACCGGCCAGCTCCGTTTGTTCGCCAAGCTCATCGAGGAAGGCTCGTGGGTGGACGCTCGCATCGACCGCGCCGATCCCGATCGCAAGCCGCTGCCCAAGGTCGATCTCCGTTCCATGCTCTGCCCGCTCGGTCCCGTCGCCGTCTTTTGCGCCAGCAATTTCCCCATGGCCTACTCCGTCGCCGGCGGTGACACCGCATCCGCTCTAGCAGCGGGATGTCCAGTCGTCGTCATCGCCCACGAAGCCCATCCCGGCGTTGCGGAAATCACCGCCGCCGCCGTAATCCGCGCCGCACAGGCCACAGGCATGCCCGAGGGCGTCTTTTCCGTCCTTTACGGCGGTGGCCGCAGCGTCGGCCAAGCGGTCGTCAAGCATCCCGCCACTCGCGCCGTCGGTTTCACCGGTTCCCGCGCTGGCGGAACCGCGCTCATGGAAATCGCCACCAAGCGTCCGCGCCCCATTCCGGTCTATGCGGAAATGAGCTCGATCAATCCGCTCGTCATCCTGCCCGGTGCGCTTGCTCGCGGAGAAGACGCCCTAGCAGAAGCGTTCTTCGGTTCACTCACGCTTGGCGTCGGCCAGTTTTGCACCAATCCCGGCCTCGTCTTCCTGCCGACAAGCGGCGGCGATGCCTTCCTCGCGAAGCTAAAGTCGCTCATCGAAGCCAGCACGCCCGGCATGATGCTTCACCAAGGCATCTCCGAATCCTTCGCCAAATCGAAATCCGCCGTCGCTTCCGCCAAGGGCGTGGAGACTTTGGCAAAAGCCGAAAAGTCCGCGGCTCACGGGGAAGGAGCACCCGCCGTTTTCACCGTCTCGATGGCGGACTTCCTCACCAACCCATCCTTGCAACACGAGATGTTCGGCCCCGCCACCCTCATCGTCCGTGGCACGCCCGATGAAATCGAAGACGCCATTCCGCACCTCGAAGGCCAACTCACGGCCAGCCTTCACGCCACCGATGACGAACTCGCTGCCCATTCTGGCCTCGTCCGCTCGCTTCAGGAAATCGCTGGACGCCTCATCTTCAACGGCTTCCCCACCGGCGTGGAAGTCTGCGATGCCATCGTTCATGGCGGCCCCTTTCCCGCCACCTCGGATGGGCGTAGTACTTCCGTCGGCACCGCCGCGATCTTCCGCTTCACTCGCTCCATCGCTTGGCAGAGTTTCCCTGACACCGCCCTGCCGCCAGAACTCCAGGAGGCGAATCCGCTCGGTATACACCGCACGGAGTGAAAGCCACCCCGCCAAAGCTTCGGACAAGTTAATCATTGTCACTTCCGGCTGGATCGCGCAAACCTTCCGCCATGGTTCGCTATCGGCCGAATGTCGCGGCATTGATCGTCAATCAGGAAGGCAACCTCCTGATTTGCGAACGACTGACCCTTCCCGGTGCGTGGCAATTTCCACAAGGCGGTGTGGATGCCGGAGAATCTCTGATTGCGGCTCTCCATCGCGAAGTCCGCGAAGAGGTCGGACTGGGTCCCCTCCACTACGACATCATCGATCAGCGCGAAGGCTACCGTTACCTTTACCCCGAACAGGTGCGTTTAAAAAAGGTCCGCAAACACGGCAGCCACGGTCAGGAACAAACCTACTTTCTCTGCCACCTCAAAAACGGCGCGCCCAAGGTCAACGTCCACCAAAAGCCTCCCGAGTTCCGCGCCTACCGCTGGATCCCACCGAGCGAGTTTGATCTCGATTGGCTCCCCGCCTTCAAGCGCGACGTCTATCGCGAAGTCATGCGCGACTTCTTCGGCATCACTCTCTAGCAGATTCTAACGCGAGTGGTCTGCGGGTACATTTTCACCCGCCCACAACCGCTTCTGCGTCCAATCGCGCGCCGGTCCTGCCCACAGCGCATCGCTCGCGGGAAGCCCCAGATGCAGCATCCCGTCGAGACAAAGATAAAGGCTGCCCGTCGAGATATAGCCCTCCTTCACCGCCGGTTGATACCCAGCAACCCCCGCCCGCAGCCAGCCGTTCTTGTCGAAAGTTCCCGGTGCTTCCGTCATCCGCCGTATCACCGCGTTGAGTCCGCCACGCACCGCCGCTGGCTCGACGCTTTTCGGCAGTTCTCGCCGCAACGCCACCAGCGAAAGTGTCTGAAATGCTCCAAATCGATAGGCACTCGAACGCCCGATGACCGGAAACGTTCCTTCGGGCGAAATCATCCTTTCCTGCACCTCGGCATATCTCGCCGCACGCTTGAGCACCTTGCCCAGTTGCTTTCCCCATGGTGAATTTTTCTCCTGACAAACGAGCAGCGTCTCGATGAGAAACGGCTGGATGACAAAACTGTTATAGTAATCCCAATGATAGTTCGGGCCATCGCCATAGGTTCCGTCCCCGAGGTACCATTCCTCATGTTTTACCAGCGCCTTCTCGATCGGAGCCATCTCGCACTCGCCGGTGAATTTCCACAACGCCGCCTCGACCACCGCCGAGAACAACAGCCAGTTGCTCTCATAGGGCTTGATCCCTCGCGTCGATTTCAGGGCGGTCACCAAGTTTTTCCGCTGATCCACATCCAATGGTTCCCACAACTGCTGCGGCGCCCGCAACAATCCCACCGCCAAAAAAGCCGCATCCACCAATGGCTGGCCGCCTTTGTTGAAATTCATAAAATCTGGCGACGCCGGATCGGTCGCGTTGACCAATCCTTTTTGGCAAAACGTGATGTATTCGGAGCGCAGCTTGCCTTCGGGCGAGTCGTCGGGTCCCAATGCCAACCACGGCGCGATGCCCGAAAGCGTTCGGCCAAACGCTTCCAAACACGTGTATTCCCGTCGCCCTTCCTCACCCTCACCTAACGGAATTCTTGCTTTCAACTTTCCCGCAGCCAGCGATTCCAGCACCGGCCGGGCGATGCGATCCATCGTCGCCACCGCAAATTCACGGTCGGTCTGCGCCGCGCTCAACGGAAGCAATAGGAAGGAAAGTATCACCAGCAATCGCATGGCCCGACCCTACCCAGACTCTCAGCCATGTCTGGCAAAAAGAGTTTGATCGCTATGAATCCCCCACGAAATGGGAGGCTTGGCAGAGGTGCTCGGAAACCCCAGCATCGCCGCATCAAAAAACCCGATGAATGGTTTCGCTACACACGCCCTCGCGGCATCCCTCACGCTGCTGTCTTTCTTTCCGGCCCAAGCCGCGCAGCGGGTTTGGACGTCCTCCGATGGGCGCGAACTCAACGCTGAATTCGTCTCCGCCGACGCTGATGCCGTCACGGTGCGTCGCGCAAATTTCCGCACCCACGTCATCCCTCTAACACTCCTGTCCGAAGCCGATCGAAACTTCGTCAGCCAGCAGGTGCAAAAACTTGCTGACGAAAAAGCCGCTGCTGCCGCCCTTGAAGAGGCCGCCAAAAAACCGCTCGGATCCGTGACATACAAACTTTCCGGCGGGTCCGAAAACTGGCCGGATGAGCGCAAAAATGCCATTGTCTCGGCCATGGACGCCGCCGTGGATTTCTACAACAAGCACGCGCCTTTCAAAAAAGAACTCACCGCCAACAACAGCCCGGGCACGCCAACGGCCGATGCCAACATCAGCGGATGGATCAACTGGGGTGGTACGATCAACCGTCGCGTCGCGCTCCATGAAATTTCCCACACGCTCGGGATTGGCACCCATGAGAATTGGCAAAAAAACATAGAGAACGGCCTTTGGACCGGCAAGCTGGCCCTCGCCCAACTGCGCGAATTCGATGGTGAAGATGCGGTGCTCCACGCCGATCGCCAACATTTCTGGCCCTACGGACTCAACCAAGACAGTGAGTCCAGCAAGGTCAATGACCTCCGCCATGTGAAAATGGTCGAGGCGATGCGCAAGGACATGGGCATGCGCTAAGCATCCGTCAGCCTCCTATTTGCCTAACTCGCAGGATGGCGTATCCGCAACGCGAGGCATCTGGCAACTTGCTCAGCCCTTCGAAAATCGCTGCTGCCGAACGGTCCACTTTCCCTGAAAAAATCTCCTTGCCGTTGATTTCCACCCGCACCGGTTGATCGAGATCCACCAATGAGTCTGCTAGATGAAGTGCGATCGTATCCGGCACATCACCATCCAGCTTGATCTGATTGCCTTCCACGGTCGCGACGATCTGTTGTCCCGCTTTCGCCGCACCCGCAGGGATTTCCAACCAGTAAAACCGATCATGGGTGATGTCGTCCTGCACCCACACGATCTTCTTTGGCCACGACTTGCGGACATACTTGGCCATCCACGGCACCGCTTCCTTGTCCTTGCCGTCCATCCAATGCGGCAACCCTTCATACACCCTAACAAGATTTTCGTACCCCTGAGGATCCGCTTGGTGAAGCGCTGCGAGTTCCTCGCCTTTCCTGGCATCAATCGTGTTGCGGTCATACGCCGCATCCTCGCTGCCCACAAAAACCCCAAAGGGCAAGTTCCGCAGTGGGAGTAACGACGCGTCGTTGGGATGTCCCGCCATCATCGCCGCCGCAGCGAACCGATCGGCCATGCGTGGTGCGAGTTGCCAAACGCCATCACCACCCGCCGAATAGCCCATCAGATAGACTTTGTCAGGATGTACCCCGCGCACCGCAACCATGTCGGCAATGAGCCGATCCAACAAGGGATCGATGTGTCCCTCATGCCACAAATTCCACGTATTCGTCGGCGCGCGGGGAGCAACGTAGATCCCTTCCTCTGGCTGATAGAGTCTGATTTGGTTCTGCCACTGCTGGTCGTTCACCGCCGCGGGAGCGCCGCCGCCACCGTGCATCGAAATCCACAGGCTGCGTTCACCTTCTGGCGCGAGGTTGAAATCCTTCTCCAGCCACTTGAGCGCCTTATCGCCCAGCGTGATGGACTTCGCCTCCACTTCCGCAGCGCGCTGCTGTTTGATTTCCGCTAGAATTTCCCCAGCCAGCCTATCCCGAAACGTCTCTGCCTGCCCCTGGGTCAAAACGACACTCGGCAGCGGTCCACGCTCCGCTGGTGCTTTTTCAAGCCATTCGCCCAACGGACTTGCCGCCGCCCATCCTGATGTCAGGAGTCCTAGAAAAATCCATGCTCGCATGCGCCCATGCCACGGAGTTTTCACGCATCTGTCCATCGTTCTCGCAGCCTCATTACGGCAGAATCATGACGAGCGAACCATTGCTGGCCCAGTTCGCCACGGCGAGCGGGACCCACCGGAGTTCGAAACGCGCGCCCCACGAATCACTAACGGCAAGCTCCTGGGTGGCCTCGTTGTAGCCGATGATCATGCAAAGGTGATAGTTGGACGCGGGCTTGGGGGATTTCGCGAGTTCGGCGAATTCAGTGGTGATCTTCGCCGCATGCCCCGGCCAATCCGTGACCTTGGAACGCTCTGCGGTGATCTTGTCGGCAGCCTCGTTGTAGGCCTTCATCGAACAAAGCCGCCACATCACCGGGATGCCTTCGTCGATGTAGCGTTTCACATCGCGGATGCGGAGTTCCTTGACGCTATCCTCCTTGATGCGACGTCCCTTGCTAAGCACCTGGTGGCGGAGGTTATCGAGCAAAAGTTCAACGGAAGTGCCACCACCTGCGCCGCTCTGACCGACCATCGCTAGCAGATACATGTCGGCCTCCAGGCCCATGGTGCGCATGACACGCTCGAACGTTGCTGGAACGCAGTAGCCTTTTGGTCCCTGGTCCACCATCGGGATCTGGGTGATGTGAACGTCGCCGTTAGGATCGGTAACAACACTGGAGGTGAGACGTGCTTTCACCTCCGCATCGCGGGTGAGTGCCGTGCGACCGCCGGAATCCGCCGTGGCGGTGGGGACAATGCCAAGGCTGACGTATTCACCTTCTTCGTTAGAAAGCAGGAAGGAATGGCCGTTCCAATCCCAACGCGTGACGCTGCGACGCGTTTTCCCTTCGCCGTAACGTTCGGTTTTGCCTGCACCAAGCACTGCGGTGAGCGCAAGGTTCACGGTCGTCTCGTCGCGTTTCATGGCTTCTTCAAGCGATTTCGGCGCGGCGACGGAGCCGCCCTTGAAATGATCCTGCGCGAAACCAGCGGTGCTGCCAAAGTCGCCCTTGTTTGCATAGACGATGGAAAGCGTCGTCGCGAGACCGTCCTCATCGGCATAAAGCGCCACGGAATAGGGCATCGCGCCGAAGAGTTGATAGTCTTTCGCAAAGGCCGCGTAGAGGCGCCAGCTTTTGCCATACTTGGATTTCGACTCGGGCCGAAGTTGAAGAGCCTGCGCGATTTCCTCCGCCTTGCGCGCGGCGAGTGGTTCACCGTTAGAAAAGTCATGACCGGCGGCCTTGTTGAGGGCTTTCGCGCTGTCCCCTGCTTTGGCGGCGTGCTCCTTGATGTAGGACTGATCCTCCGCGCTGAGGCGGTCGAGCGGAAGTTCGAAAACCTTCCCATCCTCGCGCTTGAGGGTGACCTGGTCGTGGCTCACGCCCTGAAAACTGGCGGTGAGCGCCTTGCCGTCCGTGCTGTGGAAAACACGCATTTCCTCGGCCGTCGCAAGGGCGGACCAAAGAGCAAAGGAAAGGCAGAGCAGCAGGGCTTTCATGCCAGCAAAGGTCCAGAATCCTTGCGGGAAATCAACCCTCAATGCCTGCTATCTAAAAATTCTGCTAGGCCGCAACCCAGTTCACATCCGGAAATCCTCGCCGAGGTAGTGCTTGCGGGCGATCGGATCATCGACGAGTTCGGCGGAATTCCCCTCCAGAATGACGCGGCCGTCGTGAATGAGGAACGCGCGATCGGTGATGCTCAAAGTTTCCCTAACCGAGTGATCGGTGATGAGAATGGCGAGGCCATCGCGGTCGCGGAGATCACGGACGATGCGCTGGATGTCCTCGACGGCGATGGGATCAATGCCTGCGAATGGCTCGTCGAGCATGAGCAAGGACGGGTCCGAACAGAGCGAGCGGGCGATGGCGAGGCGACGTTTTTCTCCGCCGGAAAGCGTGATGGCCAACGATTTGGAAAGCTTGGTGATGCCGAAGCGGTCGAGCAAATCGTGGGCGCGCTCGAGTCGGGCGGCACGTTTCAGACCGGGGCGGGTTTCGAGGATGGCGAGCAGGTTGTCGAGGACGCTGAGCTTGCGGAAGATCGACTCTTCTTGCGGCAAGTAGCCGAGGCCGAGGCGCGCGCGGCGGTGCATCGGCATGCGCGACATGTCATGGCCATTGAAACAAACCGAGCCGCCATCTGCCGGGACGAGGCCGGCGATCATGTAGAACGAGGTGGTTTTGCCTGCGCCGTTAGGCCCTAACAATCCGACGATTTCACGGGGTTTGACGGAGATGGAAACGCCATCCACAACGGCACGACCGTTGTAGGTTTTGCGCAGGCCTTGGGCGAAGAGGACGGAAGTTTCCCTGTCGGTGCAGGTCGAGCCAGGTTCGTTCGTCATGAAGCAAGGGAGGGTGAAAAACAGCGATGGGATCAACGATCCTTCTTTTTCTGCGGGACCGGGAAGCCCATGTTCCAACCACCACCGGGCGTGTCGAAACGGCTTTCATCCGGATAGATGCGGAGAAGGTTGTCCGCCTTCTTGGAACTGAAGAAACGCTTCCCTTGTTTGACCCACGGAAAGCCGCCGCTGAGCGTGGCCACGCCGGATTTCGCGTTGTAGGTGAAGACGGCACCACTGGCCTGGATGGGTTCTTTGCCATCCTTTGGCTTTTGATCGATCTTGATCGTGCCGGTGGCGACGATGCGTTCGACATCGCCAATGCTGGCACCAATGTCACTGCCGAGACCTAGGTCAGACTTGTCCTTTTTGTCGTCGGCGGCAGGATTTTTTTTGTTAGGATCAGGTGCCTTTTTCTCGAAAAACACCTTCACCTCGTCTGCACCGGTGAGGTTGAAGCGCGGGTCGTCGACCTTGATGTTTTTCAGATAGACGAGGACGCCTTCCTCGGGATCGAAATAGATGCCGCCATCGCAACTGATGAGCGTGTTGTTCGGGTCGTCCGGTATTTCGAGCGGTTTAGCTTCCTCGGCGGGTGCCCCGTCGGCCTTCACCGGCGGGAGATCCGCTTGGACGAGAAAAGTGGCTGCCGATTTGGAGGCCGTCGCGCTGTCGGCGAGGTCGGTTTCCAACGCAGCCTTGGCGGTTGCGGCCATTTCCTGAGTCGTGTCCGCGCGGCTCGCCGCATCGGCCTGGATGGCCGCATGTTCCGCTGCGGTCATCGGCGTCGGGGGAGCGGCGGTCAGCGATGTCGAGAGGGCAGAAATGCCAAGGAGCGCGAAGATGCGGCAGGAGAGATGGCGGGATTTCATGGGCGTGGCTTGCGGGGACGGATAACGGTGGTGGCCGGGCCGGAGATAAAGCCCTTGCCCATTTCGAGGTCGTAGTGGAGGCCGCTGCCGTTGGCTTTCAAGCCGTCGATGCGGATCTCAACGGGATGGTGGGTCGTCAGCAGGCCACGCGTTTTATCGATGGTCGCGGTGGCCAGTTCGATGCGACCGCGCGGCGTTTTGTCGGGATTGAAGAACTCGACGAAGATGGCTTTCCCCTCGATCTGGTGCTCATTGACCAACGTCATGACCTTGGCTTTGAGCATGGTGCTCAGGCGCTGAGCTTCGTCATAGCGCGGCAGCATGACGTCCTTCAACTCGCTGCCGGGTGGCAGCAGGTTGAAGATTTTTCGCCATGCCCCCTCATCCACCGCTGCGGCTGGAACAGCGGCCTCAGGGCCCGCCAAGGAAATGGCAGGCCAAGCGAGAACGGCAACGGTGAGGAGAAATTTCAACGACTGCGTGCTTCAGTGCGAGGCTTGGTGGATGGCGATGAGGCGAACGAGCAGGTCCTCGATGAACTCGAGCGGGATCTGGTTGGGTCCGTCCGAAACGGCGTTGGCAGGATCTGAATGGACTTCCATGAACAGCCCTTCGAGGCCAGTGGCGACTGCGGCGCGGGCGAGGACGGGAGCGAGTTCGCCATCGCCGCCGGTGGCACCGCCAAGACCGCCGGGACGCTGGACCGAGTGCGTGGCATCAAAAATGACGGGCAGACCTTCTTTGCGCATCCAGTAGAGCGAGCGCATGTCGACGACCAGGTTGTTGTAGCCAAACGTGGTGCCGCGCTCGGTGATGAGGAAGCGTTCGCAGCCGAAGGCGCGCATCTTGCCCGCGATGTTCACCGTGTCGAGCGGGGCGAGGAATTGGCCCTTTTTCACGTTCACGGCGCGGCCGGTCTTGGCGGCGGCTTCGAGCAGGTCGGTCTGACGGCATAGGAAGGCCGGGATTTGCAGCAGGTCGATGTGAGCCGCGGCGATTTCCGCTTGTTCGGCGGTGTGGATGTCGGTGGTGACGGGCACACCGAGTTCCTTGCCGATTTCACCCAAGATCCGGCAGCCTTCGCGCACGCCTGGGCCGCGGAAGGCATCCACCGAGGTCCGGTTCGCTTTGTCGAAGGAGGCTTTGAAAATGAAATGGATGCCGGTGCGATCCGCGATTTCCTTGAGCGAGCGGGCCATGTCCCAGGCGAATTCCTCGGATTCCAGCGCGCAGGGGCCGAGGATGAAAAACGGAACCGGTCCGCCGACGGGCACGGCACCGATGTTGAACGGGTCAAAATGCATGACGGGGAAGATGGGTCAATGTTCGGCGGAGGCAAGCGCCGTTTGGTAGAGCGGGCGGAGGTTGTCGAGCGCGGTGGTGAGCAGCTTTTCCTCGGTCGGCGTGAGGTTGCCGAGCGTCTTGAAGGCGATCATTTCGAGCGAATCGATCACGGATTTTGCGGCGCGCAGGTTGATCTGCTTTTCGCCGCTGAGCGGATTGGGGATTTGGCCGAGGAACAACCCGGCGTTCTGGGCCTGCAGGATGATGAACTCGTTGAACCGGGGGTCGGCTTCGGGCGCGGATGACATGGCCGCAGCCTCGGAAGTCGCAGCGAAATTGACAAGGGGGAAGACGGCAGCTGCCTTCAAGCTGCGCTGCGCGAACCGCGCGTCACGGCACTTTGATCGGATCGACCGCCGAGTTTTCCTCCGGCCCGCTCAATAACCGAGTTTTCGGATCCCAGGAAAATGCCTTGCCGCTCACCGGATCGATAGGCGGTGTTTCCCCGAGCAGGATGGAAATCGCCGCAGCGTGCAGCGTGCGCCTCGTGACCTGGATGCCCAAGGCTTCGGGAATCTTTTCCAGTCCACCCATCACGTCTTTGAAAACACTCGCCGTTACGGGATCGAGCCCCGAGCAGTCCATTTCCAGCGCCGCGCCCGCCGCATCAAAACGACCTTCTCCGAGCTGGGAAACTCCGTCGGCCGATTTCAGGAATGCCGCCACGCTGGCATCGAGAAATCCCTCGACGTCCTGGATGGGCAATCTCCCGTCTATTGCGGATTCGCTGCCCAAAAGGGCGGGCAAGAGCGAATGACGGACCATCGTGTTCCACTCGCCGAGGATCACGCGGGAGTATTCGTCGGCAGGAGATTCTTGGTGAAAGAGCGCCTCTTGCCATGCCTTCAAGGCTTCCGGATTCGTCGCGAGTTGCGGCAGGAAATGCTCGTGGAAGGAATCCAAATTTCCTTGGCGCATGCCCACGCCGACCACCTCACCTAACATCGTGGGCACTTCGATTTCTACCAAATGATCCGCCAGCGCGGAGGACGCCTTCATGTAGCGGAGCGCCGCCGCCGCATCGCCGTCTTCGAATGCCGAGCGAGCGGCCGAGCGGAGAATCAACGAAAACTCCCCACCGAAGCGTGCCGGTCCGAATGCCAAGCGATTCAGCGCCACCCCTTTGGCCGATTGGTCAGGAAGCTCGGCGATGTGCAGGATGCGATCGAAAACGTCTGGATTCTCCGCCAGCCACGCCTTGAATTTTTGCTTATCCCACGCCGAGTCCCCCTTGAGCATGGCTTTGAGATCATCCGTTAGCAGCGGTTCTTTCAGGCTATCGGCGAAGATGAGAAACTGGAGATAGCCGTTCTGTTCATCCGGCACGTCGCGAAAATCCGGCTTCATGCGGGGATACTTTTCCAACAGCTCCTCGTACCATTTTTGCGCCGCAAGCGCGATGGACTCCTGCCGCTGTCGAGCCCTTTCGGGATCCTCGTCCGAACGCTCGGACGACCGGGATCTTGAGCTTGGCGGAGATGTATCATTCGTCCCGCGCACGGCGGACTGCTTCCCGGCGAATTTCCACGCCAAGACATTCGTTAGAATAAAAAGTAACAGGACAGGCAACAGCCATTTCTGGAGATTGGATTTCATGAGGGTAGCTGTGGGGATGGATCCCATGAGACTAACACCGTTGATCCTGCTATTTGTCGGTCGTGGATGGAAGCGACGAATTGCCGTGGGCTTCGGCAACCGAGGATCGCAGCGAAAGATGGACAGGCGGCGGATTTGTTGGAGGATGCGCGGAACATGAGAAAATTTTCGATGGTGGTGGGCGGAATGATGGCGGTCACGCTGTTGGCATCGTCCGTGGCGCAGGCTCAAAAACGTGACCCGAACAAGATCACCGAGCAAGACAAGCAAACCTACCAAGACTTCGTCGCCGGGATAAAAAGGGCCAAAGAGATCAGGAAAAATAAGGCTCGCCTGCTAACTGCGATCACCAACCTCCGGCAAATCGGCATCGCGATGTTCGAGTTCGAAACCGAATACGGCGAGCTTCCCAGTGAGGAGACTGCCGTGATGGTGAAGGAAACGACGGAAACCAAAGCCGATCTCAAAGCGGCCACGGCCAATGATTGCTTCTATCAGCTTATCGCGGCAGGAATCGTCCAACCACCCGCCATTTTCACCTATGAAACGCCGCAACAGCAAGCGGCCAAAAAGGACGTCGGAGAGCTGGAAAAATGCGAGTTTTCCGTACTGGCAGTCAAGAGCGCCGCAGGCAATCCCTCCAAACCGCTCGTGGTCGCCCCGCTGGTGCACGGGAAAGAAACCTTTGATCGCGTGGCACTCGGAGGAAAGGCCGTGGTGTTGCATCTCGATAACAGCGTGCGCTCCTATCCGATCGAGAAGGACGGGCGGGTGTTAGTCAACGGGATGGATATCTTCGATCCCGCACAACCGTTTTGGAGCGGTGATGTGCCGGAAATTCGTTGGCCCAAGGATTGAGCTCTCGCGGTGATCGCCGCCACATTCCGCTCAATGGAATGGGCACTTGGCCGGCGCTTCGGGAGGCAGTTCCACATCGTCGGGGACAGTCTGCACGTGCTTCACGTTCGGGCGTTTCCACACGCGCAGCGAAATCCCATCGAGCGAGCGGATGGTTAGGCGCGACGTTGGTTCAGGATCGGCACCCGGTCCCGGTTCGAAACGGTACCGGCGTGTTAGTGAGGCGAGGATGAGCATGGCTTCCTGCATCGCGAAAGCCGCACCAATGCAAATGCGCGGGCCTTGCCCGAAAGGGATGTAAGCGCACGATGGCTGGTTGAGGCCGCCGTCGAAGCGATCCGGATCGAACTCGTCGGGCCGTTCCCACAACTCGCGATGGCGGTGGACCAGCCACGGTGAAATGACGATGGGTGAGCCGTCGGGAACCTCGTGTTTGTTGAGCTTCTGACTGTCCGTCGCCTTGCGGAACGTGAGGAATCCGACGGGCGGATAGATGCGCATTGTCTCACGGAAAACGTTGCGGATTTGGCGATGGCGCGGGATGTCTTTGAACTCCGGTTCGCGATCCCCTAACAACGAGCAGGTTTCCTCATGCAAGCGCTCCTGGATTTCAGGGCATTTCGAGAGCAAGAACAAGGACCACGACAGCGCGCTGGCCGATGTTTCATGGCCCGCGAGGAACAACATCGCCACTTGGTCCACCAGCTCGACGAGCGTGTAGGCCGAGCCATCTTCGGGATCGCGCGTTTCTAGCAGCGATTGGAGAATGTCCTTGTACTCGCCCTTTTCACCGCGCTGATAGGCCTCGTAGCGGCCGCGAATCGAGACGGCGAGCAATTCGCGAATTTCCTTACCGGTGCTTTTCCAAATCATGTAATGCCGCGGCGCAAGCCACAGCGGCAGTCGGAAAAAGCTCAGTTGTATCATCACCACCGCCTTTTCCTGAAACAGGTTGAAGGCGTTGAAAATTTTCCGCGCGCCTTCGCCTTCCAGTGATTCGGATAGAATCGTGCGCAGGATGATGTCGGCGGTGACGTGCGTCATCTCGATCTCGATGTCCGCGATGCCGCCGTCCTCGACGGCATCCATCCGCTCAATCATGGCATCCGCACCGCCGCGCATCAGGGTGAAAACCTCTTTGAGTTTCGCCTGTCCGAACGCGGGATCGAGCATGCGCCGCTGGCGTTCCCAGACCGGACCGTTGGTGGTGAAGATGCTTTCGCCTAACAAGGGCTTGAGCGCAGTTTCCGAAAGCTCGTGCTTCGGGAACTTGTCGTACTTGTCGACCAGCACCTCCTTGATGAGATCTGGGAATTTCACCAGGAACAGCTGCACGCCCGGCAACCGCACGCGCGACATTTTTCCTGAGTAGCTGCCTTCGTAGAGCGTCGCCAGCCACGACCTGCGGCCGCGCTTGAAAAGGTTCCAAAGCGAGCGCCGTGAGGACTTCTCCAACGGTTTCGGATAGGGCGGGGTGTAGGCCATGCAGTTATTCGGGAAAGCGATCCGCCAAGGTCCGTGGGCCAGCGGTGATCGCGAAAAAGTCGTAATCCGTCAGCAGCTCACCGGCCATGATATATTGGAAGTGGATGCGGAAAATGTCCTTCTTGATGACGTCGTAAACCGCCGGCGGGAACATTTTCACGATGCGCACTGGGAATTGCTGCGGCCGTTTCGGGATGCCCGCAGGACGCGCGATTCCGGAAACTTGCAGCGGATCCACCTGCGTCACGCTGGCACCATCGCGGCGGGCGGAAAAGTCCAGCCAGCGCACGCCGGGCGCGGTGGCGACGGTTTTCAAATCCTCGCGCAGTTTGACAGATCCAGGCAGCAGGCTGACCAGCGGCAGGCAGTTTCCCAACGACACCAAGCCGAATGCCGGGCCTTTCACGCCGAGTTCTGGATTGAGTTCCAGCAGCCGAACCACCAGCGGAATCGTTAGAATGGTGCCCACGCTGTGGCCGACGACGAGCACCTCATCCGCATCGCTGTCCTTGAGCCGTTGCGTGATGTGCTCCGCGAAATCACGGATACGTGCGTCGAGATCCGGGATTTTTCCATACGCCCACGGCTGCATCGCGCCATAAACGCGCAGCAACCAGAAGCTGCGAAACCTGTCGTCCAGCCAGCGGCCGAGAAAGATCGTCCCTATCAGAATGGCCGCCGCCAGGGGCAACCCGACGAACCATGGCAGGAAAACTCCCGCCGTCACGGCGAGCAGCAGCCCTTGCAGAAGTAGCCCGAGGAACGCAATGATCGGATAGGAAACCGTCAGCGCCGACGGCCATGCGATTTTCAACAAGCGGCCGACGAGGTTCGCTTTCAAAAAGGTCCAGTAAACCGGCACGGCGGATTTGAGGAGCTGCCATTCGTTCTTCGGCCAACGATCGCGGATGAGGTCGTCCCAACGGAGAAATTCGTATTCGGTCTCGGTGCCCGCGTTGCTGGTCACGGTCCAGGCATTGGCGAGTTTCCCCACGCGGCGGCGCTTGCCGATTGTCAGATCCAGCCCGTTGAGCGGCGTGTGCAGCGCTGCCTGTTCGCCATAGAGCGAGTGGTAGTGCGCCGGGCCACGCGGGTCGAATCCGCTGAAGTAAAAGACATGCCGCTTTCTCACCGCAGCAGCAGGCGGCGGGGCGGTGGAAGCGGCGGCGGAGGATTCGGACATGGGGCGGCGCGGCGCAGGCTGTTCCGACAGTCGCGCCACGGCAAGCCAAAGCAGGCCGGGCTCGCGCTCCCTATTCGGTCCCTATTGCCAAGCCCCGTCTCGTCTGCCAATGGATGGGCATGAGAATTTCCAATCGGTTCCCAGTCGCCGCGTGCCTGCTTTTCGCCGCAGCGGCCAGCCCGTCGATCGCCGCAGAGGACAGCTTCGAAACCCTCTGCGCCAAGGCCCGGGAAATGGCCTCCAAGCCCTACGCCGCGCCCAAGCTCGAACTCGCCGACTACTGGAAAAACCTCACCTACGACGGCCACCGCGACATCCGTTTCAACATGGATTCCGGTCTCTGGGCGGCGGAAAAAGGCCCGTTCTCCATCGATTTTTTCCACCCCGGATGGACCGCGAAAAAGATGGTGACGATCCACGAAACGGCGGACGGTCAATCGAAGCCGCTCAAATTCGACGAGTCGCTTTTCGACTACGGCAAGCAGAAGGTGCCCGCCGGGACGCCGCCGCCTCCGGGCTACGCCGGTTGGCGCGCACGGACGCATTTGAACTCGGCGGACTACATGGACGAGTTCTTGGTCTTCCTCGGCGCGAGCTATTTCCGCGCCATCCCCAAGGACGCGCCGTACGGCCTTTCCGCCCGCGGACTTTCCCTCAACAGCGGCCTGCCCGGCGTGCCCGAGGAGTTCCCTGACTTTTCCGAATTTCACCTGGAAAAGCCGGACAAAGATTCCAAAGACCTGAAATTCACCGCACTGCTCAACGGGGAAAGCGTCGCCGGTGCCTACCAATTCACCGTCACGCCCGGCGCGGAAACCGTCATGGACGTGGTCGCAGAAATCACCTTGCGCAAGCCGGTGACGCAGCTCGGCCTCGCACCGTTTTCCTCGATGTTTTGGTTCGGCGAAGGTACGCATCCCAAGCCCTACGACTTCCGCCCCGAGGTCCACGACAGCGACGGCCTGCTGATGGAACTCGGCAGCGGAAATCTCCACTACCGCCCGTTGGAAACGACGAAGGACCAGTTCCGCCATTGCGTGTTCACGATGGAACAACCGCGGTCGTGGTCGCTACTCCAGCGTGATCGCTCGTTTTCCTCCTATCAGGATCCGGAGGCGCTCTATCACAACCGGCCGAGCGTGAAGGTCGAGCCAATCGAGGGATTCGACCAAGGGAAGCTCCACCTCATTGAAATGCCGACCAAGGACGAGACGGATGACAATGTGATCCTCGTCTGGGAGCCGACGCCATCGCTGGAGGTCGGCAAGCCGTTCAAGTTCCACTATCGCCTGCGCTGGATGCGCGACCCCGCGCCGTCCGGCATCTTTTCCGTCCGCGCCACGCGCGTCGGCACGCCGGTGCAAAAGCCGGACGAGGTACTCGTCGCCATCGATTTCGCGAAGCCGCTCAACCCAGCCCTCAAAGTCGGCGACCCGAAATGGGACGATATTTCAAAGCTCAAACCGGTCGTCACGATCAACCAGCAGTCGGTGGAACTCATCCACGCCGGGATCGGTGACGTCAGCATGGCGAACGTGGACGACATCCCCGCTGGCTTGGGCCGCAGCGACAAACTTCACATGCCGCAGGTGCTCCGTGCGTTTTTCGTCTGCAAGCCGCCCAAGGATTTGAATGACATGGACCTCACCTGCGAGCTTCAGGATGAGGACGGCAAGTGCGTTTCCGAGCGCTGGGTTTATCTGTGGCGACGTTGAGGAAAACTTCAGGATCCTTAGGAATTATAATTGGAATTATTCTTGATATCGTTTGGCGGGATCCTAGGTTCCCGCCGCGATGGTCACTCAAAACCCTGATTTTTCTGCTGAAACCGAGATTCCCGAGGAAATCTCCGGACTGCGCATGACGCGCCAGCGCCAAGAGGTTTACCGCATCCTGATGCAGGAGCGGAACCACCCGACCGCGAACGACGTCTTCATGCGGGTCAAGGACCGCCTGCCGAACATCTCACTGGCGACCGTTTACAACTGCCTCGAAGCGCTCGTCCAGCACGGCATCATCCGGCAGGTGAATTTCGAACGCGAGTCCTCGCGCTACTGCTCGAATCTCCAGGAGCACGGCCATTTCCACGACCAGTCCACCGGCGTGATCCACGATGTCGGCTTCAAACCCGGCATCAACCTCGCCGACGTCCTCGAACTCCCTCCCGGTGCGCTGGTCGAGGACATCGAAATCACCCTGCGCGGCAAGATCGCCGCCTCTTAGTTTAGAATTTAAGACTTCAAATTTAGAATTTTCCCCAACATGAGCCTGCAAATCACCAACCTCCACGCCACTCTCGAAGATGGCACCGAAATCCTCAAGGGCGTCAACCTCGACATCCCGAAGGGCG
>JAZKEG010000005.1:0-41428 GCA_040387215.1 Verrucomicrobiota bacterium | reverse complement strand
TACGCAGGGTGGTGTGGGACCCGGGAGCTAATCACTCCCGGGGACCCGATTAGCCCAAGTTGAATGCAGCATCAAAGTAGGTTTTGGTCTGTTCATGAAATAGCTCGTGCTGCAACCCTTCAATATGCACAGGAACAACAGCCTGGAGATCGTCAAACGGGAAAAGCTGATATCGATTCCTGCTGAGAAGCTTCTCTACTAATGATAGTCGGTCGCCTAGGAGGCTAGCGCTCATAATTGTGCAGTATCGATCGAGCGCCGAAAAGATGAGAGTCGGCCTCGGACTGGTGGTACCGATCGAAATCGTAGCGATCTGCTTCGAATCCTGTTTCCAACCAGTCCGCTCAACAGCGCTGAACTCCCGTTCGAGTTCAACTTGAATCCGATCAATCTCGGCAATATGGCCGGAATAATTCAGGTGCAGCGAGCCCCCAGGAACGTCTGTGACATCCCAGTAACCCGGACTGTCGAAGCGGTGAGCCATCCGATTCAGGACGAAAAGGTGATGATCGAGTTCTTCTAGTGACATTTCTTGGCTAACAGTCTTTATTCGTAGCACCCGGGGAGGTGATATCCGGCAGGAGCCTACCTTGAAGAAAGTTTCAGAATTCGTTGATCTGACAAGGTTTTATTGGAGTCCGCGTCCGTAGATCTGGTGGGTTTTCCCTGAGGGGACGCGGGCGACATGACCTAGCAGATATCATCGAGCGGCGGCGGGTCCGGCAGTGCGGGCGGCGGGGATCGATGGCGGCGGCTTTGAAAACCGGCTGCGTATCGCCGAGGTGCGGGGAGAGGGGCCGGGGGCTGAAGTGGCGGTGGGGAAATTCGCAGGGAGCGCGTTCCTTCTGAAGGCGATTTGCCGCGGATAGGGTGTCCGGCGTTGCGGGCGACAGGATGTGACCCGGAAATAGACGCCAGAATGTCGAGGCTCCTGACGCCAGGCGGTCGTCGGTCGGTCTCGATTCCGGCATCGCAGCAGGGTAAGCGATCCAATTCACACGAAATCAACGACTCGGAATCCTCCTCCGCTCCACGCTCTTTTCCGATTCGGCAAGGGGGGGATAGGACTTTCCCACGGGAAGAATGGAATCCGCCATGCCCGGCGGCTCCTGTGAGGAGGGGCGAGGCGTGGTTCCCTTCGGGCGGGAGGCGGTTCCCGGGGACGCGGGCGGTTTCCCGAGGGAAGAGGGTGCCGTCCCCAGCGCGGTGGCGACCCGCCGTGGGAAAAGGGTGTCTTCCCTGCGGCGGATCCGCGCTTCCCGTGCGGATGGACAGGCACTCCCGGTGCGGGGGCCGCCGCCCGTGGGAAGGGACGGCATCCCACGGGACGCGGGTCGGCGCGCGGGGCCGGTTGATTGGCGCGCGTGGGGCGGTGGGGACTCCATCAGGGAAGCGGCTGGCGGGCGGCGGGACCGTCACGGGCAAGCGCGGGGTGGGACCGGCTTCCCGCGGAAAGCGGGTCGGCGGATAGGGGAAGCCATGACTGCCAGATCTGATGGAAGATGTCTCCCCCGGCGAGGGCGGATCCCGGTGCGGATGATAGACTGCTGAAATAATGCCGATTTGGTACATTGACAATCCAGCGGGAATTTCTAGCAGAGTGATAGGTTGGATGCCGGCTTCACTCCGAAATCGCGGAAGGAGTCCGGGAGATCCTATCTTACCAAGAAAGAACCCCATCATGCCAGGAAGCCCAGTCCCTATCAGTGAAACCGAATCGGTCCCTTGGATGACCAATTTCGGCCCCAAACTCGCGAACTACGCGGTCACCCTCGGGCTGTCGCCCGCGGAGGTGACCGCCACGCAGACGGACATCGCCTACGTGATCTATCTGATCAACGAGCGTGTCCCCGCCGAGCGCCAGTCGCTGGCGGCGACGGTGGAATACAAGAACCTCATCAAGGAAGGCGACGAGGGATCGCCGCTGCCCGCGACGCTGCCGGGGACGGTGGCGCCGCCGGCCTATCCGGCGGCGATTCTGCCCGGCGCGATGGTGCGTCTCCGCAAGTTGGTCCAAAACATCAAGTCCCGTCCGGGCTACACCGAGACGATCGGCCAGGACCTGGGGATCATCGTGACGGATGGTTCGACCGCCCCGGCAGTCCCCACGTTGGTATTGGTCAACGCCACGGCGGGCAACGTGACCTTCAACTGGAACAAGAGCGGCTGGACCGGCGTGAAAATCCAATGCCGCACGAGCGGTGGCGCGTGGATGGACCTCGGCGTGGATCTTTACAGTCCGTTTGCCGACACCCGCCCCCTCGCCACCCCCGGCGTGGCGGAACACCGTGAATACCGCGCTGCCTATCTGGATGGTGACACGACGTTGCCAGGATACAGCCAGGTGGTGCAGGTCACCGTGAGCTGAGAGAGTCCATGAATCCTCCGGCAACCCATCTCCCGGCGAGGGGGGTGGGTTGCTTGTTAGCGGAAAGCAACGGGTCGCGGTCTCCCGCACGCGGCATCGGCCCGGCCCACCGCTGTTTCACGAGGAACTCTAACGTTGCGCTTCGCTTTTGAACTCAATCCTCAAGATGATGTTGCTGCGAGACGCAGCAACCACGTCAAAAACTCCGCGCCTCTCTCTGCGGCCTCGGCCTCTCCGCGTTTCGATGGACCTCATCCATCCACCTCCTCCACTTTGCGGCTCCTTCGCGACAGCGGAACCGTTAGCAGCGGCGCGGGAATTTTGTTTTTCCGAAGTAATCGGGGCGTGCTAGCGTCGAGCGTGAAAATTTTTCGGCAATTCCTCCCCGTCGCGTTGCTGGCGCTGGCCTGTGTCCAGTGCCGTCCTATTGGTCCGCCGGGCGGCGGTCGCGATCCTTATCGAGTGGAAGCGACGCGCAGCACGCGCCAGATGACGGTGAGCCACCAAAGTCAATCGGGCCGTTCCTCGTCCTCGATGCTGCGGGCGATCAATCTGAAAGTGGACATGGTGCGCAAGGGCAGCTACGGGCGGCGGTCGGCACGGTCGATGAGGCCGCGCTTCATCACGATTCACAGCACGCAGAACTACACGGCCGGCGCGGCAAGGCATTCGGTGGCGTTGAAGCGCGGTGCGCTGCGGACCGGCCAACGACCGGGCTACTTGATTTGGCATTACACCGTGGACGACAGTGTGGCCATCCAACACATGCCGACGTCCGAGCAAGGCATTCACGCGGATTTCGACGGACCTGGAAACCGCTACTCCATCGGCATCGAGATGTGCGAGAACCGGGGCAACAGCCGTTCGCGGACCCTCGAACACACGGCGATGCTGACGGCGGTGCTGATGAAGCAGAATGGCATTCCCTTGAAAAACGTGGTGCCTCACTACCATTGGCCACGGCGTGGGAAGAGTCCTGCGCACAAGAATTGCCCGCATTACCTGTTGAACAACGGCCGTCCTGGCGCGAAGTGGCGCTGGTTCCAAGGCCGTGTGAACGCCTACTATCGTCAGCTCAATGGATGATGCATCGGGAGACCATGGCAGTCCGGCCAACTGGACGGTCGATCTGGAGCCGGGCGTTCGCTACGTTTGCCAACGTTGCACCGCGTGTTGCAAATGGCCGGGCGACGTGCGGCTGGAAACCGACGAGATCCCGCGCATTGCCGAGTTTCTTGGCATGGACGAGGCGGCGTTTATCGAGCGCTACACGCGGCTGCGGATGAACCGCAAAGGGCTGTCATTGATCGAAAAGGAAAACCACGAATGCAGCATGTTGGAGGGGAATGCCTGCCGCATCCACGCGGTGAAGCCCGGCCAATGCGCGGGATTTCCCAACAAGTGGAATTTCCCCGGCTGGCGGCAGGTTTGCGAAGCGATTCCGGTGGCGGTGGACCGATAGAACGACTGCGGGGTTGCTATTCCGGGGGATTTCGGGAGTTTGCGAGACATCCGATGAAGACATTCCAATGCGACCACTGCAAGGTCCCCATCTATTACGAAAACATCCGCTGCCTCGGGTGCGGATCGACACTCGGGATCATCCCCGGAAGCTACGAGGTGCATGCCGTGGTGGAAGGGAAGACCGGCGCGCTGGTCGGCAGTGACGGCAGCAAGTATCGGTTTTGCCGCAACTCCATCGCCTACGGCTGTTGCAATCAGCTCGTGGCGGAGGGGGACCCGTCGGACATCTGCCGCTCCTGCCGCTTCACCGAGGTCACGCCGGACCTGACATTCGCGTCGAACCGGGCGCTGTGGGCACGCATGGAACAGGCGAAGCGCCGCTTGCTTTACTCGCTGGTGCATTTGGGCATCCCGCCGGTTCCGAAGTCCGAGGACGCGGTGAAGGGACTGGCGTTTCGCTTCCTCGTGGACAACGGGCAAGGGATTCTAACGGGGCATGAGAATGGCGTCATCACCATCACTCTCGCCGAGGCGGACGATGCAACCCGCGAAGCGAGGCGTCAGCAAATGGGCGAGCGCTATCGAACTTTGTTAGGCCATTTTCGTCATGAAATCGGCCACTACTACTGGGATCGTCTGATCGCCGATGGCGGTCGGCAAGAGGCGTTCCGCAAGGTTTTCGGCGACGAACGGGCGGACTATCAGATGGCGTTGAAGAACCACTACGCCAAGGCACCGGACGATTCGTGGAAAAGTCGCTTCATCTCGCGTTACGCGTCATCCCATCCGTGGGAGGACTGGGCGGAATCGTTCGCGCATTTCCTGCACATGCGGGACGTTGTGGAAACTTCGCATGCGGTCGGCCTGATCGGTGGCAAGAGCACGCCGGAGCCGAAGAGTTTTGCTGAGAACAAAGACGCGTGGCTCTCCACCTCGTTCCGGCTCAATGAACTCGGCCGCAGCATGGGAACGGGCGACCTCTATCCGTTTGTGGTGAGTGACGCGGTGATCCTCAAGATGGAGTTCATCCACGACGTCATCGCAGGGGCGCGGTGAATTTTTCAGAAACCAATTCCAAAAAAAGAAGCGGCCCGATCGATAATCCCCGGGAAAAACCCAAAACCCAAAGGGAACGTCAATCGGGCCGCCTTGTTTTGTCGCGACGCCGGGAAGCAAGCACTGGCGTGGATGACGTGCAACCCGAAAAATGAAAAATTTTCGGGTGGCGGGAGATTTCTTGGGACTCGCGGCATGAGTGAGGAATTGATGCGCGGAAAATCATGAAAAGTGCCCGGAAATCTGGATTTTTCTCCTAGCCCGTCAGGGAAAGTTCCTTACTCTGCCGGTGACGCAAGGGGGCGTGCAACCGCTGCCGCCAGCTCTGGAGTTTTCAAGCAATTTCCCATGAATCTGACACTGAAGGTATGGCGCCAGTCCGGCCCGGACGCGCAAGGAAAGATCGAGACCTACGACGCGAAGAACATCCCGTCCGAGGCTTCGTTTCTGGAGATGCTCGATATCGTCAACGAGCGTATCATCGGCGATGGCGGCGATCCGATCCAGTTTGACCACGATTGCCGCGAGGGCATTTGCGGCACTTGCTCATTGACCATCAACGGCATACCTCACGGCAAAGAGCGTGGGATCACGACGTGCCAGGTCCACATGCGGAAGTTTTCCGAGGGCGACACGATCTGGATCGAGCCGTTCCGGGCGAATCCCTTCCCGGTGATCCGCGATCTCATGGTGGACCGCCAAGCGTTCGATCGCATCATCGCGGCGGGTGGTTATGTCGATGTGCGCACCGGTTCGGCCGTGGACGCGAATGCCATTCCAATTTCCAAAAAGGACGCGGACGCCGCGTTCGATGCTGCGGCTTGCATTGGCTGCGGTGCGTGTGTGGCATCCTGCAAAAACGCCTCGGCGATGCTGTTTGTCTCGGCCAAGGTTTCGCATCTTGGGCATCTTCCCCAAGGCCAGCCAGAGCGCGACAAACGCGTGCTGGCGATGGTGCGGCAGATGGATTCGGAAGGGTTTGGCAACTGCACCAACCAGTATGAATGTGAAGCCGCTTGTCCTAAGGAAATCAGCGTCGACCACATCGCCCGCATGAACCGCGACTATCAGAAGGCGTTGCTGAAGGAGCAGTTCGCCTGAGCCGGGGTTGTAAAAATGCGGAATAGGCCGAGGGTATGGCCGCTCTTCTGTGTCGAAACCTCGTTGACGCCATGATGAAACTCCACGCCACCACCGCTCTCGTGTTCTCGCTCGCCCTGATGGCGTGCTCTGCCGAAGAGAAAACCAAAGAACTTATGGAAGTCCGCCAAGAACCAGGTGCCGCCCCTGCCGGCAAGGTCGAAAAGACCGATGAAGAGTGGAAAAAGGAACTCACGCCGGAGCAGTACAAGATTCTGCGCGAGGCGGGGACCGAACGTGCGCACGGCCAAGTTTACAAGCAGTTCAAAGAGCAAGGCGCAGGCAGCTACCATTGCGCCGCCTGCAACGCGCTGTTGTTTTCATCCAAGGAAAAGTTCGATTCCGGCTGCGGCTGGCCGTCGTTTTACGATCCAGCCAAGGCGGAGAATGTAAAACTCAAGAAGGACATCACGCTGGGCATGGTCCGCACCGAGGTCATTTGCGCGATCTGTAGCGGCCATCTGGGGCACGTCTTCGAAGGCGAAGGTTTCGACACCCCGACCGATCAACGCTACTGCATCAACGGCGGCGGGCTGGTGTTCGTCCCCGAGAAGAAATCAGCGGAAGGCGAAGTAAAACCTTGACAGGAATGTTTTTCGACCGGGCAACGCGATCGCGTAGGTTACGGTTGAGCTGGTTGCAAAGGTTTTAAAATCAAAGGTTTATGGTTTTTCTTGGGAGCTGATCTGACAGCTTCCTTAGGAACTCCAAATAATTTACTTTTGTTTTTATGGGGACGGAGTAACTCAAACGCCGTCGCGGTTCTCAATTCTTGGGTGATCGCGCATCTCCCCAGTCCCCACCCCCTACCTCCTGTGAAGTATTCCCTCTGCGCGTTTGCGTTTGTTGCTTTGGCCAACACGTCCCATGCCGCGATCTCTCTTGCTGGTCCTTCCGGGACGGGTTGGGTTTCTCTCGGAGCCAATTACGATTTTCTAGCAGATCAACAAACCGGGGATCCCGCCAGCGACATCGTTGGGAATGCGGCGAATCCAGGGTTCTACACCGCGTTCGACGATTTAGGGACACCCTCTCTAACGGACGGAAATATCGGATTCCGCATCCGCTTGGATGACCACGGTGGCAACAGCAACAACATCGCTTTCGGTCGCAATCTTTGGGTCGGCATCGATGCGGATCTCAACGGCTCGGTGGATGTCTTTCTCGGAGTGAACCTCCAAGGCAGTGGCAATCATGTCCGGATTACCTCGCCGGGAACCGGACTGAACACCTCGCCCAACACCACTTCGGTTTCGAGTTCGCCCTACAAAAGTTTTACGCTCTCGGCATCCAACTACAACTACCGGGCTGTGGCGGGCACCGATGGTGGGGGCACGATCAATGATACCCTCGATAACACCCCAAGCACCGCTGGAGATACCGATTACTACCTCAGCTTTCTTGTTCCGTTCAACGACGTGGTGGCTTACCTCAACACCAAGTCGGTCCCGATTTCGATCAACCAGAACACGGCGTTGCGTTACGTCCTTGCAACATCGACCCAGCCTAACACCTTTAACCAGGATCTAGGTGGCGTGAACGGTGGTTTGAGCGAGACTCGGACATGGACTGAGATCGGCGGATTTTCGCCGACGATCTCTGCGGGCAGTCAACTCGTTCCTGAAGTCTCTTCTTCGTTGCTCGTCCTGTTGGGCGGAATGGCAACGGTTTTGCGTCGTCGTCGTCGTTGATCCTGGATCAGCGAGAAGCTGGTATCTCGGCAGCGGCTTTTTTCATGGGCGGCTCTTCTGCGCGCGACACCTGATAGGCTGCCTCAATCGCCAATCGAGTGTGAACGTCATGGGCGGTCGAAAGTCGGCTCTCCACCCACCACCAGGCGGCGAGCGCGGTGATCGTAAGCAGCAGGACGACGAAAGATGGTGGTTTCATGGAGGGGCGGGGAGTTCGAGGCGCTGGATCACCTCGCGGCGGAGTGAGGTGTCCTCCATCTGCCCGATGAGTGAACGGGTGAGTTCAGGATCAGGTGGCGCCAAGGTTTTCATCAGGACTTGGTGAATCAGCGCGTCTTTGCCAGATCCGGCGGCGCATTGGTCTGCAAGCGCACGGACCAGCATCGCTTCGACGGCCATCCGAGTGTCCTTGGGAAATGAAGCGGCGTGAAGTTCATCGACGACTGCGCCGAATTCGTCGGCAGGCATGGAGGAAAGTTTCGCGGCGTCGACAGCCAATTCGGTGGTGCCGACTTCTCGCTTCGCGACCCGTGCGCTGATGAAAAGCGCGGCGAGTCTTCGAAGTTCAAAGCGGTTTTTTCTCACTTCGGTGGCGAGGGCGGCGGCCTTGTGTTTGGCCGCGGTCTTTGCCCATTTTTCCGCGATACGTTGTTCTAGCAGTCGATTCGATTGTTCGACTTTGGCAAGCTGTTCGAAACGGGAATTCAGAAAGAGTCCGAACCCGAGAAATCCAAACAGCGCCACCATGTATCGTTTCGATTTCAACCGATACACTCTCGCGAACCACCTGCCGCGATGTCAAAGGGATTTGGCGATCGCCATGGCGCGCCTGATCAATCGATGCCGTGTTCCTTGGCGAAGGCCTCGGCGGCTTTCTTGCTGGCCTCATCCTTCTGCGGCCATTCCTGGTAGATACGGTGCAGGGTTTGTTCGCGAGATTTGCCGGGTGGCAGGGTGAGCGCCCATTGCGTGGCGATTTCTGGTTCATACTCGGCGACGGTCTCAGCGTAGGCGCGGACAGAGGCCTCCTTGGCGGGGCCGGCGGGGGTGGTGGCAAGCCAAGTTCCAGCCGCCTGATAGTCGTTGCGGGTCCAGTTGCTCACCAGGTTGCTGATGCCGTCATTGGCTTTCTTTTCCGGCAAGGTGCGGCCCATCCACTCGATCCATTTGCCGGTTTCCTCGCGCTTGATGACGTGGGTGAGCACGCCGCTGCCAACCATCGCGAGTTGCTCTGGGGTGAATTTCGCTTCCGTGATCCAGCGCGTGCCGGCTTCAAACCCATCCTTGGCGGCATTCTGGGTGAGCTCGCCGATGACGAGATGCTCGGCCGTTTTCTTGGCTTCCGTATCGGTGAGCGTTGCGAGGTAGCCGGTGAGTGCGGCGAGGGTTGCGGTGCGCTGGGCGGGAGTGGTCGCGGCATCGGCGACGCTGCGGACGCCATCCTGCTTGAGGTCCAGCTCGGAGATGAGCGAGAAAGCGAGTTTCGGATCGTTGGCGGCAGCGCCGGAGATGATGCCGCGTTTGGCGTCGTCGTTGACGAGATCCGGGTGCTTTTTGCCGTTGGCGCGTGCCCATTCGAGGGCTGCTAGAGGATCATCCTTGGCCCATTTGGCGAGCGAGGATTTGACGAGGTGGCCGGCCATGCGGTTGTCCTCGAAGAGATCGGAGGATTCCGTGAAAAGCGTGAGGGCGGCTTGAGGATGATCATTGGCCAGCGTCATGATGGAGAAGCCGATGAGGCCTTCGCGAGTTTCGTCCTTGAGGTCCGGCGCGGCGCGGAACTCGGCGATGAGGACTTTCAATTGCGACGAATCCAACGCCATCATGCGATCCATGAAATCGAGGATGTCCTGCTGCATTTCATCGTTGGGACTTCCTCCCTTTTTCTCCACCGCCTCGATTTTGCGGGCAAAGGCGATGAAATCCACGGCGGTTTGGCGGGCGATGGCCTCCTTGTCCTCGCGCTCTCTTTTGGTGATGCGGACCGCGTCGTCAGCACGCGACTCATCGAGGACGATGCCAGCGGCTGCGGCTTCAGCGGCGAGTTTGTCGTGGCTGGCGCGGACGGCCACCAGCCGTTGGTGGTCCTGCCAACCGAGCATCCCGCCGATGGCGAGAATGAGAAGAGAGAGGGCGATGGAAATTTTCATGAGAGGGCGGGGGGTCAGTTGAGTTTTTTCAGGACCGCAGCGCGCCGGGCCGTATCGGAGATTTTCTGCGCGAGCACCCGGGCTTCATCCTTGTTCTGCTCGATGTTGTTATTCTGGCTTAGGAAGGCTTCCAAGACGTCATCGTTGCCGCTCGAATCGTGATACTCGACGGCCATGGCGGCAGCTTCGCTGAAATCCAATTTATTCTGCCCTTGGGTCGCCCGAGCAATGGCTTCACCGGTCATCTTGTCGGTGGTCTGCGGGGCTTGTTTCGTCGCCCAATCGCGCAGGGTGTCGATGTTTTCGCGGCTGATTTTTTTCTGCTGCGTGAAATACCTGACCTTGTTTTGCGCCACCTTTTCAACGGTCGCCGCTCGTTCGGCGGGAGTGGCTTCGATGCGTTCGAGATAGTCGTCAGTCTTGGTGAATCCCTCGTTCCACGATCCTCGGGCTGCCAGATCGGCAAGCGTGTCGACTTGCTCGCTGCCGTCGAGTTCATCGCGCACGAAGGTGGCAAATGCGAGCTGATCCTCGTCCTTCACCGCGTTGCCGGTCCAACTGCGCAAGACCTCTTGGCGTTGGTCTTCAGGCAATCCCTGCAAACGATTTGCAGCTGCTTTGGGGTCGGTGGAAATCAAAGCTCCGATGAGATTTCCCTCAAACTGCATGCGTGGCTGGCTCTTGCCATCAAGGGATTTGCTGTCGAATTTTCCATCGGCGATCTGCTTGTCGAACCACGCCGTGGCAGCTGTGGAATCCTTCGCCGCCCACTCCCTCATCGCGTTAGAAAGCTGCCAGCTGATGCCGCCACTGTTCTCATCCAAGCGATCCAGATAGCGGTTTAGCGCGAACTCTGGATCTTTCTGACAGAGTGGGCCGATGAGCATTTGTTCGAGCATTTCCTTGGCATCCGCCGAGAAATCCCCGGCTTGGATCTCGTCGAGCGCAGTGACGATCTCGTCGCGGGTCATCGCTTGGATGCGTTGCTGGATGCGTATCATCGAGCGCATGTCGCCCATGCCGCCGCCATTGCGCATCTCCAGCAGTTGGGCGGCGAATTCCTTCCAGTCGATGGGCTTCACCTCTTTCGCCGATTTTGTGGGGGCGTCGGGTCGTTTGGGATCGGCTCCCAGATCCGCGCCAGCCGTGCGCAGAGCGAGGCGCTGGCGCAGGACCGCGCTCTGTTCTTCCAGAGTCGTGATGGTGCGGCGACCTTGGGTGATCCAGATAGAAACGGCCAGCAACGCAGCCACGGGAGGAAGGAACAGGATGGGTTTCAAGGCTCGCGAGGAGACGACACCCAAGCTCGTGTGTCAATCCTGCGGCTGAAATCGGATAGGCCCTTGGCGAAGCGCAGAAATGGCTTCAACGGTTGGTCGTAGAGCGAGCCGTGATCTCGATTTCCACCGATTTACTCGTTGGCGTGCCGCTGCCTTCGGCTTGGCTGTCAGACGGGACAAGTACATTGGCCTCGGGGAAATAGGCGGCGGCGCAGCCTTCCGGCATCTCGTAGGGCACGGCGGTGAAATTCTCCGCAACGCGCCTTTCGTCGTTCCAGAAGCTGGTGATGTCCACCGGCGAGCAGGGGGCGATCTTGCGTTTTCGCAGATCTTCTGGATTCACGAGGATGATGCGGCGGGCATCGGAAATCCCCCGATAGCGGTCATCCATGCCGTAGATGGTGGTGTTGAATTGGTCGTGGCTGCGCAGCGTTTGGAGCACCAGCCTGCCGGAGGACGGCTCAAAAACATCCATCCGCGCGGTGCTGAAGTTGGCCTTGGCGGATGGAGTGTCCCAGCGGCGATGCTTGGCGGCGTTGGGCAGATAGAAGCCGCCCGGCTCGCTGACACGATCGTTGTAATTTTCAAACCCGGGAATGACGCGCTCGATGAGATTGCGGATGCGGTCGTAGTCTTCGGCGAGCCAACGCCAGAGCACCGGGCCGTTCGCTTGTTGGAGTGCCTCGCCGAGGCGGGCGACGATGGCCACCTCGCTGAGCAGGTGAGGCGAGGCCGGTGATAGAATGCCGCGCGACATCTGGACGACGCCCATCGAGTTCTCACAGGTGACAAATTTCCCATCGCCATCGCGCTCACTGCGGCCGAGGCAGGGGAGGATGAGCGCGGTGCGGCCGGGGACGAGGTGGCTGCGGTTGAGTTTGGTGGAAATGTGGCAGGTCAGTTCGCAGTTCCGCAGCGCCTCGGCAGTGCGCTCGGTGTCCGGTGCGGCTTGGAGGAAATTTCCACCCAACGCGAGGAACACCTTCGCGTCGCCTCGGTGCATGGCGTGGATGGCGGCCACCGTGTCATGGCCATGATGCCGCGGCGAGCGGATGCCGCATTCGCGATCGAGTGCTGCTAGAAATTCCTCCGGCATTTTCTCGAAGATGCCCATGGTGCGGTCACCTTGGACGTTGCTGTGGCCACGCACCGGGCAAAGTCCGGCACCGGGTCGGCCAATCGCCCCTAACAAAAGGTGCACATTGATCACCTCGCGGATCGTGGCGACCGAGTTGCGGTGCTGCGTGAGTCCCATCGCCCAGCACGTGATAACGCGGCGGCCGCCAGCCACCAACGTTTCTGCCAACTCGCGGATTGCCACCTCGTCGATGCCGCTCATGCGGGTGATATCCTCCCATGACGTGGCGTCCACCAAGCTTTGGTAAGACTCAAAATGCTCGGTGTGGTCGCGGATGAACGCGCGGTCGATGATGGTGCCTTGGGCGAAATATTCCTTTTCGAGCAGCACCTTGGCGAGGCCGCGAAACAAGGCCATGTCGCCATTCACCCGCACTCTCAAGAAACCGGACGCGAGCGCCGATGGGCGTCCTAACAGTGTGGCGAAGGGATGCTGCGGATGGATGAATCCACTCAGGCCAGCCTCGCGCAGCGGATTGATGGCGACCAGCTTCACGCCGCGTTTCACCGCCTCTTCCAGCGTGGAAAGCATGCGCGGGTGGTTGGTGCCGGGGTTCTGGCCGACGCAGAGGATGGTGTCCGCCTCTAAGAAATCGGCGAGCGTCACGGTGCCTTTGCCGATGCCGATGGCCTGCTTCATCGCCAAGCCACTCGACTCATGGCACATGTTCGAGCAGTCAGGCAGGTTGTTTGTTCCAAACGCTCGCGCGACAAGTTGCCAGAGGAAAGCAGCTTCGTTGCTGGCACGGCCGGACGTGTAAAAGAGCGCTTCGTCCGGTGACGCCAAGCCGCGCAGGTGGGAGGCGATGATGGAGAACGCGTTGTCCCAAGAAACCGGTGAGTAGTGCGTCGCGCCTTGGCGCAGCACCATAGGCATCGCGATGCGGCCCTGCAGTTCGTGCCAATGGTCGCTACGAGACGCGAGATCTTCAACAGAATGGGCTGCGAAAAAGGCTTCGTCGGCGAGCTTGCGCGTGGCTTCCGAGGCCAGTGCCTTGGCGCCGTTTTCGCAAAACTCGGCGATGGAGCGGGTGCCGTCGGGATCTGGCCACGCACAGCTCGGGCAATCGAACCCCCCGGCTTGGTTCATTTCCAACAGCCCCTTGGTGCCACGGACAAGTCCAGCTTCGCGCAGGATATGGCTCATGGAGGAGGTGACGGCGGGCAGGCCAGCGGCCCATTCCTTGGGGGGAGATTGTTTAAATTCCTCGGCGTCGGGCATCGTGTGCAAGGGAAGGCGCTGAAGGTCCTTCTTTCAAGGGGGAAAGAGCCAGACGGCACGGGTAAATGCTTGCGCGAGGGCGATTCTGGTTTCCTCATGCTTGCATGGAAAAAGCTCATATCATCGAGGATGCCGCAGAACTGAGGGAAATGCTGAGGGGAGATTCTCCTCCGTTGTTGGTGGACGTGCGGTTGGAAGAGGAGTTTGCGGCGTGTCATCTGCCGGGTGCCTGCAACAATTGCACGTTCGAGGTGGTGTTTCTCGACAGGATGGAACGTGTGGCTGCGGATTTACACAGGCCGGTCTGTGTCTATGGGGCGGGGGCGGGCAGCTTGGAAAGTCGGATGGCTGCGGAAAAACTTTGCCGCATGGGCTATCAGGTGGTTCTCGAATTTCCCGGTGGGATGGAGGCGTGGAAGGCTGCCGGATTTCCTGTCGAAGAAAATGCCGCCGCCGCGCCCAGCCCGCCGGTGATCACGGATGGGCGGATGGATCTTGATTTGCAGGAGAGCCGCGTGCGCTGGATAGGCCGAAATCTGCTGAACCGCCATGAGGGATACGTCGCCATCAAATCCGGCTGGATCGAGATTCGCGACGGGGCGTTGGTCGCGGGGGAATTCGTTATCGATATGGAAAAGATCACGTGTCTCGACCTCGCGGGTGACGCGTTGCATGACGTGCTCATCCGCCACCTGCTCGATCACGATTTTTTCGATTCAGCTCTCTATCCGGAAGCGACTTTTCGAATCGCAAACGTCACCCCCGTGGGAGAATCCACGCCGGGTTCTCCCAATCTCCGGATACAAGGCGAGATGGAGTTGAAGGGAGTCATCCTCCCGCTGGCCTTCGACGCATGCGCCGGAATCACGCCAGAAGGGAAGCCTGCCGCGCAAGCGACGCTGGCATTCGATCGGACCTTGTGGAACGTCCTCTACGGTTCGGGAAAGTGGTTCCGCCATCCCGGCGGTCATCTGGTGAACGATCTCATCGAGCTTCAGCTGCGCGTTGTCGGAGGTTGATCGGTTAGGTTGGCATGGCGAGGCGGGAAAACTCAACTCATGATGGCATGCACCGCTTGGGCGGGTTCCACGCCCGTCAGTTTGTAGTCGAGTCCTTGGAAACGCTTGGTGAAACGTGCGTGGTCGATGCCGAATTGGTGCAGCAGCGTCGCGTGCAAATCCCGCACGTGGACGATGTCCGACTCGGCAGAATAGCCCAGCTCGTCGGTCGCACCGTGGACGATGCCCGGCTTGATTCCCGCCCCGGCCATCCACAGGCTGAAGCCCTTGATGTGGTGGTCGCGGCCGGTGCCTTGGCCCATGGGCGTGCGACCAAATTCACCGCCCCAGATGACGAGCGTGTCTTCTAACAATCCTCGTTGTTTCAAATCCTTGACGAGGGCGGCGGATGCTTGATCGGTGAGCTTCGCCGCGGCGGGCATGTTTTTTTCGATCTCGCGGTGGTGGTCCCACCCGCGGTGATAGAGTTGCACGAAGCGGACGCCGCGTTCGAGCATGCGGCGAGCTAACAGACAATTGCTGGCAAAGGATCCGTCGCCCGGCTGTTTCACGCCATACAGATCGAGGATGTGCTGCGGCTCGCCGGAAAGGTCAGAAAGCTCGGGCACGGACGACTGCATGCGGAATGCCATTTCATACTGGGCGATGCGCGTTTCGATCTCCGGGTCCAGCCTGTCCTCGCGCAGCGTGCTGTTGAGCCGTTGGATTTCATCGATGACTTGGTGCTGCGTCGATTGGCAGACGCCATCCGGGCTGCCGACGTAGTGGACGGCGTCGCCCTTGCTTTGAAACTGCACGCCTTGAAACTTGCTAGGCAGGAAGCCCGCGCTCCACTGGCGCGCAGAAATGGGTTGGTCCGGCTCTGTGCCGCGCGAGACCATCACGACGTAGCCGGGCAGGTCCTGCGTTTCCGCGCCGAGTCCGTAAAGCAGCCAAGATCCCATGCTGGGCCGCCCTTTGAGAATGGAGCCGGAATTCATGAATGCATGCGCCGGGTCGTGGTTGATCTGCTCGGTGACCATGGATCGCACGACGCAGATGTCGTCGGCGATGGAGCCGATGTGGGGAAATAGCTCGGAAACCTCGAGGCCGCTTTGGCCGTGTTTTTCGAATTTCACGAACGAGCCACGGGCGATGAGTTTGCTGCCTTGAAGCTGCGCGAGTTGTTGCCCGGCGGTGAAGGAATCCGGAAACGGCTGGCCGTGGAGCGCGTCGAGCTTGGGCTTTGGATCGAAGGATTCGAGGTGTGACGGACCGCCCGCCATGCACAGGTGGACGACGCGTTTTGCCCGGGCGGGGAAATGCAGCCCACCTTGGCTCTGCAGCAAGGGTTGATTCGTATTGGATCCTAACAAATTCGACAACGCCATGCCGCCGAGGCCGGCGAAACTGCGTTGGAGAAAGGCCCGACGGCTGAAGTCTTGCTGAAACCGCTCGAACGCCGCGATGGAGGATGGGGGCATGGGTCAGTAGCGAGTGATGGATTCGTGGAGGTTCAGGATCACGCGGCAAAGCTGCGACCAAGCGGCGAGTTCGGCGGTATCCAGTCCGCGGCCGGGATCGGATTGGCCGATTTTGAGCGAGGCGGCAGCATCCGCCGGGTTTTCCTGATAGAAAGAGCGCTGCGTTTTTAAGAAGGATGTTAGGGAATCGAGTTCGGTCGCTTTAGACTCGCGCGAAAGGGCCAAGCGTATGGCTTGCGAAATTTTTTCCGCGTCGCTTGCATCGGGATTTTCTCGCATGAGCCGTATCGCGAACCCGCGCGCGGCCTCGACGAAGGATGGATCATTGAGCAGCGTGAGCGCCTGCTGCGGGCTGTTGGATTGGAAGCGATCCGCCGAGCATTCCTCGCGGCTCGGCGCGTCGAAACCGGCGAGCATAGGATGCGTGAATGAGCGTTGCCAATGCATGTAGAGGCCGCGGCGGAATTGGTCGTCGCCGTGGCTGGTGTCGTAGTCGCGTTGCGGGAAGTTGAGATTCGCGAAATAGCCCGCTGGCTGATAGGGTTTCACGCTGGGACCGCCGATGAGGTCATTGCGGAGCAGGCCCGCGACAGCCAGCGCGTTGTCGCGGATGAACTCGGCGTCCAGGCGGCGTGCGGATTGTTGGGCGAGCAGGCGGTTGTCGGGATCGATTTCCGCGAGGTCGTTGCGGGACGCGGATTGTTGCTGATAGGTGCGGCTGGTGACGATGAGGCGGACCAGCTGTTTGACATCCCAACCGGAGTCGCGGAACTCGGCGGCGAGCCAATCAAGGAGCTCTGGATGGGATGGCCACTCACCTTGGTTGCCGAGATCGTCGAGGACGTTAGAAAGCCCCTTGCCGAAGAATTGTTTCCACAGTCGATTGGTGAATTGGCGCGCGGTGAGCGGGTTTTCATCCGCCGTTAGCCAACGTGCGAGGTCGAGTCGAGTGAGGCGCTTGCCATCGGTTGGAAGCGACGCGTGGGGGAGGAAATCCGGCACAGCGGGTTGGACTTCCTCGGCAGGTGCCATCCAGTTGCCGCGTGGCAGAATGTGCGACTTGGGAATCTTTTCGACGGGAACAGGTTGGGAGACGACGGAATGGGCGTAGCCGGCACGGCAGGCGATGATGGAATGTCGTAAATTTTGATAATCCTTGGGCAGCTGGCCGTCGGGCGTGGTCGCGAGTTTCCACGCCGCCGAAATTTCCCGCCTATCCTCTTCGCTGCGCGTTGACTCCGGTTTTAGGAACGCCGCGTGGGTGGTGCCGCGAAGGGCATTTTGCTGGCCGGGAACGGCATCGCCGAAGGGCGTGATGCTGAATCGGACGCGACCGATGTCGCTGCTGGCAAGAGTGATTTCCAAAGTGCTGCCGGGAACAGGATGAAGTGTTTCTGCGAGATGATAGATGGCGTGGTGAGGCAGGGATGCGGCATCGGTCGGTTCCTCCCAGATGCCAGGGGCAGAGCGCCATTCGGGTTCGAGCAAGGGATCTTCGGTGCCGTTGCGATAGGCGTGCGGCGTGCGGCGTGCGGCCTGACGCCAAGCGATTTCCAGCGGCTTTGCGGAATCCGCAGTCGTGATGGCGTAAGTGGGGGTGACTGTGAATTTGCCATTCGCTTGTCGACCGACCTTGCCGTGGTTGGTCTCATCCGCCAGGGCCTCGAAGCGGATGGCGCGGACGGCAATTTCTGGTAGTTTGATAGATAATGTTAGGATTTCGTCCTTGATCGGCGGGCCGCTGAAGACGACGGATGCGTCCGGGCGGATTTCGTGATGCGTTCCTTGGGAGGAGGTGACTTCAGCGGGCGCAAGGGGCTGCCAGCCTGTGGGGTGATCTGCTAAGAAAGAAGTGACAGCATCGCTCCAAGATGAACTGACGACATCGCTCGAAGCGATGATGGGGACTGCCTTCGAGCGCAAGGTTTCGAGACGATTTTCCAGCGTTGCATTCTTCGCGACGATCTCCGGCGGGAACGGCCAGTCGTTGTTGACGCCGCGCAGTTCGGGGTTGGGCGTGTACTCGTATTCCGCGTAAACGCCCCATTGACGAACGTCGGCGAAGAACGCGCCAAGCGAGTAGAAATCGCGCGTCGTCAGCGGGTCGAACTTGTGGTCATGGCATTCCGCGCAGCCAGTCGTTAGGCCAAGCCAAGCGGCACCAACGGCGCGAACGCGATCGCCGGTGGATTTGGCGAGGTATTCGCCCGGTTGAGCGCCACCCTCGCGAGTCATCAGGTTGAGGCGGAGAAATCCGGTGGCAATTTTCTGATCATCCGTGGCATCCGGCAGCAAGTCACCGGCGAGCTGCTCGATGGTGAAGCGATCGAATGGCATGTTGTCATTGAAGGCACGGATGACGTAGTCTCGATACGGGAAGACGCGGAGGTTTTGGTCGCCGTGATAGCCGACGGTGTCAGCAAAACGCACGACATCCAGCCATGGCACGGCCATGCGTTCGCCGTAAGCCGAGGATGCTAACAGTCGATCGACTTGGTTCTTCCATGCGTCAGTCGAGTTGTCTGATAGGAAGGCATCGAGTTCTGCGAGAGTGGGCGGCAGCCCGGTGAGGTCGAGTGACAGGCGCCGCAGCAAGGTTGCCTTGTCCGCTCTTGGAGATGGCTTGATGCCGTTGCTTGCCAAGGATTCACCAATGAACGTGTCGATCGGATTTTCCGCCGTCTTCGACAACTCTGGTCTAACCACCGGCGCGAACGCCCAATGCTGTTCATACTTGGCCCCCTGTTCGATCCAGGTGCGGACCAGTGCCTTTTGTGAGTCTGTCAGATCTTTGTGGAAATCCTTCGGCGGCATGACGTCTTCCGCATCGTTGGAAAAAATCCGCTTGAGCACGGCGCTTTCGTCGGGCTTGCCGGGAACGATTGCGAATTCGTTGGAGTCTTTCAGCTTCGCGTAGGCACCTTCTGGGGTGTCCAAGCGCAGATCGGCCTCGCGCGTTTTTGCATCAAAGCCATGGCAGGCGAAGCAGGTGTTCGAAAATATGGGACGAATGTGAGCGTTGAACGTCACCACTTTTGGCAGATCCTTGGCGTTTGCTTCAGCCCCAGAAGCTGCGGTGCTTTTCGAGTCACAGCCGATGCTCGCGAACGCCATTGCTATCGTTAGAAGTGGCAGCAATTTCATGGCGCGAAGATACGGATTTCGTTGAGGCCGCCGCCTTGGTTTTCATCGTCCACGGTGCCATCGCGCTCGCGAAAATGGCTGATGCCGACGACCTTCACATAGCGCGCCGTCACGGGGGCGAAGGCGAAGGATTCGAACGGGAAATCCACGCCGGGCTGGGACGGGCCGGCAATTCTTGCCAGTTCGCCGTGAAAAATTTCCCAAAAATCGATCCCGTCTTCGGACACTAACAATTTGAACTCATGCAGTCCGCGATCGTCATGCGAGCGGTTTCGCGTGTTCTGCAAATCGACGCGCCCGATTCGGTGAGGCGAGAGCAGATCCACCGTGAATTCACCGCTGTCATGATTGGGAGCGAGCCAGTAGGACCAATCGCCAGGCGAACCGGAATCATTGAGCCGTCCGTCGGTGAGCGTCGAAGCCGGGAATACGCTGCCGTGAGCTCTGGCATAGTGCGCCCGGCTGGTGACTGGTTTTCCAAGCGCGAGATTTCCCTCAGCCGAAGAACCGCCGGAACTTATTGGCAATCGGCGCGCCGAATCGCGAAGGTCCACCCGATAGTCGCCGAGGGTGGAAACCAGTCGAGTGCCTCCCGTTTCGCGGATGATCGCGAGTGAATCGCCGGAAAGCAGGCGCTTGCGCGGGGTGCTTTCGGCGGGAATTTCAATTTCACCGTCAAAGACTTCGGTGAGAATGACGGGCCCCTCCACGCCCGAGCCAACGGCGACGCCGAACTCGGTGCCGAGATCGGTGATGCGTCCGGCAGGCGTGTCGAGGTGGAAGCCGTTTATTTCGGGTGGCACTCTAACGGTCGCGCGGCCGTGATCGACGTTCATTGAACTCGCCGACGTGACTTCGAATCGGCACGGGCCTTCGAGGATGACACGGACGCCGTTCTGATAGGTGATTTCGGCGAACCCACGGACAAGATTCATTGGCTCGTCGAGTTTGGTGGTGTCGAGGTTTCCGTGCCACAGGGCGGCGGTGCTGCCGGTGAGCGCGGCGATGGGTTTGCGGGCAGGTTGGTAAAATGCGGCCACCATCACGCAGGCGGCGAGAGCCACAAGGGCAAGGGCTGTCTGCATGCGAACTTGATTTCTGTTGGGCGTTACCACCACGTCAGTCCGGCGGTGGCGGATCAGCGCGGCATGCAGGCGCAGGCTTGCCCGGTAGTGATTACGGGCCTCGCGGGAATCTCTCAGGAGCGCATTGAGTTCGGCGATCTGGGCAGCGCTCAACGCTTCATCGAAAAGCAGCGGCAGCAATGCGTCGAGCCGACTTGGGTCGTAGTCCGGCTTCATGATGGAGATCGGTTGAGTTTGCCGGTCACGCAGTTTTCGAGCATCTGGCGGATGCGGTGGAGTTGCAGGGAAAGCGCGCCGGGGCTGAGGTTGCGAGTGGCGGCCATTTGATTCACCGAAGAATCCGGCTGATAGCGGTGCAGGATGAGCGCGCGCTTCGCGTCTGGCAATTGATCGAGACAGTCGCGCAGTGCGTGGTCGAGCGCGGTGGTTGTTTCGAGGTCAGCAGTATCCTCGCTGGCTAACAGATCGAGCAATTCTGAATCGAAGATATGCAAATCTCGTGCGCTGTCGCGGCGGGCGGCCTTCACTTGGAAACATGCGATGCGGCAGGCCCACGGCATGAAGGGCCGGGCTTGATCATAATCAGCCGCTTTGCGCCAGAGGACGAGATTGGTTTCCTGCAGAACGTCGTCGGCGAGCGATGCGTTAGGCAACAACGAGAGGATGTAAGCGTGCAGCGCCGCCTGGTGTCGCGTGATCAGTGCGACAAGGTTTTCCTGAGGGTCTTGCGGGTGGCTCGCCATGGGTTTCAGGAATATTACCCAGAACCCGCAGTATCTTACGCAGGAAATTCAGTTTTCCGGCTCAGAGTTTGCGCAGCTTGGTGACGCGCCCCGTCTTGTTCCAGTCTTGGACGTAGAGGTTTCCCGCCTGATCGAAGCTAAGTCCGTGGGGCGCGGTGAAAATTCCGAGCTGCTGCTCTTGGGGCGGCACGTTGAAGTTGGCCCACTGCGATTTGTTAGGATTGTCGCCGAGGAAGGCCACCGGTGCGCCGGATTTGTCGAGGATGGTGACGCGGGATTCGAGTTCGGCGACGGCGAGGAAATCTCCGCGCAGGCTCACCGAGCATGGGCGGCGCAGGCCAGTGGCATGCACGCCTATCCAGTCGCCATTGAGATCGAAATGGACGAGGCGGCGTTTTTCACGATCCGCGACGAGCAGCCGTGGCTCGCCGAAGCGAGTGTCGATGGCGAGGCCGTGTGGGGTGTTGAATTGACGTTCGTCGGCTCCTTTACTGCCGAAAGATTTAAGGTGCTTGCCGCGGCTGTCGAACTTGTGAATCGTGTTAGATCCGTAGCCGGTGGAGGCGAAAATGGCACCGTCCGGGGCGATGGCCACCCCGGTGAGGCCATTCCAGCCGCCGGGGATCTCGCCGGTTTCTGCGTTGGGGATTTCGAGCAGCAGCTTGCCTTCGGTGTCGATCTTGCAAACGCGCAGTGGCGGTTGGTTGCTGTTCAGTTGTGCGCCGTAGATGACGGTTTTGCCGTCTTCTTTGCGGATCGCCAGCGCATGGAAACCGCGGCATTGCGGGGCGATGGTTTTGACGAATTTGCCATCGGGCTGATAGACGACGATGGACAGCTCGGAGTCGGTGGAAACATAGATCAGGCCAGTTTCGTCATCAACGACCACGCCGCCGTGGGTGGGGCCGATGATCTTGCCATCCGGCAGCTCCCCCCAATGCGGGACGGCCTCGAACAACCAGGCGCCGTTGCCGGTTTGAACGGCGGCATGGGGTTCTTCTCCCGGCGCGATGCTGGAATCAGGGTGGGCGAGGGCGAGCGGAGCGAGCAGGAGTGGGATGAGAAAGCGCATGGGAGAAAATGGGTCACCCCGCTACGGCTAGGGCGAGCGAATTTTTCACCTGTCTGCGACGAAGAGTGAACCCAACTGGCCGCATGTGCGTTCTAACGACGCGGGGTGAAGGCGGCGGTGAGCGAAGCGAGGTCCGCTGGGGCGGCGCGATCGGCGGTGAGGATGGCCGCCTTTTGCAGGGAAATGATTTCGGAAATGCCCTTGCGGGAAAGATCGAGCATCGCGCTCATTTCCTCGCCGGAGAAAACCGCTTCCTCACCGCTGCCTTGGATTTCCACGAACTGCGAGGCCTCGGTCATGACCACGTTGAAATCGACCGACGCGTCCTTGTCCTCGGGGTAATTCAGGTCGAGCACGGGCACGCCCTGATAGACGCCTGCGGAGACGGCGGCGACAAGTTGTTTGAGCGGAAAGGTTTTGAGTTTCCCCTGCGCCATCAGCTTGTTCAGCGCGATGGCCATGGCGACGCAGCCGCCGCTGATCGATGCGGTGCGAGTGCCGCCGTCGGCTTGAAGCACGTCGCAATCGATCCAGATCGTGCGTTGACCGACTTTTTTCAGATCGACGCAGGCGCGAAGGGCGCGGCCGATGAGGCGTTGGATCTCGGAGGAGCGGCCGTCGAGTTTGCCACGCGAGATGTCGCGCGGTTTGCGATCCAGCGTGGAGTAGGGGAGCATCGAGTATTCCGCCGTGAGCCAGCCGCCTTCGACGCGCTGGGCGCGCATCCAGCGCGGGACGTCGTCCTCGATGGTGGCGGAGCAGATCACGCGGGTGTCGCCGAAAGACACGAGCACCGAACCGGTGGCGTAGGGCGCGACGTTGGGGACGAAGGAAATCGGGCGGAGTTGGTCGTTCTGGCGACCGTCTGGGCGAGTCATGCCGGGAGTGAAGGGAAGCGCCGGACGGGCTGCAAGCGCGGAGACCGGCGGCGAGCTCCCAAGCTCATTCGTCGTTGTAGTCGTCCCGCGAGTCGTCGTCAGAAATGATTTCCACGAGCCCCGCAGAAGGCTTTGGCGGCGCGGCTTCTGGGGTGACTACCGGTGTTGGCTCGGGAGAGGCGGAGATGCGGGATGTCAGTTCGCGCATGCGCTCCATGGTCACCTTTTTCTCGGCGAGGGCCGCATAGTATTGGCCCATTTGGCCGGGCGTGAGGATACCATCGTAGCATTTGAGAATTTCTTCGAGCTCTTGCTTGTGGCGGTTCATCACCTTGGCATGCACCTCTTCAGGCGAGCCGGTGGAAATTTCTTCACCCATTTGCGCGAGCAGGAGCAGGCCGTCGGGCGAAAGTTCTTTGCCGCCATTGGGCAGAATCGATTTGTCGAACAGCAGGGTCGCGGCGGCGGGAATGGACTGCAGGTCGCTTTTCGATTTCTGGCGCAGCCGATCAATCACGTCTTCACGCTGTTCAGGGGAAAGGTCGATGAACTCAATGGTGTCGGCGAGCATGCGTTGGGCACGCAGTTCGGTGCGGTTGTCGCGCTCGCGGATTTGGATTTCCTGGAATTTGGCGAACTGCTCTGGAGTGAGAATTTTCTGAAGCCCTTCCTCGATCGCCTTGCCGCGTTTGCTGATGTCTTCCAGCGCGGAGAGGTTCACATCGACCGTGGCTTGGACGTCTCTGACGAGCTGGACGATGGTCCCTTGCTGGTCCACCGAGAGCGCGAGCGCTTCGCTCAAGCGCAGCAATTTCGCTTCCTCGGTGGATTTTGGACCGGCTTCGGCTTGCTCGGCGAGCGGGAAATCCGAGGCTTTCACCTCAGTCGGGCGCTCGGTGGTGCTGGCGCTTTCGCGGATGTCGGGGCGCGGCGAGGTGCGCTCTGGGGCGGTGGTATTGTTCGATTGGACGATGGTCGCTGGAGCCGTGGTCACCGGTTTCGCGATCCAGGCAATGCTGAATCCGACGAGGGCGGTGGCGGCGGGAAGAAGGTAGGGTTTCATGCGGAGCGGATGGCGATGATCGCAGCAGCCATGTCGGGAGCGCGAAAGGTGGAGGACCCAGCGACCATCACGTTGGCCCCAGCTTCGAAACAGCGGGCGGCGGTGACGGCATCGATGCCTCCGTCCACTTCAACGTGGTAGGACAGGCCATTTGTCTCTCGAAATTTCACGGCGGCGCGGATCTTTTCGAGCATTTCCGGCATGAATGCCTGTCCGCCGAAGCCCGGGACGACGGTCATGCAGAGCAGCAGATCGATCTGATCGAGGTAAGGGAGAACGGTTTCAAATGGAGTCGCAGGATTGAGGGCGAGGCCAGCTTGGCAGCCTGCTTCGCGGGTGCGTCGCAGCGTTTCGGCGACGTCGTGGTCCGCTTCGACGTGCACCGTGATGAGGTCTGCACCAGCGGCGATGAAGCGCTCCAAGTAGTGGTCCGGCCGCGAAATCATCAGGTGAACGTCTTGGAAAATGTCATTCGACTCGTGGACCGTCTGAATCATCGCCGGGCCGAAGGAAATGTTGTCCACGAAATGGCCGTCCATGACGTCCATGTGCATCCAGTCTGCACCGCTGCGAATGGCACGGCTGACTTCCTCTCCCACACGTGAAAAATCCGCCGCCAGCAGCGACGGGGCGATGACTCGGTCCTTGAAATTTTTTGGGATCACGGCGGCGATTCGAACCATGGATCGCCCGGACCCGCACGGAAAATTTTCCCCACCCGGTGAAACGGCGTGCGTCGTCCGCCATCATCCATTACGCCCTGCGGCGTGGACGAGACCGGGCTGATCATCGACTTGCAGAGCGACGCGTATTTCATGGGGCAAGCACTGCGCGAGGCGCGCAAGGCTTACGCTGCGGGCGAGGTGCCGGTGGGTGCCGTGGTGGTGCGGGAAGGCCGCATCATTTCGCGCGCTTGGAACCAGGTGGAAACGCTCAAGGACGCCACCGCCCATGCGGAAATGCTCGCCCTGACGGCTGCGCAGCAGGCCGTAGGCGACTGGCGTTTGGAAAAAACGACGCTCTACGTCACCAAGGAACCGTGCCCGATGTGCGCCGGGGCCATCGTCCATTGTCGGCCGGAGCGCGTGGTTTTCGGCTGTCCGGACGCCAAAGCCGGAGCCGCGGGTGGCTGGATCAACCTGCTCGAAGCGAATCCTCCGCTCAACCACCGCTGCGACGTTGCCGGTGGCGTGCTCGGCGAGGAATGCTTGTTCATGCTGCAGAGTTTTTTCCGCGAGGCGCGCGAACGGAAGAAAGTCGAGCGGCTGAATGGCGACGCTCCGGAGCCGGAGATTTGATCTGGCAGGCTGGCTTGGAGGATGCGACTCTTTGCCTGTAAATCCCGCCGTTTCATGGAAAAAACCGTCACCCAACGCTCACTCAAGGATTTCCGCGAGCGTGAGAATCCATGGAAAAACCGCAGCCATGAGGAGCGCCTCATCGCGATGGCCGTGATCTGTGGAACCACTCAGAACGATGGACAAGCTGAACCAAGATTTCCTCGAGTTTATCGGGTTTTTAGAAGAGGAGAAGGTTGAATACCTTGTCATCGGCGGATACGCCGTTGGCCTTCACGGGTTTCCCCGCTACACCGGCGACATCGATTTCTTCGTCGAAATCAGCGATGAAAACGCGGCCAAAATTCTCAGGGTGTTCGAGAAATTTGGATTCGGAGACATCGGCATCACAAGGGAGGATTTCCTCAAGGAAGACCATGTCGTGGAGATTGGTCGCGAGCCGCGGAAAATCCAGGTCCTCACCGGCATCGATGGCGTGAGCTTCAGGGATTGCGTGGGGAGAAAAGTCGAACTGCTGTTGGGCGGAGTTTCCGTGAAATTCATCGGCAAAGCAGATCTGATGGCGAACAAGGCTGCTTCTGGACGACCGAAAGACCGGATCGATTTGGAAGAACTCGAGAAACTTTGAGAGTCTCCCACGCTTGCACCTCCCATCGCAGCCCTTTAGGAAATCCCCGTGGCCGCCAAACCGAAGACAACTCCCGTCAAATCCGGAAATTTCTTCGCCGTCGTCGGCAGTGATGAAGGACTCGTCCGTGAGAAGGCGCTGCTGCTTTACAACCAGCTCACCGGCGGCGTGGACGATGGGTTCACTCACGAGACCATCGACGGCATCGCGGACAACTCCGAATCGGCCTTCGAAATCTGCTCCTCCACGGTCCAGGCGCTGCTGACCATGCCGATGTTCGGCGGCGACAAGGTGGTCTGGCTGCGCAACGCGAATTTCCTCGCCGACAACGTCACCGGTCGGTCCCAGCGCACCGAAGCCGGGGTCGAAAGCCTCCGCCTCACGCTCGAAAAAGGCATTCCGGACGGCGTGAAATTTCTGATGACCGCCCAGGGCATCGACAAGCGTCGGGGGTTTTGGAAATTCATCGAAAAAGCCGCCGACGTGCAGGTTCACGACCGCATCGACACCAGCCGTGACGACTGGCAGGACCAGGTCGCCTCGCTCGTCACCAAGCGTGCCCGCGAACTCGGCCTCAGCTTCCAACGGGACGCCATGGAACTCTTCGTCATGCTCGCCGGCGAGCAGTCCCAACAGATCGGCAACGAGCTCGAAAAACTCGATCTCTATCTGGGCGAAGAACGCCGCGAGATCACCGAGGACGACGTCCGCGTGCTCGTCCCGCTCAGCCGCGCCGCCGTGGTGTTTGAAATCGGCAAGGCCATCCAACTCGGCAATGCCGCCCGCGCCATCCAGCTCATCGACCAACAGCTCGAAGCCGACGAATCCGCCATCGGCATCATGCGCGCCTCCATCATCGGCGTGGTGAGAAACCTGTTCATGGCCAAGCTGATCATCGAGAAATTCAAAGTTGCCACCGGCAACTACAGCGCCTTTTCCGGTGGCCTCAATCGCCTGCCCGAAGCCGACCGCGCCTGGCTGCCGCAGAAAAAGGACGGCTCCGGCGTGAATGTTTTTCCCATCTTTCTTGCTGCGGAAAACTCGAAAAACTTCGAACTCGCGGGACTCCAGCATGTCCTCGAAGCCACGCTGAAAGCGGATCAGGCACTCGTCACCACCGGCCTCGACCACCGCCTCGTCCTCCACCGCCTCATCGTGGAAATTGCCTCCGCGAGAAAAGCTCCCGCCCGCCGCCGATGAAATTCCTCATTCCCGCCATTCTTATCGGCCTTGTTGCTGGGTTGTTAGGTGCTCTGTGCGGCGTTGGCGGCGGGCTCGTCATGGTGCCGGCTTTCATCACCTTGTTAGGTATCGAGCACAAGCAGGCGGTGGCCACCTCCATGGCGGTCATCATCGTCACCGCGCTCGCCGCCACGGCGAACAATTCGCGGGTCGTCGGCCTCATCGACTGGAAGATCGTTGCCGCCGTGGGGCTTGCGTCCGCGTTCGCGGCCTGGTTCGGCAGCGACCTGATGCGCTCGCTGAGCAATCAGACGCTCACTCGCATCTTTGGCTGTGTGCTCGTCGTCTTCGGCGTGCGGATGTTGTGGAAGGGCTGATATGGAGGAAAGGAAATCAGCTTGGGAAACTGGTGGGGAAAAATGAAGGAACCTGCCAAGTAAGAAGGTGCCCGAATTCCAAACCTACAGCTGCGAAAAGAAATCCTACTCACGCTGCTTGGGAGAGTGGGCGGTTGCCTTTGTTTTCTTTTCGGGGTTCACCAAGTTTTTCATATTGGACGAGTTTGGGGACATTCCTGCTCGCTATAAGGCCCTCTTGAGCTGCATTTGGATTCTCGGTTGGCTTGCCGTCCTTCTCCTCGGATTCCTGCAGCGCTATCTCTACCGACTGACCATAGAGTTTCGTCCCGGCGGAGAAATCCGGATTGCCGAGCGAGGTTTTTTCAAAAGAGGCAGAACCTTCGACAAGTCGGTGACATTTCGCAATATCATCGCCGTCGGGAATGGCACGTTCGTCCGTTCAAGTGACGAGTGGGAATTTGGCAGGCTCCTCAGCAAGGAACAAAGGCTGGGTATTGTTGAGAAATTGAATCCGTGCTCGTCACCATCCGCCTAGCTGGCAGTTTCCAACCCCACATGCACGAAGGTTCAAATCCAACTTCCGAAGGGGAAATCCGCCACCTCCGCGATCTTTCTTCTCAACAGAAGCGATCGGGCTTGGCCGCTTGGCTGGGATGGTTGTTCGACGGGCTGGACATGCACCTCTACACGCTCGTCGCGACGGCGTTCGTGGCGCAGTTGTTGATGACCGACGAAGCGGACCCGGCGGTGGGGCAGAAGGCATCCATCATTCAGGCGGCGTTCTTGGTCGGTTGGGCGTTGGGCGGCGGATTTTTCGGGCGCGTGGCGGATCTGATAGGACGCAGCCGCGCGTTGGTGCTGACGATCCTGACCTATGCGCTTTTCACCGGGCTGTCGTTTTTCTCGCAGGAGTGGTGGCACCTGCTGATTTTCCGTTTCCTCGCGGCGCTCGGCATCGGCGGCGAGTGGGCGGTGGGGGCTTCGCTTCTATCGGAGACATGGCCGAAGAAATGGCGGCCATGGATCGCGGCGACGCTGCAAAGTGCGGTGAACTGCGGGATTTTGTTAGCCTGTCTGGCGGGAGCGTTGCTCAAGGGTCATCCGCCGCAGTGGATTTTCCTGGTGGGGGTGCTGCCCGCATTCATCACGCTGTGGATACGCCGGGCGGTGCCGGAGACGGAGGAATGGACGGAAGCGCGGAAAGGCCAACCTGCGCCGAAGATACGTGAGTTGTTCGGCCCGGAGGTGCGGAGCATCACGTGGCGGGTGATGCTGATCTGCGCAGTTTCTCTAACGGCGCATTGGACCTTCATGTTCTGGCAACAGAGTTACATCCGCAGCTTGGCGGAAGTGGGGACTTCGAAGGCGGCGAAGGATGGCGCGACGGTGATGGCGCTGCTGTGGATCATGGTGGGCTCGCTGATCGGAAACTTCGTGGCGGGAGGACTGGCGAAACTGATGGGCTATGGCAAGGCGATCGCGCTGATGCTGGGCGGCTATTTCGTGGTGATGTGGATCACGTTTTCCAGCGTCCACGATTTGCAGACGACCTACGCGCTGTTCGCGGTGATCGGCCTGATGCAGGGCTGTTTCGGGCTGTTCACGATGTGTCTGCCGCCGCTGTTTCCGGTACTGTTGCGCAGCACGGGTGCGGGGTTTTGTTACAACATCGGCCGCATCCTGTCGGCGGCGGGCGTGGTGTTTTTCGGGATTTTCAACAAGGTGCAGGGCGACTTCGCCGGGGTGCTGCTGATGGCGTCGTGGCTGTTCATTCCGGCTTCGATTTTCGCGCTGATGCTGCCAGAGCAGAAGGACTCAGACCAACGCGCCGAGCTTGTCTAACACCACCTGCCGGACGCGCGCGGTTTCCAACTCGTTTTGGCAACGCAGGTCCATCGGGCATTTCGGCAGCAGGCAGGGCGCGCATTCGACGTGGCGTTTCACCACGGCGTGACGGGTGCCGAGCGGTCGTTTCCAGGCCGGATCGCCAGGGCCAAACAGCGTGACGCAGGTTGCACCGGCGTGGGCGGCGAGGTGCGGCAAGCTGCCGTCGGCCGCAACGACGCAGCGGTGCGGCGTGAGAAAGGGAAGCGCGCTGCGAAATGGACGGGCCGGTAAAAATTCCACCTTTCCGACGAGCCGTGCGGCGAGCTGGCGGCCCAGATCGCGACCTCCGGCGATGCCGCTGATCGTCACCACTCGTCCTGACTCAAGGATGCCTTCTGCGAGTTCCACCCAACGAGCCAGTGGCCATTCGTGGTTGGGGCCGAAATCGGAGTCGGGGCAAAGCAGGACGATGCTTTGCGTGGGATTGCTGCCTGCGAAGGCGGGCGCGAAAAAGGCGGCGACGGCAGTGGGGATGCCGAGTTCGTCGACGGCGCTGAGGTAGTGTCGCACGCGGTGTTCCAGCGGCCCGGCGGTGGTTTTGAGCGGATGGGTGAGCAGCTTGGCGAGTTTGCGCTCGGCGGGACCGATGCGGCGGGGGATGGCGGCAATTTTGAATGCCTCTGCCGCGTGACCGGTTTCCCATGCCAGCGATGCCTGCCAGTTTCCGGCAAGGACCGTGGCGGTGGCTTTCGGTTTCGCCTTGGGTGTGAAATCGACGATGGCGAGATTTTCCAGGCTTTCCCAAAACTCTCGCTGTTCTTCCGGGCAAAGGATTCCCACGCCCACGCCACTTGCGATCAAGGCGCGCACAGCGGGCACGGCGAAGCAGGCCTCGTCCCAGCGCTCGGGGGCAGCCACCAGCATTCCTCCAGATTTCATCATCACCGGCGGACGCTAGACAGCGGCGCTGCTCGCGGAAACTGCAAAGTCATCGGGATCTCTGGTAAAAAAGAACCCTGCCGCGGCTGAGCCGGGCAGGGTTGGGGGTTTGGGTTTTGAGAAGGAAAATTACCAGTTTTTCACGTCGTCGGTGGCCTTGCCAGTGCTGTCCACACCGTCGGCACCATCGCTCCAAGCGGCGGCTTTGCGACCGTTGAGCGGGTTTTGCGGGCCGCCCTTGGCCTTAGGTTCTGGATCCACGCGGTCGTCGAAGCCGGTGTCGAGGATCACCTTGTAGCTGCCACCCCATGGGTCAAACAGGCCAACCACGGACTTACCGTCTGAGTCATAAATGACGCCCTTGGTGCCGCCTTTGCCCTTTTTCTTGCCTTCCTTGACGGAGAGGAACTTGGTGCCGCGCGTGTTGAGCGGAGGGTTGGCGGTTTCGTCGAGGCCGAGCAGCACGGCGAGGAATTCTTTGCCCTTGGCATTGTTGCCGGTGTCGATGGGCTGTGCGTCGGTTGCGCCATCGGTCGCGTCGTCGGTCGGCATCGCGCCGTACTCGGAGTAGAATTGGTTCACGGCGTCCTCAATGGCGACGATGGTGGCCAGCGCAGTGGTTTTGTTCGCCTTATCGATGGCGGAGCGCGCCGCTGCAAATCCGGCACCCGCGAGCACGGCGATGATGGCGATGACAACGAGAAGTTCGACTAGGGTGAAACCGCTTTGACGGCGGGATGGGTGGGTTTTCATGACGGTTTGGGAGTTGGATTTCACGGCTGCGAAGCAAATACGAGAATTTCAGGACTGACAATGCCTCAATGCTCTCCGCATGCACATGGTAGTGACCTAGCTGCGAATATTTCCTCTCGCAATCGAATTGTTCCCGGCGGTGTTTGAAATCTACCTGTCGCGTCGTCCTTTGCCGTTGCGGTGACCGGGTGCAGACGGCAAGCTCCCGTCATGCCCGGCATCAATCTGCGAGATTCCATCCTCGACGCCCTCCGCTCCGCAAATGGCAATCCGCTTTCCAAGTCGCAGCTTTCCCGAGGCCTGAAACTGCCCGGTACCCGAGTCACCGAGCTGCGCAGCACGCTCGACGCGCTGGTGAAGGAAGGCGCGTTGGTGGAAGGGAAGAAAAACACCTATCAGCTTCCAGCGGCGAAAAAATCCAACCTGCTGACGGGCAACCTCAAGTTCCACCCCAAGGGCCACGCATTCTTTTTTCCGGAAATCACCAGCGAATCTAACATTGCGAGCGGCATCGATTTCACCCTGCATTCGCGCATCTTCATCGAGCGCAAAAACGTGGGAACGGCATTGGATGGCGACCGCGTGGGCGTTTCGATCATCAAGGCGGTGCCGCGGCCGTTTCGCACGCGCAGCGAGTTCTCGCCTGACCCGTCTGACGAGATGCGCGGCAAGGTGGAGGAAATCCTCGAACGCAGGTCCGGCAAGCTCGTCGGGATCTATCGGAAGCAAGGCGGCTTCGGCTGGATCGACTGCGACGACAAGGCGGTCGAGGGACGGGTGGATGTCGTGGGGGATACCACCGCGATGCCGGGCCAACTTGTGGTGGTGGATTTGGAGGAATGGTTAGACCGCAGGAATGATCCGCGTGGACGGGTGATCGAGGTGCTTGGATGGCCAGGCGATCCGGGGGTGGACATCATTTCGGTGATCCATCGTTTCGGCCTGCGGACGTCGTTTCCGGACGAAGTTTTGGCTGAGGCGCGCGCGGTGCCGGAAGAACCGGAAGCGTCCGAAATCGCCCGCCGTAAGGATTGGCGCGACAAGCTGATCATCACCATCGACCCCGCCGATGCGAAGGACCACGACGACGCGATCTGGTGCGAGAAAACCAAGACCGGTTGGAAACTCGCGGTGCACATCGCGGACGTTTCCCACTACATCAAGCCGGGCAGCCCGATGGATCGCGAGGCCATTGAACGCGGCAACTCGACCTATCTGGTGGACCGCGTGCTGCCCATGCTGCCGACGGAGCTTTCTAACGGAATCTGCTCGCTCAAGCCGGATGTGGATAGGCTGACGAAATGCGCGGTGCTCGATATTTCTAACGACGGCCGAGTGACCAAGGCGAAGTTCATCGACGCGGTGATCCACAGCCGGGCGAAGCTTTCCTACGAACAGGCGCAGGCCATCCTCGATGGCAAACCCGCGCCGAAAGGCTCGGATCCGACACTTGCTGGCATGGTCAAGGAAGGCTGGAACCTGGCGTCGACATTGCGGCGGAGGCGCTTTGAAAATGGCGCGCTGGACCTGGAAATGCCCGAAATTAAGATACGGTTGGACGACCAAGGCCGCGCCACCGTGGCGGATCCGGTGGTCCACACCGAGAGCCACCAACTCGTCGAGGAATGCATGCTGGCGGCCAACGAGGCGGTTGGAAAAATCCTGCGCGAGCGCATGAAGCCGGCGCTCTATCGCATCCACGAAGATCCCGATCCATCGCGGCTGATGGACTACACGGAAACCGCAAAGGCGCACGGGTATCGTCCCGGTGATCTCACGAACCGCGCCCACATTCAGAAGCTGTTGGACGAGTCGAAGGGCAGTCCGGAAGAGCACGTGATCAAGCTGGGACTGCTCAAGAGCCTGAAGCGCGCCGTCTATTCCGCCGAACCCATCGGCCATTACGGTTTGGCGAAAACCGACTACTGCCATTTCACCAGCCCGATCCGTCGTTACGCGGACCTCATCGTCCACCGGGCGTTGCAGCCGTTGTTGGAGAATCCACCCAAGCCCTGCGACAAGACGTTTTCGCAAGGCGATCTCTACGAGCTGGCGCGCCACATTTCGGACACCGAGCGCACGTCATCCGACGCCGAAAGCGAGACCAAGCAGATCAAGCTGCTAGAATATCTCGACCGCGTCGCGCAGCTACCGGAACCGCCTGTTTTCAATGGCCTCATCACCGACACGCGGCCCATGGGCTTGATGGTGGAAATCCCAGACATGGGCGTGCGCGGTGTGGTGAAGCGCGAGGATTTGCCGGAAGGTCGCTGGTTTTTCGAACCGCACCGCATGGCTTGGGTTTCCAAGGATGGGAAGGTGATTCAGTTAGGCATGCGGCTGCCGCTGCGCGTCATCAATATCGATTTCGACAAGCGATTTGTGGACTTCGCCGTGGCCGGTCGGCCGACGACGGAGGGAACCCACCGGCCCTCGACAAAAGGAATCGGCCCCAAAGGAATCGCCAAGAAAGGCGCAGCCAAGCATCACGCGAAGCCGGGGAAACCGCATTCCAAGCCTGCTGCCAAGGTTGGGCCGACGACCAAGCGCGAGGAGTCGCGCTATGCCAATCCTGGCAAATCGAAGACGGCGAAGGGCGCGCGTGGCAAGCGCCGCAAATAAGCGGCGGCCTTGTTAGTTTTTCCACCTCGCGAACATCTCCGGCACCGCCCGTGGGCGTGTCCACGTGACGAAGATCCCGGCGAGCGCGGCCACAGCGCCGGTGAACCAGAAAATTTGGCCGTAGCTCAGGTGCAGCGTTTCCGCGAGCTGGCCTTGCAGAATGGCGGCAGCGGCGATGCCGACCCACGACAACCAGCTCGACGCGCCTTGCACCGCGCCCTTCATCGTCGGCGATGGGCGGTGCTGTAGGACGGATACGACGGGCACGATGAAGCAGCCGCCACCCAACCCTAACACGCCGAGTGCGCAGGCGAAGGCCGCTTGGGAAATGCCATCCACGCCGAGCAAAAAGGACGCCAGCGCCATCAACCCGGCACCGATGGGAATGAGTCCATATTCGATGCGGCCATGGGAAAGCTTGCCTGCAACCATGCTGCCGACGCCGATGCCGAGACTCAGCGCGGCTTGCAGCGCCGCCTGCTCGGTGGGCCGCAAGTGAAAGACCTTTTGGGCAAACAAGGCCAAGTTGAGCTGAATCATCGTGGCGATGAAGAAGAACGCGGTGTTGCCCCAGTTCGCGCGCCAGAGGTCGCGGTCCTGTTTCATGACGCGCATGTTGCTCCAAATTTCGCCGGGGATGTTCGGGTTGAACTTCTTGCTTGGGTCTGCTGCTGGGACGCGCTGGATGCCGAGGCTGGCGACCAAGCCGACGGCGGCGAGCGCGGCTAACAAAATGCCCGACCACACCTCGCGGTGCACCAACGTTTCCGCCAGCCAACCGCCGGCATAGGTGCCGAGGATGATGCCGATGAACGTGAGCAATTCGAGCACGCCGTTGCCGGAGGAAAGTTTGGAAGTCGGCAGCACCTCGGGCATGATGCCGTATTTCGCGGGCGCAAAAATCGTGCTGTGGACGCCCATCAGGCAGATCGCGGTGAGTTGCAGCGAACGCATTTCCAGTTTCAGTGCGAACGCGGCAAACAGCATGATGGCGATTTCCGCGGTCTTTACGCCAATCATCACGGAGCGTTTGCTGAAGCGGTCCGCCATCCAACCGCCGACGGTGGAGAATAACAGGAAAGGCACGGCAAATAGCAGCGAGGCGTGGCCGTAGAACGACTGCTTTTCCGCCTCACCCAGTGTGACCGAGGCCAGCACCGGGAAGACCACCAGCCATTTCAGCGCGTTGTCGGAAAAGGCCCCTTGGAACTGTGTGAACATCAGGTTCCAGAAACCGCGCGGCCAGGATTCTCGGGTGTCTGATGTCATGGAAGTTGCGGCATGCTTGCCGCAGCGCGGAAGCGGGTAAACGAAAATCCCGCGTGGGGGACGGTGGGGCGATCTGTGGCAGGCAGCCGTGGTGCGCCCGTAGCGGGTGGATTCCCTGGCCATTGCACGCTTGCCAACCCTGCGGGGGTCGGGGATGTTGCGCGGGTCGTGCCCGCCGAGCATCGTAAGCCCTTGTGGCTCCTTCCTAACCTGCTGAGCCTAGATGCTCCGCTCGTGGCGGTGGCGTGGCTTTACATGTTTGCCAAAACCTGGCGCGTGGACTACCTGCCGTGGGCGGCCTATTTCGCACTCGGCTTGGCGGTGTGGATCATCTATGTCACCGACCGTCTGCTGGACGCATCGCTCGTCGGTGGCGTGTCTGGAAAACTGGAGCCGCGGCATGACTTTCACCGCAGGCACCAGAAGCTGTTTCGTCGGCTTCTCATCGCGGCGGCGATTGCGGTGGTCGTGTTGGTGGTCACCCGACTGCCGATGACGATCTATGGCTTCGGCATCGGTGGGGGTGGGGACATCAACGCGGTGCCTTTCCTCGGCGTGATCTTGGTGGCTGGTTTTTTCGTGCTATCGATCAGTTCCACCCATGGGCCGGATGAAATTCCGCATGCGAAAAACCTGCTCGCCGGGGCGGCCTTTGCCTATGGCACCTCGATGATCGCCTATGCCTTCACCACCTTCACGCTGTGGGAGTTCATCCGCTCGCGCGAACTGATTTCGTTCGGCGTGTTGTGCATGCTGAACATTTCCGCGATCGACCTGTGGGAGCACTCGCGCCGCTCGTCGGATCCGGAGATCAAGGCGACCGATGAGCTTGCTCTAACACTTCCATTGGTTTTGTTAGGGGGCGCGGCTTTGGTTTTTGCTGCGCAGGATCATGATCTGACCACGCGGCCGTTTTACTACGCCGTTCTCACCGGCGCGGCCTTGCTCTACATCCTCAACCGCAACCGGTCGCGCTTCGGCATGGACTCGTTGCGGGTTTTGGCGGATGTCGCTTTGTTGATCCCAATCGTCGTTTTCCAGGCATCCGCCCTGTCTTGATTCTCATGCGCCTCATCTTCATTGCCACGGGTGACATCGCCCTGCCGTCCTTCCGTTATCTGTTGGAAAATGGGCCGCGCCCGTTAGCCCTCGTGACTCAACCGGACAAGCCAGTGGGGCGCCACCAGGTGCTCACTCCGCCAGCCATTAAGACCGAGGCGATCGCCGCAGGCATCCCGGTCTATCAGCCGGAAACGATTGGCGACATCACCGAAGAACTCGCCGCGCTCGCACCGGAAGTGCTCGTGGTCATGGCCTACGGGCAAATCCTGCGGCAAAACATCCTCACGCTTGCCAGCAAGGCGATCATCAACCTGCACGCCTCGCTGCTGCCGAAGTATCGCGGCGCGGCTTGCATCCAAGCGGCCATCGATGCCGGCGATGCCGAGACGGGCATCACCGCGATGCACGTCGTCCGCGCGCTCGATGCTGGCGACATGATCGTTTCCCGCGCCATTCCCATTGCTGCCGACGAGACAGGAGGGAGCCTTCACGATCGCCTCGCAGAACTTTCGCCACAGGTGTTAGGTGATGCCTTGGAACAACTCGCGGCAGGAACCGCTGCGCGCACCCCGCAGGATGACGCCACGTCCAGCTACATTTCCAAGCTCGACCGCGAGCACGGGAAAATCGACTGGACCATCGACGCCGCAGCCATCGAACGCCGCATCCGCGCCTATGATCCATGGCCTGGCACTTACGCAGTGGCCGACGAAAATGGACAGCCGAAGCGTTTAAAAGTTTTTCCACCGGCCACCGTGGTGGAGTGCGCACTGGCACCCGGTGAAATTTCCACGATAGGCGGTGATCTGGTTGTCGGTTGTGGAAAGGGTGCGGTCAGGTTATCCATGGTGCAGCCCGACGGCGGCCGTCGCATGGATGCGGGCGACTACCTGCGCGGCCGCAAGCCAATCTCGCTCAGTTAGGAAAAACTAACGAATCGATCCATGACTCAACCCTCATCCCATCCCAAAGATCCACTCCACGGTGTCACCCTTGAAGCGGTGTTGCGCAAGGTGGTGGAACGCCACGGCTGGGAACGGATGGCCGACCAGATTCCCATTCGCTGTTTCATGTTCGATCCCACGATCACCTCCAGCCTCACCTTTCTGCGCAAGACGCCATGGGCGCGCAAACGGCTGGAGGATTGGTATGTGTATGATGCTCTCCGCGACGATTCCACCCGCTGAACGGATGGTGTGTTAGGGGGCGCTTCTTCACGCCCGTTGAGGCTCCGGCAAGAGCATGCCCGCAGCCGTGCCAGCCACCAATCCAGAACCAAACCCAAGGACGTGCCCCATGACATCGGTGTTGGATCCCGCCTCGCCGCCGCCCAGCCAACCGAGCAGGACCACTCCAGCCACCACCGGCGCGGCGATGCGTAGCCACGGCAGTCGCACCCTTTCCCGCAGGGTTTCGACCAAGCCCACGCCCGACAAAATCCCGAGCGCGGCAAACACGGCGGTTGATGCGCCGATGGATAGAAACTCTTCAGGGTAACGCAGGCTTGCTGTTAGGATGTTGCCAACCGTGCCGCAGGCGAGGATGAGCAGCCAAGCTCGCCACGGTCCAAGCATCTTGGAAACCAGCGCTCCGAAGACCGCCCCGCCCACGAGGTTTCCCATCAAGTGGGACAAGTCTGCATGCAGAAAAAGTCCGGTGAACGGTCGCCACCATTCGCCCCGAGCGAAGAGGCCCACGCTTGATGACGCGCCTCGTTCGACCAAGGATGCGTCCATCCTTTGCTCGTTGAAAGTCACTAACAGAATGGCGATCCAAACCAAGCACAGCGGCCAACCGGCGGAGTAGCGCGACCATTCTGGGCCGCGCTGGATCGTTTTCACTGGCAGCGCATTTTCACGTCCGTAGGCGTCGAGTTCGTCGGAAATCCTCGGCGCGGGATGCTTTTCGGCATGCAAGTCAAAGCCGTCTGCATCTTGGGAGGCCTCCACTCGGCAGGCCTCGCCCATCGCCAAGATCACCAGCCCGTGGTCGTAGGCTTCGTTGAGCGTCGGAAAATGCCCGACATTCACCCATTCTTCCAGTGTTTGCTCCTGATCCGTGTCGTTCATGCCATGGGGTGTCGTGCGTCCCGCCGCTTCGGGTCGGCAGCTACCATCCACCTGCAAATCCATCCGTCAAACCCTCGCTCCGGTGACAGACGGCGTGGCCTCCGCGCGTCCTTGTGTGGCATGTTCACATCGCTCATCCGCAGCACTCTCGCCATGGCCTTTCTATCAGGCGGTCCGCTTCTCGCGGAGGAGACTTTCCAAAATCCCATCAACCCATCCGCCGATCCGTGGATGGGCTGGACTGATGGCGAATACCACGTCTCGACGACTCAAGGTGATCGTGTGCGGCTGTGGAGCGCGAAAAGCATCGGCGCGCTGAAGGACGCCAAGCCGGTGACAATTTGGCAAAAGGGCAGGGGTGTTTGGGCGGCGGAGTTTCACCAACTCAAGGGCAAGCAGGGCGAACGTTGGTTCTGTTATTTCACCAAGACCGACGGTCCGGACGTTAATCACCGGATGTTTGTCATGGAAAGCGAGACGGCGAGCATCAAGGGCCCCTATGGCAAGCCGAAGCTGTTGCGCACCGACGGCAAAGACGAATTTTATGCCATCGATGGCCATGTTTTTAGCCAAGGCGACAACCTCTACTTTCTCTGGGCCGGACATCCCGGGCATCTGATCTATATCTCGCGGATGAAGGATCCGACGACCTTGACGGGGGAGAGGGTGATGATTCCGGCGTCTGGATTTGGCTGTGAGGAAGTCCGCGAGGGACCTTATGTGATCAAACACGGCGGCCGGGTTTTTCTCACCTATTCCGCCTGTGACACGGGGAAGCCGGATTACAAGGTTGGCTACTTGTGGGTTGCGGAAGATGCCGATCCGATGAAGGTCGAGTCATGGGTCCAGCAGAAGACGCCGCTGTTGGAGCGCGCCGACGCGAACGGAGTTTTCGGGCCTGGCCACCATGGATTTTTCAAATCACCCGACGGCACGCAGGATTGGATCGTCTATCATGGGAAAACCACCGTTGATTATACCTACAAGGGCCGCAACACCCGCGCGCAGCGGCTCGAATGGGACGCCGATGGTTTTCCCAAAAAGGTGGTTCCGCTGCCGCTCGACGCGAAGGTGCCGTTGCCCGCTGGCGATCCCGGTTAGAATGTCATTCCGCCGCGTTGCATCCAGCTAACAGGAATGCGCCGCGTATGCCCGCTTCCTGGCCGAGTGCTGGAGCGACGACGTAGCCATCCTCCAAAGCGGGAGGAAAATAGCCGGCCGCGATTTCCTTCAACCGTGATGCGATCAAGTCATGAAGCTCTTCCGCTTGGGAAACGCCGCCGCCGACAATGACACGCGAAGGCGAGACCACGGCGAGCAGTGCGAGGATGCCGTGCGCGAGGTACCACGCTTCGGTTTCCCACGCGGGATGGCCGACTGGCAGATCGCGCGCTTCTTTGCCCCAGCGCCCGTGAACGGCCGGGCCACTGGCCATGCCTTCCAAGCAATCGCGGTGAAATGGACAAACGCCCGCAAACTCGTCGCCTGCCATGCGCGGCACTTTAAGATGGCCAAACTCGGGATGCACCGCGCCGTGCACCAAGCGCCCGCCTGATAGAATGCCACCACCGATGCCGGTGCCAATCGTGATGTAGCAGACGTCGTCGAGTCCCTTGGCAGCGCCGAAGCACGCTTCTGCTAGGGCGGCGGCGTTCACGTCGGTGTCGAGCGCGAGTTTTGCCTTCGGAAAGGCATGCGCCAAGGTTCCCGTGAGCGAATAACCGCCCCAGCCATCCTTCGGCGTTGCCAGCATTTGGCCATAATTTTCGCGTCCCTCGACAATGCCGACTGGGCCGAACGCGGCGATGCCGATGTCAGTGGGATTTCCCCGTGCTGCCAGCCACACCGCAGCCGTCGCCAACGTCTCGTCTGGCGTGGTGGTCGGAAAACGCAATTCCTCGGCCACTTCGCCGGTTGCGGTGGCGATGGCGACGACCGTTTTGGTGCCGCCCAGTTCGATGCCCGCGATCATCGGACAGCCGCCGCGGCGGCGAGCGCTTCTTGAGTGAGGCGGGTGATCTCGGCCCAGTTGCCGTCGTTGACGAGCTGCTTGTCCACCATCCATGAACCGCCGATCGCGGCGACGACGGGCAGTTTGAGATAGGCTTCCAAATTGCCCGACGAGACGCCGCCGGTGGGAATGAATTTCAAGCCGGTGTGGCCGTAGGGTCCGGCCAGCGCCTTGAGCATGTTTACGCCGCCGGCGACTTCCGCTGGGAAAAACTTGAGGAGCTTGCAGTCCAGCGCGAGCGCCTGCTCGACTTCGCTCGGCGTCATCACGCCGGGGGAAAATTGCAGTCCCACTTCGCGCGCCGCAGCGATGGTGTCCGGGTTCAGCCCAGGGGCCAGGCCGAACACTGCTCCCGCATCCTTCGCCCGCTTCACTTGGCCGACGTCGAGCAAAGTTCCTGCGCCTAACAAAATCTCCGGAAAGCGCGCGGCGATGCGGCGTATGCACTCTTCCGCTGCGGCGGTGCGAAACGTGATTTCCATGATGTCCAGCCCACCAGCCAGCAAGGCTTCGGCGAGAGGTTCGGCGGATTCCGCCCGGTCTAGGACGACGACGGGAACGATGCGCTTGGCGAGGATACGATCTAACATGGGTGTTTGAAGGGGTGGGATTTCATGTCGCGAGACGGCATGTTTCAAGACCATCCCAGCGATCAGGTCAAGGAGCGCGGAAACCGAGAAATTACCCAAATGGGGGATTTTTTCGGGATTTGGCCCCGGAGATTGACGGATTCCGGTTCGCATGCACAATCCCGCCGCCGGGCGGAAAAGCCGCATCGGCATTTTCCCAATACTGCCATGACCACCATCGCTATCAACGGATTCGGCCGCATCGGCCGCCTTGTTTTCCGTGCCCTCGTCGAACAAGGCCACCTCGGAACCACCTTCAACGTTGTCGCCGTGGGTGACATCGTGCCTGCCGACAACCTTGCCTACCTGCTGAAGTACGACTCCACTCAAGGCAAGTTCAACGGCACCGTTTCTTCGAAGAAGTCCTCCCCTGAGCTTGAAGAAGACGACATCATCGTCGTCAACGGCCACGACATCAAGGTCGTCAGCGCCCGCAGCCCCGAAGGTCTGCCATGGAAGGAACTCGGCGTGGACGTCGTCATCGAATCCACCGGTCTCTTCACCGAAGCTGAAAAGGCCAAGGGCCACATCACCGCCGGTGCCAAGAAGGTCATCATTTCGGCACCTGCCAAGGGCGAAGACGGCACCTTCGTCGTCGGCGTCAACGATCACCTCTACGACCCAGCCAAGCACCACATCATCTCCAACGCGAGCTGCACCACCAATTGCCTTGCGCCGATTGTCCACGTGCTGCTCAAGGAAGGTTTCGGCATCGCCGAAGGCCTGATGACCACCATCCACTCTTACACAGCGACCCAGAAGACGGTCGATGGTCCTTCCAAGAAGGATTGGAAAGGTGGCCGTT
>JAZKEG010000004.1:0-81296 GCA_040387215.1 Verrucomicrobiota bacterium | reverse complement strand
CCTGCGACCCCATCCGTGTGAAGGATGTGCTCTACCACTGAGCTAAGCGCGCTTGTTGAGGAAAGGGGCCACTTTGGGGCGGCCGGGCGGGAGAATGGAGGGGCGGCGCGGGGCTTGGCAAGCAATTCAATGGGATGAGGGAAAAAATCCGCAGTGGAAATTCCCTCGCGGGTTGAGGGGGCTTTGCCTAGCTTGCGGCGCAGCAAGTCGCGTGGCCCAAATTCCTAAAGAAAGTGTCGAGAAGGTGCTCGAATCGACGGACATCGTCGATTTGATCAGCAGCTACGTGACGCTGAAGCGGGCGGGTTCTGTGTTTAAAGCGAACTGCCCTTTTCACAACGAGAAGACGCCGTCATTCAACGTGAATCCGACGACGCAGCGTTTCCATTGCTTCGGTTGCGGGGCGAGCGGGGACGCGATCTCGTTCGTGCGGGATTATGAGAATTTGCCGTTCACGGAGGCGGTGAGGAAGCTCGCGCAGAAGGCGGGCGTGGTGTTGCTGGAGGAAAATTTCAATCCGAAGGAGGACGACAATCGGAGGTCACGTGGGCGTTTGTTGGACATCCATCGTGAGGCGACGGCGTTTTTCCACGAGCAGTTGCTGAAAAATCCGGCGGCGGAGCACGCGCGGGCCTACATGAAGTCGCGCGGCTTCGGCAAGGCGATGGCGGAAAGCTGGCAGATCGGCTGGATGCCGGAGAACACGCGAGTTTTCCTGGATTGGGCGAAGTCGCGGAATTTCACCGGGCGAGAGCTGATCGATTCGGGGATCGCAAAGTTGAAATACGACGACAACCCGCGCTCCGGCTTGTATGTGCGCTTTCAGGATCGGTTGATGTTTCCGATCCGCAACGAGATCGGCGATGTGATCGCGTTCACGGCGCGACAGCTGCGGGAGAACAAGAACAGCGGGAAGTACATCAACTCGCCGGAAACCGCGATTTACAAGAAGTCCAAGGTGTTCTTCGCGCTGGATAGGGCGAAGAAAGCCATCCTCAAAGAGAAAGCGGCGCTGCTGTGCGAAGGGCAGCTTGATGCGATTTGTTGCCACGAGTTAGGAGTGACGCACGCCATCGCCACCTCCGGCACGGCTTGCACCAGCGACCACGCGAGACTGCTGAAGCGATACACCTCGAACGTGCTGATCTGTTATGACGCGGACAACGCAGGGTTGGAGGCTGTGGAAAAGGCCTATCGACAGCTCGCGCCGGAAGGGCTGGGCGTGCGGGTGGTGGAAATGCCGACTGGGGACGATCCGGACACCTATCTGAAAGCGAACGGCGTGGAGGCATTTCGTGAGTTGTTAGCGAACGCGAAGGAGTTTTTTGATTTCAAGCTGGAGCGGGCGAGAGCCACGGGGCGTTTCGATTCGCCTGCGGAACGGGCGGTGGCGCTCAACGAGTGCGCGGAGATGCTTTCGCTGATCCCAGATTTCGCGGTGCGGGACAACCAGCTCAACATCGTGGCGGTGCATTTGCAGACCTCCACGGTGGCGTTGCGGGATGCGATTGCCAAAGCGCAGGCGAAACCAAAGCGGAGTTTTTCGGATGGAGCGGCGGAGGAATCATCCGCGCCGACCGAGCCGACCGCGCTGCACCGCATCGTCGCTTTTCTCTGTCATTTGGCGCTGACCTCGGGACCGGCGCAACGCTACTTGGGCGAGCAGTTCGAAACCTTGCATGAGGCGCAGCGGTGGCTGGAGGGGATTTCCTTGCTGGAGGCAATTCTCGGGGCTGCGCCGGATCCGGCGTCGAACGCGGCGGTGAACACGTTTCTCGGCGGACTGCCCGATGCGGACCGGCTGGCGCTCGCCCATGAAACATCGAGCCTGGATGGCGTCACCTTGGATGGCATGCAGGCGGCCGAGCAGGCGTTGGCGTTGTTGTCCGGAACGGTGCTTCAACGGCGAGACGCGGCGGTGAAAGCGGAGTTGAAACAGCCTGGCCTGAGCCTGGAGCGCATCATGGAGCTGGCGCATGAAACCAAAGAAATCAGCAGCCTGCTGCGTGGCATCGGCCAGCGGTCGGAGTTCGACGACGAACTTCCGGCCTCGACGTGGAAGGCGAAAGAGCCGGCTTGGAAGACGAAGAAGTGATCCGAGCGAAATGAATTTCGCAGCCTGTTTGGCGGATGGGCGATGCGGTAAAAAAGAAATCCCGCCAACGGACAAGCCGGAGACGGGATTTGAAATCGAACGAAAACCCGAGGGTTTTAGTAGCCTTGTTGACGGGTGTGAGTCCAGCCGCCGTCGGCACCGAGTTCCGGTGGGAATTCGGAGAGGCCATCATGCGGGTTCATTTGGATGCGGTTGTCGGATCCACAGGACTCGTAAGGTGGCTTGAAGGTGCCGCGATAGGTTGGGCAGTTGAAGGTGAAGAGCTCGTAGAAGCCGTAGCCAAGGCGGCGAAGCGCACGGCTGGTGCCGTCAGCAACCCCGTAGCCAAGAGCCTTGCGACCGTAGAGGTCATTCTTGCGAACCATCTGCTCGGGGATTTCCATGAATCCGTAGAAGATGTTGTCGATGGCCCGGCCCAACTTGCGTGCGGACGTGTAGGTGGAACCAGGAGAAGCTTGGATATCGGCGGCAGCGATGCCGGTGAGCGCGGCACAGGTGGTAGCGATGACGAGGAGTTTTTTCATGCTTGGCGGAAGTTAAGAAACGAGGATCGGGGTTGGCAATGGATTTTTCGGATTACGCCCGAATTTTAGAGTTCGAAACTGAGCACGCGCAGGATGCCTGCGGTGGCGCGGAGTTTTTCCAAGAGTTCGGCAGGTGGTTGGGTGTCCACTTCAATGACAGTGACCGCCTTTTTCTCACCTTGGTTGCGGCTCAGCGCCATGTTGGCGATGTTGACCGAGGCACCGCCGAGGGAGGTGCCGATGGTGCCGACGATGCCCGGTCTGTCGTCGTTCTCGACAAACAGGAAGCGCCCGGTGGGGTTGGTTTCCACGTTGTGTCCGGCGATGTGGACGATGCGAGCGGAAGTGCCAAAGAAGGTGCCAGCCACGGTGCAAACTTCGTCGCCCTTGATGGCGGAGACTTCGATGAGCTCGGTGCAGTTGGTGGCGAGCGCGACGGTGGATTCGCTGACATTGATGCCGTGCGCCTTGGCGATGGCCGGGGCGTTGATCAGATTGACCTGCGCCTCATTGTGGGCGGCGCTGAGGAAACCGGTGAGCACCTTGCGGGTGACCAGCTCGGTATCGAGCTCGGAAACCGGGCCGAGGTAGGAAACGCGGATGGCGTCGCACTGGGCGGGAGCGATCTTGGAAAGAAGCTTGCCGAGAGAATCGGCGAGCGCGAGGTAGGGGCCAACGCTCTCCAGCGTGCGGCTATCGAGGTTGGGCATGTTCACCGCGTTGACGATCTCGCCAGTGGTGAGGAAGTTTTTCACCTGGTGGGCGACTTCGATGCCGACGTTTTCCTGAGCTTCCGCAGTGGAGGCACCGAGGTGAGGCGTGAAAACGGCCTTTTTCGCGTCGAAGAGCGGGAAATCGGCGGGTGGCGGTTCGACTTCGTAGACGTCGAGTGCGATGCCGCCGAGGTGGCCAGCGTCCATCGAGGCTTTGGCCGCCGCTTCGTCGACCAGACCGCCACGGGCGCAGTTGACGATGAGTGCGCCGGGGTTCATCAGGGCGATGCGATCCGCGTTGAGGATGTGCTTGGACTCCGGGGTCAGCGGGATGTGCAGCGTCACGACGTCCGCGCCGGTCAGCGCGATTTCTGCGGTTTCGGCGAGCTCCACCTTGAGCGCTTGGGCGCGGGCGGCGGTGAGGAAAGGATCGTAGGCGACCACCGTCATGCCGAAGGCTTGGGCGCGCTTGGCGAACTCAGTGCCGATGCGGCCCATGCCAAGGATGGCGAGACGCTTGCCGAACATTTCCACGCCTTCGAGCGCCTTGCGCTCCCATTTTCCGGCGAGCATGGAGGTGTGGGCGCGGCCGATGTTGCGGGCCAGCGAGAGCATCAGCGCGAAGGCGTGCTCGGCGGTGGAAATGGTGTTGCCGCTCGGGGTGTTCATCACCACCACGCCGTGGTCGGTGGCTGCGGCGCGGTCGATGTTGTCCACGCCGACACCGGCGCGGCCGACGGCTTTGAGGTTTTTCGCAGCGGCGAATACCTCGGCGGTCACCTTGGTGTTCGAACGCACGACCAGTCCGTGATAGTCGCCGATGATTTTGAGCAGTTCATCCGCCTCCAAGCCGGTGCCCTTGGCTCCGATTTTGAAGTCCACAGAGATCTCGGGAGACGAGCGAAGGGCCTCAACGCCTTTTTCTGAGATAGGTTCAGAAACCAACACACGATAGGTTGCCATAGGGGCGGGGAGTTAAACCACCGCTCGGAAGCTGGCAAGGGTTTGCGGCAGAAAAATGAGTGCGGCCGGAGCGGGCGATCCCGCAAGGCGTCACTTGATTTCCATGCCGCTGCGGGGCCAGATCCAACGTTGCACCTTGCCGCCTTTGATGAAAGCCTTGGCCTCGATGGTCTTTTCGCCGAGGAAGGTCACGGCCTTGTAGAGCGCGGTGCCGGTCTCAAGCGACTCACCGTCGACGGTCTCGGGTTCGCCGGCTTTCCACTCGGTCACTTGGTCGAACTTGAACTCTTTGATTTGGCCTGACTTCACGCTTTCTTGCATGGTCTGAACGACATCGACAGGGCCGCCGGTGGGGGCTGCGGGAGCGGCGGGTTCGCCAGCCGGCACGGCAGGTTCCGGTTGTGCGGTGGCGGGATCATTCGCGGCAATCTCAGGCTCGGGGGCGGGTTCGGGAACCGGAGGCGGCTCGGGCATGGCAGGCGGTTCGGCTGAATCACCGGTGGTGGGAACGGTCGCCGCGGGAGTGGAAGGGATTTCCGCCAGCCGTTCCAGCAGGTCGGTTTCCATCACCGGGATTTTTCCGACATAGGTTCCGCCTTGGCTGACGATGGCATTGGCGCCTTCGATGCTCACCAGCTTCACGTTGTTGCCCGCCGGAATGTTCATGGTGATGCCGGTGGCGGAATCCGCGACTTCGAGGCCCGAGCTGATGCGGACCATTGCTGGAAGTTGTTCCGGCTTCAGGCTTTCCAAGTCGATTTTCTCAGCGCTGTCGCCCATCTGGACGATGACGCGCCCGTTGGCGGCCTTTTCGGATTTCCCTGGGGCTTGGCCGGTGAGAAGGACTCTGAGGTTGGGTTCAAGGGAGTAACCCAAGATTCCCGCCAAAATGATGCCGCAGAGGTTCAAAAACAATTTCATGTGCCGGGCCGATACGTAGGCAGCAGGGGAATGCTTGAAAAGAAATTTCACCGACTCGCAGGCGGCTCATCCAGCAGCTCGGCATGGGCCAAGGCCTTCTGATAGCTGGCGTTGGCCAAGTAGTGTCGCATTTGCGCGTCCACCTCGGTGCGGTGCGCGGCGGTCCACGTGCTGATCGCTTCAGAAACCTGTTGGAGCGCCTGCAAGTGGTTGACGGCGTCGCGGTCGCGCCAGGCGTGGTCGGCGATGATGGATTCTCGACGGCGCAGCAGTTCGATAAGTTCGGAAATCATGGGGTGCGCCCAATGAACCAGAAACGGGCAGGCAGCGCCAGTGGCGGTGAGCGGGATTTTTTCGGGTAGGCAGAGCGGGGAATCTCGCGATGCTGCGGGACCATGAAACGGATTTTTCTCGCACTGCTGGCGCTGGTCACGATGGACGCCACGGCAGAGCCGTTCGTGGCCATTCCGCTTCATTCAAAAATCACCCGAGTACAGCCGATGACCGGCATCGTTCTGTGGGACGATTCGAACCACCGCAGCACGGACGCGATCCAGTTGGAGTATTCCTACATGCGCTACTCCGATGTTGTGTCGCGCAAAAACACGTATGATTGGTCTCCGGTGGAAAAAAAGCTGCGGGCCATCTCCAGGCGTGGCCATCAGGCGATTCTGCGCTTTTATCTGGTCTATCCGGGGAAGCCAACGGCGGTGCCAGCCTACATCAAGGCGCTGCCGGATTACCAAGAAACGCAGGCTCTCAGCGAGGGGAAGTCGACCGGATTTCCCGACTGGTCGCATCCCGAGTTGAAGCGCTTGGTGAAGGAGTTTCACGACCGTTTCGCGGCGCGCTACGACAGGGATGCGCGGCTCGCCTTCGTGCAGACCGGGTTCGGACTGTGGGCGGAATACCACATCTACGACGGTCCGTTCAAGCTGGGGCAGACCTTCCCCGATAAGGCCTTTCAAGCCGAGTTTTTGCAACACCTCGCAACGGTCTATCAGGAAACGCCGTGGAGCATCTCCAAGGATGCTTCGGAGAAGCGAGTTTCGCCCATCCCTGAAAATGACGCGTTGCTCAAGCTGCCTTTCGGCATCTTCGACGACTCGTTCCTCTGCAAGCAGCATGCTTGGGAAAACGAACCCAAGTGGAACGCTCTCGGTCGCAGCCGTTACCGCCGTGAACCGGCGGGAGGCGAGTTCAGCTACTACACGAAGCGCGATCAAAAGCTCGCCCTCGCGCCTAACGGACCGCATGGGCTTTCTTTTGAGAAAGCCGCAAAGGCCTTCCACATCAGTTACATGATAGGCAACGATCAACCGCTCTATCAGCCATTGTCACGCATTGAGCAAGCGGGGCTGGCGTGCGGTTATCGGTTTCGCATCACCGCGTTTTTCGCGAATGAAACGCGTTCGCGGGTGACGGTTTCCAACACCGGTGTGGCGCCGATCTATCGAGACGCGTTCGTCGCGGTCAATGGGGTGCGCGCCGCGGCATCGCTCAAAGGATTGACTCCGGGAAAAAGCTCGACCTATGAAATTGCCAGCGGTGGAGCATCGCCGCGGCTTGAAATCACCAGCGATCATCTGGTGAAAGGCCAGCAGATCGGCTACGAGGCGGATTTGAAATAGGCTTGGCCGGGCTAAACCCTTGAGGCGGCGAAGGGGCGGGATGCTTCGCGCATTTCCGCAGGATGGCGCGATTTCAAATAAGCGAGGAAACGGGCTTGCCAACCGTGAATGGCGCGCAGCAATCTTTGCGCGAACCGTTTCCCCGATACCTGACATGTCCGACCTTCTAGAAGATGATGACCTCACCAGCGCCCTCAAAAAGTGCCCGGAGTGGGACTATGAGAAAAAAGCCATCACGCGCACCGTGGAGTTCGAGGAATTCATGGACGCGATCGATTTCGTGAACAATCTGGCGGAGATCGCCGATGAAGCGCAGCACCACCCGGAAATCCACATCAAGCACTGTACGGTGAAGGTGAAGTTGACGACGCACGATGCGGGCGGCGTGACCGAACTGGACATCGAGCTGGCGCAGCGGGTGGACAACCTGGTGGACTGAAGTCGATCTAACGAAATTTTTTTGAGGCAGGGTTTTCTTCGGGGAAATCCTGCCTTTTTGCGTCCGCCATGGCGGTGCTCAGCGCGGCAGCATGAGCTGCTCTTCCGTCAGGCCGGTGAGTTTTTCGAGGCCGGCGAGGAGCTTTTTCAGGGTGAAGAAGAGGAAGGCGAGGATGGGCACGCCGATGACGGCAAAGCCCCAGCCGGTGACCCGGCCGATGATGGCGTTGTAATTTTCCAGCGCGTCGATGGCGGTGGAGTCGAAGCTGCGGAAAAACCACTGAGCGAGGATCAGATTCATCACGGAGCTGAGAAAGAACGAGGTGGCGAAAAGCCGGGTGGCTCCTAACAAGACGCGTTCGTAGCCGTCCTGCGCGCCGATTTCTTCAACGCGCTTCTCGATGCGTGGGATGTCGAAGATGGTGTCGTTGTAGAGGAAGACGCGGATGAGCGGGGTGGGGGAGCGGTGGGACATGAGGATGGCCACGCCGAGCACCAGCGGGACAAGGGCTTCCTTGATGCCGAAGAGCAGGCCGGCGTTGGGTTTCACGGTGCCGTCGGCATTCCACAGGTAGAGCGTGAGGCCGCCGGAAAGCAGGACGGAAATCAGGCCAAGGGCGGAGAAGAAGTTGCCCTTGCGGGTTTTGAGGTAATGCCACACGCCGTAACCGAGCGGCAGGGCAAGCGCGAGGATCATGCCCCACAGCGGTCCGATGTGCCAAGGCCGGACGACCTTGCCGAGTTTTTCCTGAAGCGCGGGATCCTTGCTGAGGTAGCTGAGGATCAGCACCGGGATGATGACGTTGATCAGGATGTTCGCCAGCGGATGCTCTTGCGCGGGTTTTTTCTCGGACATGGTGCTGGCGGGGAGACAAGCAGCCGGATGGCGCGGTGGGAATGCGAAAAACCGCAGGATTTCGACGCGGTCGCTGGATGATAGGGTGTTAGGTTTGCGGGCGTTCTTTGCGGTTACCTTCATGAAACGACACACCGCCCTGCTTTCCGCCCTCGTTGCGTTTGCTACCATTTGGGCGGCAAGCACGCTCTCCGCCGCATTGCCCGCGCGCGACGAGGTTTTTGCCATCGGGATCTTTTCGCCGCCTGAGCACAATCTTGTTTCGCGCGACTACCTTTTTACGGCGCTGCCGGACTATGAGGAAATCGATCGATCCAGCGTGCGGGACTATCCGTCGCACAAGACGGCTTGGACGCAGCGGGGGGTGATCGTGCTGAACGACAAGTCGGTGCTCTTTTATGAAACTCGCTCGGCAGAGTACCTGCTGGTCATCGATGCGGCCAACGACTCGACCTTCTATCAGCTGAAAAAACCGCTCAGGGCCAAGTTGAAATGCCCGCGGCCTGAGCAGGATCTTGCGGAAATGGAGTTTCCCCAAGCGGCTGACATTTTCTGCGTGGCGCTGTTTCCGTGGAACCAGGGCAAGCATTTCACGCCGGAATCGCTCGTCGAGGCCTTGCCGAAATTTCGCCTGCTGACGAAGGATGACGTGCCCGCCTTGGCCGGTCCGTCGCAAATGGGCAACACGGAACGCGTGATTTACTCACCTGCGGAATGGCAGACGCCCGCCGGGCGCCGCGCGGACGTGCTCAACGGCGTGATCGTGATGAAAAATCGCGCCGTCTTGCAGTGGATCACTTGGACTCCGACTGCTCTCGCATTTAGGAATTTCCGCGAGGGCAACTCCTACGTCCTCGCACCCAAGTGAAATGAGCCTTGCTAGTGCGGACGGAGTAGGCATCGGGCATGGGGTGGGTTGTAGCATGATCCTGGCTGCCGTTGAAACCCTCCTCAATTGCGCTGAATTTGGGCGTTGCCACAGGGTCCTCATGTTTTGTTTTTGAAAGGCCGCACGGGGAAATTGTGTTTCGGACGGCGGTCATTCGGCCGTGAAAGCGTGAAGCGAGAAAATAAAGCAAGATGAGAAAATCGATGAAGTGGTTGCGAGTTCGTTGGATGGTTTTGGCGAGCGGGTTTTTGGGGATCGCGGGAACGGCAGAAGCCGCGCACAAAGTGGTCTTTTTGGCCGGAGGACGCAGCCATGGACCGGGCGAGCATGAGTTCCGCGCTGGCAGCCTTCTGCTTGCCAAGGCGCTGAATGAGAGCGGCCTTGATCTGAAGGCGGAGGTGCACAGCGGTTGGCCGTCCGATGAATCCGTCCTCGACGATGCCGATGTCCTCGTCATCTACGCGGATGGCACCAGCGTGGTGGGCAAGGGGTGGGAAAAGGTCGACCAAATGGCCAAGAGCGGCGTTGGCTTGATGTTCATGCACTACGCGGTCCATCCGTCGAAGGAAGAGGGCGACAAGTATTACCGCCCGTGGATAGGCGGGGCGTTTGAGGACAATTTCTCGGTGAACCCCCACTGGGTGGCGGATCTGGAAGTGCTGCCTAACCATCCGATTTCGCGCGGGGTGGCTTCACTGCTGGAGGCATACGACGAGTTCTACTACAACATGCGTTTCATGGATGATCGGACGAAGGTCACCGATCTCGTCACCGCCGTGCCCGATCGCCAGCGGATGAAGCGATACATCAATTTCTGGAATGAAAACGGAGTCGCCGGGTTGGGGAAAAAACAAACGCTGATGTGGGGCATTGAGCGCTCGGATGGCGGTCGGGGCGTCGGCTTCACCGGTGGTCATTATCACCGGAACTGGTCGATCGATGGCTTCCGCACGCTGGTCCTGAACACGATCGTCTGGACGGCAGGAATGGAAGTCCCTGTCGGCGGCGTCAAATCGAAGCCGCTCACCGAGGATGACCTCAATGCGAATTTGGATGCCAAGGGCGAGGCGGTTCGCTTGACGCGGGTTCAGCCGGGTGAGTTCAAAAGCATGCCGCCCGCGCCGATTCAGATTGAGCGCGAGGCGAAGTTTCCGCAGCTCGGACCACAACGCTTTGAAAACGCCGGACGCCAGCCAGGCTCTAACAATGGAGCCGTGGCCAAGCCGATCGCCGAGAGTCCGGTGATGAATGCCAAGTCGCCGCGTCTGCACGAGATCAAGGCGAAGATTGAAGACGCCAAGGATCTCTATCTGGTTGTTTCCGACAACGGGGCGTTCGATTTCGATTGGGCGAATTGGATCGAGCCAAAGCTCTATTTCAAGGACGGTAAGTCAAAGAATCTAACTGACCTGGCGTGGGTTTCCGCCGTGGCGGGCTGGGGCGAGGTGAAGGTTGGAAACAACATCGGTGGCCAACCGCTGACCATCGACCAGAAAACTTACGACAAGGGCATGGGCACGCATGCCGCGTCCACCATCCATTACAAGTTGCCGCCGAATGTGCGCGGATTCACCGCCAAGGTAGGCATCGACGATGGCGGGATGTTTCAGCAAGGCCGGCCCCAAGGGGCGGAAGTTCAATTCCAGGTCTTCACCGAGCAACCGCCCGCAGCGAGCCAAGAGGGCGAAACCTTGGTGCCAGAAAACCTTTTCACGATTCCCGATGAGAAACTGGAAGTCACCGTCTGGGCGACCACGCCGATGTTGAAAAATCCGACCAATATCGACTTCGATGCCGAGGGGCGGCTTTATGTCGCTGAAGGGGTGAACTACCGCCATGCCGGCGGGACGCGTCCTGAAGGCGATCGTGTGGTGATTCTATCAGACACCAATGCGGATGGCATGGCCGACACCAGCGAGGTTTTCGTGCAGGATAAAAACTTAGCCTCGCCACTTGGCGTCGCGGTGATTGGCAACAAGATCATTGTTTCCCAACCACCCGATCTGCTCGTCTACACCGATGTCGATGGCGACCGAAAGTATGATGCCGCCGTGGACAAGCGTGAGGTGTTGTTGACCGGCTTCAACGCGCGCCAACACGACCACTCGCTCCATAGTGTGACCGTGGGGCCGGACGGAAAGTGGAATTTTAACAATGGCAATTGCGGGGGCATCTTCACCGACAAGTCGGGGAAAACCTTCCGCATTGGCAGTGGCTACTACAACGACGGCGGCGGCACCTGGTATCAAAACACCCGCGCGGTCGCTGGCCAACCCAGCGACGATGGCAAGGTCTGGGTGGGTGGTTTTTCAGTTAGAATGAACCCGGATGGCACGGATGCTAAGATCGTCGGTCACAACTATCGAAACTCCTACGAGCAGGCTCTCACGTCGTTCGGCGACATGTTCCAAAGCGACAACGACGACCCACCGGCTTGTCGTGTGAGCGAGGTCATCGAAGGTGGCAATGCCGGGTTTTCCTCAGCAGACGGTCAACGTTCGTGGGGCGCGGATCGTCGTCCAGGCCAAGACGTGCCCACGGCGGAGTGGCGGCAGGAAGATCCCGGCACCATGCCTGCCGGAGACATCTACGGCGGTGGCTCGCCAACCGGCGTTGCGTTTTATGAAAATGGCGCTCTTGGCGAAAAATGGCAGGGATTGCTGCTCGCCTGCGAGGCGGGCAAGAATGTCATTTTTGGTTACTTGCCGGTGCCCGATGGCGCGGGCTTTAAACTTAAGCGAATTGATTTCTTAACGTCTAATAAAGAGGGGGAATTCGCGGGTTCGGACTTCCTTGGCGGCCGTGCGAACAGTGATCTCAAAACCCTTTTCCGCCCGGCGGATGTGGCGGTGGGGCCGGACGGCGCGCTCTACGTCGCCGATTGGTTCGACGCGCGCGTCGGTGGCCATGGCACGATGGACAAGAACGGCTCTGGCACCATCTATCGGATTGCACCGAAGGGATTCAAGTCCATCGTTCCGAAACTCGATCTGGAAACGACCCAAGGCCAAATCGCTGCGTTGAAAAGCCCGGCAGTGAACGTGCGCAACAGCGGATTCGTTAGGCTTGCCGCTCAAGGAGAAGCGGCCGTGCCTGCCCTCGCCGCGCTGCTAAAAGACTCAAATCCTTATCTCGCGGCGCGTGCTGTCTGGCTGCTAGCTCGATCCAGCCCATCGGGTGAAAAGATGGTGACGGATCTACTTTCCTCGAAAGATGCGCGCACCCGTCTTGTCGCTTGCCGTGCGCTTCGCGCTGCGGGCGGTGACGCGGTGAAATTGGCGGCTGCGATGGCGGCGGATCCCTCGCCCATGGTGCGCCGGGAGATCGCGCTTTCCTTGCGCGACGTTGCGGCGGAAAAAGCGCTGCCCTATCTGGTGACGATCGGTGAAATGTTCGACGGCAAGGACCGCGCCTACCTCGATGCCTTTGGTCTCGGCTGCACCGGCAAGGAATCTGCGGTTTACGATGCGCTTCGTAGCAAGATGACCGCCGCGCCAGCAGCATGGCCGGATGCGTTTGCGTGGATCGCTTGGCGTCTTCATCCATCCCAAGCGGTGGCGGACCAGAAGGCCCGCGCGCTGTCCGCCAAGGTTCGTGACGAGCAAAAGAAGCTTTCTCTCACGGCGATTGGCTTCACTGACAGTGCCACCGCTGCGGCAGCCATGATTGAACTCTCGAACAGCTCCGGCTTCGCCCACAAGGATCTTGCGAGTTGGTGGGTCAACAACCGCAAGGGCAACCTGTGGAAATCCCACAACGTCGACGCCATTCTCAAAGCGATGGGGCAAGACCCAGCCGAGGTGAAGCTGTTAGCTGTGGAAATGCCCGCCGAACCCGCGAATGCACCGAGCCTGCCAACGGCTGCGGAAATCGCGAAACTTGTGGGTGACAAGGATCGCGGCAAGGCGGCCATCGCCTCTTGCTTCATGTGCCACCGGGTTGGCGATGCCGGCGTGGATTACGGTCCGGACCTCAGCAGTTTCGGCCAGCAACAACCGGCCGAAGTGATCATCAATGGCATTATCAACCCGTCGGCCGACGTTTCACACGGCTACGATGGATCTGAAATCAAGACCAAGGATGGCATCACCATCGTGGGGATTGTGCTCAGTGAAGGGGATCCCGTCATTGTGAAATGCCTCGGCGGCCAAACGCAGACCATCCCGCAGTCGCGCATCAGCAGCATTCGTAAAATGGACAGGTCGCTGATGTATACGCCAGCGATGCTGGGTCTGTCGGCGCAGTCCGTCGCCGACATCACGGCCTATCTGAAATCGTTGTAACGGATAGAAAGCCGCGGCGGTCACCGCCCCTAAACAAAAACGGCCTTCCCGCGATGGGAAGGCCGTTTTTAGAATGAAGTCGTTGCGGAGAATTAGACGGTGCCGAAGATGGATTTGCCGGAGGACTTGAGGTCGTCACAGGCTTCCTTCATGCGGTCGCAGAGACCTTGCTCACCGGCTTTGAGGTAAGAGCGAGGATCGTAGTGCTTCTTGTTGCCGACTTCGCCATCGATCTTGAGCACACCTTCGATGTTCGAGCAGATGTGGGTGACGATGGGGCGGGTGAACGCGTATTGCGTGTCGGTGTCGATGTTCATCTTCACGACGCCGTAATCGAGCGTTTCTTGGAGGTCTTCGCTGGAGGTGCCGGAACCGCCGTGGAAGACGAGATCCATTTCAGCCGCTGCGCCGTGCTTGTCCATGACCGCTTTTTGGCCGTCGCGGAGAATGGTGGGCTTGAGCTTCACTGCACCGGGCTTGTAAGCACCGTGGACGTTGCCGAAGGTAGCGGCGAAGAGGAAGCGACCGATAGGCTGGAGCGCTTCGTAGACTTCCACCATGTCCTCGGGGGTGGTGTAGAGTTTTTCGATGGGCAGGCCGGACGTGTCGTGGCCGTCTTCCTCACCACCGACGCAACCCGCTTCGACTTCAAGGATGATGCCGAGTTCGGCGCACTCTTTGAGGAGGGCTTTGGAGATTTCGAGGTTTTCCTTCAGGTCGACGACCGAGCCGTCGAACATGTGGGATTGGAAAAGCGGTCCTTTGCCAGCGGCGATGCGCTTGCGGGAGGCTTCGAGCAGGGGCTTGAGGAAGCTGTCAACCTTGGCGGGATGGCAGTGGTCGGTGTGCAGGGCGATGAGCACGTTGTGCTTTTCGGCAAGCAGGTGGCAGGCCTCGGCGAGGATAATGGCACCGAAGGCGGCGTCCTTCACGGAGCTGCCGGAGGCGAACTCGCCGCCGCCGGTGGAAACTTGGATGATGCCGTCCGACTTCATTTCGGAAAACGCCTTGAGCGCGCCGTTGATGGTCGGGAGGGAGGTGACGTTGATGGCGGGGTAGGCGTATCCGCCTTTTTGGGCGGCGTCCAACATGGCGCGATATTGCGCAGGAGTAGCGATTGGCATGGCGGCAGTTGCGTAGCGGCCTGGGACGCCAAGGACAAGCCGGAATAACGGGAAATCCGCAGGGCGCGCGGGCTTGCGGCTTGCCATGCGCGGGGTGGCGGGCTTGGTTCTCCGCCAACCCGATGACCTCCTCCGAATCGATTGTTTGCAAACCTACGCCATGGTTCCTCCTCCGGGCAGTGGTCATGCTGGTGATGTTTGGCGTGTTCGCGGTGCTCTTCTACAAGGACGGCGCTACCGGATATCGCAAAAAAAACGAGAGCTACTACCTGCACAAGACCTTCCAAGCGGCCAGCGCGCGGTTCGAGGAGATGGACAAGGCGGGCGGACTCACCCCGGAAAAATGGACGAGCTTTGCCGACAGTCAGTCGGTTGCCTTTCCGGAGGATAAGTCGGTGTTGCCAGCGGACCTCTCTCTGCCCATGCCATGGCCCGCCATCCTGCGCGATTTCGACAAGATGAAACCGCTCAAGTGGAACCTCCTGTGGCGTGAATACACGCTCGAACGCGGCATGGATTCCACCCTCGTCGAAGAGCCCTACAACGCGCAAAAAATCCGCGAACAATGGATCGTCTGCGCCGTCTGTTCCTTGCTCGCCGCCGTCGCCGCGTTTTTCCTCATCCGCACCCTCGGCCGCTCCATTTCCGCAGACGATCAAGCCATCACCACGCAGAACGGCAAGCGCGTCCCTTACGCCGATCTCAAAACCTTGGATCTGAGAAAATGGGGCACCAAGGGGCTAGCGTTCATCGATCATGACGGGCCGTCCGGCAAGGGCCGCATCCGCATCGACGGACTGACCTACGGCGGCTTCAAGAAGGAGAAAGACGAGCCCGCCGAACGGCTCATGCAGCGGATTCGCCAGCATTTTTCGGGCGAGATCATCGAGTATGCCGTGGTCGGCCAGCAGGAATCCGCAGATGACGCGTCGAAGCCGGCCTGATGGAAATTCCCCCGTCCGGCGCTTTTCCACTTGCGCATCCTTTTCGGGGTTGCCATCTCCGGCCAGCAAGCGATAACCAACGCCAACGCAACTCTCACCAAACACCATCCATGTCAGATAAAAGTATCGAAGCCCGTGTAAAGGACATCATCGTGGACCAGCTCGGCGTGAATGCCGACCAAGTGACCACTGAAGCAAAATTCGTCGAAGATCTCGGTGCCGACTCGCTCGACACCGTGGAACTGGTGATGGCCTTCGAGGAGGAGTTCGATATCGAAGTGCCTGATGAAGAAGCCGAGAAGCTTCAGGCTGTCGGCGATGTGGTCAACTACATCACCAGCCAGCAAGCCTGATCCATCCGGGCGAACGCTTTGAACGAAGGGTGGACTCCTCATTGAGGTGTCCACCCTTTTCATTGCTTTGTCGCGGATCCGAGTGACCCTCCACCGCCCATGCATTCACCGGACGACATTCAGTATGCGTTAGAAACGACTAAGGTCCTGCGCGAGCCGGACCGCCGCATCGACACCTTTGGCGAAACGCGTTTCGAGTTTCAACTCATCAGCGAACTGATGGACCGCAGCGGTGAGGTGAGGATACGCACCGGTGAAGTGGAAGCGATGCGGCCGCGCATCCTGCGACCCGCCGCCTACAATGAGGTGCAACTGGAAGGGTTCGACCCATCTGCCCGCGCTCGTTTCGACAAGCTGGTGGAAAAGCTTCGCGCGGAAGGCAAGGACCTCGCGTTTCTCCAATATGGATTCCAGTTCAAGCGCGGCCAAGTGCATGAGGAAATCATCCACGACAGCATCGATGCCGTGCGCGATCGAGTTCTCGAAGACATCCGCAAGTCAGGAAACCCGTCGCGCGCCATCATTGAGGGCGTGGATGATGCGTGGGAAATTTCCATCCTCAAATTCTCCTTCGAGATGATATTGCGCTCGCATGAGATCAACGCTTTCGACTTCAAGCGCCGAGGGTTGATCTGAAACGCACGAGCCTATCCGATTGCCCATGAGTCTCTGGACGCTCTTCAAGTTGCTTGCCGCTGTCTGTGTCATGGCGGTGATGGCCTTCACCGGTGCTTTGGCCTATCATATTTTGGTCAAGCCGTTAGGCGGCGTGTTCGAGCGCATCGTGCCAAACCCCATCGAGGTCGTCGGACGCCAACCGGATACCGAGTTCGCCAAGATGCTCGACTCTGCCGAAATGCCCGACATCGATCCGGGTGAGAAGACTTTCCAAAAGGCCCATGAGTTGCTCGCACTCGGCAAACTCGACGAGGCCCGCGAAAAACTCACCACCATCATCAACATTTATCCGACGTCATCCACCGCGCCCGTTGCCCGTCGCATCCTCGGTGACATGAACCTCGATGAAGTGCTTTCCACCAGTCACATGGCTGGTAAGCAGGTTCACACCGTGAAGCGGGGGAACAGCTTTTTCGGCATCGCTGCGGAGCATCACACCACCTTGGACATGATGATGCACCTCAACAACATGATGGAGCTCGGCAACCTCCGGCCCGGCGACGAGCTCGTCGTGATGCCGCTCGATTTCCGCATCCTCATCGAACCGGAACGCAAGTTGATCTCGATTTGGGACGAAGGGCGATTCATCCGGGATTATCCGATCCTTCATCTCGGCGTGACAGGCAAACTCGCGGCTGGCAAGAGCACCGTGGGCTCCAAGATCGCGCGTCTCGATGGGAAACGCATTCAGCCCCAAGCCAAGGCTTATCGCGCGGCTGAAAAAGTCATCCAACTCACCAAGCCTGCGCTTGCCATCAGCGGCGCGCCCGAGGATTCCAAAGAATTTCCTCATGGCATCGTGCTGCGCCCCGAGGACATGGAAGAGGTCAGTCTGCTTATCCGCGTCGGCAACGAAGTGGAAATTCGCTGATCCGTGGAACCTCCCGACCGGGGGTTCACGAGTTGACAGCCGATGATCCATTCCTAAAGTCCGTCCCGTGGAGCGATTTGCCGTGGCTCCGCACACGCTCAAAACCTCCCTAGAAAAAGATCCCCTGGAAACTGAAGGCACCATTCCGAACCATCATCCGTCTAGCCCGAAGTGGGCCGTGATGTGGGTTCCCGTGATCGCTACGCTTGCCGTGATCCTGTGGTTCTTTTGCATGGAGATGCGCTACGGTCCGCATCACGACAGAACCACCTTGGGATGGCTCAAGAGTTCATGGAACCCTGCCACCGACTATGAACACGGGAACCTCATTCCCTTCGTGATCCTCGGTTTGATCGGTTACCGTTTCAAAGACATGCGGGCCTCCGTTTTACCCGGCAGTCCTTGGGGCTATCTCTGGATTGTCGTGGGCTGTCTGTTCTACATCGCTGGATATCGGACCTTGCAACCGCGCATCGCCGTGGCCGGTCTGCCATTCATCTTATGGGGAAGTGCCTATGCGTTGTGGGGCTGGAATGTGGCGAGGATGACGGCATTTCCCCTGTTTTTCCTCTGGATCTCCATCCCCTTGCCAGCCTTCCAACAGGCGACCACTCAACTTCAACTTCTCGCCACGGCGATGGCTCATCATGGCTCTGGTTTGTTAGGCGTCGAGACTTACACTCAGGGCACAACCATCTTACCGGTGCATGGTGATTGGAAGCCGTTGAGCATCGCGCATGGTTGCAGTGGCATTAGATCGCTGATGGCGCTGTTGATGATTTCCGCCGCCTGGGCCTATGTGGCGAAAATGGCCATGTGGAAGCGCATCTTGCTTTTCCTCAGCGCATTCCCACTCGCGATTATCGGAAACTCCCTGCGGGTGATCTCGATCTTTGTCATCGCTGAGTACGGCGATGCGAAATGGGCCTCAACCACTTGGCATGACTGGTCGGGTTTGTTGCTATTCTATCCATTTTCGCTCGTGCTTCTCCTAGTCATTCATTCGCTGCTAGAAGGCGGTCTGCCATGGAAAGCAGCGAAAAGTCGGCAAGTCCGCCGAACGGTCGTGAATGCCACAGCGGTTAAAGGCGAGCTTCAGCAACCATGAGAATTCATCCATTGCTGTTGCCAATTTTGCTCGGCGGAATGTTAGCCACCGTTCATCTGCTACCTGCGGCGGGAGAAATGGCAAAATCGGCCGTGAACATGGAACTTCCCTCCAAGGCTGGCGCGTGGGAGTTTCGGCCGTTGCCAGTGAGTGAGGAAGAGCTGAAAATCCTTTCCGCTGACACCAGCTTTTCGAAGGCTTATTGCCTGCGGGCGAGAGAAGGGGAGGTGGATCTTGCATCAGGCATGGCGATCCCAGACCGCATCGATCTCTCGGTCGTTCTATCCGGGCATGATCTCAACAACTCGATTCATCGCCCTGAGCGTTGCATGCCGGCCCAAGGCCATGTCATCGGCAACTCATCGAATGTCGAAATCACCTTGTCGGAAGGGCGAACGTTTACGGTAAAGCGATTGTTGTCGGTTCACACAATCCCCACCAACGAGGCTCGCACCGAGTTTGTCAGTTTCAATTGTGTAACCTATTACTTCTTCGTTGGTCACGATAGCATCACCCAAGATCACCTGAAAAGGACCTTGGTGGATATGAAAGATAGGCTGTTGCACGGAATGGACCAGCGTTGGGCCTACGTTTCTGCATCCATGTGGTATGGCAAGGTGCCTTGGATTGAGGAAAAGGTATCCATCAAGGAAGCCGACACCAAAGTGCGCCAATTTATTGTCGAATTCGGTGAAAAGCAGATCGACTGGAACATGATTGGAAAGTGAGAGCGCGGATCGGTCCGCATTTTCACGATTCTCTCAGCCCTATCGCATCCAGCAGCCTTGATGTCGCTCCCGCATCCAAGTGACGGTGTGACAAGCGTGCAATGTCACGCCTCCGAACAGACATCGTATCGTCGCCGCCGATCGCACGGTCCAAGGCTTGGTACAATTGCTGGGCTTCGGTCACCACTGGCCCCACGAAATAATCGCGGATGGGTTCAACCGTGAATCCGCGCGAGGTTTCATATTTCTCAAGATCACAGAAAGCGTGGATGATAGGTCTGTCTAGCAGAAGATAGTCGATGACGACGCTCGATATATCACTGATGAGTAGATCCGTTGCGCCGAGCAGCTCGTACAACGAAAGTGAACGTTCCTTGAACCATGACTCGTCGACGACGATCAGGTTGCTCCATGCCCTCTGTTCTTCAAACGCGGCCATCGGATGTGGCTTGACCAAAAGGAATGCACCGCGTGCTTTGAGGAATTCGTTGAGTTCATACGGATCGACGTCGGGCATGCCAAACACGCTGCCAGTTTCAATACCGTCCGTTCTTGGAAATCCGCGAACACTCTTGCGGTAGGTGGGAAGCCACGCAAATAGCCTGATCGATGAATCAAGGTTGAGTTTGTCCATCACAGAGTCTCTATCGCAAAAAAGTCGATCATTGCGGGGTAGTCCGACCGCAAGAATTTCACCTTGAGGTTTCATAGCACGCTCCATGATGTCGCCCCAGAAGGGAGAGGTTGCCAAGGTGTATCGACATCGGATACCCTCGTCGCCCGACATCAACCAACCAATTTTTTTAAAAGGCATGCCATGCCAGACGTTCACCGATATCACATCGGGAGGGAAATTTCGGGTGAAACAAGGATGGGTGAAAAACACATATCTGGCCGAACAAAACCAAAGCAATCCTGCCAGTGAATTTTTTTTGACGCAAAGTGTCTGTTGCCCAAAAGGGCAGGGCGGTGAGCTTTGTGTGTTGCTCATCAACAAGACGGTCCGGGTCACGTTGCTTTCTCGCAAAGCCAGCTCCAGAGCGATCACGCTGTCTTCGTAGTCAGGCCATCCCCACAGGATTGCGTGATTCCGCTTAGGACACAGGCGATGAATCAAACGGATGATGTTTCGAGTGAATCCGTTCATTCCTCAACGGTGATTGAAGCTCCCCGAGAGTGGGGAGCGATAATGTGCGGATCTTCACGCGACTTTCTCCTCAAGACATAGATCATCTGTCTCGCGAAAAGGGAGGGCCAGATACGCCACAAGCCAGCGAAACCGTTTTGACCCGCAAACTCCTCCACCTCGAAACCACAGTGATCTGCCCATTGGTGGAAATCCCGCACAGTCCAAAAGCGCAGATGTTCCTTAATGTGATAAACAATTGCGGTCAGCGGCATTTTTCCTCCCAATGCGAGACGCAGTCGGTTGACGATGAAGCCGAGATTGGGAATGGTGATGTAGAAGATGTCAGCTTGAGTCTTTAGAAACTCACTCATCAAGAGTTCGGGTTCCGGTAAGTGCTCAATCAACTCCATCGCGACGATGATATCCACCTCATCGAAGTCGGCCAGATTGGGAGTATTCAGATTTTTCACGACATCGCCTTCCAGTCCTTTCAGGCGTAGCTTCTCAATCGCAGAAGGCGATCCGTCGATGCCTTTAAGTCGCAATTCTGGTCGTTGTGTGCGGACGTGTTCGAGAAAGGCGCCGTCGCCACAGCCCACGTCGAGTAAGGTTCCGCATGGTGGGAGTCGTTGCGCCACCCAGACAAAACGGTACTTGGGTTCTTGTCGTCCACGCTTATCCCAATAGTCATCGTAGTCCTGAAACTCCGTGAGCGGCATGGGATCCAAAAAAATTTCACCGAAAATTTGTCGCAGTTTGGCTATCACGGGTTCTTCAAGATTGAAATTCTAAAATAGGATACCGATGGTGCATGTTGACTTTGCCACATGATCCGAATGCAATCTCAACGTCCCCAGCAGCGGAGTATGCCTTTCCAGGCTTTTGCTGCCAGCCACAACAAGCCATCTACTAATCCATTAAGATAGGGGTCGCTGAAAAGCGTGACGCCATAGGCGCGCCGTATGGCCCGAGATTCGATGTATTGGCGTTCAGCGGAAAGGATTCGATCCATATCTCGGGATTTGCCGAGATTTCTTTGTGAGAGGTTTCCTCCATGCATGCGGAAATCTGCCATATTGAGTGAGACGTGCTCGAAGCGTAAACCTGCATGGTCAAGCCGGGCATAAAACTCGCCATCCATCGTGTAACGGAAGTCCTCACGCAAACGATAGCCTTGTTCGATCACTGAAGTGCGGCGATAAAACGCCGCAGTGGAGCCAACGAAGCAATGATGGTGGATATGGACAAAGCGTGACCAACGGGTTGCTGTGACATGTCGCAGCATCTTTCCTGTTTCGTCCACAAAGTCCCAGTTCCCATAGACCACATCTGCATGGGAAGATTCTAGGAATGAACGCATCTTAGAAAGAGCGCCGGGTTTCAGCCGATCATCTGCGTTCAGCCACAGCACCCACTCGCCACAAGCGCGATCGAATCCCTTGTTGATTGCATCCGACATTCCTCGGTCCGGAGCTTGCGACCATTGGACGCTTGGAAATCGTAAGGTCACCGCTTCGCTGTCATCCGTGGATCCTCCGTCGATGACCAGATGCTCGAAGTTTACCCCCTGCTGTGAGGCAACGCTTTCCAAGCAGTCGCTAAGGAAACGGCCGTAATTCAGCGAAGGGGTGATGATGGTGAAGTCCATGTCTCTGGAGTGAGTCGAGATAACTAGTTAGAAAATAGATCGACAATTTTTTGAGCCACGTGGTCTGCGTGCAGACGTTCGCACCAGATGGTGGAAATCAATCGTGCGTCGCGTTTGCCTTTCTGCCATTGGTCAAGCTCGTCCAGCAAAGAATCTGCGTGCTCTGTATGTCGAGCTGTTCTGATCAGTTGCCCGGACATTTCAGAAATGAACCAATCGAAGGCGGGCATGGTGAGCGCTTGTTCGGCCACGACGGAGCAGCCGGAGCATAATGCTTCTGCGGCAGCAATTCCGAAGCTCTCGTAAGCGGACGGACTGTAGAAAACTTGTGACTGGTCCAAGAGAATCGCAAGTTCTTTACGGTCTGCGATACCAGCGATAATGACTCGCTTCTGGATATCCGGCTCAAGAAGTCGATGCCATATCTCCATTTCAGGAGTCGACCTTCCTACGATCACTGCCGTGACTTGATGATCGCGGGCAAGAAGAGTGTCGATCACATGCATCAGCAATTCACTTCGCTTTTGCAAGCTATCGTTCCAACGTCCGACACAGGTGATTTGACGATGTTTCATCACTCCGGAATAGCGGAAGCTTGTCTCCACTGGATGCGGAATCACCTCGATGCGCGTTGAGAGTTCATCGCCACCATAGCGATGGCACAATCGACGAAAATGTTCAGCCGATGCGGGGGATACTGGGGCGATAATATTGCCGCATTTCAAATGCCTCGATCGCATCGGGTCCGTTGCCAAAAGTCCTAACGTAATTCCACGTAACGTGAGTTTTACAAATCGAAGGTAAGATAGGAAACTGCGGCCACTCCCGCTGAAAATCCATTGAGCTCGCATCCAGTCCGTTAAACCTGAGAGCGGACTGACCGGCCCTCCGCTGTCCAGATTAAGGATAAGAAATATCCCCGCCTCCTGAACGGCCTTTGCGACCTTACGAAATTTGGGCCGTCCCCAAGCATAAAGCACCACGGCATCGAGTTGTTGGTCTTTCCACCATGCTGGAGTCTCTAGATTTAGATAGGGTGTGCGAATCAAATCTTTTTCATCCTCGGGTGCGCTCGCTCCCGGCATCACAGCTCGACTGTCGACTCCGATCGATTGAAGTCCGCGGCACAAAAGTCCACTGTCACGTGCGAAGAAATCTGCGCCACCGCCAAATACCACTGGGGTGCAGGTGTAAATTCGAATCATGGTAGCATCCTTGGACCTCGGTGAGAGCGGTATGGATGAACACTTTCAGTCAGTTCCGCATTACCCTTGCTGCCGAGTGATTTTGAAGGCAAATCCATGTAGCACACGGGTGGAAATTCGATGGAAATCAAACTAGATTTCTTGGCTTGAGAGGGTGAGAGGACTCCAGGAAATCCCCCATCCTAACAGCGCGAAGAACACGTACATTAGGCCAAAACGATCATGCAGGAATCCAAAATCCAGTTTGCCGTGGACCCAACTCGACAGCAGAACCGCACAGACCATGGGTGTCAAGGTGACCCATGCACACCCGCGGAAAAAAGAGCTGACTGGTTCATCTCTTTTGCCGATCAGGATGAAAATAGTACCTGCCATCGCGGCGATCATGGTCATTCCTATCATGGCTGTTCCCGCCCACGGTAGAGCATCGTTTACGATCCCAAGCTTGCGGCTTGATCCCAAGGGGGTGAATCCTGAGGGATCCTGGAGATAAAATGGCAGGCATGTCGCGAGCGTGGTTAGAATGACGATTGAAGTGGCTGCAATAGCCACCCTAGGCCCCGTGATACGCCATAACGCCGCACCGAATAGAGGCACGAGTAGGATGAAGTTGGCCCGCGAAGCGAGGCTCAAACCGAGTAAAATACAAGCGCCCCATCGAAGCCATCCTAGCTTGCCCGGGTTGGACCACGATTCCAAGGCAAGCAGAGCAAAGATGCCCACGAAGATGCTGTTAGTGATAAGGTCTCCCCCTGAGATAAATTCGTATTGAGCCGCTGGTGACAATGCGAGCGGGACGATGAAGAGAATGAGAGCCAATGCCTTATCTCTAAATCGCCAAGCCATGGCTGCTAGAAATACGGCGAGCCAGAAAATATTCTGATAGCCACTGTTGCCGACCGCGACGAAGGGGGCAGACAAGATGATGGATCCTGGCAGAACCGAGAGCGGGCCCGGAAAGACGCGGGCTGGGTAGTAGGGTGATTTCCCCTCAGTCATCCGTCTCACGGCGAGTTCCAGCCCTTCGTTACGGTCGCTGCTTTTGCCTGGGCCACGATTGTCCTCAAACGGATGCAGAATGATGAATCCGACGGTGAGTGCTATGAGGGACAGCGTCGACAACACTTTGAAATATCGATTCAGCCACGGCATGGCACGATTGCCAAATTGGCAAATTAATCCAGATGATAGAATGACTGCCACCAAGTATAGAACTACGCCGACCAGGCCACCATATTCCTGCACAAATCCGAACGATGGAAAAGCGAGGAGTAATGTTAGTATCCACCACCTAGACGTTTGCTTCGTGCCCGCAGCATGTCGTTTGGGAATTTGAGTCATTGGATAGCTGTAGGTTTTTCAAGATCGGTGAACTCGTTCTCCGGATAAGTTTCTTTGCTTGGCTTGGAGGATTACCTTTTGTAGTGGCATGTAAATGCAATGCTCAGAAGCTGTTGCGGAGGATATCGAGATGGCGTATCAAGGGGGCGGCTGTGATAAAATTATAAAGGTTCCAGCAGACTGGAACTCCGAAGAACAATAAGTACCAATCTCTGACTGGAATTCGTTCAAAAATGGCCGACAGGTGCATTTTATCGAAAACTCGAAAAGTGGCTGATTCCAACCAATTTGGCGCTTTCCAATGAAGGGTCTGCAGTATGATGGAGCTGGCCACCCAGAAAAAAAGCCATCGTCCATAATCCACGCCGAGAAGGAAGAGCGGGGAAATGAAGAGGAGTTGGGCGACGAGAAGAGCGGCGATGCGCACTTTCATCTGCATCGAATTGGCCGGATCTGCATTTTTGCCGTTTCCCGTGTAAAGCAAGACCAGCACGAAAGATATGATGAAAACCATGGCCCATGCCAAGGGTTGATAGAGGCCGTGACTGAGCATGTAGATGCTCAGTGAGAGACCTTGAGAAGTAGTCCAGCCCAAGCCCTCAATGGAGGCGTCGGGAGTTGTGACGGAAGTCACGCTGGGATCGATGGACTGCCAAAGGGGCATCCATGATTCATGCACCGCGCGTGCGATTTCAGGAGTGCCGTGATGGCAGATAGCGAATAGAAAAACTGCAGTGGTCGGCAGAAGCGAGAGTGAGCGTCGAACGATGGAGCGGAAGTCTTGGCTCGAGTGTTGGGTTCGTTGAAATAGGATGAATGCTGGGATTGCGTAAAAAACGAAAGCTTCGTGACTCAAGATCGCGATGCTGGCCAATAAATTGACGATGCAAATCACCCAAGGACGTGGGAGCGAGCTGGCCTCCGCTTTAAGGCAGCTTAGGAGGAGCATCACCCCGAAGCAATCCTTTCGGATGATAGAGTCCTGATAAGCCGGAAAGCCCATCACTATGCTGGAGATAATGAGTGCTGCTGGAAATACTCGGGTAGATGCCCTAAGAAACCAGATCACCAATGCTAGGTAGCAGCTTAGGGATGTGGCGATCACGAGATAGTTTGCTCGAATTCCGGTCGCCTCCGAGAGTCTTGCGATGATTTCACCTGGTAGACCGCGACGGACAAAACCTCCTGCATAATTGATCAGCCATTCGGTCATCTGATAACTTTCGTGTCCCCATGAAAGCGATGCGAAAATTTGGCTGAAGGTAGCGCATGCCAACATCAAGGACATGAGCACCAGTGTAGGTGAGGGCTTCGTCGTCACTTTATATTGTGATGGCGTTCGATAGGTGGATCAAACTTTGAGATCCATCGGGCTGAACGATGTTGCGCAAAGGCATTGGATAAGTGATTACCTGTTGCGCGGTTATATCCATCTTTTTTCTTCGATCGGTGCCGTAATGTCGTGAGCAAACCAGCGATCAGGCAGGATGACCTGTTGTCCGGGTTTTCGAGCCAGCCACGCTGCCCACCATGAATAGCTGCTGTTGGCAATGATGTGATGGGAAGCCAGGCTCATCAAATGTAGGTCGTGCAGCGGATTGCGACCGGCTCTTTCGCTGTCCACCACTTCCGTGTCTGGAGCGGTGAATTCGTTGCGGCACCATGGTGAATCATCGGAAAAAATCATGAAACGTGGCATGGGCAGGATGTCTCGAAGCCGTGCCATCGAGTTGTGGTAGTAGGTCTTGTCACAAACCGCGAATGCTGGATGATTCAGATAATCGCCACGGCGGACATGAACCGCGACAGAATTGGGTGATGATAACTTGGCAGCCAAGGAATTCGAATTTCTAATTTGGGCACCCTTTGCGATCAAAAACTTTAGTTCGTCTTTTAGCTCATCGGCAATCGATTCAAAGTAGAGGGGCGATTGGAAAAAGCCCGAGAGAATGCAATCTGCTGGGGCATTGGCAAACTTTAGATCAAATGATTGATCTGTAGCAGGTTCCTTTAAAATTGGGATATTCGATAACTCCCAAAAGTGCATCTTGCCGTAGTTGCGCAAAGCTCGCGATGCCAAGGAAAAGCGACGTATGACTTTTGCTTTGATCGGAAGTTTGAGAAAATGAGAAACCTCTGCCCATCCTTCAGAGTTGAACCACGAGGCATCCAATACCAGTGAAACTCCATGTTTCTTGGCCAGTGCCCGTCCCAAGGCGTATTGAAACATGTTGTTGCCAGTGCGGCCGCGAAGAACGATACGTATCATGGCAAGAAAAATGTGGACTAGCGTGGTGTGGAATCCACTTCGCTATGATTAACCATGCTTTTCGTGGATCAAGCTACCGCCAGTCACGTCTATTATCCAGTCTTCCTGGCTGTGATAATGCCCACACCCAAATTTCCAGTAAACTTTCTCAGCGGATTCACGTTGGGAGACTCGGTTACGGACATATCATCGCCAATCACGGCACAGCGTTCGATCTCCCATCCCTCTCTAAACCATCCGATCAGGGTTTCTGGAGCGAACACTCGATGAGCATTGAACTCGACCCGCTGAGGGCCAATTTGAGTGGAGAGATAGAAAGTTCCACCAAGGGCAACCATCTGTTTCATCTGCTCAAGCCCTTTTAAATGGCCATCTGGGTCGATGGGATCGCCATATCGTCCAAGCCCAAAGTGTTCGATGGTGTGAAGGCACGAAAGAGAATCCGTGCATCCGTACCATTCGTCCGGCAAATCAGCCATGAGATCAAGCTGTCGGAAGCGGATGTTAGCAGCAGTGAGCGGCTGAGGACGAATATCGATTACTTCCACCTCGCGAAAAACGGACAAGCTGCCGATGAACCCGTCCAATCTTGAACCAATATCCACATGACGAATGGGATTCGCCTCGTGGATCCAACTGGCGACTCGTTGATCCTGATAGAAGTAAGCACCAAGTGAGCCTGAAGCCTCGTCCCATTCCGTGAGAATGGGAAGTTCGCGCGCCCAAGGAAATGCCTCGTTTCTTGCGGCCATTTGATAACTTTTTCTATCTTGTTGGTATCGCTTCCACCCACGGAAAGAGGCCGCAATGCGCTTCGGGTGGATGCCTGCGTTTCTCAGAATGGTTCGTATCATTGGTGAGAGGTCGTTGAGGATTCTGTTAGGCTGCGGAACGCATCCAACATTCTGGCGGCGACTTTCGCTGCTGTGTAGGTTTTTCGCAACTTGAGTCCGCATTGGCGGATTTCCTCTGCGGGCATCGCCATCACCTCGTCGAGCGCCGAGGATAGCGTTTCCATGTTCTCTAGGATAAATCCGCCCTTTGTCGTCGCCACGCTAAGTATCTCCTCTACCGAAGTGGCTTTCACAAAACAAACCGGTGTCCCGAGATAGTACGCTTCTAAAGCGGGTAATCCAAAGCCCTCGATCTCCGAAGGAAGGATGAGCGCGCGGGCATTGAGATAGGCGGCTTGTAAGGCGTCGTCTTCAAGAAAAGGGCGCTTCATGATGCTGTGGGAACCTGCCAGCAAATGAGCCGCATCGGGCGGAATGCTGCCGATCAGGTGTAGCATGGGCAAGGTGCAGTTCCTTGATTCTGCCTCACGCCACCACCGGATGAGTTGGGACGTTTGTTTGTGAGGCTCCACCGAGGCAAGGTGGATGACAAAGTTTTCCTTCGCGGGCTTCAGCGGCTGCGGTAATCGCTCATAAGCGCAGGGTTCGTAGGTGACGACGATGTCCTTCGGAGGAATGCGATGGCGTTCCATAAAGGTGCGGATTTGGGCTTTAGAGGTCTCGGAAACGGTCAAAATACGGTCTGCTTCCCGCAAGGTGTGCTTCAGCATCATTGCCCAGTAAATGTATTCGAGTCGACTTCTCCAATCGGGATAGTGGTCTTCGTCATACTGAATGATGGTGTCATGGATAGTCACCACGGACGGACGACAGAAGCTGCTAAAGATGGGGAGATACCCTTTCGGGAAATAGTGAAGATCCGGGGGAGAATGTCCGTTTGAAAATAAAGGATGCAAGTGATCCGTTAGGAGACGTATCCATTTTCTGCGCGTGCCCCACGGTAAAATGTGGGAGGAATGCATGCGTGCCGGGGCCTGTTGCGAAGTTTTGGATGATATGGCACCGATCTCAACCTGACCGCTGTCCAACAGAGACTCCATCATGACTTGGGACATGCGAGAGATTCCGAAGCTTCGATCGTAGCCCGGGTTCTGATCTGCCAGATAGACGGAAATTGATATTCTTGCTGGGCACCTCTGGCTTCCTGTGAGGGGCGCTGACTGGCGTTGTTCGGGAGGAGGGGAATGCCGCTTCGGGGTTTCTGCCAGTTTGGATGAGGTGCGCGAATCCTTTAATTTACGGGCTGAACTCGCAAGAGGGGAGGCATGAGACTCGTCTTCTTCCAATCTGGGCAGTAGAGCACGATGGGATGATGCATCAATTGCTGCTGCGGTTTGGAATGCGCGGGCCACCCGTTCGATGAATCGATCGGGGAGGAAGCGGTCGGTGTAGAACTTGCGGGAGAGCTCGAATACGGAGGCCGTGTTAGTTTTACCTGCGGCTAGCTTTTCAAGCGCGTCGGCATAGCACTCGGGCGATCGGATGGGTAAGATCGTCGCGGTTTCGCAGCCGTCCATCATCGCGGGAATACCTGCCCATTCCGTGGAGATAATAGGAAGTCCGGCCCCAAGCGCTTCCATCAGAACGATGGGAGTGGCCTCGGACGCATAGTGGGTGGGAAAAAAGAACACATCCGCCTCATGATAGGCGTCCCATTTTTCATTGCCGGTCAGCTGACCGACCAGTTCCACCATCTCTTCAAGTTGTAGTTCTGCTCGCGCATGACGAACATTAGCCTCGAACTCAGCAGAAAACCACTTGCCTACCAGACGAAATCTGAAATCAGCGTCAAGGCCTCGATCCCGCAGGATTTTTGCGGTTTTGAGTATTTCTAAAATCCCTTTACCCTCTTGGAGGCTGCCGACGAAAAGGGCTGTGATTGGGCTGCTGGGCGTTCGTGGTGATTGGTTGCGGAAAGGGACGTCAATGGCACAGGGGCACCATTCCCATGTTTTTGCTGCGTACACCTGATGAGGTGAGATGACTTCTTGAGCCACCTCCAGCGATACCTCCGCCTGATGATAGACCAATTTTGCAAGCATCTCGCGCAGCAATCCAGTCTGCGTAAACTCTGGAAGCCCGCTTGCGTGATAGATGAAGACCGTGCTTCCCGCCAATGGTCTCACGCAGCCAAGGAAAATGACATCGCGTAAGAAGGGAATCCACTTTGCACTGGCCGGGGGATAAAAAAGTAAACAACTAGGATGCTTACGAAGTATTGCTCGAGCCTCGCCGATCAGATGAACGAGATGGCGAATTTTTTTCCACTGGAAGCGGCCCACCTCGACCATTTCCTCGCTGAACTCCATGCGCAGTCGATGCACTTCGAAGCCCGGCCAGTCGTGATCGAACAGAATTTGCGTTGCCACCGCCTGCCCATGCCAAGGCGGCGGAGTTTGCCCCATCAACAAGATGTGAGAGGTGGTGGTTTTCATCGAGATTTCATGGACCTTCGCTGGGAAGGCGGCGATGCCGGTTGAGAAAGGTTGAATCCGAGTGGATGCAGTTTGGTCACTTTATTCAATGATCTAGCAGAATAGATGCGTATGCAGATCAAACGGAAAGGCTGGACATCATGGGAATTGAGCGATGGCGGCTTTTAGCATTTCTTGGTTGTCCTGATGCGCGGCTCCTTGCTTGAAGGCAAGGCTCGCAATGATGGTCAACAGAGGGTGGCCTCGCCATCCGGAGTGCGCTAAGATCTCCACCGCGTCGGAGCGATGGAATCTAGTAATAGTTTGTCTTATCGATTCCTGAGGCAGGCACCGATGCACCAAGCGGTAGTCTTGGAGAAAATAATGAACCATATCAAGCCCTGGCATCCCGTGCGAATGGCCCCATTCCCAATCGAGGACAACCAGACTGCCATCAGGCTGTGCAAGCAGGTTCCAGCGGGCGAAATCACCGTGTCGGATTGTTGGATGGAGTTTCTCTGAGGATAGGAGGGCTAGCAATTCTGGGCCGCGTTGGAGTCGATGGAGGGCGCTTTCGATAGCCGGCCATTCCGGAAATTCATTGGCGGCGATCGGCAGAGAAGAAGAAATCCAAGACTTGAGTAGGTCCAGTGCCGGGGTGGAGTTACTGGGTGAAATGGGGACTCCGGTAAGATATGGCATGCGCAGCAACGCCGCTTTTCCACATCGGTGGAATCCTAACATTGCGGGGACACCGGGGGTTCGGGATCCAAGTTCTATTAGAATGTCAGATTCACTCTCTAGCGCATCTGCGCCTTCTGTCGACGGAGCAATCTTGGCGACTTCCCATGATTCATTTCGACGAAAACTTGCGATGGCGCGGCGGTTTTTGTGTTCAGGGCTGCCTAATAAAATACCGCAGCTGTCGGCTTCCAAGCCATCCAGTCGTGGATCGAGCTCCAATCTGTGCACGTCTGTTTTTATCTTTTTGAGTAAGCATTTGTGAATTCCCGTGAAGGCCAGCAAGCGTAGCGCCGATGTCATCCATTGGGCGGCAGGACGTTGCGGCTGGTAGAGTCGCAGAGCTTTGCTGAAGGCCTCTCTCTGGCTTGGCATTGCAAGCAGTAGGCGACCGTTCCGTGATAGCCCATCGCGGGATTTTGCAGTGGGATCGAGCATGCCCAAGACAAGAGTAAGCAAGTCGTTGTCGTCCATGGTTCTTAGCGTGCAGCCACTTCCATTCATCGCGCACTTCCATCGCTGCTTGTGCGTCTTGCATAAAGTGTCTTGAGTAAGCCTTTTTTGAATCGATAGATATGATAGAGTATGCCGTCGGCGGCCAAATTGAGGTTCTCATCCGAAAATAGGCGGATGCCATACATCCGCCGCACCGCCCGAGGCTCTGCCGCTTGCCGTTGCATGCGCAGTACGTTTTTCATGTCACTTTTTCCTAAGCTGCTCTGACTGATACTTTCTCCGTGGAGTCTGAAATCTGCTAGAACGTGTGGAAAGTAATCGAATCGCTTCCCGAGGTGGGCGAGGCGGGCGTAGTATTCGCCGTCCATGCAATAACCGAAGTCAATATCGAGATAGTGCCCTTCACCGATGGTGGTCTCGCGTTTGTAGAAGCAAGCCGTTGAGCCGATATAGCATCCCTGCTGAACTAAGATGCGTCGGTCGAATGGAAGTAATGTCATGCGGCGCAAAAAGTCTCCTTTTTCATCGATGAAATCCCAGCAACCGTAGATGACATCGGCATCGGGGTGAGCCTCTGCGTAATCTTTCAGCGCTCGCAGGGCACCGGGCTTTAGACGATCATCGGCATTGAGCCACATGACCCATTTGCCTCTTGCTCGACGGAAGCCCTTGTTGATTCCGTCGCTCATGCCCTTGTCGGGTTCTTGATGGAAGGAGGCATGGGGAAAGTTTTTCACCACGTCGGCGGTGTTGTCCTTCGAGCCAGCATCCATTACCAGATGCTCCAGTCTCACTCCATCTTGTGCTGCGACACTTTTTAGGCAGTCTCCGATGTAGTGACCATAGCCATAGCTCGGCGTTATTACGGTGAAATCCATGAGGCTCAGAGGGTGAATCGGTCGGGCAGACGATGCTGATCAACCGATGCGAGAGTATTGCGAACTGTCCGGGGTGAGAAAAAAATGACGAATGGTTCGAGCTGCTTACTCCGGCGCGTCAGAATCGTATTTCTGCACCCACTGCATCGCGGCACGAAGCAATTGCACGGCGTCGGCAATCCCGAGTTTTTCCTTGATGCGGGCGCGATAGGTTTCGACGGTTTTGATGCTTATTCCTAATGTTTCTGCGATCTTTCTCGTGCCCAAACCTCGGCCTATCAGTTGAAATACTTCGAGTTCACGATCACCGAGCCGTGAAGCCGGTGAATGGTCGGTCGCTTCCGAACGACCGAGCGCACGTTTCATCAGGATCGCAGAGATTTCCGGGCTGACATGGATTTGGCCATCGATCACTCGGCGTATCGCATGGAGGATGACTTGGGAGGTTTCTTGCTTATTGACGTAGCCCAAGGCACCAGCGCGGAGTGCTCTTTCGGCGTAAAGATTTTCATCATGCATGGACAGCACGAGTACCGGAGTTTGGAGGCCACGTGCCTTGATATCTTTGATGAGTTCGAGACCGTTTGAGTTTTTCAGCGAAAGGTCTACGATGGCGATATCGGGTAACGATGCGCAGATGCCATTGAGGGCGTCCGTCACATTGTCGGCCTCGCCACAGACAGTGAGGTCGGATTGCTGCTCGACGAGCTGAGCCAGACGGTCTCTGACCATGGGATGGTCATCCACAAGAAAGATGCGTTTGCCATGAGTTTTGGATGGGCCTTCCATAAGTTCAAGAATTGAGCCGTAGCGGCAATCCGCACGAAACGACGGTGCCACCTGCGGCGGGTGATCTGAATTTTAGCACCGCGCCGATGAGATATGCGCGGTGCCTCATGATCTGAAGACCGATGCCGGGACTGTTGATAGAGCTGTCATTTAAACCATCGCCGTCATCGGTAATTTCAAGAGTTAGAAAATTACGTTCACTCAAAAGACGGATGATGATTTTTTTGCAGCCAGAATGATGAACCGCATTTGAGACGCTTTCTTGGGCGATGCGAAACAGGTGTCCGGCGGTTTCCGGCAGCAACCGCGGTGCTTCATCTTCCGCTTCAAAAACGCAAGGAATGTCGCTGCGAGATTCCGCAATGATGGCAAGGTATTGCAGCGCCGTGGCGAGGCTCTCTTCCAGACCTATCGGGAAGAGTCCTCTCGCGAGGGTTTTTGTTTGGTGTATGCCCTCACGGATCAGTCGCGCGATCTCACCGGCATGGGCTGCTTCCGTGGCAAGCGGCGATGCAGCGAGAGATGTTTGCAAGGAGTCCGCTCCGAAGGCGATGCCGGCCAAATGCTGGCACAGACCATCGTGCAGGTCTTGAGCGATTCGACGTTGTTCCTGTTGCGTCGCTTTAGCCACTCGTTTTTCGAATTGCCGCTGAGTTGTTAGGTCGGAAAATACCAGCACTTTTCCAACGGATCGGAAACTGGAAGGAGCCAACGGCAAGGCTTGGAATGCGATGAATTGATCGTTACCATGCTCATCGGATAAAGTGATTTCTCCAGTCACTTTATCAGGGTTGCGTAAAGCTTCATGCAAGATGCCAAGATTGCGATGGGTGCCTGTAGGATTGGCCTCAAGTTGGTCCAGCCATTCCGTCATGCTGCGATCGAGCGCGTCCTGTCGGAAAAGCTCCTTTGACGCGGGATTATAAACGATGAGTCGTTGGTTGGAATCTACCACCACTACGGCATCCGCCATGCTGTCCAAGATGGATGAAAGGATGCCACGTTGCTCGCCCAAGGCGGCTTCCGCAGCTTGGCGGATACGCACTTCCGACACGAGAATCGCAGTGACTAGGAAAACCATAAGCCGTACCGCCGCATTCCAATAAGGGACGATTGTGCGGATTTGGCCGATCTGTGAGGGGAATTCAGCGGCCATCCACGTCATGCTGGAGAAGACGGCGATCACGACCGCCGCCTGTCGTCCATGGAACCAACCGGCGATCACAACCGCAGGGAGATAAAAGACTGAGGACGCAAGCTCCGGACCAGTTAGCCAGTCCACGATGCCACAGCCGATGACCCAGAGAAATGCGCAGGCCAGTGGCAGACGGCTTCGGCAAAAGGAATCGGCGAAAAATGTCGTCGCCATGAGGCTTAAGGCTGAGCCTGGATGCGGGTTAGGCAATCTTGAATTTTGGATTGCAAGATTTCTACCTTAAGGTTGATAGGCCTTGGTTCGAACTTAAAAGACTGGATTGAATGTGCCTAAGACGCCATCGCGGGTTAATGAATTCTCAGGGTGCCGTCAATTTGCCAAGTTCCATGGCGTTCTTGACGGCAATGTCCGAATTCATGTGATCCCAAGTGCCCCACCGGCCAAAGCCGGTGATTTGGTTTTGCTTGGCCCACTCAAGGATCCTTGCGACACGAAGTGGCTTATCAACGGTATTTACGGGATAGGCATAAGGATTGGTATGTCTCCACCCCACTGTTTCGCGGGCTCGTTTGGAATTGGTTTCCGTCCAATAGCCCTTAGCGCCGGGACAAAAGTTAGAGCGAAGCAGTTTTCGGTGATGCTGCACACTTTCATCCGGCTCATAGATCCAATGTGAAGCCTCATCCAATGTTTCAGGAACATAATCGACATCGATGCTCACGTTACACAATGCCTGCATGTCGCTTTCAATCGATGCTGGAACATTTGTCCAACTAGGCCATGCATGCCATGGAACCGAAGAGAAAATGTGGTCTGCTCGCCAAATGCGGTTGACGGTGAGCGAAGCAATCTCAATCGAATCGATGGTCACACCGAACTGGATCGACTCGCCAAGAGCTTCGGCCATTCGCTTCCAGATTTCTCCATAGCCATAGGCTTTCGGATACAGAAAGACTCCGTGTGCGGGTAGGCTGCCGAAAGGTCTACCTTCGATGCAGCTGTGCAGCGTTTCACGGAAGGATACATTGGGCAATTTGTGGAGCCAGTAAGTGCCAAGAAGATCTGGGTCCATGGACCAGATCTTCCGATTGTAGGGAAGCATGTAATCTTCGGCGATTCGTTCGCCAAATTTCCAACGTATCCAAGCGGCAAAGGATTCGGGGGCTGGTTCGCCACGGATGCATCCCGCTTGCGCGATGGCTTCCAGATAGGCCACTTGGGTCGCTGTGTCGAACTGCCAAAGGTTTGCCTCCAGTGGGTGATCCACCATCTGGCCGTTGAGCCTTATGCGGGAAATCCGTTCATGTCGGTTCCATTCGGACTCGGGCATGAAGCGAAAAAGAAATTCAAGAACCTCCTTGTGCTTGATGTCGAGAAAATGTCCTCCCCCGATGTCGAGTGGCGATCCGTCCACATTCTCACTCCGGCAAAGTCCTCCAGCGGTTGACTCCTTCTCAAGGACAAGAATCTCCTGCAATGGAATACCCTGCGCGTGCAGGGTGTGTGCCAGCGTGAGTCCGCTGGGGCCGGCACCGAGGATCAGATATTTGACATGCCTCATACGCTAGGAGGATGCTTTGGATTGAGTGATGAAGAAAAGTAAATGTTTCTGATGGAAATGGCAAAGAGGGGGAATCAACAGTCGAGCAAAAAGAAAAATTCTGAATAACTCAGGTAAAAATTATTTCAATGAAATTATCTTCTCGAAAAACGGTCGCGGACCAAACGCCTGAGATGATATTTTGCGTCGTTTATGGCCCTTTTTCCAATCACGTGCGAGGCACCTTGATAAACAATAGGAACTTCTGCATAGGGGAGGTCACGTGCGTGATACTTCATTTCAGTTTGAAAAAATGGGCCTCTGGATTGGATTCCTTGCGCCAGAACGGATTCGAGTGCGTGCCTTGAATAGAGGATGAATCCACTTGTCATGTCGCCGAGTTTCGTCCCAAGCAAGACGTTGGATATGAGACTGCCAAATCGACTGATAAATCTGCGGCAGACACTGCTATTGATGATTTCCCCCCCCAAAGTAAAACGGGTTGCATACACTACATCGACATTGGATGATATTTTTTCTAGGAACTCAGGGATTGAGTTCGGATCATGGCTGAATCCCGCATCGATCTCGAGAATCCAATCGCAGCCACTATCAAGAGCTTTGCGGTAGCCTTGCATGTAGGCATCGACGACGCTGCGGTTTTCGGGGGCGTAGATCACCTTGATGCGACTGTCAGTCTTGGCGTGTTGCTCCATCATTTCTCGGGTTCCATCCTGACAGACCGTGTCAAATACAGGAAACATGGAAACTTCGCGAAACTCGAATATCGAAGCTGCTACAAGAACAGCGTCGACAAACTCTCTCGCCGTATGAATTTCATTAGCCATCGGGGTGACGATGCCGAGAGAAGGACTGATATTCATAATATTATCATGAGAAAAGTCTCATATATTTCTTCACAGAATCCTACATTTTATTTGTAGATATTACGTAAACTTTTAATCAATTCATCTTCAGATGAATCGTTGTAAAAAAGTTGATTTTTGGTGAATCTTAAATTGAGACTCTGCTCAAGTTTTGCTGGACTCATGTAGTCAATCTTGGAACTCTTCGAAATTTTGAGAGGATATCTAATCCCGGCGACGAGTCGTATGCTAGCTCCGGTGCATGCGCCCAAGTCTAGAATGAACGAGTAGAGGATGCTGGTGTTTCCGCCTACCTTTTCTCCTATATTGAAGACAAGACCATTTCCTGCGGCAAATTGTTCGGCAAAACGAAAGCCGATGTAGGAATCGCCTATTGAAAAAACGGTTTCGTAGGAAAGCCAAGCGCGCAGAAAGACTCCAAGGGCAATCACCACAGCACTGATCAGGTAGTAGTTCTTACCGATGAATGAAGCAATCGAAGAAGCTTCATGGCACGGTGATGGTTGCGTGCTCGCGGATTGAGATTTGACGGGCTTAGACATGCTGTCAAAACTTAGTGATCGAGTTCGGCTCAGGCCTCGAAAGATCTTGGTATTTGGCGACGATGGATCGAGCAAGCTTGTCCCATCCGAAGGTCTCAAAAGCACGTTGCTTGCAACGCATGGAAAAATCGTCCTTCCCCGAGGGGCCAGCGGCCAGTTCCAAGATCGCTTCTGCCAATCGGAAAATCGTTTCATCACGATTTCCGGGTTGAACGGCAAAACCAGTTTCCGAGTTAACGATGATTCCTGGGCCAGCCCAATCGAGGCAGATCACAGGCACGCCCAAGGCGAGCGATTCAAGACAAGACTGGCCAAACGCTTCGTGCAGGGCGGGGTGGATCAGCGCGTCTGAAGCTGCCATTTCCTGATAGACGTGGTCGAGGCTGGGCAGCCTTCCCTTGAATTCAACCCGGTCGGCAATGCCACGCCGGAGAGCTAATGCCTTGAGTCGTTCCATTTCGGGGCCGGTCTGCAAGACCACGAGACGCACGTCGATGGATTCTGCGGCCTTAGCCACTGCCTCGATGGCCAGATCCACGCCCTTCCAATGGATGAGGCGAGCCGCCGTGACGAGCCGCAGAGGAGAAGGGGTATTTGTGAAATTTTTTGGTTGGGCTTCAGGGAGGTCGCTTTCACGAATGCCAGATTGAGGCAAAACGCTCATTTGCGTGACGCCGAGATTGGCCAACGCGGCTTCCGTCTGTGGCGTTGCAGCGAAGGTCCAGGCTGCGGATCGGTAAAGTGCACCTGCTCCGGGAAAATGGCGAACGCAGAGGATGGCTGCGGCTTTGGCTATCTCCGAGATCTTGCCGCGTAGACCGAGTGTACGAGACAATGCGTTAGGAGTGGTTTCCCCGCCGCCTACCGGGCCGAAGACGAAAGGCTTTTTTAACCCCGCCAAGCGGCTCGGAATCCAGAATTTGCCGAAGGTTATATGATGGATGATATCAAAGTCTGTTGAACTCATCTCCTTTCGGACGGTGTTCACCAAGCCCCACTGCCATATCAGATAGAAAAGCTGGACACCTCGCCGGCCTTTTTTCCAGAAGGTGATCCATTTCGGCGGATCCCAAAAAATCCATTGAACGTCGCGGGTCCATGCTTCGTCCGACGCCTCGATTACGGCGCGATTATTGGCTCGCGTGATCACCCATAGGGAAACTTTGGACGAGAGTTCACGGGCCACATTCCAGCCGACCCCCGGCTCGGAACCTTTGCCCGGCTCACAGGCGTAGGCAGAAAGCAGCACCCGTAGCTTTCTTATGCTAGTTTCCACGCGAGATCAGGGATTGGAGGATGGCCCGTTTAACTCCTAACAAAACCTCTGGGGGGGGAGCATCTGCAGCGACCGTCACCATGGTGGGGGATCCCTCGGCAAGGACACGCCAACGTTTTTGATAGGTTGCAATTTCATCCACAGAAAGTTCAGGCTTACGTGTGTGCACGGCCTGCGGATCGGCTTCCAGTCCAACGGTGACCGCAGGTTGTGGCACGGATCGGGCAGCGAGTTTGCATAGCCACCGTGGAAGCCCCAGACGAAATCGGGCAGGATCCATGAAAATATCATAACTGTAGCGGTCACCTACCACCGCATGACTTTTTACAAGTAGGGGGCGTATTTTGAAAAACCACCCCCACCAGAAACCCAACAAGTGCCAAGACAGGTAGGCTAAGCTAAGAAGAAATGGGCGTGGTCCGGATGCTCGTGGATTCACGGCATCTGACTTTTCTTCGCTGCGGGTAACCGTCATCGGTTTCCAATGAAATCCGTAGGTATCTCTACCGGCGCACCACTGCCCACACCACGGACGGAGATTCTCGAGTATCGTGGATTTACCGACTCCGTCAGGGCCTTCGAGGACGATGAGCTTACCTGGCGGGTGAATGATTTTTCGGTAGGTCCTCATGCCATAGCGGATCGCTCCATGCATGAGACGAAGCGGATGCTGCAATCCGTGCCGGACCGCCATGCTTGTCAGTAGGAGGCGGCGGTCGCTGGCCTGTGGATTCCAGTCATGTGCGAGCAGCACATCGAAAAGTCGCTTGCCTTGCGGTCCGAGGTGGCTCTCGAATGCCCCTCGCAGGAGATCTGGGCCTTCGGCATTGACAAATTCTCGTGCGGCGCCGCGGTGCTTCTCCCGGATGGCTCCCTGATAGGCAAGCCGAGTCAAGAGGTTCAGGTAGATCTCGTCCTCCCGCGCGGGAACCATGACCTCCACATGCCGCCTTCGTTGCGCGATGATGCGACCCGCATCGGCAAACTCGATGAAATGCCATTCCAAGCGGTCAAACACATCAATGTGGAGAGTCTCGCCCGTTTCAAGATTTGCCAGATAGAGAGCGATGGGGCCGAAATGGGCGGTATTCAGAAATTCCCAACCATGGCGGCGGGCCGCGCCCACCATGATGTCGATTGCCTCAGCACGTCGCCCGGACGGAACTAACAAGTCCACATCATTGCCCACCTCGCCCGGCAAATTCTCGTAGTTGCGCAAATAGACCGAGCGAATTCCAGTGGCTTCAAGAGCTGAGATTGCTTCTAAAACAAGCAAGCCCGGGCTGATGGTGCCTGTCTCGTCCGCGTTTCCTGCGAGGTCACGATGCATAAGAGAATTGCGGAATGGAACATTCCGAAACAGGGGGTTGAAGAAGACGCCATGCGGCTGCCGAATAAAATTCACCCCCTAGATGTGCGAGGCTATTGACTTCGCTCGATAGGTTCGACGGTGGAAGAACCATTCCTGCTGTGCGTCCAAGAACGGATTCTTCGTGAAATTTGGATCAAATATGGGAATGATCCTTCGAGTCAGAATCCAATTTAAGCGGTTGTGGATTCTGAAATTCTGTGAATGTCCATCATGATCAGATCTCCGTTGATCTCAATGTGATGAACTCCTAGAATGTCATCTTCCCACGGTTCTATCTTGCGGATAAATTTTTCCTCATAATGTTCTGCATCCAGACGGGTGATCTCATTGATCCGGAGAGCGTGGCCATAACGTTTGAAGCAATCCTGAGAGGGTCTGTAGAGTCGGCCTTTCGAGTAAAAAAGTCTTCCGGCCGGTCTTGATTGATGGAAGCCGCTGACAATCGGATTCATCGGATGGGGAACCCATTCGTCCGAAAGAGGGCTGTCACTGGAAAAAAGGAACAAGTTTGTGTTCACTCCGTAGAATCCGACAGCTAAGGTCATGAATAGCCACCAACGGCCTTGGTGCTCGAACAAAGTCGGATCTGCGTAGCGGACGCCTTCCATTAGGATTTTGTCTGGAACCCATTTGTGGGGGAAATCAATACATCTATAGAGGCGGAGTTGATTCGCCATAGAGTTTTCAGGAATCATCCACAAATCGTCCGCATACTTAAAAATGAATGGGTAGGAATGGTGTGAGTTGTTCTTGAGTATCGGGATAGGTAGCTCTTTTGGTAGTCCGCTAGAATCTAATTCGACGACTGATAGATAACCGCAAGTTTCACCAGCAGGTAACTCTTCTTTAAACAAACACACCTTGCCCTCTTCTGCCCAAATAAACGGGTCGGCCCATGTCGCCTGATCTGGAGATGAAACAATAGTCATTTTCGAGGGAGAAAATGTCAGAGGGTCGAACTGTGGGAATTTACCACTGAGGATGGAACGATTGGCGGCTGGATGAGTCAGATGTTTCTTGCCCAAGGTCTGGCGGTAAAGATGTTGCCATGGCACCGCTGTCGCTAATATCCTCAGAAATCCCATTAGGTCCTTCCTTTGGTAATTGCGTAAGTCCATGGAATTCAGGCGATCAACCGGACATGGGGGGGAATTGATAGCGCTAATCTTGAGAGGAGGCACGCCAGCTACCCTGAGCGGTGGCTGCTTGGATCGTCTATCCGGGCAGTAGCTGAAAGTTGTGTAGTGGAATCCCCCACATGGGCTCCTTCCTCATTATTTTATGGTCGGACACCAAGACCGAAGAGACGGTGGAGTTCGGTAAATCTCTTCATTTCCATCAAGGAGGCAAGTTTGTGTTCTGTGAAACCACGAATGGAGTTGAGTTGTTTGTCCTGATAACGAGCCTGAAGAAGGCACGGAGTGGATAGTTTTCCTCACTTTCTCGTGAATTGCGGTCGTCGACGCCGGTGAAATATCCGTAAGTCAACGTGCCCGGCTGAGTGATGGAAATGCGCTCAGACTAGGCGGGGCGGGCTATAAGTATGTGGCAATAGGAACCGTCAGAAAAAATTTTCGACAAATCTTCGACAGCTTGCAAACCGAGCACCTTGCCATGAAATACGGCATCGGTGGTGTATTCGTGAGAATGGAGCCATGCAATGGCGTCCCACGTCGTTTTGCCGAAGCGCTGGTGGATGACATCGGGGTGATACAGCTTCATGACGATTGCCTGCAATTGACGAGATCGCAGCAATTCCTTTGCTCCAAGCAGAACCTCCGCTTCATTGCCGCCCGCATCAAGCTTTAGCAAGTGGATCTTTGCCAAGCTGTTTTGCGTCGCTAAATCATCCAATGCTAGGCATTGAACTAGGGTGGAGTTTTCCCTTGCGCGGGATTGATCCACTACCGCAGCGCCAAACGATTCTAAATCCAGCGGAATCAGCCCGGCCGTTTTTCCAACAGCTCCGAGGATCGCATGCAAGTGCGTAAAGCCATTCAAGGCAGCGCTGATTTCAATGGCTGCGATTCCCACCGACTGTGGCTCGATGGCAAAGACCTTGCCCTGCGAACCGACGCGTTTTGCTGCAAGGACGGAGTAGACTCCCACATGTGCTCCAACATCGATAAAAACGGCTCCTTCTGCCAAGTGCTCGTCCATGGCTGCGAGAATTGAGGATTCGGGATGTCTCCCGCAATAGGCTAATTTAGAGTTGCTTGTCTGAGGTAACGCTAGGGTGATGCCTTCCCTCCAATCGGCTGACACAAGGTAGAGAGCTGATGTGCGTCGCCAATGGCGAGCCCATGTTGAATGGCGGATTAGAGCGTTCAATGGACTCCCCCATAAATCCCTGCGATCAGCAAATTTGCTAATCAATCGTCGAATTTTAATCATGATCGATTTGATGTATGAAATTTTTTCGGGATTTCTATTTCAGGAGGATTTTTAAATTTAGAAATAGTTGCTAGTGCAGTTAGACTGGAATTCATCAATTTGCTGATGTTTCCTTGGAGACGACTGAGACTGCAAATGCAACGATACTGAGGTGAACAGAAATGCTATACAGAGTCTGAAAATTTTATTTCGTGTGCATGGTTTGCGTTGCGATCATTTTAACAAATTGTAGAACGCAGCAAATTTTGCACTCACGGCGGCGGGAGATGTGTTTGATTCAACCCATGCGCGTCCAGCCAGTCCGGTCTTTGTCCGCTTTGTCGGACTTCCAAGTGCCGCCTCGATTGCGGCTGTGATCTTACTTGGCTCGCAATCGACGATGATCGCTGCTTCTGCAGCCTCCAGTTGGGGGGCTAGATTTAGGCGTTTAGAAATCAGAGTTGGAATGCCCCGCGCCAAGGCTTCAACGACCGATAGATTGAATGCGTCCCAGCGTGAGGTGGCGACGAAAAGATCTGCAGACGCGAGCATGCGCTCTTTATTCTCACCATAAACAGCGCCCGGGAATTCGATTTGATCGCGGCAGCCTAGCCGTTTTGCGAGGGATTCTAGATCCTGCTTTCCATGGTTCCAATCAGGGCCGGCGAGAATGAGTCGTACCTTAGGCAGCCTCGCCTGTGCGAATGCTTGCAAAAGTAGGTCAAGTCCCTTGGTTCTAACATCAAGTCTTCCGAGATACAAAATGACTCTCTCCCCATCATCATCGCGGCTGCGTGGTTTGAATGCAGCGAAACGAGCGGGTATCGCCACAACATGCGGAATGACAGTCACCTTGCCACGGAACCAAGGAAGCATGAATCGAAGACGATGCTTTTCACACTGGGTCAACACATGGATCCCATGAGCATGGCGAACCGGTGAGGGATGTAGAGCGAGGTAGATGGTTTTTTTCGCGAAATGGAGAAAGCCGCTTGCGTTAAGTTGTCCGTGCGAAGTCAGCACGACTTTGATGCCATAGCTTCGGGCCAAGCGGGCGATCGAGGTGGTCAGAGGACTGATGGCATGAAGGTGGAGAATGTCGCCTTTTGAGGTACAGCGGTTGCTGATTTCAGCGAATACTTGTGTTGGGTTTTCGAAGGGAATTTCGCCGCAATGAAGTCCGGGTTCCACCGCATTTGAAAATATCTCATCCGTGGTGGGACTCAGACCGAATGAGTCAATGCCCGCAGCGCGCTGGCAATCGATGAATTCCCGGATCGCATTGGAATGCCCACCGGGCATCCGCGCGGAATAGGGGAACAGGTGAACTACTGTGGTTCCCATGGTGATCTGGATCAGGCGGGTTTGCGGAAGTGCACACAGAGGATATCTCCTCGCCGCGATCCCGCGAAAACCGCGCAAACGCGTTTGCACGCTTCCCGGTAGAGACTCCACCCGCTGAGGAGCAAGGGACGTATCCCTCCAAAGTTTAGAGATGGCGTTGCGAAATCGAAATCGGAAGCGGTGCCAGCCACAGTGAGGCCGCTTCGCTCGCCACAACGCCCCAGACTTTCCGGCGTGAATAGATAGATGTGCTCGCCGAGCGAGAGCAGCTCGCGCCACCAACTCCGTAGGATGCGGTAGTTCAAGCTGGCCGCGTTGGGCGTCAGTAGGAAAAGGCTGCCTCCGGGTTTCACCACCCGGGCGAGTTGGCGGATGAAATCAACGGGATCGTAAACGTGCTCGATGACGGCGGAGGAAATGACGATGTCGAAGGGTTGCGGGTAAGCGGTCGGATCGAAGAGTCCGGTTTCGAAGGTCGCGTGTTTGGCGCTGGCCTTGGCATCGGAGACCCGTCTTTCGTCGGCGTCCACTCCGTGGCCGATGCACTCGAAACGGGAGCAGATCGCTTCCAGGATACGGCCATTTCCACAACCGACATCGAGCACCCGGTCTCCCTTCTTGAACTCTATGCCCGTCCTGGCCAGTCGTTCCAAGCAATGGCGGGCGAGGTCCTGAAGTTCCTCTTCGGTAGGGCGTGGCGGATCGTAGTTGTTATAAAGTTCGCTGGCGTCTTCTTGGGAATCGAGGACGCGCGGAAGAAGTCTCTGAGTTCCGCATGAGGGGCAACGCAACGCGGCGAAGGGGCGACGACCGAAGGTTTGGGAACAGAACACCGTGCCGGCGCTTACACCACACCAGCAAGGATAGTCGTGATCCCGGATGAACTGGCCAAGGGTAGCGGGTTTTTGGGACATAGGGCTATTCGGGTGGGAAGATGATACTTTCAATTGATGATCGCAATGGACCGGCGCCTGGTTCTAGCGGAATCCAAGTCTCCTGCGTAGCTGGATGGAATAGTGGCGAACGCGGCCCTTGAGGCTCCAAGGAAGGGGCCTGGGATCGGCCTTCGCGCCATTTCGGAGCCAATTCTTCCGGAACTCGACTTCCCTCCGCACGCGGTCGTCTCCGGTGAATGATATGCCGATGAACTCATCTCCATCGTCGGGAATCGGGAAAGGGTGAACAGTTTCCCCGGGAAAGCGGACGCATTCGCTATGGATCCAGGACGAACGGAGAACCTTCGGATAGACCACCGTTCCGAGGAACTTTTGATCGCAGCCGTAGTAATCGAAGCGCTTCCAACAGTTGATCAATTCCTCCATGTCCCGCAGGCGGGAAGTGCGGCAACCCCACATCCCCGCCAGAATCGGGTATTCGTGCATCGGGTGATCGCGCATGATATGCACATCCATGCCGGAAGCTAGCCATTCACTGACGGCCGCCGCCTCTCGGGCGGTGATCGGCGAGTCGGTGTCCCGCACGATCAGGATATCAACATCGGGATTGGAGGCTGGAAGAAAGCGCCAGAACGCGGGTTGGAACTCGAATGCGGAGAGGTTGGACTTTTCCGCCCCGCTTCTCCGCATCCGGATGACGGTTGCGCCTTCGGTTGCGAGTCGGGTGGCTGTTGCGGCGGGAACATCCTCAGCCAGATAGAACCACCATTCCCAGTCCGGGTAGTGTTCCCGGGCTGTGGACAGCGCGAGGGAGGCTCCATCCAGATAGTGAGGATTGATTCCCCATAGACAGGAGGAGACGACTTTTCTCATGGATTCAAGGGAGGTGGGAGGCCTCAATAGAAACGAAGGATTTTGCGCAGCCAACGGACGCAGAATCCGCGTAGCGAGGAATTGGACTCGAACGCGGCAAAGGCGTGAGCGGCCGCGAGGCTTTCCAGTTTGGCGGCGGTGGGAGGGTAGCCGGCAAGCGCTCTGCCGTTGCGGGTCCATGGCAACTCGCGGAGGACGCAGGAATCCGGGTGCCAGGTGCGGGCGAAGTGGCCGTAGGTCTCGTATTCGCTGAACAGATTGGTGCCGGCCCCGCGGAGGTTTTCCATGATGGACCATGCCCAGCCGCGGCCGGACGTGTCGCGATCCGAAATCAGCCAGAGAAGCTCCGCGAGAATGGATTTGTCGATGAGCTGGTGCTGGGAGATGAACGAGACGCGATCGAGGGGTGGCCTTCCTAGCAAGTTCTCGAAGGTTTCGAAATAAGGCGGATGATATTCGGTCGCTGTCGTCAGATAGGGCTTGCCGGATGGGGCGGTGAAATCGAGCGGTCGTAACAGGATGGTGTCGGCGTCCCAGATCAGGTAATGGGAGTCCTTGTTGGATACGGCGGCGAATCCCCACTTGAGGAACTGCTGGAAATACCATCCGGCTCCCGCAGGGAAAAACCGGAGTGAGAAATTGCGCAGCGCTGGAAGGGTCATGCCCGGAACAATCTCGTCCTCATCCCAAAGTTGAAGATCGCTGCCGCAGGCGTTGCGGAATTTGCCGAAGTCCGACCGGCGGGTGACGACGTGGGGCGAGGCGTCCGGCAGGTGGCGGCGGAGGCTGCGACAGGTGAGCTGATAGATCGGCAGATCCCGCGCCAGACAAGTGGAAACGATTTCCATGGCGGGGGGCTCCATCAGTTGTTGGAAATCACCTCCCGGTAGATTTCCAGGTGGCGGCGGGCGATGACTTCCGGGGAATAGCGTTCCAAGGCCCTCGCGGCGGAGAGGCTGGCGCATGCGGCCCGGAGTTCGGGGGCTCCCATCAATTCGCCGATTTTTCCCGCCATGTCCGTAGGAATCTGTGGATCGAAGAGGGTGCCCGTTACTCCTTCTTCGACCAGGTCTGGAATGCCGCCAATGTGTGATCCGGCGACGGGAACTCCGGCGGCCATCGCTTCGAGAATGACCATCGGGCAGTTGTCTTCGATGGATGGAAGGATCAGGAGCGCGGCTTTCGACAGCCATTCCCGCAACGTCCGCCGATCGGCGAATCCCTGATAGTCGCACCAATCGCGTTGATCGATCGCGGCTTTGACCTGTTGGCCATAGGAGTCATTCCCGAGCGATCCGAGGAAGACCACGCGGGGCCGACGCCCCGCGGGGCATTCGTCCAGGGCTTGGATCAGTTCGAGCTGGCGTTTCCAAGGGGTCACGGCTCCGACGCAAAGGGCGATGTTGCCGGTTGCCGGTGAGTTCACGCCGAAAAACGAGGTATCCAACGCGTTGGGCAGCACCCAACTCTTGCGACAATGATCTTTCAACCGCTCCCGGGTGTAGTTGGAAAGGGCGACCACGCCGTCGGCTTTTCTCACCGCCATCGCTTCCAGCCGCGATGCCATCCAGTAGTAGCTGGGAAACTTGGCGTGGGTGATCTCCGCGATCCGCGCCATGTGGCCGTGGATCGTCAGCAAGCGCGGTCCTTTTGGCGCGAGCATCATGGCGACCCCACAATCCCGCTCCGTGCCTTGGGCATGCACAAGGTCGGGCCGGATTTCTCCGAGGATGTCACGGACGGCCATGGCACAGCCGAGGAACGCCGTGCGGCCCCAGCCGATCTTCGGGACGACGGGTTGATGAAACCAGATGTTCTCCGCCAGCTTCTCCGGCGCTTCCATCTTCCTTTTGGTGCAGGAAATCACATGGATCTCGACCTCGTCGCCGAGCATGGCGAATCCGTCCAGCAGCGCGGCCGGGGCGGGACCAAAAAACGGGCGTTCTTTGTCGTACTGGCTGAGCTGTTCGCGGTTGTCGGTGGAAAGGAACGCAATTTTCATTGAACACGAGCAGTGTGATCGCCCCGGATAGGGTGAGGTCCGTTTATGGGCGGAAAATTAAAAAAATAACCTTCACTAAATAGGACGCATCAACGCGATAACAGAGACGCAATTGTAGGGAAATAAAGTTTTGAATATCCCTGTTTCGGCATGAATAACGGCTTTGGTGCCGAAAGTCCTCCGGATGATTTCGCTAACTAAAGGAAGTAATGTGGCATCGAATCCCCAGTCCACAATCTTCAATCCGCAGTGATTTTCCGCGAGGTTCCGGAAATGCGGATGGTCCCAAGATTGTAAGTGACCTTCGTTGCATAGTTGGGCCTCGACGCGTGGTCTACGCAGGTTGTTAATTTGTCTCAAATTCGGCACGGCGACGATGACGTATTTTCTGGCCGCGCGTTTTAGCAGCGAAAGGACCTCTTTGGGGTTTTCCACATGTTCGAGGACATGAAAACAGGTGACAACGTCATAGGATTTTTCGCCTAACTGATTGGAGAGGTCGTCCAGTCTGAGAATTTCGACGTTGCCTTTTTGCGCAGCGATACGCACGCATTCCGGGTCGATGTCGAGTCCCGTGGGCTTCATGCCTAGATTTGAAGCGTAGGTGAGCGTCTCGCCTCGTCCGCACCCATAGTCGAGAAGGGTCAGGTCGGTGACATCTGATTGATGTTTCAGCAGGAGGTCAAGAGCCACGCGTTTCCAATAGTTTTCATAGTAATGATTGCGATTCTCCGCCTCATCAATTGAGTAGGGAAGATGGACGGATCTGGGATTGACTTCAGTCATGGCCGTGGGTGTTGACGGATTGTGGGGTTTCGTGGAAAAGAATGCGATTTTGAGCGCGTCATTCAATTGGTTGAAGATCTTTTTATTTACATGTGCCGACCCTGCCGAGGATCGGTGCACGCTGTGAATCGAGAATGAGTTTCAAAGCGATGGGACCGAGAATGGCGGAAACTACGGTGCCCTGAATGCCGAGTGATAGCCACATTGACAGAGGGGGGAGTTGCTGCTGGATCAGTGAAAGTATGAAATGGAGGAATAAACCCAAGGCTGCTCCACCTAGGGCGGTGACGGCAAGATCGATGGACTGTTGCCCGTCCACCAAAAGGTAGCTACGAAAGCTACTCCAAGAATAGGGAAGTCTGAGCAGGCCGCCCGCGACCAGTGAACTTAAAAGCATACCGGGGATCCCGTAATGAGGGAGTAACCAACGCGCTGCTGATACGAACATTAGCCCCTCGCAGACCATCAAGAATGGCATCCATCCGATTTTTTTGGTGTGAAGAACAAAATCGGTGAAACAGCGGATCAACAATCCGAGATAGAATGCGAGGCCTATGAGCCAGTCATTGATGTGATCCCAGTGAATGGTGCCGTGGGTCCAAACTTCAAGGAAAGCAGGGTTAAGGGCGACAATGGCTCCGAGTCCTCCGCCGCCGATGTAGGCCGTAGCACGAAACAGTCCGAAGAAGCTTCTAGTCAGGGATTCTTTCTGGTCAGAAGCCATGAACGCTGAAAGGTGTGGGATGCGATAATCCCAAAGCTTGGAGACCGCTTGGAGGGCCACTTGGAACAACTTTGGTGCGGTGGCCCAAACCGCGGCGGCGGCAAGTCCAAGTGCGTTGGCGACCAAGGCCGTCTGGGTCATCGTGAGCAACTGGGTGCCCAAGGTGAGAAGAAACATTCCGCCGCCGAAGGTGGCGAGTTTCTTGAACATGGAAGTATTCCAAGGACCACGGAGATGATGTACTGGAAATCCAGCGACGTGAACGGTGAACCACCAATGAAGAATGACACCTGCTGCCGATGAAATCCCGCGAGCCCAAGCGAGGGAATACAACCCCCATCCCGCCTTCAAAAACAACCAGAAGAGTAAGAATTCTAGAAGGATGGTGCCGAGTGCAACTAGGTTTCCCAGATCAAGACGCTGAGTGGCGTAGAGCCACGAGGGGAGAATTTTGCTGGCAAAACCCAGAAACGTCGTAACCCCTAGGATAAGTAATACATCCCCGAAAACGGCACTTTCACCCGCGTTTAGATTGAAAAGGAACCCACCCATATGGCCCATACAAAATGCTGCCGCTAAGATGAGAATTCCTTGTGCGAAGAGCACTCGAAAGCCGGTCGAAATACAATGGCCGAGACCCTCGCCGGACCTATCCTGCTGATAGTCGATCAGGTGCCTCGCGACGGCTCCGTTCATTCCTGCATCAAGAAGCTGCAACCACGCTGCGACCTGAGCGCAAAGAGCCCAGATCCCAAAGTTTTCCTTGCCGAGGTATTTCAAGGCCAAAGGAATCGTGGCCAACGAGAGCAAGATTTGCATGGCCATGAGCGCGTAGCCACTGACCAGAGTAGTTATATAGCGATCTTTGATATTGGTGCTCATGTTTATGCTCAATATGTCGTCGCAAACTCAGTTTCTTTCTGAGGCAGGTAGTGAGCTGAAAGCTTTTTGGTTTAGCACGAAAGGTTGCCGCCTAGCTGGTCGCCATGCTGGAATCGGAAGATTGTTCTGCAACATGCGGATCATGGCTGAGCCGAGTAGCACGGTGGTAGCTGCCGATTTGAAATCTCCAAAGATGAAGATGAAGAAAATGGGATTCCAGATGAGAGGAATTCCGAAGAATAAAGCCAATGCAAACCACTCGGTGCCTCGACAACGGATGATCTGACGATGCGCATAAACCGCGAGACGGATTTGAAAAAGTAATAGCACCACCAATCCAGAATAGCCGACAATGCGGATAGTTTGAACAGGTCCGCTGTGATAGTCGCCATTTGCGAGGATACTTTCGCGTTGGAAATCGAATCCGGAGAGTCCTCGACCGAGCTTGTAACCGTCCGTGATACTAGCTTGATAGGCCAGTTCTTTAGCTGTGAAGCCGAGTCCGTCGCCAAAGGTCTTATTGTTGATCCAGCGATCTGTGAAAAGCACCTCTTTCCAAATTTCCACCCGCCATTCGGTGGAACCCTCAGCATCATCAATATAGCGTTGCTCCCAAGAGCCAGGAAGGAAGGAAAGCGCTCGTTGGAGGTTGGGAGGAAAGGGGGCGACGGCATTGACGATGGCCAGTAGGGCTAGAATCACGATGCCACTGAGACTTGATAGAACGATCTGGATAAAGCCGCCCCGGTAGCAGATCCCGACAAGGTAAGTTAGGCCGACTGTGGCGACCGCGTTGCGAAAACCGCTTAGACCGGCAGCGACTAGGGTAATCAAGACCAAGGGGGCCCAAATCGGATGGAAACAGGCCATGAGGGGGGACCTATAACTGCTGATCCAGAGCGACAGATTACGGCTGAAAAGAACGAGGAAGTATTCTCGGGTAGCTCTGCCGGTATCCACAGCTTCGCCGGCGTTGGTGTAGTCCGTCACGCCTGCACCGGGATGGCTTGCGCCAGTCCACACACCGATGGAGGGAACAAATCTTCCCACCAACGAAACGCCGAAATTGATGATGCCCCCGAAGATGGAAAGCCGAAGTGCTGTTTTGAGTTCTTCTGGGGGAACGCGAAGACCGGCTAGAAGCAGCGCGGTGATAAGAGTGATTAGAAAGAGGACATAAGGCTTTCCTCCAACGGATGAGGTTCCAAACAGCGAAAATCCTACCGGATTTCGGGCGTAAACTTGGACGATGAAAAGGGTGAGTAGGATGATCCAGAGTTCGAGTTCCGTGAATCTAATCCGGAACGGAAGACGGCGCATCAGAAGCAGAAGAAAGGAAAACCCGATGACTAAAATCTGGGCTAAGAGCATGGTAGAGGGTTGCCCTTGAATGTTGAGCGTCAGCTCCACTGAGCCGAGAAACGGAATGAGCAGCCAGATTTTCCGGCCCATTAGCAGACAGACCGAGAGCGTCACGCCGCCGAGAACCCAAGCAATGGTCTCGAACTGAGCGGTGGCGGCGGAGATGCCTAGGTAGAGCGCGGCGAAGAGCGCGATGATCGCGACGATGATCGCCTTAATCTTTGAGGTGTCCATGGGGTGGAAAAAGTGAAAATGCTAGATTGCTGAAATGGGAGAAGGGCTAGCGCGTGGGAGATGAATAGCGGTTGCTCCAAACTTCGAAGCCATTGAACGAATCGTCTTTGACGAAGGCGGCTTGGGTGAGGGTTTGGTGGTGATTTTGGCCGCGGTAGCCGATGTCGGGGCGATTGAGAATGACGATGTCAGCGAACATGAAACCGGATGGGGTTTCGGACTTGAGGCGGAGGGCATTGTGGAATGCCGCGACGCCGCCGCTACGGTAGGCGTAGTAGCAGGGGGTGCTCATGTCGGCTTGCCAGAGGACGGCTTTGCCATCGGCCAACGCTTGCAGGGCGATGCGGGTGGCGGCGCGGTAGTCGTCGCGGGCGTGTTTGCGTTGGAAGCGGAGTGAGAGGGCTGAGGTGATCGAAAGCAAGATGGCCAAGGTTCCCACGGTGAGGGCGAAAGGTTTTCTAGCAGCATTCGCGAGGCAACACGCGAGTGGTAGCAGGACGGCGGGAATGGCCGGGCTGAGGTGGCGGCCGAGGACGCGGAAATCGGCGATGACGCTGACGGCGGCGAGCAGGAAGACAGGAACGAGGACGGCGCAGAGAATGCCGACGCGGTTGCGGAAGGGAGTTTCTTTAAACCATTTCTTGGCACCGATGAACCAAGCGAGGAAGAGGATGGCGGCGGCGGGGATCAGCCAAGGGAGATGGCTCACTAGGGCGAGCGGGGAACTGCGCAGCTCGTTGCGGCTGGGGCCGAGGCCAAGCAAGCCGCCGATTTCATAAGCGCCAAACGCGATGCTGAGCAGGCCGCCACCGCCAGAGCCGGTGGCACGGTAGCCTTCGACAAGGGTGAAAACGTAGTAGCCGCCGAGCGCGAGGAAGGGGGAAAACCAAATGGCTGCGCGGGTCCAAAATCCTCGGGATTTGAGCCAATAGGGGTGAATCACGATGGCTCCGAGGACCAACCCGCCGGCCCAGACTGCGGCGGTTAGGCTTGAGGCTGCTAGAAAGAGTGCGGCTGCGAAGATGGCATTCAGGCCATCGAAATGGTTAGCACGACTTTGGCAGACTTTTGCCAAAGCGGCGGCGGCAAGAGCACCGCCGGCCATCTGCATGGTGTAGGGCCGGAGTTCGCCGACATAGTAGAGGACGAAGGGGGAGGTGAGGCAGACGAGTGGCCACAGCGGCACCTTTCGTAGGGCGACGACCATGAGGACGAGAAAGGGCAAGTTGAAGGCGCGCAGCGCGAACTCGCTGTTTCCGGCGACCTTTTCCCAAAGCCACAAAGTGGCCATGTAGACCGGCATCTGGACGTCTGAGCCACGGAGTTCGAGAGTCATTTTCCACCATTCGCGAAAGGTGGGCATGATGGCTTTGAGCGCGGCGCTGCCCTCGTCCATCCAGAAACTCTGTTGGCTGATCGACGCGGCTCCCACCACCAGCGTGACCGCGATGAGGCCGAGCAACGCGAGCCGTGATTTCGCCGGACTGACTTCTGATGGAGGGTGCATCATCGGGTGATCTCGGCCTTGGCGAGTTGGCGGAAAAGTTCCAGCCCCTTGGCGGCGAACTTGGAAAATGGCACGGACGGCTCGCCTCCCATGCGAGGTGGGAAACCGATAGGGCTGCTGCCATGTCGGATGGCGGCATCCTTTTTCAAAACCACCGCTAGGGCGACATTGGCCAGAAACACGTCTTGAGGAATGGCGAGGATGGCCGAGGCGCAGGCGCGGCTATTCATCAGCCGGTAAGGGACATTGGCATCCACGCAATCGACACGGGCGACGAGTCGGAGGAGTAGCCTGAGGACGATGCTGGCGAGCACGCGGCGTGCACCATCGTTGCGCTTGCGCTTGCCGTAGATGACATCGAAGCGATCGCGCAGGGCCCAAAAATCGGAAAAATAGCTCGGGTCGGATTGGCCGTCGGAATCGACCTGGAGGATGAAGGGAATGTTTCGATCGAGCCCGATTTTGTAACCTGCGATGCAGGATTGGCCGTGACCGCGGTTGGGATGGGTGACGATCTCGAGTCGGCTGCCGAGCTCGGTTGCGAGCTTGTCGAGCTGCTCTTGGGTGCCATCGGTGGAGCCGTCGTTGAGGACGAGGAGGGTGAAGTCGCCGACCTTCTCATCGAGCATCGTGAACCAAGCCCGCATGACCTGGTTGATTGCGACCTGCTCGTTGAAAACGGGCATGATCGCGATGAGTTGGCAAGGCGAGGTCAAGGCGTGGAACCCGAAGGATGGATGGCGAGATGGCAGGCTCGCGGGGCGGGCGGCGTTGGCCTGAAGTCACGCTGCCGCCCTTGGTCGACAGGGCGGGAAGCCGAGGACCGGGATGGAGGATTCGGAGGCTTCTGACACAGTCCCGCCATGGGATTGCGGCGTGAGTCTGGTTGGGGGGAAATGTTGTTCAAGAAAAAATGAACATGGCTCCAAGCTGCGGGTTTTGTGGGGTTTGGATGGATGGGACGCCGCGTGCGAGAAGAGCCATCGTGAGGGGTACGAGCTGCCTCGTCAGCATTGCTAAGCGGAGGTGTTGCGGTGCGAAAACATCACGACGGCGGATGTCCTTGCCAAGCGAAGGGCTGAGCCAGATGGTGCCGTGCCAAATGAATAGGCTGCGGACATTGCTGGCGGATAGCCGGGTGAGACTCGCACTGGCTGTGGCCATGGCGCTGGGAGCGGCGGTCGTGTGGCTTGCCTGGAGATCCGGGGTGGACATGGCGCAGCTGAAAGCGTGGTGGGCGGTTTGTAATGCCTACCTGCGGGATCATCCGGCGGCGCTTTTCTGGGGCATCGTCTTCCTGCCGGGGCTGCCTGTCCCGATGAGTGCGCTGCTGGTCACGACCGGCTTGGTTTGGCACGACAGGCCGGTGATGGCCTGTTTGCTGACGATGCTGGCCATCTCGCTCAACCTTTCCTGGACCTACTGGATGGCGGCAAAACCGGCGCGCGGGCTGGTGGAAAAGCTGATGGCAGCGGGTTCGTTCCAGATTCCGGAGCTGCCACGCGGCGATCATCTGAAGCTCATTCTCGTGCTGCGACTGACCCCGGGATTCCCATTTTTCCTGCAAAACTATGTGCTGGGATTCATGCGCGCGCCCTTTTTGCTCTACCTCTGGGTGTCGATGCTGTGCACCGGCGTCATCGCGACGGGGGTGGTGCTGGGGGCGGTGGGCCTAGGCGGCGGGAAACTGCGGTGGGCCATCTTGGGCGTCTCCCTGATTGTCGTCGGCGGGATTTTCACGCATCTGCTCCGCGGCTGGTTGGCGCGGAGGAAGGGGAAGGTGGTTAGGCAATGCCTGTGAGAGGCTCTAGATTTTCCTCTTTCGCAGCTGTTCTCGGGAAGCTGCGAAAGTGAGTGTCAACATTTCCGCTTCTTCCAGCCATTCAAGTTTCTCGCGAAAAGTCATTTGCCGATCATTCCTGCGGTCGAATTCGCGGCTGCCTTCGGCCGTTCCCCATTTCCAATCGGGAGTGAATATCGGATTGCCGTTCATGGGATGCGAAGAAGCTCCTCGATATCGATCAAATCTTGCGGACGAGATGCCTCGCGTTTCATCGCCAGAAGACTCTCAAGTGAAACAATAGTCGCAACGATCCCAGGGCTCAATTCCATTTTTGAAACCCGGCCGAGTTCTTGGATGAAATCAAACGGCTCATAGATGAAGATATCGATGGGGGTTCGACCATGTCGGTCACTCCACAGCTTGAGGACGATCATGTTTTTTTCGTCTCTCCATCGTTCACGGGTTTGGGGATCCGCAAACTCATCCACGCTCACGGGGATGGCCATTTGATAGCCAATTTCAAAAAGCGCGTTGATGCCTGTTAGGATGTTGTCCCGTTTCAACTCCAGCACGATGTCTACATCGCGGGTCATGCGGACAAAACCATGGGCGTTGACCGCGATTCCCCCGACGATGATATAGCGAGCACCCGCCCCGTTGAGAGCATTGATAATGGCCTCGAAGCTTCGAACTTCCATGGGAACGGGGGAGTCTGAAGGGGCGGGAATGTAACTTCCTCCTGCCGATTAGACAATCATGCCTGCGGCGACGGTCTCGTTGGTGCCGGGATCGATGAGGATGAAGGATCCGGTGGTGCGGTTGCGGCGATAGGAATCGTGGATGAGCGGCACAGCGGTGCGCAGGGAGATGCGGCCGATGTCGTTCATCGCAAATCCATCGACACCTTCGATCTTGTGCAGCGTGTTGACGTCCACGTGGTACTTTACCTCTTGGATGATGGCCTTGGTTTCCTGCGTGGTGTGGCGGATGACAAGCTTGGCTTTGGGGGCCATCGGTTTGGCGGAAAACCAGCAGATCATCGCCTCGATGTCTTGTTCGACGCGCGGCGGGTTGTTGGATTTCACCAGCGTGTCGCCACGTGAGATGTCAATTTCCTCGGTGAGAGTGATGCAAACCGATTGGGGAGCGAATGCTTCTTCCTGTTCGCCGTTTTGGCTATGGATGGCTTTCACGCGGGTGGTGAAACCGGATGGCAACACGGTGACTTCGTCGCCAGGCTTGAAAACACCGCCAGCGACGCGTCCGGCGTAGCCACGGAAGTCATGCCATTCGTCGCTCATCGGGCGAATCACCCATTGCACTGGGAAACGCGCATCGACGTGGTTTTCCTCACCGCCGACATAGACGTTTTCGAGGTGATAGAGGAAGGTTGGGCCTTGGTACCAAGGCATGTGCTCAGACTTGTCGACGACGTTGTCGCCGTTGAGCGCGGAGATCGGGATGTCGGTGATTTCGACGATGTTATCGAGGCGCGAGGCGAAGTCGCGGAAGTCTTGGATGATCTTGTCGTAAACTTCCTGCGAGTAATCGACGAGGTCCATCTTGTTGACGGCGACGACGAGGTGCTGGATGCGCAGCAAGTTGGCGATGAAGCTGTGGCGCTTGGTTTGTTCGATGACGCCTTTGCGCGCGTCGATGAGGATGATGGCGACGTTGGCGGTGGATGCGCCGGTGACCATGTTGCGGGTGTATTGGATGTGGCCCGGTGTGTCGGCGATGATGAACTTGCGCTTCGGTGTGGCGAAGTAGCGATAGGCGACGTCGATGGTGATGCCTTGTTCGCGCTCGGCTTTAAGGCCGTCGGTGAGCAAGGCGAGGTTGACGTTTTCGTCGCCGCGGCGGCGTGAGGATTCTTCCATCGCTTCGAGTTGGTCCTCGAAGATGGATTTGGAATCGTATAACAGACGTCCGATGAGGGTGGATTTGCCGTCATCGACGGAGCCAGCGGTGGTGAAGCGGAGAAGGTCCATGGGGAAAAGTTTGCTAGATTTCAGTTTTCAGGATTCAGGGAAGAGCAGGCAGTTGTCGGTTTTCTGATTCGTCTTCTTCTGAAAACTGAACTCTGAAAACTGACAAACTTCTTCAGAAGTAGCCTTCCTTCTTGCGGTCTTCCATGGCGGTTTCCGAGCGCTTGTCGTCGGAACGGGTGCCGCGCTCGGTTTGGCGGGCGGCGGCGACCTCGGCGATGATGTCGTCGAGGGTAGCGGCGGTGGAACGGACGGCACCGGTGCAGGTGGCATCGCCGATGGTGCGGAAGCGGACGATCTCCTTGGTGACCGTTTCGTGATCCTGGGGCTTAAGGAAATCGGTCACGGCGAGGAGGGTGCCGTTGCGTTCGAAAATCTCACGCTCATGGGCGAAGTAGATGGATGGCAGCGGGATTTCCTCGCGCTGAATGTACATCCAAATGTCCATTTCGGTGAAATTGGAGAGCGGGAAGACGCGGAAATGCTCGCCGGGATTCTTGCGACCATTGAACAGGTTCCAAAGCTCGGGGCGTTGGTTTTTCGGGTCCCACTGACCGAAGTCGTCGCGGTGGGAGAAGAAGCGTTCCTTGGCGCGGGCTTTTTCTTCGTCGCGGCGGCCACCGCCGAGGGCGGCGTCGTACTGGTGCTTTTCGAGGGTGTCGAGCAGGGTGACGGTTTGCAGCTTGTTGCGCGAGGCGTTGGGGCCTTTTTCCTCAACCACACGACCGGTGTCGATGGATTCTTGGACGGAGCCGACGATGAGCTGGGCACGCAGCAGTTTCACGAACTCGTCGCGATAGTGCATCGTTTCCTCAAAGTTGTGGCCGGTGTCGACGTGGACCAGAGGGAAGGGAGGACGGGCAGGCCAGAATGCCTTTTTCGCCAACCATGCCATCACGATGGAGTCCTTGCCGCCGGAGAAAAGCAGGGCGGGGTTCTGAAACTGAGCTGCGGTCTCACGCAGGATGAAAATGGCCTCGGCCTCAAGTTGGTCGAGATGACTGAGATGGTAGTTGGGCATGGGTGGGAGTCGATGAGATGAAAGTTGAACCGGTCTGCCGGGCGCGAAGTGGGTGGGAAATAGGGAGCCATCCGACAAGGGTCAAGTTTTTAGTTATTAACTTGGGTGGAATGGTAAGGATTGGCTTGGCGGTTGCGTCAACGATGGCGTGGCAGGAAACGAAAACAGGCCGGAACACACGGGTTCCGACCTGTTCGAAAGGCGCGATGGCCGAGCTAAGAAATCAAAGCGGCAAGTGCACGGAAATGCGTGGCCGCAAGGTTTCGAGCAGTTCGAAGGCAGCGTCTTCGATGGTGGTGCGCTCGGTGTCGAGGATGAGATCGGCGTTGGAGGGTGGCTCGAAGGAGCCGTCTTTGCCGGTGAAATGGGCGATCTCACCGCGGGCTGCCTTGGCGTAGAGGCCTTTGACATCGCGCTTTTCACAAGCCTCGTAGCTGGCCTTCACGTAAACCTCGATGAGGTCCTTGCCGAGGATGCCGCGGGCGAGGTCGCGCAGTTCGCCGCGCGGGGTGATGGCAGAAACGAAGGTGATGATGCCTTGGGAAACGAAAACCTTGGCGACTTCCGAGATGCGGCGGATGTTTTCCAGCCTGTCCTCGTCGGAGAAACCGAGGTTGGAATTGAGGCCGGTACGCAGGTTGTCGCCATCAAGGATGGTGGTGAAACGCCCCTGTTGGTGAAGCACACGTTCGGCGGCGTTGGCGATGGTGGATTTTCCGGATCCGGACAAGCCGCAGAGCCAGACGACCACGCCGCGTTGGCCAAGAAGGTTCTCCTTATCCTGGCGATGGAGGAAGCGGTGGAATTCAGGGTGAATGTTCATGAGGTGACTTTACCAGAAGGTGGTCTGGGAATGAAACGCTTTACCAGCCGATGGGGAAAGCAAGGAATGTGTTTCGCATTCGTAGGGAGCGGTGAAAGACAAAGGATGCGACGGTCAGACGCCCTTGCCGATGATGAAAGCCTCGAACCCGTGGGCCTTGAGGGCGTCCATGGGCAGCACCGCGCGGCCGTCGAAAACGAAGGCTGGCTTGAGCATGAGATCGTAAATGCGTGGCAGATCTAGGGTGCGGAATTCGTCCCACTCGGTGAGGGTGGCGAGCGCGTGGGCTCCTTGAGCGGCGGCGTAAGGATCTTCGCTGAACTCGACGTGGCTGGTGATGATTTCATCGGGCACTCCGGCGGCGAGCAGATCCTGGCGAATCGTCTCGTGGCTGACGCGGGGGTCGTAGATGGCGAGGTGGGCGCGCTCGCTGAGAAGATCGCGGCAGACTTGGATGGCGGCGGACTCGCGGGTGTCGTTGGTGTCCTTCTTGAAGGCAAAGCCGAGGATGGCGATGCGCTTGCCGTTGACCGTGTTGTAGAGGGTTTTCACGATCTTCTCGACGAAGCGGCTCTTCTGCCAATCGTTGAGATGGACCACCTGACGCCAGTATTCGGCGACGTGCGGCAGGTTGAAGGAGTCGCACAGGTAAACCAGGTTGAGGATGTCCTTCTGGAAACAAGATCCGCCGAAGCCGACCGAGGCTTTGAGGAATTTGGGACCGATGCGCGAGTCCATGCCGATGGCACGGCCGACCTCATCCACGTCGGCACCGGTGGCTTCGCACAGCGCGGAGATCGAGTTGATCGAGGAAATCCGTTGGGCGAGGAAGGCGTTGGCGACGAGCTTGGAAAGTTCGGACGACCAGAGGTTGGTGGTGAGGATGCGCTCGCGCGGGATCCAGCGAGCATAGACGGAAGCGAGCGCCTCGACGGCTTCGTTGCCTTCCGGCGTCGTTTCGCCGCCGATAAGGATGCGATCAGGATTCTGGAGGTCTTCCACTGCGGTGCCTTCCGCGAGGAACTCGGGGTTGGAAAGCACCTGGAACGTCGCGTTGTTAGGCGAGTTCGCGGCGAGGATGGACTTGATGGCGGTGGCGGTCTTCACCGGGATGGTGCTCTTCTCCACGATGATCTTGTTGCCTTCCGAAACCTCGGCAATGAGGCGGGCGGCGGACTCGATGTAACGGAGATCGGCAGCGCGTCCGGCACCGATACCATAAGCCTTGGTCGGCGTGCCCACAGAAACGAAGATGAGATCGGCGGCGGCGATGGAGCCGCGAATGTCGGTGGTGAAATGCAAGTTGCGGCCGATGGCGGAGGCAACGACTTCATCGAGGCCGGGCTCGTAAACTGGGAGGGTGTCCGAGTTCCACGCGGCGATGCGGGCTTCGTTCATGTCCGCGACGGTGACTTGAATGTCGGGGCACTTGGCGGCGATCATGGCCATGGTGGGACCGCCGACATAACCGGCACCGAGGCAGCAGATGGATTGGATGTTCATGAGTGATAAGTGGTGTTAGATTCGCTCGCGCACGAGGTGATAGAGGAAGAGCGAGTTGTAGGTGAAGTAGCGTTTGAAAAGGCGGCGAGGTTCCATGGCCACGCGGTAGGCCCATTCCATGCCGCAGCGCTGGATCAGCGGAGGAGCTTGGCGAACTTCTCCGGCATGAAAGGCGAAGGCCGCACCGATGCCGAAATAGACGCCGGGCGGCAGCCTATGCTTGTTTGCGGCGATCCAGTGTTCCTGTTTCGGACAACCGAGGCCGACCCAGATCAGATTGGCACCGCTGGCGCGAATTTTCTCCGCGATGGTGTCGAACTCGTCCGTCGGCCATTCGCCGAAGGGTGGCGAGTGGACGCCCGCGATTTCCGCCTTTGGGAAGCGGTCGGAAAAGTGGCGGGTGAGCTTGTCGAGGGTTTCCTGCTTGCCACCTAACAAGAAGTGTTGGAACTCCGGACGTCCATCGGTGGCCTTGATGGTTTCCAGCATCAGAGTCGGCCCATAGACACGATCGGTTAGTTTTTCGGCCGTGGGCAGTTTTGAATTGAGCGCCCACACCAGCGGCATGCCGTCCGGGCAGATCAGGTCGAATTTTTGCATCGCCTCGCCGAACGCGGCGTCGGTGCGGGAAAGCGCGGCGACGTGGGTGTTCGCCGCCTCGACCGCATGACAGGCACTCCTGTCGCGAGCCTTTTCCAAGATCCACTCCACCGCGCCGGCGTAGGTGGTCACGGCGACGGGTAAGCCGATGATGGAGAGGGTGCGCACGGGGAAATGGATGAATTTGGAAAAACCTCACTCCTTGGAAACCGAGACGTGGTGGCCGTGGGATTTGAGCAAGGAGTGGCGACGCGCGACGTCGAGATCGTGGGCGACCATTTCGGCACACATTTCTTCGACGGTAATTTCAGGCACCCAGCCGAGCTTTTCCTTCGCCTTGGTCGGGTCGCCTAACAAAGTTTCGACTTCCGCTGGGCGGAAATACCGTGGATCGACGCGGACGATGACGTCGCCGGGCTTCACCCCGGGTGCCTTCTCGGCATCGGCGGAAACGACGGTGGCGATTTCGTCGACTCCATCGCCGGAGAATTCGAGAGCGATGCCGGCTTCCTTGGCGGAAAGCAGGACGAACTCGCGAACCGAGATTTGCTTGCCGGTGGCGATGACGAAATCGTCGGCCGTTTCCTGCTGGAGCATCATCCACTGCATTCTAACGTAATCTTTCGCGTGGCCCCAATCGCGGAGCGAATCCATGTTGCCGAGGTAAAGGCATGACTCCAAGCCTTGCGCGATGTTAGCAACGGCGCGGGTGATCTTGCGGGTAACAAAGGTTTCGCCACGGCGCGGGGACTCATGGTTGAAGAGGATGCCATTGCAGGCATACATGCCGTAGGCTTCGCGGTAGTTCACCGTGATCCAATAGGCATACATCTTGGCCACGGCGTAGGGTGAACGCGGGTGGAAGGGCGTGGTTTCCTTCTGCGGGATTTCTTGGACGAGGCCGTAGAGTTCCGAGGTGGATGCCTGATAGAAGCGTGTCTTCTTCTCCAGCCCGAGGAAACGAATGGCTTCTAGCAAGCGTAGCGTGCCGATCGCATCGACGTCCGCCGTGTATTCCGGAGCCTCGAATGAAACGGCGACGTGGGATTGTGCGCCTAGGTTATACACTTCATCCGGTTGCACTTCGCTGATGATGCGAGTGAGGTTGGAGGAGTCGGTTAGGTCGCCATAGTGAAGCATGAAGCGATTGTGCTCCATGTGCGGATCTTCATAGATGTGATCGACGCGTTGGGTGTTGAAGAGCGAGGCACGGCGTTTGATGCCGTGGACTTCGTAGCCTTTTTCCAGCAGGAACTCGGCGAGGTAGGATCCGTCTTGGCCGGTGACTCCGGTGATCAGTGCTTTTTTCATGAAATGGGGCAGAGTGTTGAGTTAGAGTCGGGCGTCGCCGGTGGCGAGAGAAGCGAGGAAGTCCTGATAGGCCGCGGCGAGGCCCTGCTCGAAGCTGACCTCGGGCGACCATCCCGTTGCCTTGATGGAAGAGATGTCGAGCAGCTTGCGCGGGGTGCCGTCTGGCTTGGTGGGGTCGGTTAGAATGTCGCCGGTGAAGCCAACGGTGCAGGCGACGAGCGAGGCGAGTTCGAAAATGGTGACATCCTCGCCGACGCCAACATTCACCCAGTCCGGTGGCGAATCGAGCGAGAGCAGGTGGAAACACGCGCGGGCGAGATCGTCCACGTGGAGGAATTCGCGGCGTGGCGTGCCGGTGCCCCAGATCGTGACCGTCGCGTCGCCGCGTTCCTGCGCCTCATGGAAGCGACGGATGAGTGCGGGGATGACGTGGGAGTTTTCCGGGTGATAGTTGTCGCCGGGGCCGTAGAGGTTGGTCGGCATGGCGGAATGATAGGTCAGGCCGTGCTGGGCGCGGTAGTGTTGGCACAGCTTGAGGCCTGCGATCTTGGCGATGGCGTAGGCCTCGTTGGTGAGTTCCAGCGGGCTGGTCAGCAGGCAATCCTCAGGCATGGGTTGCGGCGCCATCTTCGGATAGATGCAGGATGAGCCGAGGAACAGGACACGAGGTACGCCTGCGCGGCGGCTGCCTTCCACCAGATTGGCCGCGATCGTGAGGTTTTCGTAGATGAAATCCGCTGGATAGGTCGAGTTCGCGTGGATGCCGCCGACCTTGGCGGCGGCGATGATGACGGTGTCCGGTTTTTCGGCAGCGAGGAAATCGAAGACGGCGTGTTGGTCGAGCAGGTCGAGCTGGTCACGGGTGGTGGTGACGAGTTGAAAGCCGCCGAGTTTCTCCGCCTCGCGGACGAGGGCAGAGCCGACCATGCCGCGATGTCCGGCAATGTAGGTTTTGTTCATGATTTCGTTCCGTAACGGGTGATGAGTCTCTCGGCTTCGGCCAGCGCCATGCCGGTGACTTGGTCCATGTTGTAATAGCGATAGGTGGCGAGGCGGCCGATGAAACTGACGTTTTCCTCGGCGGCGGCGAGGTCAGCGTAGCGCTGATACGCGGCGCGGGCTTCGGGCGCAGGGATGGGATAAAATGGCTCGTCGCCGGGTGCCCAATCTTTGGGAAACTCACGGACGATGGTGGTGGCGTCTATCAGCTGCCCGGTGGCGTGTTTCATTTCCACGATGCGGGTGAATGGGACGTCGGCGTCCGGGTAGTTCACTTGCAGTGCGTCCTGCCAGAAATTTTCACGACCGAGCGCATGAAGTTGTTCTTTGGAAAACGATTCTGGCTCGAAGCGCAGCGAGCGGTAGGGCAGGGGGCCGAAGCGGCGGTCGTAGAACTCGTCGATGGCACCGGTGAAGATGAGGTGCTGGTGCTTCCAGCGGGAGCGGGCCTCGGCGAATTCCATGCCGAGGTGGAGTTCCACGCCGGGCGAGGCGGCAAGGATGTTTTCAAAGAGCTTGCTGTAGCCGTCCTGCGGCAAGGCTTGAAACTCTTCCGTTAGGTAGCGATCGTCGCGGTTGGTGCGGATGGGGATGCGGCCGCAGACGGACGCGTCGAGGTCGCGCGGGTGGCGCTTCCATTGTTTCAAGGTGTAGCCCTCGAAGAACAACTGATAGAACTCGCGGCCGACTTGAGAGAGGATGACGTCTTCGGAGTTTTGCGGATCAGGAATGTCTTCGCGGTGGTCCCGCAGCCAAGTTGCAAACTCCTCGGAGGACGATGGGCGACCGATGAATTCTTCGAAGGTGTTGAGGTTGATCGGAAAGCTCCAGTTCTTGCCACCGGTGTGGCTTTTGATCGTGTAGCCGACCGGGTGCCACGCGGTGAAGCGAGACAGGTAATCGACGATGCGCTGCGAGTTGGTGCGGAAATAATGCGGGCCGTACGGGTGGATGAGCACACCGGCGGCGTCGGTGCGGTCGTGGGCATTTCCTCCGAGGTGATCGCGGCGGTCGACGACGACGCATTTCCATCCGGCGGCGGATAGGCGCTCAGCGACGACCAGCCCGGAAAAGCCCGCGCCGATGATCAGAAAATCGGTGGAGGGGGTCGTGCTCAAGATGGGCTAACAGAATTCCGGGTGCGCTGCCGCCCGTGGTCGCACCTTGCCGCGAGGAAGGAAACCGATGGTGGGATGTTTGGGAAATGAGGCACCGCGAAATGGCGGCGAGTGTGGGCAGGGAATTTCCTAGGGTGCAGATACGTGATCACGTGCGGTGGGGCTGGATCAAGGCATGGGCCGCCGTGGCAGGAGGATGGAGAAGAAGTCCATGTCCACGGCGTGGGGCTTGCCGAGGAATTCGAGCAGGATTTTAACGCGCTCGGTGGCGGACGGGACGGAGATGACGGTGCCTTGCATGCCTTGGAAAGGGCCGTGGGCGATTTCCACCTCGTCGCCCGGTTCAAGCGTGGGGCTGAGGGTGATCATCTCGTCGGCATCGGCGTCTTTGCGGTCGCGGATCTCGCGGCGTATCGCTTCGACAAAGGATTCGGGGACGGGTGGGATGCCCGAGCCGAAGCGGACGAGGCCGCGGACGCCTTGGCAAAACGTCACAGCGCGTTCCATCTCGGCGATGGAAAATTTCGCCAGCACGTAGCCAGGGAACATCGGTTCCACCCACCAGATTTTGCCGCGGCGAGTCGCCTTGCGATAGCGCAAGCGCGGGCAAAAAACTTCGACGCCTTCCAACTCGCGCAAGTGGCCTGCGGCGATGTGCTCACGTTTCGTCTGACAGCGGACGCAGAACCATTCGGGTAAATTCGGGGAGGATGGGGAGGTCATTGGCCAAGTAGTTTCTGCAGCACTGGCAGCACTCTGCCGCCGCTGCGCATCCAAGTTTCCAATCGGCTGATGCGTTCGACCGCAAACTCGCGGCGTTCGGGATCGGTCTGGTCGACGGCGGTTTCCGAGAGGCGGGTGATCTTGGATTTTCCGCTTTCGAGGTGGGGGCGTATTTGTTCGCGGATGAAGCCGCCGGCGAGGCGCTTGAGTTCCACCGCAGGTTCGTAGTAGGTGCGGCGGTCGCTGCCACTGGCGGCTTCGCGCACCGCGCCGAGGCTTTTTAACAGGCGCAAGCCTTGGCTGGCGGAGCCTTTGCTCATGTGGAGGCGGCGGACGAGGTCATCGAGCGAGAGCGGTTGCTGCGAAATAAATAGCAGGCCGTAGATTTCTCCGATGGAGCGCGGCAGGCCGAGCACGCGCACACCGTCCACGAAGAAATCGACCACTTGGCTTTCCAAGGGGTCGAGTTCGTGCGGATCGCCATTGAGCGTCTCGTCCATGCGCCGGAGGCTAGGGGGCGAAAATTTTCAGTTCAATCTAAAATGAACTCGGGGCACCGCGCGACGCCCGCGCGATCACGGGGGATTCTCGATGAGGTCTTGCTCCGGGTGGTCGAACCTGCTGATTTCCAGCGCATGCGAATTTTGATCACTGGAGGTGCTGGTTTCCTAGGCTCTCATCTGTGCGAAAGGTTGTTAGGCGAGGGCAACGAAATCATTTGCTTGGACAACTTTTTCACGGGCCGAAAGTCGAACATCGCACACCTGCTAGACAATCCGTATTTTGAACTCGTCCGCCACGACGTGACCGAGCCGTTCAAGTACGAGGTGGATCAAATCTACAACCTCGCCTGCCCGGCCTCGCCGCCGCACTATCAGCACAACCCGATCAAGACGACCAAGACCTCCGTGATGGGAGCCATCCATTGCCTTGGGCTGGCGAAACGAGTGGGAGCGCGGGTTTTTCAAGCGTCCACCTCGGAAGTTTATGGCGATCCTGACATCCATCCGCAGCCGGAATCCTACCATGGCAACGTCAATCCCATTGGCATCCGTGCCTGTTATGATGAAGGAAAACGCTGCGCAGAAACCCTGTTCTTCGACTATCACCGCCAGAACAAGGTGGACATCCGGGTGGTGCGGATCTTCAACACCTACGGGCCGCGCATGCTGCCGGATGACGGACGCGTGGTTTCCAATTTCATCGTCCAAGCGCTGCAAGGACGAGACATCACGATCTATGGCGACGGCAGCCAGACGCGATCATTCTGCTATGTGGACGACCTCATCGAAGGTTTCGTGCGGCTGATGAACCATCCCACGCTGACGGGACCGGTGAATATCGGAAATCCCGGAGAGTTCACCATGCTGCAACTCGCGGAGCTGGTTTTGAAAAAAGTCGGTGGCCCGTCGCGCATCACGCACCTGCCGCTTCCTGGGGATGATCCGAAGCAACGCCAGCCGGACATTTCCTTAGCGCAACGGGAACTCGGGTGGAATCCAACCGTCGCGCTGGATCAAGGGCTGGACTCGACGATTGCCTATTTTCGCAAGCTGCTGAAAAATTCCTAATGCGGTGAAAAAACGATGAAAGCCGCGGAAAAAAGGTGTCGTATGGGCGGGTTCATGCACTCACTTTTCGTTCCGTTTCGCTTTGTTTGCTTTGGTTTTGCTTTGCTTCCCGCCATCGCCGCACCTCCCACCCATCGTGGAGATAGTGCCGCTGCGGTGAGTTGGATTTGGAAAAGCAAGCAACCGGGCCATGAGGAACGGGTGTTTTTCCGCCGTTCCTTCGAACTTCCGCCGGACGTGGCGAGCGCCTCGATTGCGGTGACCTGCGACAATTGGGATCGCCTTTGGATCAATGGAGTGGATCTCGGAATGGCGTCGGATTGGGGCAATGCTCGCAGTTTCGATGTCCTGCCACATCTCAAGCAGGGCGGGCGCAATGTGATTGCGGTGGAAGGCCGCAACGAGGGCGGTGCTGCTGGAATGGCTTTACGGTTCCGAGCCACCCTCAAGGATGGCAAAAACCTCCACGTCGTCTCGGATGGCAGTTGGCAAGTCCTCGGCGAGGTGCCCGATGGTTGGCAAAAGCCGGATTTTAAGGCCGATGCCTGGCCTGCCGCCGTCGTCGTTGCTAAAATGGGCGAGGCCCCATGGGGCGATGTGATGAAGCCTGAACCCGCTGGAAATGGCGGCAGCGTGGATGTGACGGCCGACTATCAGGTGGCGAAGGATTTTAAATTGGAGCGCCTCTATGACGTCCCGGGTGCTCAAGGATCGTGGGTTTCCGTGACCTTGGATGACAAGGGACGCTTGATCTGTTCTGACCAGTACGGCGCGATTTATCAGGTCACACTGCCGGCGGATCCAGCGGCTCCCGTTTCGGTCAAGGCGATGGATATTCCGCTCAAGGGGGCGCATGGCCTGCTGTGGCTCAATGGTGTGCTGTGGGTGACGGTCAATGAAGGCGAAGACGCGAGCGGCGTTTGGCGTGTCACTGACACGAATGGCGACGGCGATCCCGACAAACCCGAACTCGTCAAAGCGGTTGAAGGCCGTGGCGAACATGGTCCGCACTCCTTGGTCGCAGCCCCGGATGGGCGATCCATCTACTTGGTTGCTGGAAACCACACGGATCTTGCAGAAATGGACACCTCGCTGGTGCCGCGCATCTGGCAGGAAGACCAACTGGTGCCGCGTCGGCCGGACGCACGCGGTCATGCCCGCGATCGGATGGCTCCGGGCGGATGGATCGCCCGTTTCACCCCGGACGGGAAGAACTGGCAGTTGTTTGCCGCCGGATTCCGCAATGAATTCGATTTGGCGTTCAATGAGCACGGCGACATTTTCACCTACGACTCGGACATGGAATGGGATCTCGGTATGCCTTGGTATCGTCCGACGCGCATCTGCCATGTCGTTCCCGGATCCGAGTTTGGCTGGCGCAACGGCACCGGAAAATGGCCAGATTACTATGAGGACTCGATGCCATCCCAGTCCGACGTCGGACCTGGATCACCCACCGGCGTGGCGTCTGGAAAAGGCGCAAAGTTTCCCGCCCGCTACCAACGCGCGATCTTCGCCATGGATTGGACATTTGCCACGCTCTACGCCGTCCACCTCACGCCTCAGGGCGACGGATACCGCGCGGAGAGGGAAGAATTTGTGGCTGGAGATGGCTTGCCACTCACCGACCTGATCGTCGGCAAGGATGGCAATCTCTATTTCCTCACCGGCGGTCGTCGCACTGGCTCGGCTCTATGGCGAGTTTCGTACGTCGGCAAAGAGTCGACCGAACCCGTCGCCTACCGCAGCAAGGAGCTCGCGTTGATGTCGCTACCCGCCGCGCGTGAAGGCTTGGGAAGCGGCGATCGCATCCGCCGCTTCAACTCGCGGACGAGCATCGAGGCTGCGGGTCCAGAAGGGTTCCGCGTCATTTTAGCGGATGCCAACGCCACGCCATGGCAAGTCATCGGCTCAGCCATCGGCCTCGCTCGCGCGGGCACGGCAGCCGACAAGGCGGTGATTTTAGGATCGCTGGACCGCCTGGACTGGGCCTCGCTCGACCCACAGTTGAAGCTCAACTGGTTGCGTGCCGCAGGCTTGGTTTTCATCCGCCACGGAGAACCGGACGCCGCCGCGCGCACCAAAGTGCTCGCCAAAATCGACGCCGCCTACCCGGCCTCCGATGCCATGCTCAACCGCGAGCTTTGCCGCATCTTGTCCTACCTCCAAGCCCCGGAAGTGGTGGCTCGCACGCTCACATTGATGGACAACGCCGGCCCGTCTGCCGCGCCGCCTTGGCTGGATCTCGCCCAGCGCAACGCGAACTACGGCCGCACCATCCGGGAAATGGTCGCCAATTTGCCGCCCGCCCAAGTCATCCATTACGTCTATTGCCTGCGTGTCGTCAAAGGCCCGTGGCATGCCGACGAGCGCAAGCGTTTCTTCGGTTGGCTCGCCAAGCTATCCGGCAACACCGGGGGTGATAGTTATTCTGGATTCATCCAGGATTTGCGCCAACAAACGCTCGACACCTGCACGCCCGAAGAACGCGAATGGATCGAAAAACTCGACACCGGCGCGCCGCCCAATCCCTTCGCCAACTTGCCCGAAATCAAAGGCCCTGGCCACGAGTGGACAGTCGATGAAATCGTAAAACTCGCAGAGAACAACGGTCTTGCCGGACGCGACCGCAAGCGTGGCCACGACATGTACCGCGCCACTCTTTGCGCGGCATGCCACCGTATGGGCAACGAAGGCGGTGCCGCTGGCCCTGACCTCACCTCGCTGGCCGGGCGTTTCTCGGTGCGGGATCTCGCCGAGTCAATTCTGGAACCCGGCAAGGTGGTTTCCGACCAATTTGCCTTTGACCTCATCACCCGCAAGGATGGCTCCGAGGTGACCGGAAAAATCCTCGAAGAAAAGGACAACAAGTGGATCATCGCCACCAGCCCCTTCGATTTCACCCAGACCATCGAAATTGAGCAAAACGACATCAAGGGCAGCAAGCCATCTCCTGTCTCGCCGATGCCGCCCGGCCTCATCAACCGCCTCAATCCGGAAGAACTCAAGGACCTCCTCGCCTACCTGTTGGGGAAGTGAAATAGGTGGCTGGCATCGTTCGCCGCAGGGCATCCCACAGCTGATGAAATCGTCGCGATTTTTCGGTTGCCCTCGGCGGCTGAGTTGCTACACCTCTGCCCGTCGCCGCGACCAACCGCGGATGACCCTGTGAAAGCCTCGGTAGCTCAGTTGGTAGAGCAGTTGACTCTTAATCAATTGGTCCTTGGTTCGAATCCAAGCCGGGGTACTTTTTCACCATCAAAACGACTCAAGGGATCCGCTAGGATCCCTTTTTTTATTTGCCCTTGGGGCGAGGCTGAGCGGGTTTTCGACCACCGTCCGCGGGCATCGAGCGATGCCATGCGATCACGGCGTGGCTCATGCGTTCGACGATTTCGGGATGGGCTTTGGCGAGGTTTTGGGTCTCGCCGGGGTCGGCGCTGAGATCATGCAAACGGCTGCGGCTGCCGTCGTAGGCGCAGAGAAGTTTCCATTTACCGTCGCGGCTCGCGAGGTCGGGAAGTTTTTCGCGAGCACCGGGTTGAGGCGTCCAATTCGGGCGGTCCGGTGGACGACGCCAAAAAATCGCCGACGAGCGTTTCGCCGTCTCTCGTCCGATGAGGGCGGAGGAAAGATCTTCTCCATCAAAGGTGACGTTTTCCGGTGTGTTGATCCCAGCGATCTTGAGCAGGGAGGGGGCGAGGTCCATCGCGGCGAGGATGGAGTTTTCGTCGCGCGAGCCTGTTTTGGATGCATCGATCCGTCCGGGTCCCCAAACGATGAGCGGTGAGCGGATGCCACCTTCATAAAGTGTGCCTTTGACCCCGCGGAAGGGGCCAGCAGATCCTGCACCCGGCTCGGGTCCGTTGTCGGAACAAATGAGGATGAGCGTGTTATTCCGCAGCGCGGGCGTGGCGCGGACGTGGTCGAAAAGTTTGCCGAACTGCTTGTCCATTTCCCGCAAAACGGCTCGGTAAAGTCCTCGTTTGCCGTCCGCCCATTGGTCCACAGGTGGCCAGAATGGGCTGTGGACATCGTCCGGCCAGAGGTTGATGTAGAACGGTTTCCCGGCTGCGGTCGCTTGGTCGATGAAGCGCCGTGCATGAGTGGTGAAGCCGCCGGTGATTTCGGAGCGTTGCATCCACGTGACGGGTCCGCCGAGGCGCTCGGCATCCGCCCAAATTTTCCCGGGCTTGGCGTCACCGGGGGCCTGCGTGAGCGGCAGCAGTTTCGGTCCCATGCCTTCGAAATTGGTGAGGGATTCGTCGTAGCCATAGCGGGTGATCGCGGGCGCGTCAGCGACATCACGTTGCCCGCCGAGATGCCATTTGCCGAAGTGGCCGGTGGCGTAGCCGTTTTGCTGGAGGAAACGGGCGAGTGTCGGGGCGGCGGGATCGAGCCACTGCGCCATGCCGCGCTTGGTGTTGGCGGCGCGGTTTTCGAGGAAGGAGGTGATGCGCCAGCGTTGCGGATACTGGCCGGTGGTGAAGCCGCAGCGCGACGGCGAGCAGATCGGCGAGTTGACATAAAACTGCGTGAAACGAATGCCCTCGTCGGCCATGCGGTCGATGTTAGGCGTGCTGACGTCCTTGTTGCCGAAGCAGGAGAAGTCGCCCCAGCCCATGTCATCGATGAGGATTAGGATGATGTTAGGTGGCTGCGGCGCGGCCCGTCCGGCTGCCGCCAAGACGAAGGAGACGCAAAGGCAACGGATGAGGTGGGAAGGTCGCATGGGCTATGGATACGAGATGCTAGAATCTAGCAGGCGTATGGATCACGACAGCGTGACGTTGGTTCGACGCTGCGTTAGTTGTTGAAACGAAATGTGACCTTGCCCGCGACGATGCCGGGGGCGGGGTTGAACTGGCTTTGCGGGCCGAGTGATTCTGGTGCGTGGAATTTGGTGCCGATGGCGGGAATGCCGTGGAGGAGGGAAAGATCGCCATCTGGCCAGTAGGTGCGGATTTTCTCCCCCTCGTCATTCGTGCCGATGCGGAGGAAGGTGTCGTCCTGTCCGGGGCGCATTTCGAAGCTGCCGCCTGTGGTTAGGATGGCTGCCTCATGGATGCCGGCGAAGTAGCCGCGGGCATGCGGGTAGTCGAAATCGTGCGATGGCTTGAGGGCTTTGAAGGGAAGCTCGAAGCGGTCGAAATGGGTGCCGCGCAGGCGGTTGCGCCAGACGCGGTGTGGACCTTGGCCGAGCCAGGAGAACTTGAGGATGTCCTTTTCTGCCAGGTCAAAGGTGATGCCGTGGAAGGGTGCCGCTTGGTCGAGGCGATAGCGGTAGGCGAGGTCGAGGCTTCCCTCTGGATGCAGCGTCCAGCGGAAATTTTCGAGGTTGTCCTGACCGTTGGTCTCGATGACGAGATTGCCTTGATCCATGCGGTGGGTGACTCCGTTAGGTTTGGGCTCCACTCGTGTGCCAAGCTTCAGTTCATGGATGCTGTTCCAGTCATTGAGGTTGTTGCCGAAGAGTCGGACGCGGGCGAAGCGGGCGGGTTGTTGCTTGAACTCGCTGACCTCAAAACCGGATTGGTCGGGGCGGCTTTCGGCGCGCAGGATTTCGGTCCATTGCTTGCCATCGTTAGAAAGCTCAAGTGCATAGCTTGCTTTGCGTTCCGCCGACTTTTGCCACGCGATGGCGAGGTGGTCGATGGCGGCGGGCTTGGCGAGTTCGACTTGGATCCAGGTGTCGCGCCCTTGTTGGGACCAGACGCTTTCTTGTTTGCCGTCGATGGCATTGCCGGGTGCTGTGCCATTGGATTTTCCTGAGCTACTGGCGCTCGCGTTGATCAGCGGGACGGGCGAGAAAGGGAGAGCGATGGACGGCGATGCGCCGACGAAACGGGGACCGTTAGAAAGTGGGATGGCCTTGCCGTTCGTCGCCGCTTGGATGAGCCGACCGCTGGTGGCGTCGAATTCGAACGTCGATCCGCTAGATAGGGTTGCCAAAATTTTTCCCTGATTGGCGGAAACGGTGAGAGGCGCGGCGCTATCTGCTGCGTCAGCGCTGTTTCCAGCGGGATGGATGGCCCAAGACCAGGTCCAGAGCTGCTGCCCGTCGCTGTCAGTGGCGGTGAGCTGGAGGGCGGAGTGCTTTTTCCAATCCGCGGGCAGAGGGATGGCCAGCTCGGCACTTTTCCCGGGAGCCGCGGCAAGTTCTGGCAGTTTTCCTCCCACGGTTTCAGTTGCGTTTCGGCCGATGAGTTTCCATTCGAAGCGGACGCTCGCAAGGTCGCGGAAATCGTAGCGATTGCTAACAGGGATGCGGCCGGCGAAGTCGGCGGGCAATTTTGCGAGGGAGATCTGGACGGGATTGAAGAGGTCCTGGATGGTGAAAAAGCTGGCTTCCTTTTCGTGATGCGGGCCGACGATGCCGTCCGGCGCGTTGATGCCCCAGGTGTCGATGGCACCATTGCGATCGCTGCGTGCGATGCCCTCGTCGGCGAGGACCCAGAGGAAACCACCGACGCCGTTAGACTTGGAGGTGATGGATTTCCAGAAATCCTCAAGGCCGGCGCCATGGCCACCGTCGAAGAGGCCGTGGAGAAACTCGGTGGGCATGACGAGCAGGTCTTCTGCGAGCAATTTGTTGAGCTGATCCCAAGTCGGATAGTGTTTCGTTTGGAAGCCGGAGAAGGGATCCCACGGATGGAGCACCGGCCGTTGTTGGATGTCCCAGCGCGGGAATTCGCCATCCACGGCGGTGTTCCAGCCGCCCTCGTTGCCATTGGCCCACCAGAGGATGGATGGGTGGTTGGCATCGCGACGGATGATCTGATGGATGAGGCGGGTTGCGGTGGGCGTGTCGAGCATCGGCTTCTGCCACGTGCAGAGTTCATCGATGACGTAGAGGCCGAGTTCGTCGCAGGCATCGAGGAAGACCTTGTCGGGCGGGTAGTGTGAGCTGCGCACCGAGTTCATGTTCATGGATTTGATCAGGCGAATATCTTCGTAGCATTGTTCCTCGGTTAGGGTGCGGCCGGTTTCTGGACGGAAGCTGTGGCGGTTCACGCCCTTCACGGTGATGCGGCTGCCATTGACGAAAACGCCTTTGCCGGGGCGGACTTCTAGGGTGCGGAAGCCGATGCGTTCGGTACTGCGGTGGATCAACTCGTCTCCTTTCATCAAGGAGTATTCGAGTTGATAGAGTTGGGGAGATTCGGCGGACCAAGGTTTGACGCCGGGGATTTGAGTGGAAAATTCGAACGGATCGCTTCCTGTGAGGCGAGTGGTGAAAGGTTCGCCGAGGGCTTTTCCTTCAAGCGTCGTGACACGGGTGACGAGCTTGTCGGCGTCGCCATTTCCTCCCAGATAGACTTTGGCGCGGAGCGATCCGTCGGCCTGGGCGTCGGTGCTGGACCAGTCGATGAATTGCTGCGGCAGCGCCTCGATCCAGACCGGGCGGAAGATGCCGCCGAAGACCCAGAAATCCGCTTGGCGTTCCGCCGCTTCGACGCTGGCATTGGCGGAGTCTTTGCTGACCAGCACTTCGAGTTCATTGGTTTCTCCCAGCCGGACTTTGTCGGTGATGTCGAACTCAAACCGATAGAACCCGCCTTGGTGCATCGGGCCTGCCTGCTGGCCGTTGATTTTCACCGTGGTGTCGGTCATGGCCCCTTCGAAGACGATGCGGATCAGGCTGCCTTTCCAAGCTGCGGGGACGGTGAACGTGTGGTGATAGAGGCCGTCCTCCTTGTGCTTTTCCTTCGTCGGCACGGAGCCGTAATCGTAGTCGCCGAAGCCATGTTGCTCCCATTGAGAGGGGACAGGGATTTTCGCCTTCTCCCCGGCGCGGCGACCGGCGCTGACTTGGAAATCCCACTCGACGGCATCCGAGGGTCCCTTGCCGGAAAGGTAGAGGCGTTCGGTGGTCGGGGCGGCTTGGGAACAGGTGGCTGATAGCAGAAAGAGCCAAGTGAGAAATTTCATGAACGGGTCTTAACGGAGTTTTCCCGGCGAACGTTACCGATTTTTTCGGCAAGCGGGGAATCCTACCCGTTCGGAGAATCGCGGGCTGACCGCAGTCACTCCAGCGGCGCGAGCAGATGCGACAGGGTTTCTGCGTCGATGCGGAGCTTGCTGGTTTCCTCGGAAAGCAGGGCTTCGACGAGCGCGGCCTTGTGCGTTTGGAGATCGAGGATGCGATCTTCGATGGTGCCACGGCAGACGAGTTTGTGGACGAAAACGGGCTTGGTCTGGCCGAGGCGATGGGCACGGTCGGTCGCTTGATTTTCGGCGGCGGGATTCCACCAGGGGTCGTAATGGATCACGGTGTCAGCGGCGGTCAGGTTGAGTCCGGTGCCGCCAGCCTTGAGGGAAATGAGGAAAACCGGGATGGTTCCGGTTTGGAATTGTTTCACCAGCGCGGCGCGGTCCTTGGATTGGCCGGTGAGCTTGAGAAAAGGGATTTTCGCAGCCACCAGATGTTCCTCGATGAGTTCGAGCATGGTGGTGAACGACGAGAAAACCAAGATGCGTCGGCCTTCTTCGATGAGCGTGGGCAGCAGTTCGCTGGTGAGGAAATCGAGTTTGGCCGAGCCAGTCACGCCGCGAGCGGCGGTGTTGGCAAGGAGGCGCGGGTCGCAGCAGATCTGGCGCAGCTTGAGCAGCGCATCGAGCACGATGATGTGAGATTGTCCCATGCCACGCTCCGCGATGGCGTCGCGGACGCGCTTGTCCATGGCGGCGCGGACGGATTCGTAGAGGTCGGTCTGGTCCGGGGTGAGATCGATGCCGTGGAGGATGTGGGTTTTTTCCGGCAACTCGGTGGCGACTTGGTCTTTGGTGCGGCGGAGAACGAGCGGCGAAATGCGGCGGTTGAGCGCGAGCTGGGCGTCCCGCGAGCGATCGCGCTCGATGGGGCGGCGGACGAGGCTGTTGAAAGTTTTCTCGTCGGCAAGGAAGCCGGGCATGAGGAAACGCATGAGGCTCCACAGCTCGCCGAGGTGGTTTTCCATGGGCGTACCGGATAGGCAGACCCGATGGGCGGCGCGCAAACGGCAGGCATTGCGAGCGCTGATGGATTTCGGGTTTTTGATGTACTGCGCTTCGTCGAGGACGACGCAGTGCCAATCTTGCTGGCGCAGTTCCTCGAAGTCGCGGTTGAGCAGGGGGTAGGAGGTGAGGACGAGGTCGGCGGAGGCAATGCGGCGGAAGTCGTCGGCTCTGTCCTTGCCCTGAAGCGTGACGACCTTGAGATGAGGCGTGAATTTTTCGGCTTCGGCTGCCCAGTTTGGCACCACCGAAGTGGGCGCGATGACCAAGGAGGGGACGCCCGGCGCGGTCGCAGTTCCGGCGGCAAGGTGGGCGAGTGTTTGGACGGTTTTGCCCAAGCCCATGTCGTCGGCGAGAATGCCGTGCAGCCCGTGGTCGGCGAGGAAGCGCAGCCAGCGATAGCCATCGATCTGATAGGGGCGAAGGTCGGCGCGCAGATCAAGCGGAAGGTCCGCCGGAGGCAGCGAGCCGATGTCCTTCAGCCCGCGACCGAGCGCGGCCAGTGAGCGAAGGGTGGAGGACGCGTCGAGATCCAGCGTGTCCGCCACGCTGGCGGCAGCCAGCCTGTCGATGCGCAGCGGACCGTCTGTCGTGCTGCCGTGGAAAAGGTGGCGGACTTTTTCGACCAGCTCGATGAGCCGTCGCGCCGGAAAACGGATGAAGCCGTCGTCCGGATTTTCGCAAGGCACGACGATGTGCTCAGGCAGATCCGGCGCATCGGCGGACGGCAGTTCCATGCGGATGGCTGCGGCGATGACGGGGATGAGGCTGACGCGCTTGCCATTGAGATCGGCGGCGATGTCGAAGCGGAACCAGTCGATGCCGTGGTCGGGATCAGTCTCGATTTCAGGGAAGAAATCGGTGGCGTCATGCGCGGTGAGGCCGGCCTTTGGATCCACCGCGATGGTCCAACCGTCCGCTTGCAAGGCCTGCATTTCTGCGCTTTCCAGTCGCGTGATCCAAGCGAGCGATGGAGATTGCAGCAGATCGTCGGGCAAGCAGGAATAGAGCGCCGCCGTGTCGAGGTAGTTGGCAGAAATGACTTCGGAAACGGCGATGAAGCCGGCTTTCATGAAGCGCGACGCCATTTTCTGTTCGGATTTGAAATCGCGCGGCCAGATCACGCGATTGCTGCCGAGGATGCCTGCATGGGATTGCGCGGCTCCTTTCCGCAACGGGGTGAGCAGCGGGCTGTCCAGATAGCGAAAGGAAATCTGGCCGACGATGTAGGTCCGCTGGTCCCACTTCGGTCCCAGTTTACGGGCGTGGACGCGCAGGTGGGGCTGGGGAGGAGTGGCCTCGCGCGTCTCGGTCAGCATGGCGACCGGGGCGGGTAACGTGGCGTTCGGGATGGCGGAAACTCGGGTGGAAAGGGCGTCGAGGCGTTCGGCGGGAATGGCCGGACCGGTTTGCCATGTTTCCAAAAGCTCGGGCGGCAACGGGCTTTCCAGCAAGCCGATGCTCGCGGTTGTTGGGTTCACGTAGCGCGGTGGGCGGGTCGTCAGGACGATCAGCCCGGGGTCCGCGCTGCGCAGGACGGGCCGGGCGCTGCCGTCCGCACCCATTTCCCAAGCGGCATCCACGGGCATGGGCGGGCCGCTCATGAGGTGGAGGTAGTCGCCCTCGCCATCGCGGAAATAGAGCCGTCCGGTGGCGAAAATTTCCTCCAGCATCTCATCCCAACCCTCGCCGGTGAACGGCATGTCGTTCCACAGGTGCAGGTTGTGATAGCGTTGGTGATAGAGCGAGGTGATCACGCGGTCCTCGCGTGTCATGTATTTTGGCGGCTTGGAGGGATCGGCTCCTGCCCGTCCCTCGGCGATGCGAAAGCCTCCGTCCTTCAGCCGAGTGCCGACGCGCATGATGAATTCCGTCCGTTGCCCGCTGCTGAAATGCCCGCGCTCGATGCAATACGCGAGGAAGCGGTTCTCGGTGGCGGAGCTCGCCTTGCGTGGCTTCGGCGCGGGTTTTGGGCGCGCGGCCGTTTCCATTTCCCGCAACCAATGGCGGACCTGCGCGGGAAGGACGGGTTCGTTGGAGGCGAGGATGCGGCTGGGATCCTCGGAGACAAATTCCAGCAACGCTGCGGCATGTTTGCAGCGGAAACCCACCGGGCACGAGCAATCCGGGGCGGCGGACCAGCCCTTGGCCCCGCGTAAAAGTCTGACTTGCGTGTGATAAGGCTGCGCGGCGTTGCCATGCACCGTCGCCGAAATCACCGCCTTGTCCGAGGCTGGATCTCGCAGCGCCGTCACCTCACGAATGCTGCGGGAATCCGCATAAGGTCGCCGTCTCGCCAAGGTCGTGCGGTCAAACTCGGTGTGCCAATGCCCGTTCTCCAGCCACTCGACCAGGTCTGGGAATTCGTCCGCGTTCAGATGGGTTTCAGGCATGGGCCGGGAAAAGGGGATGCCAGATTCTCATCTCCACGACCCGGGCGATGGCGACGACTCGAAGAACTCACCTATGGGAAAATCGATGATGCTGGAAACGAACACGGGCGCAGCATGGGTCATGCCTGAATCATCCGCAACCCCGGAACCACAAGCTCGCTGGGCACAAAAAAGGCGGCGGGGATCACCCCGCCGCCTCCCTAGAATCGCGGGCCGCCGTCGTCCCGAGCCGCCTGCGTCAGGCTGGGCGCGAAACGGTGGCCACCCGTAAAATGGTCCGCATTTGCAACATGGGAATAAACGTCACCGCCCCCCATTTTGTTTCTAAAAAATCTGCCAGCTTGCCGGGCCGCTGACGCCCCAAGCCCGCCGTGGGACTTGGGGCCTCAGCCGCCGCAGTCGCGAACCGACAGCGGCAGCAAATCGATTCGCCCGATCGCCGTGAACGCGAACCGCGTGACAGTATCTTCACGCGGGGCCGTGGCCGCCCTTGCGGCAGCCTCGCTTGCATGGTAACCCGTTCGGCAGATGGGCATCGCCGACCGAGATTACCACCGTCAGGACCGCCGCGAAGCACCGGGCATGTTCGCCCAGCTCACCCCGATGGTGAAATGGCTGCTCATCCTGAATTTCGGGATCTATTTTCTGGATGTGCTGATGGAGAGTCCGAATGGTTCGCGGCCCTTTCGCGAATTCGGCGCGTTTTCTGTGGAGAGTGGGGTGCTTCATGGGCGGTTTTGGGAGTTTCTGACCTTTCAATTTCTGCACGGCAGTCTCGGCCACGTGTTTTTCAATGGCGTGGGGCTGTTCTTTTTCGGGCCGTGGATGGAACGCTGGTGGGGAGCGCGGAAATTCCTGATTTTCTACCTCCTCTGCGGCGTCGCGGGTGCAGCGTTTTTCTCGCTGCTGATTTTCACCGGACTGTTGCCCCACGATGGCGTCCATTCCTACCTCATCGGCGCGTCCGCCGGGATTTATGGGATTCTTATCGGCGTGGCGGTGGTCGCGCCCGATCTGCGGGTGCAATTGCTGTTGCCGCCCATTGAACTGTCGATGCGCCAACTCGCGCTCGCACTGATGGCCATCGCGGTCGGTTCCATCTTGCTCAAGCTGGGGGGGAATGAAGGCGGCGAGGCCGGTCACCTCGGAGGGGCCATTCTGGGCTTTTTCCTTGTTCGTTACCCGTGGTTGCTGGGCTTGCCGCGCGACCAAGTGAAAGTTTACCGCACGCAACCGATGCCACCCGCGCCCGAGCCGAAACTGCGTCCGCGCAGCGAGCTGGAAAAGGAGCGCGACAACGCCGTGGACCGCATCCTCGACAAGATTTCCAGCGAAGGCTTCCAAAGCCTCACCGAGGAAGAGCGCGAGTTCCTCCATGAAGCTTCCCGCAACAAATGACATTTTCCCGATGACCGATCCTGAAATGACCGCCTGTGACGATCCCACCCAGCAACTCGCGCGGCTGCGGGCCATCATGCACCGCCTGCGTGCCCCCGGCGGCTGCCCATGGGATGCGGAGCAAACCCACGAATCCATCGTCCCGAATCTCATCGAGGAAGCCTACGAAACGGTCGACGCCATTCGCCGCGCGGATCACGACCATCTCAAGGAGGAACTCGGCGATCTTTTGCTGCAGGTCGTTTTCCACAGTGAAATCGCGGAAGAAGCGGGCCGTTTCACCCTGGACGACGTCGCCCGTGGCATCAGCGAAAAACTCGTCCGTCGCCACCCGCACGTTTTCGGAGAAAGCGACGCCGCGGATTCGGATGCAGTGCTGAAGCAATGGGACGAGATCAAGCGCGGCGAGAAAGGCGACGAGGAAAAGCCATTTCTCCACGGCGTCGGCAAGGGACTGCCTGGATTGCTGCGCGCCACCAAGTTGCAGAAAAAGGCGGCCAAGGTCGGTTTCGATTGGCCGGTAGAAATCGGCGTGATCGCGAAAATCCGCGAGGAAGTGTTGGAGCTTCAGTCCGCCGTGGACGCCCAAGATTTGGATGCCGTGGCGGAAGAAATGGGCGACCTGTTGTTTTCCGTGGTGAATCTCGCTCGCTTCCGCAACATGGATGCCGAGGTGCTCATGGCCTCCGCCAACGACAAGTTTGAACGACGTTTCGGTGAGATGGAGCGGCGCTTGAAAACCGCCGGACTCACCTTGGAAGCGGCTACCACGGAGCAGATGGAAGATGCGTGGTCCGCCGCCAAAGCGAGCGAGAATGGGCGTTAGAAAAGGTCCGCTTGCGGGCTGTCCGGACGAGATGGCGGCTGCGGCGCGCCGATCTTGTCGTAGGCTGCGGGCAGTGCGGTGCGGCCACGCGGCGTGCGCATCAGAAAGCCCTGCATGATCAGGAAGGGCTCGTGGACTTCCTCGATGGTCGCCGCGTCCTCGCCCACCGCGACCGCCAGCGAGTTCAAGCCGACTGGACCGCCGCCGAACTTGTAAATCAGCATTTCCAACAGGCGCTTGTCCATTTCGTCGAGGCCTTGGGAATCGATCTCGATCATCGCCAGCGCGGCGTCGGCGATGGGACCGTCGATGTGGCCCTTGCCCCGGACTTGCGCGAAATCCCGCACCCAGCGGAGCAGGGCGTTGGCGACACGCGGCGTGCCGCGCGAACGCGAGGCGATTTCCAACGCGCCGGGCCGCTCGATCGGCACATCGAGCAATCCAGCCGAGCGCTCGATGATGTCGGCCAACTCGTCGTGGGTGTAGTAGTCGAGGCGGTTTGCCAATCCAAAGCGCGACCGCAGTGGCGCGGTGAGCATGCCGGAGCGCGTCGTCGCACCGACCAGCGTGAATTTCGGCAGGTTGATCTGGATGGACCGGGCGGAAGGGCCGGAGTCGATGATGATGTCCAGCCGGTAGTCCTCCATCGCCGGATAAAGGTATTCCTCAATGGCCGGGTGCAGGCGGTGGATCTCGTCGATGAACAGGATATCGCCCTTTTGGATGTTGGTCAAAATGCCCGCCAAATCGCCCGCTTTCTCGATCTGCGGGCCGGACGTCGTGTGGAGCTGCGTCCCCGCAGCGCGGGCGATGAGGTTGGCCAAGGTGGTTTTTCCCAAGCCCGGCGGGCCGGACAGCAGGACGTGGTCGAGGACGTCGCCACGTTGTTCCGCCGCTTTGAGCATCAACAGGATGCGATCCTTCACCTTTTCCTGGCCGATGAACTCCGAAAACGCCGGCGGCCGCAGCGAGACGTCGAAGTTCGTCGGCGGTGCGGCGGTGGTTTGCTGGTAAAAATTCTCGGACATCGGGCGGCGGGATTGAAGCCGCGCGAATGGCTGCTGAGAAGCGCGGAGTTGGGCCGACCCGCGATGGCGCGATTCTTTGTGCTGGCTGGGAAAAGCCCGGGATTTTTCCCTTCGTTTGGCCTTGCCATCGGGGTCGCGGGGGCTAGGTTCGCCGTCCGTTTTTCTTTCTACCGACAGACGGTTGGCGCCCCGGTGTCTGTCGGTTTTACCTTTCCGGGGCAATTGCAGGAAGAGAACGAAACCAACAACACAACCCCAAACCAGACAAAATCATGGCTTACGCATGTGCGGAACCCACCAATAAAGAGCTGAGCGAGCTCATCGATTCTAAATTCCGCGAATTCCGCGAAGGATCGATCGTCAAGGGCACCATCCTTGAAATCCGTCCCCAAGTCGTTCTTGTGGACATCGGCTACAAGTCCGAAGGAGCCATCCCGTCCAACGAGTTCGAGGACGAAGAAATCGAGATCGGCGACGAGATCGAAGTGCTTCTCGAAAAGCTCGAAAACGACGAAGGCATGGTCGTCCTCTCCAAGGAGAAAGCCGCCCACAAACAAAACTGGGAAAAGATCGTCAAAGTCTTCCAAGACGGCG
>JAZKEG010000003.1:190978-235088 GCA_040387215.1 Verrucomicrobiota bacterium | reverse complement strand
GCCCACGAGCGGTCGCCGGTGTTGAGCAGGGCGAGCGCGAGATTGTTGTGGGATTGGGCGGTGTCTGGATGCTCCTCACCGAGCACGCTGCGGCGGGTTTCTAGGGCGATCATGTGCATTTCGCGGGATTGCTCGTGGAAACCGGCGGCCTGATAGAGCGCGCCAAGGTTGCTGGAGACGGCGGCGGTCTGCTCGTTCTCCTGACCGAGTTGGGAGTGAACAATCTCCAGCGCGCGCAGGAAGTGAGATTCGGCGCTGTCCAGATCGCCATTGGCCTTGGCGATGAAGCCGAGGTTGTTGGAGAGAGTGGAAATGTCCAACAGCAGCGGCGGCTCGGCCTTTTCAAAAAACTCGATGGCCTTGATCCAGTGGTTCACCGCGCGCTGTTCCAGATCGAGGCCGTCATAAACCGCTCCGAGGCTGGCGTGCAGGCGGCCAAGCTGGTCGCAGCGGTCCGGACGATTGTCGAGCTGGTCGAGCGCTTGGCGATAGTCGTCGCGGGCCAGGTCCAGCTCGCCGAGTTCGAGCTGAACATCCCCCCGGATTTCCAAGGCGGAGGCAAAAGCATCGATGCTATCGAGATTAGGACCGAGGGATTGCTGGGATTTTTCCACCGCCGCAGAGGCCGCGTGCAGGGCTTCTTTGAGGTTTCCTGCGGCGCGCAGGGTTTCGACGCGGTCCTGAAGAATTCCGATGAGTGTGGCGGTGGGTGAGTCCATAACTGAGCAATTGGATCTACTATCGATCAATTCCGTCACCTGACGAGCTGAAATCCTGCCTTGGTGAAAGTCTTTCAAGCAGATCGTTGCGAGACAGCGGAAGCTTGCCCAAGGCATCGCTCAGAGAAACATGCGCGGGCTGCCGGTGGTGCGACACGCCAAGCAGTCGGGCGAGTTCGGATTCGAAGTGCAAAAGTGACTTCAGCGACGGTTCGGTGAGGTCCAAATGATCGAGCACCCGGCGGAGCAAATCGTGGAGATCGGGGTCAGGATGTTCCGGTTCCACCGCCATTTCGATCAACTGGCAGCAATAGCCAGCGAGCAGCGTGGTGGTGTAGTTGCGGCGCAATCCTTCGCGCCAACGGTCGGTCGCAACCTCGCGCAAGTGATGCAAATCGCCAGCGCCACGGGCTTGGCCGAAGGAGATTTCCCCGCCGAAAAAGAGGTCAATCTGGCCGTTGAAAGGACTTTTCGACCGTCTGGCACCACGCGCGACGGTTTTCACCAAACCAAATTCCACCGTGAACCAATGCACAATGAGGCTGGTCTCGGTGAGACGGGTGAGGCGCAGGACGATGGCTTGGGTGGTGGGCACAGCTGAAATGGAAGGTCCGGAGGCCCCGGCGCACGCTCTCGGATAGGCGGTGAGAGGCATGAGTTCAAGAACGAGGACCAGCCAGCGTGGTGGCTCGACGGGTGGGGCTTGTTGGGCAAGAGTGCCGAAATGGTACATTGACCTGCGCCGCCCGTGGTTTGAAAATCAAACTTTTCAGCCCCCCATCACTTTTCCTTGAGGATAATCCGGTCAAATCAAACCTGGCGAGTCGTCGAGTCATTCTCCGGTGAAAACCACTGTCTGGAGCGACTCGCCTACCGCAAGGGCTATCGAGTGGCGGACGTCTGCGCAGCGCTGGGATGCAGTATCCGCTACCTACACACGCTGTTTGTGAGGGACATCGGTCTGCCGCCGAAGCACTGGATGAAAATGGAGCGCATGGTGGTGGCTCGCAGAAAGCTGGAAGGCGGCAAACTCCCGGACGAGGTGGCCCAAGAATTGGGCTTCATGTCCGTGCACACGTTTTACCGACAGTTCCAGGCGTTCTATCAGGTGACGCCGGCGCAGTTTCTACGGAATCGTCAGATTTTTGATCCTGACGGGCAGCATCCGCAACCGGTCAAGCGCGGGCGAGGCGAGCAGAAGTAGGGCACGGGCAATCACCCGCACCCACGATTCGTCACTTCTTGGGAATCGTAAGCGTCTGGCCCGGGCGAATCAGTGTCCCGGAGATTCCATTGGCACTGCGGATGGCCGAAACCGAGCTGCCAGTGCGACTGGCGATGGAGGAAAGCGAGTCGCCCTTCTTGACGGTGTAGCGCACGGACTTTGGCTTCACCTTGACCGGAGCGGGCTTGGGTTTTGGCTTGGCCTTCGGCTTCGGCGCGGACACCACCTTGGTGACGGACTTGGGCTTTTCCGAGACGCGGGTTTGGGAAATCACGCGGGTGGTCGTGCCAGAAGGACTGGAAGATGCGGATGAGGATCTGGAGGGGCTGACCAAGGGCACCGAGTTGCTGGGCGGCTGGTCGGTGTTGCCGGCGATCTCGGGAAGCTCGTCTGTGCGCAACTCATGAGGCGACGGCGAGCCACTGGATTTGCGCCATTTCGACGGATTGTCTGCCCAATCCTCGCGGTAGTTGCCGTTGCTGTCGAAGGGGCCGGTGACCGCGTCTGGGTTGTTGGAGGAGCCTGAGTTTCCGCAGCTGGTGAGCATGAGTGCCAATGCACAGGAAGGAAGGATCCAGAGAGCCGGTTTCATGGGCGAAATGATGGGGTATACGCCAGCTTTGGCAAAACATTGTTAATGGCCCTGAACGATTTTCCCCATGAAACAAGGTGTTACGGCAAGTTCCTGAATCTTGTGCCTGCAACTTCCCGCTTGCGCGGTGCGCTGCGAACTGGCAGGGAAACAGTGTCGCCGGAGAGGGGCATTAGCTCAGTTGGTAGAGCGCTTCGTTCGCAATGAAGAGGTCAGGAGTTCGAATCTCCTATGCTCCACCACGACAAGTCTGGGGTGGATTTCCACTTGGGGTCGGTGAAGCGGGTGGCCGCTCCAGATGGGCCCGATATCTTCGTTCTGCATGCATGGGCTCAACGCATGCCATCTCCTCTTGAGCGGACTCGGAGAATCACCCACCGCTGCATGGTGTCGCCGGAGGATTGCTTCAATTCGTTAGGTCAGAGCTTGAGGATTTCGTTCGGAGTTAGAGCCCGTGATCGAGGTCACGGCCGCTTCATCGTGTGTTTTGGGTTTGGCGTGAATCACCGAACGTTTCATTTTAGGTGCTGCCGCCATTCCACCTCGACAAATAAAACGCGGTTTCCGGATAGACCGGAAACCGCGTTGTAGGATCAATGTTGTATCAGCAACTTATTAGACTGCCATGTCCTTGAGCTTCTTGAGCGGACGGACCTTGACGACGGTGGAGGCTGGCTTGGCCTTGAACATAACTTCTTCCTTGGTGAACGGGCTGATGCCCTTGCGCGCCTTGACGGCTGGCTTGTTCACGGTGGTGATCTTCAAGAGGCCTGGAAGGACGAATTCTCCAGCCGCCTTCTTGGCGATGTGACTGCCAATAAGGTCGGTCAGGCTGTCGAGAACGGCAGCCACTTGCTTGCGGCTGAGTTCGGTTTCGGAGGCGATTTGATCCAGAATCTGGGTCTTGGTGTACTTGTCTTTGATCAGGGTAGGTTTCTTGGCCATGCAGGGAAGTCTCGGAACGGGCCCCCAATGTCAAGAACGCTGATGCGAAGTTCCCGGAAATGATCATTTCTCCCCATTTTTAAGGGGTATCAGGCGGTTTTTGGGTCTGAAAAGGGGCTTGGAGTAGGACTCTGCTCCTCGGTGAAACGGTGTATCCGCGGCGAGGCCGAACCCGCTGATGGATGACACGCGATCAATTACGGCTTGGGAAATGAGCTTCCACCCCGCCAAGGGTCGTGATCCAGAGATCAGCCACCGCCAAGCGCATTAGGCGCGGCACGGATGGAGGGAACGGTCATCCACTTGCTGCAAAGTATTCGTTAGATCCGGCCATTCCGCTTGCGTGAAAGTCGCCCCACTGCGGCAACCTTCACGTGAACAAGAAGATCAATCTGGTGCCGTCCAAATTTTTTTAAATGAATCGAATCGTTAAACTCAAATCGAATGGGCAGACGCTGCTGAATCTATCAACTTTTACTTGATGCAAGTCGACTAACATCTCTTAGCCCTTTCTCCTCTATCTCTAGTTCAGATAAGGTCTCTCACCGCTTGCCCGTGATAATACCTTTCACTATCGTTGGGTATTCTCCGCTAGACATCGCTGCGGTGAATATTTTTGACGGTGCAAATCTGGTCTCGCCCTACTTGTTGCCGAAAAGGCCACCCAAGCTGCCGAGGATGCCGCCCATCTCAGGCGTTTTTCCTGCCATGACGTCGTCAATCATGCCGTGGTAAGACGCGGGAACTTTGGATTTCACGTAATCCGCCACGGTGACAAGGATTTGATCGGTCATTTCAGGGCTCAGGCCGAGGTTGGTGAGTTTGGTTTTGAGTTCGTTCATGGGATGGGAATGTGCAGCACGCTATCCCAACCACCTTTCCAAAGGGAAGCTCGAAACCTATTCCGTTCTCTGCCTTTGCCGATGCCGATCTAGGCGATCTCTTCACACCTCAGGTTCTCCAAAACCCAACGCTACCCTCGCCAAACCGAAGACCGAAAAGAGAGACTCCATGTTGGTTTTCCTTACAGAAATTTGTGTCACGCGTAAGGATTCACATCGGGCATCGCTGCACCCATATTTTATATTTCGCTCATCATAAAGCACTTGATGCGTGTCAAATACCTTATGGCACAACTGGTGCTTTTCTCCGAAACGCCCTTATGTCGGCACCAGATAAACCCCAAAGAAAAACACCATCATGAAATCAACATTTGTGAAATACATCACCCTCGCGGCCGTCGCCGGGATGGTAACTGGACAGGCTTCGGCAGCCACCACCGTCGGCCTTGAATTGGCACTTCTGGTGGATGTTTCCGGCAGTGTCGATGCCTCGGAATTCGTGCTTCAACGTGATGGCTACGTCGCCGCGTTCCAAAGCGTCGCCGTCCAGAACGCCATCACCACCTTGGCTTCCCAAAACGGAGGTAATGGCTTGGCCGTTTCCTACATCATGTGGTCCGGTGCTGGCGACCAACAGCTAAGCGTCGGTTGGACCCTCATCAATGACGCGGCGGGTGCCAATGCCTTCGCGGCTTCAATCGCAGCGGCAGCTCGCCCTTTCAGTGCGAATACCGCAATCGGAAATGCCCTCATCTACGGCACCAATTCGTTGAACGGAAATATCTACGATGGTCGCCAAGTGATCGATGTTTCCGGTGATGGTGAAAACAACGAAGGAAACTCCGCGATCACAGGCCGCAATTATGCAGCTGCCAATAACGTGGATAAGATCAACGGTCTACCTATCGGCGGAGGTACTCTGAACGCTTATTATGTAAACAACGTTCAGTACGGCGCGGGATCGTTCACACTCCCAGCTAACACCTTTGCGGACTTCAACGCAGCCGTTCAAAGGAAGATTATTGCTGAAATCAACAACACCAATCCCGTGCCTGAAGGCGGACCTGGTCTTGTCTTGAGCGGCATTCTCTTTGCCGGATTGGCCGGATTGAGAATGAAGTTCCTCTCCCGCGCCAAAGCGGCCTGAGAGATGACCCAAGTGAATGCTCCATTCGTTCAAGAGCCGCCCCATCCAAGGGCGGCTCTTGTGATTTCTGGCCAAGTCCTGATTTGAGGCCCGCGCTTTAGCAGGACCGAAAAAACCCTATTTGCATTCGCGCGGCTGCTGTGAGTCCGCACTTGTCTGTCTCTTCGGAAGCACGCGCGTCGCCCGCTTCGTGCATCGTGCAATTCCTTGGGCCATGCGGGCAAAATGCCCGGATTTTCCCATCGAGAGGGGCTGTAAATCCCCAGAAGCCTGCGAAATGCCTGTGGCATGGCACCTGCAAAAGTGATTCCGACCGTTCACCGGAGATTCTGCATCCGGTGGTCCGGCCGTCACACCAACCTACCAAACCCCATGAACTCAATTGTCTATATTGTCGGAGCTGTTGTCATCGTCGTCGTCATTCTCAAGGTCCTCGGCCTTTTTTGAACGACCTGATAGAGACAAAAAGGGAGCGACTGGGATTTTCCCATGTCGCTCCTTTTTTTTGGATTGGGGAAGGTTTACCAACCGCCGCCGAGCGCTTTGTAAAGATTCACCGAATTGACCTCGCGGGCGAGGCGCAGGGTGATCAGTCGTTGCCGCGCGTTGAACAGATCGAGCGTGGCGGTGAGCACTTCGAAATAGCTGTCCACGCCCTTGTCGAAACGGGCGGTGGCGAGATTGGTGCGATTCTGCTGTGCCTCGACCAGTTTCTCGGTGGCGGAAATGCGGTCGGCAAGGCCACGCCGTCCGGCCAATCCGTCCGCAACTTCACGGAAGCCAGTTTGGATGGACTTTTCATAGCTCGCCACGGCGGCTTTCTCGGCGACTTTGACGGACTCCAGATAGGCCAAGTTGAGGCCGCCGCTGAAAATCGGGATATCGACGCGGGGTGAGAATAGCCAAGTGCCCGTGCCGTTGGCGAAAAGGTTGGAAAGCTCGCGACTCGATGTGCCCCCGCTGGCGGTCAGCGAAATGCTGGGGAAAAGCGCTGCGCGAGCGGCACCGATGTCCGCATTGGCGGAGCGAAGTTCGAACTCAGCTTGGCGAATGTCAGGACGGCGTTGCAGCAGGTCGGAAGAAACGCCTGCCCGGACCGGAGCGACTAGCACTTGGTCGAGCGAACGACCTTTCGGCAGATTTCCTGGAATGGAACCGCCGGCGAGGAAGACCAGCGAGTTTTTGACGACCTCGGCTTGTTGGCGAAATGCCGCAAGATCCACACTGGCGGTCTGGCGCTGGATTTCCATGGAGGACAGGTCCAGTTCAGAAACGGTGCCGGCATCGAAGCGCTGCTTCATGATGTCATAGGCCGTGTCCATCCCAGCCAGCGTTTGCTCGGCGAGAGCGATTTGTTCGCGCAGCGCGAGCTCGGTAAGGTATTGGTTCGCCACCTCGGCGACGAGCGAGATTTGCACGGCGACGCGAGCGGCGTCCGTGGCGAAATAGGAATTCAACGCGGAAGCATTCATGCTGCGCACCTTGCCGAACAAGTCGAGTTCGTAGGAAACCACGCCGACGGAGACTTCGTAGCTCTCGGAATCGACGCCGGAGCTGTTTGAACCTGCATTACCCAAGCCGCGACGACGTTCACCGGTCGCTTCACCGCCAATGTATGGGAAAAGCGCTGAGCGCGAGATGCCGTACTGAGCGCGCGATTGTTGCACGTTGAGCGCGGCGATGCGGAGGTCGCGGTTGTTTTCCAGCGAGGCGCGGACGAGGGCGCGGAGGCGTGGGTCGGTGAAGAATTTTTGCCAGGCAATGTCTGCGGAAACGGCACCACCGGAGTTTCCGGGAAATTCCATGGAGACCGGTGATTTCACCGCATCCAGCGGCGGGATGAGATTGCAGGAGCCTGATAGAATCGACAGCGCCAAAGTGGTGACGGCGGATGATTTACGCATGATGGGAGTTTCCTTCGTTAGAAGCAGAAGCAGGATGGACGGCGTGCGGCTCGTGGCCGGTGACCTTGGTGACAATGCGAGCGACGACCACGAAGAACACTGGAACGAGGAAGACCGCAAGGATGGTGCCCGAGATCATGCCGCCAGCCACGCCGGTGCCGATCGCGTTCTGGCTGGCCGATCCTGCGCCGGTGCTGATGACCAACGGCACAACACCGAGGACGAAGGCCATCGAAGTCATGAGGATGGGCCGCAAGCGCAAGCGGACAGCTTCGAGCGTGGCCTCGATGAGACCTTTTCCTTCCGCCATCAGATCGAGCGCGAACTCGATGATGAGGATGGCGTTCTTGGTGGAGAGACCGACGGTGGTGAGCAGGCCGACCTTGAAATAGACGTCGTTGGGCAGCTCGCGGTAGGTGGCGGCGAGCAACGCGCCGATGATGCCGAGCGGCACCACCATGATGACCGCCGCTGGCACGGACCAGCTTTCATAAAGCGCGGCGAGACAGAGGAATACGATGAGCAGAGAAACGGCGTAGAGCATGGGAGCTTGGTTGCCGGAAATCCGTTCCTCCAGCGACTGGCCGCTCCATTCGAAGCCGATCCCGCGTGGGAGCTGCGCGGCCATTTTTTCCATTTCCTCCATCGCCTCACCGGAGCTGAGTCCCGGCGCGGCGCTGCCGACGATGTTCACCGACGGAATGCCGTTGTAGCGTTGGAGCTGCGGCGAACCGAACGACCAATCCACCTTGGTGACGGCGGAAAGCGGGACCATGCCGCCCTGCTTGTTGCGCACGTAAACTTTGCCGATGTCCTCGGGCGTCATGCGGAATTGTGAGTCGAGCTGCACGATCACGCGCTGGACGCGTGGGCCGTTGACGAAGTTGTTCACGTAGGCGGAACCGAACGCCGTCTGCATGGTGGTGTTGATTTCCGCCAAGGAAACGCCGAGCGCGCTGGCCTTGTCTTGATCCAGCTCGATCTTCATCTGCGCTGCGTCCGCCAACCCTTGTGGCCGCACTTGGGCAAGTTTCGGGTTCTGCGCCGCCATTCCTAACAACTGCCCCTGCGCTGCGGTCAATGCTTCATGACCCACGCCGCCGACGTCTTGGAGCCAGAAGTCGAAACCGGACGATGTGCCTAACTCAGGAATGGCCGGTGGATTGAGTGGGAAAACGATGGCGTCCTTGATCCCGCCAAGTCCCATCATCGCGCGCTGGATGACGGCTTGGACATTGTGGTCCTTGCCCTTGCGCTCTTCCCACGGTTTCAGGCGGATGAACGCGAGAGCCGAGTTCTGCGCCTTACCGGCGAAACTGAAACCCGCAACGGTGAAGTAATGCTCAATCTCCGGTTGCTTGGCGAAATATTCTTCCGCCTGACGCAGCACATCCTGCGTGCGCTCGTCGGTCGCGCCGACAGGCAGCGACATCAAGGTGATGAAATACCCTTGGTCTTCCTCAGGCAGGAAGGACGACGGCATGTTTTTGTAAAGGATGCCCACGCCGCCGAGCACGACGAGCAGTGCTAACATGCCGATAACCGAATGTTTCACCAGCTTGCCAACCCATCCCTGATAGCGACGCGTGGACTTGTCGAAGGTGCGGTTGAACCAACCAAAGAACCCGCGCTTCTCATGGTGATGTCCCGCATCCACCTGTTTCAGCAAGGTGCCGCACAAGGCCGGAGTGAGCGTCAACGCCATGAGGATGGAGAACAACATGCAGGACACCATCGACATCGTGAACTGTCGATAGATCGTGCCCACCGAGCCGCCGAAAAAGGCCATCGGAATGAACACCGCCGACAACACCAGCGTGATCCCGATGAGCGCGCCGGTGATCTGGCCCATCGCCTTGCGCGTGGCCTCTTTGGCCGGCAAGCCCTCCTCGCTCATGATGCGTTCGACGTTTTCCACCACCACGATGGCGTCGTCCACCAAGATGCCGATCGCGAGCACCATGCCGAACATCGTCAGCACGTTGATCGAAAATCCAAACGCCATCATCAGGCCGCAGGTTCCTAACAAGGCGACTGGCACCACCAGCGTGGGAATCAACGTGGCGCGGAAATTTTGCAGGAACAAATACATCACCAGGAACACCAAGATGATGGCTTCCACCAAGGTCTTGAGCACTTCCTCCACAGAAATTTTCACGAAGGTCGAGGTGTCGAGCGGATAGATCACCTTCACGCCGGGTGGGAAGAATTCTTCCAGTCGCTTGACCTCCTCGCGCACCCCTTCTGCGGTGTCCAACGCATTGGCCGTGGGCGAAAGTTTGATCGCACAAGCACCGGTTGGCTTGCCGTCGATGTTCGCCTTGATCGAGTAATCCTGGCCGCCGAGTTCCACCCGCGCGACGTCTTTCAGATAGATGCGTGAGCCGTCGGTGTTCACGCGCAGCACGATTTCCTCAAACTGGGAAACCTCACGCAGCGTGGCGCGGCCTTGCAGGATGATGTTGAGCTGTTGGCCTTTTTCCGCAGGCAACTGGCCGATCTGACCGACGGGCACCTGCGTGTTTTGCGCCGCAATGGCCGCAGAGATGTCGCCCGGCGTCATGCCATAACTCATCAGCTTATCAGGATCTAACCAAACACGCATCGCGAACTGAGTTCCGAACTGAATCACCTCGCCGACGCCCTGCACCCGGCGAATCGGATCGAGCATGTTCGCCGCCATGTAGTTGCCCAGCGCGATGGCATCCATGCTGCCGTCATCCGTGGTCAGCGCGATGAACATCATGTAGTTCCGCGTCGCCTTGGCGACGACGACACCCTGCTGCTGCACCGTCTGCGGCAAGCTCGGCGTGGCGAGCTGCACCTTGTTTTGCACCTGCACCTGCGCCACGTCCGGATCCGTGCCCGGTTTGAAGTACAGCGTGATGATCGCCGTGCCGTTCGCGTCCGATGCGGACGACATGTAAAGCAGGTTGTCGATGCCGTTGAGCTGCTGCTCGATGACCGAAGTCACCGTGTCGCTCAGCGTTTCCGCAGAAGCACCGGCATAGTTCGCGGTGATGGCGATGGAAGGCGGTGCGACGCTGGGATACTGCGCGACCGGGAGTTGCGTGATGGAAATGCCACCCATCAAACAGATGAGGATGGCGAGCACCCAAGCGAAGACCGGGCGGTCGATGAAGAAACGGGCCATGGTGTGAGAAAATTGGTGTTAGGCTAGAGGGTTAGATCACTGGCCGCTCTTCGCTTTCGGCGTCGCTTCAGCCTTGCCGCCTTCTTCCTTCTTGCCGAAGGGTGCGGGAACGACTTCTGCGCCGGGGCGCGCTTTGAGCAGGCCTTCCATGATGACGCGCTCACCCGGTTCTAGACCTTCCTTCACGACCCACTTGTCGCCGGTCAGCGCGCCCGTCTGGATCATGCGCGGTTGCACGTGGTTGGTGTTGTCGATGACCATCACCGTGCCCGCGCCACCCATGCCGCGGGTCACCGCCTGCTGGGGCACCGTGGTTGCGTTTTCTTCCACCGATTGGATCACCCGTGCGCGGGCAAACATGCCGGGTAGCAGCAGCTTGTCCGGGTTTGGAAACTCAGCCCGCAGCGTGACCATGCCGGTGGTCTCATCCACCGTGACCTCGGAGAAAAGCAATTTGCCAGCATGCTCGTACTCGCTGCCGTCATCCAGCAGCAGCGTCACCTTGCCGTGCTCTGCGTCGGCCGTTTTTCCCATTGCCCGGCGCAGCGCCACGATGTCGGAACTCGATTGCGTGAAGTCGAAATAGATCGGGTCGAGCTGCTGGATCACGGCCAACAAGGTCGGCGTCCCTTGGCCGACCAACGCGCCTTCGGTCACCTGCGCCTTGCCGATGCGGCCGGAAATCGGGGCCGTCACCGTGGCGTAGCCGAGATTCAGCTCCGCGGTCGCGAGTGCCGCCGTCGCCGCACCGATTTCAGCATTGGCAATGGACACCGCAGACTCGGCGTCGTCCGCCCCTTGCTTGCTCACCGCCTTGACCTCGACCAACTCGCGGAACCGCTTCACCGAGTTTTCCGCCTGCTGCAACATCGCCTCAGCGCGTGCCAAATTCGCCGCCGCGCTGTTGCGCGCGGCTTGCAACGGGGCCGGATCGATCTGGAACAGCCCGTCGCCAGCCTTCACTTCCGCGCCCTCCTCAAAGGTCTTGTGCAACAGGATGCCTGGTACCCGCGCCCTCACTTCGGAAACTCGCAACGCATCGATACGACCGGGCAAATCCTTCGTGATGACGACCTTTTCCGTCGCGGCCTCCGCGAAAGTGACCGCCGCAGGAGGCATCTGCGGTGGCCCTGCGGCTTCTTTTTTGCGACACGCTGGAAGCATCAACCAGACAACGGACAAGGGCAGGAACAGGATAGGACGCATGGTGGAAAAAGGGAAAATGGGGAGTCGGATGGAGCCCAAATGCGGCGGATCTCAAACGCTCGTTCGCACGGGGCGATGATCTATCGTCCGGATTTCGCATTCGGGAATGACTTTGAAGTTTCCATGCTGGTAACTCTGCGTTACCAGTCGCGCGGCATGGAACTCCGACATTTGCGATACTTCGTGGCCGTAGGCGAGGAATTGAACTTCCGCAAAGCCGCCGATCGGCTGCATATCAGTCGCCCCGCGCTCAGCAAGCAAATCAAGGATCTGGAGCACGAAATCGCCGTGCGCCTGCTGGATCGCGACACCGTCAGCGTCTCCTTGACCAAGGCTGGGGAAATCTTCCTCGACGACGCGCGCAAGCTGCTGCTTCACGCCGACAACGCGATTGCCCGCGCCAACGAGGCGCAATCCGGCCACCGTGGTCGGCTGCGCATCGGCAGCGTGGGCATCATCGCCACCGAGTTTTTGCCCAAAACGCTCAAGATCTTCCATCAGAAGTTCCCCGGCGTGGAAGTCGCCTTCGTCGAAATGCTTCCCGCAGAACAGTTAGACGCACTGGCAGATGGTCGCATCGACATCGGCTTCGCCTACGGCAAGGACGTCGAATCGATGACCTGTCTGCGCAGCCTTTGCGTCATTCGCTCCACCTTTGGCGTCGCCCTTTCGCGGCAACACCCACTGGCAGACCGCAAGTCGCTCGCCCTCACCGAAGTCGCCGGAGAAACCTTACTTTGCCTCGGGGGCGAAGGTCGTTCCAGCCACCGTGAGACACTCGCCACCATCTACTATCAGGACGGCACGCGCCCCGGCAAAGTCCGCCAAGTGGACGGCTTCGACTCGCTCGTCACCCTCATCGCCGCCGACCAAGGCATCTCGCTGTTGCCCCATGTGCTCGATCTCGACAAGCAAGACATCGTCATCATCCCCATCGCCCTCACCGCCGCCGATCTGGATTTCCACATGTGGGCCGTCTGGAAACGCCACCTCCCCTCTCACCACATCAAGCACTTCATCCAACTGCTCGAAGAACGCGTGATGGTCCAAGATGTCGCCGTCTGAGGAAAATCAGAATCACGAAATCCGCGCAGAGCGGTAAGGGCAGTTGTTGGATGCGGCCTGATGAAATTGTTTGATTCATTCTCAAACGCGGTTGGTTAAATAAACCAGTAATCCCGGATGTGCGAGCTATCTGGATGGTTCTACTCTCCGCGCCAGATGCCCGATTCCGACTGGAACAGCCCTTTACGGAGCCATACACGGGGTGCTATCTAACTCGCTACCTAACGAATCCTAAGGCCCCGATTCGGCAAATTCCATTTCAGTTGTTTCCCATTTTAAATGTGGTCGATGCAAACGGTAAAACGAGCCCATAGAGAACCAAGCCAGTCGTAAGACCCGCGACACTCAACGCGCACCACGATGCCCACCGATACTCACGCGGTCGACTATGCAACCATCCGAAAGACAGCAATAGCGCCCCAAATAGGAAAGGACTCCATTGGAACGCGGTCACCGCAAGCACGGTAGGAGGCCGGAACTGATCGGTCCCACCGTAAATCTCAAAAAGCCCTCTAGCCCCGTAGACGCTTGCAAAATACACGATGAGGCTCAGTGCAACAATCGTTGCGGTTGTGCCATGCAGTTCCATAATTTTTTCTGGTTTCGACATCTGATGTTATACCCAACGTCAAAGTCCTCCTACACCTGACCGACGGCGAGACTTCGACTGCGTGTTGAGGTTGTTGCATTGATTACGGTTTGTACTGGTATCGGCTGCGTCGTTAGAATGGACGTCTTGTTTGCCTCATTGTGTTTCATTATTAAATCCTGCTGAGCCAGGTAAAAGTATCTCCCAATACCAAAGACCACTGTTCCGCTTCCAATAACCACAAGAGCGAGTGATAAATACATTGAACAAGCAGTATGCCTCAATGGTGTAGATGGAACCGTCCGGGTTGGAATCAGCAGTCCATCGCCATACCGCATGAGTAATCCTGCTCCCGCTATTATACACCCCGCTACCATGATCAGTGACGATTCCTGATCCCGCGCCATGAACTTGGTGATACGGTTCATAACAAGAAGACTTCCCGCAAGGATGCCTAAGACCGCCCCAAATATACCTTGAAGGGTAATCGCAAACCAATCTGCGTCTTTTGCATTCATCATTTTTGAGCAAAGATTTCAAATGGCTCAGCGATGATATTGGCTTTTCCGAATCAGCTGAGGCAAGGATTGAAAAAGCGGGATAAGAGTGTGGAAGATCAAGACCCGCTTTGTAGAAAACAAACCGTTCACCGCGCACCTGATGGCGCAGATTGTGGGGATGAGGTGGGGCCGTGGATTTGCAAGATGTCAGGCCCGCCGGCGGGATCGGGCAGGAAGCGGACGCGATCGATGGACAGCGCGCGCGGCTCGGTTTCTTGCAAGGTGTGGTGGCGGTGATAGACGATGAACGTTTCCTTGCCGTCCGGGGATTGGGTGAAGCAGTGATGCGCGGTACCATGGGCATAGGCGGTCGATTTCATCACCGGGTTGAGTTCATACTTTTTCCACGGGCCGAGCGGGCTGTTTGAGGTGGCATATCCGACGGCATATTCCGGGCTTTCGAAATGACTACCGGAGTAGGTGAGGTAGTAGGTGCCTTTGTGTTTCAGCATTTCCGCGCCTTCGGTGACCGCGCCCTTGTGACGCTCCCACGCTTGGTCGGGCTTCACCATTTGCTTCAACGTGGTGGGATCGACGCTGACCATGTCGTCATTCAACTTGCCGCCCCAAATCTCATTCCCATCGCCAAACGTGACATAGTAAAAGTAGCGCTGGCCATCGTCGTCCTCGAAAATGTGGCCATCAATCTTAATGCTGCTAGGTTCGATGGGCTGTTGCTTCTCTTGCTTGAATGGACCCATCGGCGTCTTCGCCGTGGCGACGCACATCCGCTCATCGGCGGCATAGTAGAGGTAAAACGTGCCATTCTTTTCCACGATGTCGGGTGCCCAGAAACGCGAATCGCCCCAGCTGTCCTGATTCTTCAGCACGAAGCCTTCATCCTTCCAATCGACCAGATTGGCAGACGTGTAGAGGCGGATGCCACGCGGCATGTTGGGGAAATCCGGCGTGTACGTCGTATAAGCGTAGTATTTCCCTTCGTGGCGGAGAACAACGGGATCTGCTGCGCCGGCTCGTACTGGATTCGTGTAGCTACGCGGCAGCGGCGTGGCGCGATACGCCGTGATCGTTAGATTGCGGAACGACGCCGCGCCATCGAGCGCGCGCAGAGCGATGCCGCCTTGGGTGAATGCCGCGTCGATCCCATCGAAAACCGGCCAGCTCTGGTCGGTGATCGTTTCGTCATCGACGAAGAGCTGGGTGTTGTTTCCCGAAACCCGCAAGCGCAGGTGATACCACGTGTTCGCCTTCACGGTCATCGGGCGCGCAGCGATGGCCCGCCATTTGGGGTCATTCGCTCCCCACATCACTCCATTTCCACCCGATTTGATGCCAGCGAAATAGCCGTTGAACGCGTCGATCCCATCGCCGAAATCGCTGCCACGGAACACGACGCCCACCTGCGCACCCTCGCCTTCCGGCCGCAGCTCGACGTCGAGCTGGAAATCGCCTGCCACCAGCCCAGCGATCACCGCCTTCGGCCCTGAGCCGCCAGTCACTTTGAGCGCGCCATCCGCCGCAAACCATTCGCCGCCGAGAGCTTTCCATGGAGTGGCCGGAAAGCGCGAAAAGTCGGCTTTGAAAGGAAGCATGGGGGCCGCGATGGCGAAGCAGGCGGTCGTGATGAAAAGAGGAATGATGCGGAACAGCATGCCGGAAGTTGGGCGACAAATTCGGCTGCTGCAAGTCAGCTTAAGCGTGACGACCGGAGCTGATCTTGGTCTGACGGGGTATCGAAGCGGTTTCAGGAAATCAGGCGAGTGGGGAATTTCTATCTGTATTCTATCAATTTCAGGTCGCGGCTGAGCCTAAGTGATTGTGCGTATTTACAGCGAGCTTACCCAACAAGCAGGCTGGGGATGCGGTGTTACAAGCGACTCAATTTCTTCTCCCGGCATTCGTCATCGTCGCTGCCTGCCCGTCGATGGCAGGGGTGGCGGATTTCAAAGGCGTGTGGGACCTTGATTCGGGTTTCAACGGCTATCATCCGTCGACCGCGCCGCTTGATGCGTCGAGTCTCACCGCCGGCGGCGATTATTCATTCGCGACGGACGGCAGCGGCTACACCTATCTGCAGGCGCAGGTTTTCACCCCCGCGACGAAACGGCTGACCGTCACCAACCCCACCGGACCCAACGGCGGTGGCAGCCCGACCGCGACCAACCAATGGACGGTGGTGATGGATGTGAAAATGGATGGCCTCCAGCCGTTCGCGGGGCTGGTCCAGCTGGATACGGCAAACGCGGCCGACGTTTCATTCTATCTGCGGTCCAGCGACAACCTCACCGGCACGCTGGTCGGTCCGGGCGGAGATCTCAGCACCGTAGGAGCGATCGCGATCAACACCTGGCATCGCGTTTCTATCACTTGCGAAAACAACGGGGCGGGCGGCGCACTGAATGTGAAATGTTACATCAATGGCACACCAAGCGGGACGACGCGCAGCTCGGCCTTCAATGGCCCCTATGCCATGCGTCCCGCGTTCCATCTGTTATCCGATAACAATGCCGAACTGAAGCCGGCCAAACTGGGATGCGTCGGGTTGTGGGGAGAAGCCTTGAGCGCCGCCGACATCGCCTCGCTGGGCGGCCCGCAGCCGGGCGGAATTCTGCCGCAAGGCCTCGTCGATCCGGCGCACCCGCCGCTGACCGACTCCACGATTTCTCCGGCGCAGCCGTACGCTTGGGGATCTAACATTGGCTGGATCAACGCGCGACCCGCTACGGACTGGGGCGTGGTCATCGGCGAGGCGTTTTGCTCCGGCTTCGCCTACAGCGCGAACTGCGGCTGGATCAGCTTCGGCGACGCCACCCCGGCGAACGGCATCCGTTATACCAACACGCTCGGTTCGGACAGCGGAGTGAATCACGACGGAGCCGGAAATCTCTACGGCCTCGCCTGGGGCGCGAACATCGGCTGGATCAATTTCGGCACGGACGCGATCGGATCCCAACGACCGACCAGCGATGCCGATCGCCCGCGTTTCGATCTGCTAACCGGCCAGTTTTCCGGGTATGCCTTCGGAGCGAATGTCGGCTGGATCCATCTCGCGTCGATGAAAACCGCCACCCTCGCCCTTCCCGATACCGATGGCGACGGTCTTGCCGACGCGTGGGAGCGCCAGAATTTCACCTACCTCACGAGCAAGAACGGCACTGCGGATTCCGATGGCGACGGTGTTTCCGACAAGAACGAATACCTCGCCGGAAGCGATCCCAACCATGCGGGCAGCCGCCTGCGCATCCTTTCCCAGACGCTCGGCAGCAGCACGCCCACCGCGCCTTGGGATGTGACCTTCTCCAGCAGCCCGTCCCGGATTTATCAGATTCAAAGATCCACCTCGCTTTCCGGTTGGTCCAACTCAGGCGGCCCGTTTCCCGGTTCCGCCGGCGGCCAGACCAGCACCAGCATCGCAGAAACCGTCGTTGCTAGAGACTTCCTGCGCGTCGCCGCTTCGGTACCGCTCCAGCCTTAATTCGATTCATGAAAACATTTGCTCCATCCTTCTTCGTCGTTCTTTTCCCGTTCGCCGTGTGTGCGCAAGGTGATCTCACGCCGCCCGCCGGTGTTCCCGCCGCCGGGATGAAAACCCTCACGCAGGTAGAGCCGCGCACTCCCATCCCGGCCGGTCCCGCTGTTCCTGTGGCCGGACCTCATTTCACCATCACCGCTCCGGGCAGCTACTACCTCACCGGGAACATCACCGTCGCCGAGGGCAATGCCATCAACATCACCGCGACCGATGGCGGAGTCAGCCTGGATCTGAACGGCTACACCATCCGCTCCACCCACGCGAGCGGCAGCGGCAGCGCCATCCATATCGCCAACACGTCTAACCACACGACCATCCGCAACGGCCATATTCTCGGGGCCACCACCTACAACGGCACCAACTTTGTGTTGAAAGGCTTCTCGGGAGGCATCGTGGCGGCCACGCCTTCTTCCGGTCATCAGATCCACCATGTCACCGTCTCAGGTCTTGCGGGACCTGGCATCTCGGTCAATTTCTCCTCCAACGTTTCCCATTGCATCGTCAAGGAGGTCTCCGGAAACGGCATCAGCGCGGGTGTCGTCACGGATTCCGCCGCCGAAGTCATCGGCGGAACCGGAATCTCCGGCACCACCATTTCCAACTGCAATGCGTCCTCGATGAACACCGACTCTCTCGCAGGCATCAGTGGCGGCACGATCAGCAACTGCACGGCCAGCAGCAAGGGTGGGCCGGGAATCACCGGTGCCATTATCGACGGCTGCACCGGTTCCAGCAACGGATCTTCCTCCGGCTTAATTGATAAATCCTACGGTCTCTTTGCCTCTACCAGCGTCAGCAACTCCAGAGGCAGCAGCAACTACGCCTGGGGAATCTATTGTTCCAACGGCAACGTCACCAACTCCTACGGATTTAGTAACAACAGCAGCCTCGGAGGTGGAATTTTCTCCCCGGCCAATGTCAGTTTCTCCATTGGCTATTGCAGCGGCGGCACGGCGATCAGCGCCTTCAACGCGATCGGTTGCAGCGCCGTCTTCGGAACCGTGACCGCCACCAACAAGTCGTTGGGCACGCCTTGAGCGACACGCTTTCAAACGGCGGAAGAGCCCAAAAAAAACGGGTGGCCCCTTCGGACCACCCGTTTGCCAACTGGCCGAAATCCTCAAGCCACCAACGCTTTCAGGCGGCGGCAGACTTCCTCCACGTTTGCGCGTGAGTTGAAGGCGGAGATGCGGAAATAGCCTTCGCCGGCGGAACCGAAGCCCGAGCCGGGGGTGATGACGACCTGAGCCTCGCCGAGCATCTTGTCGAACATGTCCCACGACGTGAGTCCGGCAGGGCAGCCGACCCAGACGTAGGGCGCGTTTTCACCGCCGAAGACCGGCAGGCCGGCTTCGATGACCGCTTCACGCAGCAATTTCGCATTGCCCATGTAGTGCTCGATGAGCGCGCTGACCTGAGCTTTTCCTTCCGGGGAAAACACCGCGGCGGCGGCTTTTTGCACCGGATAGCTGGCGCCGTTGAACTTGGTGCTGTGGCGGCGGCTCCAGAGCTGATGGAGCGGGATGCGTTCGCCGGTGTCCGACTTGCCGGTGAGGGTCTTCGGGATGACGATGTAGCCGCAGCGGACGCCGGTGAAACCACCGTTTTTCGAAAAGGAACGGAACTCCATGGCCACGTCCTTCGCGCCTTCGATTTCGAAGATGGAACGCGGGATTTCCGGGTCCTGGATGAAGGCCTCGTAGGCGGCGTCGAAGAGGATGATGGCATCGTTGGCCTTCGCGTATTTTACCCAGGCCTCGAGCTGCGCGCGGGTGGCAACGGCTCCGGTCGGGTTGTTCGGGAAACAAAGGTAGATGAGGTCGGCCTTTTCGTTAGGAACGTCAGCGACGAACTTGTTAGCCGCGTTGCAGGGCAGATAGACGAGGCCGGCATAGGCACCTTTTTCATCGGCATCGCCGGTGTTGCCAGCCATCACGTTGGTATCAACGTAAACCGGATAGACGGGGTCGGTGATGGCGATGACGTTGCCTTTTCCAAAGATGTCCAGAATGTTGCCGGTGTCGCACTTGGAGCCGTCCGAGATGAAAACCTCGTCCGCGGAGATGCCGAGATCGGCGAACTGATTATCAACGATAGCTTGGCGGAGAAACTCGTAACCTTGCTCCGGACCGTAGCCCTTGAAGGTGGCACGGTCGGCCATTTCATCGACGCCCTCGTGCATCGCCTTCACCACGGCGGCGGGCAGCGGCTCGGTCACGTCGCCGATGCCGCAACGGATGATGCGGGCGGCTTTGTCTGGGTTTTCTTCGGTGTAAACCCGGACGCGGCGGGCGATTTCAGGGAAGAGGTATCCGGCTTTGAGCTTGAGGAAATTGGAATTGATCGTGGCCATGCGGGCGGACGTTTAGCGACCCGAGGCGGAGCGCGCAAGGGCGGAGGTAGCCAGACGGATGGCCCCAAGAAAGAAGCGCCCGGCCATGGCGGCTCGGACGCTTCTGAGGAAATGGAGGCAGGAGCTGCTCTCAGGGATCTGGATTAGGCGCGCAAGAAGCGGCGGGCCATGCCCAACCCGCCAAGCGAGAGGCTCAGCAGCAGGACGGATGTGCCACCGTCCGGCACCGGCGGTGTATCACCTACTGGCGGTCCCCAATAAACGAGATTGTCTTGGCGATGATCGCCTCCGAGCAAATCCCCACCCGCGCCGACGAAGCGCGTGAGATTCAGCACGCCAACTTCGCTTCCCGTGTAGTCCGCGAGGTAGCCTGCCGAGTTGCCGAAAGAGCCGAGCAGCAAGCCTTCCAGACCGCTGTCGAGAACGCCGCCGACTTCACCTTCGAGCCACCAGATGGTGCGCTGAAGCCGTGCGCCACCGGACGCCACGTCGCTGTAGCTAAATCCAGCCAGCAGCGTGTCGAGGTTGCCCGTCACGAATTCTTTGTAGAGATAAGCGGTTCCCGCGGAAATGGCATCGGCAAAACTGGGTCCAGGACCGCTCGAATCCGCTGCGGACGACGGGTCCGCATTGTAGGTTTTGCCATCTTGGAAGTACTGGCTGGATTCGAGGCAGAACGTCCAATAGCGCGTGTCGCCGACGCTGGCACCGATCACTTTGGCCTTGTCGTCGTAGTTGCTCAGCACGCTTTCGAGAGATCCGTTGGGATCCACCGTGTATTTGCCGGGATGCACGTCGGCGTGCATGACCAGTGAGTAGGTTGCGGCACTCGCGGTGGCGGGAAGGCCAAAGGCCAAAACTGCCAACGGCAGTACGTACTTTTTCAATCGGGGGGAGTTCATGTTCGGGGGGGATGTGGGGGGATTGTGCCGATGGCACGGCGGATCATCAGCAAATGGCGGGCCAGCCGATGGGATCCAAACTCTATTTCACTTACAGTCAGAGACTTATCATCCATTTAAAATATCACGCTTGGAGCAAGCCTAAGGCTCATCGGCCCAAAACGTAAAAAATCCGGACACATTGAGCCAAGTCGAGCAACAGCGAAACCTAGGTCCGTGATGCATCCCCGCATTAGGAAATGAAGGGAAACATCCGCATAAGCGCCGCGTATCCGGTCGGGTTGGATGAAAGCGATCTTTGGTCATTTCTGGGTTTTTCTTGTGGGCATCGCCTCCGCAGGAGAAACCGTACCGACCGGAGAAGCGATCTACGCCGAGTATTGCGCCTCCTGCCACGGCAAGGATGGCGAAGGGGTGGAGGACGAAGTCGACGAGCCATTGCAAGGCGACAGGTCGCCCGTTTCGCTCGCACGCTACATCGACCGCCGCATGCCGGAAGATGAACCCGAGCTGCTAGATGCGGAACAGTCAAAGCGAGTGGCAGATTTCATCTACGGAAAATTCTATTCGGCGGAGGCACGTGCCGCGCACTCGCCCCCGCCAAAACCTGCGTTCGCACGACTGACGAATCGGCAATTTCGCGAGTCAATCGCAGATTTGTTAGGAAGCTTCGGGCAAGCCCACCCACTCGGTGAGGGCATCGGCTTGAAGGGGCAGTATTTCCAATCGGACGGGATGAACAAGAAGGCGCGCAAAGGGTTCGAGCGGACGGACACGCGCATGGATTTCAATTTCGGCGAGGGTTCTCCGGGTGAAGGAATCAACGCGGAACAGTTTTCGATAGGCTGGGACGGCTCGTTGCTCGCGGCGGAAACCGGCTGGCATGAGTTTCGTATCACGACTCCGAATGGCGCACGACTCTATCTGAATGGCGATCGTCAAGACGGCGACGGCAACCATCGCGACGACAGCGGAGCAAAACGACAAGACGCGTTGATCGATGCTTGGGTGAGCTCCGGCGGCGAGGAACGCGCGTCAACCGCCCGAATTTTTCTGCTAGCCGGGCGGGCTTATCCACTCCGTTTTGATTTCTTCAAGTACAAGGAACAACGGGCGATGGTCAGGCTGGAGTGGAAAACGCCGCGCTCGCCGTGGCAGGTGTTAGCGACTCCCGCACTTTCCCCAGCACCGGCGGAAAGGGTGACCGTGGTGAACACCCCCTTCCCTGCCGACGACGCCAGCGAAGGCTACGAGCGCGGCACCGGAATCTCCAAAGATTGGCATGAAGCGACAACCGCCGCAGCCGTGGACGTGGCAAACGAAGTGATCGCCCGGCTGCCACGCCTCAGCGGTGTGAAGGAGGACGCACCGAATCGCGGGGCCGCGCTGCAAGAGTTTGTGGCGACCTTTGCCCAGCGCGCATTTCGACGGCCCTTGGATGACGGGCTGCGGGATCGTTTCGTGTCACGCCCTTTCGGCGGAGGATTGCCTGCGGAACAGTGCGTCAAGCGCGCGATCATCCAGATTCTAACATCGCCGAGATTTCTCTATCCGGACGCGCTTGCCACGAAGGACGACCCCACGGTGGCCAGTCGTCTCGCCCTCGCGATGTGGGATTCGCTGCCTGATCAAGAGCTGCGCGAAGCCGCCGCAGCAGGCAAGTTGCACACCCGCGATGAAGTGGCCGCACAGGCTCGGCGTATGTCTACCGACCCACGCGCCAGAGCGAAGATGGACGAATTTTTCAGGCGTTGGCTGAAACTGGATGTCGATGGTGAGCTGACCAAAAGCCATGAGGCCTTTCCCAGTTTCGACGACGCGCTGGTGGCCGACTTGAGGACATCGCTGGAGCTTTTCGTTCGGCGTGTCGTGGATGGGCAAAAATCCAATTACCGCGAGCTCCTCACGGCGGACTACCTATGGCTCAACCAACGCCTTGCCGATTTCTATGGCGTGCCCATGCCGGATGGCGGCGGTTTCCAACCGGTGAAACTGGACCCTGCGATGCGCGCCGGCGTGCTGACCCATCCTTATCTGTTAGCTCAGTTAGCGCACCACGACATCACCTCGCCGATACAGCGCGGCGTGTTCCTCACCCGCAACATCCTCGGCAGCGTTCTCAAGCCGCCACCCGAAGCGATCGCTTTCGAAAACCACAAGTTTGACCCGTCGTTGACGATGCGGGAAAAGGTCGCCGAGCTCACCCGCAACCCTTCATGCATGACTTGCCACGAGACGATCAATCCACTCGGGTTTTCGTTAGAAAACTTCGATCCCGTCGGCCGTTACCGCACGCATGAGGGCGATAAACCGATCAACCCGCGTTCCGACTTCATCACCCGGGAGGGCGATCTCATTCACCTCGCTGGACCGCGCGACGTCGCGGCCTACGCCGTGGATTCAGCCACCGCACGGCGTGGCTTCATCCGCCAGTTTTTCCAATATGCCATCAAACAGAACCCCGCCGCCTACGGGCATGAAACGATTGCCAAATTGGACAGCGCATTTGTCGGCGATGGCGAAAATGTCCGCAACCTGCTAGCCGCGCAGGCAGTTCTCGCTGCGCTTCACGAAATCCCCGCGCCCGACCAAGCGTCTAACGAAAAGCCAAACCCATGAACATTCAAAGTCGCCGCCACTTTCTCAAGCAACTCGGTCTATCCGCCGCCGCACTGCCTTTTCTGCCGGCTTTGCCATCGCTGGCGGCGGCCACGCCGGAGGTCGCGATGCAGCGTATCATTTTCATGTTCACGCCCAACGGCACCGTGCCGCCAGATTTCTGGCCTGACGAAACGGGGGCCGATTTCAAACTGAAGCGCATCCTCGAACCCTTAGAGCCCTTCAAAAGCCGCCTGATGACGCTGCGCGGAATTTCTAACAAAATAGGTGGGGACGGCGATGGGCACATGCGCGGCATCAGCTGCCTGCTCACCGCCGATGAGCTATTGCCGGGAAACATCCAAGGCGGCAGCGACAAGCCCGCTGGCTGGGCACGCAACATTTCAATCGACCAGGAGCTGCGTAATTTCCTCCAAGCCAGACCGGAAACGGCGACGCGCTTCGGTTCGTTGGAACTCGGTGTGGCCGTTCCTAACCGAGCTGATCCATGGACACGGGAGTCTTATGCCGGAGCAAACCAACCGCTTGCGCCCTTGAGCGATCCCTACGCACTTTTCGACAAGCTCTACGGCAGCACCAAGGACCGCGAGAATCTCGGCAGCGTGCTCGACGAAGTGCGCGAGGATTTGAAATCCATCGCCGCACGGGTGGATCCGGCTGAGCGCGATCTGCTAGAGCAGCATGCCACCTTCGTTCGCGACATGGAAAAAGACCTCCAGAGCAGCGGCACCACTCAGCTGATTTTTCCACCACCTGCGCTCGCACAAGGCGTGGCGCTGGACAACGACGGCATCCCCAAAGTCAGCGCCATGCAAACCGATCTCTTGGTCAATGCCTTCGCCAACGGCATGGCGCGCGTCGCCACGTTGCAATACACCAACAGCGTCGGTCAGGCACGCATGCGCTGGCTCGGCATCAACGACGACCATCACCACCTTTCCCACGAGCCCGACGGGAATGCGGATGCACAGGAAAAGCTGGTGAAGATCAACATCTGGCTTTGCACCCAGCTTGCCGATCTCGCCCGCAAGTTAGATGCCATTCCCGAACCCGGTCGCGACGGAACCATGCTCGATCACACCACCATCGTCTGGACCAACGAGCTTGGTAAAGGGAACAGTCACAGTTTGGATGATATCCCCTTTGTTTTGTTAGGTGGTGGGCTGGGTTTCCGCAGCGGCCAAGCAATGGCCTTCGACCGAGTGCCACACAACCGACTCTGGTTATCCGTGGCGCATGCCTTCGGTCATCACCTTCCGACCTTTGGCCAAGAAAAATTCTGCCAAGGCGGACCGCTGGCGCTGACGTGAAGCGACAAACGGATGATCGCGACTCATTCCGGCACGAAAAGCACCTTGCCCGAACGATCCGGCGCATCCAATCGCGCCAGCGCACTCTGAAATTCTTCTAACCGGAATGTGGAATCCACCGCTTGTGCCAGCTTCCCGGCGGCCACGCGTGCCGCGAGGTTTGCGTAAACTGCGGCCACTTCATCCGCCGGTGCATTCGCGATCCACTTTGTCACCCACAAGCCGCGAATCACGATATCGTGGAAAATCAGCAAGCCGTTAGGCACGGTGACCGGCTTGCGACCCATCGCCCCATACGTGATGTGGCTGCCGCCTTCGCGCAGCAGTTTCATCAAGCGCAGTGCGCTATCGCCGCCCACCGCATTGAAAGCCAACGCGGCGTTCGCACCGCCCATCGCCTCTTTGGCCGCAGCCACCCCGCCGTCGTCATCCAAGAAAACGTGATCTGCACCCAGCGACTTGAGTTCCTCAAAAAGCGCTTCGCGGCGGACGAAGGAAATCGTTCGGATCCCAAGATCGCCGGCGAGCTGAATGACGCATCGACCCACTGCGGAATTCCCCACGTTCTGCACGATCCATGCGCCCGGCTCTGGTTTTCCCGCCCCGTGCAGCAGCTGCCAGGCAGTCGCTGGGTTCACTTTAAGCATCGCCGCCTGCAGCGGATCCATGCCCTTGGGCAGTTTGAAAAGCGCCTCACCGGGCACAATGGTGTGTGATGCCCAAGTGGCCGCGCGACGCAGGAAAATCACCTCGTCATCGCGCTCGAATTCGGGCGAGTTGCTCGCTTCCACCACGCCAAACCCCTCAATCCCAGGGGTCGCGGGCAACTCCAATTTCACCCCGTAAGTGCCCTCCACCGTGTTGAGGTCGGCCGGGTTCAAGGGTGCCGCAACGACTCGCACCAACACCTCGCCTCCTGCTAGATTTTGAGAAATCAGAATATCCGTTTCCAGTTCTAGCACCTCAGTCGGCTTTCCGCATGTCCTGAAAATGAGCTGCTTGCTCCGTAGCGTTGATTCGTCGTCTTCCATCGCTTCAAGATGGCACAGGTTGCGCGTCCGCCAACCCATAACACCATCAGGTTTCGCGCGTGGACGCTAGGCCTCGGCTGATGTAGCGTCCGCGCCATGGAACACCGAGTGGAGATGTGGAAAACCGTGCGGCGAGCCGTCACGCTGATGGCCATCATCGGTGGCGGTTGGTTCCTCGTCGTGCTGCCCGTGGAAAAAGCGCTTTCCTCCACCCGCAGCGACGTGGGCCGCGGCCTCAAAGAAGTGCTCGCCGCCATCACCCAAAGCAGTACGCACGTCGTGGAGGGCCGCGCCGAGATCGTGGAACGCACAGAAATTTCCGAACTCGCGCTGATGGAAATGCGCATGAGTGCCACCCGCACCATCGAAAAATCCGACTCCTACGCCGGTCTTCCGTTAGGCACCAAGAAGCTCATCGTCCGCGGCTACTACCGAGTGAAGGGCGGCTACCGCTTGAAAAACGGCGTCTCGCTCGGCATCGAAAACGGCAAACCCGTCGCTCGTTTTCCCAAACCTGAAGTGCTCTCCGTCGAACTCATCGACTTCGACGTGCTCAGCGAGGACAGCGGTTGGATGAATAAAATCCAGCCCGGCGACCGAGCCCAAATTTTGCGTGAGCTGCGCCAACAAATGCGGCTGGAGGCGGAGGAAAGTGGCATGCTGGACACCGTGGAATCCACCCTGCGCACCCGCCTGCGGGATTTGTTAGGCAAGGACGATGTCGCCGTGGAAGTCACGCAGCCATGAACATGCGTTCACTCCCAGTGAGCGAGGAACACGCTCGCCGCGGCCACGTCATTGAGAAATATCCCCGGTCCGGCTGCCAGTTCTGCGATTTCCCCATCCATCATCCCCTGCCGCCGCAGCAGTCGCAGCCTACCACCACCACAGCCCGGCTTGCGTCGCATCCATTCCCAAGCAATGCGGCCCATCGTCATCCGCACGTTCAACTCAACGACGCGCTTGAGTGCCAGCGCACCGTCGGTCCGCCGATGCACCATCGCGTCCACACCCAGCGGGCCGACGTACCCGGGCAATAATTTCGTGAGGAGCGGCGGAAGCTCATTCTGATAGATCGCCATCACCTGTGCCTCACGGAACAGGAACTCCGCGATCTCCGGTTCTAGCAAGTTACCCCACTTGTGGCTCACGCGTATCGCGAGAAAGCGTCCAGCAGCGTCGTTTTCCATCCGCGTCAGCCCCACCAGCTCCACTTCTCCGCCTGACTTCATTTCATACAGCGCCGAGAAATCCAGCACCCGCTCCAACCATGGCTCCACCACCACCGCGCCATGTCCGGCGAGCGTGTTTTCCACCCACCCCCGCGTCCTCGCCGGGTCGCTCGTGGTATTCACCCGCAGGTGACCGCGCCCGGCACAGGCCATCGGTGCTTTCAACAACGCTTGGCCGGATTCCATCAACCTCGCGATTTCTGCTAGAACAGAATTCGTGTCGCGAAACAAATTTCCCGTTTCCAGCTGCTTGCCTAACATCCCTTCCAGCTGGAGTCCTATCTCCTTGGAAAACCACGACGACGGCAGAGCCTCTCGCCACCGCTGCTGCATGTTAGGAGCGACATCCTCGGCATACGGTCGCAGCGTCTCCACCGCATCCGTACTCCACGCCCACGGTCGCAAGCCGCCGAGTTTGCGCCCCGCAGGCATGCCCAGCGTGAGGATTTCCGGCAACTCGAATCCCGCATCTTTCAACCGCGTGAGATGATCGATGCCCGGCGCGCGTTGCATCAACACCGCATCATCGCGTCGGCAGCAACCTAACATCAACGCCTCCAGATCCATTTCCAACGCCACTGCGGTCTTGTCCGGTTGCCACGGTTTCCCGATAGCCGCCGCCCGTGCGTGTGACTCCGCGTTCGGGTTGAACCAATGCACCACCGGCGTGCGACCCCGGGAATGTTCGCAGACCTCTAGGTGGCGAATGAAATCCTCGTCCAATCCCGCGAGCCGCCGGCTTTCCACGTTGAATGGAGCCAACCCTTTCGCCCGCGCCGGGGTCAACGGAAACGACAGGCAACGGCGGAATCCTTGCCAATCCGTCTCTCCCCCATCCTTCCATTTGCGAAACCACTTCAGCCCATGGCCCACATGGCCGATCTCATCCAAATGGATCTTTTCTAACACCGCCGCAGTTGCCGCATCACCCACTTGGCGGAACAATCCCGCGTAGTGTTTTGAAAAATCCAAGTTCGCTTGCTCGAAGGTTAGATTCAGCCGCGTCACGAAATCCAACGGCGTCTCCATCGGCGCGACCAGCCGCCAGAAATGGTCGTTCACCGGCAGCTCGCCAAACGCGATCCCACATTCCTTCATTCGTCTAACGTACATCAGCGCGTGCGCCTGTTCTTCACGCATCGCCTCGTAAACTCCGGCCCGGTATTCCTTCGGCGCATCCGGAAACCTCAACAAAACCAGCGCCATCAACTCAGCGGCTAACAACTCGTGGTTCGCCAAAAAATGCAGCATCACCCCGCGTTCGCGGTCGTCATCGAGTCGATGAATGCCCGGAAAATCCACCCTCACCCCGTCGCCCCGCACTCGCAGTTCCGCAGGTCGTCCCGGCGCGTCGGGCAGTGCGATCGCCGAACCCGGAGCATCATCGGACACCGTCGCCGCGCCCAGCCGCAGCTTTTCCTCCAGCGTCTCCGCGAACAAAACGCGCTCCGCGATTTCCCTCATCTGGCTCACGCCGGAACCATGACGGCTCGGACGGGATGCGCACGCATCGATTTCCACAGCCCGCGAAATCAACGCGCCCGGTTCGGCTTCACCGGTCGTTCCGGAGCGGAGCCTGAACTGACCGCCGACACCGCGATCACCCGCGAAAGATTCAGCCACGTCGCGGCATAGCGCGAGTCCTTGACGAGGATCCAGCCCCGCGCTCCCAAAGATCGTACCGTCCAATAATGCACCTCGTCATTGCCTGCGATCATGAATTCATAGGTCCATCCTACTTTGAGTCCCAGCTGGGTGCAGAGCTTGAGATGCGCGGTGGCGACTTCGGGTGCGGCTTCAGCGACTGTTTCCTCCACCGCTGGGTCAGCAGCAGGCTGTGCCTTCACCATCGTGGATCCTTGCATCGCAGCCCACACCAGCAGGCCGATCGTCATCATTTTCGGATAGGTTTTCATGGAGGCCAATGGGACTTCCCACCGGGCCGACCTATTCGGAGGGATTTCACATGCCGTGACACACGGCCATCGCGAGATTTGCCTCAACGCCAATCCTCGTTAGCTTCCCGCCATGGAAATCGGCATCGATAGCTTCGTCGCACTGCAACCTGATGTGGAAACCGGAAAACTGCGCGGCGCTCCAGAGCGCATCCGCCATCTGCTGGAGGAAATCGAAAAGGCAGACCAAGTGGGCGTGGATGTTTTCGGCATCGGTGAGCATCACCGCAAGGAGTTCGCAGACTCCGCGCCTGTCGTGCTGTTAGCCGCAGCCGCTGCCCGCACCCGCAACATCCGCCTCACCAGCGCGGTGACGGTGCTTTCCGCAGCCGATCCGGTGCGCGTTTTCCAAGAATTCGCCACGCTCGATCTCGTCTCCGGCGGGCGCGCGGAAATCATCGCCGGCCGTGGGTCATTCATCGATGCCTATCCGCTGTTCGGCCTGGATCTCGAGGATTACGACTCCCTTTTCATCGAAAAACTCGACCTCTTGCTCAAGCTGCGCAGCTCGGAAATCGTCAGCTGGGCCGGACAACACCGTCCGTCCTTGAAACATGCCGGTGTCTATCCCCGCCCCATCCAAAATCCCCTGCCCGTCTGGATCGGTGTCGGGGGCACTCCGGAATCGTTCGCCCGCGCCGGATCGCTCGGGCTGCCGCTGATGGTCGCCATCATCGGCGGCGAGCCGAAACGCTTCCGTCCTTTGGTCGATCTCTATCGCCAAACCGCAAGCAAGGCCGGCCACGATCCCGCCACCCTCAAGGTCGGCGTTCATGCACTTGGCTACCTCGCGGAATCCAATGCCCAAGCCGCCGATGACTTCTTCCCCGGCTACGCGAGAACTTTTACCCAAATCGGTCGTGAACGTGGCTGGGGGCCGGTCACCCGCCGCCAATTCGACGCGATGCTCGAACCGGATGGTGCGCTCCTCGTCGGCGATCCGGACACGATCGCGGAAAAGATCGCCCGCTTCGATCAACAGCTCGGCGGCATCTCCCGCCTTTCCTTGCAAATGAGCGTCGCCGATCTCACCCACGAACGAACGCTCAGCGCCATCGAACTCATCGGCAGAGAGCTTATGCCAAAGCTGCACCGTTCGATCGGTGAATGAGCAAGACCTAGCAGAATGTTAGGATGGGAATGCTCCGCCGCGCATGACGGCGGAGCTGGCCATTCCATGATCAAACCAGGCTGTGCAGGCCGACGATATTTCCCTCAGGATCGCTGAAGATGCCGATGAAGCCGTGCGGTGAAATGTCGAAGCTTTCTTTAACGATCTTGCCGCCGGCAGCGGGGATTCTGGCCAGCACGCCGTCGAGATCTCCTTCCACATTCAAATACACCATGGTGCCACCGGAGCCGGGTGAGCAGCCGTCCATTTGGGTGAGTGCGCCGCCAACACCCTTTTCAGGATCGCCGGGGAACATTGCCATTTTGCAACCCTCCATGGACGACGGGGTCAACGAAGTGTTGAGGATGGTGGTGTAGAATTCGGTGGATTTGGCGAGATCGTTGGTGAAGATTTCGAACCAGCTCAAAGCGTTGATTTTCATGATGTTATGTGGTTAATTGGGATGAAATGCCCGATGTCATGGGCAACATCTGCATTCCATCATCCGCTGCTGACAACCCTATGTCAGGAGCCTTTCAGACGGACGCAAATTCTTCGGCGTGGCGCTGCACCACCGCCAACGCCGCCTCGCGGACCAAGCTCCGCAGTTCCGGTGGTTCGAGCGCCTCGACGCGTGCTCCATAACCCAGCAACCATTCGGCGAACCACGGCAGTGAGAATGCTAACAATTCCATCACCACGCTGCCGTCTGCTAGAAGTTCCTCGGCGACCGGCGTGCCATGCATCTCGGCCCGAAAGCGTTCGAGGATGGATGGCTCTATCAGCACAGATGCGGGCGTGAGTTCGCGGCACTCGATGCTCTCATGCAGAAATTCCTTCACCGAGAAGTCCGCGTGATTTTCGAAGCATTCATCGATCAATTCCCACGCGGTCATGCGGTCGAGACGGAAATCCCGCATTTCCCGCCGCCACCGGCACCACGCGATGAGATGCCACTGGCGTGAGTAGAAAACGAGGCCCATTGGCTCGACAACCCGCTCGGAAATGGCACCGCGGTTCGCCGTGTTGTAGGAGATTCTCAAACAAAGCCGCCGTGCTACGGCCCTCTGGATGGGCATCAGCGATTCGCGTCGTTCTTCGGGACCGGATGGGCGAGACAGGATGCCGACCTTGCCATGCAGTTGCCGCAGATAGTCCTTCTTTTCCTGCGGCAACACCGAGCGAACCTTGAGCAGTGCGGAACGCAGCGACTGGCGCAGCGATTCGTCAGCCACCGGTGCCGTCAGCTCGGCACTCATGAACAGCGCCGCCGCCTCGTCTTCGGTGAACATCACCGGTGGCATGTGGTAACCGCCCATCAGGCTGTAGCCAACGCCCGCTTCCGCAAGGATGGGCACGCCCGCTTCGCCCAATGCGGACAAGTCTCGATAGACGGTCCGCACGCTAATCTCGAAGTGCGCGGCGATCTGCTCCGCCGTGATGACACGCTGGCCCTGGAGCAGCAAAATCATGCCGGTGAGTCGATCGATGCGGTTCATGGAATCAGGTGGCTTTGATAGCAGGCCCCTCCGCATGCCGACAAGCGCGGGCTAGGGCTCCTTCCTCTGTGCTTCCCGAGGTGCGGGAAAGCGCGTTTTCAACCGTTCCGCCTCGTCGGGCGAAAGCTTGAAAACACTGCCGTGGCGGGCATCCGGGGGAAAGGAAACCTCATCCACCACCTGCCATCGAAGTAGGTCGGACGAGGAGGAAAGGCCGAAGCGATTGGTCATGCAGTAGTCGTAATACAGCAGCCAGCCAGGCTGGAGCGGATCGGCCATGACGGCACAGCCTTCGGTGATGGTTGGGACGATCTGGCCTTGGTTGAGGGGCCCTTGATGGAGCTTGAATGGGCCTTCGAGCGCATCCGAGGTGGCGAGGCGGATTGCGCGACGTTCGCCCGTGCGTTGGCCGAATTCCTCCTCCTTGTGGAAAAGGTGAAAAATCCCTCCGCTTTCCAGCAGGGTGCCGTCGATGACCGAATAGTCAGGATCGAACAGAATCTTCGCCGGGGTGAATGACTTCCAATCCCGCGTTCGAGAGACCCAAAGCCGACTGTTCTTCCAGCCCGCGTCTTCGAAGCTCGACGACCAGAACAAGAAGAAATCCCCTGTTTTGCGGTCGAAAAACCATTCCGGGGCCCAAATATTGCCTGCCCCATTGCCCGCAGGGCCTGTGACGCCTTCCATCAGTGGCAGGGACTCCACGGTTTCCCAGGTGATCAGATCGCGGGAGGTGGCGTGGAGGCAGACGGGCCGACGCGGGTTTCGTGCATCGTCCGCGGCCCGGCCGGTGCCCATGAGGTGCCAAGTCCCATCGGGTGCTCGCTGGATGAAGGGATCTCTGAGACGTTGATCCCAGATTGGTTCATTTCCCGCCAAGGGTGCCCAATGTCGGCCATCCGTGCTGAGCGCGAGGTGAAGTTTCTCCACGCTCATCGGATCAGCCAGCGGAACATCGCGAACTGTGCCATCGGCATCGATTTCAACGCGGGTTGGATAGCGTTGGCGGAAGTAGGCAAGCGCCCAAACCGAGCCATCCTTGGCTTCTTCGGCGAGGAGCCGCCCAGTGAGCAGGGTCGCGGCCGCGAGCAGAAGATTGAGGCCGTGTTTCATCGGATATTATTCGGTGGGAGAGACGGTGGCGGCTTCACGCTCCAGTTTTTCCAGCCACACGACGAGCATCGCCACATCCGCCGGAGTGATGCCGGGGATACGCGCTGCTTGGCCCAAGGTGGCCGGACGAATCTCGGAAAAACGCAGCTGTGCCTCCTTTTTCAGGCCACGTATCGTGGTGAAATCCAGATCGGCAGGGATTTTTTGCCCTTCCTGGCGAGCCATGCGGTCGATTTGCACCTGCTGCCTGTCGAGATGGCCGGCATACTTGAAGTTCGTCTCGATGAGCGGCCAAAGTTCCACGTGGAACATTTGGAGCAGCTCCGCAGGCAGACTGGACCACGAATTCTCGGTGCGACGGAACCATTGATCGAGTTTCACGCCCTCGTGGACGGCCTGGCGGACGAAGGTCTCGGCTTCGGCGAGACCGGCGAGTTTTTCCTCCACCCGGCGGACTCGTTCGCCCGCGACGAGGCCGATCTCAGCGGCTTTCGGCGTGAGGCGGAGGTCGGCGTTGTCCTGACGGAGAAGCAGGCGGTATTCGGCCCGGCTGGTGAACATGCGGTAGGGCTCGGTGCAACCACGGGTGACGAGGTCGTCCACCATGACTCCAAGGTAGGCTTCGTCGCGGCCGAGGATGAACTCGGGTTGGCCGAGGGCCTTGAGCGCGGCATTGGCCCCGGCGATGAGCCCCTGCCCTGCCGCTTCCTCGTAGCCGGACGTGCCATTGATCTGGCCGGCGAAGTAGAGTCCTTCGATCTGTTTCGTTTCCAGTGTCGGACGGAGCTGGGTGGGCGGGCAGTAGTCGTATTCCACGGCGTAGCCGGGGCGGAGGATCTCGCATTTCTCCAAGCCGACGATGGAGCGGAGGAAATCGAGCTGCACCTCGTAGGGCAAGGACGTGGAGACGCCATTCACGTAGTACTCCAGCGTGTGGCGGCCTTCGGGTTCGAGGAACACCTGATGGCGCTCCTTTTCCGCGAAACGGACGACCTTGTCCTCGATGGACGGGCAGTAGCGCGGGCCGACTCCCTCGATCACTCCACAATACATCGGCGATTGGTGGAGATTTCCCGCGATGATCTCGTGGGTACGTGGGTTCGTGTAGGTGATCCAGCAGGGCATTTGTTCCACGTGGAACATCGGGTCGCCCCATGGATTGAGGGTGAAGAGGTCGTCTTTCCCTTTTTGCAGGGTGTCGGCCATGAAGCTGAACTTGGGAACAGGCGTATCACCGTCCTGGCGTTCGCACTTCGAGAAATCGATGGAACGGGCGTTGAGGCGGCATGGGGTGCCGGTTTTAAAGCGTTCCACTTGGAAACCGAGGCGCTTGAGCGATTCCGAGACCATGGAAGTGGCGTCGCCCATGCGGCCCCCCTTCTCGTTCTTCAGGCCGACGTGCATCAGGCCGCCCATGAAGGTCCCGGCGCTGAGGATGACGGATTTCCCGGCGATCTCCATGCCGAGCGAGGTGGCGATGCCGCTGACGCGGTCGTTTTCCACAAGGATATCCGCGACGTTTCCCTGGTGGATCTCCACGCCGGGCATGGCTTCGAGCTCACGCTTCATGCGGAATTGGTAGGCCTTTTTGTCGCACTGGGCACGGGGAGCGCGGACGGAGGGACCTTTCGAGGCGTTCAGCATGCGCCACTGGATTCCGGTGGCGTCGGTATTGAGACCCATGATACCTCCGAGCGCGTCGATCTCCCGGACCATGTGACCTTTCGCAAGTCCTCCGATGGCCGGATTGCACGACATCTGGCCAATGGTGTCCAGGTTCTGCGTGAGGATGGCCACCTCGGCACCAAGCCGTGCGGCAGACATCGCAGCTTCGACACCGGCGTGGCCAGCACCAATCACAATCACATCGTAAGTCTTAGGAAATCGAAACATCGCAGGACGCCCAATGTAGGCGTTGCAGACCTGTGCTCAAGTGCGTATCCCATCTGCCAGGCCTTCTATTGTTCCACGTGGAACATCCCCGGCTTCACGGACCATCGCCAAAGCGTGCTCGGACTCATCTGGTAGAGCCATGCCAGCCGCTGGGTGGATGCCTTGCACTCACGAAAAACCTTTTCCCATCGCCGATTTTCCTCTAGCCGGGCTGCAAAAAATTCACAAGTCTCTCGGGGCCATGAAACGCTACCTGCCGCTTCTTTTGATCGTCACGCTGCTGCTTCTTTTTCGTGTCGCAGGCATCGTGTTTCCGGAAGCACTGCCGAATTTCCAGCCCCTTGTCGCGGTGTTTTTCTGTGGCGCATTGCTGGCACCCGGCTGGCGCGGCTTTGCGCTGCCATTCGGTATCTGGGCGATCACCTACCCATTCGGTGTCGGTCCTGTCCATAGCTTACCGCTTTTCATCACCACCCTCGCGGCTCTCAGCCTCATCGCTTTCATGGGTCGTGCTGCTGCTGGCCGTGGCGTCCCCACCCTGCTCGTCGGCTCTATTGTCTCGGCGGTGGTTTTCCACCTCATCACCAGCGGAGCGGCTTGGATCGCCGAACCGCTCTATCCCAAGAATGCGGAAGGGCTTTGGCAGTCCGTCTGGTCCGGCCCTGTTGGCTACGGTCCATCCTGGGTCTTCCTGCGCAACCTCGCCGCCGTGAACTTCATCTTTACCGCCGTTTTCCTGCTCGCCAGGGTTCGTCTGCCCAAGTCCGAAGCCGCCCCCCACTCCAGCCGCGTTTTCGCCCGCTAATTCCTTTTTCATCCCTCTTCTTCTCTTACCGCCCATCATGACCAGCAACGCCCTTGATTTCGCCAGTTCGCCGATCAACCAATCGCTCACGCCCGAGCGCAAGATCGAGCTCTACACCCAGATGGTTCGCATCCGTCGCTTCGAGCAGGCTGCGCTGAAATACTACAACGGCGGCAAGATGACTGGCTTCCTCCACCTTTACATTGGTCAGGAATCCGTCGCGGTCGGCACGATTTCCCTCGGTGGCGAGCACGACCATTTCATCACCGCTTACCGCGACCATGGTCACGCGCTCGCCGTCGGCATGGGCATGAACGAGTGCATGGCGGAAATGTACGGCAAGCAAACTGGCTGCTCGAAGGGCAAGGGTGGTTCGATGCACTTTTTCGCGCCTGACAAAAATTTCTGGGGCGGCCACGGCATCGTCGCCGGCCAAACGCCACTCGGTCTGGGTCTTGCCTACGGCGTGAAATATCTCGGTCGCGAAGGTTGCTGCCTTTGCTACCTCGGTGACGGCGCGGTCAACCAAGGCGCTTTCCACGAATCGCTCAACATCGCCTCACTTTTCGGAATCCCCGTCGTGTATGTGATCGAAAACAACGGTTACTCGATGGGCACCTCGCAGAAGCGCTCCTCCGCCTACAATGGTTGCCTCGCCCAGCGCGCCGAAGCTTACGCCATCGAATGGGATGTCGTCGACGGTTCCGACGTTTATGAAGTCCGCGCCAAGGCCCACATCGCCATGGAGCGCGCTCGCAAGGAGCACAAGCCAACCGTTTTGGAAATCGATACCTACCGCTACTACGGCCACAGCGTTGCCGATGCGAACCACAAGAAATACCGCACGCCGGAGGAAATCGAGGATTACAAGACGAACCACGACCCCATCATGGTGTTCGAGCGCAAGCTCCTCGCGGAAGGCGTTCTCAACGACGAACTGGTCAAATCGATCAACGATGCCGCCAAAAGCGAAGCCGCCGCTTCCGCCAAGTTTGCCGACGAGTCCCCTGCTCCAACCATCGCGGACATCAGCACCGATGTGTATTGGGAGTCCGACAACAACACGCCCGCATCGCAAATCGGCCATCACTTCTTCAACGACTGAACGGCCTTTCTCTCACCACCCTCCGCAATCCAATTCCGAAAATTTTCCATGTCACGCACTCTCACCTACCGTGAAGCTCTCCGCGAAGGCCTCGATGAAGAACTCGCCCGCGACCCGAACGTTGTCCTGATGGGCGAAGAAGTCGCCCAATACAACGGTGCCTACAAAGTCACCCTAGGCCTTTGGGAAAAATGGGGCGACAAGCGCGTCGTCGATACGCCGATCTCTGAAGCCGGCTTCATCGGCATGGGCATCGGTGCCTCCATGCTCGGCGTGCGTCCGGTGATGGAGCTGATGTTCTGGTCGTTCCACTCCGTCGCCTTCGACCAACTCGTCAGCAACGCCGCCTGCGTCCGCTACATGTCCGGCGGTCTCTGCAATTGCCCGATCGTCGTCCGCGGCCCGGCAAATGGCGGTACAGGTGTCGGCGCGACCCACTCGCACATTCCGGAAGGTCTCTTCGCTGCCTTCCCCGGTCTTAAAGTCTGCGCTCCTGCCACCCCAGCCGACGCCAAGGGCCTGATCAAAGCCGCCATCCGCGACAACGATCCGGTCTATTTCATGGAGAACACCCTGCTCTACGGCAACGTCGGTGAAGTCCCGGATCCTGCAGACGGCGATTTTGTCATACCGCTCGGAGTCGCCGACATCAAGCGCGAAGGCTCCGATGTTTCGCTCATCGCCCACGGCCGCTCGGTGCTACAGTCACTCGCTGCTGCGGAAATCCTCCAGAGCGAACACGGCATCAACTGCGAAGTCCTCGACCTCCGCTCGATCCGCCCGCTCGACGTGGATGCGATCCTCAAGACGGTGATGAAAACCAACCGCGTTGTCCTCGTCGACGAGTCCAAGCCGTTTGGTGGTGTCTCGGCGATGGTCGCCATGCTCATCCAGGAACACGCCTTCGACTACCTCGATGCGCCGATCAAGCGGGTTTGTTCCATCGATGCCCCTTCGATTTATTCACCACACATTGAGCATGAACAACTTCCAAATCCCCGCCGGATCGTGGAAAAAGTTCTGACGCTCCGTTGACCCCAACCATGGAAAGCATTGGCATTCCGAATGATCATTCAAACCGTGCCGTCTTTTTGATTGCCAACGCCGCCCCGCTTCCTAGCATCTTCAATATGTTTCTGCGTCTATCCACCATCATCGCTGCCACAGCCATTGCTCTGAGTCTGAGTTCCTGCTGCTGCATGTAAAAATCCGAGTTCCCTTTCTTCCACTAACAACTACCTCACATGAAAAACCTCCTTCTTCTTGTCTCACTCGTCGCCGTTTCCCTCGGCTTTTCCTCCTGCTGCTCCATGTTCGGCAACCCGACCCAAAGCGCCGGTTACCGCACCGAAACCCGCCAGGTCAAAACCTGCCACTATGACATCGTGACCGAGGAAGTTTACACCCCCGGCGAAGGCGGCAAAGGCGGCATGGTCCAGACTATCGAGAAAAAGGTTCCCCGCTACAAAACCGTGACCAAGAAGGTCCGCATCCCCTGTGGCACCTGCACCCGCTATTACTGCCCGAAGAAGGATTGCTGCGGCAGCACTTCGGAATCCACCATGCGGATGGCCAGTGCCCAAGGTTCCGTCGGCAGCCCTAACATCGGCCTGATTCCTACCATGAAGCCGCTGCCACTCGGCCCGGTGGTGGTGACTCCTTGAGTCGATCTCCCGATCATTTTCCAAGCGCGGAGGAGTTCCAAGCTCCCCGCGCTTTTTTGTTTCCCAATCTCCCGGTAAAAAGGCTGGAAATACGCTGGCATTTTCCCATTCTCCCTCCGACTCCACTCCCTATCAAAAACATGTCTGTGAACATCGAAATGCCCAAACTCTCGGATACCATGACCGAGGGCACCCTCATCAAGTGGCACAAAAAAGTCGGCGACCAAGTGGAGATCGGTGACATCCTCGCCGAAGTCGAAACCGACAAAGCCACGATGGAAATGGAAGCGTTCGATGATGGCGTGATCACCGAAATTCTGATCAACGAGGGTGACAAGGCCCCCATCGGTTCCATCCTCGCAGTTTTGGATGGCGACAGCGCAGGAGCAGCACCTGCCCCCGCAGCAACCGCTGAAAAGCCGGTGGAAAGCGCTCAAGGCAACACGGCCCCAGCAGCCAGCCAAGCCGCAGCAGCAGCACCTGCCGCTCCTCGGGAAAGCGGCGAACGCATCAAATCCTCACCGCTCGCCCGCAAGGTGGCAGCCGATTCCGGAGTCGATCTTTCCACCGTCACCGGAAGCGGACCTGCTGGCCGTATCGTGAAAGCCGATGTCGAAGCCGCATCCGCCTCCCCTGCCAAGCCTGCCGCCAAATCCAACGACGCCTCCGCTGCTGCCGGTCTCGCCGCTGCTGCCAAATCCAAGGCAGCACCTGTCGCCGCCAGCGCCCCCGCTCCCCAAGCCATCAACCCTGTCGCCAAGGAAGGTGACGAGCGCTTGGAACTGAGCTCGATGCGCAAGGTGATCGCCTCGCGCCTGCTGACTTCCAAGCAAACGATCCCGCATTTCTACCTCCACTTGGAAGTGGATGCCGCACCGCTGATGACCCTGCGCGCTCAGGTCAACGCCCAAGCGGAGAAAACCCACGGCAACAAGTATTCCGTCAACGACTTCATCCTCAAGGCCGTGATCAACGCCGCCGAAGCCGTTCCTGCCGTAAATGCCTCCTTCGCCGGTGACCACATCGTGAAATTCAAGCACGTCGGCCTTTCCGTCGCCATCGCCGTGGAAGATGGCCTGGTCACTCCAGTCATCAAACAGGCAGAAACCAAGTCGCTGCTCGCCATTTCCCGCGCGGTCAAAGACTTCGCCGTCCGCGCCAAGGACAAGAAACTCAAACCCGACGAGTTCGACGGTGGCACCATCACCGTTTCCAACCTTGGTGCCTGGGGCATCGAGTCCTTCGACGCCATCGTCAACCCGCCCCAAGCCGCCATCCTCTCGGTCGGTGCCGCGATCGAAAAGCCTGTCGTCAAGAACGGTCAAATCGTGCCAGGCCTGCGCATGAACCTCGGCCTCTCCTGTGACCACCGTGTCGTCGATGGAGCCGTCGGAGCTGCGTTCTTGGCCGAGATCAAGAAACTCATCGAGCAACCCGCCCTGATGCTTCTCTGAGGCTCGCAACGAGGTTTTCTCCAAAATAGGTCCTACAGGTCTGATGCGACTTGTAGGACCTATTTTTTGGATCCCTACACTTGCTCTTCTCTTGATGATTTCTTCATTTTTGAACCTATAAGATCTTCTTCTTCATAGTGGGCATAACTCGGAAAAAGGCGTGTTCCCCACTGCTACCATGGGAGTTCCACACGAAGAATAAGTTGGGCAACACGCTGCATGACCTCGGGATGACTCGACGAATCGGTTCTAGAAATCCGTTTGCGCCCGCCCGTTCCGAAGTTATTCGCAGCGTTTTCCCGAACTGTTGAACATCCCCACGCTTGCCGTCGCAGAACACGCCGGGCCAAGCTCCTGCGACGTGAAACAGCTGATCATCACCGGCGGGCAAGGAAGCTTGGCAAGGGCCATCGCCGAAGCCTTTGCCGGATCCGATTGGCAGATCAACGCTCCCAGCCGACTCGAACTCGATGTGACCCAGCGCGAAGCCGTGGAAGCGTTTTTCGCAGACCGTGCCGTGGATCTGCTCGTATGCGCCGCAGGGATCACGCGTGACGCTCCTTTGCTCCGACATTCAGAAAAGGACTGGGACGAGGTGATGGCAGTCAATTACCACGGGGCGGCTGCCTGTGCCCGTGCAGCGCTTCCTTCAATGGTCGCCCGGCAAACAGGCCATATTGTTTTCATTTCCAGCCATTCGGCGCTTCAGCCACCGCTGGGGCAATCTTCCTACGCCGCCGCCAAGGCAGCCCTACTCGGTTTTGCGGACCAGTTGGCAGGCGAAACTGGATCGCACGGCGTCCGCGTGAATTCCATCCTTCCCGGGTTTCTCGAAACTCGCATGACGGAATCGGTCACGGCCACCCGCCGCGAGCAAGTGCTAGCAGATCACCGCCTAGGCCATTTCAACACGCCTGCTGCGGTCGCGCGCTTCATTCATTTCCTCCATCACGAACTCCCTCACACCTCCGGCCAAGTCTTCCAACTCGACAGCCGCAAGGCCCAGAAAACATGAAATTCTAGGCAATGATAGTCATTGCGCGAGACGCGGGGCCTCTCTTGAATCGCCGCGTTCAAACGAACGAAATCCAATACCCTCCAAAAATCCGATGAAAATTTCCAACAACACGTTCACCAACGAAGAAGTCATCCTCGATTTCCACGAATATGAAGGCTGCACCTTCACCAACTGCCGCTTTGTCGTCCTTGGCTACGGAGCCTTCGCGATGAACCAGTGTGAAGTCGTGAACTGCGAGTTCTCCTTCGCTGGCCCTGCCGCGAGCACGATCCAAACGATGTCGACCATCTACAACAACATCGGCGATCAAGGGAAAACCCTCATCGAAGGCACCTTCGAAAGCATTCGTAACGGCGGTAAGCCAGCTCAAGCTTGAGTTTCGACGAAGTCTAACGGCTCGCCTGTTCCTTGATCGGACAGGCGAGCGAGACGGCCGATCCTATCGATTTCGTCTAGCAGGATAAGCTGCCGAAATCACCGGCAAACCTCCTTCGCTTCCTCAGCTTCTTTCTTAAGGATGGAAGCTTACGCGCTGGAATCAGCGCGAGTTTTTACAACGACCGCAAGCTTGCGTGGTCATTCCTGACTGGCCATCCTGTTGGCGTGATCCGTGGATTGTCCAAACTTCTCGCCACGTGCCTCGCGCTTCTAACCGCCGGCCCGGTGCTAGCAGATACCCACCCCGCAACACCGCCTCCTGCCAAGGTGGTCGTCATTCCCATCAACGACGCGATCACCAAACCTGTCCTCTACATCATCCGCCGCGGACTCAAGGAGGCCATCGAGCAAGACGTCGATACCGTCGTATTCGACATGGAAACCCCAGGCGGCCAGCTCGACGTCACTTTCGATATCCTCAAGGCGATCGAAAAATTCCCAGGCAAGACGATTACCTACGTCAACCGGGAAGCGATGTCGGCGGGCGCCTTCATTTCCGCCAGCACCGACGAGATCTGGTTTGCCCCAGGGAGCGTTATCGGAGCAGCAGCACCGGTCAACGCGGACGGCGCAGACATCGGGGAAACCATGAAGGGCAAGCTTGTCAGCTACTTGAAGGCGAGAATGCGCGCGCTTTCCGAAGGCAAGGGCTATCGCGGTGAAGTCATTTCCGCGATGATCGATATGGATTCTGAGTTCAAGATTGGCGACACCGTCATCAAAGGCAAAGGAGAGTTGCTTTCCTTAACCGCCCAAGAAGCCGTTGCTTCCCACGGCGATCCCGCGTTGCCTTTGTTAGGAGCGGGTATTGCCGACAATCTCACCGCCTTGCTCGATCAGCTCCACGGTGTCGGCAACTACTCGGTGGAAACGTTAGAAATTACTTGGTCGGAGCGCGTCGCGCAGTACCTGACAGCGATCACCCCAGTTTTAATGGGTCTTGGCCTGCTCGCGCTTTTCATCGAATTCAAAACTCCCGGCTTCGGCTTCTTTGGCATCGCAGGTCTCAGTTTGTTAGGCGTGGTGTTTTTCGGCCAGTTCGCCGCTGGGCTGTCGGGTCATGAGCCAATGTTGTTCTTCTTGTTAGGAGTGCTGTTGTTGGGCATTGAGCTGTTTTTCATCCCCGGCGGTATCGTTGTCGGCGTGGCCGGAGCCGCTCTGATGTTTGGTTCGCTCGTCTGGGCGATGACCGATCTCTGGCCTGCCCAACCCATCCCGATCTCAGGTGATTTATTTCTCAAGCCCTTGATGAACGGCATGATCGGCGTACTCCTCGCCATCGTCATGTTCCTCGCCTTGTTGCGTTTCCTGCCTCGCGGCGGCCTGTGGGGACACATGGTTCTCCATGCGTCCGTTGCCGGTGAGCCGAGTGGCCCGCGTGCATTGGCTGGCGATGGGGACGCTCCTGCATCGGCCAATCTCGTCGGCCAGAGCGGAATCGCGGTCACCGCGTTGTTTCCCAGCGGCCAAGTGGACATCGCAGGCAGCCGCTACGAAGCCAGAATCGCCGTTGGATTTGTCGAAAAAGGAACCCCCGTGAAAGTCATCGCTCTATCAGAATTCGGGTTGGAAGTCGAGGTGATGTCATGACGTTGCTCATCCTCCTTTTTGCCATCGGCATCCTACTCATCCTCGCAGAGGTCATCGTGCCCGGCGGCATTCTTGGCACGATAGGCGGGCTCATGATGTTCGGCGGCTGCGTTCTCGCCTTCATCGATTTCGGCAGTGTGGGCGGATCCATCGCGGTGCTTGTTGCGCTCATCCTCGGTGGACTGACCCTCTACCTTGAGTTCAGCTACCTCCCAAAAACGAAATTCGGCAAACGCGCCTTTCTTCATGCGGAAGTTAGCGGGGTCTCTGCCGCCTACGGCAAGGAGGCACTGGAACTCGTTGGCAAACCTGCGGAGGCCGTTACCCCGCTTTCACCCAGCGGCTACATCCTCGTCGATGGCCGCCGCTACGAAGCCTTTTGCCAATCCGGCCAAGCACCCGTCGGCTCGCTCCTCGAAATCGTCGGCGCGGACAATTTCCGCCTCATCGTCACTCAAAGCTCCACCACTCTAACCTAACAAATACGTCATGCCCTCGCTACCTACCATCATCCTTGTCATCCTAGCCATCGGCGGCCTCGTCATCTTTGGCATCATCATTTCCTTCTTCAGCGTCTGGCTGCGGGCTTGGCTGGCGGGTGCTTATGTTGGCTTCACCGATCTCATTGCCATGCGCCTGCGCCAAGTTCCCTACGGCATGGTGGTCGATGCCCGCATCACCGCGAAAAAGGCCGGCATCGAAATCAAGATCGACGACATCGAGGCGCATTACCTCGCTGGCGGCAACGTGATCCCCACCATTCAAGCGCTCATCGCTGCGCAGAAAGCTGGCATCACCTTGGATTGGAACCGCGCCTGCGCGATCGACCTTGCCACCAAGGGATCCGGCAAAAGCGTCGTCGAGGCGGTGCGCACGTCGGTTGATCCCAAAGTCATCGACTGCCCCGCAGCTGGCAGCGGTCGCAACTCCATCGACGGTGTTGCCAAAGATGGCATCCAAGTGAAAGTCCGCGCTCGCGTCACCGTCCGCACCAATCTCGACCGCTTCGTTGGCGGTGCGAAGGAGGAAACCATCATCGCCCGTGTCGGCGAGGGCATCGTCACCACCATTGGCTCGGCGGAAACGTATAAGGTCGTCCTCGAATCGCCCGATTCCATTTCCAAGGTCGTCCTTCAGCGCGGCCTCGACGTCGGTACCGCGTTTGAAATCCTTTCCATCGACATCGCGGACATCGATGTCGGCGAAAACATCGGCGCACAACTGCAAGAAGCCCAAGCCGAGGCGAACAAGAATATGGCCCAAGCCGAAGCCGAAATCCGCCGCGCGGCCGCCGTCGCGTTGGAGCAGGAAATGATCGCTCGCGTCGCGGAAATGAAGGCCAAGGTGGTCGAAGCGGAGGCTCAAGTCCCACTCGCCCTTGCCGAAGCCTTCCGCAGCGGCAACCTCGGCGTGATGGACTACTACAAGATGGAAAACATCAAGTCCGACACCAGCATGCGCAGCAATATCGCTAAGAACGACGGCGCATAAGCTCCCCAAACGTGGCTGGTGCGTTGTGCACCAGCCCGGCCGGAAGCCATCCGCCAAGGTCGCGAAAAAACGCGGTGGCTGAGCCG
>JAZKEG010000003.1:0-190968 GCA_040387215.1 Verrucomicrobiota bacterium | reverse complement strand
CCCGGCCGGAAGCCTTCCGGAACAAACATTCTAACGAAATCATTGCATGTCCTGGATCCTCGACCACCTCAACATCATCATCGTTGGCATCCTCGTGATCGGGTCTTTTCTCAAGTCCCGCTTCGACTCGGCCAACCAGAACGAGCAGGAAACTGAGGAGGTTCCAGATTTCGATGACCGTGAGCGATCCGAGCGTCGATCCCCCTCGCCTTCGCCGTACGTTCCGCCACCGGTGTTGCGCACCCCGCCACCCGTTCCGGCGCAATCGTCCCCCACCCCATCACCCGTTTTTGCCGCCACGCGTTCTCAATCCGGAGCCATGACCGCTTCTGCGGACGAAGCCGCTGCTCTGCTTCAGAGGCAACGCGACATTGACGATAGGCTGCGTACCATCCGCGAGGCTCGCTTTGCGAAAGGCAGCGCGAAGCCATCCACTCGCCCGCGGGCGGTGACCGGAAAGCCCATCCCTGTCGCCAGCGCTTCGACTTCCATCCGCGCACGTCTTCGCAATCCCGCCGAGCTGCGCCGCGCTTTTGTCCTGAGAGAAATTGTCGATCCTCCGGTTACTCTTCGCTAGCAGGTTTGTGGGAGTTTATTTCTTCGACGATGCCGCAGCGATCGATCAGACTGTCGCCAAATACGATTCAGCCGCGTGACGGTGGGCGGCTTGCTTCGTGGTTGGCATTTTCAGCCAGGTCCGTGCCATCATGGACAGCCGTGGATTTGTTAGGAAAAACTCGGCGTGATCCGCGATGAAGGTCCAGAACAGGCCATCCCAGACCTCGCACCACGGGCCTTTGGATTCATCGGACATTTTGAGGATGTAGTTCGAGCCAGAAAGGTAGGGTTTGGTGGTGAAAGTCCCGCCATCGGCGAACTGCGACATGCCATAGACATTGGGCACCATCACCCAGTCGTAGGCATCGACGAAGAGTTCCATGAACCAGCGGTAAACATCGTCTGGACGGATGCGGCAGAGCAGCATGAAATTCCCGAGCATCATCAGTCGCTCGATGTGGTGGCACCATCCATCCGCAAGCAGTTCGCGTATCACGCGATCCACCGGCGGGATGCCCGTGCTGCCGTCGTAGAATGAGGCGGGCATGGGTTTGTCGAAGTTCCAAAAATTCCGCGTGCGGATCGCGGTACCTCGGTGCTGATAGATGCCGCGGATGAACTCGCGCCAACCAATCACCTGGCGGATGAACCCTTCCAACGAGTTGAGCGGAACGCGGTCGCGGCGGGCGAGCACGCGGCGAATCACGTCTTGGGGATCGAGTAGCCCGATGTTGAGCATCGGCGTGATGGCGGAGTGATAGAGCGTGCGGTGCTCGGTGGAAATAGCGTCTTCGTAGAGGCCGAAGTGTTCGAGACGCTCATCGAGAAAGCGCTCGAACCAGGCCGATGCCTCTGTGCGAGTGACCGGCCAGCGGAACGCGGTGGTCGAGCCAAGGCTGTGCGGAAAGCGACGATTCACATACGCCGTGGCATCGCGAGTGAAAGAGTTAGAACGAGAAAGCGGCTCCGACGGCGGGACGTGGCGTTTCGGCAATTTTGCGCGGTTTTCGGAGTCGAATGACCACTTGCCGCCTTCAGGCGTACCATCGGGACCCACGAGGATTCCCATGCGTTTGCGTTGGGCTTCGTAAAAGCGCGCCATGAAAGGCTTTTTCGGCCGCCCGGTGTGATGGTGGAGAAAATCGGGCGGAGTGAGGAAATTCGGCGATTCATGGACGACGAGCTGAATGCCCCTTTCGGTGGCAAAGCGGCGTATGCGTTTCATCAAAATGTCATCCACTGGATCGGCGAGGTGCAGGGCACGCACGGATGGCGGAAGCGCGGACTCGAGCAGGGCGTTGCTGGAAATTTGCGATGTCTCCGGAGCATCGATGTAGCGGACTTGTTGACCCTGTTCCGTCAGCTCAGCCTCGTAGGCTTTCATCGACGCACGGTGGAAGATCCGTTTCTTCACATGCACGGAGAGCGGCCAGTGCGGGTCGTTGCCGAAAATGAGTGAGTCTTCTAACAAATACACATCCCGCCCGTGTGCGATGGCCGGATGTGGCTGGAACAATTGGTGCGGATAGACGAGCGTGACTTCCATGAAATGTTAGAAGGTGCGGATCGAGGACAAGCCGCCATCCGGTCTGAGGATTTGACCGGTCATGAACTTCGATGCGTCAGAAAGCAAAAATGCGGCGAGTTCTGCGACATCCTCGGGCTCGCCGATTTGTTGAAGCGGATGGCGTTTTGCGGCGGCTTCGCGTTTGGCGTCGGTATTGAGCAGGTTTTCTGCGAGTGGCGTGGTGGTGAGCGAGGGGGCGATCCCATTGACGCGTATCTTTGGAGTCAGTTCGGCGGCGAGGGCAAGCACGAGACCTTCGACCGCCCCTTTCGCGGCGGCAATCGAAGCGTGAAACGGCAAGCCCTGCGCCACAGCGACCGAAGAAAAAAGCACCACGGAGGCGTTTGGCGCAGCTTTCATGGCGGGCAATGCGGATTGGATCGCATGAACCGCGCCGAGGCAATTGATCTGATAGTCTTGGAGAAAATCTGAAGTCGTTAGGCGGTGGAACGGCTTCAGCGTGATGCTGCCGGGGAAATAGATCAGCCCGTCGAGCACGGCGGGAAGATCCAGCGGGGCAGGGGACATGGCGTCGAATGGCTGCACCGGAATGCCCATCGCAGCGAGTGGACCGGGCGTACGGGCAGCGGCGGTGACCGAGTGCCCAGAGGAAATCAACAAACGCACGGTGGCGGCACCTATCCCCGAATTTCCGCCGATAACCAAATAGCTGCGAGACATTCCGGAATCTGGAGGGCCATCCCAGCCGGTCAAGATGGTGATTTTCTCCCCACGAAATTCTCCCGGCAGGTGGCGGGCTTGGCTGCCAGTCCAAAAAAGGCACCCAACCGCATCCTAACAGAACTCGCCTTGGATCAACGGTTTTAGTTCGCAACGATGTTGAAGATCCTCCATGGGATGAAGACGATCTTGCGGATGATCTTGCCGTCGAGATATTCGCTGACCTTGCTGCTGGCGAAGGCGGCGGCTTCGTCGTAAGGCGGCCAGGTCATTTCCGACAGCATCGTGGCGCCGCCGAGGCGGGAATTGATTTCCTGGGCCAAGTGCGAGGCGAAGGAATTGAGCACGGTGAGGAATTGCGTGAACTCTTTCAGCGGCACGACGTCGGCCTGGGTGAAGGCGTTGGTGCAGATCATCATCTGCAAGATCGCGGTGTTGAAGCTGAGTTTCTCGATGTCCTCGCCGACTTTCTTGATGGTTTCGTGGACGACGCGGAGCAGTTCCTTGTTGGCGCACGGCACGTCCTGGATCTTGGCGGAAACGGTGATTTCACCCTCGTTCTCATCGAACGCGACGCGCCAGACGCGAGCGAGGAAACGCGAGACGCCTTCCACGCCCTTCATCGCCACGGCTTCACTTGTTCCAGCGGGCCCATGAGCATTTCGTAGAGGTGCAGCGCGTCGGCTCCGTATTCGGAAACGACGTCGTCCGGGTTCACCAGGTTGCCACGGGACTTGGACATTTTCTGCCCATCCTCACTGAGGATAAGACCTTGGTTGACGAGTTTTTGGAATGGCTCGGGTGTTCTAACGTGACCAAGTTCGCTAGAATGACAATGCTTCCGGCGGCACTCAGGGCACTATCCGGACGCACCCGGAGCCGGTGGTCTATCTGGCTGGACTCCCTAGCGGTGCGAGGTGCCTATTCCTTTAGGCCGAGACCATTGAGGCCGGACCGCATTGCGGGGAGCCTGAAGCGGGATGCCACCGGCAGCGCTTGACCACCGGTTCCCCGTTGTCGGACATACCATGCTAGGGTTTTGTTGCTAAGCGTCTCATAAGCCTTGCAGACCTCAATAAGACGAGTCTGCTTCAGGCGGCATTTCATGAAGAACGTAGCCGCTTCGGTGTTCTCGATCGATCTCCTCTGTGTGGAAATGATTCCGAGACATTTTTGATAGGTGGCAATGTACCTCTTCAGCATGTCCTGGTTGTTGATTCCGATGGAACCAGTCGATTTCGATGTGAGAAACCGGTCTAGAGCGACGAGCTGGGCAACGACAGGATGATTGATCGATTCGGCCAGGAGGTCCTCCACGGTGTACTCGCCCATCACCACGGCGGACTTGTCTAGAAACAATCCCTGTTTGGTCGGTACGAGGGTGTCCAGCAGGCCGAAGAGCCGCACGTTTTTCATCAGTTGATTGAGGGCGATTTGCTGATTCTTGAGCTGATCGAAGGAGCTTGGAACAAAAGTGACTGTGGCAAGGGCCGCCCCTGACTTGAATCCTTCGCGTTGCTCCTCGGGCTTTTTGACCCAGATCGCTTGGAGAGCTTCCGGCAGCCTGCCGCCCCAAGTCAGGATTCCGATGACCTTTTTGGATTCCAAGTCCACGATGGGGCTTCCGCTGTTTCCTTGTTCGGTGGCGGCGTTGTGTTTGATGATTTGATTCGAGGCGAGATCGGTGATTCGTCCATTCAACAAGGTGATTTTGCCGAGACCACCGGTGTTTCCGGTCACCAAGATGGCCCGGGCTTTGGCGCTCTCCGCGGTGAGCGGAAGCCGGTCCATGGTCAGCGCCTTTTCGCGGAAGCCCTTCAAGCGGATCCGGATGATGTCACCACCCAATCCCGTCTCTTTCCAAAACCCTGAGCCGTCGCTAGCGATTTCCACCGACACGAAATCATCGTATGTGGTTCCGGATTGGTCGGTGATGGTGAAATCCACCGCGCCGTTGAAGTTGTGCGCATTGCTGTAGATATAGGTTACCGGGCCTTGGTTGCAGAGAAACGCGGTTCCCGCCCATGCAACCTGAGCTCCGTTGCTGCCTATCCCTTTACTCACGTTGACAAACAACGAACAGCTCGCGATTTCTCGTGGAGACGATGGCATCCATGCCTGTTCCGCCGCAATTGCGGACTCGGGTGCTGCTTGGGGTTCAGGCGGCTTTGGAGCTTTCAACCCGCTGAACGAAGAGGCAAACTGCGGGAGATCGGCAGCGGGGATCGTGGCCGTCCCAGAGGAATGCATGATCTTGACGCCGTCGGGTAGAATCTCGCGGATCGTGACCTGCTCAAACTTCCGACCAGATCGGGTTTCCAAGGATTCCAATTGATCTCCGGTCGAGACATCGTCGGCCATTGCGGCCGCAGCGCCCAGCGAAAAGACTGCCAGCAAGCCCAAGTGGCGAGCCAAGGATTGGTAGAAAACCTGAACCGCTCCGCAGCCTTGATCGCATGTATCCATCTCAGGAAGATTTCTGTCGCGTGATCTAACGTCAATTTGAAAATTTCTGCTGGATCGTGCCCGGGAGCTTCCTCTGGGTCTTGGGACATGCCGACGAAGTTGCGGCCGACCTTGTTGATTCAGTTAGCGGAGATCTCCGGAGTGCCACCATCAATGGCATGGGCCTGGCGGAAGAGCGTTAACGGGTGGCGCAGATCACATCGTGGAATTGGATGTAGTGGCCAATCGAAGCACGTGTGAACGGAAAATGTTGGCAAGGATTTCCAGTCTTTGCGAGGCGATCGAGCTTTTGGCGCGCGCCAAGCGGGGCGATGGTATCCGTGGCCGAATTGTCGGCTGGTCAACTCAACCTCTGACCGCGCTCTCGTTAGTTCGCGACGATGTTGAAGATCTTGCCGGGGATGAAGACGATCTTGCGGATGGTTTTTCCTTCGAGGTGCTCGCTGACTTTGGGGCTGGCGAAGGCGGCGGCTTTCGCGCCTTCCTCGTCGATGTCCTTGGAAACCATCAGGCGGTCGCGGAGCTTGCCGTTCACCTGGACGACGAGCTCGATCTCGTTTCTAACGAGGGCGGCTTCGTCGTAGGTCGGCCAGGTCAATTCCGAGAGCATTGTGGTGCCGCCTAGACGGGCGTTGATTTCCTCGGCCAAGTGCGGGGCGAAGGGATCGAGCACGGTTAGAAACTGGGTGAACTCCTTCAGCGGCACGACCTCGGCCTGGGTGAAGGCGTTGGTGCAGATCATCATTTGCGAGATCGCGGTGTTGAAACTGAGTTTCTCGATGTCCTCGCCGACCTTCTTGATCGTCTCGTGGACGACGCGGAGCAGTTCCTTGTTCGCGCAAGGCACGTCTTGGATCTTGGCGGAAACGGTGATTTCACCTTCGTTCTCATCGAACGCAACGCGCCAGACGCGGGCGAGGAAACGGGAGACGCCCTCGACGCCCTTCATCTGCCACGGTTTCACCTGTTCGAGCGGGCCCATGAACATTTCGTAGAGACGCAGCGCGTCGGCGCCGTACTCGGAAACGACGTCGTCGGGGTTCACCACGTTGCCGCGGGACTTGGACATCTTTTGGCCGTCCTCGCCGAGGATCAGGCCTTGGTTGACGAGTTTCTGGAAGGGCTCGGGCGTTCTAACGTGGCCGAGGTCGAAGAGGACCTTGTGCCAGAAACGGGCGTAGAGCAGGTGGAGGACGGCGTGTTCCGTACCGCCGACGTAGAGATCGACCATTCCGGGTTTTTCATCCGTCCAGTAGTCCTCAGCTTCGTTAGAGATGAAACGGCTGGTATTCGTCGGATCGCAATAACGCAGGTAATACCAGCACGAGCCGGCCCATTGCGGCATGGTGTTGGTTTCGCGGATGGATCCGTCCGGCAGTTCGACCCAGGCGGTGGCCTTGGTGAGGATCGGTTCGGGCGAACCGCTGGGCTTGTAGTCGTCGAGCGGCGGCGCGAGCAGTGGCAGTTCGCTTTCTGAAATCGCGTGGTGGTGGCCGTCTTTCCAAATGATCGGGAATGGCTCTCCCCAGTAACGCTGGCGGGAGAACAGCCAGTCGCGGAGCTTGAACTGGATGCGGCGCTTGCCGAGGCCTTTCTCTTCCAGCCAGGCTATCATCTTGGCTTTCGCTTCGAGGGTGGGGAGACCGTCGAGGAAGCCGGAGTTCACGGCGGTGCCGGGATCGGTGTAATTCTGCCAATCCACATCGTTGGTCGGCTGGACAACCTGGAGAATTGGCAGGTTGAATTTGTTAGCGAATTCGAAATCCCGCTCATCATGCGCCGGAACCGCCATGATCGCGCCAGTTCCGTAGCCCATCATCACATAGTCCGCGATCCACACCGGGATCTGCTCGCCGTTCACCGGATTCGTAGCGAACGCCCCGGTGAAGACGCCGGACTTGTCCTTGTTCAGATCGCCACGGTCCATGTCGGACTTGGAGGAAATCGCTTTCTGATAGGCCTCGACGGCATCCTTTTGTTCGGCGGTCGTGATTTCCGGAACGAACGGATGCTCGGGCGCGAGCACCATGTAGGTCGCGCCGAACAACGTGTCCGGACGAGTGGTAAAAACGTTGATTACTACTTCAGCAACTTTCGATGGTATCGGAGGTGTTCCGTCAACGGCACTCCAGTTGTCAGCATCCGTTGGCACTGCCATCCCGCCTTGAGCGAAACTGAAGTAGACCTCCGCGCCCTCGCTGCGGCCTATCCAGTTCTTCTGGAGCAACTTGATGCCTTCCGGCCAATCGAGCGTGTCGAGTTCGTCGATCAGGCGCTGGGCGTATTTCGTGATCCGCAGCATCCACTGGCGCAGCGGGCGGCGTTCGACGGTGTGGCCTTTCGATTTCCACTCCTCGACTTCCTCGTTCGCCAGCACGGTGCCGAGGTCGGGCGACCACCAGACCGGCGTGTTGGCGACGTAGGCCAGACGGACGTCGTCGATCTGATCGCGGGTGTAACCCTTCGCTTCGAGTTCGGAAACAGGCTTCGCTTTGCAGGTTTCCTCACAGTAGTAGGAACCGTAAAGCTGGAGGAAAATCCACTGCGTCCAGCGCACGTATTCCGGATCGGTCGTGGCGATCTCGCGGTCCCAATCGTAGCCGAAGCCGAGCGATTTCAACTGTCTGCGGAAATTCTCGATATTCGCTGCGGTGGTGATCGCCGGGTGCTGGCCGGTCTTGATCGCGTATTGCTCCGCCGGCAGACCGAACGAGTCGTAGCCCATGGGATGCAAGACGTTGAATCCCTTCATCCGCTTGTAGCGGCCGATGATGTCGGTGGCGGTGTAGCCTTCCGGATGCCCGACGTGCAGGCCCGCGCCGCTGGGGTAGGGGAACATGTCGAGCACGTAGTATTTCGGCTTCGAGGCATCGAAATCCGCATCGCCCGGTCCCGGGGTGCGGAAGGTCTTTTCATCCTCCCAGCGCTGTTGCCATTGGGGCTCGAAATCGCGGAAAGGGAATGGTTTGCGGGCGTCGGACATGGTCGGGAAAGGGCGCGGACTGTGGCCACGGGGCCGCGATTTGGAAAGAAAAACCCCGATGGCGGGGATTGCGCCAGATCAGCGAGGCGATTCCTGCTTTGGCGGCACGACCATGGACAAGCCGGCATCGATGTATTGGCCACCGCCATTTTGGCGGCAGTGGATGGCGAGCATGTTGGGGCCCGCTTTGAGCAAATTTCCGGCGGGAAGGCGCAGCTCGATGTAGCCCTGCGTCCATCCATTCCGAGCCAGCACTTGGGAGCCATTGAGGAAAACCTCGACGTCCTCATCGTGATGCAAACGCAGGACCAGTTCGCCGTTTGCCGCGGCGAGCTCGGGACTCACCTCGAACTCGCGTCGCAGCCAGATGTCGGAAGTGGTCCACGGCGTGCGGGCCACCGCACCGGGAGTGCCGCGAGTGCCAAAGCCGCCGGGTGCCAGCCCCCAGCCGCTGTCGTTCGGCTTTTCCTCCTGCCAAGTGGCGGCCGGTCTATCGGTGCGAAACTGCCATTTTGCCGGACTGCGCTCTGAGGTTTCGACAAGCGTTCGTAAAGTCAACGGACGTGGATCGACGTCGTCCAAGATCAAACGCTGGATGAGGCCGTCGTTGAACCCGACCAGGTAAAGCTCGCCTGCGTCGTCGCTGGCAAAGGCGGTGATGCGTGACGGCGCACGACCAATTTCGACCACTTCTTGGAGTTTGCGATCGGCCTGTTTCAACGCCCAAACGCGTCGCGATTCGTAGTCGCCGAACACATACCAACCCTCAAGCTGCGGCGATTTGCGACCATGATAGACGAAGCCGCCGGTGACGGAAACGCCGTGGCGGTGCGAGTAGCTCATCACCGGTGTCACATAGTTTTCGCCGCCGCGGCGGTAACGCTCCGAGTACGCTTGGTGCCCTTCGTAGACATTCCAGCCGAGGTTTTCTCCCTTGCGAACAATGGAAACTTCCTCGATGCGGTCTTGCCCGACATCGCCGACCCAGAGGTCACCGGTTTTCGCATCCCAGCTGAATCGATACGGTTCGCGAAATCCAGAGGCCCAGATTTCTGGACGCACACCAGCGATGCCGACAAACGGATTGTCCTGCGGGATCGAGTAGGCTTGGTCGCCATCGCGGTGGTCCACATCGATGCGCGACATCTTTCCTAACAAAATTCCCAAGTCCTGGCCATGTCCTTGCGGATCTCGCTGCGGGCCGGTGTCGCCGATGCCGAAGTAGAGATAGCCATCGGGGCCGAAGGCGACGCTGCCGCCATTGTGATCCTGGGTGACGGAGCGGATTTTGATGATTTGCCGCGGCGGCTGGCCGGAATCTTCGTCGCGCTCGGCGTGCATGCGGCGCTCGTCGATGACGGTGGAAATGACGCCGTTTTCCACGACGTGATACTTGAGGAAATACCTGCGGTTCTGCGGATAGTTCGGATGAAAAGCCATGCCTAACAAGCCAGTTGCCCCGCCAGGGCGGACGATGCCGCGCAGGTCCAACACCAGCCGCCGCATTTCTTGGCCGTTGGTTTTTTCGATCTGCCACAGACGGCCCGTGTGCTCGAGCACCATGGCCGCGTGGGTGCCACGACCGGGAATCCAGCCGAACCACGTCGGGTGATCGAAGACGGTTTCGAACAAGGGTTCGAATCGCGCCGCTTTGCCCGCTTGCGGAATCCGCGACGGATTGCCTGCTTGGCCAGCCTCTCCAGTGACTCGCAAGCTTTGCAAGTAGGCGATGAGGTCGGTGAATCCAGCGGGACCCATCGTGAGGTGCAGCCCCGGCGGCATCAGCGAGATTTCCGTCGTGCCTTGGGATTTGAGATCGATGGTTGGAATTGCCACGGCGACACCATCTGCGCCGATCATTTCGATCGTCTCGGCCGACGAGGATTTCACGACGCCAGCGAAACTCTTGCCGGAAATCGTTTCCACGGTGGTCATGCCGTATCCCACGGCAATGACGGCGGATGGCTCGATCACCGCACGGATGAGATCGGCGCGGTCAAACTTGTCGCCGATGGCCCCGAGGTCGGGTCCGAGTTTGGATGAGCTGCCGTCGATGCTGTGGCAGACGGTGCAGCGTGAAGCTTCCGCTTCGAACTGCGCTTTGCCACGGATCGCATCCCCTTGGTTTTGCATCGCGTGACGGGCGAAATCATGGGCGGGTGGTGGCGTCTGAGCGAAAGCGGCATTCCCACCAAGGGCCCATGTGGCGACGATTGCCAGGAAATTGAGGTGAGGAAAATGCGACATTCTGAGGGCGCATCCTCGGGGATGGCTCGCCGCAGCGCAACGACCCGATCGGAGGGAAGCGGGGGTCGTGATCGATTTCGAAACCGGACTGGAGACGCTCACCACCAAGCGCCCAAATCGCGCCCGCCCCGCCGGTTGAGGGTGAGTGGGCCGCTGGCATCGAATTCACAGACTTTTTGATCAGCCCGCAGCCTCAGGGTTGGGGCGCTCGGAAGGAACGCATGGTTGGATCGCGTCCTGGTGTTACCGGGGTCCCATGATGATGAACTGGAACGACTTGTCGGTGACGACGCCATTTGAATCATCGGTGCGGATTCGAACGCTGGAGACGGTATCGGAGCCCACCCATATTTGGCCTACCGAGTCGTCCAGCGTTGCTGCGGTCGAGGGAATACCGCTGCAAGCTGGTTGCAAAATTGATCTGATAGAACCCGGTGCCCACTTTAGACAAGGTGAAGCCTGTTCCCTGGGAAATGGGCCCGCTGAGACAGCGGGCCCATCGGGGTTGGTCGATCGTGGATCTCGAATCGGATCAGCGGGCACCCATGGCGGTGAACGAAAAGAATGAATCCACAGGCGCACCCCCAGTGGTCCAGATCTTCACGGTGATGGAGCTGCTGCCAATTCCAGTATACGTTGCGATCTGTGGCGCTGTAGCCTCTTCCACCGTCACGATAATGGCAGGAGTATCCGCAAAGGCAGACGAATAGGTGATTTCGTAGGTTCCCACGCCCGTCTTGTTCACGGTGAATCCGGAACCGGAGTTAATCGTGCCGGAGGTCGTCACCATTCCTCTGACAATGCGAAGCTTTTCTCCCGATGCGGTTGCCTGGTATTGGCCGTTTGGTCCGAGCTCGATATCTCCACGCACTTCCAGCTTGGAAGTTGGGCTGGAGGTTCCAATGCCGACATTGCCGCCCCCTGAACCTGACGCGATGGCCACCGTGCCCCCCCAGAATCCCAAATAGAGGGTACTTGGATTGTTCCCGTTGTAGCTCATGATCTCGTTGTTATCGATTGCAATATGCTGCCCGGAGGTAGGTCCGAAACTTGCCATACCGACACCGTTAGTGGCTCCCACTGAACTGCCTGCGACTTCCAGCGGCGCGCCAGCCGTCGTGGTTCCGATCCCAATATTGCCAGAGAGGCTGAGACCCGGCGCGAGGGCGGCGCTGGTGATCGAGCCGGCGGTGATCTGACCGCCGTTGACAGACCCGGAAACGGAGGTGGCGGTTACACCGGTCAGGCCGGATCCGTTCCCATGGACGACTCCGGATAGAAACGTGTCAGAATGAGTGCCGGGCGTGCCAATGCGGATTTTTCCGGATTCGCCGCCAACCCCCTTGTGATCGATGAGGATGTTGTCGCTGCCGGTGGTCAGAGCACCGGCATCCATGCCGAGCGCGACGTTGTTGTTGCCGGTGACATTGAATTTCATGGCTCCGTCGCCGATGGCGACATTGAACTGGCCTGCCTGGTTCTTGAAGAGCGCCTCGAAGCCGATGGCGACGTTGCTGGAGCCGGTGGTTTTCTTGAGGGCCTTGGAGCCGATCGCGGTGTTGAAGTTGCCGGTCTTGTTCTTCAAAAGGGCGTTGAAGCCGTCCGCCGTGTTGTTCTTGCCAGTGGTGACCTTGCTCCCGGCTTTAAGACCGGTGGAGGTGTTGGTTTTGTCGCCTTGGGCGTGAACGCTGCCGAATCCCGCGAAGGTCGCGGCAAGCGCACAGGCCACGAAGCGGGCGGAGAGAGTCGTCGTGGACGGTTGGTTCTGTAGGGGAAGTTTCATGATTTGTTGGTTGTGTTTCTTTCGATGCGGGACGAGTAGAAAGGGTCGTTGGTGGACCCGGTTGCGGGGGAAAATGGGCCGAATCCGTCGAACATAGCGGGATAAATCGCGTCTGTTCTGCAGTTTCCAACCACTCACACCCGCCACCATTTTTCTAACTTAGTTGTATGTATCGGGTAGGTGCCTAAAGGAGAAGGGGAAATTTCTAACAGAGATCGGCAGGAGAGCCCTTTTGCTTGGGAGTGCCGTGGGTTCGTCGTGGACTACGTGCCTTGGAACAGAAGCATCCGCTGACTTGCAAGTGCGGTAGCAACGACCCATCGGACCGGCCGGATGGCGATGCGACCGAGGGTCCCGGCGGGTCAGTCTCTGCCGAGACTTGCCGCTGGATGGGCAAGCGAAGGCCGATCGACGGATTCAGATAGCCCCGTGATGAACCGTGGACTGAACGCGTCGGCAATCAGCCAGGGCAATCGAACGCGATGCCGGTGGTCGGGGTATTCCAGGCCACCGCCGGATCGAGCCATTCAAGCCCGCTGGACACTGTGGTTTGAGGGTCACGCGTCCTTCTTCAGCGACTTCATGTCGATGACGAAGCGGTACTTCACGTCGCTCTTGAGCAAGCGATCGTAGGCCTCGTTGACCTGTTGAATGTCGATCATCTCGATGTCCGAGGTGATGTTGTGTTCGCCGCAGAAATCGAGCATTTCCTGGGTTTCTTGGATGCCGCCGATGAGCGATCCGGCGAGGGTGCGGCGCTTCATGAGCAGGTTGAACGAGACGACGGGAAGCGGTTTTTCCGGCGCGCCGACGAGGGTCATGGTGCCGTCGCGCTTGAGCAGTTCGAGGTAGGCGTTGACGTCGTGCTCGGCGGAAACGGCGTCGAGGATGAAGTCGAAAGTGCCGAGGTGCTTTTTCATTTCATCCTCGTTTTTGGAAATGACGACTTCGTCCGCGCCGAGGCGTTTCGCGTCCTCGACCTTGCCGGGCGAGGTGGTGAAAAGGACCGTGTGCGCGCCGAACGCATGGGCAAATTTCACGCCCATGTGGCCCAGTCCACCGAGTCCGACGATGCCGACTTTTTGGCCTTTTTGCACCTTCCAGTGCTTGAGTGGCGAGTATGTGGTGATGCCGGCGCAGAGCAGCGGCGCGACGGCGGCGAGGTCGAGGTTTTCTGGGACGCGCAAGGTGAATGCCTCGTCGACGACAATACTTTCCGAGTAGCCGCCAAAGGTGTGGCCGCCGCTGTGCTTGTCCGCGCCGTTGTAGGTGAAGGCCGGGAATTCATCGCAGAATTGCTCGTGGCCTTCCTCGCAGCTTGGGCATTTGCGACAGGAATCGACCATGCAACCGACGGCGGCGATATCGCCCACTTTGAACTTGGTCACCGCGCTGCCAACCTTCGTGACTTTGCCGACGATTTCATGGCCGGGAACGCAGGGGAAAATCGTGTTTTGCCATTCGTTGCGTGCCTGGTGGAGGTCCGAGTGGCAAACGCCGCAGAACAGGATCTCGATCTGCACGTCGTGCGCGGTCGGCTCGCGGCGGTTGATGCTGAAGGGCTTGAGGGAATCGGTAGCGGATTGGGCGGCGTAGGCTTGAGTGCTCATGGGAGGTAGGGATTGAAAATGGATAGTGGGTTGGGAGCCATGGCACGGCCTTTGCGGAAAACAAGGGCGCAATCGGCTGCCGCGTTAATTGGCCGCAGGGGGTTTTGAGATTCGCTCGATGAAACCAGGCATCACGGCGGCAGCGCCATTTGTCACGGTGCCGTGATCCAAGTCGGGGAGTTCGTGAAACTCAACGTCCGGATGCCCGAGTTTGCGCAGGGTGGCGGCCATGAAATCGTTTTCCTCCACCCGACATGGCCACTCGATGCGGCGATCTCCGGTGATCAGGCAAATGGGGGGCAACTCCTTGGCCACGAAATGGAGCGGCGCGAATTCATCGATCACCGGAACGAGCGAGTTGGCGGTGATTCCGCGCACTTCCTTGACGCGGAAATGCGTCGTCACCTGAGCACTGACCGGCAACAGGCCCGCGAGATCGACCGGCGCGAGGCCGTGCGGTTTCAACCATTTTCCGTCCATGCCGATCATCAGCGCGAGGTAGCCGCCGGCCGAATGGCCGCCGATGAAGACTTTTTTCGGGTCGCCGCCGTACTCTGCGATGTGTTTCAGCGTCCACGCGACGGCGGCGGCGGCGTCTTCGATGATGACCGGGCAGGGGACTTGCGGCGACAATCGATAGCCTGCGGAAATCAAAGCGACTCCCTGGCCCTCGTACTTCGGGAAATCGCGCGCTCCACCCGTCAGCCCGCCGCCGTGGAACCATAGCAAGGTCGCGAAGCCGTGTTTTTCCTCAGGCAGACGGAGGTCCAATTTGCAGCGCGATTCCGGATCTTCGATGGCCTGGTCCGCCGGGTGGTAGGAGATGCCTTGGACAGGCAGGACTTCCACCGCGACCTTTTGGCCATGGGCTGCCGGTCCGGAAATCCCCAGCAAGAGGAGGAAGGAGCAGCGGGCGAAGACGGACGGGAAAAATCGATTCATGGTCAGCGGGCGGCGAAGCACCACGACGCTAGAGCGATTTCCCCATGCGACCAATGCCGAAATCCCTAGGGCAGGGGACTGCGTGCTTCATCGCCCGAGCCACAGCTCTTTCGCCGCTTCGGCACGGGCGAGGGCGTCGTCGGCGGTGGTGCCGAGGAAATTGGCGTGGCCCATCTTGCGGCGGCCACGGGCGTGGCGTTTGCCGTAGAGGTGCAGACTGGCCTCGCCGTCTTCGAACAGCGGCAGCCAATCGGGCGGTGTGGTTTCGTCCGGCCACATGTCGCCGAGCAGATTGAGCATGACTACCGGGCTGAGCAGGCGAGTGGACCCGAGCGGCAGACCGACCACGGCGCGAAGTTGTTGCTCAAACTGCGAAGTGGCGCAGGCATCGAGCGTGTGGTGGCCGGAGTTGTGAGGGCGGGGCGCGATCTCGTTGACGAGCAAGGTGCCGTCGGTTTTGAGGAAAAACTCGACGCCCATGATGCCGCGGTAGTCGAGCGCCTCGGCGACGCGGCGGGCGATGGCGGCGGCTTCCAGCGCGACGGCAGGCGAGACGCGGGCGGGGACGATCGAAACGTCCAGAATGTGGTGCCGGTGGCGGTTTTCCGCCGGGTCGTAAGTGACGATGGTGCCGTCTGCGCCGCGTGCGGCCATCACCGAAATTTCTTTATCGAAGGGCACCCAGGCTTCGAGCACGGCGCGCGGCGCATCAAACGCGGCCCAGATCGCCTCAGCATCTTCGCCGCCTTCGAGCTTGAGCTGGCCCTTGCCGTCGTAGCCGAAATCGGCGGTCTTGAGCACGCCGGGGCCGTCGAGTTCGCGCAGCGCGGTGGCGAGTTCGGCGGCGTTGCTGATGACGGCGTACCAGGTGTGAGGGATGCCGTTTTCGCGCAGGAAATTTTTCTCACGCTCGCGGTTTTGGCAAATGTGGATGGCGCGCGGCGACGGGTGCAGCCCGGTGCAGGCGGCGACCTTTTCCAGCGTTGCCGAGGGGATGTTCTCAAACTCCACGGTGGAAACGGTGACGCGGCGGCAAAAATCGTCGAGCGCAACGGCATCGTCGAAGGGCAGGTCGATCACCTCGTCCGCGACTTCCACGGCAGGGGCTTCCAGACCGCCGGTCCAGATGACCGTGCGGAGGCCCATGCGGCGGGCGGCGAGAGCGATCATGCGACCGAGTTGGCCGCCACCGATGACGCCGACGACACAATCCGGGGCGTGCAGGGGGATGGATGCAGATGACATGAAAATCAATCGATGGGGTCGAGCGGCGGCAATGTGGCGGCCTTGACGGTGGCGGATTGCTTGGCGCGGAAGGCGGCGAGTTTTTGCGCCAGTTCCTTGTCGTGGTTGGCGAGCATGGCCACGGCGAAAAGCGCGGCATTGATCGCGCCGGGTTTGCCGATGGCAAAGGTGGCGGTCGGGATGCCGCCGGGCATTTGAACGATGGAAAGCAGCGAGTCCACGCCTTGCAGCGCCTTGGATTCGACCGGCACGCCGAGCACCGGAATGTCGGTGATGGCAGCGGTCATGCCGGGCAAATGCGCGGCACCACCGGCTCCGGCGATGACGCATTGCAGGCCACGGCCACGCGCGCTTTCGGCGTAGGAAACCAGCTTGTCGGGCGTGCGGTGAGCGCTGACGACCTCCGCTTCCCACGCCACGCCAAAGTCGCGCAAGGTGCGCGCGGCGTGTTCCATCGTCGGCCAATCCGACGTGCTGCCCATGATGATTCCGACGACCGGTGTGGCGTTCATGGCGGCAGCGTGCCGGGTCGACCCTTGCCCGTCAATAAGGCGATGGCGTGGGTGAAAATCACCGCTCAAGTGTCGCCGTCGCCCGTTTCCTCGCTGCTGCCGTTGAGGCTGTCCTCCAGCGCTTTGACGCGCTTGGTGAGCAGCGGCAAGCGGCGCAGGTTGGCTCGCAGTTTCATGTCGTCGCGGAAAGGCTTGGCCGGACGGCCGGAATAGACGACGTCGCCGGGGAGATTGGTGGTGACCCCGGTGCGGGCGGCGAGCGTCGCCTTGTCGCCAATGGTGACGTGTCCGCTGATGCCAACTTGGCCGGCCACGGTGACGTAGTCGCCGAGCTTGGCGCTGCCGGAAATGCCGGTCAGGGAAACCACCAAGCAGTGCTTACCCATGACGACGTTGTGGCCAACTTGGACGAGATTGTCGATTTTCGTGCCGTCGCCGATGAGGGTTTTCCCGAAACGGGCGCGGTCGATGGTCGAGTTGGCGCCGACTTCCACGTCGTTGCCGATTTCCACGATGCCGACCTGCTCGATCTTCACGTGCTGACCGCCCGAGAGCTGGTAGCCGTAGCCGTCCGAGCCGATCACGCAGCCGGGCTGAAGAAACACGCGGTCGCCGAGGATGCAGCGCTCGCGGATGGAAACATTGGCCATCAGGTGGCAGTCGCGACCCATCGTGACGTCCTCGCCGACGACGCAGTTCGGACCGATTTCCGATCCGTCTCCGATGACCGCACCGGCCATGATGACCGCACCGGCATGGACGCGGACTTTTGCTGGATCCAAAGTGGCGGTGGCATCCACCGAGGCGTGCGGATGGACGCCGGGAGTGAATTTCCGAGTTGCGGCGGCGAAATGGCGGACCACCACGGAGAAGGCCAGCGTCGGGTTATCCACCGCGATCAACGCGGCTCCCTCGGGGCCGGTGGTCACGCCGCGTGGGACGATGATGGCCCCGGCACGGGTGCTGAGAAATTGTTGATAGTACTTCTCGTTGCCGAGGAAGCTGACGTCCTGCGGGCCTGCGCCATCGAGCGCGGCCATGCCGGACAAAGACAAATCGAGCTCGCCCCGGACGATGTCACCATCGATCCAACGGGCGAGCTCGGAAAGCGTAAGAGCGATTGCCAATTCGAAAGGGCGGGAAGGAATTAGTTTTCCTTGGCACCTTCCGCAGGAGCGGCGGCGTCAGGTGCGTCCAGTTTGACCTCTTCCGCAGGGATGAGGGACTCGGCGGGTGCGTCCTTGTTCAGATCCTTGAGCAGGCCGGCGGTGATGTCGGTCGCGTCTTTGGTGTAGAGCAGGAAGGGCACTTGCGAGGTGCTGAGGCCGGACTTGTCGAACACGTAGTCAAAGTCGTCGGTCTTGGCCTTTTCCTCGACCAGCTTGCGGATTTCTTCGAGGATGCCCTTCATGCGTTGGACCATTTTCTCGTTGAGCGCTTGATTGCGGCGCTGAAGGAATTCACGACGCTCGCGGTCCAGGGCGACTCCGGTTTGTTGGTCGGCTTGCCAATCCTTGTAGAGAGCGGCTTTCTTCGACTCGTTGAGCGATGGATCCTCAAGCTGCTTGCGGGTCTTGCCGAGGCTTTCCTCAAGGTCGCGGATTTTGGCGAGGCGCTCGTTGTTGTCCTTTTGGATGCGGGCGCGCTCCACGTTGATCTGCTTCTGCGCCTCGTTGGTCCGGTAGTACTGCTTGAAAAGCTCCTGCATATCAACCGTGGCGATGTTGAGCTTGGCGTCTTGGGCCACGGCGGCAGTGGCCATGGATGCCGCGATGGCGACGGTGAAAAAGCGGCGAATAAGAGTCATCGGGTGGGGTAAGTTGGGGTTCGTGAAAAACGGATTTCGCGTCGGAGCATGAACGAATTTTTCGACCCGTCAACGCCCATCCGGCACCCGAAAGGGGACCTCGGTAGGCATGAAAAGATGGGTTTTCGACCTCGCTCTGTTGCTGCTGATTAGCATCCTTTCGCTCATTTCGGCAGCTGGATTTGCGGCGAGTCCATCTGAGCGACGAGTTGGTCAGCGGGCAAGGGCTTGAGGTGGCTGCCAAGTTGTTGCTCGCTCCACAACACGCTTCTCAATCCTGCGGATGAGGATGTCGCCGCTTTTCCTGAAAGGTGCATGAACCGATGGTCGCAAACCTCGGGAGAAGCTCGTTGTGGTCAAGGATGGCCTCTCACGAGAAATCCTTCGGCATCCAGCGAACATGCTTCCGGCAAGGGCAAACCCACTTCTGGTGCGGCGGGTCCGTGGGCGCGCAGCACACCGGGCGGTGATTCTATCAAAAACCAGCCCGGCAGCAGTTTGCCCCAGGAGCCGGGTTTGTGGCCGAGTTGTGGCTCGCTGTCCTCGGATGAAAGTGGCGGATCGGGCATCGACATGGCGATGACCACGCCATCGACAGCAAGGCAAGGGAGATGCGTGACGTGTCGAAGATCGAGTGGCTCCAGCGCGTTTTCCCCGAAGTCGTAGAATGTGATTTCGGCCGTGATGGATGCGCTAGAAAGGGCGTTGCGCAAGCGATCGCCACCCACCCAAACGGCAGATTGGTTGGGTTGAAATGTATTTTGCTCCCGCATCAGCGCGTGGAAAAGTTCGGGAAACGCGAGTTGCAGACCGGGCAACTCCGCCAGCGCCAGGCTTTCGCCTAACACCTCGAACGGTTGTCGCCGCTGGAGTGCGTTGATTTGGCCGATCTGGTGGCCGTTGATCCAGATCCGCCGCCGTGCTTCCGCGCTGGCGAGTTGGAATTTGCGAATCGCTTCTGGATTCCCTCTAGGCACGCGCTGGCCCCAACCGGAATCGGAGAAGCGCGCCTCTTGCGCGGCGGCGGCGGCTTTGAACATCGCCTGCCGGACCTGCTCCAGCCCGAGGTCGTCCGCATCGATTTCCGGGCCGAATGCGAGGGTCATGCCGAAAGGCACGCGGTATGGCAGCTTGTTGAAAAATTTCCCACGCTCGAATGAAAAGATAGATCCCCACGAACCATCGCAGGCCATCGGGATAAGCGGATGCTTTGCCTTGCGGGCGATGAGTCGAAAGCCGCCGCGCAGCTCGCCGAGCGTGCCCGTGCGGGTGAGCTGGCCTTCGGGAAACAGGCACACGAGATCGCCTTTTTTCAGGGCATCAATGGTGATGCGTATCGCCTCCAACGGCTGGTCTTGGCGTATTGTCACCGTGTCGAAGATGCTGACGAAAAAGCGGATCACGCGGTTGGCCATGAATGCCTCGTCCATCACAAAGCGCACCGGCCGGGGACTCGCGGCGGTGATGAAGAAGGCGTCAGCGAAAGTGACATGGTTGGGCAGCAGCAGCGCGCCGCCCTTTTTCGGAACGTTATCCGTGCCGACACTGCGGATCTGATAGATGGAGCGAATCACCGCGAGCCCGATGAGCCGGATGAAATCTCCAGGCAACAGGCGGACGATGAAGAGACTAACGGCTCCGCAAACCAGACCGATGATCGCGATTTCTAGCCTGAACATCATCTCCGGCGAGATGTTGAAACGACGCGCGCCGTACTCCATCGCTGCGATCAGCAGCACGGCGATGATGCCCGCGAAGCAGTTTTGCAAGTTCACCGCAGATTGGAGTTCGCCGCGTTTGGCTGCCGGGTAGCGGTCCTGCATCCATGCGTTGAGCGGAGAAAGGAACACCGCGGAGAAAAATGCCAACAGCCCAAGGAGGATGAGGAATGGCCAACCACTGGGTGATAGAAAAGCCAGAGCCACGGCCGAAGCGGTCATCAACAGCCCAGCCAGCGGCACCCAGCCGAGTTCGATGCGTTTGCGCAGCAGCCACGATGCCAGCCCGAAGCCGCCCGCCATGCCGAGTGATGCCGCCGCCATAAACACCGAGGACAGCGTGCCAAAGCCTTCGCCGCCGCCTGTTAGCATTTGCGCCAGCTTCACGGACCACAGGTTGATGAATGCGGCGAAGCCCCAGAAGAACGCCACACCGAAGGAAGCCCGCCGCAACGGCCGATCTCGCCATAGATCTGCTAGGTTGAGGAAATGGCTCACCGCGAGCTTGGCAGAAAACTTCGTCCCTCCTTGGGCGGGCACCCGTGGGATGGCGAGGGCCATGCCCAGCGCGGGAACGGAAAGCACACCTAACAAAATCAGCGGGGCAAGCGCTGCTTTCCAGCCCATTTCCGCGCCACCGCCTAAGCTGGAGTAGCGATGGTCAAACCACCAACCCGCGACAATTTGCCCGGCAAGGATGGCCAGCATCGCCGTCATCTGTTGGATGCCTGCGGAAAACCCAAGGTGTTTTGAGCCGAGTAGTTCCTTGTTGATGCCGATCTTCGCTGGGCTGAAGAACGCGGACTGCACCGCCAGCGCGAAGAACCCCCACAGCGCGAGGTGCATGTTGTGCGCCATCACCGCGAAACAAATTTCTGCGAGGATGACCACCTGGGCGATCGCTGCGGCGAGCATCACGTCGCGTTTTGAGAAGCGATCACTCACCCAGCCCGCCAGCGGCGCGAACAGCACGAAGGGCAGCGCAATCATCAACCCGGCCACGGATGGCACATCCACTTGGATGCCTTTTCCCACCGGGATCAGAAACACGAAGCCGACCGCCCCGCCTAACGGAATGAGCGTGAATTGGGCAAACTTGTCGTTGAACGCGTTCTGCGTTTGCTGGACGATCATGCTCCAAAATCCGACCCATTGGCGGCGGGTGGGTTCCACTTCAGGCGTCTCCTCGGTCATGCGGATGGGACGCTAGCCGCCGGACGCGCTTCCGGCAAGGCGCTGGACCTGCCAGCGGCTGGGGCGAAGTTTCCCCTTGAGTTCCTGCCGCATGGAGACGAGCCTGCCGCCCGAAGATGAGGTCGTTGTTCACCCTGCTCATGGTTCTTGGCATGCTCGCTGGCTTGAATGCCCGCGTGCTCGCCTTGGATTCTGGCCATGGGATCACGGCTTGTTCACACGAGAACGATCCTTGTGGGCATGACCATTCCGCTTCTCATCACGACCATGAGGATCATGGGCATCATTCTGAAACTCATGGGCATGATCACGATGGAAAGGACCACCATCACCACCACGAATGCTGCTCGCATGGGCAGCCATTGAGCGTGGAAAGCCATTTCATTTGCCGACTTGGACTGGCCCCTGGGCCGTCTCTCTTGGGGACTCGCCCTGAAGGCGAAACCGTTCCCGACGAACCGTTTCTGGGTTCGGAAAAACCGCCGTTGATTTGAGCGTGCGTTGATCGTGCTCCGGTGTGCCCTTGAGGCTCGCCGTTATTTCCCCGCTGGCCGCGTTTGTCGGCTTGGGGCCATCTATCAAAACGTTTTTCCCTGCGCCGCGTGCCTTTGAGGCGCGGCCTAACACCTTAGAAACCATGTCCAGATTTCATTCCGTGGCCGTGCTGGCGCTTGTCTGCATGACCCTTCCGCTTCGTGCGGAGCCTGCCGTCGTCGTCTCGCTGGCGAGCATCGGCGACCGCATCCGCGCCCAAAATCCCGATCTCGCCGCCGCCCGCTTGCGCATCCAAGAAGCGCTCGGCCGCATGAACCAGTCCGGCCGCCTTGCCAATCCGGCACTCGAAGCCAGCATGGATCACAACCCGAGCTTCCGTGAAGGGAAATTCGAAATCGGCCTTTCCCAACGCTTCCCGGTGACCGGCAGGCTGAAGTTAGAAAAGGATGTTTCGCTCACCGAGCTCCAGTCCGCCGAGGCCGAGGTTCGTGAAGTCGAGCGTCAGCTCACCGGCCAAGCGCGCGAGGCAGTGGTGAAAATCCTCGCCACCCGCCAGCGCCGCGCACTGCTCCGCGAGCAATCCGAGGTCTCCGACGAGTTTGCGAAATTTCTATCCGAAATCGCCGCCAAGGGCGAAGGCTCGGCGTTGGACGCAGGTCAGGCGAAACTCGAAGCCGCCAGCCTCGCCATGGAAATGCGCCAGCTCGACGCCGGGGAAGCCGGACTGGTCGGCGAACTCAAACCCTTGTTAGGCATGCGCCCAGGAGAAGCGCTCAGCGTCGGCGGAACCTTGCCGGCACCCGCGCTGCCCGGCACCGTCGCCGATCCGTCGCGCCGCCCGGATTTCCAAGTCGCCAAACTCGACGCGCTCGCCGCCAAGCAAGGCGTCGCGCTCGAACAAGCTCGCCGTTACGACGACGTGGAAGGCGGGATTTTCGCTGGAGCGGAACGCACGGAGGACGCGCCTAATGGCTATGACAACGAAGCCATCGTCGGCGTGCGGTTCAAAGTCGCGCTGCCGTTCTGGAACAAAAACGAAGGCGCGATCCAGGAAGCCACAGCCAAGCAACAGCGCAAGGAAATGGCAGCCGTCGCGCTCGGGCGCAACATTCAGTTAGAAGCCGAAGCCGCACGCGCGGAGATGCAAGAATGGGCGAAGATGATCGCCGAGATCAACGACACCCTGCTCCCGCTCGCCGACGAACAATCCACCCTCGCGGAAACCACCTTCCGCACCGGCCAGGGCGAGATCCAATCCGTCCTCCGCTCGCGCGAAAAACGCCTGCAACTCGCCGCCGCTCGTCTCGATGCGCTGCGCGAATTCCACCTCGCCCGCGTCCGTCACGAGACGGCGCTTGGCAAATAACCAACTCTCCTCATTTTCATGAAATTTCTAGCAATCACCTTGGCGCTTGCCGTCACCGCCGCCGCTCAAACACCGCCGCGCAATGAAAATACCGTCGTGCTCGATGCCGTCGGCGTTGCCAACCTCGGCATCGAAACCGTGCAAGTCGAGGAAGCCGACTTCGAGCGCACCCTCCACGTGCTCGGCGAGATCGACCACACCTGCGAGAGCCATTCGGTTCTATCAAGCCGCATCGCTGGCCGCGCCGTGGATGTCCTTGCCCACGAAGGCGAGTTTGTCGAAAAAGGCCAAGTGCTCGGTCGCGTCGAAAGCCGCCAGCCGGGCGGGCCGCCGCCGATTATTGACCTCACGGCACCGGGCGAGGGACTCGTCATCCGCTCCGAACTCCATCTCGGCGGTCCCGTCGAACCGGAGCGCGACTTGATGGAAATCATCGATCTCTCGCAGGTCTGGGCCGTCGCCCGCGTGCCGCAGCACCAGGCCGCCATTCTTGCGGAAGGACTCACCGCGAAGGTGACAATTCCTGCGATCGGCGAGGAACCCGTCACCGCGAAGTTTCTCCGGTTAGGCGTCGGCGCTGAAGCGATCAAATCCACCGTGGAGGCGATTTTCGAAATCCCGAACCCCGGCAACCGCATCCGGCCCGGCATGCGCGCCGAGCTTTCCCTGCTCGCCTCCAAGCGTTCCGGCGTCACCAGCATCCCGCGCGACGCGCTCCAGGGCGACCGCTCGAACCGCTTCGTTTTCATCAAGGACTATGAACTGAAAAACGCCTTCGTCCGCGTGCCCGTCACCGTCGGGGAAATCGCCGCCGACCGCGTCGAAATTCTATCAGGCCTGCTGCCCGGCGACGAGGTCGTGTTGAAGGGTGCCTACTCGCTTTCCTTCGCCGGGAAAGGCAGCGCCTCGCTCAAGGAAGCGATGGATGCGGCTCACGGCCATCCGCACAACGAGGACGGCACCGAGATGTCCAAGGAGGAAATCGCGGCAGGCTCCGGTGACGGTCACGATCATGGCGACGGCCACGATTCCGGAGGCCCGCTCGTCCTGTTTCTATCCATCGCCTGCGGAGTGCTGCTCCTGCTGCTGGTGGCCTCACCCTTCTTTTTCCGCGCACGCGCCAAAGCCTAAGCTCCGATGCTCAATCACCTCATCCGCTTTTCCCTGAAGAACCGCGTGCTCGTCCTCGCGCTGGCGCTGCTCGTTCTTCTGCTAGGCATCCGCACCGGCACCGAACTTCCCGTGGAAGTCCTGCCGGACATGACCAAGCCCACCGTCACCGTCCTCACCGAGTCTCCCGGCCTCGCGCCCGAGGAAGTGGAGATACTCGTCACCCGTCCGCTGGAGAATGCCTTGTTAGGTGTCGGCGGGCTGGACCGGCTGCGGTCGAATTCCGACGTCGGCCTCTCGCTCGTCTTCGTCGAGTTCGCCTGGGGCACCGACATTTACAAGGCGCGCCAGCTCGTGCAGGAGCGCCTCCAGTCGGTGAAATTCACCGCCCGCGCGACCTCGGGCATGACGCCGGTTTCCTCGCTGATGGGGGAAATCCTGCTAGTCGGCCTGCGTTCCAAGGATGGCTCCATCGCGCCGATGGACCTCCGCACCTACGCCGAGCTCAATGTCGCCCGCCGCTTGCAGAGCATCCCTGGCGTCGCCGAAGTCCTCGCCATCGGCGGCGGCGTGAAGCAGGTCCACGTCGAGCCGGACCCCATGAAAATGCAGGCGGAGGGTGTCACGTTGGAGGAGTTGGAAAAAGCCGTCACTCGATCAGCCGGCAACGACACCAGCGGCTACCTCCAGTCCGGTCCGCGCGAAATCATGGTGAGAAATCTCGCCATGACCGCTGATCCCGCCGACATCGCCGCTTCATCGGTTAGGCATGACGGAGACCGCGTGATCACCATCGGCGACGTGGCGACGGTGAAATTTGGCGTCGCCACCATGCGGGGCGATGCGGCGATCGCCTTCGAGGACGACAAGCAGGAAACTGCTGGCGTCGTGCTCAGCATCGACAAGGCGCCCGGCTTCGACACCTTGAAACTCACCGCCGCCATCGAGAAGGCGCTGGAGGAACTCCGCCCCGGCCTGCCGCCCGGTGTGAAGGCGGGTATCCTTTTCCGCCAAGGCGATTTCATCGAACACGCCGTGGGAAATCTCAAGGAGGCCATCCGCGACGGAGCCATTATGGTGACGATCATCCTGTTTCTGTTCCTGCTGAATCTCCGGACCACACTTATCACCCTAACAGCCATCCCGCTGTCCTTCGCCATCACGCTCATCACCTTCAAGTGGTTCGGTACCGGCGTGAACAGCATGACCCTCGGCGGCATCGCCGTCGCCATCGGCATGGTGGTGGACGACGCCATCGTGGATGTGGAAAACGTCTTCCGTCGCCTGCGGGAAAACGCTGCGCTCTCCGAGCCGAAGCCGCGGCTCGACGTCATCGCCGCCGCTTCCAGCGAGGTCCGCTCCAGCATCCTCTACGCCACCATCCTCATCGTGCTGGTGTTCGTTCCGTTGTTAGGTCTTGCCGGTCTGGAAGGGCGGCTTTTCCACCCCATCGCCATCGCCACCATCGTCAGCATGGGCGCGTCGTTCGTCGTTTCCCTCACGGTCATTCCGGTGCTGTGCTCGTTCCTGCTCAAGCCGAAGGAAGGCCACGAGCATCGCGACGGTCCGCTGGTGAGAGGGTTGAAATCCTTCACCCGCGCGACCTTTCTCCAGGCCGCGTTCAAGGCGCCGCTGGTGGTGGTCGCCGTTTCCATCTTGTTAGTTATCGCCGCCGCCATGCTCTATCCGGGCATGGGCAAGGAGTTCCTGCCGACCTTCAACGAGGGCAGCGCCACCATTTCCTTCGCCAGCGCTCCCGGCTCCTCGCTGAAGCAATCGAATGAAGTGGGCAGTCAGGCCGTCAAGTTGCTGTTGGAAATTCCCGAAGTCAAAACCGTCGGCCGCCGTGCCGGACGCGCCGAGCGCGACGACCACGTGATGCCCGTTTCCGTCAACGAGTTCGACGTCGAGTTCATCGAAGGCGGCCGCCACCGCGAGGAGGTCTTCGCCGAGATCCGCGAGAAACTCAGCGGCATTCCCGGCACCTTCGTCAATGTTGGCCAGCCCATCGGCCATCGCCTCAGCCATATGCTCAGCGGCGTCTCCGCCAAGATCGCGGTGAAAATCCACGGCCCGGACCTCGACACGCTCCGCCGCCTCGGCGCGCAGGTGAAGGAAGCCGGCCAGGCCATCCCCGGACTCACGGACGTGAATCTGGAAGCCCAAGTGCCCATCCCGCAGATCCGCATCGAGGTGGACCGCGAGCGGGCACGCCGCGAGGGCCTCTCGCCCGGCGAGATCAACGCGCAGGTCTCGCGGTTGTTAGGCGGCTCCATGCTCGGCGAACTCCGCGAGGGCGAGGCCACCGTGGAACTCGTCATGCGCCTTCCCGAATCCTGGCGCACCTGGCCGGAGAAAATCGGCGAGCTGCTCGTCGAAGCGCCTAACGGAAGACACCTGCCGCTTTCCCTCGTCGCCGACGTGCACGAGGTGAACGGCCCGAACGTCATCAACCGCGAGAACGGCCAGCGCCGCATCGTCATCGGCGCGAACACCGGCGAGCGCGACCTGGAATCGCTCGTGAAAAATTGGCAGAAAGCCGTCGCGGAGAAAGTAAAACTGCCACCCGGCTACCGCCTGCGCTTCGAGGGCGAATACCTCGCCCGGCAGGAAGCGTCGAAGCGGATCCTCATCCTCTTCGGCCTCATCACCGGCGTGATCATCGTGTTGCTGACCGGCTATTTCCGCAGCCTCTCGCTCGCGCTTCAGGTCATGCTCAATCTGCCGCTCGCCCTGGCAGGCGCGCTCGCCTTCACCTGGTGGAAGATCGACAACATCAGCATCGCCACCCTTGTCGGCTTCATCGCGGTCGGTGGCGTGGCTGCCAGAAACGGCATCATGATGATTTCCCACTACCTCCACCTCATGCGCCACGAGGGCGAGGTCTTCGGAGTAAAACTCATCACCCGCGGCACCCAGGAAAGGCTCGTGCCCGTGCTGATGACCGCGCTCGCCGCGGGCATCGCGCTCATCCCGCTGGTCCTCGCCCCCGGCGAGCCCGGCAAGGAAATCCTCCATCCCGTCGCCGTCGCCATCGTCGGCGGATTGATTTCCTCCACCCTCCTCGACCTCGTCGTCACCCCGGCTGTCTTCTTCCTCATCGGCAGGGGCGCGGCGGAAAAAGCTCTCAGGCTGGATGCTCCAGCGGCCCGATAGATTCCAAACAAGACACAACGAACCATGAAAACGAAACTAACCACTATCCTCTTCGCCCTCACCGCCGGTCTCGCCTTCGGCCATGGCGACATCGAAATCGGGCCTAACAAAGGCCGCATCCTCGAATTCAGCACCAACGAATCCATGCACGGGGAACTCACCGAAAAGGACGGCAAGCTCCACATCGCCGTTCTCGACAAGGACATGAAACCGGTGAAGGTCGAGGCCCAGTCCCTCACCGCCACCGGCGGCACCCGTGACAAACCGGTGAAACTCGAAGTCACCAAAAGCGAAAGCGGCTTCACCATCGCCGCTCCGAAAAACGGCGAGTGGCTCATCATCCAATACAAGGAAAGCGACACCGCCAAGCCCATCACTGCCCGCATGGAATACGACGCGAAGAAATGCGGCACCTGTGAGAACGTCGAGTGGCTTTGCTCTTGCGGGGCGAAGAAGTGATCCAAAACCGGTTGCTTAAAAATGGCGTGTTGCTCCCGGTGGCACGCCATTTTTTTAGACCACCAGTTTCCAAATCACCCCGAGCACGGCGCAGACGCCGAGCGTGGGGATGACGCCGGTTTTGAAACGCTCCATCGCGATCCACGAGCCGATGGCCACCACCGCCACAAAATAGTCGAAGGTTCCGGCCGCCGGCACCAGCGCGTGCCAGGCGAACCAGATCGCGAGGTTCAGGATCACGCCGACCACGGCCGCGGTGATGCCCGTCAGCGCGCGGGCGATGCCGGGTCGCTCGCGCAGGCCCTCGACGTGGGGCGCGCCGAGGAAGACGAAAAGGAAACACGGAAGAAACGTCACCCACGTCGTCACCAGCGCGCCGAGGGTGCCCGCCGCGAGCGGTGATAGATCGCCGGGATTCTGCCAGGCGGCGACGAAGCCGACGAACTGGAGCACCATGATCAGCGGCCCCGGCGTGGTTTCCGCCAGACCCAGTCCGGCCATCATCTGCGTTTGCGACAGCCAGCCGAATTTCTCCACCGTCATCTGCGCGACGTAGGGCAGCACTGCGTAGGCCCCACCGATGGTGACGAGCGCTGCCTTGCTGAAGAACAGGCCTTCTTGGAAATAAATGCTCTTCCAGCCGGACCACAGTCCGACGGCGATCAGCGGCAGCCACCAGAGAATCAGGCAGAGGGCCGAGACCAGGATCGTCCGCACGGCGGTGGCCTTCGGCGCGGGCGGCAGCTCCACGCAGGGCAGTTCGTCATGCCCGGATTTCCCATGTCCCTTTCCGGCGGGAAATTGTTTCGGATAGAATTTCCCGCCGAGATAACCGACCAGCGCGGCGGTGAGGATGATGAGGACGAAGTTGATCTTGAAAACGAAGATCGCGATGAAGGCCGCCGCCGCCAGCACCCACAGGCTCGGCGATTTCAGCGCCTTCGAGCCGATGCGCTTCACGGCGGAAATGACGATGGCAATGACCGCCGCCGTGAGTCCGTAGAAAAGGCCGCTCACCCAGACGATGCTGCCGCCCGCCATGTAGAGCCAGCTCAGGCCCAGCAGAATGAAAACGGAGGGCAGCACGAACAGCACGCCCGCCGCGATGCCGCCGCGCGCGCCGTGCAGCCGCCAGCCGAGGTAGGTCGCGAGCTGCTGGGCTTCCGGGCCGGGCAGCAGCATGCAGAAATTCAGCGCGTGCAGGAAGTGCTCCTCGCTCATCCAGCGCCGCCGCTCGATGATCTCCTTGTGCATGATGGCGATCTGCCCGGCCGGCCCGCCGAAGCTGATCCAGCCGAGTTTCCACCAGAAGCGCAGCGCCTCGGCGAAGGTGGGAACGGGTGGCAGGTTGCCGGATAGGTCGTTCATGATTTGGTTTTTAGAAAAGCGTGCAGCGCGTCGAAGCAGGGGAACCCGCGGGCGAAAATCTCGTCATCCGTTAGCCCGAGCCTCGCCCAGCCTTTGAAAGACTTTGCGGCCATATCCCCGAGGCGGCGAGGAATAGCGGGTGCTATGCGGGTTTTAGATTGCTGCCCTATGTGGGGCAAAATTCGCAGCAGCCATGAGAAAATGGCATGAACTCGTTGCCGTCAAACCTCGGATCCGCGGTTTCGCAACAAATCCAAAGGGTTTTGGCGAGAGCCGGTGTATGACTTATGTAGCAAGTGATGATTCACCGTTCCGCACACAAGCTACCTAAGAAAATGAAAACCATGATCCTGAAAGTCACTGCCGCTCTCTTTGCCGTTGCTTCGCTCGGCACGCTCGCTGTCGCGGGTGGAACGGCTTCATCTGCTGACCGTTGCTCCGATTGCGCCTCCTGCTGCGCGAGTGGCAAGGCCTGTCCGGTCGGCACCTGCTGCAAGTGAACTCAACCGAGGTCTGAAATGAATGATTCCGAGTTCGATGACCTGTTGAAAACGGCAAAGGGGGATTTCCCTTTGCCGCAATCCTTCAAGCAAGGGGTTTGGCATCGTATTGAAAGCCGCGCTGTCGCTCGCAAATCCAGCTTCTCGGTGGTCGAGCACCCGTGGATGTCGGCCCTTGGCATCGCGGCGGCGGCGGTGCTTGGGCTTTGGTTGGGAGCCATCACGCTGCCCGAGACCAAAGACGCGCGGAGCGCTTATGCCGAGTCGATCAGCCCCTTCATCCACACCTCCGTGAAATGAAAAACATCGTCTTTCTATCACTGCTCGCGCTGGCTGCGGGTGCGCTGGCGTTTGGGCTGATGCGTTCTCACCAGCGATCCGTGCGCGATGAGGTTCTGCTCGATGCCATGCCGGAATTGAGTTGGATGAAGACGGATCTGAAACTCGACGATGCCCAGCTGGCCGCCGTGACGAAGCTGCATCTCGCCTATCGTCCAAAATGTGCCGAGCTGTGCCGCCGTATTTCCGCCGCGCATGACCAAGTCGAGAAACTGTCGCGCAGCAGCCGTGGCATGAATGATGAATTGCACGCCGCCATCCGCGAGCATGCAACGACCCACGCGGAGTGTCAGCAGGCGATGTTAGAGCACATCTATCAGACGGCAGCCTTGCTCGGTCCCGACCAATCGACTCGCTACATCGAGGCCGTGCTGCCCATCGCGCTGGAAATCACCCGGGCTGGCAATCCCCATCATGAATGACGTCTGATGGAACCCACCGATTCCGAGCTGATGAAAGACTTGGCAAATGGCAATGATCTTGCGCTGAACTCGCTGATGGATAGCTGGGGCGGGCGTGTTGCGGCGTTCCTTAACCGGATGACCCGCGATCAGACGGCGGCCTTGGATCTCTCGCAAGAGACGTTTGTAAAACTCTATCAAGCGCGCGACCGCTACCGCCCCACGGAAAATTTTAGCACCTATCTCTTCAGCATCGCCGGAAATTTGGCGCGCAACCACGCTCGCTGGAAGGCTCGCCATCCCGCGTTGTCTCTGGACGCGGCCATGCAAGAAGGTGATCCCGCCTTTGCGGAAACTGCGGATCCTCACCCAACTCCGGGAGAAGCGGCGGAAACCGCAGAAGCCACCCGCGCCATTGAAGAAGCCTTTCTTCGTCTGCCACCTGACCTGCGCGAGGCGATGACCTTGTTCGTTCACGAAGGGATGGGATACGCGGACATCGCTGCGGTGGCCGGATGCAGCAAGAAGGCCGTGGAGACGCGGATCTATCGTGCCAGGCAGATCCTTAAAGAAGAACTCAAATCCATTGCTTAAATGAAATCTAACGAACTTACCTTTCCCATCAGCGGGATGACTTGCGGCAGCTGCGTGGAAAAGGTGCGGCAGCGGCTCGGTGAGCATCCCGACATTGCATCGGCCTCGGTCACCTTGCAGCCGCCCCAAGCGGTGGTGGAAGGGACGCGGCAATTCGCAGAAGAGGAACTCGACCGATGGCTCGCGCCGTTGGGGCGCTATCGCGTGGAATCCATTTCGCCACCGCCCTCAGCGAGCGTGTTGCCACGTCCCGATGCGACCACCTACCGGCCACTCATTCTGCTGCTTGGTTATCTGTTCGCCGTCACTGCCAGCGTCCTCATCGCGGCGGGAACGTGGAATACAATGCTGGCCATGCGGGTGTTCATGGGTGGGTTTTTCATCGCCTTTTCCTTTTTCAAATTGCTCGATCTGCGTGGCTTCGCGGATGCCTACAGGAGCTATGATTTAGTGGCGAAGGCCTGGCCGGGTTACGGCTATGTCTATCCGTTCATCGAGTTTGGGTTGGGTCTCGCCTATCTCGCCAATTTCCAACCCTTCTTGGTGAATGTCGTCACGACCGTGGTCATGGCCGTGAGTCTAGCGGGAGTACTGCGCGCTGTGCTTTCCAAACAAGCTATTCGCTGCGCCTGTCTCGGGACGGTTTTTAATTTACCCATGTCCACCGTCACCATCATCGAGGACGGACTCATGCTCACGATGGCGGTGGTGATGCTGCTGCTCTGAGTTGCAAATTCAATCGATCAATCGCGATGAGGTCATTCTGCGTCATTTTTCTAACTCTCCTGCTGTTTCCTTCCCGGGTGCTGGCCTGCGACACCTGCAAGCTCGTCCAACCTGCGCCGGGCCAGCGCGTGGTCGAGTATGACCTGCACATCGCGGAGGCACGCCAAAGTCCTGCGGGCAAGCTGGTCCGCGTGCTCACCATCAATGGCGGCATCCCTGGTCCCACGCTGCGTTTCCGCGAGGGAGATTTCGCCCGCATCCGCGTTCACAACGATTTGAAGAATGAAACGACTTCCACCCACTGGCACGGGTTGTTGTTGCCTAACAAAGAAGACGGGGTGCCGCACATCACCACTCCGCCGATACAGCCGGGGCAGGTCCATACCTTCCAGTTCACGCTGCGACACGGCGGTACGTATTGGTATCATTCACACACGCATCTGCAGGAACAGAGCGGCGTGTATGGCGGTATCGTCGTCGAGCCGCGCGGTGGAGAACGGGTGAAGGCGGACCGTGAAGAGGTACTCGTTTTTTCGGATTGGACGAACACGAACCCGCACGAGGTCATGCGGATGCTGATGCGTGGCAGCGATTACTTCGCCCTCATGCGGCGGAACTCGCAATCCATTCTCGGCGCGGCCCAAAGTGGAAATCTCAAGGACTATTTCAAACGCGAGTGGGATCGCATGCCGCCCATGGATGTCTCCGATGTCGGCTACCATGCCTTTTTGGTCAATGGCCAACGCCAGATCCGCCTCGCGGGCCGGCCCGGCGAGCGCGTGCGGCTGCGCCTGATCAATGCTGCAGCCGCCACCTATTTCTATCTGCATTCCTCCGCAGGGCCGATGACCATCGTCGCGGCGGACGGGCCGCCGGTGCAGCCGGTCAAAGTGGATCGTTTCATGATGGCCATCGCCGAGACTTACGATGTTCTGATCACGATCCCGCCAGATGGGGAATACGAACTCCGCGCCACCACGCAGGATGGCAGCGGTCATGCATCTGCATTTTTTGGCAAGGGGACGCCGCATCCCGCCAGCGATCCACCGCGACCCAATCTCTATCAGATGGACGAAATGCTTGATCTCGTGCTCGAAGAACGAGAGGAGAACCCGCGTGCTTCGCTGAATCTTCCGCGCCCCGGCTCACCCTACCGGGTGCTCAAAGCCGTCCACGACACTTCGCTGCCCGCGCATCTGCCACGGCGTAAAATTAGCCTCAAACTCACCGGCGACATGAGCCGCTACGTCTGGTCCTTCGATGGCAAGACGATGGCCGAGCAGCCCTACGTCATCCTCAAGAAAGGCGAAATCATCGAGCTGGAGTTGGTGAACGACACGATGATGCACCACCCCATCCACCTTCATGGCCACTTCTTCCGGTTGCTCATGGGAAATGGCACACGCTCGCCGCTCAAACACACCGTGGATGTCCCGCCGATGACCAAGCGCACCGTCGAGTTTGAGGCGAATGAGGAGCATGATTGGATGTTCCATTGCCACATTCTCTATCACATGATGTCCGGCATGGCTCGGGTCTTCAGGTATGATGACGAAAACGGATCTCCTACCGACAGATCTAACAAAAATAATGCCCCGTCCTCCATGCCCGCCCATGACGCCAGTCTCGGCGAGCATGAGCACGATCTGAGCTACATCTGGGGTGCCGCTTCGCTCCAAAGCCACATGAGCGAGGGCCTGCTCACATGGATGAATCCGCGCAACGATCTCCAGCTCGCGTGGGAAGTCGGTTGGCAGGACGTGGACGAGACGCAATACGAAATCGACGCGCTCTATCAGCGCTACATCAACCCAAACCTTCAGATTTTCGCGGGCTACCGCTTCACCAATGATGAACACGCCGAAGATCGGGCCATGGCTGGCATCAACTACCGTCTGCCGCTCATGCTCTGGTCAAATCTCAGTCTCGACAGCGAGGGTGACGCTCGCCTCACCCTTGCCAAGCGCTTCCAGCTCACGCCTCGTCTGGGTGTCTCCGGCGAGGTCTATTACGACACCGGCACCGCTTGGGAATGGAGCGCCGGGGCGGACTACACCCTTACGCGAACGACCTCTCTCACCGCCACTTATCACAGCGAATACGGCCTCGGTGCCGGATTGCTCATCCGCTTCTGATGGCAAACTACGCCATCGGGATAACCCACAAATTGATAGAAAGCAACCTCATGAAAACCACAATACCCTCCCTGTTTGCCACGGCCCTACTCGGGTTCATCCTCGTCGCCTGTGCGACCCCGGAGTCGGCTCAATCGTCACCGGCCTCACCCGCTCCGACCCCAAACGTTGAAGCCAAAATCAAAGCCTATCCACTCGACACCTGCATCGTCACTGACAATGACTTGGACAGCATGGGCGGCGAGATCGTCAAAATTTACGACGGGCAAGAAATCAAATTTTGCTGCAAGCCCTGCGTGAAAAAATTCGAGGCGAACCAAGCGAAGTATTTGAAAAAGCTCGGCTAACTGAACTCCAAAACCAATTCTAACATTGATTCTTGATAGCCCGTCGTCCGGATCGCGACGGCGGGGGCGGCAGGAAGTGCGGATTGCTCAAAGCCTTGCCGAGACACCGTTGTGAAGCTGGATCTTTGGGTCATTCCGCGGGAAAAGCGGTGGTTTGCAAAGCGATCGCAAGCCATGCATCCTTGCGGCATGGAGAAGCAAGATCCTCGTTCAGGGTGCCATTCGTGTGGTTGCGAACACAGTCATGATGAAAGCCCTCTGCCGCAGGGATTGTTAGTCGCAACATCGGGTTTCCTCACCGGATGCGGGTTGGTGATTGGCTGGCTGGATATCGGTCCCGGTTGGTTGGAAAGACTCGTTTTTGCCATCGCCACGCTGGCGGGTGGCTTGTTGGTCTTTCCGGCGGCATTCAAAGCGGTGTCGAAGGGCAAGCTCGACATGAACGTGCTGATGACAGTCGCTGTGGCGGGCGCGTGGATACTCGGCGAGCCTGCGGAAGCGGCCAGCGTGGTGTTCCTGTTTTCTCTATCCGAATTGCTGGAATCTTGGGCGGCGACGCGGGCGCGGCGGGCGGTCGACGCCTTGCTCGACCTTTCTCCGGCGACGGCGCAGGTGCTTGCGGCGGATGGATCCCTTCAAGAAATGCCGGTGGGCGAGGTGGTCTTGGGGACCGCCATTTTGGTGAAAAATGGCACGCGCATTCCGCTCGACGGTGAGGTGATTTCTGGCGAATCGGGCGTGAATCAAGCGTCGATCACCGGCGAATCGGTGCCCGTGGAAAAGCGCGCGGGCGATGCCGTTTTCGCGGGCACGGTCAACGGCGATGGGTCGCTAACCATTCGTGTGACCAAGCCAGCCGATGACTCAATGCTTTCGCGCATCATCCGGCTGGTCGGTGAGGCGGAAGAACAAAAACCACAGGTGCAGCGCTGGGTGGATCGCTTCGCTGCCATTTACACGCCGGCGGTATTTGCCGTTGCCATTGGAGTGGCGGTGCTGCCGCCGCTATTGTTAGGTCAAGCATGGGCCACATGGATCTATCAGTCGTTGGTGCTGCTGGTGATTGCTTGTCCGTGTGCGTTGGTCATTGCCACACCGGTTAGCATTGTTTCCGGACTCACGGCGCTGGCTCGGCGCGGCGTGTTGGTGAAAGGCGGAAATTACCTCGAAGCGGTGGGCAAGCTGCGCGCGTTGGCCGTGGACAAGACCGGCACCATCACCGAGGGGAAACCGAAAGTGGTCGGCATCATTCCTATCGTTGCCCTGAGTGAGGATGAAATTTTGCGTCGTGCGGCGGCCCTTAACTCGCATTCCCAGCATCCACTTGCCAGCGCCATCGTCGAGGCGGCGATGCATCGCGGCCTCATGCTTCCCACGAGCGAAAATTTTCGTTCGGTTTCCGGCCACGGCGTGACAGGGACGCTCGATGGCCATCCGCATTTCATCGGCAACCACAAGATGGCGCACGCGACTGGCCTTTGTGGTCCAGAAATCGAAGCGCGGTTGGCGGAGATCGAGGAGCAAGGTCAATCGCTCGCGGTGCTGGGTCATGCGCCGCACGACGGTTGTGCGGGCGAGGTGTTAGGGATCATCGCCATCGCGGACACCATGCGCCCCGGAGCGGTGGATGCGTTGAAGGCCATCCATGCCGCGGGAGTGGAAAAGGTGATCATGCTCAGCGGCGACAACTCGCGCACGGCGTCTGCCATCGCGAAACAAGCGGGCATTGACGAGGCGCGGGGCGACTTGTTGCCCGAGGATAAGGTGGCTCAAGTGCGCGAGCTGGTCGCGAAATGGCAGCACGTCGGCATGGTCGGCGATGGCGTGAACGATGCGCCTGCACTCGCAGTGGCGAGCATTGGCTTCGCGATGGGTGGCATCGGCAGTGATGCGGCCATCGAGACGGCGGACATCGCGTTGATGCAGGATGATCTCTCCAAAGTGGCGGATGCCATCGTCACCGGTCGTCGCACACTGCGCATCATTCGTTTCAATGTTACCTTCGCGTTGGCGATCAAGGCCGTCTTCATGATCCTCGCGTTTTTCGGTCATGCCGACCTATGGCTGGCCATCCTCGCGGACACCGGCGCGACCTTGCTGGTGATTTTGAACTCGCTGCGATTGTTAGGCCGTGAAAAGTAGTCGCGTGGTAGGGAGCGCAGCACGGCGGCGCTTTGGCACAAGCTAATTCCCTGCCGTGACCATGTTGCGGAACGTTAGATTGATGCGTGGCGCGGTGACTCGCTTGCTTTTCGGAATGGCATGCAGCCAGTGGCGCTGGGTGCTGCCTTTCATGACAAGCAGACTGCCCGATTCTAGCAGGATGGATGCTTTTTCCTCGCGAGTTTTGTGCTTCAGCCGGAATTCGCGCTCCGCGCCGAGGCTGATCGATGCGATGGCGCTGTCGCGAGTGATGGATTTTTCGTCATCGCTGTGCCATCCCATGCCTTCGCCACCGTGATGATAGAGGTTGAGCAAGCAGGAGTTGTAGCTGGAAGCGGATAGAGCTTCAACGAGTGTTTTCAGTTCGATCAAGGATGGCGTCCACGGCAGTGGCTGTTTGGTCGTGCCGGAGTAGTGGTAGGAAAGGCCTGCATCCCCAAACCATGCGACCTCGCGTGCGGTGACGATGCTTTTGCCAAACATGACGACCTCATCGTGCGTCCACGGCACGCCATCGAGCAGAGATTGGAAATGGCGATCGGCTTCCGCAGGGCTGAGAACTTTGCCGAAATAGTTCACCGTGCCATCGCAAGCAAGGTGGTTGGTGGCAGGGTCAGCGGGGAAGAGGTCCATCGGAAGCGCTCTATCAGATGAAATTCAAGAATTGGCGATCGGGATGCGCAGGGCGAAGCGGGCACCCTTTTCTGAATCCAGGCAGTCGAGGCTGCCGCCGAGGGATTTGGCGAGGCGGCGGGATAGGGCAAGGCCGAGGCCGACGCCGGGGCGAGACTCGGCAGCCTCTCGGGCAGACTTGTGGAAGGCGCGGAAGATGCGGCGGCGCTCGCTCACCGGGATGCCGGGGCCGTGGTCTTGGACGGTGATTTCCAATAGCTTTCCAACAGGTTTTGCGGAAATTTTCACGACGGGTGGCTCGCCGGTGGTGGCGTATTTCGCGGCGTTGTCGATGAGGTTGAAGAGGATATGCTCGATGGCGGCGGCGTCCACCCGGACGCGATGCGAGCACGTCGTGTCCATTTCGAGCGTCAATGCGGCGGTGGCGAGGCGAGCCTCGAAGCGCTCGCGCATCGGATCGAGCAGCTCGCCGACGGTGGTTTCACGGACGAGTGAGCGGGCGCTGCCGCGCTCGACCTTGGAAAAAGAGAGGACATTCTCGACGAGGTGGGAAAGCCGGTCTGCTTCGCGGGAAAGGACGCGCAGGTAGTCGCCACGCTTTTCCTCCTTCACCGCGCCGCTTTCGAGCATGTCGGAATAAAGGCGGAAGGTTGTTAGGGGCGTGCGGAGTTCATGGGTGACGGCGGAGACGAATGACGCGCGGCGCTCGCTGAGGCGCATGACGGCGTGGACGAGTAGCGATGCAGTTAGAAGGGAGAGCAACACGGCAGCCCAGCCGATGATGAGCGGCTTGCTCGGAGCAAGCGGGTGGCTGATCGCGACGGCGTTGCGTTCCAGTCGCATGGGAAAGGAAACGAGGATGAGCGGGTCGGCGGACTTTGGGGTTTCGATGGACCACGAAGAGTCGTGCTTGCGGATGCTTGCCACGGTGTATGGCTCTAACGAAGCGGCTGGAAGGAGGTCGGAAATGGTGGCTAGCAGGTGTTGTCGGGTTTTCGCCGAATCCAACCAGACGCCTTGAATGATGCGGGTGGGATTGGCTGAGGTGCCGATGGAAACATGACGCAGGAGGAAGAGCTCACCGGCGATCCATACACCGCGCATGCTGGTGATTTCTAGAATGGGCGTGGCATCGGTGGGAGAGTTTGTAAGGCTGCTGTTTGCGGCTTGGAGGGCGACTGCGGAATCTTCCTGGCTTTCGACCACCTTGGCGCGTTGGGCTTTTTCGATGGTGTTGGAGTTTGCCTGATAGGTCGGGCTGGCGCGTTTGGCGGCGGGAGCGAGATCGAAGGAATCGGCGACTTGGGATTGCAGCGCGCTGGCGTCTTTGGCGGTAGATTGCCAAGCGCTTTCGCTGGCGCGGGCCGCTTGATCGAGGGTGACGCTGATGTCGCCGTTTTTGGAAAGCAGGTCATGCAGGGACTTGAGCTTGTCCTGGGAGTCGTGGGCCTCTGGGGATGTTAGGTTGCCCGAGCGGACTTCAAAATGAAGGTTCACGAGGGGACTTGAGTCGGAGGTCCAGCCGGCTGCGGTGGTGCTGAACGCGGCGGGCGGGCGTTGGTTTCCGGCTAACAGGATGGCAGCACCGGCGGCGTCCATACGCCACAGGGCGAGGCGGGTGCGTTCCTCCAGATCGGCTCGCGCCTCGGCGGTCTGGCGTTCGCGCTCGGCCGCGAGGACGTCACGCGTCAGCCAAGCCATGGTGCCTAACACCATGACGACGCAAATGGCCAGGGTGGCCCAAACGAGGAGGCTGCGGGAGAGTTTCATGGGTGAGGTCGATCAGTGTTAGGGACCGCGGAATTCATTCCGGCTTTCATTCATTCATCCTCTTCGCGCATCGGGGGTGGAAGAGAAGAGAAGATTTTTTGACCACAGATGAACACTGATTGACACTGATAATGGAGGATTTGAAATTGTGTGAAACGGAGCGCCGGATGGGTCTGGGCTTTCAGCGGGCTTTCAGCGGGTTTTCGAGGTCGACGGTGGATTGGGATGAATGAATAAATGAATGAAAGCCGGAATGAATTCCGCGGTCCGTTAAGTGGTCCAGCGATAGCCCTTGCCGCGGACGGTGGCGAGCAGGGACTGGTCCTTGTCGCCGAGCTTGGTGCGCAGGTGCATGATGTGCATGTCGATGGTGCGGGTTTCAGTGCGATCAGGATCGAGGCCCCAGAGGTTGCGGAGGATTTCCTCGCGGCTGATGATGCGGCCGTTGGAATCGAGTAGGTAGCGCAGCAGGTCGTTCTCGCGCTCGGATAAGTCTTCGCGGCGGCCATCTTGGAAGACGAGCGTGCGTTCGCGGAAATCGACGTTTCCGCCGGGGAATACACGGCTGTCGGCAGGTGCGCTGCGTTCGCAGGTGCGGCGCAGCACGGCATCGACGCGGGCTAACAACTCTTTCATGCTGAACGGTTTCACCACGTAGTCGTCGGCGCCATTGACGAGGCCGCGAACACGATCGTTTTCTTCGCCGCGGGCGGAGAGGATGATGACGGCCTGGCCGGGGCGCTTCTTTTTCAAGGCTTCTAGAATGTCGAATCCTGAGGGACCGGGCATCACCAAATCTAGCAGAAGGAGGCGAAAATTCGCTTTCAACGCGAGGTCCATGCCGACGTGGCCGTCGGGCGCTTCGAGCGTCCGGTAACCGGCGTATTCCAACACGTCAACGATGCCGCGACGCACAGCGGGATCGTCTTCGATAACGAGGATGGTGATTTCGGACATGGTCAATAGACGGAAGACTGAGAGACTGAAGATGGAAGACAAGAATGGAAGAGGCGGTGGGCGGCTGAGCGTCCCACCGCGAATGAGGAAGGCTGGCGGTTGGAAACCGCGGCCACGCAGTTACTTGCCGAACTGATAGCCGAGGGCGGCGGCTTGGGTGCGGGTGGTTTCGACGAGGGCTTCATCGAGAGTTTGGCCACCAGCGTTGGCTTGTTGTTTGAGTTGTTCGGCGACGTAGGTTTCGCGCTGTTGGTTCAGTTCGAGGATCTTCGCTTGGAGGTCGGCGCGTTGTTTGGCGGCCTTTTCGATGAAGGCGGCGCGGTCCTGCGGGGCGATGGCTTGCAGTTCCGGAGGCAATTCTGCGGCGGGGATTTTTGCGGGATCGATCTTCTTTTCCCGCAGCGCATCGACGAGGTCCCAGCCGACGTTGCTGTAATTGGCACTGGCCTTGGTGACGGCGCGGGAAATGTCGGCTCCGGCCTCGGCATTGGCGCTGGCGTCCTTGTCGGCGAGCGATTGTTTGGCGGCGGACGAACGCCAGTTCGCGCCGTAGCCGAGGTAGGTTTGGTTGAGCTTTTGGCTGAGGTCGGAAATGGCTTTGTCCTGCGGTGCGTCGATGTGGGCGACGGCCTTGTCTTGATCGATGATCATGAATTTCCCTTCGGCGAGGGCGGCACCGTCATGCCAGGAGCCGGAGATCCCTTCATCGCGGCTGCCGCAATGGATGGTGTTGACGATGACATGCTTGGAGAGCGCGTCTTTGCAGGCGACGCGGGCATCGACGGAGCCTTGGGTGAACGGCTCGTTGCCGGCGATGAAGATGGCCTTGTAGGTTTTTTCCGAAGGATCCCACGCCAAATCTGCTAGGGCTCGTTGGATGACGGCACCGCAGTATTCTTCGCCGCCGTTGGTCTTGAGGGCAAAGAGATCGCGGCTGAGTTCGTCGAGATCGCGGGTGAGCGGCTCGACAAGGCGGATGTAGTTGTTCGCGACGTGCTGCGAGTTGTTGCCATATTCGTAGAGCGCGACTTCGACGAAGGGGGCGACGCCGTTGCGGCGGGCATCGACGAAGGTGTTGACGACTTTCCAGAGCTGGGTGCGTGCTTGGTCGATGAGGCCATCCATGCTGTTGGAGGTGTCTAGCAGCAGAGCAATCTGGACTTTTTCCTGATGCGGCGGCGCATCGACCGTGGGTTCGCCCTTGGCGAAGAGAGCTTGGACGGAGAGAGGGGCGAGCAGCCCGAGGGCGAGGAGGTGTTTGGTTTTCATAACGCCTCCTGTTTAAGCGCAGGCGGCGGAGGCGTCCGTAAAGGCACGGTAAATTTCTCAGGACGCCTTTTTCAGCTCGTTTGCTGGGGGTTCTTCGGCTGGCTTGGCCGCGGCCTTCGGGATGTCCCAAGCGGTGAGCCAATCTTGCTGGGTGCGCTTGAATCCACGTTCTAGCAGACGCTTTTCCAAATCGGGAAAATGGGCGGCTCCATAGAAAATGCCGAGCTTGTTGTGGCCGTCGGCGAACTCCTTTTCCATGACGTCGATGCAGCGTTGGTTGCGATCGGTGATGATGACGCTCTCCCCGGCGAAGGCGGCGATTTGGTCGTCGCCGCGACCGAGCGTGTGAACGATTTCGAGTTTCACAAGGTTCGAGCTGCCGGAGAGCATGGCGCGGAGGAGCTTGGCGGGATCCGGCTGGTTGGGGGCGTCAGGGTCGATCTTGCCGGCCTTCATGGCGAAGCCGATGAGCGATTCCTTGCGATCGGCCTGCATCTGGATGAACTCGGCCTGGGTGAGGTCGGCGTGGACGAAGTTTTGCGTGGTGTAGTCGATGTGCTCGGTCTGACCGGTGAGGTTGAGGAAGGTGGCGACCATGGCGTAAACCTTGTGCAGGCCGGAAAGGTCCTTGGCATCCTCCTCGGCTGCGGGCGCTTGGTGGTTGGCGAATTTTTCCCCGCCTATCATCTCGAAGAGCAGCGCGTCGTAGCCGGTGAAACGGGTGGTGAGCGCTTGATAGTAGGCCTTGTCCGCGATGTGGACCGCGCCGACGAGCTCGACGTTTTGGTCGCCCTTTTCATAGCGCGTGACGGCGGTTTGGAGGCGGGCGGCGGTGGCGTCTTCGTCCACGCGGATGAATTCCCCGGCGCTGGCGGCGGCGGCGAGGACGAGGTGCAAGACGGCGGTTGCGAGGCGTTTTCTCCGAGCCATGGGGCGACTTCTCGCATGGGAATCGAGGGCGGGCGAGGGATTTTTCCGGCCGAACGCAACCGTTGCCGGGCTGGAATTTCTCGGCTATATCCCGATTGGAAATGATTTCGAACGACCTGCGCTACTGCCCGGACCTGCTCCGCTATGCCCGCCGTGCCACCCGCGAGGTGAGGGTGGGAAATGTGGGTGTGGGCGGGGGAAATCCGATCCGCGTGCAGTCGATGATCACCTCGGACACGCGTGACACGGAGGCCTGCGTGGCGGAAGTGCTGGGCTTGGCGGAGGCGGGTTGTGAGATCGTGCGGATCACCGCGCAGACGAGGATTTACGCGGCGAACTTGGAGCACATCGCGAAAGGGGTGCGGGCGGCGGGCTGCGATGTGCCGCTGGTGGCGGACATCCATTTCAAGCCAGATGCCGCGCTGGAAGCTGCGAAATGGGTGGAGAAGGTGCGCGTGAATCCGGGAAATTACGTGGACAAGAAGAAGTTCGAAATCCGCGATTACAGCGATGCGCAGTACGCCGAGGAACTGGAGCGCATCCGCGACGAATTCACGCCGCTGGTGATGCTGTGCAAGGACCTCGGACGGGCGATGCGCATTGGCACGAACCACGGCTCTCTATCCGACCGCATCATGAATCGCTACGGCGACACGCCGCTCGGGATGTGCGAAAGCGCGCTGGAGTTCGCCCGGTTGGCGCGGGAAAAGGACTACCACAATTTCGTGTTCTCGATGAAAGCGAGCAACCCGAAGGTGATGATCGAAGCTTATCGATTGCTGGTTGCCAGGCTCGATGCGGAAGGCGCGGATTGGAACTATCCCATTCACCTCGGCGTGACCGAGGCAGGTGATGGCGAGGATGGACGCATCAAGAGCGCCATCGGCATCGGCTCGTTGTTAGCGGATGGCATCGGAGACACGATACGGGTGTCGCTGACGGAGGATGCGATTTATGAAATCCCGGTCGCACAGGCGTTGGCTGGGCCGTTCAACGCCAAAGAAAGTGGCTGGGACTTCCAGTCCCAGCCCATACTCAACACCCTCGCCCAAACCATACGCCCGGATTGGTCGAAACTCGAAAAGCGCACCTCCACCTACCTTCCGCATTGGCGGATTCCCGGCGCGACTTACGCCGTCACCTTCCGCACGAAAGACTCGCTTCCCGCCTCTGTGCTCAAGGAATACGAGCAGAAAAAATCTCTCCTTCTTGAACAGCTTGACCGGGGAATACAGCTCGGCGACCCCGGTGAGTCGCTGCAACAACTCCGCGAGGAAATCCGCTTGCTCACGGAATCGGTGATCGAGCCCGCCCTCCACGCGGCGGAAGGGCCTCGCCCGTTAGCCGACCCTGCGATCGCCGCCATGGTGGAGAGCGCGTTGAAACACTTTGATGGGGACCGCTACGACCTGCTTGCCTGGTCGGTCATGCCAAACCACGTCCATGTTCTGCTCACCCCGCGCGAAGGCCATGAGCTGGAGAAAATCATCCAGTCGTGGAAAACGCACTCGGCCACGCAGGCGAACCAGAGGTTAGGGAAATCAGGCACATTTTGGCAGGAGGAATATTACGACCACATCGTGCGAGATGGGGAGGATTTGAAGCATCAGGTGAGTTATATTTTGGCGAATCCTGGGAAGGGTAGTACTTCCTCAGAGTGGACGGGGAGTTGTTTTGGGCTGGGACTGGAAGTCCCAGCCACATTTACGCCGTCTTACGATCCCTTCAGTTATGAAAGGCGGGCCAGCTCCACTCTAACGATCATGGGCCACGAGCTCGGCGGGGAGAAGACGGTGCGCGTTTTCACGACGCAGGAGCGCTGGAACGCGGTGGCCCACAAGATTGCTGGGATGGGTGATTTCAAGCCGGAGATCATTGCTGAGAAATCGGGCGTGGTGGAGATCGATCCGCGCGACGAGGCGGCGGTTGCCGCGCTCAATGACGCCGCCGAAACGAAGTTGGTGACCGTTAGGGACGGTTTGGACCTGGAGGTCATCCATGCGTTCCGCGAGCTGGCGTTTAAGGTGGAGGCACGCCATCCCATCCTGCTCAAGGACACGCTGCATCCTCCGCTCGGCGAAACAGATTTTCTAACGGCCTTGCTTCCCGCCGCGCAAAACATCGGTTCGCTGCTGTGCGACGGCATCGGCGATGCGATTCTGGTGAGGGGCGAAACCGCGCCCGGCCAATCGCTGAGGCTGGCCTACAACATCCTGCAAGCGGCCGGCACGCGGATTTTCAAAACAGACTATGTGGCCTGCCCGAGCTGCGGGCGGACGCTGTTCAACTTGCAGGCGACGACGCAGAAAATCCGTGCGGCGACGGGCCATTTGAAGGGCGTGCGCATCGCGGTGATGGGTTGTATCGTCAACGGCCCAGGCGAAATGGCGGACGCGGATTTCGGCTACGTCGGCGGTGCGCCTAACAAAATCAACCTTTACGTCGGCAAGACGGCGGTGAAGTTTAACATCCCGGAAGCGGAGGCGGTCGAGCGACTCATCGACCTGATCCGCGAGCATGGAAAATGGGTGGACGCTCCCGAACCGGCCACCGCAGAAGTTTGAACGCCATGGCCGATACCGACACACTCACTCGCACCGAGGAGGCCACCGCGCTGGACGTCCCGTGGAACGTGATTGTCCACGACGATCCAGTGAACCTCGTCCGCTATGTCATTTTCGTGCTGATGAAAATCTTCGGCTATCCTGAGGCGAAATCGACGACGATGACGATGCAGGTGCACAAGCAGGGCCGGTCCGTGGTGTGGACCGGCGAGCGTGAGAAGGCGGAGTTCTATGTCCAACAACTCCAAGCGCACCAATTGAAATCCACCTTGGAGAAAGCTCAATGACCGTGATGCCAACATTGGAGGGTGGCCTCCGCATCGATGCCGAAGGCTCAGGCGACTGGGATCTTTTGCGCGGGATCGTGGACGACGCGACCGGCGATGGGCCGGACCTCGCAAGCCGTCTCGGCGGGATGGTCGATGATGCGGAAATCGCCGAGGATTGGCAGGAGTTCGTGGTGCCGGACCTGCGTGACGAGTTTCAAGACGTGCTGGCGGAGATTGCCGCGCTGATCGAGTCCGCTGCGTTCGACTCGGCGGGTGGGCCGGGGCCGATTTGGATCACGCGGGAAAATGCCTATCCTTGGTACAGCGCGCTGAATCAGGCGCGCTTGTCGTTGGAAGAAGTCCACCATTTTGGGCCGGAAATGAAGGCGGATCCGCGCAAAATGGGCTTAGAAAAGCAGGCGGCGTTCATCCGTTCCGGGTTTTACGCAGACATCCAGTCGCTGCTGCTGGAACATGTGATGCGTTAGGGAAATTTCTAAGGGATGGCGGTGAGGCGTTGCACGGGAAATGTCTTGTTAGGCGAGGCGCTTTGAGACCGTGGCACCGCGGACGGTCGCAGACCGCCGCTACAGGTTGGATGGTTCGTCCGTTTTTTCTGCGATGCCGGGTGGCGTGCCATAACCCATGAAGAGCGTCTTGCTGCCCTCGCGCGGGAGTTGGAAATCGTAGACGCCGTAGCCATTTGCCTTGGTGCCGCGGTAGGAGCGGCCGTCGGTGGCATTGATCATGATGGCGCGGCCGTCCTTTTTCTCGTGGCCGAGGTAGAGCGCGACGTGGGTGACATTCACCGTGCGGCCATCGATAGGCGTGTAGGTGCCGCCCCAGAACAGGAGGTCACCCGGGGTGAGCTTTTCCATCGCCTTGTCCTCAAGTGTGCGCACATCCGGGGAAATTTCGTGCAGCCGACCCTCTTCCTTGAGCCAGAGGAACTGCTCGGCGGACGTGCGCGGTGGGTCGATGTCCACCTGTTTCATCACGTAAAACATGGCACCGGAGCAGTCGAATCCGCCGTCCGCAGGCGAGGATCCGCCGAACTTGTAGGGCAGCCAAGGCGAGTCCTTCGCCACTTGGATGGCTTTGGAAATCAGTTCCTTGCGATCGTCAGGCAGGGTTTCGAATTCCTTCAGGTCAGCGGTGGTGACGAGGGCGGGCTTGCCGAAATTTCCCTTACCGCCGGATGGTCCTTCCTGGGCGGTGGCGAGGGTGAGGATGGACGTGAGGACGAGGAGAAACCGCATCGTTGAAGTTAGTCCGCGACAGTGGGCGTTGCAACCGACGAAGCATTCGTGGCAGTTTCCCCGCAGCGTGACCGAACCCCTGATCCTCTGGCTGCTCGTCGACGGCAAGCCGGGCCATGAAAACCAATCGCTCGGGCTGGCGGATGCGCTGGCTCGGCGGCGACCCTGCGAGGTGCACCAGATTTCGCTGGCGGGGAAAAGCGGGATCTTCGGGCGAGTGCGGGCGGCGCTGGACGCGAGTGCTGGATTTCCCAAGCCGCATCTGATCATCGGTGCCGGTCACGCGACCCATGCCGCGCTGCTGTGGCTCGCGCGCAAGCACGCTGCGAAGAGCGTGGTGCTGATGAAACCCAGCCTGCCGCTGAGTTGGTTCAGCCTATGCATCGTCCCCGAGCACGATTTCGCGGACGCATGCAGGCGGGAAAATGTCATCGTCACGCGCGGCGCGCTCAACCGTGTGACGGCGGGAGACGGGGAAAAATCGGGCAAACTCATCCTCGCCGGCGGGCCGTCGAAAACCCACGGCTGGGATGGCCCGGCCTTGCTCGACCAACTGGCGCAGGCGACCGATCGTGGCGGTTGGCAGCTCAGCGATTCGCGTCGCACGCCGGCTGAGTTCATGGAGCAAGCGCGGGTCCGTCTGCCCGGAGTGGAGGTGATTTCCCACCGCGACACGCCGCCAGGATGGGTGCCGGAAAAGTTGCGACAGGCGAAGGAAGTCTGGGTGACCGAGGACTCGGTTTCCATGATCTACGAGGCGCTGACCAGCGGCGCGCGGGTCGGGGTGCTGCCCGTGCCGAGAAATCGTGGCAACTCACGGGTTCTCGTCGGCGTCGATCGCTTGGTGGCGGATGGATTTCTCACCCCGTTTTCCCGCTGGCAGGAGAACTATCGCATCGCCAGCGCACCGGAAACCCTGCGCGAGGCGGATCGCTGTGCGGAGCTGCTGCTGGGGCGGATTTCCTGATGAAGGAGGAGGCTCAGGCCATGGCAAACATCAATATGGCCCACAGGTGAAGCACCCCAAGACCGCCCAGCGCAAGAATGGCATGGGTGGCGCGCAGTCGGCACTCGCCGTGCATCGAAAACCGTGTCTGCGGGCGAAAAGGTCCCACAATGAGCAGTCCCCAAAACAGCAAGTAAGCCCCCCAAAATAACGTGGATCCCGCGATATCGAAGACTTTGGAAAACGACCTATCCTGATGCCAAAGCACTCGATCAAGAACTTCGCAACCCGCCGCCCCAACCACCATCGCAAAGGCGGTGGCCGTTAGGGTGTGAGTTTGGATTTTGATGAGTGAGGTCATGGCAAAGTTTTGAAGCGACTAAGTTGTAGATCGAAGAGGCAAAATTCATAGCTCCGCTTTTACATCTCGAAAAAAGCCCCGCAGGTATCGGTTGTAATAGCCGAATACGTCACCAAAGATGAATTGCTGCGATACTGTTTTGGCGACGATCTGCGTGCCATTGGGCGACGGTTGTAGCTCAATGGTCATGTCGGTGCCAAGTAGCCACCAACTTGGTCTAACGGTTGTTTTGAAGGTCGTGTCTCTCTGCGTCTCGGTTGTGTGGATGTAAGGTGGACGACGCGACAAAACTGCTCTCACGGCGCGGGCCACTGCGAGTGGAGGAGCATCAAAATATTTTTCTTTTTGGCGTCGGACTGACATTGGAGGGCAGATTGGCTAACTATTTTTGAAGCTCGTTGGAATTTAATGAAATGCTCAGTAAGGGTGGAAGTTGCCGAGCTGGCATCTATCGACTTTCTCGGCGAGCGTCGATGCGATTTTCGGCGGTGTGGGAGACCGGCGGCTGCTTTCGTGATGGGTCAGGAGGAGAGGTCTTGTTGAGGGGGATGGTGACGAAAAAGGGTGGCGGGGCGGGCGAGGATGGCTTGTGATGGTTCGCAGCAAGGGCGGGCTGGCTTTCATGGGAAAGTCGGGTGCTGCCGCAGCGGTCCAACGATCATGAAATCCAGCGCATCATCCATCTCGTTCCTTGGCCGGGCGTGCGCGGTGTCGCTTTTTCTGATGCTGCCGGCGGCGGGGCAGGGGACGACGCTGGAATCTTTGGTGGCGCAATCGCGTTCGGCGATGACGGCCAAGGACTGGCAGCGCGCGTTGGACCTCAATGCGCAAGCCATCGGCGAGTACGGCGGGGCGGATGCGTTTCGACGCTACGGCGCGCAGTTCGGCGTGATTTATTACCGCAAGGGCTTGTGCGAGATGAAGCTGGGGCGGTGGCAGGATGCGATGGTTTCGTTCGAAACTTGCTACCGCGAATTTCCCAACGAGGGTGCGGCGAACGGCAATGCCTATCAGAAAATGGCACTGCGCAAGCGGGCGGAGTCGGCGATGGGAGCGGGGGAATGGCAGCTCGCCATCGAGTGTTTCGCCAAGTTCCTCGCCGAGCGCGACAAGGCAAAGGACAGCTTTCCGCAAGGGTCGTTCTACATCAATCTAGCGGTTTGCCACTACAAGCTGGGCAACATCGCGCAGGGCAGCGAGAACTTGGAAATCGCGATCCGCAACAAGCGGAATTTTCCCACACCAGACACCGGGATTGTCGCGGGTTTCCAGTCGTTGGTCAGCGCGACGCTCGCGGCGGGCGATGAGCAGGCGTTGCTCGACTTCATCCGCAAGAACCGTGGTGCGCTGCGCATCGAGCCGTATGAGTTGCATGCGTTTTCACCGGTTTTCATGAAACTCGCCGGCGATGCGCTGGCCACCGGCATGCGTCGCGCCGCGCTGGAACTCTATCAGTTAATTCCCTCCACGGATGTCGCTATCGATGACGTGCGTGCCCGGTTGCGAGCCATGGGCAATGCGGCCACGCTCAAGGATGGCACGGTCACGTTGAATCGAAAGACCTTGGAGGCCGACCTCGCGACCTTCGAGGCGGATCGCCGTGGCAAGCGCGCGACCGAGACGATCAAGCTGGCAGCCGTGGCCTATCTGCACGAAGCGAGCGGAAATTTCCTCGGTGCCTATGCCGCCTATCTGCAACTGGAGAGGTGGTTTCCGCAGACGGAGCAACGTGAGGAAAACCTTTTCAACCTCGTCCGCGTGGCAGCTCGTGTGGGGTTGGGCGAGCCGTCGCGTGCGCATGCGGCGACCTTCATGAAGGATTTTCCCAATTCACGGCATCTTCCCGAAGCGCGGGAAATCGTGCTGTCCACCTTTCTCGATGGCAGCGATTCGGCGGCTTGCGTCGCTGCGGTGGAGCCCATGCTGGCGACGCTCAAGGCGGGCACGCGTGAGCACGAAATCTGCCTCTATCTGCTTGCTGTGGCGGATTTCAGGATGGGCGCCTACGACAAGGCACAACCGCTGCTCGACCAGCTTGCAACGCTCTATCCGAAAAGCGCGTACGCCGTGGAGGTGGCGTATTTGCAAGCGTCCGTGGCTGCCCGGCGACAGCAATGGGAAAAGGCGGCGGGCTTGTTTGATGCGTTTCTAGCAGCCCATCCAGAAACCCCATGGCTCGCCACCGCGCTGCATGAGCGCGCGATTTGCGACTATGAAGCCGGGCGCTTCGACGCGGCTCGCGAACGTGCGCAGCAGGTGATTTCGCGCTTTCCTGAGGATTCCCTGCTCGGCCGATTCTATCAGCTTCTCGGCAGCATTGGCGCGCGGACAGGCAAGATGGCGGAGGCTGAACAAGCGTGGACCCAGGCGCTCGGGCTGGCGGAACAAAATGCGGATCGCGCGCTGGCAGGCGAGCTGCTGTGCGCGCTGGTTGAACTAACAAACGATCAAAATGCGGCACGGCTGAAACAGGCGGTCGCCCAGGCGGACCTTTTCTGGAAGACCTATGCGGATGGATCGCCGAGCCGGGTGCGCATGGCCATTGCGCAGGTTCCCGCGCTGGTCGCTGCCGATCGCGGAGCGGATGCCGTGCAGCGCATCGAGGGCATTTTCGCCGCTGGCGTGGGGAATGCTGCCGATCAAGCCGCGCTGATAGATGCCTACGCCCGTGCGTTCCTAGCGAGTCACCGTGCGGATGAGTTGGCCAAGCGTTTTGAAAATTTCCCCGGCATCTCCGCAGAGGACAAGCCGCTTCAAGTGAGGCGGCGCATGGCGGTCATCCACGCCTTCGAAAACGAGGCGCAAAACGCTCCGGATGAAGCGCGTCGAGAAGCGGCTGCTGCCACCTTGGGGACACTCTATCAGCAGCTCAAAACTGGATTCGCACCCACCGATCTCGACGCCGCAGCACTGGTCCGGCTGGGCGACCACCTGCGCTTGAAAACCTCCACGCCGCGCGAGGCGTTGGCGCTCTATGACGAGGTCTTACGGCGCGAGGACAAGCACTGGCGAGTGGCCGCTTTGTTAGGTCGTGCCGACATCCTTGCTCGCTCCGGAGATGCTGCGGATAGCGCGCTTGGGATTGCGGCATTCCGCGAGGCTTCTAGCAGTACAGGCGATGCTGCGGAAAAGTCCTACGCGATCTTCCGCACCGTGGAAACGCTGATGGCGCAGGGAGATTTTCCCAATGCCGCCGCCGATGCCAAAGCCTTCCTAACAAGCGATCTCGGCCAATCCTCACCGTTCATGTCGCAGGTCGCATTGTTGCTTGCGCGTTCCGATCAAGAACTTGGTCGGACAGCCGAGGCGATGGATCGCTACCGCAGCCTGTGGTCCAACCCATCGGCAGAGCTGCGGATTTCCGCTGCCGCGATGCTCGCGTGGATGCGTCTGCTGTGGATGCGAGACACCGGTTCTGACCGCCAGAATGCCTATGATCAGGCGTTGGCCTATCTCGCAGAAAAGCGCGCGACTGCGGCCACCTTGAACGACGAAGACCTTGCGGCTTGGCGCTCCATCGAGCAGGAAGTGAAGACCTTCGCCTCCAGCCCGGGCATTGTTTCCACCACCCATCCCGCCACCGACCCATGAGATTCTGCGAAACCTGGCTGAGAGTGAGCAAGCGGCTGGCGGCTGGCTTGCCTTGCTGTGCGAGCGGCGCTTTTGTCGGCGCTGGATTTTTGTTCGTTTCTCTAGCCCACGCCGCGCCCATCGCGGAGTTCGAAACTCCCGCCACGCTCGTCGCCGCCGATGGCAGCACGCGTGCCATTGAGTTGATTTCTGCCAAGGGAAACTCGATCCGCTATCGAGTCGATGGAGCTTTGCGCGATGTGGAGATCCAAGAAGGCGTCGCCGTGAGCGTTCCAGAACCGGCGGAATTCAGCGCGGGAATGGACCTCTATCAGGGGAGAAATTACCAGGAAGCGCGCCGGAGATTTGCTGAAGTTAAAAAGAAATATCGACCCATAGCAGGCATGATGGACAGCCTATCCACGCTCGCGGCTTTCTACGAAATGGAATGCCTGCGCAAGGTGGGCGATCTCGCGGGTCTGGCCGAGGCGTTGAAGGAATTTTCGAAAGGACCGCTGTCGCGTGACTATCAGAATCGGCAACTCGAGCTCTATGTCTTGTGGGACGCGGTTCGGATCAAGGATTGGGAAAAGGTTCTAACGCTCGCTGCCAGCCGCGCGGGAATGCGCTTGCCCGGTGACCAACGCGCGCAGGTTGCTTGCTGTGAGGGGTTTGCTTTGGAAGGTCTCGGCAGACCGGACGAGGCGCTGCTTTCCTATCAAATGGCGATCACGGCCGATGCTGGAGCGTCGGAAGAAATCACGCGGCAAGCGGCCCTGCGCATCCTTGCGATTTATGCGAAGGATGGCGAAGTCACCGCCGCGCTAACAGGCAAAGGAAGTGGGCCAGCGGCGGGACAGGTGAAACTTGCGCAGGCCCGCGCCATCGTCGGGTTGTTTGAGCTGTCCTTCGGCAACGGCACTCCCTTGCCTGCTGAGTTTCTGAAGTTCAGGACTGCGGGTGCGTCCACCAAGCCGTGAGTTTGAGGAGGGGCTGTTCATTTCCCATCTTGGAAAATGTAGCGCTTATCTAACACAGAAACGTCAGGCGGGATTTTGGATTTTTCGAAGGCATCGTAACCCTGTTGAAGGTTTTGCCAAAACGCGAAGTTTGCATCGGTGTTAGAAATTTGCGCCATGCGATCTGCGGTCATGCGGAAGGGGAAAAGATGGACGCGGAAATAGGCTTGGCCGCCGTGCAGCGCAGCGTCGCAGAGGGTGTAAATTTCCTCAATCTTCGCGTCCGTCATGGCGAGGCATCCGATGGAAACATCGCTGCCATGCACCATGATGGCGCTGCCGGTGCGACCCAGCGCTCGATCGAGGGTGTTCGGGAAGCCGATGTTGAAGGCGAGGTGGTAACGGCTGTCCGGTTTCATCGCCGAGGGCGGCACGTAGTAAAATCCTTCCGGAACCTGATAGTCGCCTTCCGCGAGCTTGGGGCCCAATCTGCCCGATGCGGCGACGATGGGGTAGCTGAGGAACAATTCGAAGCGCCCCGTCGCGCGATCGCGGACGAACAGTTCGAGCAGCTTTTCCTCCTTGAAGGCGCGGATGAAAACAGGATCGCCGACGTGCAGGCCACGGGTGGCGAGGTCGGATTTGATGCGGGGAAGGACATGCGTCGCAGCTGCCGCTGCGCGCTCGGGGCCGGGAAGTTCGGCGGTGGATTCTTGCATGGCGGTTGGGGTTTTCTCCTCACACGATGCGATCGATAGAAGGGCAACGAATGGGATGAGAGCGAGCGGTTTCATCGTGACGCGGCGCATGCCTTGAGCAGCATCCCGCAGGAGCGAGGATTGGCAAGCCCGGGGGATAGTGCGAGGCTGCGCGGATGATTTTGAAACGGCTCGGCGAGCAGGCGTGGTTGGTTGAGCTTGGGGCCGAGGCGGTTCCCGGGCGCGCTGCAGCGATGGCCGTTGCGCTGGCAAAGGACAGGCCACCCGGAGTGCTGGATGTGGTGCCATCGTTCGATTCGTTAGGCGTGCATTTCAGCGGAGAAAACGCCGCAGAAATTGCGGAATGGATAGGCCGCGCGGTGGTGACGCATGAGGCGGTGGCGGGCGCTCTGCATGAGATTCCGGTGGTTTATGGCGGCGAGTTTGGGCCGGATTTGGGTGCGGTTGCGCAGGCGGTAGGAATGTCGGCGGACGAGGTGATCGCGCTGCATTCGGGAGCGGACTATCGTGTGGCGGCCGTTGGTTTTTCACCGGGATTTCCCTACCTAACGGGTCTCCCGGTGGCGCTCAGTGTGCCGAGGAAATCGACGCCCGGGCTGGCGGTGGCGGCGGGATCGGTGGCGGTGGCGGCAGGGCAAGCGGGGATCTATCCGTTTGCATCTCCGGGCGGTTGGCAGGTGCTGGGGCGGACGGACGCGCGGTTGTTCGATGTCACGCGGGCAAGGCCAGCGATCATGCAACCGGGCGATCGGGTTCGGTTTGTTGCCGTGGATCATTTGGAGCCAAATGGGACGGATGATTTGCCAAAGAGTCATCCCTTGGGCGAGCGGTGGATGGAGGTGATCGAGCCGGGCGGGCAGACGACGGTGCAGGACGGCGGGCGACCGGGTTACGAGGATTCCGGGGTTTCGCCGGGTGGCGCAGTGGATTGGCACGCGTTGCGAGTGGCAAATCTTTTGGTGGGAAATGCTGCGGATGCTGCGGTGTTAGAATGTTGTGTGTGCGGTCCGGTGATTCGATTTCACGGTGCGACGACGGTCGCATGGGTGGGCGGAGCTGGACGATCGTGGACCGTAGAGGACGGCGAAACGGTGGATTTTTCCAAACTCCCTGATGGCGTGCGCGCGTGCCTCGCCGTGGCGGGTGGCATTTCTGTGCCTAAAGTGTTAGGCAGCGCGGCGACGGACGTGAGGGCGGGCTTCGGCGGCTACCAAGGACGGGCATTGCGGACGGGCGACAGGCTGGCTCTCGGGGAAGCGGGGAGCGCGCCCCGGTGCGGAAATTGGCATGTCGGGCGACCGGACGCTCGCAGTCTGGAGCTGAGGTTTCTCGCAGGCGTGCAGCAGGATGGGTTTTCCGCAGAGGCCAGACGGCGTTTTCGTGAATCCGTCTATCAGGTTACGGCGTTGTCGGATCGCATGGGGGCGCGGCTGTCCGGGATTTCGTTAGATTTCGATGGGCAAGGCAGCATGCGCTCGCAGCCGGTGGTTTGTGGATCGGTGCAAGTGCCACCGGATGGACAACCTATCGTGCTGCTGGCAGAACGGCAGACGATGGGCGGTTATCCACAGATCGGGCATGTGATTGCCACCGATTTGCCGTTGCTGGCGCGGGCCTGGCCGGGCACGCCGCTGCGTTTTCGCGAGGTGACGCTGGATGAAGCGCGGGCAGCACGGGCGGCGGAAGATCGAGCGTTCCAGAGGTTGCGGGTTGGACTCGACCTGTTATAGTCGCAGGGCATGCGACAGATCGATTTAAACGCGGATCTTGGGGAAGGCGGCAGCGAGGATGCTGTGCTGATGGAACTGATCACCTCCGCCAACATTGCTTGCGGCGGCCACGCGGGCGATGAGGAGACGATGCGACGCACCATCGCGCTGGCGTTGGCTGCAGGCGTGGCGGTGGGTGCCCATCCTGGCTATGAGGACAGGGAACATTTTGGCCGTCGGGCGATGGCCTTTCCGCTCGATCGCGTGACGGATTTGGTGGCGCGGCAGGTGGAGAAACTTTCGGCATTGGCAGCTGAGGCGGGCGCGCCGTTGCATCATGTGAAACCGCATGGCGCGCTCTACAATCAAGCGGACCGCGACAGCGATTTCGCCGCCGCGGTGGTGGCAGGCATCACCCGCGTGACCACCGAGGCGATGCTTTATGCACTGCCGGGAAGCCGTCTCGCCGAAGCGGGACGGGCAGCGGGCTTGCCCGTTTGTTTGGAAGGATTTGCCGATCGCCGCTATCTGGAAAGTGGCTCGCTGATGCCGCGCAACGAGCCCGGCGCGGTCATTTCCGACGTGGATGAGGCGGTCACCCAAGCGATGGCCCACGCCCGTTCGGGAAAGGTCGGCACGCTCTGCGTCCATGGCGACGGTGCCAATGCCGTGCGCATTTTGCGTCAGCTTCGCGCCCGTTTGGAAGAGGCGGGTCTGGTGCCTGGGCGTGTCGGTTTCCGCTGAGCGGCGTGACTCTCAGCGGCATCTGTGGCAGGAAGATCCTTGTCGGCAGCCTCGATTTGGAAGGCGTGGATAGGACGCCCATTCTCATCGAACCGGCGGATCGGAGTCCGCCACTCCTTGAGTTCTTTGCGGTTTTACAAGCCGCCTTGAATGCGCAGCGGCTACTGCGGCCTCGGCAGCGGTTCGTCGCCGAGCAGCTTATCGAGCTCCGCGACGCGTGCCCACGGCAGCCGCTTACGTTGGTATTTTTTCCAAATGATGTCGCGCAGTTCGCGCAGTGCTTCCTCGGTCGGTGGCGTCATGTCCGTCCACGTCGGGTTGCGCTTTTGGGTGGTGGTCATGATGGTCCATTTCCCGCTGAGGTAGTAATTCGCGCGGTAGTAAATCTTGCCGTCGTCGGTATTTTCGAACCACTCGTGACTTTCCATGGCGCGAGATTGGCGCGGTGGGATGGCGGCGACAAGTGGCGAATCCGCCATCGACTCGCCGCCGCGCCCCGTCCATCGTCCCGCCATGGCGAACATCGGCGAACGCGCGTCCCTGACGATACTCCGCGAGAAACCCCACGGGCTATTTCTCGACGGCGGCGATCTGGGCGAAATCCTGCTGCCGCGTGGCGAAATGCCGCGCGAGTGGTCCATCGGCATCGCGCTGGAGGTCTTCCTTTACACCGATTCCGAGGACAGGCCGGTCGCCACGTTGAAGTCGCCGCGCGTGATGCCAGGGCAGTTTGGTCGGATGAAATGCGTCGCCGTCACCGGTGTCGGCGCGTTCCTCGATTGGGGCCTGACGAAGGATTTGCTGGTGCCCTTCCGCGAACAAAAAGTGCGCATGGACGTGGGGAAAAACTACGTCGTCTTCGTGATGGTCGACGAGCAAAGCGGCCGCATCGTCGCGAGCACGCGGCTGACGCGGCATATGGACCAGGTGCCGCACGATTTTCACCCCGGCCAAGCGGTGGACCTCATCGTTTTCGCGAAAACCGACCTTGGCTACAAGGCCGTCATCGACGGCACGCACAGCGGTCTCATTTTCGCCAGCGAGGTTTTCCAACCGCTGCGCCCGGGCGAGGCGCTCAAGGGCCACATCGCGGTGATTCGGCCGGATGGCAAAATTGACCTCAGCCTGCAAGCTGCCGGTCGTGGTCGTGTGGATGATTTGGAAGATCGCATCGTCAAGGAACTGGAAGCGCGCGGCGGCTACTGGGCCATCGGCGACCACAGTCCGGCGGCAGAAATCAACGACGAGCTCGGCGTGAGCAAGCGCACCTTCAAGCAAGCGACCGGCGCGCTTTTCCGCAAGAAACGCATCAGCATCGAGGACAAGGGCTTGCGGCTGCTAGAGCCGTGAATCCTCAGACGCGGGTTGGGGAAGTGACGTTACCGCTCTAACATTTTCCTTGACGCTCGCGGCAGTTTTTCCCAGGCATGGCAGCATGAAAAACCCTGCATGGCTTGGTCTAGTGCTGCTGCTCGCGGTTTCCTGTCGCAAGGAGCTTGTCGTTGAAACGCCATCCTCCCCTCAGCCCGCGCCAGTCGAAAACGAAACCGCTCCACTGCGCGTCGGCGCGCCCACGGCCAAACTGGATTCCCCCGAGGAAACGCCGCCGGAAAACCCACGCACTCGTCCGTTGCCACGCCCGGAAGACCGGAAGCACAAGCCCGCTCCTCCGGTGGAGGCGAGCCCCATGCCCACCGCGGTCGCCGTCGAAGACAAACCCGGTTTCGTTTACAGCCCCTACAACAGCAAGATCATCGACGTCCGCGATATGCCAGCCGGCACCCTCGTCGGGGACCCGAACTTCCCACCGGAGGAGAAGAAGTATTTCCGCGTGCCTTGAAAGGGTGGCCACGTTTCGCAGTCGTTTGATGTCGGACGCTCACCGACTTGGCACACGCAACTCGGGATGGAATGGTTTCACCGATCCGTCGCTGGCAAACGGGATGGGTTGCAGGTTGAGCCGCCCAGCAGCAATTCCGCCGGCTTCGCCCCGATACGACAGCCACGCGTCGCCATCGGGCCCATCGAAAACCGAAACATGGCCGCCTGGAAAAACCTGCGGCAGCTTCTGATAGGGGCCGAGAACTCGATCGGCCACCGCGGCACCCGTCCAGTATCCGATTTCGAGCTCGCCGACCTTTTTCTTGTACGGCGCGGCGGTGAAGAGGATGTACTTGCCGTTCCGTTGAATCATCCATGGACCTTCCAGATAGTCCGGGCTGGTTTGCGTGCCGACGTCCGTGTTGTCGCGAGAGACGATGCGCGTCCTGTCTCCAACAAGCTTCATTTGCTCCAGATCGACTTCTTGGATGAACTGATCGCCGAAGGGCATGATGGCGTAGGTCTTGCCATCCGTGTCCTCGAAAAGCGTCGTGTCGCAGCCAGCTCCCTCCAGCCAGCGGATTTTTTCATACGGTCCTGTCACGTGATCCGCCACGCCGACAAAGGCAACATACGCCCCGATCTTTCCTCCTTTGTTAGGCTCATCCTTGAGCCAATTGTCCGCCGTGAAAACCAGATGGAACTTGCCTCCAATCCGATGGATCTCGGGTGCCCAGAAGCGGTGTTTGTACGGGCAATCGTCCGGGAGTTCGGACGATTTCACCAACCACTTTTCGAACTTCCATTGCTTGAGATCCTTGGATGACCAAAGCGGGATACCCGGCGAGGAATTGAAATCGGGCTTCGTCGCATCCCGGCTGTCGCTGTGCGTGAAGGGAAAATGAGTGTGCGTGAGATACCACGTGTCGCCCACCTTGATGACGGCCGGATCCCTCAGTTCAGAGATGCGGCGCTCGCCCGTTCCATCGTCATACGGATATGAGAAATCGACCGGATTTTCCAGCCAGGTCTCCGCGCGAACTCCACAAGAGAGAGCGGCCAACAGCGCGGCCACGGCAAGAGAAGGGAGTTTTGATGGCGCATGCATGGGCGGAATCAACGCGACACGGTGCCGTCAGTCTTGCATCTAACATCACCTGCCCTTGCAGAGACTCCACATGGTCACGCAGCAGGCTTCGTGAGATTCCTCGAAATCCGAAACCATGCTGGCTTCACGGCGATACTCCCGCTAGCGTCGCTCCGTGATCGCACGGCAGAAGATCAAGTACCCGGTTTCCCCATCGTTGCGGCAGTATCTCTATCACTTCGATCGCCAGCGCGATATTCCCAAGGTTTATGAGGAGCTGGTGCGCTTCACCGGAGCCATTCCCTACGAAGATCCGACCGGTCGTGAAACGCTTTGGTTGACGGTGATGTACCCACCGGAAGTGCTTGAAGAACTGCGTCCGCGGCTCACCAGCATCTACTCGGAACTCAAACTCGGTCGCAACGCGGAGCAGCACGAGCACCTTGTGGTGGACCGCATCGATTTCGGCGATTTCGGAAATTCAAAACCTTTCCGCATTCGCGTCACCAACCTGTTCAACGACAACTCCGACTACTTTTACGTCAAGCAGGCCGACGCTTCGCGCATCTACGGTCTGGAGCTGGAGCACGTTCTCTCGCCCAACCGGATGAACTACTTGGTCAACGGCAACACGCTTATTGAGGAACACATCGCTGGCGTGCCGGGCGATGTTTTCTTGCGCGACTACCTCTCGCAAAAAGGCCTCAACAAGGTGCGCATCGCCAAGGAATTCACCAAGTTCACCGAGCGTGGGTTTATTCGGCTGTTAGGTGACATGCGCAGCGTCAACTACGTGGTGGACATCACTCCAGACTTTGAGGAAGTCCAGTACCGCGTCCGCGCCATCGACTTCGATCAGCAGTCCTATGAGGGCAGCGGCAACATTTACCTCGCGTTTCGTTTCAACTCGAACCGCAAGGTCACGCGCCTCGCGTTCGAAGTGCTCAACCGCAAAAGCATCGACCAGTACGTCGCCGAGGAGCACGCGCAAATGGCCCGCCGCGCCAAGGTGGAAAGCACTCGCTTGCGCGCCTTGCTCGGCGTGATGGGACGTGAGGACATCGCTCCGCGCGAACACGTCGTGAAGCTCGCCAAGGAGCTCGACCGCATGCACGGCACCAGTGGTTTCGGCGATTGCCAGAGCATGGGTGAGCTGACCGCCATGCACATTTCCATGATGCTCGACATCAAGCCGACCAAGGCGGTTTGGGACAACCGCGCCTGAGTCTCACCTCTGCTGGACTCGCGGGAAAAGCCTCGCCAAGCTGCGCCCATGCACCGCCTTTTCTTGCTCGACGGCATGGCCCTGGTTTACCGCGCCCATTTCGCGTTCATCCAGAATCCCATCCGTAACTCAAAGGGCATCAACACGTCCGCGCTTTACGGCTTCATCAACACGCTGCTTTTCATCCTCGAAAAGGAGAACCCCACGCACATCGGAGTGGCCTTCGACACCTCCGCGCCGACCCCGCGCCACCTTCGCTACCCGGCCTACAAGGCGCAGCGAGACGAGATGCCGGAGGAACTCGCCGCCGCCATTCCACACGTCAAAGATCTCTGCCGCGCCTTCGGCATCCCGGTGCTGGAAATCGATGGCTTCGAGGCGGACGATATCATCGGCACCCTCGTGAAACGCGCTGAGCCAGACGGCTTCGAGTCGTTCATGGTCACCCCGGACAAGGACTTCGCACAGCTCCTATCCGCAACCACCTTCATGTGGAAACCCGGCCGCAAGGGCACCGACCACGAAATCATCGGCCTGCCGCAGCTCGCCGAAATTTGGGGCGTGGCCGAGCCGCACCAAATCATCGATTTGTTAGGATTGATGGGTGACGCGTCCGACAACATCCCCGGCGTCCCGGGGATCGGCCCCAAGACCGCGCAAAAGCTCATCGCCGAGTTTGGCTCCGTGGAAAACCTTCTCGCTAACAGCGGCAAACTCAAAGGCAAGCAGAAGGAAAATCTGGAAGCCCATTCGGATCAGGCGCTGCTATCGAAAGAACTCGCCACCATTCTGCTAGACGTGCCGGTGGACGTGAGTTGGGACGACCTCGTCCTTTCACAACGTGACGACGACGCGCTCAAGACGCTCTTCAACGAGTTCGAGTTCCGCACCCTGTCGAAGCGGCTTTTTACCAGCGGAAGTGCGGAAGTCATTCTGCCCGAAGCGGCGTCCGAAACCCCGGTGATTTTCGAAACGTTCAAAACCATCCGCGACGTCGCCCACACCTATCATCTCGCCGATACGCCCGAACTCCAGCAACAGCTCTTCGCGGAACTCGCCCAGCAGAAGTCCTTCTGCTTCGACATCGAGACCACCGGTTTGGATCGCTTCACCTCGAAACTGCTAGGCGTGGCGTTCTCGTGGAAAGCCCACGAAGGCTGGTATCTGCCCATCACCGATCTGAAATCTCAAATTTCAGATCTGAAATCCGCCCTCTCGTCGCCAGCCGAAAAGATTGGCCACAACCTGAAGTTCGACCTTTCCATCCTGCTTCACCACTGCATTGAGGTCGCCGGTCCTTTCTTCGACACGTTGCTCGCCGATACCCTTGTCGCGCCCGAGCGCCGTCACTCGATGGATTATCTCTCGGAGATTCTGCTAGGTTACTCACCGGTCAAACTCGCGGACATTTCCAAACCCGCCGCCTCACCCGAAGCCGCCGCTTCGCTCGACCTTTTTGCGCATGCCGAGAAAACCAAAGCATCCAAGGACCTCGACATCGCCGCTATCCCGTTAGAAGTCCTCGCCGAGTACGCCGCCGAGGATGCGGACGTCACGTTCCAACTCGCTCAAGTTCTTCGCCCGCTGCTCGAAGCATCCGGCCAAGCCAAGGTGCTGCGCGAGATTGAAGGGCCTTTGCTGCCTGTCCTCGTGGCCATGGAAATGGAAGGCATCCGCATCGATCCTGCGGCCCTCGGCATCATCGGCGACGAACTCCAGCTTCAGATCGATGGACTGGCAAAATCCATCCACGCGCACGCCGATCGTTCGTTCAACATCGCCTCACCCAAGCAGCTTGGCGAAATCCTGTTCGACCGGTTAGGCCTCGCCGAAAAGGCGAAGAAGACCAAGACCGGACAGTACAAGACCGATGAGCAAACGCTTTCCACGCTGGAGGGCAAGCACCCCATCATCACCGACATCCTCTCGTGGCGTGAGGCCAGCAAACTCAAGTCCACTTATCTGGACGCATTGCCGACGCACATTGTCGCGGAAACCGGGCGTGTCCACACCACCTTCCATCAGCTCGTCGCCGCCACCGGCCGGCTCGCCTCCACCGATCCCAACCTGCAAAATATTCCCATCCGATCCGAGGCTGGCCGCAAAATCCGCAAGGCTTTCGTCCCGCGCAAATCTGAAATCTCAGATCTTAAATTTCAAATCCTCAGCTGCGACTACTCGCAGATCGAACTGCGCGTCATGGCGGCGCTTTCACAGGACGCCACCATGATAGCCGCTTTCCAGCACGGCGCGGACATTCACACCATCACCGCCGCCAAAGTCTTCGTCGTCGAACCGAACGACGTCACTTCCGACATGCGCCGCACCGCCAAGATGGTGAACTTCGGCATCATCTACGGCATTTCCGCCTTCGGTCTCAGCCAACGACTCGCCATTCCGCGCACCGAGGCGGCCAGCATCATCGACGCCTATTTCCGCGAGTATCCTGCCATCCGCGAGTTCATGGATCGCACGATCAACGAGGCTCGCGAGGCTGGCTATGTGGAAACTCTATCAGGCCGTCGCCGCTACTTTCCCGATCTCAACTCCGGCAACCAAAACCTCCGTGGCAACGCCGAGCGAGCGGCCATCAACACGCCCATTCAAGGCACTGCCGCTGACATGATCAAGCTGGCGATGATACGCGTCGCTGCGCTGTTACGGGAAAAGCCGTACCAAACGCGAATGCTGCTCCAGGTTCACGACGAACTGGTGTTCGACCTCGCGGAGCCTGAGCAGGACGAGCTCGTTCCGAAAATCCTCGAAGCGATGAAAACTGCGTTGACGCTGCCCCACGGCGTGCCGCTCGAAGTGGAGGCCGGCACCGGCCCGAACTGGCTCGCCGCGCACTGAGATGCGATCTATCAGAAAATCTGCTCCAGTTCCTTCCATCCGCCGTCGCTTTCTTGCCGTGATTGGCGGCGGTGGAGCGCGTGATAGTGGCCTTTTGCGGCGATGAGTTCGGCGTGCGTGCCGCTCTCGATGATCTTGCCCTTCGCGATGACGAGGATGCGATCCGCTCCGCGGATGGTGGACAAGCGGTGGGCGATGACGAAGCTGATGCGCCCTTCGAACATGGTCTTCAATCCCTCTTGGATGAGCCGTTCCGTGTCGGTGTCGATGGATGAGGTCGCCTCGTCCATGATGAAGATGCGTGGGTTGGCTAACAGCGCGCGTGCAAAGGAAACGAGTTGTTTTTGGCCGGTGGACAAGCGGTTGCCACCCTCGCCGACGTCAGTCTCGTAGCCGTTTTCTAACTCGCGGATGAACCCATCCGCGTTGACCGCGCGGGCGGCGGATTCCACCTCGGCGTCCGTCGCGTCCAGCCGACCGTAGCGGATGTTTTCGCGCACCGGACCGCTGAACAGGTGCGGTTCCTGCAACACGATCCCGAGCTTCGATTGATACCACGCCAGGCTTCTTTCTCGCAGGTCGCGGCCATCCACCAAGATGCTGCCGCGCGTCGGTTCGTAAAACCTCGCGGCCAGGTTGACGATGGTGCTTTTGCCACCGCCGCTTGCACCGACCAGCGCCACCGTTTGGCCCGGCTCCACCTTGAGGTTGAAATTTTCCAGCACCGGTTCGCCCGTCTCATAACAGAAATCCACGTTGCGAAACTCCAGTGTGGAAACAAGGTCGGGCAGGCCGTCCGGCGCGCTGCCGCTGGCATGGTCGGTTGCGGTCAGACGTTTCCTAACATCATCGCTGTCCTTGATGCCGGGAATGGTGGCGAGCAGACCGAGCACGCGTTCGCCCGCTGCTTGTGCGCCTTGCATTTGCACCAACACTTGGGCGATTTGGTTCACCGGATTGAAGAACTGCCCGGCATAGAAGATGAATGCGACGAGCGTGCCTAACGAAAGTTTTCCTGCGGTGACATCCACTCCGCCGCGCCACAGGGCGATGCCCGCTGCGGCGCTGCCGAGCGTCAACACGATGGGGATGTAAACCGCCGATTGCAGCGCGTTGCGGATGGAAACGTCGTACATCGAGGTGGAGAGTTGCTTGAACTCTGCCAGGTTGTCGCTTTCGCGGACCAGCACCTTGGACGTGCGCATCCCTTGCAGAGACTCGGCGAAGGAGGCGGTGATCATCGAGTTGTACTTCCGAGTTTCGCGCGAGCTGAGCAGCAGCTTTTTCTGAAACCACGCGCTGATGAAAACCAGCGGCGGCACCACCGAAAGCACCAGCAGGCCTAACACCGGTTGCAGCACCACGAGGATGACTGCAATGACCACCACTAGGCAAACCGCCCACACCAAATCTAACGGTCCCCAAGCGATGATGCGGGCGAGCTTATCGCAGTCCGAGGTCAGCCGCGAGATGAGCCAGCCGGTGGGCCGGTGGTCGAACCATGCAAATTCAAGTTCCTGAATGCGTTGGAAACATTCGTCGCGGATGTCGTGGCTCATGTGATTCGCCAAGCCGCCCGCCGAGTTGATAAAGACCCACACGCCACCGGAAAGCGTGATCGTTAGAAAGGCATAGGTCAGCATCTGCGGCCACAAGTTCACCTCACCTTGCGCGGCGACCACGCTGTCCACCGCCCAGCGGGTGACCAGTGCGAAGGTGGCGTCGCAGAGCGCGATGCCGACGGCGGAAATCGCCAGCGGCACGAGCAACCGCTTGTACGGCCGAGCGTGGACAAACACGCGCCGCCACAACCCGAGGTCGAGCTTATCGCTGAAAACGTCTTCCTGCGGTTCTTCGTTCATGGGTGGAGGGGAGTTCGTTGGTTAAACCTTGGATTGCGTGCAGCCTGCTGCCGCTTTGGTGCCGCAGCCCGCTGCGGGCGAAGAGGGTGCGCGTTCCAGGATAGCCAAGCCCACCCCGGGCCAGCAGGCTGCCAGTTGAAAGCGGCAGCAGGCTGGGCGCAGTCCATGGGGATTGCCTCATGCATGGGACGTTTCGGTTAGGCTGTCTGAGGCGTTTTGGATATCCCATAGGCGGCGATAGAGGCCGTCTTGCTGATGGAACAACTCTCGGTGCGTGCCGTGCTGAATCACGCGGCCATGTTCGAGGACGATGACCTTGTCAGCCTGCGCCAGTGTGGAAAGTCGATGGGCGATGACCAGCGTGGTGCGTTGCCCGTGGCGGCGGCGCAGGGCATCGAGAATGGTGGTTTCGGTTTCCGCATCCACGGCACTGAGCGCGTCGTCGAGCAGCAGCACGGGCGCGTCCGGCAACAACGCCCGCGCCAAGGCGACCCGCTGGCGTTGGCCGCCTGATAGAGTCACGCCGCGCTCGCCGACCAGCGTGGCGTAGCTGGAGGGAAAACCGCTGATCGTGTCGTGAATGTCCGCAACGCGGGCCGCCTCGTTGATCTCATCCTGCGCCGCGCCGCCGCGGCCGAGCCGGATGTTCTCGCCGATGGTTTTGGAAAACAGGAAGGGTTCCTGCATCACCACGCCGAACTGCCCGCGCAGCCATTTGCGATCCAATTCCTGCACATTGCTGCCGTCTAGCAGGATAGTTCCCGACGTGGGATCGTAGAGCCGCAGCAGCAGGTGCATGAGCGTGGATTTGCCGGATCCCGATGGTCCGAGGATAGCCAACGTTTCGCCAGGCTCCACAGTGAACGAAATGCCATCGAGAGCCGGTGTGCCCTCGCCATGGGCGAACACGACGTCGCGAAACTCGATTTTTCCTGCCACGGCGAGTTGCGGCTGGGCTGGGCTTTTCGGGGCAGTTTCCTCGGCTTCGGCGAGGATTTCTCCCATGCGGGTGAGTGCCACCAAGGATTTGCCGAAGTCGGTTAGGGTTCGACCCATTTGCCGCACCGGCCACAGCAGCATGTTGAGAAACATGATGAAGGCGAACAAGGTGCCGACGGTTAGGCTGCCTTGGGAAATGAACCAGACGCCGGTGAATAGCGCCAATCCCTGCTGAATGAGCACGATTAGATCGGAGGTGGACCAGTACCACGACATCAGCCGCAGCAGGCGCAGGCTGCGATCACGGTAGAGGCTGTTCGGTGTGGCAAAGCGCGCGGTCTCAAAATCCTGACGGGCAAAGGCGCGCACCACGCGCAGACCTGCTAGGTTTTCCTGCACCACGCGCGTCACCTGGCCTTCCGCTTCGTCCACTTCGCGAAACAGGTGCTTCACCTTGCCGATGTAGAAATAGCCGAAAACGATGATGGGGCCGACCAGCGAGAGGGAAACCAAAGTCATCCTGCCGTCTAGCAGAATCATCACCGGCAGCGCGGTGAGCAGCAACAACAGCGCGTTGCTGACGTCCACCACCTGGGTGGAAAGCGCCATGCGCAGCGTTTCGACATCCGAGGTGCAGCGCTGGATCACGTCGCCGGTTTCTGCTTTGTCGTGATAACGGGTCGGCAGGTGTTGCAGGTGATCGTAGAGCCTGTCCTTGAGCCGCCGCGCGATGCCATCGGACGCCTGTGCCGCGAAGCGCCCTTTGAAGTAGCTGAAGACGCCGGCCACGATCGTGAGCAAGACCATCAGCAGCGCGGGAAACCACAGGTGGCCGCGCACGAATTCCGCGCCACCCATCAGACGGATGATGGCGGGCGTGAGCAAATTTTCCACCGGCTCGTCGGAAATCGCGAGGTCCAGCGTCGCCCCGGCGACCAGCGGCGTCAGGTAGTTGATGGCGGTGAAAACGAACAAGGCAGCGATGGCCCAGGCGTATTTCCCGCGGAATCCGGCCATGAGCTGCCACAGCAACGCGACGGGCGAGGCGGGGATGACTTTGCGGGGGCGGTCCATGGCGGGCGGAGGCTACAAGGCGATTTTGGGGTTGGCGAGGCGAGGCTTGCGGCGGGGGGAAGAGCGGAATCGGTCGTCGCGGGGACCATCCTTTCCCCAAATCGTGCCCGGCAGTTTGCGTTTGTCCGTGCGGGCGATTGGGCTAGGGTCACGCCTCGCGAGCCGGGAGCCCCGGACTTTTTCATCATGTCAGACATCCAGGAAACCATCCACCAGATGGGCCGCCAGGCCCGGGCTGCCGCGCACAAACTCGCCCAGCTCACCAGCGACGAGAAGAACGCCATCCTGCGCGCCATGGCCACGGCCATCCGCAAGCGTGTCCCGGAACTCCTCGCCGCCAATGCCAAGGATCTCGCCGCCGGCGCGCAAAAGGGGCTTTCCTCCGCGATGCTGGATCGCCTGAAACTCGACGAAAATCGCATCGAGGCGATGGCCGCTGGCATCGACCAAGTGGCGACATTGCCCGATCCCGTCGGGCAAATCCTGGATGCGTGGGAACGGCCTAACGGGATCCAAATTTCCCAAACACGCGTGCCCATCGGCACCATCGGCATCATTTACGAAAGCCGTCCGAACGTCACTGCGGACGCCGCCGTGCTGTGTTTCAAAACCGGCAACGCGACCATCCTGCGGGGCGGCAGCGAGGCCATCCATTCGAACGTCGCCATCGCTGCGGCCCTCGCCGAAGCCGGCGCGCCCGAGCATGCGATCCAGCTCATCCCGTTCACCGATCGCGAGAGCGTCGCCGCCATGGCGGGCATGGACAAGTGGCTGGACCTCATCATCCCACGCGGTGGCAAAGGCCTGATAGAAACCGTTGTTTCGCTGGCCCGCATGCCGGTCATCAAGCATTACGACGGCGTCTGCCACCTGTTCGCGGACGTCGCGGCGGACCAAGACATGGCGGTTTCGCTCACCGTCAATTCCAAGACGCACAAGCCCGGCGTGTGCAACGCGCTGGAAACGCTGCTCGTCCACCGCGACATCGCCGCAGAGTTTTTGCCCAAGGTTGCCGCAGCCCTTCAGGAAAAGGGTGTCGAACTGCGGGGCTGTGAGAGGACGCGAGAAGTTCTATCAGATATCGCCGCCGCCACCCCCGAAGATTGGGAAACCGAATACCTCGAACTCATCCTCGCGGTGAAAGTGGTGGATTCGCTGGAAGACGCCGTTGCCCACATCAACGACCACGGCTCGCACCACACCGACGTCATTGTCACCGGCGACGAAAAGATCGCACAACGATTCCTCAGCGAAGTCGATTCCGCCTGTGTTTTCCACAACGTCTCCACCCGCTTCGCCGACGGCGGCGAGTTCGGCTTCGGCGCGGAAATCGGCATCTCCACCGACAAGCTCCACGCCCGCGGCCCGATGGGCCTGCGCGAACTCACCAGCTATCAATACCGCGTCCGGGGGAATGGTCAGGTGAAGGGGTGAATGCTAGAGTAATTTTTGTTCGTCGGTGCAGGCGTGTCGGCAAGCCGTTCGACAGCTGACAGGATCGCGCGGCATCTCCGTTTACTCCCGAACTCATCATGAAAACCATTCCACGCCTGCTTTTTGCCTCGCTCGCCGTCATCGCTACGGGCACCGTTCACGCTGCCGATTGGTTAGAATTGCCTGCCAAGCCGGGTACGGGCAATGGCAAAAAGGTCGTGCTGATTTCCGGCGACGAGGAATACCGCAGCGAGGAAAGCTGTCCGATGCTTGCGAAAATCCTCAGCCAGAAGCACGGCTTCGATTGTACGGTGCTGTTCGCGATCAATCCAGACGGTGGATTCATCGATCCGAACTATCAGAAAAATATCCCTGGCACTCAGGCGCTCGATTCGGCGGATTTGTTGATCATCGGCACGCGCTTCCGCCAGCTGCCGGATGACCAGATTGCGCATTTCGCCGCCTACCTGGACGCGGGAAAGCCGGTCATCGGGTTTCGCACGGCGACGCATGCCTTCACCGGTGGCGCGAGGACGGGCGATTTCAAATGGGCGGATTTCGGCCTTAACATCCTCGGCGAAAAATGGGTGAGCCACCACGGCAAGCACAAGGTCGAGGGCACGCGCAGCGTCGTCGAAAGCGCAAACCGCGACCATGCCATTCTCCGCGGCGTGGGTGAGATTTTTGCCACCACGGATGTCTATGGCATCGCCAATCTGGATCAGGAAAAGGCCACGATCCTGCTGCGCGGCGCGGTCACTGAGACGCTCGATCCGATGTCGAAGAATCTCGATGGACCGAAGAACAACCCGATGATGCCGCTGGCGTGGCTGCGCGACTACACCGCGCCTAACGGCACAAGCCAAGGCAAAGCGTTCTGCACCACTTTGGGAGCGAGCACCGATTTCGCCGATGAAGACTTGCGCCGCCTCATGATCAACGCCGCGCTTTTTCTAACGGGGCAAGCAGTGCCGGGAAAAGCAGACGTCGAGACCCTCGATGCGTTTGAGCCGACGGGCTACAGCGCTATCGGTGAGAAAGACTACTATCAGAAGCGCAATCTCAAGCCTGCCGACTACGGCCTCGGTAAAAGTCCGGCGACGGGTTTGCCGTGAGTCCGCATCGACCTGTGAGCGTTGAGTGAACGATGAGCTTTGATGCAGGATGCGTGGGCAATTTGATTGAAGGCGCGGCGGGATTTGTGTTCTCTGCCACTGCAATCGAGTTTCTCCCTAACCTAACGCATTTTCATGGACGCCTTTGACCCTGATCAACTTCATCGCCACGACGCCGCCCTTCAAACCATGAGGCTGGCCGATCCGGATCGCGCGGAAGAGGTGATCCGCGAGGCGTTCGGTGCGGGTGGGTCGGGCTGGACCGGATGGGATGGCCAGTTCATCGACTTCATCGAAGAGCACCGCAAAAATGGGCTGATTTACGGGACCATCGGCGACGGTTGGCATTTCCTGTTCTGTGCGGGCGACGCGAAAGGAATCTGGATTTGCCTGCGCGAAGGGATGACGGGGAAGGGCATGCTGCGCCCCTCCACCGTGACCTCGCTCATCGAAGTGGCGGTGGAAAAGGGTTTGATTATTCGTTAGAAATCGCTGCGCGGCCATCGCCATCGAGATCGCCGCGCGGGCGGACGATGCGGAAACGGTCGCCGGCGTCCTCGACGTCGTAGAGCTTGGCGCGCGTCGTCGGTTTACCGAAGGGGCGGTGGACCACCAGCATGCGTTGTTTCTCAAAGGTGTCGAAGAACATGCCGTGGCCGCTGTCGCCATCGACGAGCGGATCGAGTTGTTCCCACGGGCCTTCGAGTTTGCCGGTTTGCGAGCGCGCTTGGGTTTCGATGTAAACTCCATCGCGATAGCTCGACCACAGCATGGTCAGCGCGCCGTCTTTCGTCCGATAGAGTTGGCAACCGTCGGTGACGTAGCTGAGTTGGCTCGCGTCCGGTTTGAGACTCGCATTGAGCCACGGTGCGTCGGAGCCTTTGAACAGATGGATGGGTTCGCCCTGGGTATCGGATAGATCGTCGGTGAGGCGGATGGCGGCGATGGTGCCATCGATTTTCTGAATCCATTCGTGGCAATAGACCATCCACGGCTCGCCGTCGGGATCGACGAAAAGCGTGCCGTCCAGCGTCATGAAATTCTGCGGCGGATGCGGGCCATTCTTTTTGAGCAACTCGAAAGGGCCTGCGGGTGAGTCCGCCACGGCGACGGCAGTGCCGCGCAGGTGATTGGGCCGCCAAACTTCGGGCGGCTTGGCGAATACCGCGTCGTTGTTGTGCAGCGTGACGAAGAGGTAGTAGCGGCCCTTGTAAAAATGCACCTCAGACGCCCAAGTGCCGTGGGTCGGATTCGCCCAGATACCGTCGGGCACCCAGAAGACATCGATAGGCGCGGACCACGTTTTCAGGTCTTTGCTTTTGTAGGCTTTCACGCCGCTGCGCTTGGTTTTCGCATCGCGGGTGCCGGTGTAGAGGTAGTACGTTTTGCTTTCCGCATGCGGAAGGATCCACGGGTCGTGGACACGGATTTCGTCGAGCGTTTCCTCGGCCTTCTCCTGCGCTTGACCAAGCATTGCCGTTGTTAGGAACGCGGAGGTCGCCAAAATTCGCCACGAAAATGTCCAAAGAGCAGAGAGGCATCGCATGCCGCCTACTCAGCGTCCTCTTGAATAAGGCTGCAACCGGAAATTTCCGGCCACGCGGTTCGCAATCCCGAGATCAAGGACAAGGGGAATGATTCACGAATGAGTGCGGGACTTCATCTTTTTGGCTTTTTCCAAGGCAAAGTTTGTCTGACAGAAGGAGGCCAATTCCACTCTTCCCAATCACCATTTCTCTTTCCATATCGATTGGCGGATCGTTAGGGCTAAGGAATAATCTCTCGTCATTGTGAATCAACGGTTACTGCCTTTTCATCCCAACCAAATCCCGCTGTTCCATAGGGTTGGGTGGTCTTCGTTCGAAAAGAAAAAGCTCTCTTTAAACATACCGTCGGCACTTTAGATTATTCCTTAGCTCTTGCAAACGCCCCATCCTCACTCAGCGTTGGAACGTACGATGGACCGAGCTGTTGGTTCCGAACTTTGCCGGCAGATCCTTCCAATTAGCTACGTTGCCCAGAATCCAAAAAAGCCCTCCCATGGCCTGCCTCTTGTCCGCCCTAGGCCTGCCGTTTTTCGGTCTGGGCAGATGATCGGGAAGCAGTTGGCAAAGCCATATCAAACGGTTATCTTGTAAATTGTAGCGTCAATCACGATCTAGCAGTCTGCTTGCGCGATCGAGCAGGTTTTGAGGTAGGTTCTACTTATCCGCTTTGGCTGGCTTACTTGTATACACTCCTTTTCCAATCGGCACAGCAATCTCCCTATGGCTGTATTTATCTCCTGTGAAAACAAAACATACATTACTAATTCCCTCTCCCCAATCATATGGGCGACGTTCAAATTTCAAATTAACTCGAAATTCAGAAGTCTGAGTGAAGTCAGATTCAAGACCTTGTAAATATATTAAATCAAGTTCTGGGTTTACAATGTCGACCAAATCTGATTCGGGGATCTTGACTGCTTTGCCGTAGATATGAAAATGTACATTAGTCAATTTTTGCAAGTTAACTTCGGCTGAAACTCCTAGGCCATTCGCATATTTTAACTCAGCGCTAATTGGTTTAATAGTCAATGGCTGGGAAGCTGATGAAAGACCAGTAAGACATAGAAAGATTAAATAAATATAAGATATCAGTAATTTCATTAAATTAAAATAATTGGTTGGGTTTTATTTTTTTTGGTAAATCGACTGTCTTTCCTGTTGCTCCGTTTTCCCAATAGGCGACCGCAGTGGGAGAGTGCGGTTCTCCTAGTGAAACCAAGGCAGGGCACACGAGATGAGGACCGAGGCGAGCAGGATGCCTTGCCGGTTGGCGGAATTTAGTTTCATGGGCTTATGGAGTGTTAGGCGAATCTAGCGATTAAGCTGCCATACGATCAGACAGCAGGGGGGGCGGGAAGGAGAAAGGAGGAGTTCTGATCGCTGGGATTGGCGCTTGCCGATGGGCGAGGGGGCGGGACATGTTCCTTGCACGGAATGAAGGACCAGATTGAGGAACTGGAACGCTGGGGAGCGGATGTGATCTTCGGGCGCGCCAAGGGCTTCCGGGCGGCGTTGATGCGCTTTGCGATGCGGGCGGTTTCGGGGATTTTCCGGGTGATCGTGCAGATCCGCATCCGCCGCTACCGCAAGGGGTGGAAGGCGCAGGCATACTTGGGGACGCAGGTGGTGGCGATCGGCAACATCACGGTGGGCGGAACGGGCAAGACGCCGGTGGTCGAGTTGTTGGCGCGGTCGTTGCGCGACCGTGGGCGGGAGGTGGCCATCCTGTCGCGCGGCTACAAGAGCAAGAAGCTGGATCGCGCGCAAAAATGGCAGGACAAGCGCGGGCGAGACATCCCGGCGGATCGCATGCCCAAGGTGGTTTCGACGGGCCGCGCGTTGTTGCTGGACTCGAAATTTGCCGGCGATGAGCCGTTCATGCTGGCGAAGAACTTGGATGGCGTCTCGGTGGTGGTGGATAAGAATCGGGTGAAGGGCGGGCATTTCGCCGTCGGCCAGCTTGGTGCGGACACCTTGTTGCTGGACGACGGGATGCAGTATCTCGACCTCGCCCATTCCATCGATCTGGTGCTGATCGACTCCGGCGCGCCGTTCGGCACCGAGGCGTTGCTGCCGCGCGGGACGCTGCGCGAGCCACCGAAAAACTTGCGACGCGCGAGCTACATCCTCATCACCAAGTGCGACGGCAGCTCGAACGAAGCGCTGATTTCGCGCATCCGAAAGTACAACCGCACGGCGGAGATCATCGAGTGCACGCACGGCCCGGTGCACTTGGAAAACGTCTTCACCCAGGAGCGCGAGCCGTTAGGTTTTTTGCAGGACAAGTGGGTCGGAGCGATTAGCGCGATCGCGGTGCCCGAGGCGTTTGAGGGATCGTTAGAACGGCTCGGCGCGCGGGTCGAGATACGGCGGCGTTTTTCCGATCACTACCGGTTTTCGCGCAAGGAGGTGGAGAAGTTCATGCAGCGCTGCGTCGAGCGGGACATGGAGATGATCGTGACCACGGAGAAAGATGCGGTGCGTTTCCCGAAGCCGGGGTCCATCGACGTGCCGGTGTATTTTTTGCGCATCGAGGTGGAGATTTTGAAAGGGCAGGAAATTTGGGACGATCTGATCACCCGCATTTGTCACCCGACCGGAGCGTTCCAATCGGTGCTGCGGAATCGAGATGCGTATCGAGCGTGAGCCGTGGCGGCAGTTTCCAACCGCCTTGCCGAACGGATGCAAGAGGCTTGGCGGTTGAAAACCGCCGCCACGTTTCGCCTTGCAGCGATGGGAGGTGGTGAGGATGTTAGGCGGATGGATGATCCGAATTTGCCGCAGTCACCGCCTTTTGATCGAAAGTATTTCATGGCATTGAAGCGGGGATGGAAGATGGGTTGCCTCGGAATAGGTGGGGTGGCTTTGATTGCGATCTTGATGCTCTTTCTAGCCGAGTATCTGTATTTAAGGAAACACGCACACTCACGTGGAATGACGGAAACCGTGAACAACGCCCGCCAAATCGGAATCGCGCTTGCTGAATTTCAAATCGAATACGGGAAATATCCTGACGCCACCACGATCCCAGAGGTGAGCAAAAGAGCAGACTCATCGTTCGCCTTGGGTGATCGCTTTTCGAACGAGCTTTTCGCGCAGCTAATGGTGTCTGGGATTTCGCAATCGGAACTCATGTTTTACACTCGCACCAAGTCCTCAAAGAAGCCGGACAATGTGTTCGATTCGGAGGCCACGATGTTAGCAGCTGGTGAATGCGGGTTTGCTTATATCATGGGGGTGGATCCGATGGGTGACCCCATGACGCCGCTCGCTTTGGGACCAACGATCCCAGGAACCAAGGAGTTCGACGGACGGGCAAATCGCGACAAAATCGTCGTTCTCAAAGTGGACAATTCGGTCATGAGTCTCCCCATCGATGGCAACGGAAAGGTCCTTTTCAAAGGACTCGACATTCTTGATCCCCGCCAGTCGTTTTGGAATGGCAAAGCACCGGACGTTCGATGGCCGAAGTGAAAGGAGCTTGGAGGTCAGGCAATCGTCATCGGAGATTTTAAAAAATTTCGCCTTTTTCGGATTGCCAGTGGGAAAAGGCGTCCCTAGCTTCCGCCTCCCGCGATTTTTAACCTCATTCCGAGATGTCCAAGCACAACAGCCTCAAGTCCAACGCCACCGTCGGCGGCAAACGTTCCGTCCTCAAGCGCTTCGAGCGCGTCAAGCTGCTCAAGGAGCGCGGCGAGTGGAAAGCCGGCAAATCGCCGGTCGGTCTGCCGAAGACCAAGCACGAGGGCTAATCCCCTCGCCACCTGCGAAACTTTCCCAAAGCGCGCGGATCCGTCTGGATTTCGCGCCTTTCGCATTTCCAGCACCTTCATTTCCATGGCCACGACCGACGGCACCCGCCTGAACAAGTACCTCGCGTCCTGCGCGGTGGGATCTCGCCGCGCTTGCGACGAATTGATCAAGGAGGGCCGGGTGGAAGTGAATGGCGCGCCGTGCATCAACATGGGGACGCGCATCACGGTCAGCGACCACGTCCGGGTGGATGGCAAGCGCGTGGTGCCGAAGGAAACGCTGATCGTCGCCTTCCACAAGCCACGCGGCTATGTGTGTACCCGCGAGGATGAGCTGGGTCGGCAAACGATTTACTCGATGCTGCCCGGCGCGCTGCACTCGCTGCACCACGTCGGTCGGCTGGACATGGATTCGGAAGGCCTGCTCATTCTGACCAACGACGGTGACCTTTCGCAGCAGCTCATGCATCCATCGAAATCGGTGGAAAAGGAATACCTCGTCACCTCGAACCAATCGTTCGAGAACCACCACCTCGACCAATTTCTCGAAGGGGTTTACACGCCGGAAGGTCGGCTGAAGGCGAAATCCATCGAACGCCTGTCGCCGCGCCGCATCAAGGTGGTGCTCGACCACGGCGCGAAACGCCAGATCCGCGTGATGTTCGACACGCTCGGCTATCAGGTGACGAAACTGCTGCGGGTGCGCATCGGCGCGCTGTGGCTCGGCGATCTGGAACCCGGTGCCTGGGCTGCGCTCAATGCGATGGAAGTGCAGATGCTGTTGGGCAATCCAAAGCCGGAGAAGAAGCATCGCGCGGCCACGCCGGACCGCAAAAAGCGCGAGCTGTGAGCGGCGAAGTGCGGGTGAGGGGGGTTTCCTACGCGAAAAAGTCCGGCTTAACCGGTGCTGGGTACTTGCCGCGGGCAAACTGGCTTTCTAGTTTTGCCGCGTAGTGCGGGAAAATGCCGCCTGCGTGAGCATTTAACCCATCTCCATGAGTTCGAAAGACACCACTCCCAGCCACGATCACGACGCGGTCCACAAACCGTCCAAGGAGTTTTCTAAAAAGGCACGCATCCCATCGATGGCGGCCTACAAAGCGCTTTATCAGGAGTCGATCGACAAGCCGGAGAAATTCTGGGCGAGCGAGGCGAAGGAACTGACGTGGCGCAAGAAGTGGAGCAAGGTGCTCGACTGGAAAGCTCCGGACGCGAAGTGGTTTGTCGATGGCACGCTCAACGTCTGTGAAAACTGCGTGGATCGACACGCGGAAGGGCCGCGCAAAAACAAGGCGGCCATCATTTGGGAAGGCGAGCCGGGCGACAAGCGGGTGATCACCTACGGCCAGCTGCAGAAGGACGTCTGCCGATTTGCCAACGTGCTCGAAAAGCACGGCGTGAAGGCAAAGGACAGGGTGCTGATTTACATGCCCATGGTGCCGGAAGCCGCAGTGGCGATGCTCGCCTGCGCCCGCATCGGTGCGGTGCACAACGTGGTTTTCGGGGGCTTCGCCGCCGAGGCGATTTTGGATAGGCTCGACGATTCCGGAGCCAAGGTGGTCATCACCGCCGACGGCGGATGGCGTCGTGGCAAGGTGGTGCCGCTGAAACCGGTGGTCGACGAGGCGCTCGCGAAATATTCCAAGGTGAAGCGCGTGATCGTGCTGAACCGCTGCGGCAACGACGTTTCCATGGACACAGAGCGCGACGTCTGGTGGCACGACGAGATCGCCACCGTGACCGCGAAGCATGAGGCCGAGGCCTTCGATTCCGAGCACCCGCTTTTCGTGCTTTACACGTCCGGCTCGACCGGCAAGCCGAAGGGCATTCTCCACACCTCCGGCGGCTACCTCACCGGCACCTACTCGACCTGCAAGTACATCTTCGACATGCGCGACGAGGACATTTACTGGTGCACCGCCGATGTCGGTTGGATCACCGGGCATTCCTACATCGTCTACGGTCCGCTCGCGATGGGCGCGACTCAGGTGATGTACGAAGGCGCACCAAATTTCCCGGACTTCGGGCGTTTTTGGAAAATGATCGCAGACCATGGCGTGACGATTTTCTACACCGCGCCGACCGCGATTCGCGCCTTCATCAAGGCGGGTGACGCGCTTCCCGCCGCGCATGACCTTTCGTCGCTGCGTTTGTTAGGATCGGTCGGCGAGCCGATCAATCCGGAAGCGTGGAATTGGTACCACAAGCACATCGGCGGCGGTCGCTGCCCCATCGTGGACACCTGGTGGCAGACCGAAACGGGGGCCATACTGATTTCCCCGCTGCCAGGAGCCACGCCGTGCAAGGCAGGCACCGCGACACGGCCATTCTTCGGCATCGACGCGGCCATTCTCGACGACGCGGGCAAGGAATGCAAAGCGGGCGAGGACGGTCGCCTGGTCATCCGCAAGCCGTGGCCATCGATGATACGGACGATCTACGGCGACAAGGACCGCTACAAGAAAACCTACTGGTCCGACTATCCTGGCGTTTACACGGCGGGCGACGGTGCCCGCCGCGACAAGGACGGCAATTTCTGGATCATCGGCCGCCTCGACGATGTGCTCAACGTTTCTGGCCACCGCCTCGGCACGGCGGAAATCGAAAGCGCGTTGGTTTCGCACCCCGCTGTCGCGGAAGCCGCCGTGGTCGGTCGACCGGATGATTTGAAAGGCCAAGCGGTGGCAGCGTTTGTCACGCTCAAGGGCGGCTATGAAGAATCGCCCGCACTCCAAGCCGAGCTGCGCAACCACGTCGGCAAAGTGATCGGCGCGATCGCCAAGCCCGATGATCTGCACTTCGCACCCGGCCTGCCCAAGACACGTTCCGGCAAGATCATGCGTCGCCTCCTGAAAGAACTCGTGAATACGGGCAAGATCTCGGGTAACGTGACGACCCTTGAAGACTTCAGCGTCATCGAGGCCCTCCAGCGCAAGCTCGCCCGTTAAGGTTTCCTCCCCCCATGACCTCCACCCGATATTACATGGCCCGCTTCGCGCAGGCCTTCGGCTACTTTCGCAAGAACCAGCGCATGGCCGACGCCGCCAGCGAGATGCACTTGCTGCGCGAAGCGGAAACGCAGCTCGGCATTGCCATTTGGGAGAAGGTGGAAAACATCGACGAGCTGTCCGTGGAATATTGGAATTTGCGGAAATTCATCAAGGAGAAGGAGATCGTCCATCGTCGGCTCAACGAATGCCTATCGCGGCTGGACATGGCGCACGAGGAACGCGCCAGCCTGCTCAATAGCGCGCCGGAAATTCATCATGATTTGATCGAAGAACGCACCGACCTGCTGGCAGAACTCGAACGGCTCGCTCAGCGGCGAGATGAAATCGTGACCGAAGCCCGTGAAGTGCGGCGCTCCTACGAAGGGCTGAAAATGAAACTGGAGGTCCTTGCCAAGGAGTCGTCCGACGAGGCGGCGATCGCTGCCGTGAAGGCAAAACTCGCCGCGCTCAAGGGCCGCTTTTCCGATCTGAAACAGCAGCGCATCGACATCGGCAACCGCATCGAGGAAGGCGACAACCGCGTGGACCGTGTGGAGGAAAAGCTCGATGAGAAACGGGTTGCCCGCCGCGCCCACGCGTCCGAGGCCTTCGTGGTGATCGGCGAAGGCAACAAGGAAGTTTCCGCACTGCGGGCCGAAGTGAGCCTGCTAGACACCCAAATGCGCCAGCTTTACGCCGAGATCGGCCGCTACGTCAGCCGCCACGTGCTCATCGATCCCGCCTGCGCCACCGCCGCATCCAAGCACCGTGGCATGGTCGATGTCATGCGCGCCCTGCGCCGCTCCATCGCCCTGAACCACAAGCTCGCCGGAACGGCTTGAGGTGACGGGCGTCACTCCGCCGCGTGGACGAGGAGGACGATTTCTCCTTTGGCGGCGTGAGTTTGGAAATGGGCGAGCACCTCGGCCGCGCTGCCGCGATGGTAGGTCTCGAATTTCTTGGTGAGTTCGCGGGCGACGCAGGTGCGGGCGGCGGGATCGATATCGGCGAGGATTTCTAACGTCGATAGGATGCGGTGCGGCGATTCGAAGAAGATGCCGGTTTCGCCGGATTGAAGCGAAGCGGTGAGGGCGCTGCGGCGTTTGCCGGATTTCACCGAGAGGAAGCCGCCGAAGCGGAAGGCGTGGCAGGGGAAACCGGAACCGATGAGCGCGGTGATGACGGCGGACGGGCCGGGCAGCACTTCGAATGGCGTGGTGGACTCGATGCAGGCTTGGACCAGTCGATAGCCGGGGTCGGAAATGCCGGGCATGCCAGCGTCGCTGATGACGGCGATGGTTTCACCGGCGCGGGCGGCGGCGATGATTTCCGGCGCGCGGCGGGCTTCGTTGTGCTCGTGGAGCGAAACGAGCGGTTTGCCGGAAATGCCGTGGTGAGCTAACAATTGGCCGGAATGGCGCGTGTCCTCACAGGCGATGCGGTCGGCGCTTTTTAAAATCTCGATGGCGCGCAGCGTGATATCTCCCAGATTCCCGATGGGCGTGGGGACGAGGATGATGCGGCCGGAAATTTCGGGTGAGGTTTCCATGGAATTGGAGCGCGGAATTTATTCCGCCTGGGTGGGATGAATCTCGCGCTCCAGTTTGGCACGCTCCTCGTCCGAAATGAGTTTCGGGCGACCTTCATGATCCACGCGGACATTGGTCATGCTGCCGAAGGCGGCGATTTCACCGGCGGCGTTGAGGACTTGAAACTCCCAAGTGATGGAGGAAGCGCCAATGCGGGAAATGGCCAACAGGATTTCGAAACGATCGCCCGCCAAGAAGGGGCGCTTGTAGTCGCAGGAAACTTTGACCCGTGGCCAGCCGCCTTCCGCACGATCGAAAACCAGGATGCCTTGCGAGCGCAGGAACGCGTGCTCGGCGGTTTCGACGTGTTTGAAGATGTTGGGAAAGTGCATCCAGCCGCTGGCGTCGGTATCGCTGAAAACGATCTCGCCCGCCTGCCGATGCACCGGATTTTCCATGGGCGGTATCACTCGAAACGGCTGACCAAGACGGAAGCGTTGTGTCCGCCGAAGCCGAAGCTGTTGCTCAGGGCGACGTCCACCTTCACCTCGCGGGCGGTGTTCGGGACGACGTCGAGATCGCACTCGGGGTCCTGGTTGTCGACGTTGATGGTCGGCGGAATGACGCCGTCACGGATGGCCATGACGCTGGCGATGAGTTCCACGCCGCCAGCCGCGCCGAGCATGTGGCCGGTCATGGATTTGGTGGAGCTGACCATCAGGCCGTTGTTCGCGTAGTCGCCGAAAGCGAGCTTGATGGCCTTGGTTTCCGCGACATCGCCGAGTCCGGTGGAAGTGGCGTGGGCATTGAGGTAGCCGACATCCTCGGGATTTTTCTTACCGTGCTTGAGGGCCATGCCGATGGCGTAGGCCGGGCCGCTGCCGTCCGGCGACGGCGCGCTGAGGTGGTAGGCATCCGCGCTGACGCCGTAGCCGATGAGTTCGGCGTAGATCGTCGCGCCGCGCTTGCGGGCGTGTTCGAGCTCTTCGATGACGATGACGCCGGCACCTTCGCCCATGACGAAGCCGTCGCGGTCGCGGTCGAACGGGCGCGATGCGCGTTCTGGCTCGTCGTTGCGGGTGCTGAGCGCTTTCATGCTGTTGAAGCCGGATAGCCCCATGGGGAGGACGGCGGCTTCCGCGCCGCCGCAGAGGAAGGCATCGGCATCGCCGAATTTGATGATGCGCCAGGCCTCGCCGATGTTGTGGTTCGAGGTCGCGCAGGCAGTGACGATGACCATGTTAGGTCCGAGCAAGCCGAACTCCATGGAAATGATGCCGCTGGCGATGTTGGAAATCATCATCGGGATGGTGAAGGGGGAAACCCGCTTCGGTCCCTTGGTCATGTAGGTCGCGTGCTCGCGCTCCAAGGTGGAAAGGCCGCCGATGCCGCTGCCGACCATCACGCCGAAGCGGCGCGGATCCATTTTCGAAACATCCACGCCAGAATCTTCCATGGCCATCTTGGAAGCGGCCACGGCGAGCTGGACGTAGCGGTCCGCCCGACGGGCGTCCTTGGGCACATTGAAGTAGTCGTCCGGGTTAAAATTCCGGACCTCGCCCGCGATCTTGCAATCGAAGGGTGCCACATCCAGTTGGGTGATGGTGCTGATGCCGCTGCGGCCTTCCTTGAGGCCTGTCCAGGTGGATCCCAGATCGTTGCCGAGTGGGGTGATACAGCCGATGCCGGTGATGACGACGCGTCGTTCGCTCATAATTGGAGGCGGAGTTTGCGGATTCCCGCCCACCCGCGCAAGCCTCATGATGATTTCACAGAAACTGTTCGAACTGAGCGAGTTGAAGCTAGTTCGAGGTGTTTCCTGACGGCGACAGGACCAGATCGTCCGCATTGTAAGGAAGACGGTCGGGACCGGTGCTGCGGAGTTCAAGTTGCTGCCAGGCAACCGGGTGCACGATGAGTGCGCTGCCCCAGCGGTCGATCAGCAGACCGGCGGCGGAGAAGGCCGGATGGGTGGGACGAACCAGCACCTCGCGGTTTGAATTTTCACCGCGCAGGGCGGCGGAAAAATCCTCGTTACCGCCGATGGGAAAGCGCGACGCGTCTTTGATGACGGAAAAGTAGCCGATGGCGACGCGGTGGATTTTCCGCAGGTCTTCGATGGGCGGTGTCGCGGGATTCGCATAGCCGACGAGCAAGGATTCGGCGGCGGTGGGTTTTTCCGGGATAGGTGGAGTCTGGGATCGGGTGGGCGATTTCGGCTGAACTGGAGCGGAATCGTGGCTCGGATGTTCGAGGAAAAGCCGCTCGCACAGGATCACCAGCACGATGATCGCGAGCAGTGTCAGCCATAAGCCGCAGCGTTTCACGAGAGGATGCCGACCGGACCGGTGGCGCTGGCGGGGTCGTAGAAGTTGCGGATGTTAGGCAGCACCTTGTCCATGTCGCCAGCGGAGACGCCGAACCAACGCAGCATCTCGCAGAAGTACTCGTCCGCCGAGAGGCGTGGGAAGATGCGTCCGCCACGGCCGATGTCGTCCGGTCCGTCGATGGCGAGGGATGGGTAATTCCCCCGAACCACGCCGCCGGTGACCGGTCCGCCCATGATCAGGTGATTGCCGGACCAGGCGTGATCGGTGCCTTGGCCGTTCGAGCGCAAGGTGCGGCCGAAGTCCGAGCCGGTAAAGGTGATGACGTCTTGTGCCAACCCCAGCGTCTCTAACGATTTCTGATAGGCGTAGAGCACTTGGTCGAGCACGAGGAGCATGGCGCGCTGGTTGGCGAGCAGCTCGGTGTGGTGGTCCCAACCGCCGAACTCGATGAAGATCGTCTGGCGGCGCAGCTTGAGCGCTTCGCGAATGGCGATGGTTTTCACGGCGGCGCGGAACTGGTTAGAAAGCCAATGGTTGGGGAAACCTGCGGCATTGAGCGCGGCGTCGATGGTGTGGCCGTTGAGCGAGCCCGCGTTGTCGAAACTCGTTTGGAAAACCGCACCGCGAGCGATGCTGTCCGACGTGATGCGGGCGTGGGTGCGTTGGAACAAATTCTGATAGTGTGCTTCCACCGGGTTGGCGACGGTGTCGCGGAGGATGCGGTCCTTGGCGCGGTTGACCGGCGAGCTGCCGCTGGCACCGGTGAACGAGAGCGCGCCGCCGCTGGTGATGACGAATTGCCCCTCGCTGCGGCCGATCTGAAATGCGGCATTTCCCGAGAGCGAGTAATTCATCGGCATGTAGTAGCCGCCGGTTTGCTCGGTGTTCATCGCGGAATGGATGACGTCGGCGGCGCGGCCACCCCAGCCGGAGAGCACCTGCATCCCTTGCGGCACGGAAGTTTGCCATTGTTCGATCTGGTCGCGGTGTGAGAACAGCGCCTTGGGCAGCGCGATGTTGCCGGTGAGATAGGCCTGTTTGTTTTCGATGGGCTCGATGAGGGTGCCGACATTGGCGAGGAAGGAAACGCGCTTTTTCCCGGTGAAGGCACCGGTGCCGTTGAACATCTCGGCGAGGCGCGTGCAGGCTGGATGCAAGCCGTAGAGGCGACCGCCGCCGCCGTCGAAATTCAGTGGCAGCAGGTTCTTGGTGGGATCCGGGCTGTTGAGCGGGTGGGCGAGGCCGGAGCGTGAAGCGACGTATTCGGCGTGCCGCGTCGGGTCGCGCGGGACGAGCAGGTTGAACGTGTCGCAGCCACCTGATAGAAAAAGGCAGACCAGCGCTTTGCGCTCGCCGGGCAGACCGGCTTGCGCGGCGGCGTGGTTCGCCATCGTTAGATTCAACAGCGTGGTGAGCACGGAGGTCGAGCCGATGGCGGCGCAACTGGCTTCTCCGATGAATTGACGGCGTGAGCGCATGAAATGGGGATGGGCTTGTTATTTCTGAACCACGCCTTCAGGGCTGGTCATGGCGGACCAAAGGGCGAGCGCGACGCGGTCCTGGCGGCTGAGCGCGGGATCGGCCAAGGCGGTGAGGACGATGCTGCGAGTGCGGGCGGTCATGTTGCCGGCGCAGACGAGCAGGTTCATCTGGTCGACGAGGGCGGCGGGGTTTTCCGCGACGCGCAGCGGGTCGCTGAAATCGAGCGGGAAGTCCCAACTCCAGCCGGACTTGAACCCGTCGTGAACATAGTCCCACAACAGGTTGGGGAATGAGACGGCGGTGTAGGTGTTGATGATCTGAAAACCCGGGCTGACCAGGCCGCTGTCACGTATCCAGCCGGGCGACTGATAGACCGGCGTGTAGAAATTGAAGACGCTGGGCGGATTCATCGGTTCCTGGCTACTGGGTGCGTAGTAGTTTTCCGTCCAATTCCACCAAACGAAATCTGGATGGGCGTCCGCGAGGTGGCACAGGCGGCCAAGATGCATGGTGCGGACGACCGGTTCGCGCACCTTGCCGAAGCTGGCGGAGAGCGGCGGATTGCGTGCCTCGTGATCCATCAGGATGGCCTTGATCACAGCCGCCATGTTGCCGCGCGTGCCGTGGCCATCGTCCACGAAAACATCCTGAACGCGGCGAATGTAGCCGGGCGTCGGGTTGTCGGTGACGAGGAATTGGATGAGCTGGCGGCAGACGAAGGGCGGGGTGTTCGGGTGTTCGAAAAGCGCGTCCACGGCATCGAGGATGTCCTGTTTTCCGTTCGTTTCGGTGGGTTCACGGGCCGGGATGATGAATCCGTTAGGTAGGCGCTTCATCTCGAAATCATGGCGCTCGGGATACATCACCATGGGCATCGTGAAATGCTCGTCCGCCCAGCCGCCGCCGCCCCAGCCGTAGGGCGAGGCGAAGTAGAGGCCGGTGAAGGTGCGGGCGAGTTCGGTGATGTCACCATTGTCGTAGGTGGGAATGGGTTCGCCGTTGGCATCGAGCTTGCGGCTGCCGTCCGGGTTGAGTTCCCACAGGCCGATGGTGAAGAGCTGCATCAGCTCGCGGGCGTAGTTTTCATCCGGGTAGCGTGGGATGGATGGATCGGCCTTTTGATTGCCGGCGTGGCTGAGATACCAGCCCATGGCCGGGTGAAAAGTGATCTCGCGCAGCAGGTCGCGGTAGTTGCCGAGCGCGTTTCTAACCAGGCAATCGTAGTAGCAGGCCATCGCCTCAGCCTTTTCCTCCAAGTTGGCGTCGCGGCGGGAAACGACGAGGATTTGCGACAGCGCGAAGGCGACACGCTGGCGGAGCTGATCCTCGCCGGCGATGGCGTTTCGGGCGAAGGGCGTGGTGATGTTGTTGCCGTGAACGAACTGATCGAGCTCGTTGAAATTGTAGTGCGGGTCGGTGCGCGGGCCAGCGCCGTCCGCCTTGATTTCACGGATGTACGGGCGCGTCAGCGAGGGCGGCAGGGAAATCTGATGGGCTATCCAAGCGGCGTAGCCGAGGTCGCGCAGCTCGCGGATGGAGTCCGGCGTGGGGCCGAAGGTCGCCTGCATCAGGAAACGCGATGCGTTCACCGGAGAGGGCGTGCCGGGCGCGGAATTGCCCGGCGAGGCACCAGTCGGGGAGGCTCCCTGGAGTTTTTCTAACAATGCAACCGCATCGCCCGCGAGGGCTTGGCCGTTGGCGCGGAGGATGGGCTGGGCGAGCGAGCTGCCTGCCGTGACGGAGGAGCCAAGGACGGTTTTCTCAATCCAGTCCTCGATGCCGTCGCCATCCGTGTCGATGGGGCGTGCACCGGCGCGGAAGAAGAGGGCATCCTCGGGGGCGGAGAACTCGCCAGTTAGAATGGCCTGGCGCCGACCGCCGACGGTGGTGGTGGAAAGGGTTTCGGGCTGCCAGCGAGTGAGGTTGTCGCCGCTTTCCACCAGTTGCGCTTTGAGCGGGAGGTCGGTCCAGGAAAGGACGAGGTCATTTCCGCTGCGCCATGAGGTGAGGTCGAAGCGCGAAGAGGCGTCGTCGGGATGCGTGCCTGCGATGCTTTCCTCCGCGTTGGTCATGCCGTCGCCATCGTCGTCTGCGCTTGGCGTGCGATGTTTTCCGCCGCTCCACAGGACCCAGGCGTCGGAAAGGCCGTCGGCGTCGAGGTCATCGGGATTTCCCGTGAAGTTGAACCACGGCGGCACGCTGGTGGAAGAAAGCGGATTGGAACCGTGAAAGACCTCGATGCCGTCCGGGACGCCGTCGTTGTCGGTATCCGCAAGCTTGGGATTGGATGCTGCTAGAAATTCGTCGAGGTTGGGCAGACCGTCGTTGTCCCAGTCGAGCAAGGCATCGGCGGCGTTTGTCGGGTTGAACTGCCAGGTCGATTCCCACGCGTCCGGCATGCCGTCGCTGTCGGCATCCGCCGGGCCGAGCGGGGTGGCGGAAATGAGGGCGCGGACGCCGGTTTCCTGCCAGATGTCGATCTTTCCCGCCACGCCTTGCTGGTTTTTCCAGACGGTCGTTCCGGCGGCGAGCGTGGGATCGGCGGCGACGGCGTTGGTGTTGGTGAAGTTTGCAAGCGTGACCGGCGATGCGAGATTGGTTAGGTCAGCGAGGGTGAAGCGGAGCGTCCAAACATTCACGCCAGCGGTTGGCTGGGTGGCGGAGAACTCGAGGCGGAGTGGCACCGAGTCGTCCGACGAGCCGTGTCCGCTGAAGCCGAATGTTTTCGAACGGTCCACGGGCGGGTTGTTCCAATCGCTGTCCCAGAAGCCGTCGTTGGGTTGGCCGGCGCGGTGGAAAACGCCTTCCACTCCGCGGAAACGATGGGTGAGGCGGCCGTTGATCCAACGCAGGCCGATGCCGATCTGGCGCGACCATCCGCTTTGGTTGATGTCTGCGACGGCTTCGAACAGCATGGTTTCGTCCGCGGAAATCGCGCCTAACATCGACTGCGGGTGATTCCAGAGAACGCGCAAGTTGTCGATGCGCCAAAGCCAAGTGCGGGTGGCGGCGTTCCAGATCGGGACGCCGGGCGGGGTGCTGGCGGCGGCCATTGGGTTGGAGCCGTAGCTGCGTTCCGCAGCGTCGTTGTAGCCGTCGCTGTCGCTGTCCGCGAGGGTGGGGAGCGAGGGAAAGGGCAGGGCTTGGATCTCGTCGCCGTCGGTGAGTCCGTCGGCGTCGCTGTCAGGGTTCAGCGGAGACGTTCCGCGTGAGGCTTCTGCGCCGTCCGGGATTCCGTCGCGGTCGCTGTCTGGATGATGGGGATCGGTGCCAGCAGCAAGTTCGGAAATGTTAGAACGGGTGTCGCCATCGGCGTCGGCGGTGGCATCGGCGACAGCGGGATTGAACTGGTTCTCGATTTCCACGGCGTCGGTCATGCTGTCGGCATCCGAGTCGGTGGCGTTGTCGATGATCTGGATGCCGATGAGCGCGACGGCTTGGTTTTCCAGCGATTCGAGGCGCAGCGATTGGCTCGATGCGGTGAGATTGCGGTAGCGGACGAAATTTCCACGGGCCGCTGTTGCCGAGGTCGTGGAGGTGATTTCCTGCCAGCGGAGGAAGGGCGGGGCGGAGTCGGCGATGAAGTAACGGCGAGTGGCATCGTTGGTGCCAAGTCGGAGGAAACCGCGGGCGTTTGGATAGGCCTGGCCGACGTAGGCGATGAGATCGTAAGAGGCGTAAGGAATGCCAGTTAGATTCAATGCAACCGGCGTGTTGATGTCCATGGGCGGGACGGCTGCGGGATCGACCAAGTGCTGGGTGCGTATCATGCCATCCAGCAGTTTTTCGTTGCCGGGTCCCTTGTGGATGCCGTCGTCGGCGTAGTGATAGGACCAGGTGGCGGCGGCGTTGGTGGGCACGCCGCGGTTGTCGAGCAGCGCGGAGCGCGAGCCATTGAGAATGGCACCGTCGGCCATCCAGCCGGGCATCAGAGGCGAAGCATTCCAGTGGGGCAGCGGAAAAAGTCCTGCGGTTTCCCAAGGTCCGAGGCGTGCGCTGGCCAAGTCCTCGCACAGGAATTGCAGGCTGATGGCTCCCGGATAGAGGAAGGGCATCTTGGTGGCATTGGCAGGATCGCTGCCCTGTGAAATTTCAAATTGGTCCGGGAAACCGTCTGCGTCCGTGTCCGCACTCAGCGGGCTGGTGGTGGTTTCCTCGTTATCAGCGATGCCGTCGTCATCGCTATCAGTTTCTAATGGATGGGTGCCGAGGGTGATTTCCTGGGAATCGGTGAGCGAGTCGTTGTCGCTGTCCGCATCGGTCGGGTTGGTGCCGGCTTGGAACTCGGCGAGATGGTTGAGGCCGTCGCCGTCGGTGTCGAGCGAGGCGTCGGCAGAATCATTGTCGTCGAGGCCGTAGGTTTCCTCGAACCAGCGCGGCATGCTGTCGGCATCGGCATCCGCGAGGCCGGTGGCGTCCGCTTCGAGACGGATGAAATCCAGCGTGATGTAGCCACCGGGAGCGCCGCCTGTTCGGGCAATTTCAATTTTGTTAGGCCCCGCGACGGCCGCAACCGAGGACGCAGGAACGGTGAAGACGAGGGTGCGGTCCGCATGAATGGCGGGAAAGGCCCCGAGAACATGGCCGTTGAACGTGACGACGACATCATGACTGGAAAACCCGGGGATGGAGCCATTGATCCATGCGCCGCCGCCGATGAGATCCACGGTGACGCGCAGTCGGCTGGTGGCGGACGCCTGTTGGGTGGTCAGCGGGAAATGGATGCGATTGCGCGGATCGCCCTCGGTGATCGCGCGCTCAAAGTTGGCGATGGCCTCGTCCGTGGCGAGCGTGCCGATCGGTGTGGCGTAGGTGCCGGCGAGGTAAAAATCGTCATCCTTGACGGTGGCTGAGCCGGGCGGGTTGTTCGGCCCCCAGCTTTCCTGAGAGAATGGGCTGGACGCATGATCGTCCGCACCGAGTTGCCAGAGCTGCGCAAAGGGAGCGGCAAAAACTGGAACGGTCAGGATGGTGGAAATTCCGGCAAGCTGGACAATACGGGACTGCAAGGGAACGCGAAGATGCACCGAATCCCGGCAAATGCAACCTCGCGGGGATAATGTCGCCAGCGAAGGGTGGCGGGTGTCAGAAACAAGGGAACCGCAGATGGACGCGGATGGACGCGGATGGACGCGGATGGACGCGGATGGACGCGGATGGACGCGGATTTTGAAGAAATCGCGATGATTTTGGGCGCGTTCAGGACAGGCTGGACGCGGATGTCCTTTCCTTGTGATCGGTTGCATTCCCATTTCATCGGCGTGCATCTGAGTCCATCTGCGGTTCATTTTTCTCAGGGAAGATCGCCCGCTTAGGGATCGTCTCGATGCGAGGCCAAAAAAGACCCCGCGCGGAACGGATCCGGGCGGGGTGGCAGGGAGTGCTTTGAATCAGGCGAGCGTTTGCTGGTGGAAACTGTGCCAGTCGTCGAGGTTGTTGAGGTTGATCGCATCGCGGATTTTGCCTTCGTCCGGGATGGCGTTGGCAGAGAGGATGGCGGCGCGGGTGTCATCGGCGTGGATGTAGCCGGTGATGGCGGCGTTGAGTTTTTCCACGGCGGCAGCGTCGAGTGAGCCACCGGATTGTTCGAGGATCCACGCTTCGAGCTGCGGGTAGGTCGGCTTGCTTTCAGCGATGAAGTTCTCGAACGCCGCCTTGTCGATGGATAGGCCGGTGAGAACCATTTGATCGTAGCCTTGGCCGATGGCGGGGTAGTCCGGGGGGAGCTTGCCAGCGGCGCCGAGCGAGGCTTTGAGCCAGAGGCGTGGCAGGTGGAGGACGCCGAGCGGACCGGCGGTGCCGGAACTGATGAGTGGAATGATGGCTGACATGGTGTTGGTAGAGGGGGTAGGTGCTTGCGGAATTGCGAGCACTCTGAATGCATCCGCTGGAAGCAGGGAAATGCAACCTTTGATGGTGGAAAGTTGGCCGATGGCGCAAAATCGGCAAGCGCGCGGCCAGGTTCTATCAGGGGCGGTTGACGGGTGTTTGGAAGCATCTGCATCCGTGTGCGCCACCCGAGAATTTTGATTTCATGCGGATAGAATTGGTGATCGATTGAAACTCTATGAACAAGCAAGGGAGTCTTTTGAAATCGCCTGCCATCGGCATGCTGATCGTTGGTCTTTGCGCGGGCGGCGGATTCGGATGGTGGGCGGGACAGCGGGCCGAAGCGGGATCCAATGCGCAAAAGATCGCGCAGGAAAACGTGGAGCGGCGTGGCGGTGGCGAGTTTTTTGAGGGGAGGACGGGCGATCGAGTGAGGAGGCGGGGGGATGATCTAGGAATTTCCAACGACGAGGTGAAAGACTTCGCCCAAGCGGTAAGGACGATCTTGCGCGAAAGCATTCCGTCGCGGCGCGTGGCGCAGTTCGAGCGGTTGTTGGAAAAGGTGGGCGTCGGGAAATATCCGGAGCTGGTGGCGCTGATACGCGCCCACGATCTCGATGGCAGCGGGTCGAACACGGAGTGGGAAAAATTGTGGGCCAACTGGGGCGAACGCGACCCCGTCGGCGCGATGGAATTTATCCGCGATCACGATTGGTCGGGCTGGAATCCCGGAGCGACGAGCGAGGCGAAGAAACGCACGATGATCAACTGGGCGCAGGTCGATCCCGAGGCGGCAAAGCGCTTTGTGCTGGAGGGCGAGGAGCTGGCGCGTGGCGACCGCGACATGCTTTATTTCATGGTCGAGGGCTGGACCTATGTGGACCCGACGGCTGCGGCAGACTGGCTTGTCGAAAGCGGGATGGGGCTGGAGGGCGAATACAAGTCGGTGGTCGAAGCGATCAGCCGCAAGGGCGGGCAAAAGGAGCTGGAGAGCTGGTTCGCAGGCTTGGATCAAACGCAGCTTTCCCCCAAGGACCGCAATGGGTTTGCCGAGTTGATCGCCGGGAAGAAGCTGGAAAATGAGCCGGAGAGGGCAGCCGCGTGGCTGGAGGCGAATTTGGACCAACCTTGGGTGACGGAAAGCCGGGTGGTCCCCGCGACAGCGAGTGCTTACGTCAAACGTGATCCGCTCGCGGCACTGGCCTGGGCTCAGAGGACGGGGCTGCCAAGTGCCACTGCGGACACGGTGATCAGTTGGTGCCATCACGATCTGAACGCCGCCAAACAGTGGGTGGCCGAAAATCCCGACGCGCCAGAAATTTCCACGTCCGCGTCCATCGTCATGTCCATCCTGCGGGCAAGAGACCCGGCCGCAGCGCAGGAATGGGCGGAAGGATTGCCGGACAAGGCGATGCGCGACCGCCTGCTCAGCCCGCGCTAGTGTCGTGGAAATGCGGGAAGTTCGGGGGTGAGAAAATTTCGCGTTTCATCTGACCGCGTTCGGGTTCAAATCCGCCGCGCCGCGCAAAACGTGCGGGGAAAATTTCATCCCATCAATCTCACCGCCATGTGGAAAGGCCGCTTCTCAAAAGATACTTCGTCACTCGTCCAGCAATTCGGCGAATCCATTTCGTATGACTGGCGCCTGTTCCCGCACGACATCGCCGGATCGATCGCCCATGCCCGCGCTCAGTTGAAAGCCGCTCTGCTCACGGCCGAAGAGTTTTCTCAAATCGAAAGCGGCCTGATGGAAATCCTCGGCGACATCGAGGCCGGGAAATTCGAGTTCAAGACCTCGCTCGAGGACATCCACATGAACATCGAGGCCGAGCTCACCAAGCGCATCGGCGCGGCGGGCGCGAAACTCCACACCGCCCGTTCCCGCAACGACCAGGTCGCCACCGACACCCGCCTCTACGCCCGCACCGAGATCGATGGCCTGCTTGCCGCCATCACCGGCCTGCAAAAGGCCCTGCTCGACCGCGCGGAAAAATACGCCGCCACCGTCATCCCCGGCTACACCCACCTCCAGCGCGGCCAACCGGTCACCGCCGGCCATCATTTCCTCGCCTACGTCGAAATGCTCGAGCGCGACAAATCCCGTCTCGCCGACGCCCGCAAGCGCCTCAACATCTCCCCGCTCGGCTCCGGCGCGCTCGCCGGTTCCACCATCAACCTCGACCGCCACGCCATCGCGGAAGAGCTCGGCTTCGACGGCGTGACGAACAACTCGATGGATGCCATCGCCGACCGCGATTACATCGCCGAAGTGCTGTTCGTCATCTCGCTCTGCGGCGTCCACCTCTCGCGCCTCAGCGAGGACCTCATCCTGTGGTGTACCGCCGAGTTTGCCTTCGCCTCTCTATCTGACGCGCACACCACCGGCTCCTCGCTGATGCCGCAGAAGAAAAACCCGGACGTCTGCGAACTCACCCGCGGCAAGACCGGCCGCCTCGTCGGCAACCTGATGAATTTGCTCGTCGCCGTCAAAGGCCTGCCGCTCACCTACAACCGCGACCTCCAGGAAGACAAGCCCCCGCTGTTCGACTCCGTGGACACGCTGAATCTCATCCTCGCCGTCAACACCGAGATGATCTCCGCCATGGAACTCCGCGAGGAAAACTGCAAGGCCGCCGCTTCGGATCCGATGTTGTTAGCCACCGACCTCGCCGACTATCTGGTGAAAAAAGGCGTCCCCTTCCGCCACGCCCACGAACTCGTCGGCAAGGCCGTCGCCCAAGCCATCGCCACCAAGACCCCGCTCGACCAACTCGACCTCCCCTCCATCGACCCCGCGTACGGCCCGGATGCCAAGGATGTATTCTCGCTAGAAACCGCTCTTGCCGCCCGCACGAATCCTGGAGCACCATCCATCGCGAACGTGAAGGCGGAGATCGCCCGTTGGAAGGCTGCCTTGACCTGATGTGCGTTTTCGCGCACGTTTCGTGCATGGCGACCAAGACGATTTCATTGGAAATTGATGCTTACGAGCGCTTGAAGGCCTCGAAGAAGCCGGGTGAATCGTTTTCGGAAGTCGTGAGACGCGCCCAATTTGCCGATCCCGTTCCAACCGGAAAAGACTTGCTGGAATGGATGCGCAAAGGAGGAAGCGGAGTTTCCAAATCCTACCTCGACGAGGTGGAGGAAGCTGAACAAAACGATCTTCCCCCCGATGATCCATGGGTCTGATCGTCGATACGAACTTCGTCATCAGTATGGAGCGCGAGGCGGAGAAACCCGAAGCTGGGCGAGCCAAAGCGTTTCTGGAAAAGCACGCCGAAGAACAATTCTTCATGCCTTTCACCGTGGCCGGAGAGCTGGCATGTGGTCGGTCGGCGGCGGATAAGCGGACTTGGCAACGCCTTTGCAGCCCCTTCGCGCTGCTTCCTTGGACTCCGGATGTCCTTTGGCAATACGGCGAACTCTACCGGCATCTTCAAGACGGTGGCAATCTGATCGGAACCAATGATCTGTGGATCGCCGCCACGGCACTGGTGCATGGCATGCCTCTGGTGACCAACAACGCCGTCGAGTTCAGAAGGGTTCCGGGGCTTGAGGTTCTGGAATACTGAATCAAGCCTTCGCTACCATGACCCCGCTCGATCAACTCGATCTAACCGCGATCGACCCCGCCGACAGCCCGGATGTCTCTCCACAAAATTCACCCAGCCTGACATAAAGCTCTATGGACCGCCGCGTCATCGCCATCCTTCTCTTATTCGTGGCCATCGGTCTGTGGTGGGTTTCTCGTCCTGCTGTGCCTGCGCCTTCCGTTCCTAGACAACCGCCAGCCGTAGCACCAGCTGTCGCCGTGGATGCGGTGCCCCCTTCCCCTGTCGCAGAGACTGCTCTTCCGGCTGCCGAACCGATCCCGAAAACTCCGCCCAAGCCGCGTGACCTGACTCATCCGCTTGTGCCCTCGACCATCCCCGGGGTGACAGCTCCCGTGAATTCTAACATCGATGCGGCAAGCAGCATCGATTTCGACAAAATCTCTGCGATGCTGCGCGACTACCGCACGCTCTTCGGCGAAAATCCGGTTGGCACCAATGCAGAGATCATGACTGCGATCATGGGGAAAAACTCGAAGGGCGCGATGTTAGGACCGCCGGAAGGCCAATCGCTCAATGAAGAACAAGAACTCCTCGACCGCTGGGGCACGCCCGTTTTCTTTCACCAACTCACTGCCGATCTGATGGAACTCCGCTCCGCCGGACCTGACCGCACGCTGTGGACTGCGGATGACATCGTGCGCTGAAGCGGACAGGTGTTGCCTGCTTCAGCGGCGTCTTTTTCCTAACAAAAAAAGTCCTGCCGCCAAGGCGAACATTCCGGCGGCGCTCGGTTCCGGCACCATCGTGTAGGTGATGACAAGTTGGGGGCCAAGAATGGCACCACCCGGTTGGTTTCTCGATGAAAACCGCCGCGCACTGCCGTTCGTGCCCTCGTTCCCGCTCATCAGCATCAAGCCGAAATTTGCAGCCGGATCGGCGACCCACGCCCTAACATCGGCCACGAGTTCTGGCGACGATCCCCAAACATAAGGCCCCACATCGCCCACGGACGTCGTCGCGCTCGCGTTTTCCAAAAAGTCTGTGCCTGCTAGACCGCCCGGATTGCCCCAAGAAATCGCCTGAAAATGCCGCTCATTCCACGTCGCGTCGCCAGCCATCGAGACTGACCCTGTTGCGGCCGATCCCGTTCCCTCACCCCAACTCACCAGCATGCGATGCAGGCTGAAATCGGAAGCCGCCGGTCCACCGTGTTGATCCGGGTCCGGCTGCCGCGTTACGTAAAGTTGCACCTGCACCGCAGTCACCATGGCTCCCACGGGCAAAGCACTCACATCGAATTTCAGCATTCCCCGCGCTTTGGAAGAGCGATGGTTGGTGCCTGCTAACAGCGTGGTCCCGCCGAGATTCGAGTCCGCCTTGTCCTCATAGATCGAGGTGTCCGCAAGCGATGGCAGGGACAACGTCGCCGCAGACGCCCTTGCGATTCCGAAACACACCAGCAGCCAGGTTATTCTCACGATTTCCACCCTGCGGCATGACCTTTGCCCGATCAAGCCTTGAGCCTGCGCTGAGGAAATCGAGGCTGGGACTGCGGGCCGAGATGGTTTTATCTCCCGCACGCCGCTGAGCATTTTCTGATGAATCGCTTGTTTCCGCATCTCCGGTCCATCCTCGGCTGGACCGTCGTCCTGCTCGCCATGGCGCTCGCGGTTGGCTCGGCTTCTGCGTTTTTTCTGTGGGCGCTCGATGCCGTCACGCGCGTCCGCTTCGCCCATTCGTGGCTGCTTTTTCTGCTGCCCGTGGCTGGCCTTGCGGTCGGCCTCATCTATCAGCATTTCGGAAAATCCTCCGTTGCGGGAAACAATCTGCTCATCGATGAGATCCACCAACCCGGCGGCGGCGTGCCGCTGCGCATGGCACCGCTGGTTTTGTTTGGCACGCTCGCCACCCATCTCTTCGGCGGTTCTGCTGGCCGCGAGGGCACGGCGGTGCAAATGGGCGGCAGCATCGCTGCCGGTTTCGCCCGTGCGTTGCGACTGGACGCCGGAAAAGTCCGCGTCCTGTTGATGGCCGGGATCGCGGCTGGCTTCGGCTCCATTTTTGGCACTCCCGTCGCTGGAGCCGTCTTTGCGTTGGAAGTGCTCATTGTCGGTCGCGTCCAGTACGACGCGCTCGTCCCTTGCCTGTTCGCCTCCATGGTCGCCGATTGGAGCTGTCGCGCTTGGGGCGTCGGCCACACCCACTATCAGGTCGCCGCAACCGATGCGATGGTGGACCCGTTGCTCATGCTGCAAGTCATCGCCGCCGCCGCCGCGTTCGGTCTAGCAGGTTCTCTTTTTGCTTCCTTGTCGCACCGGCTTGCCGCGATTTTCAAATCCCGCATCGCCCGGGCTGAGCTGCGCCCCGTCGTTGGTGGGCTGCTTGTCATCGGGTTGTTTTTCCTCGCCGGCTCCGACTACCTCGGCCTCGGCGTTCTATCAGATAAGCCAGGTGCGATCACACTTCCCGCAATGTTCACCTCGCTGGACATTCCGGCTAGTGCTTGGGTGTGGAAGCTCGTCTTTACCATTGTCACCCTTGCAGCAGGTTTCAAAGGCGGCGAAGTCACGCCGCTGTTCTTCATCGGCGCGGCCTTGGGCAACTCGCTCGCGCACCTCTTCGGCGCACCCGTCGATCTGTTTGCCGCGCTCGGCTTCGTTGCCATCTTCGCTGCGGCCACCAAGACCCCGCTCGCCTCCACCCTCATGGGCATGGAACTCTTCGGCGCGGGTAACGGTGTCTATCTCGCCGTCGCTTGCATCATTGCCTTCCGTTGCAGCGGAAACAAAGGCATCTACTCGTCGCAACGAATTGATTCTCCCAAGTTCCCTGGAGCGATCTAGCAACTTTGATGGGCGACATGAGCCCTGATTTCAGGGTGCGAGAGGGACTAACCGGATGTTTCGGTATTCGATCGTTCCGGCACCGGTGGAATGGGAGTCTTGCAGGCCGATCAATCCTGAGGTGGGCCAGTTGAAGCTAGGATAGGCGGCGCGCACATCCGCGACATCCACGGTGGGCACGCCGTCGACCACGATGCGCAAGCGGTTGCCGAGCATCAAAATTTCCATCCGATGCCAAACCGAATGTCGGGCGTCAGCCGCAGGGCTGGCGGGTAGGCGATCGTAAACTGATCCGGTTGAGTGGATCGGCAAACGAGGTTCGTTGGTGAGTTGGATTTCGCTGCCGGTCACCCACGGATCTCCCGTGGCAGCGCAACGCAGGAAAACGCCAGCGTTGCCACTGCTGGAGAGGCGGTAATCGAGGCTGAGGAAAAAATCCGAATAGGTCTCGCCGAAGTGCAGCCACTCAGAAGGTTCGCTGTGGTTGTGGCGGAGGATCTTAGTGTTAGAATCAAAGGTCCATCCAGCGCTGCCGCCAACGAACGTGAGATCGGCCATGCCATTACCTAGCAGATCAATGGCATGTGCGTCTGGCCAACCGCCAGCGACGCGCCAAAAATGACGTGGCTCGGCGGGGCGTGGTAGTTGCCATTCACTCGATGTTGGCAGGAAATCCATGGGCGCAGATACGCTTTGCCCTTCCAGTTCCCACTGCATGAGATCCAGCGAACGCTCAATCCAGTAGAGGTTTCCCGGCATCATTCCGGCAGAAATTAAAAAATCGTTAGATCCAAGTTGCGCTTCGAACAACGAGTGAGATCCGCTTGGCCCAAAGTAAGCACCCGGTGCGGCGGGAGCGAGCGGATCAAGACCAAGGCGCACGGCGGTCGCATCGGATAGGCCGTCCGCATTGCTGTCAAGATGGCCTGCTCCTACCCAGACGAGAATCGGCTGCTCATAGGAAAAGTTCGCACTGTCCGTGACTTTCACGCGAATGGCGTGCAGGCCGGCAGTTAGGACGGTGGTTGCGAACAGCCGATCGCCCTGAATGCTGAACGACGCATTGTCTGCGTCGCCTGATCCGCTAACAAATTTGAATCTTGGATAAGTCGCTTGATGAGGCGTGACGGAACTCCAGTCATTGCCGAGCCTCAACTCATCTAGGGCTGGTGCGGAAGTGGTCACGAAATCGCTGAGACCGACGCGGTTAAAGGATATAGAACCAGCGCTCTCCGCAGGGGTGAAGGAAAGATTCGGAGACAAGGGCTCCGACGAGAGTGGAGGATCGATCCACACCGAGACGGCGTCATTCCCAGTTAGGTGTTCGATTTTGAGGACGAAGAAATGCGAATTCGCATCTGGAGTGGGGAAAAATTTGTTGGTTCCATTGCGCACCCGGACGCCGAAGCCATTCTCATTGCCAAGTTGAAGCACGCGATTCCCTTCCACGGCGGTGCCGTTCCAAAATTCAATGCCCCAGAAGTGGGCATTGTTGCCGGGATCGGCGATGAAACTGGCGTAGGTCACCGTGCCGTCGGTGCCACGGGCATTTGTGAGTGAGCGGCTGTTACGAGAAGCGGGAGCACAGAAACTGCTGTTTCCTGTGGTTTTTAAGGCCATGCCCGAGGCGTCAGTGTAGGAAAGCGAACCGGCGGGAATCATCGATGAGCTGCCGCTGACCTGCCAAGCGCCTGAGAAACCGCTTCCTCCCGTTTGCCCAGTCAAGGCCACCGCTGCGGGGTAGTCAAAGGACTCTTCGACATCCGGAGCCGCTGATTGGCTTTGGGCTGGGATGGCCTGAAGATCGCCGAGATCCTCGTCGTCCATCAGAAATCGACCGACAAGGGCACCTGCGAGATGGTCGGGAGGAAGCACGGAATTGGTTAGAAGAATGCGCCGTGGGGCGTGCTCAGCGGGAACGTCAATGACTTCCACAGGAAGGGTGGCTTCGGTAAAGAGACCGGATTCGTCGGTGGCACGAACGCGAATCTGATAGGAACTACGGCGTTCATAGTCAAACGGGATCGTAGAGCTGAGAGTTCCTCCGTTGATGGAAAAGAATGCGTTGTCATGCATGCCGGAGGGGAGGGAGAAAGTGATGATTTCCCCGCTCTGGTCGTGGGAGGCGGAGAGCGCACCCATGCTTGTGGCAGTAGGCTGGTTCTCAAGGATGCTATCTTGATCGAGCAACACGTTGAAGGGGCCACCGGGAATTTCATTGAGAGTGTACCAAACCTCGCTGGAGAGGATGGCGGAACCATCGTCGGAAACGGGATCGCTCTTCATATAGACTACATGACCTTTCTCCAAGCCGGGAACGACGAGCGTGACCTTGGTGCGATCGGGGGAAGCGGTTGCACTACTAACAGTTAGCGTTTCCTCGCCGATCTTTGCTCCGCCGTAGGCCGCGGTCGGAGTGTAGGACCATTTTTTCACGGTGAAATTTGCAGGGTTTTCCAGCGTCGCCTCGGGGATAGGCTTGGTGTAGGTGATCTCGAAACCGGTGGAAGTGGCGCTGACTTTGCCGATCTCAAAGGTCACAGGACTTCCCGATTTTGGAGTGAGGCGTTGGAGGCCGGTGGTGGTGCCGTTCCACGACCAGTTTCCGCTGCCGCCGATGCAACCGACGTAAAGCGTTCCGTTAGGCCCCCAAGCGATGCGATTCACGCCACCTTCGAGGCCTTGGGTGAAGCGATAGATGCAGCCTTGCCAGACGCCGTGGACTTTTTCGAGCGACACCCGATTGATGCCGCCGAGCGTGATGTCGCCCACGAGAAGATCGCCTGTGAATGGACCGTTAGGGATGGAAAGCGGCTGTGAGGGTGAGTTCGCGATCTCGTTTTGCGGGAACCAGACCGCTGGCGGAGTCATCGGTTGGTCCGCAAACAGGCTCGGGCTGCCGCCGTCCTCTGTGGTGTTGTAGTAGCCATAGAAGCGGCCTTGCTGAAGATGGTTGAGCCGAGAAGAAGGCATCCATGCACCTTGGTTGTCCGTTTGAAAAATTTCCCCTTCCGGGCCGAAGCATAGGCCATTGGGCGTACGCAGACCACCCGCCAAGTAGCTCACCTCCCCAGTCGTTAGATTGGTGCGAACCAGTGTGCCGCGATTGGGCGGGTTGGGGCCGTTGAGACCTGGGTAATCGAAGTGAATGGAGGTGGAGAGCGTGCTGTAGGCGAAGCCTTCCTTCTCAATTAAGCCAAAATGGAACTGGTGGTAGTTGTTCGATAGCCAGCCGCCGCCGATGTTGTCCTTGGTTTCGTAGTAACCGTCGCCGTTGATGTCGCGCAGTCGCGTCACGGCGGTGCGCTGGGTGACGTGGAGTTCACCGTTGATGAATTTCATTCCCAGCGGTTCTGATAGGCCCGCGGCGACCTCGGTGACAATTACGGCTTGCGGGTCCTCGCCTTGGATGTTGGTCAGTGCCCAGACTTTTCCATCGCCGCCGGGTAGAGGATCGGGGGTGCTGTTCTGGTTCGGATTGAAAGTGGAGATGAAGAGCCTGCCATCGGGATGCACCGCCATCGCACCGACTTTGGGATTGAAGTTGGATGGGTGTATCTTTGTCACACGCCAGGATGGATGGACAGCATTCAACGGTTGGCCGCTGCCGGGCCGCGAACCGTCGCCGGGGCGGATGATGTTTTTCTTGCCTGGAGCCACAACGCGAGTGACCCCCGCAGTGGTGAGGAAAGACTCGGCGGGGACCGTGACGAATCCGATCGCGCCGGGTGGACGCCATTCGAGTTTTAGGACGGGATCGCCGGAGTTCTGGAAAAAGCGCAGTTTCAGCGGCACCAATCCTCCAGTTAGGGTGATGGCTTCGGTTGCGGAAGTGGTTGCGTGTTCACCGTCGTGGTCAATGACAAGGGCGTCGCTGATCCACAACTCCGACCCGTCTGCCGAGGTCAGGCGAAACTCGTATTGACCGGACGCCGGAACAAACAAATCGGCGTGGCATTCGACGACGAAACGTTGGGCGTAACTCGCAAAATCATCGCTGCCGGACCATTCCATGGTGGAGCGTTTCTGGTCGACGTTGGGCGTTTGTCCAGGAACAAGCGGATAGAGTTGATCCATCTCCTCCTGAATGTCGTAGAGGCGAAAGGTCAGGCCAGCTTCATAATCTGCTAGATTACCTAAAATTAAGACCGCCGGATCGGAGAGAACCGAGATGGGCGGAAGACCCGCTGAAACGGGTGCGTCATCGGTGACCCGCACGCTGTAAACTCCCGTGTCGGCCTCGGAAACCGTGTTTAGCGTGAGGGATGCGCTTGTGGCGTTGGCGATCTCCGTTTCGCCTTTGAACCATTGGTAAGTTAGGTTGCCGATGCCCGTGGCGACTACGCTGAAAGTGGCATTCGCGCCTGTTTTGACGCCCAGGGGCGCGGGTTGCTGAGTGATGTCCGGCGTGGGAAAAGTCATGCTCAGGGTCGCGGCGTCACTGGTCACTGCGGCGTTCGCATTGGTGGCGACCACCCGATAAGAACCGGCGGCGGAATACGGAGCGGCGCTGATCGAAAGCATCGCTTGTGTCGCGCCGATGACCGGCGACCATGCAACGCCATTGGTGGAATACTGCCATTGGAAGGTAGGAGTCGGACTCGCGATGGCATGCGCCGTGAAGGTGATGGTGTCGCCGACATGGTTGGCCAAGCTCGTGGGCTGTTGAAGAAATAATGGCTGAGTTGGCAACACGGTGACGCTGTCGAAGGTGCTGCCCCAGCGGATCTCATCCCATGCAGATGAATTGCTCGCGTAGTCGGACAAGGCGAGGCGGTCGAATTGCAGGTTAAAGCCGCTGCGTGTCACACCGCCGGATAGTTCACCGTTGGTAAGGGCTGGGTCGATCCAGACCGTAATGGCGTCGCTGTTGTTGGCAGCGTTGAAGGTGAATTTCGCGACGAGGAGATGCACGTTAGAATCCGGGGCCATGCCAAGATTTCCGATGAACGATGGACTGTTCTTCGCGCGGAAGGCGTAGTTTCCGGTGGCAAAATCACCGCCTGCGATGCCTGCTTCAAAGTTGCGGTTCGCGTCTGCGGTGCTGCCATTGTAAAGCGCGAGCGTCTGATAAGTATCGGCGTTTGCCGCTGCGTTCTCGTTTCCGGTACGGAACAACCAGCTGAGGTAGAGCGTGCCGGTCGAGGCGTCATCCACCGTGAGCTCATTGGCTAACAATCGATAGACGCGACCGCTGTTGGCAGCGTTGATGCCAGCAGTATCTGCAGATTTCACAACCCTTCCTCCGCTGGATCCGGCATAAGACGGATTGGCATAGGTCAGCGATACGGCAGCCACCGACGGCTCGGCATCGCCAAAATCGATGTCCGTCCATGCTCCAGTGTAGCCAGAAATCGCAGGATTTGCCGCTGTCTGGATCTCCACCCCGCTGGTGTAGGCGGCGAAAGAATCATGGCTGAGATACTGGGCACTTGCTGGCAGAATCAGGAGCGCAGGGAGAATGAAGGAACGAAGCATAGAATATGTTAGAAAGTTGAGGCCGGAGCAGGCGTCCCCACTCCGGCCAGAGTTCTGCCTGCGCGCGCCATCCATCCGCAAACCCAGTAGCGTCTGGAAGGCACACGCAGCGCGGAACAAGGGGTTCAAGGTGTTTTGACAGCCTCTAGCACGAGGAACAGCTTGGTGGGCGTGGTGCCTGTCACGCTGGCGGTGACGGAAGTCGTCCCCGTTGAGGGTGTGTTGAGAGCCGGAGTGATCGTGACGGTCGTACCGCCGCTTGCTGCTCCGCTGGCATGGAAAGCCGCGAGGTTGGTGGACCAGCGGTAGGAGACGGTCACGTCACTGGCGGCGGTGGCGCTTTGTGGATGCTGGAAAGTCAGGTTGCTACCAGTCCTAGCGACCTGGGTGATGCCTTGGTTCGAAAGGGCGGGATGAGTTCCGAAGAAATTCTCCAAGCCATTTTTGATACCATCACCATCGGCGTCGTCATCGAAGCCATTCAACGAACCGACATTGTAGCTGGCGATCCATGCGGCGAAATCGTTCGCGGGATTTCCGTTCAGAGTCACGCTGTGAAAGGTGCTGCCCCAGCGGATTTCGTCCCATGCGGAGGAATTGCTCGCATAGTCGGAGAGGGCGACACGATCCCACAGAAGGTCGGCCCCAGTCACGGTCACGCCGCCTGCAGGCTCTCCGGAACCGAGGGCTGGATCGATCCAAACGGTCACACTGTCGCCACCCACCGCGCTGCTAAGCTCGATCTTAGCGACGAAGAGATGCACGTTGCCGTCCGCAGGAACACCGAGATTGCCGATCATGGCGGGGTTGTTGTTGAGCCTGAAGCTGTAGTTGGTGGAGGCGAAATCTCCGCTGGCGATGCCGGCTTCAAAATCTCGATTGGCGTCCGTGCCCAAGGCTCCGTTGAACAATGCCAGGGTTTGATAGACTTGGGGGTCTGGGGCGGTGTTTTCAAAACCCGACCGGAACAACCAGCTCACATAGCGGGTTCCCGTGGTGGCGCTGTTCACGGCGAGCTCAGGCGCAAGCAAGCGCCCGACGCGGCCGGCATTTGTGGCCCCGATAGCGGCAGCATCCGCAGGGGTATCGACACGATTTCCGCTAGCACCCAGATAGAGAGGATCCGGATAGAGCAACGATCCAGACGAAACTACCGGCGAGATTGGGCCAAAGCCATTCGTGATGACCCATGCATCGGTGTATCCGGCAATCGCTGGACTTTGAGTGGCCAATGCGCCGGTCACATAACCGGCTGCTGCGTCGAAGGCGTCATGGCTCACCAATCCGCTCCACACTGGAAAAACGGAGAGTAGTGCCGAATCGGAATCCACGCTGTTTGGCGGCATGCCCTCTGCGGTGGGTGAGTTGTCGATGACGCGTACCCAATAAGAACCCTCATCGCCTTCCTGCACATTGGTTAGTTCCAGCGTCGCGAGGATGGCACCGGGAATGGGTCCCTCGTCGTCATGCCATTGGTATTCTAAATTTCCATAACTGGTCGCGTTGACAGAAAATTGAACGGAGCTTCCCTGCTGCACAGAGAACGATTCAGGCTGTTGGAGAATCACCGGATAAGGATAGAAGAAGCTCAATTCGACGACGTCGCTGATAGTGGATCCGTTCGGATTCGTGGCGATCACGCGGTAAAATCCGCTGTCGATAGGATTGGCGGAGGGAATCTGGAGCGAGGCCGCTTCTTCTCCATCCACTTCACTCCAACCATTCACGCCATCCGCAGATTTTTCCCACTGGTAAGTCGGAGCAGGTGAAGAAACAGCGCCGGACTGAAGCGTTACGGAGTCTCCATAAAGTCCAACGTAACCAAGCGGCTGGAGTTCGAACTCGGGGATGGATGGGAAGATGGGATCTACGGTCACATTGTCGAAGGTCGTCCCCCAGCGGACCTCATCCCAATTCGAAGAGTTGCTGGCGTAGTCGGAGAATACCAATCGGTCAAAAGCGATGTTTTTACCGCTAACCGTGACGCCGCCCGTGGGTTCGCCTGCACCGAGCACGGGGTCGATCCAAACCGTCACGCTGTCGCTCAAACCAGCATCGCTGAGGACGAACTTTGCGACCATCAGGTGAACATTCGAATCGGGTGCTATGTTGAGATTGGCTGGGCTGTTGTTATCAACACGGAATCCATAGTTGGTGGTGGCAAAGTCACCGGCGGCAATGCCCGCTTCGAAGTCGCGCAGCCCATCGTTGGCGGCAGTGCCATTCCACAGGGCTAGTGTCTGATAGGTGTTTGCATTTGCTGCGGCGTTTTCGTTGCCGGTTTGGAACAGCCAGCTCAGATAGATGGTGCCGGTGGTGGCGTCCGTGACGACGAGGTTGCTATCGAGCAGGCGTTCGGCGCGGCCGCAATTGTCCGCAGCGATGCCTGCGGTGTCTGCCGCCTTGCCAATCTTTTCGCCACTTCCGGCCGTGTAGCCAACACCCGGGTAAATCAGTGACCCAGCAAGGACGGCGGGTTCGGCATTCCCGAAAGCGATGTCTGTCCACGCGCCGAGGTAGCCGTTGATGGTCGGATTTTGCCCAGGCAGCTTCATGCCGACCGTGTAGGCGGAAAATGAATCTTGGCTGATGACCTCGGCCAAGAGGATTCCCGGTAAGAAGAGACCGGTGCTCAGGATCGTAAGAAAAATAGGTTTCATGAGATGAAATGGGTAGAAATGGGTGGGATGGCGGCAGCCAAGGTGAGGAAAAATCCCACCGCTGGTGCCTATCCCGCATGGAAGGGAATGGCCTGTGGAAATCAGTTTCTCCGGCGGCGGAGTAACGCGAGGACGCCTAACGATCCTAACAAAGCGGTGCCTGGTTCGGGGACGGTGACGGAGTTGAAATCCGTGCCCCACCTCACTTCGTCCCACGCAGCGGAATTTCCCTCGTAGTCAGAAAAGGCGAGGCGATCCCAAGTTAGATCTTTCCCGGTGATGGTGGTGCCCCCGAGAGGATCACCCGCTCCGAGGTCGGGATCGAGCCATAGGGTGACGCTGTCGCTGCCCGCCAGCGCGCTGAGGTCAAACTTGACCACGAACAGATGGACTCCGGTATCGGCAGCCACTCCCGAGCTGGAGTAAGTTTCACCCGTGCCATTCTCGACGCCGAAGTTGTACTGGTTTCCGGTTTGCCCGCCGTTGGTGGTGAGGCCTGCGGTGAAATTGCGGTTCGCATCCGCCGTGTTCCCGTCATAAAGCGACAGCATTTGGAAAGTGGTCGCCCCAGTCTGCTGGCCGTTTTGATAGAGAAAGCTGAGATAGATGGTCCCGGTCGTGGAACTGTTCACCGCCAAGGTGCTGTCCAACAAACGGAAGACGCGCCCGCTATTCGCAGCATTAATTTCTCCGCCAACAACATTGTTAGGAACGCTGACACTGTCACCGCCGGATCCCGCATATAGGGGATCAGCGTAGCTGAGTGAGCCGACCGTGATGGATGGCTCTGCGTCTCCGAAATCAACGTCTGTCCAGTTTCCAGTGTATCCTGCGACGCTGGGTGAAGGGGTGACGGTCTGAATTTCTCCTGCCGTGTAGCCGGAAAAGGTTTCATGGCTCAGCACGGCTGCCGATACGAGCGCCGGGGTGAAAATAGCGGCGAAAACAATGGCAGATTGGAGGGTTTTTTTGGCTTTCATCGATGAGTTGGGTTGAGGGGTGGCTCATGATCCGAGCCTACCCAACCTCATCGTGCGGATTTTTCTGCCCCAACCCGACACGGCGGCACCGCATTTTTTGAAATATGATTTTTCCCCACCGGATGGGGTAAATCGCCGACCTATTCTCCGATCAACGCCTCTGCCTCCCTCAAGAGGATCAAGGCGTTCACCCAGTCGAACCAAAATCCCTGGTCGGTTTCCGAGAGTTTCAAGTTTTCCGTGAATTTTTCCCGGATTGGTGGGCCAGCCAAGGCCAAGAAGGCGCGTGCGTTAGACGGCCTACCCGCTTGATGCTCGATCAGAGCGAGGAGGATACGCGCCGATGCGCTCCGAGACGCATCGGGATGGCCGCTGGCGAGGCACAAGTTCGCCCACTCCGAAGCATGCTTGTCGTCGCCTTTCCGGTAGTTGAAGAGGGCGAGCGAAAATGAACTCCACGCGATCAAATGGCGGTCGTTTCCATACGCACCTCGTCCGGACTGGATCGCCTGTTCGATGATTTCCGCAAAAGGCTCTAGAGCCAGCAGAGTTTCAGGATCCGCAGGCATGAGCAGCGAGGCCTTGATGACCTGCTCCGCCACCACCGGACGGGCGGTTCCGGCGAACCTCTCGATCGCCATGCTGCGGATGACTTCGTAGCGGGCGCTGTCGCGTGAGTAGCAGATGGCCGCAGCCGCAGGCAGGAGATTTCGCGACACGTTGTCGGAGTCCGACGGATCCACGCGGGTCATCGCACGGGCCAGCGAAGCGAATCGATCCGCCGCCTGATCCCAGCGGCCCTCCAGCACATGCATTTCGCCGACGGCGCGGTAGGAATTGGCGGCCTCCAGCGATGATGGAGTTCCATTCACGGGAACGGTGGCAAGCAGGGCATCTGCCGCTAACAGATCGCCATGATGGATCTTGACGGCCGCTTGTGCGATGGTTTCACGCAGCTCTGCCCGCACGCGTTGCATCGACTCGTTGGCGCGAGCGACCTCCGCTTCACGGCGAGCGTCCTTTTCCCGGAAAAACAGCCAACTGGATGTGCCTAGGCCGATGATCAATGCGATGAGAACCAAGGTGGCGGCAACAAAGGTGACCTTGTTCCGCCGGACCAGCTTGCGCAGTCGGTAGCGGCGACCCGGCGGACCCGCCGTCACCGCTTCGTTGTGCAAGTGCCGACGGACATCCATGGCCAGGCCGTTGGCTGTTTCGTAGCGACGCTGGCGGTCCTTTTCCATTGCCTTCATCACGATCCAATCGAGATCGCCCTTCAAGTTTTGCGCCAGTTTGTGAACTTCGGATCCACCGCCATGGTCGGCGGAAAGGGCGGTCAGTTCTTGATGGGTTAGGGTGGCCACCACAGTCGATGGTGACGGCGGATCCTCTTCCCTTAGGATGCGGCGAATTTCCTCGATTCCAGATTCCTTGAAGCGCTTGGGATCGAAGGGTGATCGACTTGTTAGTAATTCGTAGAGCAGCACTCCTAGGCTGTAAATGTCACTGCGTGTGTCCACGTCCATCTCGCCGCCTGCCGCTTGTTCTGGACTCATGTAAGCGGGTGTGCCGATGAATTGGTCGAACGCGGTGAAGGCGGTGTCCCCCTCAAGACGCCCTGCGGTTGCCTTTGCAATCCCGAAATCGATCACCTTCGGTACGGCCACTCCGTCGTGCACCCTAACAAGAATGTTGGATGGCTTGATGTCACGATGGATGACGCCTTTCTGGTGAGCGTGCTGAATCGCGAGGCTGATCTGGATGAAAAGCTCCAGCCGCTCACGAATGCCCAGCTGCTGCTTATCGCAGAAATCGGTGACCTGCTCGCCATCCACCAGTTCCATGACGAAGTAGGGCCGCCCCGTGGCCGTCGCGCCTGCGTCCAGCACGCGGGCGATGTTGGGGTGGTCCATCAGCGCCAGCGACTGCCGCTCCATTTCAAAGCGCGCGATGACATTCTCCGTATCCATCCCCAGCCGGACAATCTTTAGAGCAACCTTTCGCCGCACGGGGTGCTGCTGTTCGGCGAGGTAAACCACGCCGCAGCCGCCCTCGCCCATCCGTTCGATCAAACGGTAGCGGCCGATGTTCGTCCCGCTGATTGCCGTCGCAGTTGGATCGCCGTTCACAGCTGCGGCCTCATCGCTACGCGTCGACGGTGGGGGGAGCGTGAAAAATGTTTTCGCCGAGGCGTCGACCGCTAACAGCCTTTCCAATCTCCTCCGCAACTCTGAATTGCCCAGGCAGGCCTGTTCAAGGAAGGCCTGGCGCTCGAACGGATCCGCGATCTCTCTCGCCCCGTCGAAAAGCACGGACTCTAGATGTTTCGTGCCGTTCATGGGGCATCCTCCCGTATCATTTCGTAGAGACTGGCCCTTGCGTACGCCCACCGCCGCTCCGCAGTGCGCTCCGTCACACCTTGAACTTCCGCGATTTCCTTGTTGGTCAGGCCTCCGAAAAACTTCAGCGTAACGACCCGCGCGCTGACGGGATCCTCAACCTCCAAGCGCTGCAACATTTCGTCGATCAGCAGCACCCGCTCATCGGGTGGTGCCTCCATCAAGATCACGTCGTCGATGTCTAGCAGTTCCGTGTTGCGTCCGCGCTTTAGCGAGGCCTTGCCGCGTGCGCGATCCACCAGAATCCGTCGCATTGCCAGCGCTGCTGCACCGAAAAAATGTCCTCGGCCATTCCATTTCAGGCCGCCTTCGCCTGCGATCCGCAACCACGCTTCATGGACAAGGGCGGTGGGCTGCAAGGTTTGATTGGGCGCTTCCTCTGCCATCCGAGCCGCCGCCAAATGCCGCAATTCATCATAAACCAAAGGCAAAAGTTCTTCGGAGGCGAAATGGTCGTCACCACACGCTGCTTGCAGAATCCTCGTAAGCGCATCCATCTCAAGCCGAACAGAAGAACGAATCCCGTGGCGGGTCGATCAGAAAGATGAGTTCCGCAATCAGGTCTTTACATAACGAAATTTCACGTTATGACAATTTCAGTCATGGCAAACATCGTCACCTTCTCGCGCGCCTTGGCGGACCCGACACGTTGGCGCATCGTCCAGCTGGTGCTGGAGGACGCGCTCTGCGTGTGCGAGTTGGCGGACATCTTGGAAATGCCGCAATCGTCGGTTTCCAGCCACGTCCAAGTCATCCGCAAGGCCGGGCTGCTGGAGAGCGAGAAGTGTGAGAAGTGGACGTACTTCCAGATCCATCGCGACTACCGCAAGCTGGTCCAGTCGTTGGCGAAATTCTTCGCTGCGGCCGACGACGCCGTCGCGCAAGGCGACGTGACAAGAGCGATACAGCGCCTCGCCAAGCGAGAAAACAGCTGCTGTCCGGGGCCGAAAACCTTGTCCGTTAGAAAAACTGCTAAATCATGAAACTCGCCGAACTCAAATTTCTGCTCACGCAACACGCGGATCGCTTGTTCCGCATCGCTCTGCCGGATGGCAATGCCGTGCCCGTGTCCTTTCACGTCACCGAGGTCGGCCGCGTCCACAAAACCTTCCTCGATTGCGGCGGGAAACTGCGCGAATCCGTCACCTGCCAGCTCCAGATCTGGGTCGGCCAAGATTACGAACATCGCATCGAAACGGGCAAAATGGCTAAGATTCTCGATAAAGCTGCCACCTACCTGCCGGACGAGAGCATCCCCGTGGAAATCGAATACGAAGACGCAGTCCTTTCTCAATACACCATCGATGGCCACGAGCTCACCGCCGATGCGGTCATTCTAAAACTCGCGCACAAGCACACCGAATGCCTTGCGCCTGAGCTCTGCGGTCTGCCTGATCTGCGCCTGCCTGCCATCGACGGCAAGGCTCCTTGTTGCGGTCCGAGTGGTTGCTGCTAACTCATCGTCATCATGTCATCGCCCGTTGCCAAAAACATGTCGTTCATGGACCGTTATCTCACGGTCTGGATTTTCGCCGCGATGGGTATCGGCGTGTTGTTGGGAAATTTCATCATCGCCGATCCCGCGAAATTTTTCGCACCTCTAACGATCGGGACGACAAACATTCCCATCGCCATTGGTCTCATCATCATGATGTATCCGCCGCTGGCAAAAGTGCGCTACAGCGAATTGCCTAAGGTTTTTAAAAACACCAAAATCCTTGGGCTTTCTTTGGTGCAGAATTGGCTCATCGGTCCGGTGTTGATGTGGATTCTGGCGGTCGTCTTTCTGCGAGATCAACCGGATTACATGGTGGGACTGATTCTTGTTGGCCTCGCGCGCTGCATTGCGATGGTGCTGGTTTGGAACGAATTGGCCAAAGGCAGCAGCGAGTATGCCGCTGGCTTGGTCGCGCTCAACAGCATCGCGCAGATCCTGTTCTACAGCGCGTATGCATGGTTCTTCCTCACCGTGCTGCCGCCTTATGTCGGATTGCAAGGAGTCATCGTGGATGTGTCGATGAGTGACATTTTCCACAGTGTGCTCATCTATCTGGGCATCCCTTTCGTTGCTGGAGTGTTAAGTCGAATGGTGCTTGTGAAGTTGAAAGGCGAGTCATGGTATGAGAACATCTTCATCCCAAAATTCTCGCCGCTCACGCTCATCGCGCTGTTGTTTACCATTGTCGTGATGTTCACGTTCAAAGGAGATGCCATCGTCCGCTTGCCGTTGGATGTCTTTCGCATTGCGACTCCGTTAGTCATCTATTTTGCAATCATGTTCTTGGTCAGTTTCCTGATGGCGGCGAAGCTCGGGGCCGATTATCCGAGGTCGGCCAGCGTCGCCTTCACCTCGGCGGGAAATAATTTTGAGCTCGCCATCGCCGTGGCCATCGCGGTGTTCGGGCTGGAGTCCGGCGTTGCATTTGCCGCAGTCGTCGGGCCATTGATCGAAGTGCCCGCGTTGATTGGGCTCGTCCATGTGTCCTTCTGGCTAAGGCGCAAGTTCTTCGCGCACGAGAAGAACTTGATGGTTTGATCGATCAATCTAGCATCCCCACCCACGGACTGCGGGATTCATGCCGACTTTCATTCATGCTCTTCACTTCTTCCCATGAAACCACCAGCCATCCTCATCCTCTGCACCGGCAACAGCTGCCGCTCCCATCTTGCCGAAGGCCTCTTGCGCGCAGCGCTCACCGAGGATTTCCGTGTGGAAAGCGCGGGCTCGAAACCGGCTGGCTACGTCCATCCGCTAGCAATCAAAGCCATGGCGGAAATTGGCATCGACATTTCTGGTCATCACTCGAAGCACATGGATGATTTTCTAACGGACGAGGTGAGAACCGTCATCACGGTGTGCGGCAACGCGGATCAGGCATGCCCGATGTTTCCCGGTCAGATGAACCGCCACCACTGGGGCTTCGATGATCCGGCGCACGCCATGGGCACGGAGGAGGAACAAATGGCCGTCTTTCGCCGCGTGCGTGACGAGATCGCCCGCGTGTTCCAAGCCTACGCAGCCGGGCTGATGGATGCGGGGAAATAGGTGAAATCTTGATCTAGCAGACTACTGGGCTGAAGATTGCGGTCGGGCGGGATTGGCATTCATCCCATCGGGGTTGGATGCTGATGCCATGAAAAATCGGTTATTCTCGGAGTGGAGCCAAGTGCTTTGGAAAATGGCCCCCCCTTTTGGGCTGATGAAACGGATGCCGAGATTCAGTAAGGGGAATGCCCACACCGGCATCCCATGAAAACCACCTCATCTCGCAAAATCCTTTTCGCCCTTGTGGCTTTGATGGCCCTTCCTGTTGCTGCGGAGGAAACCGAGCGCCTCAACGTGCTTTTCATCGCCGTGGATGATTTGAAACCAGTGCTGGGAGCTTACGGCGATACGTTGGCGATCACGCCTAACATGGATAGGCTCGCTGGCCGTGGTGTGCGCTTCGATCGCGCCTACTGCAACCAGGCGATTTGCGGGCCATCGCGCAACAACCTGATGCTTGGCTCCCGCTCGACTTCAACGGGCCTCTACAACTTCGGGAAAAATTTCCGCAGTTCATTGCCCGATGCCGTGACGATGACGCAGCATTTCATGAAGCATGGCTATCGGGCCGAAGCCGTCGGCAAGATCATGCACACCGGGCATGCGACCAAGGAGGATGCCGCTTCTTGGAGCGTCGAGCCGGTGATTGAAAAAGTCGTGGAGTATCTGAAACCAGAAAGCACGGATGGCGGAAAACTCACGCGGGAAGAGGCGTTTTTTTCTAACCGCGAGTTGCACCGCATCAACGAACTCCCAAAAGGAATGGCGTGGGAAAGTGCGGATGTGGCGGACAACGCGTATGCGGACGGTCGCATCGCCGAGATGGGTATCAAGCGTTTGCATGAGGCGAAGGCGCGCAAAGAGCCGTTTTTCCTCGCGCTTGGTTTCGTCAAACCGCACTTGCCATTCACCGCTCCGACGAAGTACTGGGACATGCATGATCCGGCGAAGTTCACGGTTGTTGATGACCTCGATACCCCGCGCGGATCGCCTCGTTATGCGGGAAAGCGTGGCCACGAGCTTTCTAACTACGAGCCTGTCCCGCCAAGCGGATTGCCCGACGAAGCCACCGCGCGCAAGTTGATCCACGGTTACTATGCGGCGACGAGTTATGCCGATGCCCAGATTGGCCGCGTCTTGGACGAACTGGATCGCCTCGGTCTAACGGAAAAAACCATCGTCGTTCTGTGGGGCGACCATGGCTGGCATTTCGGCGACCACGGCATCTGGACCAAGCACACGAATTATGAACAGGCGAACCGCATTCCACTGCTCATCGCAGCACCTGGCATCAAGGCTGGATCGAACAAGCAGTTCACCGAGACCGTGGACATCTATCCGACGTTAGCAGCGCTCGCCGGATTGCCGAAACCGACAGGGCCTCAGCCCATGGATGGCCTCAGCCTGATTCCGGTGTTGAACGATGCATCCGTCGCGGTGCGCGACCACGCTTACCATTGTTTTCCACGCGGGGAAAGGATGGGCCGGGCGATACGCACCGAGCGCTATCGTTTGGTGGAATGGAAGCGGGCAGGGGGATCGACGGATGAGGCCGAGTTCGAGCTGTTCGATTACCAAAGCGATCCTCTGGAAAGTCAGAATCTAGCAGCTCAAAACCCTGCGGTGGTTAAAGAATTGAGTGCCATTCTTGCCCGCCATCCCGAAGCGAAGAATTGACCTCGCGGCATGGGCCGGTGTGAGAATCATCCGTTTTCCATCTCGTCGCGCACTTGCGGTGGCGAGATCTGCCGCCTAGCGTGCCGCCCATGCAACCATCCAATCCCTATCAGCCGCCGTCGATGCCGTCGTTTCCGGCGACGGACGACATTTCCCGCCAGCTTGAGGGACTGCGTTACCCATTGACGCTTTCGTTCAAGATCCTCGCCTTCGCCAGCCAAGCGACGGTGACCGACGCGGATGGCCGCACGGTGCTTTACACCAAGCAGAAGCTGCTCAAATTCCGCGAGCATGTGGAAATCTGGACCGATGCGTCGCGCGGCACGCGGCTGGCGGAAATCAAAGCGAACAAAGTGATCGATTGGTCGGCGCGCTACCTTTCCACCGATGCCTCTGGCCAACCGATAGGCAGCGTCGGCCGTCGCGGCTGGCGTTCGCTGTGGAAGGCGCATTACGAAACGTTCAACCCCGGCGACAACACGGCCGACTTTTCGATCCGTGAGCAAAACCCATGGTCCAAGATGGCGGATGCCTTCGTGTCAGACATCCCGCTGTTAGGCATGTTTAGTGGATATTTCTTTCACCCCAGCTACCTCGCGACGCGCACCGATGGCCGCCCTGCGATGAAGTTGACGAAGCAAGCCGCGTTCTGGGAAGGGCGTTTCAGAATCGAGAAACTCGGCGACATGACGGCTCGCGAGGAACTCAACCTCTTCCTCTCCTTCCTGATGGTCGTGCTGCTAGAGCGGCGACGCGGGTGAGACGGCTTTGGACTGCGTGCAGCTCGTCGCAGCAGCCCAGTGCGAGCGAAATGATTGGGACCGCGTTTTCAGAATGAGCCACATCCACCCCCAGCCAGCAGGCTGGCGGATGAAAGCGGCAGCAGGCTGCACGCAGTCCAAGCAATCACAGACAGAGCCGGCGGAAGAGCACGTCGAGCGGGAGCTGCATACCAATGAGGAAGTCGCCGAACTCGCCGTAGCGCGCGGTGACTTCGTCGAAGCGCATTTCATAAACGATGGCCTTCACGTCGATGGTGTCTTTGGCGAGCAGGGTGACGCCCCATTCGTACTCGTCGAGACCGGTGGAGCCGGTGATGAGTTGGAGGATGCGACCTGAATAGGTGCGGCCGACGCGGGCGTGGCCTGCCATGAGTTTTTTGCGAGCCTGGTGGTCGAGCGCGTACCAGTTGTCGCCACCGTTGCGGCGCTTGGACATCGGATAGAAACAGATCACCGGCCAGTCGGGTAGGACCGGATAGAGGCGATGCTTGAGGTAGTGCGCCATGCGCTCGTCGAAGGCTTTGAGCTTTTCCTCAAACTCGGTGGAGCCTTCGGTGAGGCCTTCCTCGGCGACGAGGGTTTCGGCGGCGTACTCTTCGCGGGTGGTGGTGTATTCGGAACTCTCGGTTTGGGAGAGGTAGGAATAGGTCGGGCTGAGGATTTCCGGTCCGAGCGAGAGGCTGAGCTGCTTTTCGAAGATGTTGGCGACTTGGAGGTCGGGCGTGAGCAGCATAAACCCGAGGTCTGCCTTGGGCGTGGCGATGGAGAAGATGAGCAGGTGCGTGTCGGGCGTGGAGCGGATTTCTTGGACCAGCTCGGTGAGGCGCGTCTTGGCCTGGCGCTTTTCGTCGTCGGAATAGAGCGACCACTGCGCGTGATCGACATGATAGAACAGGTGCATGACGTGCCAGCCTTCGCGGGGCACGAGTGGGGTGACTTCTTGGTTCGACATGGGAAAACGGAAATGGGTCAGCGCAGTTCGGCGCCGATGTTCATCACGAAGAGGCGTTTGAAATCGGCGGCGGTTGGGTTGCCGGCCGGGGCTTCGAGCACTTCTAGCGTCCATGGCTCGGTCTGGCCGGTGCGGTAGGCGGCGTGCTTGCCGAGGTCATCAAAGCCTGCCGTGGCGGCGATTTTGAGTTTTTCTTCGCCTTGGACGCTGCGGGTCACGGCATCGCCGACGAGGTCGCCGTGTTCGTTGCGGAAGAAGATGCGCAGCACGGCGGGGCCGCCACGAGTGGCAAATTCCGCCACCGGGATGAGCAGGGTTTCGCGCTGCACGGTGTCGGTATTGACCGGTTCGCGCCAGTAGGTGACGGCGGCAAGTGCCTCGACCTGTGCGCCTTGGATGGGGAAATCGTCGGCCTCCACGCGCCCAGAGTCGGACGGGATTTGGCGAATCGTGCTGATGTAGAACACGGCGGCGGCCGCGATCAGGAGCAGGACGAGAACGGCCAAGCCAAGACGTTCGAGGGGATTGAGATGGAGCGCAGGACGCAGGGCGGCGACGGACGGTTTTTCTCCGGAGCGGATGGGGGTGGAAAACTCGTCGCGGTCGTCCTCGATTTTGGCGTTTCGGGGAGCGGTTTCTGCGGCCTGCCGCGGAGGCGCTTCGTCGTCGGATTCCGGCCGGGGCATTTCCTTGAATGCGCTGGGCGGGATGGTTGCTGGCGCGGGTTTTGCGGGAGCGATCGCGACGGGTTCTTCCCACTGGTCGAGATCGTCGAAATCCTCACTCGAGGTGGCTCGGACGGAGGGTTTGCGCGGCTCCTTTTGGGGATTTGGGGAAAAGGTCGGACGGCTGCGTGGATTGACGTTTACGCGGATGCTGTCGTGGAGATCGGGCGTCGCTTCAGGCAGCCCGGATGGTGAAGCTTTGCTCTTCGCGGGCGGGGTTGGCGGCACTTCCTTGGTGGGGCCGTGCGGCAGGTAGCGAGGTTCAGGGATTGCCGGTTTCACCGGTTTCGGGGGGCGCATTTCTCCCGGGATTTCCTCGTCGTCGAAGGCCCAGAGGTCCATTTCCGCAGAGTCCTTGGCGGTGATCCCAAGGTTGGGACGGGACCGCGGCGTGGGATCAGACCCGTCGGAGGGTGGTGGAGGTTCGGGTTTCATGACGGGCGCGTCCGGCAGTCATTAAAGCCGCCCGTGCCGCTTGGCCAGTGCGAAAGCCGGGGCTGCGTTGGCGGCGGCTTCCGGCGGGGTCACGGGGTTTTTACGAGGCGGCGTGTGACTTCCCGCGACAGCTTTTTTGCGAGGCGGCGCATCACCGCTTGGCGCAGGCGGAAGCCGATCCCGCTGGTGAATTTCCGCCGCTGGTGGACGAGTCCGCGCAGGATGGTGAGGAAATACAGGAAAAGGAATGGCTCGCGGCCCAGCTTGGCCATGCGCCCGCCATAGGCGCTGAGGAAGGCGGTGAAATCGTTGGCGGGCGACGTTTCTTCCAACGCGAACGAGCGCCCGACGACGTTGTGGTGGAAATCGAGATCGCTGAGGAAACGGCAGATGTCGTGGCTGATCGCGCCGCGACCCTCGCCTTTGAAATCGATGCCGACGATGTGGCCGTTGCTGGCGATGAGCAGGTTGGTCAGCTTGAAATCGCCGTGGAGATCGACGAAATCCATCTCGGTGGCGACCACCTGCTTGGAGGCTTTTTTGGCGACTTCCAAAAACTCGCGGAGGGCGGGATCATGGGCTTTTACCGCAGCATCCACCTCGGGGTGATCGTTCAAGGTTTTGACGATGCTCTTGAGTTTGATGCGTTTGACGAGGCTGCTGGTTTCCATTTCCGACTGGCCATGGAACCACCTGAGCCAGCCGGCCGCCTTGCGGATGTGCTCGTGGCGGCGGCGTGCGGACCATCTCTCGCGTTTGAGGATGTCGTTGAAATTCAGTCCCTCCACCCATTCCATGATGACGGCGCGGTGTTGAGGCACCCATCCGAACGGCTGCGGCACGGTGAAACCGGCTTGGTGATCTGACCGCGCGTGGTAGTGGCACAGCGCAGCAAACAGGCTGCCGGAGTTCTCGGTGCCGTTGGGTTTCAAATGGACCATTTTGACGCAGATGGATCGCCCGCTGGCGGCGGATTTCAGCCGACAGACGGTGGATTCGCGGCGCACCATGGGTGTCCCGTGCGCCACCCAATCGTCCGGCCAATCCACTGGGCAGCCATCTTGTTGGCGGAAAATTTCCAACACCTCAGCGCAACGCAGGGCGGGCGACGGCACGTCGGGTTGGGGATTTCTTGCGCTGGGGTCGACCACTGACGAGGGCTAGATAGCGCGGATGCGGGCGTCAAGTTTCCACCGGTCTGCGAGGGCGAATGCGGCGGTGACCTCGGGAAGTTCGCGAAAAATCAAGTTGCATCTGGCCCCCCGCGTAGGCATCCAAGGGCCGTTAATCTCTTATTCCTCCATGGCTGACCGCGAAGACAAGAATGTGGAAAACGTGCCCGGCAAGTTCTACGTGGACAGCCAATGCATCGATTGTGACCTGTGCCGCGAGACTGCGCCCGCCAACTTCACCCGTGCGGATGACGAGGGATATTCCTACGTTTTCAAGCAGCCGGAGAATGCCGAAGAGGTCGCCCAGTCCCGCGAAGCGATGGAAGGCTGCCCGGTCGAGGCCATCGGCGAGGACGGCGACGCGTGAGCCCGCCATGAAACGCAAGCCGCCGCGCCCGGGGAAAATCCGTGAGGAGATCCTGCGTGAGTGGCGCGGTGCCGATGAACCATCGGACCTAACGGCAGGCATTCACCCAGCGGCGGATTTCATCACCGCCATCCTGCGTGCTGCGGGTGCCGAGGACGGTCTGCACGAAGACCAAGTGCGGGCGACGTGGACGGAACTTGCAGGCGATTTCATCAGCCGCCACACCGAGCCCATCTCGGTCAAAGGCGGCAACCTTGTCCTGCGCGTGACCCAGCCCGCATTGCGCTTCCAGCTCGAACAGATGAAGCCCATGCTGCTCCAGCGCATCCGCGAACAACTCGGCGAAAACAAGGTGAAATCGATCAAGTTCCAGCTCGGATAGATGCCTCCTGAAGATTGGCCTCTGCGGTAAATCCAAATTCTCACCCCATGTTTCGCAACCTCATCTTCGACTGGTCCGGCACCTTGGTGGACGACCTTGGCCCGGTGATCGAGGCGACCAACGCGGTGCTCGGGAAATACGCCATCGCCGGGATGGACCGCGAGGGATTCCGCCGTGCGTTCCGGCTGCCGTACCGCGAGTTTTATGCCGAGCTGCTGCCGGACATCCCGCTGGAAGAGTTAGAAGCCCATTTTCGCCCGGCCTTTGATGAAGCGGTGGCGCCGGTCACCGTGCTGCCCCACGCGCGAGAAAAACTCGAATGGTGCAGCGCGCTCGGCATCCGCTGCTTCGTGCTCACCTCGATGGACACGCTCGCGTTTGAGCGCCAGATGGACGATTTCGGGTTCCGCCACCATTTCGAAGCCACCTATTCCGGCGTTTTGGACAAGCGGGAAATCATCCACCGCATCCTCGAAACCCACGGCCTCGATCCAGCAGAAACGGCTTTTGTTGGCGACATGACGCACGACGTGGAAACCGCACGCCATGGCGGGATTGCCTCCATCGCCGTGCTCACCGGCTACAACCACGCGGAAATCCTCGCCGCGGTGCGGCCGGACATCACCGTGCCCGACCTCGGCGTGTTGCGCGCTTTGCTCGACCGCCGCCGCGATGTGGCGCGGCCCGTTTCCACCGTCGGCGCGCTCATCCACGACGGCGCGGGAAAAGTCCTGATGGTCCGCACGCACAAGTGGGGCGACCGCTGGGGCATCCCGGGAGGCAAGATCGAACGCGGCGAAGCGTGTGTCGATGCGCTGCGGCGTGAGGTGCTCGAAGAAACTGGGTTGGAGTTGGACGACATCGCGTTCGTGCTGGTGCAGGACAGCATCGATTCGCCGGAGTTTCAGCGGCGCGAGCATTTCATCCTGCTCAACTACGTCGCCCGCGCCACCACCACGGCGGTGACTCTGAATGACGAGGCGGAGACGTTTTTGTGGCTGTCTATTGCGGATGCCCTCGCGCTGAACCTCAACCAACCGACCCGCGTGCTGTTGGAAGATGCGCTGGAAAAACGCCTCATCCCCGCGTCTTGACCCTCATGGACACCATCGAAATTCGCCGCCTGCGGCTGGAAACCCACATCGGCGTGCCGGACGAAGAGCGCGCGACGCGGCAGGTTTTGTTAGCCACGCTGCGGATGGTCCCGATGCATGGGTTCGACGGGCTGGACGACGACATCGCGCGCACCGTCGATTACCATCAGGTCGCGTTGGAGGTCCAAGCATTGGCCGGAAACCATCCGCGCAAGCTCATCGAAACGCTGGCGGCGGAGATTGCGGCCTTCCTGTTGGACAAGCATCCGCTGAAGCAGGTTTTCGTCACCTTGGAAAAGCACATCCTGCCAGACACCGAATGCGTCGCCGTGCATCTGGAGCGCAGCCGCTAGAAAATTTCGGCAAACCCCACTTAACGCATTGATTCCCTGCGATTCTAGCTGCGCTGGACTTGACACCCCGTGGAAAAACGACTTCAAGGGCGCACGCCTTCAGGGTCCTTGCCGACGTTTTCCCCCCATCGCCGGAGCCTTCCCGCATTCCATCATTGATCGCAAATGACAATTGACCGGCTTCCAACGCGTCTCCTTGGGTTTCTCGCACTGCTCCAGTTCACCTCCTGCGCCTACATGTCCCAAGTAGGTCCCCAGAAATCGGTCATCGAAAGCGATACCCAGGAAGGCTATCAACTCATCGAGGTGAAAACCCGTGCGGACATTCCATCCGGCGGGCGATCCTACGGCCAAGCGGATCTTCCCTCGTCCGTGCGCGGCGGCGGATACTCCGACAAAATTCGCCCGCGCGACACCCTCCACTTCGTCATCACCGACCTGACAGAGCTGAGTCCCTTTTACAATCCACGCGGCGAACCTTTCGCTTACGGTCCAGTGGAAGTGGCAGAGGACGGCGGCGTTTCGGTGCCTTACCTCGGGGAAATCCAAGTCATCGGCCGCACCCTGGCCGATGTTTCGCGGGAGCTTAACGACAAGGCCAAGCCGGTTTCCAGTACCGCCCAAGTGAGCGTCAGCCGCTCGGACCGCATCGAGCGCACGGCCAACGTCATCGGCGAGGTCAAGCGTCCCGGCCCGGTGCCGCTGCAGCGCAAGGGCATCACCTCGCTGGATCTGCTCGCCGCGTCCGGCGGACCTGTCGAGTCTGAGCACCTTTACAAGTACGTGCTGCGACGGGAAGGGCGCGACCATGCCTTCGATTACCTCGGGTTCCGCCAGCGTCCGTTTCCGGTGGAAGAAGGCGATTTGTTGAGCGTTTCCACGGACCTCGCGAACCGCTTCTACGTCATGGGGGCGATCAACAAGCCAACCACGGTGGCCTTTCCTGTGCCTTCGCCCACGCTGGCAGACGCGCTTGGCGCGGCTTCTGGATTCGACGAGCGCCGCTCGGATCCGTCTGGCGTGTTCATTTTCCGCAAGGGCAGCCCGGACCAAGTTTTCACGCTCAACCTGAAGGATCCTGGAGCCATGTTTCTCACCCAACGTTTCCCGATACGCGGGGAGGATTTGGTTTACGTGACGGAGGCTCCGCTCGCCCGTTGGAATCGCCTGATCGCTCAATTGCTGCCTTACACGCAGATCTCGCAGGCGGCCTACAACCTTGATCGCATCGGACGTTGATCCTTCGTTGAACACCCGCCTCATGATGGTTCGTCTTTCCAAGATCCTCACGCTCTGCGTCCTCATCTCGGGCTGCGGTCCTTCGCTGATGATGCCTAGCCAAGGCAGTGCGCGGCGCATGGCGGTGAACCAGCAAGCCAAGCCTGAGATTCCCCATCTGAAAAAACTCAAGAACGGCCACTACCGCGTCCGCGAGCGTTGGTCCGTCGCCCTCAACGGCAAGACTTGGGTGGTGCAAAAAGGCTACAGCTCCAATGGGGTGACCGCACCCATCCGTGTCAAAACCGCCCTCGGCGACGGGGTGGACAAGCCGGAAACTTGGGCCGCCGTGTTCCACGATTGGTTGTTCACCCAGCCCGGCGTCAGCCGTGCGCAAGCGGACAGCACCTTCCATGAACTCCTGCTCGCCTACGGCGTTTCCCCCGTCAAAGCGCAGATGATGTACAACACCGTCAAGGCTTACTCGCTGACCAAAGGGCTGCGCTGAGCTGCCCCACTGCCTGCCATGCCCGTCCAGATTCCCACCAACTCCGCATGGACGAACCAGCGCCTTGTCTTGGTCGCTCTGCTTCACCGTGAGGCGGTCACCCGGTTCGGGAAATACAAATTGGGCGTCCTGTGGATGCTCGTCGAGCCGCTCGTCAGCGTGATCGTCGTCGGGCTGGTGCTCGGTCCTCTCGTCGGTCGCACCGGGCAAGACATGCCCTACGCGTTTTTCCTCCTCAACGGGATGATTCTGCTAGAAGTCGTCACCGGATCCATGACCTCCGCGATGGGTGCCATCGGTGCCAACCAAGGCCTGCTGGTATTTCCCAAGGTGCAGCCGCTGGATCTGTTGCTGGCGCGCTTCGTGTTCGAACTGATGTCCGCGTTATTCTCGTTCGTGATCTTCTGCCTCCTCGGCATGTGGTGGGGAATCACGCTTTCACTCGGCTCGCTGCATGTGCTGCTCGCCTGCTTCCTCATCACCTGGTTGATGGGCTGTGGCATGGGGCTCATCCTCGCCGTGACATCGGCCTATTTCGAGTCGGTGGAAAAAATTTACGCCTTCGTCCGGCGACCGCTCATCTTCGTTTCCTGCGTCCTCTATCCGCTCTATGGCTTGCCTGACGTGGCGAAACAAATCGTCCTCTGGAACCCCCTGGTCCACACCATCGAAATGAGCCGGAAGTGCCTCTTTCCGCTCTATCACGTCACCGACATCAGCCTCGTCTATCCGACGATGTGCGCGATCGTGGTGCTCGCCATCGGCTTGCCGTTGTTCCACCACCACCGCCATAACCTAAGCCACCGGTGACCCGGCCATCCGCATGATCGAGCTTCGGAACGTGACCAAATACTACCCGGTGAAATCCGGCGTACGCGACATTTTGCGAGATGTCTCGTTGGTCATTCCCAGCGGCGTCAACCTCGCGGTGCTGGGACCTAACGGCGCGGGCAAATCGACGTTCCTGCGCCTCATCGGTGGCGCCGAAGCACCGAACCGCGGCCGCATTCTCAGCGACCAGACGATCTCGTGGCCGCTGGGCATCAACAGCGGCTTCCAAGGTTCCCTGACCGGTCGCCAAAACGTCCTCTTCGCCTGCCGCGTCAACGGCCTGAGTCCGGATCAAATCACCACTGTCGTCGACGAGGTCATCGATTTTTCCGAACTCGGCGAGTACTTCGATCTGCCGATCAAGACCTACTCGTCGGGGATGCGCGCGAGGCTCAGCTTCGGCCTGTCGATGGCCTTCACTTTCGACGTCTATCTGATCGACGAGCTCACCGCCGTGGGCGACGCCATTTTTCGCTCCAAGGCGAAGCAGGCGTTCAAGGACATGCGCGACCGGGCGTCCATCATCTTCGTTTCCCACAACCTCCAGACCCTGCGGGAAAGCTGCGACTCCGCGCTGTTCCTGCATGACGGCACGGCCACTTTCTTCCCGTCCATCGATGAAGGCATCGGGGCCTATCAAGATTACATCCGCGCCGACCGTGACAACCACACCAAGGAGCTGCGGGAAATCAAACAAGCCCGCAAAGCCAAACGCCGCCAACGTCGCCGGGCGCGCCGTCTTGCGGAGCGAGGCACCGACGAAAACGCAGACGACTCCCCGGAAAACTGACTCCACCGCCACCTGTTTCCATGAAATCCGAATCCCCATCCTCTCCGCTGAAAGACAGCATCCCGGGTCTTTTTCTGCGCTTTCTCGCGCTGATCTATTTCCTGCTGCTCGCCGCCGCCGTCGCCTACGTCTGGCTTATCGCGGAGGATCGCTTTGTCAGCATCGCGTCCTACAAGATTTCGCGCCAATCGCCGTCTTCGGGCGACATGGGACTGGGCAGCCTCGGTCTGCCAGGCATCGCGGACACCGGTTCGGTGGACTCGCAGATCGCCATCGGCTTTGTCGATTCCGCCGACTTGCTGCTCGGTTTGGAAAAGAAATACAAACTGCGTGAGCACTACACCGCACCGCCGCGGGACTACTTGTTTCGTTTGGAAAAGGACGCCCCGGTGGAGGAGCGCCTGGAGTTCTATCGCGGTCGCATTTTTTCGCACTACGACAAGGAAACCGGCCTGACCATGCTGACGGTGGACAGCTTCGATGCCAAACTCGCCCAACAGATCGCCGAGGACGTGCTCAAGCAGACCGAGCACTTCATCAACGCACTCAACCACAAGGTCGCCGATCAGCAGCTCGCGTTCATCCGCACGGAGATGGAGCGCTCCGAGCAGAACGTCAGCGGCATCATCGGCCAGCTGCTGGAACTGCAAAATGCCAACAACATCGTCACTCCGGACCAGGCGATCAACGCCCGACTCAAGGCGGTGCAAGAATTGCGGATGCGCAAACTCCACCTCCAAACCCAGCTCGCCGCCACGGAGCGCGACTCGCCCGAATCGCCTCGCCTGGAGTCGCTGCGCAGCGAACTGGGCACCCTCGACCAGCAGATCATCGAAGAGTCCGCACAGATTTCTGGCACCGATAAAGACCGCCTCAACCAGGTGCTCGCCCAGTACAAAGAGTTGGAGCTGAAACTCGAATTCGCCACCCACCTGCGGAGAGGCACCGCCAGCCTGATGGAAAAAAACCGCATGGACGCCGCTGCCCAATCGCGTTTCCTATCCATTCTCCAGAGCCCCTACCTGCCGGAAAAAGCAGCCTATCCACGCCGCACCTACGCCACCTGCACCTTGATTGCGCTTGGCATCCTGCTCTTCCTCACGCTGCGCATCATGGTGCTCTCGGTCTACGAACGCTCGAACTGAACCCGCCTCGACTGCTCCCGCAATGGCCCATGAATCACATCCCAGGGTGGCATTCGTCGGGTGGAACCCCTTCCAGTTCGTTCATTTCGCGCCTGTCATCGCGCGCGTCCCCGGGGCGGAGATCGTCATTGAGAAAAAACACGGCGCTTGGAAATCCTGCGAGGCCCATCTCGCCGCCTTCCCAGCTGAGCGCATCCACCACCTCGGCCCGCGGCAGATGCGGGAACTCGATTCGCGTTTCGACGTACTCGTCTGCCAAACCCCGTTCACCGGGATCGCAGAACTCCGCCGTGCCCGCGTGGCGATGCTGCAATACGGCTACGCCAAAGAAGCGCACAACTACGGTGCATGGCGATCGTTTGCGGACGTTTGCATGACTTTCGGCGACTACGCCGCGCGCAAAATTGAACCGTTTTGCGCGGCCGTCGCGATCGGCAACCCGCGCTTCGAATGCTGGGCGGACCCCACGTTCCATGAAAGGGCGCGTGCGAAATTCAGCGCCCGCCTCGACCCTGCGAAAAAGACCCTGCTCTACGCTCCCACCTGGGGCAGTCTCTCGAACCACCAAACTTTCGCCGACGCCATTTTCGCCCTCTCCGGCGACTGCAATGTCATCCTCAAAATTCATCACAATACCCAGCATTTCGACGCCCGTTCGCTCGATGCGCTGCGTCAAGGATTCGGCGTCCTGCACGGTGCGGATGAGGACATCGTCGAGTTGCTGGCGGTCTCCGACGTGCTGTTGAGCGACTTCAGCGGGGCCATTTTTGACGCCATCCAGTGCGAGGTTCCTGTTGTCCTGCTCGGCGGTTCTGCTCCGGACGCTGCCAGCGATTGCTTCAGCATCGAGCAGGCGCGTCGACATGAATTGGGAGAGGTGGCCCTGACCGTGGCGGACCTTCCCGCCGCCGTGGCGCGGGCGCTGGAAATGCCCAATCCTCGTGCCGCAGCGCTGAACCCGTTGAAAGACGATTTGTTTTGCGATGCCGTGGGTGCGGCCGATCGTGCGGCTGCGGTGATCCAGCAGTTGGCGGATGGCGGCTACACCCCGTCCCAAGCTCAGTTGTACCTGCGCCGGGAAATGGCGGCGCTCCAAGATTACCGATCGCGTTCCAAGTGGCTGCGCTTGCTCGGCCGGTGGTGGCGTGGTTGAGCATTACGCACATGCGGGTGGGATCGACGCTAAAGCGGCATTGACTCTGGCAACTCGGAGTGTCAGTGAACTTCCTTGTAAAATGTGCAGTTCTTCCGCCCATTTCGGGTGGGCTGCCCCAACCTCACTAACACCATGAAAACGGACTCCCTGGCGCTCTCTGCCCCAAAACGTATCCTCGGCGGCTTGCTCGCCAGCTTCTGCATCGCACTGGCACCCGCCGCTTCGGCCGCGACGCCGATTGGCCAAGTCCCCGTGCCGCTTTTCGGCGAGGTGCTCGGCAACAATAAGGAAATCCACGTCAGCAGTGGTGCCAAGCGCATCGAGGCATCCAAACTCTATCAATACCAAATCCTCGGCAAGGTGCGTGGCAAGAAAGGCACTCCAGCGGAAAACCTGCTGCCCCAGGCAACGGCGATTCCGGCCTTCCTCGATTCCATTTCTCCGGGTTCATCCCGCTTCCTCAAGGGCAGTTTTTCCAACCCCACGGGCCAGCTTCCCATCACCGTGCTCGATCGCCAAGTCAGTGGCAGCCGCAACGTGCCGGGCTTGGGCAGGGTCAACCTGACGATCAAGCTGCTCGGCACCATCGATGCCAACGGAGTCTGTCGTTTGGATATCACCGGCGTGAAATTCAAATCGGCCCGCGCCAACAACTTGGGGTCCATCGAATTCATGAAGGGTTCCAAGCTGCTGATTTCCGCCGCTCCGGTGGTGACCTTCCTGCGCGTTGCCACGACGCTTTCCGAAGATGCCGGCAGCGTCACCGTCACGGTCCGCCGCATGACGAATCTTCACGGCACCGTCACGGTGAATTACGCCACCGTTCCTGACACCGCCACCACCTCGGATTACACGCACACCAGCGGCACCCTGAGCTTCGGTCCAAGCGAAACCTCGAAAAACATCACCATTCCACTCATCGACAATGCTGCGAATGATGGCGTCCGCCGATTCACGGTCGCACTCAGCAATCCGTCCACCGGATCCTTCCTCGGCACCATGCCTACGACCAAGATTGTGCTCCTCGACGACGAGTGATCCCGAGCGGCTCTGATCGCCCGCTAGCTCGGTTCACCACGGCAGAGCAGCGGGCGTGAGAGCTCCAGCAAGGACGCGATCGCTTCTTGGGTCCGAACATCGTCGGTGACCACCTGGTCGTAGTTGATCAGCGTGTGTTCAGGTTCAAACCGCCTGTCCGTCTCTGGGTGGAAAAGGATATGCAGTGGCCCGTTGGTCCGCTGCATCATGTGGTTGGAGTGGTGATGCTTCAGATAAATCACCTTCTCGGGGGCGAGAACCCGCACGAGCGTTTCACAGGCCGTCGCGGTCGAAACCGGCAACACGGTTAATGAAGGTTTCCCTCGACCGGGGAGAAAGCGGTGCAACAGCGAAACGAATTGGAGATAGTACCAAGTGAAAACTTGGTTGGTCGCGATCACCATCGGCATTTTCTGCTCTCCTTCTCTCACCTTCCTCAAGGCGCGGCGCGGGGAGCTTAGGTCGAATGAGTTCGAGAAATGCACGTGGATTTCCCCGATGGGACCCACGACCTGACGCAGCGCGCGATCGCTGTCCCACAGCCCGACCATTTTCAAGCTCCGCCGCAGCGACGCGTTGAGCTTTTGCAGGCTGACGCGCATGGCATGGCGGCTCCCGGCTATCCCGCGGTTCGTCGCTGGGGTGCGTGACGCGAGTTGCTGCTGAATCTCCAAGGCGTGGCGGACGGCCCGCTCGAACTTGGCATCATCGCAATCCGTCCTGTCGCCGTAGTAGTGGTGCAGCAACGTCGCCAACGGCGAATGCTCGTGGCCGACATGGGCGATTGCCTGTCCGACCAACTCTGCGGCGCGTGGGGCGTCCGCCACATCCATCGGCTGGATGTCTCGGATCAGGCGAAAATCCCCCAGCACTGCCTTGGGTTCGACCGGCCGCGTTAGCATCAGCGCCTTGCCGGTGGCCAGCCAGTCGTAGGCGACCGCCGAAACGTCGGTGATCATCACGTCCAGTTCCTCCAACTGCCAACCGAACGGGCTGCTGTCCGCAAAGTGGACCGGCGCGGGCAGGGCGGCATTTTTCTCCTGCAACAGGCGCAGGATTTTCCGGTTTTCCCGCCGTATCGCGGCATCCCGCGTCCCGGCCAAGGGATGCGGCCGGTAAACCACCTGGTAGCCGCCATGATCGAGCAACGACGAAACGATTTGGTGACCGTGGGTTTCGATCGACGAGTAGCGGGTGGCTCGGGTGACGCCTTCCCAGGTCGGCGCGTAGAGCACCCGGGTCAGCCCGCTGGCGGGGAAATCTGCCGGGCATTCGTGCTTGTCGAGAATCTGGGGACGTCCGATCAGCAGCACCCGGCGCGCGACATCGTAGTGGGCCACGTTTTGCGACAGCCGTCGTATCGCGGCTTCTCCGGCGGCGAAACACAGATCGAATCGCTTGATCGTATTCTGGTACATGTAGGCCTTGTCCGATTCACCATGGCTGATGAAGCCGTGGACGCTGCGCGGGTCGCACAGGATCAGAGAGTTCCTCAGGCTCTGATTCACATACAGAAAAACCCCTGGGGGATTGGCCGCAAGATGGGCCCGCACCGCCTCAGCATCGCGCAGCTGGTGGGAAGGCAATTTGCTGCCTGCCAACACCTTGGCCGCGTGCTCCGAGGCATACCAAACTTCGACATCCAGCTTGCGGCTCAGGCGTTCCAAGGGCTGGAGCCATTGCTTCAGCTGATAGAGCTTGTCCTTCTCCTCATCGAGAAAAACCAGCACCACACGGGCTGCAGGGTCGGGAAGATCGTGGCTCGCCATCGTCGGATTTGCAGGTGCGCCACCGGCGCGGGGATGGGGCGAGAGCGTAAGCCGCTGTCCTGCGCTGCCAAGGGTAAATCCCGTCACCGGCGGGTGCTGAAATCCCACTTGTCAGGGCTTGGGTTGCGGTGCAGCTTTCGCGGCCCCGGGAACTGGAAATCCCTTGCCCGCCCAGCTGCCCGCGCAACTCGGACAGGGGCCGTATCGTCAGGAGTTACACAAAATTCTTGAATCGCAATCCGATATCGGCACACCCGGGACTCGTCCACCATGAAGCCCCACAGCCAATTCCATCTGTCCTCGCTCGTGCAGGCACCGTTGGCATATTGGCTGGGTTGGATTTACTACAAGCAGGGCCGCTGGGCCGGCGCGGAAAGGCGCTTTGCGCTCGCCGTTCGCACCGCTCCGCGTCATGCGCCCAGCCATTTCCAGCGCGGCATGGTCGAGTTCAAGCGCGAGCGTTGGGAGCTGGCGTTTTCCCACATGAGCGAGGCGCTCAAGCTGGAACCCAGCCGCACCGACTGGATGGTCCAATTTTGCCAGACGGCCAAGCACCTCAAGGGATCCCAGGCCAAGGCGATGGAACTGTGCACCAGCCACATCCTGCAGCGAATTTCCGAAGACCAAGGATCGGCCGCTCTTCACAGCGAACTCGCCGCCATTTACCGCATCCAAGGCCGTGCGTGGCTGGAAGACGAGGCGCTCAAAAACGCTCTGGCCCTCTCACCGGATGACGCATCGCTCTTGTTCCGCCTCGGCCAGGTCAGCGAGCGGATGACGCGCAACGAGGAGGCGGCGGAGTTCTACCGCCGCTCCGCAGAACTGGACCCGCAGGAAACCAAAACCAGCGTCAAAGCCGGCTTCATGCTGGAGTCCACCGGCAACTCCGCCGCCGCCCAGACCTTTTACGACCGCGCCGTCGCCAGTGACTCGAAATGGAACAGCGGCCGTTTCGGCATCGGCGTGCTCCATGCCGCCGCCGGGCATTGGCGTGCCGCCGCGGACGCCTACAGCCGCGATCTCGCCAAGCATCCGGGTGACGCCCATCTGCTCTACCTGCTCGGCACGGCGCACGATCGCCTCAACGCCTGGCCCGAAGCCATCGAACACTACCGCGCCGCCATCGCGCTGGACGGCAGCAATCCGGAATGGCACCGCCGCCTCGGGACCTTGCAGGAAAAGTTGGGAAACTTCCAAGACGCCGCTGCCAGCTACCGCCGACTGCTGGAGTTTCCCGAGTTCAAAGGGCACTCCGTGTGGCTCTATCGACTCGGCTATGCCTTGGATCATGCCGGTCTTCAGGAGGAAGCCTGCACCACCTATGAGGTCGTCGATGCGGGGAGCGATCCCGCCGATGGCAACGTCATCCGCAGCGGACTTTCCGCCCTCAGCCGCAGCCTGAAACCGGGTGCCACTGGCAGCCGCAAACGATACTCCACCGCCGCCGAAATCACCGCCCGGCTGGAAAAGGACGCGACCGCCGCCGCCGATTGGTTCGACCTTGGCACCGCGCTGGAGGCCGCTGGCGACAAAACAGGTGCCGAAAGCGCCTACCGCCAAGCCGCCACGCGCAGCGGCGACCATGCGCCGCAGTACTGGCATCGTCTCGGCCGCTCCTTGGCCGCGCTCGGCAAGCACCGCGAGGCGTGCGAGGCCTACCGCCACATGCGCATCCTCCAGCGCAATCCTGGCATCGCCGAAGACCATTTCCGCCGCCATGCGAAATTCCGCCGCACCGCCTCGTACGTCGAGTACAGCGAGGTGCTGCCGCTGCTGGAGAAAACCGTCCTGTATGAGAGTTTTCACGGCCGCATGCTGTCGTGCAACCCGTTCGCCCTGTTTCTCCATCTGCTCGCCAGCCCGGACCACGCGGATTGGACCCATATTTGGGTGGTCGAGGACCTGAAACTGGCCCCCGAGCGCTTCAAGGCGCTGCGCAACGTCATCTTCATCACCCGCGACTCGGACGCCTGCCTGCGCTACCTCGCCACCGCGGCCGTCCTCATCAACAACGTCACGTTTCCCTCCCATTTCACCCGCCGGGATGGGCAAATCTACCTCAACACCTGGCACGGCACGCCGTGGAAAACGCTAGGGCGCGATGCCGCCGGCGAGTTCATGACACACGGCAACGTCGCCCGTAACCTGCTCCAGGCCAGCCACATCGCCAGTCCGAACCGCCACACCTCGGACGCCCTGATGACCTCCTTCAACTTGGATGGCATTTTCAACGGCGCGATCTTGGAAACCGGCTCGCCACGCGTCGATCTCACGCTCCATGCCAGCGCCGCCGCCAAGCAGGCCCTGCGCACCCGTCTCGGCGTGCCCGAAGGCCGTCAGGTCGTCCTTTATGCCCCCACTTGGCGCGGCACTCTAAAATCTCCCTACCACGAGGTTGCCGCCACCCAAGAGGTCATCCGCACGCTCCAGTCCACCGATTGCCACCTGCTGTTCCGCGGCCACTATTTCGTCGAATCCGCGCTGGAATCCGCCGATGCCGCGCTGGTCCCGCCGCTCGACATTTCCACCAACGAGCTGCTCAGCATCGTCGATGTCCTCGTCACCGACTATTCGAGCGTCTTCTTCGATTTCCTCGCCACCGGCAGGCCCGTCATCTTCCACCTCGACGACCACGCGGATTACGTCGCCAACCGCGGACTCTACTTCGACATCGCCGAACTCCCGGGCCCGGTCACCACCACGGCCGGAGAACTCGCCACCCGCGTCACTGAAACACTGCGCGGCGCGCCGCCTCACCCGCTCTACGCTGCTGCCAAGGAACACTTCTGCCACATGGAGGACGGCCATGCTTGCCAGCGCGTGATCGACTTCATCCTCGGGAAAACGCCCGCACCCGCCGTGGCCCGGGATGGCAAGCGCACCCTGCTCATTTTCGGCGGCCACTTCAGCCTCAACGGCATCACCATCGCGTTGATCAACCTGCTGCGCGCCGTCGATCACGACCGCCTGCGCGTCGTCGTGATCGTGGAAATGGGTGGCATTTCCCTCAGCCCGGAAAGCACCGAGTATCTCAAGGCCCTGCCGCCGCAAGTGCGCATCCTGCCGCGCTCCGGCGCAGCCAACACCACCCTGGACGAGCGCCGCGTGATCGGGGAATTCAACCGCAGCTACACCCTTGAGGATGGCTCACCCGCGTTCGAAACCCTGCGTCACCATTACCGCCGCGAGGAACAACGGCTGTTCGGTTCCGCCCATTTTGACGCCGCCATCGACTATTCCGGCTACACCAGTTTCTTCGCCAGCTTGTTTGGCTTCGCCGGGCGCTCATCCATCGGCCACAAGGCGATTTATCAGCACAACGAGATGTACGGCGAGTGGGTGGTGAAATACCCCGAACTCGAACGGGTTTTCCACCTCTACCGCCAGTACGACCACCTGATCTCGGTCAGCCCGGGCGCGCGGAACTTGAACCGCGACCAACTCGCCGAGCGCTTCGGCGTGCCTGCCTCGCGCTTTGATTTCGTGGAAAACCCGGTGGACATCCGCACCGTGATGACCCGTGCGGAAGAAGCGATGGAGGACGGCGACGAGGCGCGTTTCTTCGTCCCCGGCACCATCGTTTTCGTCACCATCGGCCGCCTGTCGGTGGAAAAGGATCACCGCAAACTGATCGAAGCGTTCGCTCGCGTCCACGCCGCTCGGCCGGAATCCCGCTTGCTCATCTTGGGCGACGGTCCGCTGGCGATGATGCTCGACTTGCTGGTGGAAAAACTCGGCTTGCGCGGCATCGTCCATCTCGCGGGCTATCGTTTCAACCCGTTCCCATACCTGAAGCGTGCGGATTGTTTCGTGTTTTCCTCAAACCACGAGGGCCAAGGACTGGTCCTGCTGGAGGCGATGATGCTCTCCCGCCCCATCGTCTGCGCCGACATCGAGGTCTGCCGCGGCGTGGTGGAAAACCGCTCAGGGCTGTTGGTGGAGAATTCGGTGGACGGCCTCTATCAGGGCATGCTCGACTTTCTCGCTGGCCGCATCACTGTCCGGCAGGTGGATTTCGAGCATTATCAAGAGACTGCGATGGAGATGTTTTATCGGAAAACGTGCGGCTTCGCACCTGCGGGGGAAACCGTCGCTTTGAACGAACCATGAAGAGACTTTGGCTACACGTCGGCATGCACAAGACCGGCAGCTCCACCATTCAGACCAACCTCAACGCGGTTCGTCACCATGAAGGTTGGCGCTACATCAAGGTGGAGAAGGACAAGGCGAACACCAATGGCGCGGTCCACGCGATGTTTTCCAGCCATCCCGCGAAGTACCACACCTTCCGAAATCACGGGGCCAACGACGAGGAACTGCGCAAACTCGGTGCCCGCCTGAGGCGCAAGCTTGAAGCCCGCATCCGCCGAGCCACTGAGGAAACGCTCATCCTTTCCGCGGAATCCCTGTCCATCATGGACCGCCAAGGCATTGCCAGTCTCGCCGAGTTCCTCCGTCCGTTGGTCGATGAAATCCGCGTCATCGGCTATGTCCGCAACCCTGCCGAATTCATCAGTTCCAATTTCCAGGAACGCGTGAAGCACGGCAAAAAAACCTTCCGCCTCAGCGAGTGCGCGCCGAAGTACCGCACGCGGTTCCGGAAATTCGATGCCGTCTTTGGCAAGAAGCAGGTGGATGTGGTGAAATTCGATCCACGCGCGTTCACCAACCACTGCGTGGTCAGGGATTTCTGCGAGCGCACCGGCATTTCGCTGCCGCCCGGCACCGTGGTCAAAACCGTCAACGAAGGGCTTTGCGCCCGGGCCTGCGCCCTGCTTTTCACTTACTACCGCTTCGGTCCTGGCTACGGGGTCGGCAAGTATGTGGTGCGTGAAAACCGCTACATTGTCCGGACCTTGCTCGCCATGAAGGGCGCGAAATTTCGCCTCTCAGGTGAGATCATCGCGCCGGAACTCGCCGACCAAGCGGAAGATCTCGCGTGGATGGAAAACCGCCTCGGCTCGGCGCTGTCCCGTGAGGCGAAGCCGTCTGCCGATGACGTCTCGCGCGAGGAAGACCTGCTGGTCGTCGGGCTGGACACGCTGCGTGAGTTCGGCAAGCGCTTTGGGAAAATCACCGGTACCCGGCCACCCCGTTTGCCGGCGGCGACGGGCGGAATTGTCGATCCCCAAGCCGCCGCCACCTACGTTCAGACCTGCCGCGAACTCGCTGGCGAAAAACTGCGGAAATCCGGTGGCCGTTCCATCCGCAAACGGAAGGGCCCCTTTGCACGGCTGCTGCGGCGGTTGAAAAAATCCCTCGGGCGGGCCGATCGTTAATCCCAATTTGAAATGACATGAAGCGTTGTTGGCTGCACATCGGAATGCACAAGACGGGGACCACCTCCCTGCAGGCGAATCTCAAGCGCATCGGTTCCACGGCGGAGTGGGAATACATCTGCATCGGCGGCAAGCTGCACATGAACACGCCCTTCCACGCGATGTTCGCCACCAACCCGTTTCATTACCATTGGTTCGAGAAGCAAGGGATCACGCCCGAGGCGCTGGCCGAGAAAGGCGCGAACCTGCGCGAACGTCTCGCCACCGCCCTTTCGAAAAGCAAGGCCAGCACCATCATCATGTCGGCTGAGGCGCTACCGCTGATCGACAAGGCTGGCATCGTTCGCCTCCAGGAATTTCTTGCCCCCCATTTCGACGAGATCCGCGTCATCGGCTACGTCCGTCCGCCGGTCAGCTTCAAGGTTTCTATTTTTCAGGAAATGGTCAAAGGCGGGCGTTCGCAGTTCCAGCTCGGCGACATCAAGCTGAACTACCGCAGGAAATTCGAAAAGTTCGACCAAGTCTTCGGTCGCGAAAACGTCGTGCTCCGCAAGTTCGATCCCGCATCCTTCGCCCACGGCTGCACCGTCTCCGACTTCTTCCAATCCGTCGGCCTTGAGCCGCCGCCGCGTGAAACCATCAAGCGCGCGAACGAGAGTCTCAGCCTCGGCGCCTGCAGCATCCTCTACGCCTACCGCAAGTTCGGCCCCGGCTACGGTCGCGGTCCCGGCGTCGTCGCCGAAAACCTCCAACTCATCAAAGTTCTCTTGGCGATGAAGGGCGAAAAATTCGCCGTCGCCAGGCCGGTCGTCGCGCAAGGGCTGGAAAAAGAGGCTGCGGACATCCAATGGATGGAGACGCGAGTCGCCGCCAGTCTTAGCGAGAACTTGGCCGACAGCCACGGCATCGCCAGCGAGGCCGAGCTGCTCGAAATCCCACGCAGCACCCTCGACGAGTTCGTCAAACGCTTCCGCAGGATTCAGGAAACCCGCATTCCCACAGAACAGATTCCTGCCGGAGACCCCGTAGACCCGGCCCAAGTCGCCACCCTCGTGGAATACTGCCGTGGCCTCATCCGAGTGGATCTGGCTGCCAAACGTGAACAGCAAGAGCGCCAGCGCAGTGGCCTGCTCGGCATCTGGCGGCGCGTCTGTCGCAAGTTCCGCAAGGTCTGCGGACTCGCCTAACAATTATTTTCTACCCTCCCGCATGAGCTCCAATTTTACGAACTCCTTCCAAACCTCAATCGCCTACGGGTTGGGGTTGTTACACTATCAATTCAAGAATTGGAACAAGGCGGACGAATGCTTTGGTCGCGCTGTGGAAATAGCTCCCAATCATGCCGAGAGTCTCTTCAAGAGAGGCATGATCCGCTATAAACACAAGAACTGGATCAATGCGTTTCCTTACATTCAGAAAGCCCTTTTCATTCAACCTGATCGCATTGACTGGATGGCCCAGCTCAAGTCGCTTGAAAGCAGATTGGACGCGTCTTCACCACCTCGAAGCTACCTGTCAGTGGACGAGATTCAGGAGCGTATCGAGTCGTCTGGCGAATCTGCGTTTCTCTACAGTCAACTTGCAAGAACGCTGCGCCGTCAGTCGAACTGGTGGCAGGAAGTTGAAGCTTTGAGAGCCGCCGTGATCCTTGACGGCAATGACGGAATGCTACGGTTCAGATTCGCATATGCCTTGGCGGGAATGAAGCGATTTAGCGAAGCTGCGGAGCATTATAAATGTGCGGTGGACCTAGTGCCGGATAATGGCAAATGGTATTATTACCTCGGTTGCGCGCTGGCCACTCCTGATGTGTCTGGAGCCTGCGATCCAGAAAGCGCGGACCGGTATTTCAAGTTGGCCGTGGCGGCACAAAAATCCAGCCGACTACAGAGTCTCGGCGTCGGCGCTCTCCATCAAGATGCGGGGAACTGGGCGCTGGCTGCCGACGCGTTTGCAGAACGAAGTCGAGCCGAACCGACGAATGCGGCATTGCATTTTCACCACGGAGACGCGAGACAACATCTCTATCAGTGGGCTGAAGCTGCCGAGGCATATCAACAGGCTGTCACTCTCGATCCCGAACATCCCAAATGGCACTACCGGCTTGGATTCGTGAGCGAGCGCCTGGGAGACTTCGTCACCGCCACACAGGCCTATGCCACGGCGATTCGTAAGAATCCAACCCCTAGCCCGTTGTGGAGCTATCGGCTGGGTTATGTCCTTGAAAAGACGGGAAGATTTGCGGAGGCATGTGATGCCTATCGCAATGCTCATGAGGACGTTTCGGCCATCGAGACGGCAACGGATCATCAGGGCAATAGAACTGTGGATGCGATCCGGAGTGCTTTGGATGTGAGCGCGACGGATCCGGCGGATTGGCGGCTACTTGGCGTTCTGCTGGAGGAGCAGCAAGACTGGACCGGCGCTGTAGAAGCATACGACCAAGCGGTGGCCCGGCAAGAACACCACGATCCGGACTTATATCACCGCCTCGGCCGCTGTTTGGTCGAGACGGGTCGACCCGAAGCCGCTGCTGCGAGCTTCCGCTCGGTGAAGATATTGCAGAGGCCCCACGGAGTCTCTCAATCCGAATTTAGATCTAAAGCCGGTATCAGAAAATCCGCGAGCTTCACGGAATATCTCGAGGTTCTGGAAATCGACACCCGCAAGATCCTCTATGAGAGTTTTCATGGTAACCAGATGACTTGCAATCCTTACGCAATATTCCTCCACTTGTTGGATAGAACGGAATTTGCGAATCATACGCATGTTTGGGTGATCAATGACCGAGAATCGATTCCAGAAAAATTTAGGAACCTCAGAAATGTTATTTTCATCCCCAAAGAGGGAGATGGCTACATGAGACATTTGGCCACGGCTTCCGTGTTGATCAACAACTCGACATTCCCTCACTATTTTATCCGTAAAAAGGGCCAGACCTATCTCAATACCTGGCATGGGACCCCGTGGAAAACACTCGGCAAGGATGATGTGGGCCAAGACTTTTCAGTGTATGCCAACCTCGCAAGGAACCTTTTGCATACCACTCACCTCATCAGCTCTAACCGACATACTACCCGTATTTTGCTGGAAAGTTTCGATGTGGATCATCTCTTCCGGGGAGTCGCGGCGGAAACGGGTTACCCTAGGATCGATCTCACCCTCAACCTCACCGATGAAGCAAAGCTCGGATTGATGAAGAGACTCGGTTTGACGGCTGGCCGGAAAGTGCTCCTCTACGCCCCTACTTGGCGAGGCAAGTTGGGTCAGATTGAAACAAATGCCGAAGAGATGATGCGGGATATTCAGCGCATGACCCAGACGGGATGCCAGGTTTTATTCCGGGGGCATTTTCTCGGCGGCGATATTCCGGAAAGCAGTTCGGTTCCCGACGATATCTCCTCGAATGAGCTTCTAGCGATTGTCGACATTCTTGTGACCGACTATTCGAGCATTGCCTTTGATTTCATGGCAACCGGACGGCCAATACTTTATTATCTCAATGATTTTAAAGAATATAGCCGTGAACGCGGCCTATATTTCGATGTTGATGAACTTCCCGGGAAAATTTGCACCGATCTCGAAATCCTATGCTCCGAAGTGGTAAATACGCTTCGAGAGGGCACCAACGTGGATCCTGAGCGATACAAAGCGGCGAGAGATCGGTTTTGCCCCATGGAGGACGGCTGTGCGGCGAAGCGTGTCGTTGATCTGATGTTTACGCCTGTGGCGGAAGCGGCCGCTAACACCTCGCGACACAATGTTTTGATTTATCCAGGTGGCTTTCAGCCGAACGGGGTGACCACTTCACTCTTGAATCTCCTCCGCAGGTTAGATTACAGCAAACTGAACGTGACACTTGCAATCTTGCCTTGGAAGTCCGCCGAGAACCTCGAGCGGCAGCAGCAGTTCGACCAGCTGCCAAATGGTGTTAGGGTTCTGCCCCGGGTCGGAACCATGAACCTGACAGTTGAGGAACGCTGGGTGCTAGATCAGTTCAATGCAAATCATGACTTTTCAGGCAGTGCCCAATTATGGGAAATCTATTCCCGTGCCCATGAGCGTGAATACAAGCGCCTATTCGGTTCCACGAGTTTCGACGCCTTGGTGGAATTTTCCGGCTACAGCAGTTTCTGGGCGTCAGTTTTCGCTTTTGCTCCCGAAGGGACGACGAAGTATCGTGCCATCTATCAGCACAACGACAAGTATCACGAATGGAACACTAGGTTCCCCCAGCTGGAGCGAATTTTTCGGATTTACCATCGATTCGACCGCTTGATTTCGGTGTGTGACGCGACACGGAAGCTCAATGTCGACTCTCTTGCGGAGCACTTCAATCTTCCTGTTGAGCAATTCGACCACTGCGACAACATGCTCAACCCAGAAGGAGTCATTGAGCGTTCGGGCGAGCCGCTCGATACGGTGGAGGAAGAGGATCTCTTCAGCAAGACACGGCGGACCTTCATCTCCATCGCAAGACTGTCGGTGGAAAAAGATCATGAAAAACTAATCCGGGCCTTTGAACGGCTTTACCAATCCCGAATGGACATTCGTCTGTTGATCGTCGGGGACGGACCTCTGCTGCCGCAACTGAAGCGGCTGGTGCAGCAAATCGGAATGGAAGAGCACATCCGTCTCTTGGGTTTCCGTCTGAATCCATTCCCGTACCTGAAGCGCGCGGACTGCTTGGTGATGTCGTCGAACTATGAAGGGCAGGGGCTAGTCTTGTTTGAAGCCATGATTTTGGACAAGGCCGTCATATCCACAGATATCGCTGCCTGTCGGAGCGTCATTGAAGGTCGCTCTGGCATGCTGGTTGAAAATTCCATCGATGGATTGGCAGAAGGAATGCGGGCGTTTTGCGATGGCGAACTGGAAGCCGTGCCTGTTGATCTTTCTGCCTATCAGGGAAATGCCCTAGAGAGCTTTTACAAAAAGGTCTGCAACCTCACGCCTTGAACCTAAACCATCGATTGGTTGCTTCAGATTCAGAGCGTATCAATCGAAAGGATTGGCTCCAGCCGATCGTGCTGATGGATTGCAAAAGGAAGCAGCCCAAAGAAAAGAATCGCCACATCTAGACTCCGCCTCAGATGCGGCTTGAAGAGATCATCGAGAGGCCTCATGGTGGAGTCCGGCGATTTGAGTGATCGTTGTTGTTTGTCTGCAGAGATTTGTTTTGGCCCAAGACGCCAGTTACCAAAGCGATCTAGGTTCAACCGTGTAATTCGACCCTAAATATAGCTCCATGAGAAAGACGATCAGAGTTAATACCTACTATCTCGCGGATTGGATGAGAAGATATTATTTCGAACTTCTGGGTGAACAATTTGAGTTCATTGAGGATTTGTCGAATCCGGAATATGTCCTCATTGGCGCAAATCAAACAAACTATCTCAGAGGAGATGAATATATCGCCAACCGCTTTCTACTCGATGTTCCCGATTCAACAATCCGCATCTATCTGCAACACGAGGCAGTCGGGTTCGACACAACTCTCTATGACTACGCGGTGCTTTTTTCCGATGATCTCAAACTGGATGACAGGGTGTTTTTTGCCAATTTCTTCAGCGCTGGCTACTTCCAGCCACTTGGAAATGACCTTTTCGAACGACTGAACAAGCCAAAGGCTGATCCAAGGTTGTTGCTTTCTGAAAAAACCGCCTTCTGCAATTTTGTCTACTCCCATGGGGGGGTGCCCGAGCGAGAGGAACTCTTCAGAACTTTGAGTAAACACCGCTTTGTGGAATCTCACGGGAAGTTGTTGAACAACATCAATCCCGAAGAAAAGGCCTCGGCGGAAACACACTTCCGCGGCAACTGGTTCGAGGAAGGTATCGACATCAAAAGTAAGTCAAAATTCTCGATTGCCTCGGAGAACGCGCTACATCCCAAAGGGTATTACCTATCAGAAAAAATTGTGACAGCGATGCTGGCGAACACGATCCCAATCTATTGGGGTAACCCGGAAGCGGGCAGAATTTTCAACAGCCGCGCGTTTATCAACTGCCATGACTACGCATCGTTCGACGAACTTCTCGAAAGAGTCATCGAGATTGATCGCAATGACGAGTTATGGTGTGAGATCATGAGTGAGCCTTGGATGACGCCGGAGCAATACCGAGATGCCGCAAGCAACCAAGATCGACTGAAGCAGTTCCTGGTCAATATCTTCTCACAGCCATTACCTGCCGCGAGACGTAGACCGCGCGGGTTCTGGGCAGGACGGTTTGAGAACACCACGAAGAAACTGTTGGTTGATGCCGCGAATTATCGAAGGCAACAACAAATCAATATTCCGGCATTGCAGAAAAAGTACATGGGGCGTCTCGCTGGGAATCCTGGTGTCGCGCAGATTGAGTTGGTGAGTTCGGAACTGCGTTTGCTGCGGAAGCGTATGAAGGACGAACAATGGCAGAAATTCCTGAACCTTGAGGCCAATCCCAGCGCGCGACTCATGGAATTGATGGTGGCCTCAGAGAAGCAATCAGCGGCCAAAGTAAAATTGGCGATCGCATTTTACGATGGCGGGCAGAAGTGGGGAATCGAAAGCAACCGTGCTCTTGGTGTTCGACTGTTGCGAGAGCTTGTTGAAGGTGGCATCCTTGAGTCGCCACGCTGCCCGTCCAAGGCCTATCTGTATTGGGGGATGGCAAACATGACGGGAATCGTTCCTGTGCTCGCGCGGAATCCAGAAGTCGCATTGGCGTGTTTTACAAAGATCAATGACCGAGCTCCCGAAAAAGTGCGTAATCTCGCGATTCACCATAAAATCGTGATCCTGTTGCAAGAGAATCAGTTTGAGCTGGCAGGGCAGGCGTTCACCGAACTTGTGTTGAGCCAAAGCCTCAAGAAATCTCAGGTTCCGTTGCTGGTTGATCTATTAGGACAACGTGCCGAGCTTAGTAAGTCCCAGAGAGAGTTGGCATGTTCAATTCTCAAGAACAAAGGAACCAAGGACGTCATGAATTGGAAGAAGCTTACCTCCAGAAAATTTCCTTGGCGGTTCCGATGGAGCGCTTGGAAATTCTTAAAAAATCTACAAGCGCAAGGCTGCTTTACCTCGAACTCGAGGTGATTCATTTTCCCCACAATTCCATAACATTCCCGATCTTATTGTCTCATTGAGAGACGCGGAGAGGTTTGGAGCAAGATGCGGGTGTACAATGAGCTGGACCATTAGCTCGCGAACTTGGCGGCAGAAGCAAGCGACGGTGGATAATCGAGTCCATGTCTGGTTTCAGAACCAACGCCGCTGGTGCATTCGCGGGGAGAATCTTGCTGCCATTTTGCCAGTAATCAGAATGGATTTGTTAAAGAACTTTCATTCCTCAAAGTCGTCATCGGGCTTCCACATATTGGGAATGTCGGAAACGTGATCAAACTTCCAAGGGGCTCGAATACAGACGTGTGATTTATCCCAAACGATATTTTCGCGAGTCACTTTGGCGGGCCTGCCAATTGCCACGCAATGGGGCGGGATTTCCTTGGTAACGATGGAGTCTGCTCCGATCACTGTTCCCGCACCGATTTTTGCCCCTGGGTATACGCGGACGTTAGGCGCTAGCCACACGTGGTCACCAATGATAACGTCCCGGCTGACATTCAATCGGTTGCCGGTTGTACGGTCAAAAATGGGGTGCGCGTGATCCGCTCGAATATCCAGATGGATCGCGAACATGCAATCATCGCCTATGGTTAAGTTGGCCCCTTCTGCAGCACTGAATACGCCGCCTCCGGTATGAGAGAAACGAGCTCCGATCTTTACCGTGCTATCCGTTCCACAACGGATGTAGGCTTTTACTGTCGAATTGGCGCCAATCTCGACACGTCCTCTTGGTGATTGAAACACCATGCGGCAGTTGTCTAGATTCGCGCCTTTTCCTATCACCAGCGTGCAGTTCTCGGATGCGAACATGATTGAGGACCGTGTAAACGCCTTCGGCTCGCCAATCACTTTGTTACCGTTGGAATCAACGTATCCGATAAGTTGTTCCGGAGTGGAAATAGTCGGCATAATTTATTAACCTAGATAGGATCGTTTTGAAGATAAACGATCTCATCGACGTGGATCGCGTTGATATCTATTGAAATCAGCAAGTCGGCTCGAAGCCGAGCTGAATTTGGTTGCTGCCGCAGAGAATTCCTATTTTGAGGTGTTCTTGTCAAGAAAAGCGGCTTGCATCAGCGGGAGAGCCAGGACGGCCTGGCCGCTGCGCAGATACAAGCGACGATGGACGGTTGAGCGCACGATTGGCTGGCTTCAAAACTACGGGCGCTTGTGCATCCGCTGGGAAAAAATCCACCGCAATATTTCAAGAATTCATTAACTTAACTTTTTCCCTTTTCCTCATGAAAGAGGTTTTGGGATAGCTTCTAAAAACCTCACGGAGCGGGTTCAATGGGAGCAGCTTGGCTGCGGTGAATTTGTTATATCATACTTAGCCGCTTACAGCTTCCAAGGTGTCGGTGGTTGATGGAAATTTAAATTCCGTCGTGTGGCCAATGAACGGCGATATTTAGACTTATCGACTTTCGGCCCTATCATTGGAGATAGGGTGTCTTGTTTTAGGTCTGGCGGGCTGGCGACGCACTCTACCAATCAACCGTTCTTCTTGTTCTTTTTGCCACGTTTCTTGGCGCGTTTTTTGGCTGGGCCTGTCTTGGGTTTTGCGGCGGGAGCGGCTTTGGTGCGGGAGAGCCAGCGGCGTATGGCTCGGATCAATCTGCTGCCAAGCGGTTTGCCCGGACGCGACGAGCGTTTTTCCTGAATCTTCTCTCGGCCCATTTCGCGGCATCGTTCGACGAGATCGGAAACTTGTCGTGGCTCGACGGGATCGGCGGTGGGCAGCCATGTGGACGGAACTTTGACGCCGTTGTATTCCTCAAAACGGGCGACGAATTCCTCACAGGCGGAGCGGCTGATGAGAAGCAGATCGGCTTCGCCTGAAACCTCGGATCCATCCTCGCTGACGGTTTCGTGCAAGGTGGCCCCCAAGCGCTGTTCCATCCAAGAGATGTCGTCGCTGAGATCTCCGGCGGCCGTGTCGAGGAAGGCGCGGGAAAAGCGGAAGCGTGTGCCTTTCATGGCCAGCAAGGGGCGGACGATGCGGCTGTTTTCAAGGATGACATCCGCACCGATGCCGAAGCCTTTGCCGTGTTTGCGGTAGGCATACAGGATGGCACAGGCTTCAAGGCAGAGGCTCTCGTTCACGCGGTCGATGGCGACGGAATCTGGCAGTTGGATGCCGACCTGCTCGCAGAAATCTCTGACGATGCAGCCTCCTGGAAAGGTTGCGGGTTCGAACTTTCTCAAGGTCACGTTTTCGCGGCCGAAGATTTTATCGTATTTCTCAAAGCGCTCGCGGTATTGCGGACCGGCCATGCGGCCGAAGCTCTCGGCTCCGTTCTTCAACCGTTGTTGGAAAAACGAAACCATGAATCCTGCGGGTGGTCTCACGTAGCCGATGATGCGGATCTCATCGAAGAGCGGTTCGAGAAACTCGCGCAGCTGCCGGACGCCCGACTTGTGGATCAATGACAGCGCTTCGGATGACAGAATGATGTTCTCCGCTTGGCTACGACGAATCGTCCGCGCGAGTCCTTTGCGGAGCCGCTGACGGAGGATTTCGAGTTCTTCCTTGGTGACCCCGCGCTTTTCGAACCAGTACCATTTCTCGGGCCGGGTGCCGAACATCGCATGCATCTCGCGGTTCATGCTCGGGCTTTTGCCGATGGCGACGTATTGCCATCCTTCGCCCTGTCCCAACTTCACCAGGTGGACCTGGATGGAGGTGGTTCCGGTTTTGGGCATGCCGATGTGGATCCAGCAGCGTTTCATGATCAATTCGTGAGGTTGGGGATGCGCGCCGCCGTCTAGGTGGAGTGAGCGGGAGCGCGGAATTCGCCCGTGCGCGGTTGGGCGGGCACTCAGCCGCGGGCTCCGGTCGCGATGGTTTGTTTGATTTCCGTGGTCGAGATGTTGGCGGTGCGGGTCAGGTAAACGACCTCGCAGCGGTCTTTGAGGAAATCGAAATGACCTTCCCAGTCGTCGCCCATGGTGAAGATGTCCACGCCATGTTTTTCCACGTCCGTGTGCTTTTGCTCCCAATTTTCCTCGGGGATGACCAGATCGACAAAGCGCAACGATTCAAGGATCACCTTGCGGTCGGCGTAGCTGTTGATGCAGACCTTGTTTTTCTCGGTCAGGTTGAACTCATCGGTGGAGAGCGCGACGATCAAGCGGTCGCCCAAGGCCCTGGCCCGCTTAAGCAGGTTGATGTGGCCGATGTGAAGCAGATCGAAGGTGCCGTAGGTGAGGATGGTGCGCATGGAAGTCGAGGCCCAGCATGGGGATCACACGAAATCCGTCAACCGGGCGCTGACCGATGGCACGGATTTTCGCTTGGCCTTCTCATGCTTGATATCGCGCGCCATCAACGCCACGGCACACTCGCGCGGCGATTTCAGGCCATCGAGAATCTCGTTCACCGCGCACACCAGCGGCATCTCGATGCCTAGGGTTTCCGCCCGTTGGCAGATGAGTCGCGCTGTCTGCACGCCTTCTGCGACGTGGCCGAGATTTTCCAGCACATTGGCCAGTGAGGTGCCGGACGCCAGCCCCATGCCCACCTGGTAGTTGCGGGACAAGCGGCTGCCACAGGTGAGGAAAAGGTCGCCGAAGCCGGAAAGCCCCATCAGCGTGGATCGCTTCGCTTGGTGCGCCTTGAGAAAGGTTTTCGATTCTGCGACGGCCCGCGTCATCATCGCCGCGCGAGTGTTCACGCCCCAGCCGCAGCCGTCGATGATGCCCGAGGCGATGGCATAGACGTTCTTGATCGCACCGCAGATTTGCACGCCGACGAGGTCGGAATTGGCGTAAACCCGCAGGCTGTCGTTGGAGAGCGCCTCGGCGATGGCAAGGGTGGCTTCGTTTCCTGAATGCGTGGCCACCACCAAGGCGGTTGGGTCGCCCGCTGCCAGCCCTTCCGCGAAACCTGGTCCGGAAATCACGCCATAGGTGGTTCCCGGGGCTAAAATTTCCGCCGCCATGACGGACAGAGGTTCGCCCGAAACCGGGCAAAATCCTTTGCAGCCCCAGATCACGGGCAGATCGTGCCGTGCCTTGGCAACCGCGCCGACCACCGCAGCGAAGGTGCTGGCCGGCGTCGCGATGATCGCCAGATCGGCATCTTCGAGGGCGCTTGCGAGGTCCGTTGTCACCTGCACCTCGTCGGGAATGCGGAGATTCGGCAAATAGCGGGCGTTGATGCGGGTTCGGTTGATCTCCGCCGCGTCATCAGCAGAGCGGACGACCCAGCGGATCTGCTTGTTCCGCGATAGATTGATCGCCAAGGAACTGCCCAAAGCTCCTCCCCCAATGATGGCAATTTTTCGGAAGGTCATGGGCTGGATGCTTGTCCGATGGCACTTGTTCCTGTCAACCGGAATTCCCGGGCATCGAGCGGGCGGAGGTTCGCTGGGATCACGGGTTTTACAGGTGATTTCCCGAGTCTAGAATCTTTTGGGGGCTGTCCCGTCGGCGTCATCCGAGGTCTCACTCACGGCGCTGAAAAATTCGTCGCGGAATGGTTTCGGCCACTGGATGCGGCAGCGATTCGCGACATCGAAGCAACGCTGCGAAAGAGTGCCGCGACCTTGGCTCGTGTTGAGCAGCAAGTTGATGAATTGTTTCACCCGCTGTGGCTTCGGCGCTTTTGCTTGGGTCCAGAAGTCGTCCAGCCCGCCAGGGAAAGTGAGTCCGTCGAGATCGTAGACGGCCGTTCCAAGGGTAAGCACCGGCACGTGGTGGACGAGTCCAGAAATGCCGACCGAGCTGTTGATGTTGACCACGCCGAGCGAGTTTGCCAGCAGGGTGGGCAAATGGACGCGGTCGACGTAGAGGATGCGATCGCCACCCAAGCGGTGGTTTAGCCCGGCAATGAGGTCGGTGTAATCTTTGTAGCCGCGATCCATCGGGTGAACCTTGAAAACCAGCCGGGCGTCGGGCGCAGCGTGGTATTCAAACGATCTCACGACCATCTTGATGAATTGCTCGATCGATTTGAAATCGGAGCAGCGGGTGATCTGGGTGTCGCTGTGGACTTGCAAGGGCACGGCGTAGTAGGTGCCCGACCAATCGCCGGCGAACAAGGGATCGAACTCACAATCCCGGCCGCGTTCAAAAAAGCGCCAGAGGTGGATGATGCCGTGCTTGAAATGCCGTCCCAGCTTCATCTCGCGCTGGTCGACAAAGTTGGGAAACAGCGGGGCCGTCATCCGGCTGAACAGAAAGCTGGTGCAAAACGCGAGCATCTTCGCGGTGGTGCTCACTTGGCAAAGCTCCGGCGGGGTGGTCACCACAGGCGGCGCCTCGCCGCCTGCCTGCAACTTGTCCCAGCGCCGCGACAGTTCAGCCACCGGCGTCGTTTGGCGGCTGAAGACGGTGACGCAGTTCGGCCGTATCAGCCCGAGTTCGAACACCCAGCAGCCGAGGTCGAGTTCCTCCGCGAGTTCCCACGCCACTTGGTTGTAAGGGCGGTAGTGGTTGTAGAGGAAAAAAGTGTCGTAGCCCTCGTTGCGGACCAACTCGCGCAACCACTTTTCAAAATCGGCCAGCGGTTCGCGGTAGAGGTGGGTGCGGATGCCGCGGAATTTGTACATGATGTCCGCCGCGCAGAAGAACACCTTGCCGACCTCATGACCCGCATCCGTCAGGTCCAGCGCCAGCCGTGACATGCCAGCCTCCCAGTCGCCTTGAACAATCAGCACCTTGCGCCGCTCGGTCATGCTAGGGTGCGGAAATTTGTCGACCAACCCCGGCGTTTCACTCAAAGCCACGGAACCCAGCTCGGCAGGATTTGAATCCAATCGGAAGTTTCCAAGCGAAAGTGAGGGCAACATGGGAATAATCCGTCAATCCATAGGGGGTCGGTTCAGCTTGAATCCAGTTTTTTTCTGCCATGAGCAGAATTTCTCCGACAAGCCGACGAGCAAGGCCGCACCGTACTGTTATAGCCTTCTTCGTCAACTCTCAAAACGCTGCGGAGAGCGGGCTTGAAAGCCCACAACAAGGCGGTCGAGTCCCACAAACCGGTTACCAGCGAATCGCCGCTGCCGCCCAAGTCAGGCCAGCTCCGAACACGACCAGCACGATGTTGTCGCCACGCTTGAAAGCCCCGGTCCGATTCGCCTCATCCAGCGCGATCGCAACAGCGGCGGCCGAGGTGTTGCCATACTTGTCGAGATTCACAAAAACCCGCTCGTTGGGCACCGCCAAGCGGTCGGCGATGGCGTCGATGATGCGCAGGTTCGCCTGGTGCGGAATCACGCAGGCGATGTCGTCGGGCTGAAGGCCTGCCCGCTCGATGACCTTTTCTGCGGCTTCCTTCATCCGCGTCACTGCGTGTTTGAAGACCTCCTTGCCCATCATCGTGAGGGCGAAAAGGTTATCGCCGACGTTGTCCTTGGTGATGGGGCAGGCGGTGCCGCCACCGGGAATGTTGAGCAGGTGCGTCTGGTTGCCGTCGGTGCCCATTTCGGTGGCCAAAATCGATCCCTCGCCCGGACCGGCGGCGCGCAGCACGGCGGCTCCCGCGCCATCGCCGAACAGCACGCAAGTCGTGCGATCGTCCCAATTCGTCAACGCGGACAGCTTTTCTGCGCCAATGATCAGTGCGTTCTTAAAAGCCCCGTCGGAAATCAGCCGCTTCGAGATCTTCATCGCGTAGAGGAATCCTGAGCACGCGGCGGAAATGTCGAATGCCACCGCCCGTGTCGCGCCCAGATTTTTCTGCACGTAGCAGGCCGTCGCGGGAGTCAGCGTGTCTGGGCTGATGGTCGCCACGATGATCAGCTCGATGTCCTCGGCAGCCAGGCCAGCCTGTTCGAGCGCCTTTTCGGCAGCCCGCGTGGCCATGTCAGACGTGCACTCGCCGTCGGCGGCGATGCGTCGCTCACGGATGCCTGTGCGAGTCAAAATCCACTCGTCGCTGGTGTCCACGCGCTCGGCAAGTTCGGCGTTGGTCAGAACTTTTTCAGGCAGATAACTGCCAGTCCCGGCGATGCAAACCTGGATGGCGGAGGTCAGTTCAGTCATGCGGCGGGACATTGGAACCCCGCCCCGCCCGCCACAAGCGCGAAGTGTCCCGGTGTCACCCGCCCAAGCCGACGCTTCAGTCCGCCACTTTCAAAACCCGGATGAAAACCAAGTTCACGATGCCGTTGCCGTAGGGATTTTCCGGCGTCCATCCGGGCAAGGTCGACAGGCCCCAACGAATCGTCGGCCCGTCCTCCAAGGCGAGCAGTTTCCATTCGCCCAAGGGAACGTCGTCCGCAAAGGAGCAGGATTTGATTTCTCCGTTCAAATCGCGCGGGGCTTTCAGTTGGCCGGCCACGGTGATGACGTCCGAATCGCGGGCGGTCAGCGTGCCATCCAAGGTGGCGAAACTGGCGTCGTCATAGCCCGGTTCGCTGATTCGCTTCAGGTCGATGCGAGACGACTGGCTGGTGAATGGAATTCCCGACTGCCCGTTGACCCGAAAGTATTTCCACTGACCGTTTTCGTCGCGGTACTGCAGATCCACCGCAAGGCTGGCGAGCTCGGGACCTATGGTGTGCCACTGGTCGACGGTGGCCTGAGGCGCGATCGAGAAAAGAACGTCCACGGTGTAATGGCACTCCGCAGCCGCGAGGCGCTCGAAACTTTGCTGGGTTTCTACCGCCTCAGCCGATTTGCGGGCGACATACTGCCAAAGCATCACCGAGCGACTGCCGGAAGTCCACGCAGCGACTTCCTGCCAGCAGTTCGCCTTCACCGCCAAGGTTTGGCCACGGGTTTGGAAACGATGAGACTCACCGCGCCCGGCAGGCATGAGCATGGAGAAATCGTAGCGATGGAGAGTTGTTTGTTTGCCCGGCAGCAGGTCCACGGAAATGGTTAGGCCGGGTTCGTCGTTGCCCCGTTGCGCAGGCGTTTTCCCTTTCCCACCGGTGCCGAGTTCCACCCGTTGCTTGCCTGTTAGGGAGATGTTGCCGCGGAAAATCACGTCGCGCGGACGACCATTGGTGGAAAAGAGCGGCGCATTCTTGCCGACGATCGGAGGACTCGCCAACGCCATTTCTTCCCGGACGAGCATCAGGTTGTTCAGCGGCACATCAATGACCATGCAGTGCAGCTCATCCTGCGCGCTGGCCGTGGCGAGCAGGAGAAACAGGAGTTTCAAAAGTCCATAGAGCCGTTTCATGGATTACAATTTGGTGATGCGGAAGGCGGCGACATTCACGGCCGAGTTGTCGCGAGTGACCATGCCGCTATCCCAACTGGGATAAAACTCGCCCATTTTCGGCCCGTCCTTCACTTCCTGAAGCATCCACGCGCCCAGCACCAGATCTCCGCGAAAGGGGATCACCATGGCGTCTTTCTTGCGCTCGACTGCCGGCAGAATCTGGCAGGACAGGGTCATGGAGGATTCGTAAACTTGGAGTTTTCCTTCCACTTGGGTGAGGCGGCTCACGGCGTCACTTGGGTTTTTAATTTTTTCTAACTTGCTCCGACCGGCATCGAAGCGGAAGGGCATCTCCGACTGACAAATCACACTGTAGGCTTCCCACGGATGAATCGCCATCGCGGTGAGCCGGGTGTGCTCTTTCCCAAACGTGTGCATCTTCTTCACGGTGGCTTCGGGCAAGGCACCGCAGACGATGTCCAAGCGGTAAGCTGCTTTGGGATCGAGGGTGTAAGACGGCTCGTCCGCCGCAATTTCCACAGGCGGCGCGGGCTCAGGCGTTTCGAGGTAAATCCAAACATGGCACCACAACGGTTTGAAAATGCCCTTATGGAATCGAGCCACTTCAATCCATTCGTTCGGTCGGATGGGAACTGGTAGGCCCGTTGTTCGTGCACGGAAATATTCACCGTAGACGCTGCATTTATCCAGGTAGTCGATGTCGAAGGCATACTTGTCATCACCGGATTTCGTCACGCCGACGGTGACCCCCGCATCCAACAAATCTCTGCGGGGGACGTTGAAGTTGAACCAATTGTTAAACTCCAACCGAGTCTTGCCCGAGGTGGAAAGCTTGCCGTGATAGGTGAAGAAATCGGTGTTCTCTTTTCCCTGATCTTTCTCTCTGTAGACGCGGAAAATCTGCTCACCAACACGTGGGGAAGAAGTTTTTCCCTTCATGCGTTTCATCTGCTCACGCAGAAGTAGATGCCCGCTTCCACCTCCAGCCGAATGGGGATCAAACAGCGCGCAGTGCAAAATCTCATCAGCGAAAGCGCTCCCCGCGGCGAGCAGTAGGGAAGTTACAAACAGCAATCGCTTCATGATGGCATGCTGCCAAAGCGCGATGGGTTGTGTGTCAAAAGTTTGTCAAAACCCGCGTTAGCCAAAGCGATAGCCGATCGCGCGAACCGTTAGGATGATGCGTGGTTGTGCTGGGTTGGCTTCGACCTTTTTGCGCAGCAGGAAGATGTGTTGATCGAGCGTGCGGGAATCCGGGAAATAATCGAGACCCCAGCAGGCATCGAGAAACGCGTCGCGCGAAACAGGTTCACCGCGATGCTGATAGAGCAGGCGCAACATGGAAACCTCGCGCGGCGTTAGCTCGATGGTCGTGCCATCGCGCTCGGCAAGCAGTGCGCGCGGGCGAACCGTTAGGTCGTCGAGCCTGAAATGGTCGCTCGCATCCTTCGCCGCACTGCGGCGCAGCGCGGCACGGATGCGGGCCATCACTTCGCTGCGGGTGAAGGGCTTACGGATGAAATCGTCCGCCCCGAGATCGAGGCCAACGACCACGTCGATTTCCTGGCTCTTGGCGGAGAGAAACAGGATGGGGATTTCTCGATCACTGGCGCGGACGCGGCGGCAGACTTCGTAGCCATCGACGCCAGGCATCATGATGTCGAGGCAGAGCAAGTCCGGCTTTTCCGTGCGCCAGAGGTTGATCGCCTCGCGCCCGTCCGGTGCGCGCAGGGCGGTGAAGCCGTCGCTCTCGATGCAGGTGGCGAGAGCGTCGAGCGTGAGCGGATCGTCTTCGGCGATGAGGATGGTCATGCGGCGTGGGTTTCTGAAAAAAGGGCGATCGCAGGTGGCGCGGGGATGCGGAGGCGGAATGTCGCGCCGATCGCGCTGTCTAGCAGCTCAAGCGTGCCGCCCATGCGCCCGGCGAGGTCGCGGCCGATGGCAAGTCCGAGGCCGGTTCCGCTGGCCCCTTCGTTGGTGGTTTCGAGCACGCGCTCGAAGGGTGTGAAAATTCGCTCGCGGGCGGCGGTGGGGATGCCGGGGCCGCGGTCGGAAATTTCGAGAATTAGGAATGCGTTGTCTAACTGACAATCGAGCCGCAGCCAGCGGCCGGTGGCGGCGTATTTTTCGACGTTGGAAATCAGGTTGCCGGTGATCTGGCTGAGCGCGTCGGCATCGAGAAGAACCGGAGCATCGGCGTCGAGGTGGGTTTCGATTTCGATCAAACGACGTTCGAGCGCGGGGCGGAAACATTCGAGTGTGCGGTGGATGATTTCCCCGGGAATGCAGCGGGCGGACTTCAGTTCGAGTGAATCGCGCTCGCGGCGGGAAAACGTCAGGACATTGGCGACGAGGCGTGAGAGCCGTTCGATTTCCTCGGCGACGAGGCCGAGGCGGCGGCGCGCTTCGTGAGGACGGGTTGATAGAAACTCAGTGGCGAGATCGAGGTTGAGCGAGAGGTTGGTGAGCGGCGTGCCGAGTTCGTGCGAGACGCGGTTGACGAAGGACACGCGCTCGGCGGCGAGCTTGAGCGCGCGTTTTTGTTGGAAATAGAGTGCGACGCCGGACGCCGTGAGCATGAGCGCGATGGCGGCTGTGGCAGCGAGAGTGGTCGCATCATGCGTCCGGCTAACAATCAGTCCATCCCAAGCCCGTATCTGCCAATCGCCGAACAACGTGCGCGTTGGAATGATGGACGCGGCCGGGCCATGCCGCGCGGGACCGAGGGTGACCAGGGCGGGTCTATCGATCAGTTCGATTTGCACGCGCTCGCCTGCTTCTCGCAGCGGCGTGAGTGGTTTGGTGAGCCATTGAGCAAGATGGGCGGAAGCGTGCTCGCGGACTTTAGTTAGATCCACTAGGATGGCCACGAGAACTCCCGCTTCAGGTTGGTGGCAATGGAGGCGTAAGTTCGGATTGGGCGTGGCGAGCCACGTGCCATTGCCGGGAAGCGCGCCATCTAGCAGAGAGATGTCGAGGATCACGGCGTTCGAAGGATCGAATGGGCGATCCCGATTTTCCAATTGGATGTCCGGCAGTCGGCCGGAATCGAAGAAGGGCTGGATGGAGAGGTCTTTGCCGTTTTTCCGAAAAACGCGGATGAGGCGGACGCCGGTGATTTCCTTCGCTTCGCCCGCCACTTCGGCTGGCTTATCAAACAATGCTATTTCTGCGAGGTGATGCAGATGGCTGAGATAAAGCGTGTCCAACCGGCCCAGTTCAGCACGGAACGATTCGGCTAGATCGAGCAGGCGTTCGCGATCCGCGGGAGTGCGCGATTCCACGTCACGCCGTGCCATGCGTTCGCCGCCGACCATCACAAGGATGGCGGCGGCGAGCATGGGAAGGATGGTGACGAGGGCCGGACGCATCAGGGTTTCGCGAGCGTGATGGTCACAAAAGCAAACCAAACGCGGTTTGCCGAGTCAGGATCGAGCTTGGAATTGGGTGGACGGTTGATCGTGCCGAAAAGGAAGGGTTGGTTGAATCGCAGAGTTGTGGAGGTTGCGAAGTTTTGAGTTTCGAATACCGGAAATTCGGAAGTTGCCAATCCCTGTCCCCATGCCGTGCGGCCTGCGAACGCAATGTGTGATGGCATCAGCATCAATTGGGCAATGTCTTGGTTCTCGCTAAGGGTTAGCTCTGCTTGGAGGGTGACGCCAGTTTTTCGAACGGTGATGGTGGTTGGTGTCGCCGGAGTTTGTATGCCTTCGAAGCTGCTCAATGCTGGAGCATTGTTGAGTTTCTCGGCATCGGGAACAGGCGTTGCGGCGTCCTTCGCTTGGGGCGGAGATAGGGCGACTCCGACGGAATTCGGCAGTTCTGGGGGTTCGTATTCACCGGGAGACATCTGCTCGCTGAGACTTTCCGAAACCACTTTATGGCCGGACATGCAACGAATGACGGTGAAGGTCTCTTGCCGGGCGGTGTTCTTTTCTACCGCAGCGACGATGCGCGAATAGAGATCCCCGTCTCCGGGGCTGTCGCGCTGGAGTTTTGCGGCCATGGCGAGGGGCAGCGAAAAAGTCTCATAACAGATGGATGCGTTCTTGGGGGTGGTATCAGGTTTGCCATCTGGCCCGCTCTTGGTTTCGCGGAAAGGATCGGCGGGTGGCTCCTGAGCGTGGAGGCTGAAGATGGTTAGAAGCGCGATGGCGAGGGAATGAAGTTTCATGACTCGCCCATCCTGCCGAATCTGCGGCGCAGAAGTGTCAAAAGAGTGTCATAGATCGCGAGCGCGGGGGGGGCGCGAGCTGCTAGGTGGCGAGAACTCGTTTTTCGATTATCCGAGGAAGCCGAGGTTGGATGAGGTGAAGCGGCCGAGATTGGGAAAGACGGCATCGAGGTTGTTGGAATCCACGCCGAACCAGGTGGCGAGGGTGGCGGCGTACTGGTCGACGGAAGTGGTGGGGATCCAGCGGCCGGTGCTGGTGTCGTCCGGGCCGTTGACGGCGAGGGTGGGAAACTTGCCGTAGGTCGCGCCGCCCTTGACCGCGCCGCCGACGACGAGGTGGTGGCCGCCCCAGCCGTGGTCGCTGCCGGAACCATTGCCGGGGAAGGTGCGGGCGAAATCGCTGACGGTGAAGGAGGTGACAGCGTTTGTTAGGGAAGTTGCGTCGCCGCGAGCGGTACCGATGGCGCCCATCGCAAGGTGCAGCGCGTTGATGGATTGGCTGAGCTCGGCGAGGAGTTCCGCTTGTTTGCCGATGATGACTCTGGCGCGGTTTTCGGTGGATTGGCCGGCATTGAGCGTCTGGTTGGTGTGAGTGTCGTAGCCGCCGACTTGGATGAAGAAAATTTGGCGGCGCATGCCGAGTCCGCCGGACTGGACGGTGCGGCTGCCGAGCTCGATGAGGCGGGCGACCATCTTCATCTGGTTCATCAGGCTGGAGCCGAAGTTGGCTCCTCCGTTAGGCGTGGTGATGCTGGTCTGGAAGTGGCTGAACCAGCTGGGCGTGCCTTGGCCATCGAGCGCGGTCTTGAGGATGGCGGCCTCGGCGATGGAATGGTCGAGCACTTGGGCGTAGGCCTTCGTTTGGAGGTCGGGCGAAATTTTGTCGGCGTTGAGAAATGCCTGCAATGCCGATTGGCGGGATGCGTTGATGGTGCTGCTGAGGGTGACTGCGCCGCCGGTGGAAATGGCGTATTGCGGAGCGGCGTTGACGTTTCCGACTTCGAACAAATTGGAGCCCGCGAGGGTGATGGCCATGGAGACTTTGCCGCCGGCATTGACGTCTAACGGCGTGGTGAGGAGGTCGGCGAGGCGGCCGCCCCAACCGCTGGTGGCGGGTTGGTCGGGCAGCGAGGTTTGCCACTGAGTCTGCTGGTCGCTGTGAGAAAAGAGCTGCGGCGGGCGCGGCACGGAGCGGTCGGTGTATTGGGTTTTGGTGAGTGGGAAGCTGAGCGTGCCGACATTGAAGACGGGCGCGACGAGGCCTTGGTTGAAAAGGGCGGCAAGCTCGGGCATGGCCGGGTGAAAGCCATAGGTGCGTCCGTCGCTGCCGGGAAATCCGGCTTGGCCATTGCGAGAGGAAAGGGCGAGCGCGGTGGCTGGGCCACCGTCGCTGTTAGGAATGGCGAGCGCTGCGCTGCGGATGGCAGCATAGCTTTCCCACTCGGAGGTGAGGGTGGGAATGATCATGTTGTTCGAGTCATTGCCGCCATTGAGGAAAATGCAAACGAGCGCCTTGTAGTCGCTGAGCGCCGGGCCTTGGGCCATCGCGGAGTTGAGGAAGCGGAGCTCGCGGATGGTGTTGGCGAGCACGCTGGCACCGAGCAGGGCGGGCACGCCGCGGCGCAGAAAATTCCGGCGCGAGATGAAGGGGGTGTGGAATTCCGGTTTCATGGTGGTGCTACTTTTGGATGGCGAACTCCGCAGAGATGAGGATGAGGTGGACCACGGCGCGGACGCGGTCGCGCATCTGGATGTCGGTGGGCGTGGTGTAAGGCAGGCTGGTGGCGTAGTTGATGATGATATCGCGTCCGGCGAGGCTGAGGTTTCCTCCGGTGAGAAGGATGCCCAGTTCGTCGACGAGGTCAGGGATGCCGGAGTTGGCGGTGCGGGTGGGGGTCATGTAGGGGCCGAGGTCCATGGTGATGGCACCGCCGCCGCTCTGATAGCTGGTGAAGCCGTTAGGATTTCCCGCGCTGAGGATGCTGCGGCTTATCGCGTTGGTGAGGTTCATCACCGTGGAGTCATTGGTGAGTTGGAACTCGGGCACGGTCATGCCCGCGCGGGCGATTTCTCCGGGGTAGCGGTAGTCCGGATAGAAAAAGTTGAAGACGGCGGGCGAATCGAGCGGCGTTTGTTGGAGGTCGCCATCGGTGCGGGTGCCGACATTCCAAGTGCTCAGGCTGACGGTGGTGGTGCCGGAGCTGGTCCAGGTGTCGGCGGAAAGCGGGTAGGCGATCATGCCGCCGCTGCCTTGGGAGCCGCTCGAAATGACGTTAGGCGCGGTGACGGTGAACGAGTTCGGGCCATCCACGGCGGCCACGGAGTAGACGATGCTTGAGGCGGGCGTGCCTAGGTTGGCGACGAGGATGTGGATCTGGACAAGGTCGCCGACGGACAGGTTGTGGTTACCGGTGGTTTGGAAGAAAATGCTGGAGACGTTGTTCGTGGTGGTGACCCGGTAGCCGCCGGAAAGGCGTGGGATGAGCACGCTGCCGCTGGTGGATTCCGGCGCGGTGCCGGTGCCGAGAGAAATCTCGAACGAGGAACCATTGGAGCTAGTGATGGTGTAAACTTGGTCACGCGTGCTGTCGGCAAGTCCGCCGGACGAGAATTTTAGATAGACTTTTTGGCCGAGGAGATAGTTGGAGGAACTGATCGTGACGGTGTTGCCGTTGGTGGTGTAGTTGGACGTGGCGAGTGAGTTGTTGGCAACGGTGAAATTGTTAGGTGTGTGCGCATTGCCGGTGATGGTGCCGAGCAAGGTGGTCACGCCGAGGTCGATGGTGAAGGACGTCGCCGTGGCGGACAGGACGTCGTAGGTGGCGAGGGTGTTGAAAGGTGCGGTGCTGCCAAGGGTGCCGGAGGTGAAGCGCAACGCGACGCTGTCGCCATCCTGATAGCCGGGCGCGGTGATGGTGACGATGCCGCTAGGGCCGTCCAAGCTGTAGGCAGGCGTACTGCTGGAAACTGCGTAAGATTGCGAAGTGGGTGCGAGAGCTGGATTTCCTCCGCCGTCGGTGAGATCGTCTAGCAGAATGGTTTCGCCATTGATGAGCCGGTGAGGGACTGGGGTGGTGACGAGCACGGTCTGGAAACCGCTTTGGCGGTAAGAGCTGTTCGGGTAAGTGGCTGCCGGGAACGAACGAGCCGGGGCCGTTAGGCGGAGCAGCGGTTCGCGTTGCTTGCCGAATTGCACATCCGCAGCAGCCGTGGCAGAACGAGCTTCGGAATCGAGCAGAATGGCGCGGATGACCTCCTTCATGTCACCGCGAATGCCGGTGGCGACGTCGTCGACGTTGCGTTCGCCATTGAAGGCGCGAACGACGCGGTGAACGTATTCGGGCTTCGGGTGGCTGGTGACGAGGCGTTGAATGAGTTGACGGCAGATGTAGGGACCGGTTGCGGAGTTGTTGACGATGCTATCGAGCGCAGCCTCGAGATCGCGAATGCCATTGAGATCGTAGCGGTTGGTGAGGGTGGTGGTGACCAGGTTTCCCGCTCCTAACAGCGGATTGGTGGTCTGGACGCTGTGCGTGGAAAGCGGGTCGGTGGAGCTGTCGGCAGGATCGGTGACGGTGGCGGCGGGCAGGACCACATTGTCGAGCAGGATTTTGCTGCCGAGTTCATGGCGAGTGGGGACGAGCACCATGGGATCGAGGTAGTTCGACGGCGGATAGAACTCGCTGGGCAGGCGGCTGCCGACGAGCGCTTGGCCCCACGTCCAGCCGGTGAAGACGCGGGCCATGCCGGTGATGACGGACTGGTCGTAGGTGGGCACCGCGTTGCCTGTGGAGTCGAGGACCAGCGTGCCGTCCGGCCAGACGCGGTAGAGTCCGGCGGAGAAGAGCTGCATGATTTCACGGGCGTAATTTTCGTTCGGATGGAGGCCGGTTTGGATGTTGCCGGCCGCGTTGCCGCGCATGTCCAGATAGACGCCCATGGCAGGGCTGAGGGTGACGTGTTTGAGGATGTCGCGGAAGTTGCCGAGTCCGTGGTCGAGCAGGGTGTCGTAGTAGTCGGCGAGAACGCGGCCGTTGTTGTCGAGTGGGCCAGTGTTAGAAACGACGAGGATTTGGCTGAGAGCAAAGGCGACGCGCTGGCGCAGTTGGTCGGGCGCGGTGACGGCATTTTTCCACCAGGAATTGAAGAAATGGCCGCTCTGATAGGCGTTTTGCGGATCGTTGCTGAGGTGGGAGAGGATGTAGGGCAAGTTGTGGGTGGCCGGGATGGCGAACTGGTCGTCAATCCATGGCCGGTAGCCGGAGGATTTCACGGCGGCCATGTGGGCGGGCGAGGGACCGAAGGTGGCTTGGGTGAGGAAGCGCGAGTTCGCGGCGTCACTGGTGGCGTGGAGGTCATCCCATCCAGGATAGGCTGGCGTGGCGGGTGGGGTCTGCGAGCCTGAGGTTTTTCCAAAGGTGCCGGAAAGCTCGCCGGTCGGATGCTGGAGTGTGCCGATGACGATGCGCAGCTCGCCATTCTCCAGAGCTGCTAGATGGGCGGGCTGGAGGTTCCACGAATAGCCGCCGTCGGAGGTGCGGAGCGCGGGGTGATGCTTGTCCTGGGCCTTGAGGTCGAAGACGACCTCGTCGGCGACGTTGAGGATTTGTTGGGAAACGGCGCCGGAGGTGAGGCCAGAGTGGTCGAGGTGGAGCACGGCGGAGCTGCCGTTGACGCGGAGGAAGGCTCCACCGCTGCCGGTGATGTTAGGCAATCCGGGGGCACCTTGCAGGTTGGTGATGTAAAGCGTGCCGGGGACGCTGGTGGTCGGCGGAAAGTCCCATGGGGAAAGCGCTGGGCCATGGATGATGCCGCCAATGACCGGCGAGGCGGGCAGGCTGCCGTTGGCCAATGGGTTTGGAGTGTTGCCGGTGGGATCGAGAAACCAAGCGGCGGATAGGTGCGGGTCGCTGCCGCCGGACGCGGTGTTGTGACGCAGCTCGAAGTAGTATTTTTGTCCGGCGCGCAGCGCGAGCCAGGCGGATTTTTGCGACGGCTGGCTGTCCCAAGTGCGCTCTGGCGAGCTGCCGACGCGGGCGCGGAGGACTTGGTTGACGGGTTCCGCATCGTTGGAAATCCACAGTTCGGCGACACCGCTGGCGGCGATCCAGAAATAGTAGTTTCCGCTGACAGGAGCGGAGAAATAGCCACGCAGGCGTGCACCGGTGTTAGGCGGCCAAACTGTGTTGTCTTCGGCGGTGGCAACCGTGTCGCTGGAGGAGGGCGGGGTGGTCCACGGCACGTCTGCTAGAGCGGGACCGCTGACGCCGGTGGTCCAGACTTCGCGGGTGAGTTGGCCCAGGTTTTCACGGACGTCGAGGGTGAACACGGCGCTGCCGCTGCCCGCCGAGTTGGTGGCCGTGACGGTGAATTGATAGATGCCGGGAGTGGTAGGGACACCGGTGACGGCTGCACCGGAAAGCGTGAGCCAAGCGGGAAGGCCACTAACGGAAATTACGCCGCTGTTGGTGGCGGTGACTGGAAGGGTTACGGCGGGGGCTGAGCCGATGATGAAAATCATCTCGGTGGCGCTGGTGATGGCAGGTTGTCCGGCCGGAGCATCGCCTGGACGCGCGGGCTTGCCGCTGTGCGTGGGGAACAAGCGGCTCATCGGGATGATTTGCTTTGCCTGGTCTTGGCTGAACCATGAGAGGCGTGCCTCTGCGGCACCGGTGGCTTCGTAGTATTCTAACGAGATGTCGTAGCGGACGCCGGCTTTCAGTTCGATGGAGCCGAGGGTGTCGGTGGCGCCGCCGCCGGGCCACCGTTCGAGGACAAGCTGCTGGTTCACCCAAAGTTTCACGCCGTCATCGACGCGGGCGACGAAGGTGTAAGTCTGTGAGTATTGCGGCAGGATTTGGCCGATCCAGCGAACGGAGAAGTTGTTATGAAAGCTGGTGGCGTGCGGAATGCCGCTACCCCAGTCGCCGCTGTTGCCGTTGGTGACGGCGCTGTCGGTTTGGTTGCGAACGAGCGGCGGAGTGAAACTGTTGTCCTGATAGGCGGCATTCCATCCCGGGGTGCTGTCGCTGTTGTTGGTGAAGACATGGGTGGAGGGAATGCTGGCGAAACTGCCGCTGCCGGATTTCCACTGGAAGCGGCAGCGTGCGTCACCGCTGGTTTCCACGAACTCGACGCGGATGGGATAACGGGCGGCGGGCGAGCCGGGGACGGCGAGGACAAGAGGTGCACTTTCCTTGTAACCGCCGGTCGCGGGCGTGTCCCAACCATTTTCGAGAATCGTCTGGAGGCCGTTGCCGGTGTCGATGCTGACGCGTGCCTTGTCGTCGGCGTCCAAGCGGAAGACATAGCTGCCATTGGCGGATGGGGCGAGCCAGCCGTCCCAAACGACCGAGTAGTCGTCTGAACCGACGTAGGAATTTCCGTTAGGCGAGCCGTATTTCCAGTTGAAATCGAGCGTTGGATCAAGGCGCGTGACGGGTGAGGAAAACCCGGCGAGGTTCACGCTGCCCGAGCTGGAGCCGGGCAGATTGGTGCCGCTGATGGGGATGCTGAACGTGTTTGCAGGACCGACGGCGGCGACGGTGTATTCGGTCATCGTGCCAAAGGACGTGAGCAGGCTGCCCGAGGTGAACTGCAAGTTCGTGCTGGAACCTGCGCTGTAGGGCGTCTCTGGATGGCCGGAAAACGTGATGGTCGCCGTGCCGCTGACGGAGCTGGTGCGGGTGTAGGAGTAACTTGCCCGGACAAGTCCGCTGAAATTGAGTGGGTCCGTGTAGGTGCTGCTAGAGCCGGGGAAATAGGTAGCAGTGAGACCCGTGCCGGTGGCACTGCCGGATGGGTTCAACGTGATCCCCGCTGTGGACGGCACGCCGAGGGAGAAGTTTCCCGAGCTTCCCGCAGCACCGGGAGTCGCGACCGTTAGGAACACGGTGGCCGTGCTGGTTCTGGCTGGGTTGAACAGCGGGGTGACGCGCACGTCCAGCGAGTTCACCCCATCGGGAAAGGTTAGGGTGTCGGGAAGCAGCGCGAAATCGAGTCCTTCCACCGCCGTGCCGCTTGTCGTGAGGGCAACGGTCAGCTCGCCTAACAAAATATTCCCCGAGCGGTTCACCCGGATGATCGCGACGTCGTCCGCCGTCGTGGTGGCATCGACCGGTTGGGTGGCCGCAGGATCGGGCGCGGCCATGGTGATGAGGTTCTGGGCTTCGAGCGCTGCGGCGAGCGAGCTGTGGTCGTAGCCGGTTTGCGCGCCAAGCGGTGCGTCGGTGGAAAGTCCGAGCGCGATCTTCGCCCAATCGCTGGTCCAGTCGCCTTGGCTCGCGTGGTCGCTCACACTGAGCTTGAAAAATTGCCCGGCGCTTTTCGACACGACGAAGGTCTTGGCCGTGCCGTCACCGAGGATGTCTGGGACGCTGCCCGACGACCAAGCGCCTACCAAGGTGTCGCTGGCTTGGACACCGTAGTGTTTGCCGGGCACGGTCGGAAAGGTGAGCGACAGCGAGCTTTGCGCCATCGCGACCTGCGGCGGACGAAAATGGGCATCGGTGGGGCGTTTCGCGAAAGGGCTGGTGCCTGCGAGGAACTCGTCACGGTTGCTCACGCCATCGCCATCGTCGTCGCCGGAAAGCCAACCGGCGTAGGGCGCTTGCTCGTCCATCTGGGCGTCGAGCACGCCGAATTTTAGCTTCCAAACCTGGCGGTTGATGGTGCCGTCCACCTGCGCGGATGTCGTCAGGACGGAAAAGGCAGCGATCCCCAAAATGGCGGCTCGGACCTGCGTGTGGGTGGCGGTCATGGGTGGTGGGACTTTCGGGACGGGTTGCAACATCATGCCGTGGGCTGGACACGGCGGCCCGCTCGTAGGTGGAAATGGTCCCCGACCCTCCGCTGTCCATGGCGGGGCGTGGTCCGATTTTCCCCCATCTGCGGGATGTAAAGGTGGCGTGGTGTGGCGGTTGTTCTCCCTGTGAATCACAGAGATTCGCTTCTCATTACAATTCGCAGGGAATGACTTTCAGGAAATCGGAAGTCAAACCGAAAGGCTGGAGAATTTTAAAAATTTCGAGTCCTCGCCCGGGCGGAGGCTTGGAATTAAATAAAATGAAATCTTGCTAAGCGGTTTTGATGGAGCCTATCAACACGTCGATTGAACGGCGAAAGTTTGTTTTTTCGCTCTTGGTTCGGTCGGTGACGCCGGGGTTGGAGGAAGTGCTGAAATTAATCCGGCGTCATAGAAACTGAATCAAATGGATATCTACGTGGGCAACCTGCCCTACTCTGCTACTGAAGGCGACGTCTCTGGACTCTTCGCCGCATTCGGCCCCGTCGAACGGGTGAAAATCATCACCGACCGTGAAACCGGGCAATCCAAAGGATTCGCCTTCGTGACATTGGGTGACCAGTCCCAGTTGAATGCAGCCATCGAGGCTCTCAACGAGTATGACTACAACGGTCGTGCACTGCGTGTGAACGCATCCGAGCCGAAGGAAGCCCGTCCAGGTGGCGGTGGTGGTGGCGGCTACGGTGGTGGCGGCGGCGGCGGCGGTGGCTACGGCGGTGAACGCCGTGGCGGCGGCGGCGGTGGTGGCGGCTACAAGGGCGGCGGCGGCGGTGGAGACCGTCGTGGTGGCGGCGGTGGCGGCGGCGGACGTTGGTAATCCAACTTCCCGCGTCTCACGCGAAATTTCAAAACGCCCGGTTTCCTGCGAAGGAGATCGGGCGTTCTTTTTGGCCTAGGAAACCATCACATCCAAGGCGGCAACGTGGTTCTGAAGGCGAGGCAGCAGACTGATGGAAATGGTGGCCCGAAAGGGATCGTCCACGTCGAATCGGTCGAGCAGACGTTCATACTCTTGGATGCCGTCGGTTTCCACCAGACATAGTGCCGCGATGAGTGGGTGGTCTCCTAACAGCAGTGCGGCATTGGTAAGGTGCACCGCAAGATTGCCGCGGAAATCCGCACGGGCGGTGGGCTGATGGCCGGTTTGGAGGATGCGCAGGCGTATCGATGCCATGCTTTTGCGATGATCTTCAAGGATGTGCAGCGCGAGGGTCTCAAAGGGCGATCCTTCGAAACGGTGGATGACTTGCTGCCACGCCTGCTCCGCAGAGCTTTCCCGTCGCAACAGGCGTTTGTAGAGGTTTAGGTGATTGTTGGTTCCATGCATGGTCACAAGGGGTTTCCTTGGAACCAGCAACCCATGTTCCTAACGGGTTCATGGGGCCTGCGGCGGCAATGATGCAAAATGCGGGTGCAGATAACAGCCGCGATCGTGCCATCCGCACGCTTGCAGCTGATCAACGTTTGGGGCGCTTTGCCGCCGGCTTTTTGCGTGCGGGGCGCGGGCCGCCTCGCTTCGGTGGCATCGCGGGATTCGAGTCATGCTTGGTCTCCTTTTTCGCCTCCATCGCACGGGTGCGCTTGCGCCAATCGCGCTTCACGGGGGCGGCGGCAGGGGTGTTGGGCGTGGTCGCGAAGTAGTCGAAACCGCGCAGCTTTTTCCGATCTAACCGACGGCCTATTGCCATCTCGGTGATCCCTAGCAAGTTGAGATCACCCTTGGGCACCAGGCTGATAGCCAGTCCGTGCGCCTCGGCGCGACCGGTGCGGCCGATGCGGTGAACGTAGTCCTCAGGATTGACCGGGAAATCGAAATTCACGACGTGCGTGACGCCGTCGATGTCGATGCCGCGTGCCACGATGTCGGTGGCGACGAGGACGCGAATCTTGCCGGTGCGGAAATCTTCGAGCGCCTTGATGCGCTGCTCCTGGGAGCGGCTGGAATGGAGCCGCGCAACGCTGACTCCGGCGGATTGCAAGAATGCCGTGAGGCGGTTCGCGCCGTCCTTCATGCGGACGAAGACGAGCACGCGATCAAAACCCGGTTTGCCTAACAATTCTTGCAGGAGCAATTCCTTGAGATGGGCGGGCACCTCGTAGATGTGTTGCTCGACGGTGTCGGCGGTGGCGGTGCGCTTGCCGAGTTGGATGCGTTCCGCCTGGTGCATGAATTTCCGCGCCAGCGAATCGACCTCCTTGGGAAAGGTGGCGGAAAACATCAGCGTCTGCCGCCGACGGGGCAGCCCTTCGACGATGGTTTCGATGTCCGGCAGAAATCCCATGTGCAGCATGCGGTCGGCCTCATCGAGGACGAGGACTTTCAGCTGGCTGAAATCGACGCGGTTTTTTTCTGTGAGATCCATCAGGCGGCCCGGCGTGGCGACCACGATGTCCACTCCGCGCTGCAGCGCGCTGATTTGCGCGACTTCCTCGACTCCGCCAAACAACGCGGCGACACGCAGCGGCAAGCCATCACCGTAGCTGCGGATGTTGTCCATGATCTGGATGGCGAGCTCGCGCGTCGGCGCGAGGATGAGTGCGCGTATCGGGTGCGGGGCGCGCGGGCCTTTCCCCTGCGGATTCAGACTGAGGTGGTGAATGATGGGCAGGACAAATGCGGCGGTTTTCCCGGTGCCGGTCGCGGCGATGCCGACGACGTCGCCGCCCGCCATCACCTTGGGAATGGCGGCGGATTGCACCGGCGTGGGGCGCGTGTAGCCCGCTTTTTCAAGGTTGCGGAGGAGGTGATCCGAGAGTCCGAAGTGGCGAAACGGCATGGCCAAGAAGCTAGCCGCACACGGCGGCGCTTGGCACGGCAATAAAATGCCGAAGCTCAAGCGCGAGATGCGTGACGCCCGAAACAAGGCGTCCTTCAGACGGATTTACGATGATGGCGGGAACTTGGATCCTCCTAACTGCGATGGGCTTGAACGGAAGTGAGCAAAGACCGCAAAGGAAAGAGTTTCGGGAAGTAAGCCACGTCATCAACAGGGGCAAAAACCGCTGTTGAGATCGTTCAAGCAAATGCCTGGCTTTGCTTCCTTCGCGACCTTCTGTTTTAAATCCATTTTCCATTTCAGGGCGACGCGGTCGGAAGTGGCTCGGCGAGATGGGCTTGACGCAGAGCTGGCGACCGCCGTTGACAGGACGGGCGGGGGCGGTTTTGCTGGGGTTTGTCCATGGGGCCGCGGTGGTTCCAGCGTGGCGGCCCCGGATAAAACCCCCCCTTCAGAAAGCACGCATGAGTTCGGGAAAATCCAATCACGTCCGTCACCCGGGACATGTGAACGGCGCAGCGCTGGCGATCGGCTCGCTGTCGATGCTGCTCGTCGCTGGAATGGCGTTGCCGGGCATCGTGGACAGGCTGGATGGGATGGTCGCGCGGATGACGGCGGAGGGGGCGGCGGGTTTTCCGAAATCCCTGCCGACGTGGTGTGTTTGGCTGTTTACCCTTTTCGTTTCGTATGCGGTGCCGTTCGCGATTCTCGGTGCGCCGGGGACGTGGCGGCGTGTCATGCTGTGGCTCACCGCGTTGGTGCTGGTGGCAGGATGGGCACCGGTGCTGGTGCTTGCCGCGCACGCGCCGGATGTTGCCGCGCCGTGGATCGCGACCTTGTGGTCCGGTGTCTGCGCGCTGGTTTATGCGAAAAACCACCGCATGCCCGTGGATGTGCATTTCCGAACCCCATCTGTGATGCCGCGATGAAGCGCGTTGATTTTCCCGAGCCGGTGAAGGCGCTCGTCGGTGAACTCAAGCGCTTGCCCGGCGTCGGTCCGCGCAGTGCCGAACGCATCGCGGTGTGGTTGTTGCAAAGCCCGAAAGCAAACTCGCTGACGCTGGCCGCCAGTCTAACCGCCGCGAAGGACGCGATACGCCCCTGTCCGATCTGCGGCTTTTTCGCGACGGCGGAAGGTTGCGATGTTTGCGACGACACGACGCGCGACGAGCATCTGCTCTGCGTGGTGGAACAGGCGACCGATGTGCTGCCGTTGGAGCGATCCGGCGCATTTCGCGGTCGCTACCATTGTCTCGGCGGCAAGTTGTCCCCGCTCGACCGGGTGTCGCCGGAAGACCTGCGCATCCCACCGTTGGTGCGTCGCATCGAGTCGGCGACGGAGGAAATCGAGGTGATCCTCGCGCTCGGGTCGGACGTCGAGGGCGAGGCGACGGCAAATTATCTAGCAGATCTTCTGCGCGGTCGAAACTGCAGGCTCACGCGCATCGCGCAGGGGCTTCCTGCGGGTGGGGGATTGGAGCATGCCGACGAACTCACGTTGATGCGAGCGATGCAGGGGCGGCGCAGTTTGTAAGCTGGGATTTACGAGTTGGAAAAATGGCCTAACCGTTGATGATCGGCAGGCGTGTCGATATCGATGGCTCCATCCGGGAAAGGGATTTCCGTCGTGCGGTCGCGGTGTTTGAGGATGATCCCACGCGCGCCGCCCGCACCGTCCAAGGACAGCAGCTCGGGAAACAAGGAATGATCGAAAAGCGCGGGAATGCCGAGCGTCGCGCTGTAGCCGGAGGCCGCGATGAGGCAGTTGGTGCGATCGTGTGCGGCGATCAGCTTTTCGAGGATGTCCGGTGTTAGAAAAGGCTGGTCGCAGGTGAGGAAAATCGCGCGGGCGAGGTCGGGATGGGTTGCGAGAGCGGCGAGCAGGCCGCTGCGTATCGAACTGCCCATGCCGTTTTGCCAATCCGGGTTTTCGACGATTGCCACCACGGACGGGTCAAGGGTGGCGCGGATTTCTTCAGCGCGCGCGCCGAGGACGACGATAACCTGTGCTTCTGGAATCGCGATGGCGGTGGCGATGCAACGATCTAGCAGGCCGACGCCTTGGAATTCGAGCAACTGCTTGCAGCGGCCCATGCGTGACGATTCGCCCGCCGCGAGGATGATGATGGCGGTGGTCATGGCAGGGGCTGGTCCACTGGATCGTGGATGGGGCCGTCGCGGTCTTGCAGCGCGCCACCGCCACGGCGGGCAAGGATGGCTTGCATTTGGGAGAGGATGGAAATGGCGATTTCCTCGGGAGTTTCCGCGCCGATGTCGAGTCCGGCGGGGCCATGCAAGCCGTCGGGCGGGTGGGCGAATCCGAGGTCGTCGAGCAGATGGCGGGTGCGTTTTTTTGGGCCGAGAATGCCGACGTAAGGCAACGGGCGGGCGAGTAGAAATCGCAGCAGCTCGCGGTCCCTGACAAAGCTGTGCGTCATGATCATGGCCAGCGTGGTCGGCGGGAAGGCGACGTCAGGATGGGATTCTAACAAACTCGTTTCGAGGCAATGCACGGCGTCGGCCATGGGAAAGCGTGCGACCGTGGGAAAGGCGGGCCGTGCGTCGATCACGGTGACGTGCCAGCCGATGGATTTCGCGAGGGTGGCGAGTGGCACGGCATCGTCGCCCGCGCCGAAGATGACCAGCGGTGTGGGCGGGGAGATGGTTTCGATGAGCACGCCGGCATCGCGACCGTCGGGGAGTTCCAGCGAACGGATGGCGGTGCGCCGGTTAGCCGTCTCATCAAAGCAGGCTAACAGCGCCTCGGTCAGCGCGGGATCGAGGAAATTTGAGGTCACCGAGCCGTCCGGCCATCGCATGAGGCGCGATCCGGGCGGGATGAGTTCGGAGCGGAATACGGTGGCGATGCGACCGGGTTGGCGGCGAGCGACGCAGGCGGCGAAAAAGGCGATCAGCCCGTCCGTGTTATGGGTGGCCAACGGTTCTATCAGGATCTGGACGACGCCGTTGCAGCCAAGCCCGAGGCCGAAAACGATGTCATCCGGCGCGGTGGAATCGTAGGTGACGACGTTGGGCTTGCCGCTGGCCATCACGGCGGCGGCGCGCTCGCGAACGTCGCTTTCCAAGCAGCCGCCGCTGATGGTTCCGACAGCCTTGCCATCGGGCGCGATGAACATGCGCGCGCCCGGCCTGCGGTAGGCGGAGCCGCGAACGTTGACCACCGTGGCCATTGCCATGGGTTGTCCGGAATGATCGCCGTGCGCCAGTTCGACGATGGCCTGAATGGTCTTCATGAGGGCTGGGATTTCACGGCATCAAGAACGGCCTGCCAACCTAACAGAGCGCATTTGATGCGGGCAGGAAAGCGGTGGACGCCGGCGAGGGCTGCGGTTTCGTCCGGGATTTCATCCGTCTCGCCGGTGGTCACGAGATGGCGAAATCTCGCCCAGAGCAGGCCAAAGCGGTCGAGCGGTTGGTCTTGCAGCAGGAGCGTCATGAGTGAGGCGGAGGCTTGGGAAATGGCGCAGCCTTTGCCTTGGAAGGTGATGGCAGCAATGCGGCCCGCATCGAGCGTGAGATAGACGGTGACCGCGTCGCCGCAGGCAGGATTGGCCGCGTGGCCGATGTGGCTGGCGTCGGCCAAGACGAGGAAATTTCTCGGCCTGCTGGAGTGGTCGAGAATGACGGCCTGATGGGTGTCGTTGGCGTCGTGCATGGGATGGGGACGGCGGGCTTGCGTGGGCAAGCGTCGCTGACGCTGGCGCAAATTCGGGACGACCTCCAACGGATTTTTCAGCGGCGATATTCTGCTAGATTGGTTGATCGGAGCCGAAAAAAGCCCCGCTTGCGAAACAAGCGAGGCGGGTTGGAAACCGTGGTGCGGCAGGAATTACTTCGCCCACTCTTTTTGGGTGAACTCGACGCTTTGTTTGATCTTGGGAACGCTGTCCTTCCAATCGTTCTCATGCTCGATGGAGAAATGGCCCTTGAAATTCTGCTTCTTGAGCTCGGCAACGCACGCGGCGACATCGACCACGCCCTGACCGGCGGGGACGACGACGCCTTTGCTGCCCATTTCGGACTTGTCCTTGAGATGGACGCTGATGATGCGGCCCTTGAGGATGCGCACGCAGTCGATGGGCTTCAGGTTGGAGGTGCACCAGTGGCCGAGATCGGCGCAGGCACCGAGGCGGGAGTCACGGCTCTCGACGACGCCGAGAATGTAAAGCGGGTGCCAAACCTTGTAGTCCGGCTTTGACATGGAGCCGCCATGTTCGTGGAAGGCGACTTTTATGTCGAACTCCTTGGCCGCAGCTTCCCACGCGACGACTTGTTCGGTGGATTCGGTGCAGACGGCGTAGAGTCCCATCTTTTTGGCGAAGGCCATGATCTTGTTCACTTCCTCGGCGTTCTTCGCACCGACGACGCCGTAGTTCACCGGGAAGATGCCTTGGCGTTTGCACTCGGCGAGGAGTTCCTTGAGCACGGAGTCATCCGCATTGTGGGAAACGGTGGCGTCGGAGCCGGGCTTGAGCTTCTGGCCAGGGTAAAACTCGATGGTGGTGCCGCCAGCTTCCTGGGTCTTGGCGATGGCTTCGAAGGCGGTGAACTCCTTGAACGAGTAGGCTTGGCAACCGATGGCGAGACCATCGACATAAGCGGCGTCCGGGATGGGAGCGGCGACGAGCGGAGCAACGAGGGCAAGGAAACAAAGGATGGTTTTTCGCATGATGAGGTGGGGTCTACGGGAGCTTTCCTTGAGGTATTTCTAAAGCAAGCAAATGTAGGATCACCTCGGAGGCTTGTGTCCTCGAAAGCGATGAATTTCAGCCATGGAAAGCTTCCCGGATGCGCGGACTAGCGGCCCATCTTGGTGAAGGAAAGCGAGCCTAACTTCCACGTTTCGCCGACCTTCACATAAACTTCCGTCACGGTGAAAGGATTGGAAACTTCGTTGCCGCCGACCACCGCATCGAGGCGAAGCTTGCTCAAGAGAATCGCGGTATCCCCAATGAAGCGCACCGAGGTCTCCTCAATTTCCGCATGCTTGTAGTGGATGCCGCTGCCTTTGATGATGTCGAGCTCTCGCTCCTTGCCCCATGACCCGCCCATGTGGACGAAGACGGATTTTTCATCGAACAGTTCGGCCAGCGGCTCCACTTTTTTCTCTGACATCCAGAGCCACTTGTTTTTGGAAAGGGTGATGATTTCTTGTTCAGCTGTTGCGGCGGGTGATGCGGGTTGCGCTAGAACAAGTTGGGGAGTGGTGATTAGAAGGCCGATGGCGAGGAATGATGATTTCATGGAAGGCTTTTGTTAGGCGTCTTTTTACTGGATGTCTGGCTCTTAGGTCCAACTGAGGTCGGCCTTGCTGAAGGGAAATTCCCGGATGCGTTTTCCCGTTGCGGCGAAGATCGCGTTGGCGACAGCGGGGGCGAGCGGTGGAACTCCCGGTTCGCCAAGACCGGTCGGGTTGTTGTCTGATAGCAAGAAATGGATTTCGATTTTTGACGGCGCGTCGGGCATTCGAAGCATCGGGTAATCGGCGAAGTTGCTTCGCACCATGCGTCCGCGTTCGAGCACGCATTCTTGGAACCATGCCGCGCTGAGGGCGTCGATGATGGAGCCTTGGATTTGCCCTTCCGCCCCGCTGAGGTTCACGATTTGGCGACCGACGTCCACCGCCGCGACGACTCGATCCACTTTCAGTGTGCCGGTTTTCGATACGCTGACCTCGGCCACATAGGCGACGTATCCTTGGTGGCTGAAATGAAAGGCAATGCCTGCGCCTTGGCCTCGTTCGAACTTGGTGCCCCAACCAGCTTTCTCGGCGGCGAGTTGCAAGACACCACTGGCACGCCCGGCGTCGAATCCGGGGCCACGACCGCCGCCGTTGGGAAGCGGTTCTGTGTTGAGCAGATCTAACCGGAACTGCAACGGATCTTTGCCCGCAGCATGGGCGAGTTCATCGATGAAACCTTGGATGGCAAATCCGAAGGCGTTGTTTCCCGGACAGCGCCACGGCCCCATCGGGATGCGGCAATCGAGCAGGCTTTGCACCGTGCGGAAGTTTGGCACAAATCGGCCGGGGAATTGGCCACCGTCGAGTCCCCCGCCCATGCCTGCCTGAAGCGATTCGCCACCGCCTCCACGGCCGCGACCCATCACGCCGAAGGTGACGTAGTGGTTTTGCCAGGCGATCAATTTGCCAGCCGCGTCGATGCCGCCCTTGAAGTGATGGTAGCCACCGGGCCGGTATTCGTCGTGTAGAAGGTCATCCTCACGCGTCCAGGTGAGCTTCACGGGGGCACCGACTTTTTGTGAAATCGCGGCCGCTTCGGCCGAGTAGCCGTTGAACCAGCGTCTGCCGAAGGCACCGCCCATGCGGGTCATGTGGACCTTGATATTGCCCTCCGGAATGCCTGTGGCGGCGGCTGCGGCGCGGGCGGTGTTGCCCGGGTCTTGGGTGGGCGACCACAGTTCCGCCCTATCGCCTTGGACGTGGGCCAGCGCATTCATGGGCTCAAGGCACGCGTGAGCGATGAGCGGATAGGAATAGTTGGCCTCGATGACTTTCGCAGCGTCGGCGAGCGCGGCGGTGGCGTCACCGTCGTTGCGAACCACCGACATGCCATCCGGCTTGGCACCAAGTTCCGCAGCTTGTTTGGCGAATTCTAACGAGCTGTCGGTGGCGTGATTTCCTTCGTCCCATTGGACTTCGAGCTGCTTGCGTGCGCTGATGGCGGCCCAGGTCGAGTCGGCGACGATCGCCACGCCGGGCATGAGGCCCACCAGATTGCTGGTGCCTTCGAGAATGAAGGCGTCCCTCACGCCGGGAAGCGTTTTGATTTTGTCCAAGTTGGCGCTGATGGCCTTGCCGCCGAAGACTGGGCATTTCTGATAGGCGGCGTGGAGCATGCCGGGAATCTTTTGATCGATGCCGAAGAGCGGCTTGCCAGTGACGATTTGCTGGTTCTGATAGTTGCCGACGCGAGTGCCTAGCAGCTTGAAATCCTTGGGATCCTTGAGGCGGACGGTATCGGCAGGAGGGACGGGAAGAGATTTGGCTTTCGCCACCAGTTCGCCGTAGCTGGCTTTGCGGCCACTTGTCGCGTGGGTGACGGTGCCGGCGGCGGTTGTTAGTTCGGCTTCAGGCACTTTCCAGTCCTGCGCGGCGGCCGTTAGGAGCATCGCGCGGGCGGTCGCCCCCATACGGCGCATCGAATCGTAGGAACTCGGGACCGACATGCTGCCACCGGAGAGCTGATTGCCGAAGGCGCGATCCGCTCTTCCAATATCCAGTTTCACAGACTGCCAATCGACATCGAGTTCCTCGGCGAGAATCATCGGGATCGACGTTGTGACGCCTTGGCCCATGTCCGGTTTGTGGGCGACGATGGTCACCGTGCCGTCCGGCGAAATGCGGACGAAGGCGTTGGGAGAAAATTCTGCGAGTGTCGCGTCCGTCGGCTGGCCGACTTCAGCGGCCGACGCGGACGCGCGAATGCCGAGCAGCAGTCCACCTCCCGTCAGGGCTGAGAGACTCAGGAAAGCGCGGCGATCCATGGCCGTTTGTGGATTTTCGTTCATCGGGCACCTCCTTCAGCAGCGAGTTCAGCGGCGCGATGGATGCCGGCACGGATGCGGAAATAGGTGGCGCAGCGGCAGAGATTGCCTGCCATCGCGGTGTCGATGTCGGCATCGGATGGCTTGGGTTTTTCTGCGAGCAGGGCGGTGGCGCACATGATCTGTCCAGCTTGGCAATAACCGCACTGAGCGACGTCGAGTTCGCACCAGCTTTGTTGCACGAAACTGAGTTGATCCTCGTTGGCGAGCCCTTCGATGGTGGTGACTTTTTGCTGCCCGATCGCCGAAATGGGCAGACTGCAAGAGCGGACGGGTTGACCGTCGACGAGCACCGTGCAGGCACCGCACATGCCAATGCCGCAGCCGTATTTCGTGCCGACGAGATCGAGCTGATCGCGCAGCACCCAGAGGAGAGGTGTGTCTTCCGCCACATCCGCCGTACGCGGCTGGCCGTTGACGTTGATGGTGTGTTGGCTCATAGGTTTTTGGTTAGAGTTTCATGATTAAGGGATTCGCCAGCTAACGCTCCGACTTCTAGCAGGGACGGTCGGCGGATGCTTTTTGTGGTGTCCTGTTGGATGCTCTGGACGCGGTGTGAAATGCCCCGTTTAGCGCTTTAGTAGATAGCCGCCTGCAATGGAAATGGGAACCCGTTTTTGCGGATCGGATGACATCGGCTCAAGCCATTCGGAATTTTCCCGAGAACGATTTCATGGCGGCGGTGAAGAACCTCTTTTCCCCTCACGCAAAAACGGCCCGCAGGGATTCCTGCGGGCCGTTTTTGGAGTTGAGGGAAACGGCGCTTATTTCAGCTCAGCCGCGGTCCATGGGGTGGTGCGGGAAGCGTTCTTGGCGCGGGTTGCTTTGACGAGGTCCGCGTTGATGGCGGGGGCGTCGTTGGACCAGGATTGGCGGACGTAGGTGACGACGTCGGCGATTTCCTGATCCTTGAGGTCGGTGTGAGGCGGCATGATGTTTTCATACTTCTGACCGGCGACCTCGATGGGACCTTGCAGGCCGGAAAGGACGATGCGGATGGGCACGGAGGCATCGCCGACCGCCCATTCTGCGCCGTCGAGCGGAGGGAATGCACCGGGAACGCCTTTGCCATCTGGGCCGTGGCAGGCGATGCAAGTGCGGGTGTAAACGGCGAGGCCGCGCTCGTGGACAGCGGCGTCGGGTTTGTGCTTTTTCACGACTTCCTTCACGACCACCGGCGCGGCACCGAGCGTCGCGACGAGGTTTTTCGAAAACTGGTCGCTGTTGCTGGAAATGGCGGTGGCGACCGCTTGGCGTGCAGCGGGGTCGGCGGCGGAGGCGAAGTGGCTGGCCACCGAGGTGATCGCAGAGCCGATGTCTGCGCTGCTGATCTCGCTCAGGGAAAGGTCGTCGTACCAGGCGGTTCCGACGGCTCCACCGTAGCCACCGAAGAGGCAATGGATGAGGATTTCGGATTGGCTGCCGGTGGTGAACTCGGTGCTGAGTTCGGTCCAGCCGGTGGTGCCGCTGATGCCTTTGGTGGCGTTGCTGCCGTGGACGTTGAACATCGCTCCTTGGCCGCCCTTGTTTTCTAAATTCTCGGTGCGAACCCAGCCGGCGAGGCGGTAACGGGTGTTCGGTTTCACGGTCATCCTGGCACCGGCACCGACGTCGGCGCGGGAAGTGGCGACGATTTTCAGAGCATTGCCGCCATTGCGGCCGTCCGCGACAACGCTCAGAACGGCCGTGCCGGGGCGTTCCTCGACATAGGGTCTGAGGCTCCAGATGCCGAGCTTGTTGGCTTCGAATCCTGGATCGGGAATCAGATTGGTGGTGGCGCTGGATTGGATAGCCGAGCTGTCTGCGGTGGCGGCGACGAGGACGCCTGCCGCGTGGTGGCGGGCGCTGATTTGCCAAGCGTCGGACAGGGTGGGATCCTCAAGGATGCTCTTCGCTGAGGCGGTGAGGGTGGCGAAGAGTGCCTTGCCGATGGCCTCGGAAGGGGTGGACTGCGCGAGGGCGACGAAGGTTTCCGCGAGCAAGCGGGCGTCGGGAGCCTTGATGACGCCGCTTTGGATGGCGGTGGCGGCGAGGATTTCCGGCGTGGCGTTGGCGATACCGGCGCGGAAGAGGCCGCGATCGGACGAGGCGAGCGCGGTGCGGACGATGGTTTCATCCAGCGCACCGAGCGTTTTCAGCGCGTAAATCGCGTGCACGGCGGCGTGGCCGGAAAGCTTCGTTTTGAGCAGGTCCTTCAGCTTCGTGGCTGCGATGGGTGAGCCGGATTCGACGAGCAGGCGCTGGGCTTGGATGCGCCAGAACAGGTTGGGGTGGCTGAGCGCGGCGACGAGGGAATCGAGGTTTTTCGGGTCGAGCTTGGGATTGACGTCGTCCGTGGTGCCTTTCGGATAGATGCGGTAAATACGGCCCATCGACTTGTCGCGGATGGGGGTTTCGTAGGCGTTGCCTTTGCCGTTTTTCGCGTCGTAGCCGGCGGAGTTTTTGTTGGGCGTCGGGTTGTGCTGAATGATGAGGTTGTACCAATCGCAGATCCAGACGGCGCCGTCCGGTCCGGTTTCGGCGCAAACGGGGCCGGACCAGGCATCCGCGCTGTTGTAGATATTGTTCGGCAGCTGGCGCGAGACGTAGCCGGCACCGTTTTCGGTGATTTCAAACTGACCGGCGAGCTTGCCGGTGGGTTCGCAGACGAAGGCGATCTTGTCTTGGTACTCCTTGGGGAAGCGGGTGGAGGTGTAGAACGCATGTCCAGCGGCCGAGGTGTAGCGGTCGAATTGGTCCACTTGGCGGATGTCCAGCGAGGACGGGAAAAACATCGGATTGCCGTCCTTGTTGGGAGTTCTAGGCTGATTCACGCCGGCGGCTTGGTAGCTTTCCTTGGAGAAGGTGTAGTACCAGGATGGGTTGCCATTGGCGGTGGAGCCGAGGATGTCGAAGGCGGAGTTGAAGCCGAGGCCCCAGGTGTTGTTGGTGGTGTTTTGGAGGAACTCCAGCTTGCTGCCGTCTGGCTTGAAGCGGAAGAAGCCTTGGGAAAACTTGTGCTTCTCGCCGCCGACCGTGCCGTCGAAACCGGCGTAGCCGATGGTGGCGTAGATCCAGTCATCGAAGCCGATGCGCAGGTTCGAAACGCCAGCGTGGGTGTCGCTGGTGTCGAAACCGGTGAAGAGCAGCTTGCGGATGTCGGCCTTGCCGTCGTCGTCGCTGTCCTTGAAGAACATCATGTCAGGGCCGTTGGTGCAGATCAGGCCGCCATTGACGAAAACGGCAGAGGTGGGGATGGAGAGCTTGTCGGCGAACACGGTGAACTTGTCGGCCTTGCCGTCGCCGTTGCTGTCTTCGCAGAGGTGGATGCGGTCGTGGCCGAGGTCGCCTTTTTGCAGGTTATTCGGGTAGTCCACGGTTTCGATGACATAGGTGCGGCCCTTGTGGTCCCAAGTGACATGGATCGGATTGACGAGATCGGGATCGCTGGCGAAGAGCGAAAGCTCGAAGCCGGTGGGGACCTGCGCGAGTTTCATGGACTCGGTGGGGGAAAGCGGTTTTTGGCCGCTGGTGATGGTCTTCCGGCTGCGATAGCCCGGGAGAATCATTTCCTCGGATTGCAAGGTGGGCAGCTTGAGCGCGGTGAGCTTGGCGCGAACGTCGCCACCGACGCTCCAGAGGATGGCGCGGCGGAGGAGTTCATGGAATTCGGGCTGACTCCAGCAACGCATGTCGTGGCCGTAGGCGGTGTAGAAAATTTTGCCTTTTCCCTGCTCGCGGACCCAGGTCCACGGCTCTTTGTCGCGCAGTTGGAGGACGGTGCGATCGTCGGTGAGGCGGTCGTGGACGTAGGTTTCATCCCATGTCTCGAAGCCTTCGTAGCCGCGCATGATGGGGTGGTTTTTGTCGACGATGCTGGTCTTGAAAACGCCGGTTTCGTGAGATTTGAAACGGCCGCCGACGAGTTTGATGAACTCGTCTGAGCCGCCGAAGCAGGCGGATGCGCAATGGATGGGCAGGAAGCCGTGGCCGGATTCGACGAAATCGGTGAGCGCCTTGAGTTGGCCGGAGTCCATCGCTTCGTTCTGCTTCCAGTTGCCGTAAAACATCACCGCGTCGTAATGGCCGAGCAGCTCGGGATTGAGGTCGGCGAGATCCTCGGTGTAGGTGAGGTCGATGCCATCCACGCCGAGGGCTTTTTTGAGGACGCGGTAGCGCTCGACAGGATCGTGGCCGGGATGGTTCGCGGTGGGGGCACCGAGGAACAGGACTTCGACGTGGCGGGTCGTGTCCGTGGGGAGCTTGGGCGGCTGCGCATGGCCGATGGCCAAGGCCAGCATCCCGAGCGGGAGAAACATCATGAGCTTTTTCATACGAATAGTATCGGCGGGGCCGAGTGGTGACCCCAAACGTGGGGCGAAGTTGCTTTATTTCAAGGACGGGCGGCTTGTAGGATCTCGGAAAAGTTGTGTAAGATCCCGCCAGATGAACCGCGACGAAAAGAGCAGGGAATGGACGGAAAGGCTTTCGCCGGGGCAGTTTCGCCACCTTTTCGATCACCTTCCAGGCACGCTCTTTTTCGCGAAGGATTTAGATGGAAGATTGATGGCGGGCAACCCGGCTTTTGTCGAACGTTGCGGATTTCACAGCGAGGACGAGATCATTGGCATCGAGGACGTCTCGATTTTCTCGCCGCGACTGGCGGAGAAGTATCGCAAGGATGACGAGCAGGTGCTCACCACGGGCAAGCCGTTGCTGGGCATCATCGAGTTGTTTCCCAATGGCGAAGGGAAACCGGAGTGGTTTGTGACCGACAAGCTGCCGTTGTTTGATGTGAGTGGAAAACTCTGCGGCTTGTGCGGCACCGTGCGCAGTTATGAAGCGCAGCGCGCGGCGATGCAGCCGTACCTCGAACTGGCGACGGTGGCGGACCATCTGAAAATCCATTTCCGGGAAAAACTCGATTTGCCGTCCCTGGCGAGGATGGCGCACATGTCGGTGCGGCAGTTTGAGCGCAAGTTCCGTGGCACCTTCCAGATGACGCCGCAGGAATACATGATTCGGATGCGGGTCATCGAGGCCTGCGACCTGCTGGTGCGGACGAATCTGCCGGTCACGACCGTCGCGCTGGACGCGGGATTTTACGACCACAGCGACTTCGCGCGGCAGTTCCGCCGCCACATGGGGCAGACGGCTTCGCAGTATCGCGCTGGCCATCGCGACAAGCCGGATGTTCTTGATGGCGGCTTGCCGTAAGATGCGGCTTGACGCGACTTGCCGTGGCGATCACTCCTCTAACATATTGTTGGAGAGCTTACCACGCCTATGAACCCATCTACCACGCTCCGCCGCCTCCTCCCGCTTGCCGCATTTCTGGGGTGCTTGACGCTCGTTGACGCCTTCGCTGCTCCCGGTGACGTGGACAACACGTTCCAAGCGACACTGGGTGGTTTTAGCAACAACGCGATCTCCTTGCAGCCCGACGGTGCGATGATCGTGGCGGGACGACCGGTCGAAGAAACAGGTGGGGGCTTGACGCGCTTGTTGCCGGATGGGTCTGCCGATACCTTGTTCCAGCCGCTGGATGAGCTGAAAGCCAGTAGCCTCACTGCGTCTTCGTTCACCGGCTCCTTCATCCAGAGTGACGGGAAAATCCTATCGACAGGGAGTTTTTACGATTCCGATGAGAACGCGATTCCGCCGCTTCTCCGTTTTCACAAGGATGGCCGGCTCGACGAAACCTTTGTTCCGGAAGATGGGGTAGGGGTGTTCAAATTGTTGCCAAACGGCAAGCTGCTGGTCGGCAAATGGCGTTTCGTGAACTATTCCGGCGTCGGCTACAACCTTCTGCGCCTCAATCCAGACGGGAGTGTGGATCCGACGTTTGTCGCGGCGGAGTTTGAGAACAAATTGGATTGCGTGGAGGTGCTGGATGACGGTCGAATTCTCGCGGGAGGAAGTTTCTTCGACTACGCTGGTAGCTCTCGAGATAATCTCGTTCGATTGCATCCCGACGGAGCTTTGGACACCGGCTTCGATGCCAGTGCGATCAACGGAGTCACCGCAGTTGTGGTTCAGCCGGACGGCAAGCTTCTGGTCCGCCCGTACTCTGCGGCTCCCAACCGTTGTCTGATTCGCCTGCTGGAAAATGGTGCGGAAGATCCGGGATTCGCCGTGACCGCCGGCACATTGTCCGCCTTTCAACTCCAGACCGATGGGAAAATCGTGATTGCCGGGCAGTTCACCACGGTCAACGGAGTGAACCGCGTCGGCTTGGCGAGGATCACCTCGACCGGAGTGCTTGATACGACGTTCACCGCGACAGGACTGGATTCGTTTTACGACGGCACACTGGTGATACAGGCGGATGGTCGAATCCTCACGGCCTCCAATGCGTTTCCACTGCGGCGGCGGCTTAATGATCCGGCTTTTTCCAGCTTCTCCATGGATGTCGGCACACTGCGCTGGCTGCGCTCCGGAGCTGGCCCAGAAATCGGTCATGTCACTTTCGATCAATGGGATGCGACGACTGATCAATGGCTTCCACTGCTCACCCCGTCGCGAATTGCGGGCGGTTGGAGCATTCCCTCGTCAGGGTTACCGGTAAACGGCGTGGTGCGGGCGAGGGGGCTTCCCCGGACTTCCGATTTCGGTGTGGGTGCGGTCGAAGAGCTTTTTGCGTTCGGGAATGCGACCCCCACGTTGGAGGTGGCGGACGCGGCGGGAACGACACTTTCGAGCGGGGCTACCGTGGACATGGGACGAGTCATGACTGGACACAGCGGTGCATTGACTTTCCGCCTGCGAAACCTCGGTCCTGGGGTGCTGGATCCTGCGTCGGTGACGCTTTCGGGGCCATTCTCGTCAAAATTCTCGGTGGTGGAATATCTTCCTTCAGCGGTCGGTCCAGGCGGAGAAAAGACCTTTGTGGTGCGTTTTTCGCCGACCTTCACCGGGGCCGGGGCGGCAACCCTGACCATCTCCAGCAACGCACCGGGCGGCAATTTTTTGCTGAACGTGACCGCCACGAGCACCACCGTTTTTTCCCCGGTCTTCAACAGCGCGGATGAGATCCCGCTAACGACCGCCGCGTTCGACGCTAGCGGTAAGACCTTCGGCACAATGACGCTCGGCTTCGCGCCGACACCGGGAACCATCCTCACACTGGTACAGATGACCGGCAACGGGGAGATCGCCAACCGGCTGTCTGATTTGCCGGAAGGAACTCGCGTGACCGCCGAGTTCGGCGGCCAAACCTACACATTCCTGGTGGGCTACCATGGTGGCCCGCGGACCCATAGCTTCAAAGGTAACGACCTCACACTCGCGCTGGTGGGAGCAGGTACCCCGCGGTCGGACTTCGCCCCAATCTTGGAGGAAATCCCGGAAAATATCGCGGTCACCACCGCCGGGACCTTGGTTCTTTATCCGCGAAACAACCCGTTTTTGGTGGCACCCGATGGGACACCGATCATCACCTCCATCGACTTGGACCGCAGCCACGTGGTCGCCTGTCCGGACGGAGGCTTCCTCGTCGGCGGGTATTTCACCGAGGTGGAAGGCTTACCCATCCCCTCGCTTGTGCGCTTCGACTCCTGGGGAAAAATCGATACGTCGTTCGTCACCGACCTCACCGGTGACCACGTCTATGGCGTGGCGGTGCAGACGGACGGGAAAATCTTGGTCAGTGGCGGAAATGACTCCGGCGCAGTCTCGCGATTCCTGCCGGATGGCAGCCGAGACACTTCGTTCTCTTACAATTTAGGCGGTCTGTCGGGTCCGATCACATTGCTTGCGAATGGCAAGCTCCTCGTTGCCGGAAATATTGAGATCCCGGGAGGTCAGATCAAAACGTTGGTTCGCCTCATGCCGGATGGCGCGTTTGATCCGACGTTCGATTACACCCATTCCAACAGCAACGCCCAGGTCGGAGCCACCGTCGAGCAGGTGGACGGAAAACTGGTCTTCGTGGACGGTGACGGTAGTTCTGCTAGGCGGCTCAGGCGGCTTAACCCGGACGGCAGCTATGACACAACTTTCGAGCCGAAATTCGGGCGCGATGGAGACTTTTCCGCATTGACGGTTCAGGCGGACGGCAAGTTCGTGGTGGGCGGCAGTTTCAACACGGTGAACGGCATCCCCCGTTCAAGTTTGGTAAGATTCAATGTCGACGGCAGTGTTGATCCGACGTTCACCAGCGACTGCTCTCGAGTCTATTTCCTCGCGCCGTTCCCGAATGGTGAGTTGCTCACCAATGGTGGAATCGTTGGAGGCGTTTCCTATCCCGGTTTGGCCCGACTGATGAATGATCCCGGTGAGTTGCTGCTGGAAGTTCCTGATAGCACGCGGGTTCGCCTCATGACGAATGGTGCGGCTCCGGCGGTGAACGGAGTTACCTTCGACCTGTTGCCATCCGGTGCGACAGAGTGGACACGTCTGGCGGATCCCGCGCGGATTGCTGGTGGCTGGGAAATTGCCGGTCAATCGCTGCCTGTTTCCGGGGTGATCCGTTGGCGGGCACGGCCCGTCACTAGCGCGAGTTCTTCGGTCGCGCTGGAGGGATTCCTGAATTTCGGTGCCGCCGCGCCCGACATCGTGCTGCGCGACATCGACGGTGCGGTGCTGACCAGTGGCACCGGTGGAATCGATTTCGGAACGATGCTCACCGGCCGGACGCGGACGCTCACGGTGAGCGTGGAAAACCAAGGTGACGGTGTCTGGGAGGATGTTGCGGCACTGATTTCCGGTGCCGATGCGGCAAACTTTTCGGTGCTTTCCGTACCGCATCTGCCGTTGATGCCGGGTGAAACGGTGGAATTCACAGTGCGCTTCATGCCGACCGCCGATGGCACAAAATCCGCGTCGCTCAGTCTGACGAGCAACGATCCAGCGCATAGCCCGTTTGTCATTCCACTCGCTGGCCAGGGCGGAAACGTCCTCTCGCCGACGTTCCACAGCCGGGAAGACACCATCATTACGGCGGATTCCTTCACCGCGAGTGGCCTTAATTTCGGCACGCTCTCGCTGGCATTTGCCCCTACCGACGGGACGAAACTGATGGTGGTCATGAACACCGGGAACGGCGCGATTTCAGGATTTTTCGATGACCTCCCGGACGGCTCGCTGGTCAGTGCTGAATTTAGTGGCACCACCTATCAGTTCCTCGTTGGATATTCCGGTGGCAGCAGCAACGACCTAACGCTCAGCCTGATTGGTCCCGGCGTGCGGGACTTGGCGTGGACCTCGGCGATTGGCAGGGGTCCGGTTAATGTCGCGGTTCCTCTGACGGATGGGAAAACCCTGATCGGTGGTGATTTCTTAAAAGCTGGCGGATTTGCATCGATTTATCTGGCCCGTTTGAATCCCAACGGAGCCATCGATCCCACATTCACCCTAGCTCCCAACGGTAACGTCAACGCGATCCACGTCTTTCCCGATGGGGGATTTCTGCTGGCTGGCAATTTCACCGCCATCTCGGGCCTGCCTGCATATCGCGTCGCCAAAGTCCGTCCGGACGGCACACTGGATCGCGGATTCTATGCTCAAGTGGAAGGCAATCCCGTGAATACCCTCGCAGTCCAGCCAGACGGTAAGATCCTCGTTGGTGGACGATTCACCTTGGTTGACGGTGGCCTCCGAGGCCGCTTGGTACGCCTGAATCCGGATGGTTCGTGGGATTCCAGCTTTGTCGCGACTCCCAATTCCACGGTCACCTGCATCAAGCCGTTGCCGGACGGTAGAATCCTCATTGGGGGCTCATTCACCGGATTCACCGGAGCGACCGGCCCCGACTGCCTCGCGCGACTCTTGGCAGACGGCAGTCTCGACCCGACCTTCACGCCAGTGCTGGAAGACTCGTATTCCGGCTCAGGCATCGTCAATGCCATCCATGTGCAGCAGGACGGAAAAATCGTCGCTGGAGGAAAGTTCAACAAGGTCAACGGCGAGTCTCTCACGGGCCTCGCTCGCTTGCTAACGGACGGGACGACCGATCCAACCTTTGCGGCCACCTCGAATGGAGACGTCTCAGCGATCGCCGCCCAGAACGACGGCAAGTTGCTCTTCAGTGGGACCTTTACCACCGTCAACGGTGTATCGCGCAATGGCTTGGCGAGGATAGGCCCTGACGGCGCTTTGGATCCAGTCATCACGACGGATTTCTATGGTCTCCCAACGAGCATCGCCCTCCAGGCGGATGGTAAAATCCTCGCGACGGGCAGTTTTTATAGAACCAACGGCACCTCTGCTCCTGCTTTGACGCGGCTTCTCAATGGCCCCGCCTCGTCCACCTTGACCGCCGACGGCCCGTCCGCGCTGATTTGGAGCTGCGGTGAAACCTTTCCGGATGAGGCCACCAGTATTTTGGAAATCCATGGTTTCGGCGAGTCCGGCTGGCGTGAACTCGGGACCGGTCAGCGCATCGCGGGTGGATGGCGACTCGACGGTCTCTCTCTGCCCGCCGACGCGCTTTTCCGTGTCCGCTCGGTGATCCGGACCACTTCAGCGGGCTATCCGTTGCTCACGGCCTTGTCGCCGATTGGAAATGCGGTTGCGGGCATCGTCGTCAGTGACTCGGCTGGAAATCTCTTGGCGAACCCGGGTACAGCGCGTGATTTCGGAAAGATCTCAGGAGGGCTGGTCGCGGATCTCCGGTTCACCCTTGCCAACTCGGGGACGGTGCCGCTGGAAGGCATTTCCTTCGCCGTGACCGGGGCGGGGGCTGGTGATTTCAGCGTTATCCCACCTTCGACCACTCTCTTGCCAGCTGGCAACACGGTCCAATTCGGAATCCGCTTCATCCCCCACGGTTCCAGTCCGAGTCAGGCGGAACTCCAGATTACCAGCACCAATCCCGGAGTCGGGACCTTTGTGATTCCGCTTGCCGGCACAGGAGGTGACGTTTTCGCCCCGGTTTTCCTGAACCCGAGCGATCAGTCAGCCATCGGCACCAACTTTTTTCTCGGAAGCAATACCTTCGGCGGACTGACCTTGGGATTTGTGCCACCGGTGGGAAGTTCCCTCATGGGGATCCAAAAAATTATTGCGGGCGATATTTCGTCCGCATTTTCCAATTTGCCGGACCTGAGTGTCGTCACCGCGAGCTTTGGTGGAAATTCTTACTCCTTCATCGCGACCTATCGCGGTGGGGATGGCAACGATCTCACATTTGTTCGGGTCGGTCCGTCCGTCGCGGATCCGGTATTCCGTCCCATGCCGGCACCTGGCGTCTCCTCCATTGGTGTCCAACCGAATGGGAAACTCGTCATCGGGGGGGATTTCACCAGCCTCGGTGGAATTACGAAAAATCGGCTCGCACGGCTGTTCCCGAATGGCGCGGCGGACCCTATTTTTCCCGTCAGCGCTCCAGCGAAGCCATTGGCTCTCGCCACCCAGCGTGATGGAAAAGTCATCGTCTGCAATACGGTCACCGCGACCGACGGCACAACCCGTTCCAAGCTCGCCCGGCTCCATGCCGACGGCACGCTCGATACTACCTTCTCGCCCGCCATCACCGGGACGGTTTATCGGGCGCTCGAACTGAGGAGCGGGCGAATCCTCCTCGCAGGACAATTCACCAAGGTCGGAACGGCTTTCGTCTCCAATCTCGCCCGACTCAACGCGGACGGCAGCTACGACGCTGCCTTCAGTGCCGCGGCGACCAGTGGCACTACGGTCACCGTCCAAACCATGGCCGAGCAGGAGGACGGAAAAATCGTGGTTGGCGGATCGTTCCAACGCATCAACGGCATCACCAAACGCTATATCACGCGGGTGGATTCTTCCGGTGTCCTAGACACGTCTTTCAATTCGTCTATCGCTGGAATCACCGCTGCGCAGCTTGATGTGTCCGCGCTCGTCATCCAGCGCGATGGGAAGATCGTCGTCAGCGGAAATTTCTCCTCTGTCGAGGCCGTCCGGCAACTGCGCATTGCGCGGCTACTCCCGGATGGATCGCCCGACCACGGTTTCCATGCCGCTCTCGATTTTCCGGCGGCGTCGCTCACGCTCCAAGCCGATGGCGGCCTGCTCGTCGCCGGGCGGTTCACCTACGTGAACGGAGAATCTAGGCTCGGCGTCGTGCGTTTACTCTCGGATGGAAGCCTGGATTCCGCGTTCCGTCCCGGCTTCGCCAGTGGCTATGTTGATGCCGCAGTGATGGAAAATGACGGATCGGTTCTGGTTGGCGGGCTGTTCAAGCCGTTGGCTGGAGTCGGCGGTGAAAACCTCGCTCGGCTCACCGGCGGTCCTGGAATTTCCGAATTGGCCGTTTCGGGTCCCGGCAGCGTTCGTTGGGACCGCAGTGGAGCGTTGCCGGAAATCGGAGACGCGAAACTGGAAATTTCCACTGATGAAGGGGCGACGTGGTCCGCACCGGTCGGCGGGAGCCGCACTCCCACTGGTTGGACCTTTGGCTCGCTTGCGCTGCCCTCGTCCGGCTATCTCAGGGTCAGTGGGTTGACGATCGCGGCTCCCACGTCGTCCGCCATGATTCGTCAAATCGAGGGTTTTGGCATCTCATCATTCGACGACTGGCGAAGCGCGAAGTTTGGGTTTCCCCTGCCACCGGAATCCTCCGCATTGTCAGACCCGGATCATGACGGCTTTGCCAACTTAATGGAATTCTCAATGGGACTTGATCCGTGGTCTGATAGCTCGACCGATGCACCAACTTGGCAAACGGTGGGCGGTGACCATATCATCGAGTTTCCACGACCCGCTGGAGTGGCTGGCATTATTTACCGTGGCGAATGGAGCGAGGATCTCGCCAGCGGTTCATGGCAACCCGCAGAAGATCTGAGCACCGGTGGAATGTTGCGATTCAAGGTCGTGCCAAATGGAAAGGTTCGCCTGTTTTTCCGCCTCGCGGTGAACGAAGAGCATTGAACGAAGTGAATTCATCTTTCGCTGATTTCCACTCCCCGGAGTCGAGTTCATGCAAGAGTCTGCCACTAACGGGCGGCACATCGCGGGGAGGCGGTGGTGTAGAAGTAAGCTTGGAGGTGAATTCCAAAACCCTGTCCGCCGTCCCAGCCCGCCGTCCAATCCGGAGATCGCAAATCCACCTTGCCCCCGCTCATGATCGCTCTCCGCAACTTCTTGATTTTCATCCTGTCCGTACCCGGGATTTGCCAAGCCAATCCGCAGCCAGCGACATCTGCTCCGCCGCAACAATCAGCGCCCTGGAAATTGCCGGAAGGCGTGGCCGATGCGGATGGGAAAATCCAAGCCACGGTCCACACGCTGTTTGAGCTGGGAATGGCCGATCCCCGGGGCTGTTCCTACCGTCACGTCACGCTGCGGCAAGATGGGCTGACGAGGGAAGGTCGCGGTTGGGTGCTGCCGGGACCGAACAAGGTGATCGGTTGGAACGGGCTGGTCTACACGGCGGAGGAGGTCGGCGGAGCGGCGGATCTCGCGGACGACGTGGAAATTCTCAAGCGCAGCGGCGAATTGGCGGCTGCTCCCTTTTCGAACTTTCAGGAAGAAAGCCTGGACGAGCTGCTTTCGAAATTCGCGACCACGCCGCGGATGATGCGGTCCTGGGCGGCTCCCTACCTGCTGTTGAGGCTCGGCATTCCCTTGCGGTTCGCTGCAGCCAATCCCGACCCTTTCGCCGAAAGCCCATTCGATTTCGGCAAAGGCGGGAAACTGACTTTCCCCAAGGATGAGTATTTCGATGCCGACGACCATTGGCTCGTCCAATTCGGTCGGCTGGTTCGCGGGGATGGCGTGGCAGCGTTTGTCGGCAAGGACGACACGCTTGCCGCCGAGCGGCTGCTGCTTTTCGACCGCGTTTGGGCCGAGGTCGAAAAGCGACGCCCAGCGGTGGAGGGCGAACAGGAGGAGCATCCTTTCCAAGAGGCGGAAACCCGGCCGTCCCGCCCACGACTCAATCCGTGTTGGCGTTCGGTGTTGGCGGATTCTCAGCGACGGCTGGCTCCCGCGCGGGAGTCCGCACGATCGGAAATCGAGAGAAACATCGCCGCTTGGGACCAGTTTGAAACGTGGGATGAGGAAAACACTCCTGAGCTTTTCGACAAGGTCGTGGCGGCGGGACCGGCGGCGATCGCGCCGTTGCTCGATTGCCTAGAACAGGACACACGCTGGACGCGCATACGTCGGCAAGCCGGTGACGAGCCTCCCGGAGAACTCCTGCGGGTGCGCGATTTCGCGATCGTCGCATTGGAGCGCATCCTCCGTTTTCCGGTGCTTGAGGTTCCTGTGAACGGGCAACCCGTGGAAGACGTTTGGTATGCGGAGGCGGCGGCGACGATGCGGGCGTTTTGTGAAAAATACGACCATGCCTGCGGGGGAGAGTTGTGGTTCCGGGTGCTGAAGGACGAAAAGGCGGATCTCGATCTCCACTGGATCGCGGCAAAGCGAATGGTCAGGCCCGACGGGGTTGAGGACATGGATCCAGAAGGGTTCTCTCCGTCCGCGGCGCGCGATCGTTTCGACAACCCCCAAGCGTCCAGCGAGGGAAAGCTGCTGCGCGGTCGCCACGATCCCACCGTGCTGGATTTGCTGAATCGGGCCTATTTCCGGGCGCGAGCAGAAGTGGATGAGCAACTCGCAAAGGGCACCCCCGAGATCACGCAATCGACATTTCCCCATGGCATGGATGCGGTTCCGCGGAGGACCGCGAACCAGTTCCTGCGGCTGGTGGAAGAATGGAATCCCGGCAATGTGGATCTGCTGAAGTCTCATTATCAGTGGCTTGAGGCCGGTCTTCGGAAGGTGAGAAAGGCAGATGGCCGTGGCGGGTTTTGGATTTCGCGATTGTGCGAGGAAATCTTGATGCGGCGCTTTTGGGCCAAGGACGGCTCTGCGATGCGGGACTATGAGTCGCTCTTCAGGACTTCTTTCCCCTTCGACGACATCCCCATGGCGGTGATGAACGAACTAGCGGACGAACCCGGGATGGACGCCCTTGCTCGCGAGGCATTCCTCGGGGACGAGGCGCCGCTGAGGTTGACCCAGCCGTGGTCGCGGAGTGATTTTCCCCGGAAAAACCTGATTGAAATCTACGGCGAACGATCGCCGCTGCTGGTCCTCCCGGCGTTCCGCCAAGCGTTGATCGAAGCGCTGCGGACCACCACGAAGCAGGGCACGCTCACGCTGACGGACGATGGCGGCATGCTCCGATATGATGCGGACAAACCCACGGAAACCGACTCGGTTGGGGTAGATGCGGCGCTGGGCCACACCGCAGCGGTCGGCACCACCATTGACGTGAGGCTTTGCGATCTCATCGCCTATTTCCTGACGCCGAAACGCTGGCAGGAGGTCTGGGTGTCGCCGGCCTTTCATCTCGACGGCTCGCTTGCTGAGCGTGATCGGGCGATCGCGGATTGGCTCCTCATCCTTGACCGCTAGGCGGGATCTTACACAAGCCCGCCGCGAATCTACAAGCAGGGCGGGGAATTTTGGCTAGGGTGCTGCCCGTCGCTGGGCATGTCGCCACGCGGCGGAATCCATCCATTCATTTCATTTTCATGTCACCGATCTTTGGCGCCAGCACTTGGCTTTGGACCTCTCCATTTCGCTCGTCCGATGTGGCGCTCTTGAAAAACATCGCCGCGCTCGGCTTCAAGGCGGTGGAGTTGCCCATCGAAGATCCTGCGCTGGTGGACGCCAAGGCGCTGCGGCCGGTTTTGGAAGATCTCGGCCTGACGGTGCACGTCTGTGGGGCCTTCGGTCCTGGTCGCGACCTGACGAATGCCGATCCTGCCGTGCGCGAGTCTGGCCGGGCGTACATTTCGTCCTGTCTCGCAATCGCGGCCGACCTCGGCGCGGGATTTCTTGCCGGACCGATGTATTCGCAGGTCGGCAAGGCGCGCCAACTCCCTGAGGATGAGCGCAAGCGCGAGTGGGATCTCGCGGTTTCCGAGCTGAAATTGGTTGCCGCCGAGGCGGGCGACCGTGGCTTGGCGATCGCGCTGGAGCCGATCAACCGCTTCGAAACCGACCTCGTCAACACCACCGCCGACTCGCTGCGCATGATTCGAGACATCGCCCACCCTGCGGCCAAGGTGATGATCGACACCTTCCACATGACCATCGAGGAGGCGGACCTCGGTGCGGCGATCCGCGCGGCCGGCAAAAACCTCATCCACGTGCAGGTCAGCGAAAACCACCGCGGCGTGACCGGCACCGGCCTGACGCCTTGGAAATCTTTCCGCGACGCGCTCGAGGAAATCGGCTACGACGGGTCCATTGTCATCGAATCCTTCACGCCCGATAACCGCGATCTTGCTGGGGCGGTTTGTATCTGGAAACGTTTTACCCCGACTCAAGATGAGTTCGCCTCGCGTGGCCTCACCTTCCTTCAGCAGCTTTTCTCATAACCGAAAATCCAACCCAAGCATCCCATGTCAGACATCAATGTAGCCATCGTCGGCCTCGGCTTCGGAGCCGAGTTCATCCCCATCTACCAACGCCTCAAGGGCGTGAACCTGTACGCCATTTGCCAACGCACCCAGGCCAAGCTGGATGAAGTGGGCGACAAGTTCGGCATTCAGAAACGCTACACGTCTTACGACGACCTCTTGGCCGATCCGGACGTCCACGCCGTCCACATCAATTCGCCCATCCCCGACCACGCCGAGCAATCGATCAAGGCGCTCAAGGCGGGCAAGCACGTCGCTTGCACCGTGCCGATGGCCACCAGCGTCGAGGATTGCAAAACGATCGTCGATCTGGTCAAGCAAACCGGCCTCAAGTACATGATGATGGAAACCGTGGTCTACGCCCGCGAATTCCTCTACATGAAGGAACTCTACGACAACGGCGAACTCGGGAAAGTCCAGTTCATCAAGGCGTCGCACCAGCAGGACATGGACGGTTGGCCGGGTTACTGGCCGGGCTTGCCGCCCATGCATTACGCGACCCACTGCGTCGGCCCGGCGCTCGGCTTGATGCGTTCGGAAGCGGAATACGTTTCCTGTTTCGGCTCCGGCACCATTCGCGAAGAAATGCACGCCTGCTACGGCTCGCCGTTCGCGGTCGAGACCACGCACGTGAAGTTCAAGGACAGCGACGTTTCGGCGCACATTTACCGCTCGTTGTTCGACGTCGCGCGCCAGTACCGCGAGTCCATCGAAGTCTATGGCGACAAAAAATCCGTCGAGTGGCCGCTTATCGAGCACAAGCCGCTGGTCATCCACACCGCCAAAAAGCCCGAGCCCGAGATCCCCGAAGAAGTGACCTGCCCGGATTTCGCCAAGTACCTGCCGGAAGAGATCAAACTCTTCACCACCGGTGGCGTGTACGGCGGCGACACGGGCGAATCTCACTTGTCGTTCGTCCAGGGTGCTGGCCACGGCGGCAGCCATCCGCACCTTGTGCACCAGTTCGTGAAAATGCTGCAGACGGGTGACGACGCCTACCCGAACGCCGTGGAAAGCGCGAACATCACCTGCACCGGCATCCTCGCCCACGAGTCCGCTCTCAAGGGCGGCGAACTCGTCCGCCTGCCAGAATGGACGCACCGCGCGTGATTTCCGCGACGTGAAATCGCGAGGCTGCATCCCGTCATGGGGTGCGGCCTTTTTCATGAAGATCGCGCGTCAAGCGCGCCACCCATCCACCGCCCAGCAACGACGATCCGCAAATTTGCCGACCTTCCCGGGAGATTGTGGTGAAAATACTGACAACCAAATGGCAATTGCGGGAAAATGGCGGTTGCCAAATGGCGGAAAATTCCCGATTTGATCGTCAGTCAATGATGCAGGACTTCCTCTGAAAACTTCCCTCGACTTCCTGAAGTCAGTTAGTTTCGATCCGGGAACCCAAAAGCCCTGCCCGTCACCCGATACCCAAGCCCATCCTCACGCTTCTATTCCTCGTTCTATGAAAAAATCCAAGACCTTCAGGCCTGTCCAACTCTTCCTTTTGCTCGCGGGCTGCATCGGTCTCGCCAATGCCGCTCCCTACGGTCCCAACGGACGCGACACCCAGTGGACACAGCCAGACGGTCAGGTGCTGGAACTGCGTGTTTTCGGGGATGACTCTTACGGCCGCACCGAAACGACCGATGGCTACAGCTTGGTTTTCGAGAACAACACCTACTTCTACGGCCAACTTTCGGCGGACGGCAAGACCCTCGTTTCAACCGGCGTTCTCGCCACCCAGCCGGTCCCTGCCGGGATTGCCAAACATCTTGAGCTGCCGAAAGCCGAGATCGCCAGAATCGCCAAAAGCAACCGCCTCCTGCTGGACGACGGCAGCGATCAACGCTGGACCAAGCGCGTCCAAGCGAACCGCATGATACGCGGCACCTCGGAAGGCGTTTCCTTCGCCAAATCCGCTGTGGACTCGGCCAAGATCGACGCCGCACCAGTGATCGGCAACAAGCGCGGCCTGACCATCCTCATTGAGTTCCCCAACGATTCCGCCACGACCGCGGCCGATCCCATCCCTTTCCCGACGGACCAAAGCAAGATCGTCCGCTTCAGCAACCAAGTCGGCTACAGCGAGAACGGCAACACCGGATCCGTCCGCGACTTCTTCTTCGACCAATCGCTCGGTCGTCTCGTTTACACCCAGACGGTGACTCCCATCGTCCGCCTGCCACGGCCGCGTAACTTCTACAACTACAGCGACTACCCGGCCAACCAGAACCTGCAAAACCCGCGCACCGGGGCCAGCGCCATGGTCAGCGACGCCATCACCATCCTCAAGGCGCAGAACTTCGATTTCACGAGCCTGTCCGTGGATGAAAGTGGAAATGCCATCGCCACCAACGTGTTCTTCGCTGGTGAGGATTCCGGTAGCTTTGCGCAAGGTCTTTGGCCCCATGCCTCGACCCTGGCGCAAACCTTGAGCGTCGGCACTCCGGCGAAGCCCGTCACACTCGCGCGTTATCAGATCACCAACATCCCTGATGCGGCTCCCGTCATTGGCACCTTTTGCCACGAGAATGGTCACCTCCTGCTTGGCTTCCCAGACATCTACGACGTCGTTGGTGAGGGCGTCGGTGAACATTGCTTGATGGGTTCCGGCAACTACCTCAACGACGGCAAGACGCCTTCCCCCATCAATGCCTACTTCAAGGATCTCGTAGGCTGGGCCAATGTGATCGCGATTTCACCCAATGCCTTCCGCACCGCCAACTTGCCGACCACCGGAAATGTCGCTTACCGGCTGTCCAACTCCAGTTCTCCGACCGAATTCTTCATGGTCGAAAACCGCGGGGCCGGTGACAAGTGGGCGCAGTTTTCCGACGACAAGGGAATTGCCATCTGGCACATCGACGAAACCATCAACGGCAACCTCAGCGGTGCCGATCATTACGGCGTCGCCATCATGCAGTCCGACGGCCGTGAGGATCTTGAAAATGGCCGCAATCGCGGTGACGACACCGACTTGTTTGACCTGATCACTCCCAAGTTCACCGACGCAACCAATCCGAGCGCGCGCTGGTGGGACAATTCCCGTTCGGCCGTTGAAATCGAAGTTCTCTCGGATGTTGGCAAGAGCACCACCGTTTCCTTCGGTGGCGTCCCGCCAAACACCATCATCGTTTCCAGCCCGAATGGTGGCGAAGTCCTCTTTCAGGAGTCAATTTTCCCAATCACTTGGCAGGCCAACATCGTCGGCAATGTCCGCATCGATCTGTTCAAGGGCGGTAGGTTCCTCTCGACCCTCACGCAAGACACCGGAAACACCGGGACCTACACGTGGGAAGTTTCCCCCAATCTGAAGAACGGCAGCGACTATTCCATTCGCATCAGCAGTGTCGGCAACGCGGTGGCAGTCGCCGATAACAGCGACGCAACCTTCTCCATCAGCAACGCCACCTTCCCCAAGGACAACGAAATCCCTTACGGCTGGTTCAAGCCGAAAGGTGCCAAGTCCACTTGGAAGGTCAGCAAGGATGAGCAGTTCGAAGGCAAGGCCTCGTTGGTTTCCAGCAAACCACAAGACGGCAGCGTGGGTGCCATCGCTTACCGTTCCGATTTCCAAGCCGGCACGCTCGGTTTCTACATCAAGACCTCCACTGAAAAAGGCTTCGACTTCGCCCGTTTTTACATCGACGGCGTCGCCCAGTCGTTTGCGGGTGTCGCCTCGGCTCGGGGCATCAGCGGCGAAGTGAAATGGACCTTCGTCCAATTCCCCATCGCCGCCGGCAAGCACACGTTCATGTGGACCTATGAAAAGGACGACAGCTACGGCGGTCTCCAAGACGCGGTTTGGATCGACGGCGTGACCATGCCTACCGGGACCCAAGAAATCGCCGTGCAGCAACCCGCAGGCACCAACTTGGTGGCGAGCAAGTCCGAGCGCAGTTTCCCGAAAACGGCCACCGGTGACACCTCCAAGCCTCTCACGTTCACCATCAAAAACCGTGGCAAAGCCGACTTGGTCGACGTCCGCATCATCACTGTCGGTGCCGCCGCCAATGAGTATGTGATCAGTGGTCCTGGCAAAAAGAACCTCAAGAAGGGCGAAACAACCACCTTCAACGTGGCCTTCCGTCCTAAAGGCTTTGGTGACCGCAAGGCGAAGGTCCGCGTCATCAGCAATGACGGCGACGAAGGCAAGTTCGACATCCATGTCACCGGCGTTGGCCTCGGCTACCCCAAGATGACCGTCAAGCAACCTGACGATAGCACCCTCAAGAGCGGCGATTCCCGCGATTTCGGCGCAGCCAAGGTGAAAACCCAAGGCAAGACCCGCAAGTTTACCGTCACCAACACCGGCAGTGCGGTGCTCAAAAATCTTAGAGTCGACGTGGAAGGTCAAAATCCCGCCGATTTCGCGGTTGGCGCGCTCGGCGTGATCACCCTGGATCCCGGTGACTCGACGGTCTTCAAGGTGACCTTCAACCCTAGGGCTCAAGACATCCGTAAAGCCAAGCTGATCGTTCGCAGCAACGACCAGCGCACCGGCAAGTTCATCATCAAGGTCTCCGGCAAGGGCGCGCCGAAGGGCGGCAAGAAGGGCAACAACGCCATCGCTGCTGCCTCTGGCTCCATCGCCGCCGCATGGCTCGGTGAGGAATCCGCTCAGACCGCCGCTTCCACCGGAGTGGACGTCATCAACGGCACCAAATATCTCACCCTCACCGTCGACAAGACCCAGGGCGTCTTCGCTGATAACGTCCAAGTTTCCTCCGACCTCGTCGAATGGTTCAGCGGTGGCAAGCACACCAGCGTCCTGGTGGATGATGCCAAGATCCTGAAAGTGCGCGACAACACACCGGTCACGGGCGATTCCAAGCGCTACATCCGCCTGAAGTGATAGGGCCTGGCCGTTGATCGGCCCATCCAAATTTAGCCGCCGGGGAAGCCTCCCCGGCGGCTTTTTTGTGGGCTGCAAGAAGTCGGGTGGCAACTGCGGATGCCATCAAGTCTTTGTGCTAAAGGCCTTTCCGGCCTTGCTGAGACTGAGAGGAAAGATGATGCGGAGCGGTCGGAAAAATTGGAGTTTCGAAGAAGATGTTCCGAACGGCGGCTTGCGGGCGAAGACGAGCTTTGATAAACGTTCGTGCGCTGATTCTACCTGCTTCAGGCCCTCTCCAACCTCATTTTGAATGATCCCCACTCCGCACAACTCAGCATCGACTTCCGGACCGGACGGCGCACTGCCATCCACGCCGACAATTCCTGCGCGGAGCAGCGATCAGCTTGCGTCGCCCTTAACCGAATCCGAACGCGGGGCATCTTGGAAGCAACTCAGCTCGCTTCATCCGGGGAACCGCTTTCGCCTCATGCTTGGTTTGCCGCTGTTGCCGGAAGCTCCCGAGACCGGGACGTCCCGCTAATTTCTCTCGATCTTCTCGGCATTCATCACGACGAGGACGGACTCCGGAGTTCCATTTTGCTGACCGCGCTGCCCTCGGGGGCTGAAGCGATTCCGTATTTCGACAAGGAATGGGGAGTGGTTTACAAGCTGTTCGATCTCCGGGTGAACGGCTCGCTCGGCAAGAGGATCGAGCTGGTTCGAAAAGCGGAGGGAGACTTCGATCTCGTCCCCTGCGATGCCACGCTCAAAGACACGTTGGAAAAGCTCGCGGTTCTGAATGAAGTGGGCGCCCACCCGACCGAAATCGTCGGTCTGTCCGATTCAGGTGACTATCTCATCGCCAAACAACCCTGGGCCTATCCGCGCGGAGATTTTGAGTCGGATCGACAAATCGCCGTCACCGAAATCCGTGGAATCATTCCGGAGTTCACCGGTCGGGGTTTGAGGCACACCGTCGTGGTGATGTGGTTGGAAAATCGCGCATGGCTGGTCGGAGATCTCCACGAGCGAAACATCATGCGCGATCAGGATGAAACGCCAACCATCATTGATGCGCTCATCGGCCCCGTGCCGCCAGCGGCTCTCAAGGAACTCCGCTGGTTGAGAGAAGCCATCGAAGACGCCCAAGCCCTCCGCGAAAACCGACCCGCCGTGAAACGTCAGCGATTTGAGGATGCGGATGACGATAGCTTATGAGTCCGCTATCCATTCTGAAGCTAAGTCAAACCGAGCCTTTCAGCGCGACGGCCATTTGAGCCAACCAAATTCAGCGGGCTTCGGATCATACTCCACCACAAACGCGGGGATCCAGTCGGTCCCTTCCCTGACGTCGTCCCACTTGGGATCGAGATCCTTGAACTTCTTCACGGTTCCCTGATCCCAATAGTGCAGTCGGTTCTGCTGGGCAAATCCTCCGAACAGATCGTCCGGAGTGGTGGAATGCCAGTTGTTGTAACGAAACCGTTCACGGGTCACCCATCTCCAGCCGCCGTCGGGCTCATTGGCGCCGGTCACCTGATAGCCGCCGATCCAAGGTCCGTCCCAGAAATCCATTT
>JAZKEG010000002.1:34099-50410 GCA_040387215.1 Verrucomicrobiota bacterium | reverse complement strand
TTGACATCGCCAGCTTCCAAGTGAAGCCCGGCGACGTGATCAAGGTCGGAGGCAAGCCTTCTTCCCAACAGCTCGTGCTCCGCATGACCGATCTCACCCAGGCAGCGCCAGGTGTCGATTGGTTGGAAGTCGACAAGGACAAGATGGAAGCCACGGTTTCCCGCGTCCCTGAGCGCGCCGACATCGATCCGCTCGTCAACGAGCAGCTCATCGTCGAGCTTTACTCCCGCTAATTTCGGCTCAACCCGAGAGAAGTTTTCAAGAACGTCCGGACGCAAGTCCGGGCGTTTTTTGGTTGTGGGAAAAGCTGCCGAAATCCCTGAAAATATCGGTTTTCGGGTTGCCAGCGATGCGCTTCGGGAGACGATGGCCGCGCATGGCGTACACGGCGGAAAAGGCATTTGAACTCATCGAGTCAGCCCATGGGCGGAACCGGCTGGCGCACGCGTTTCTCATCAGTGGCGCGCACGGCAGCGGCAAGGAGAACCTCGCCGCACGCATCATTCAGCTGGTCAACGGTGGTGCTGAATCCGGTGGCGTGGATTTGTTTGGCGATCCGGTGGTGGTCGAGACCCCGCCGCTCGACGAGCTGGAAAGCGGGTGGGTGCGCATTGTTAGGCCGCGCATGAAGTCGCGCCGCATCGGTGTCGACGAGATTCGCGATCTGGAACACACGCTGCATCTAGCAGCTCCTGGTGGAGCCTACAAGGTGGGCGTCATTACCGAGGCGGACCGCCTCAATGACCAATCGGCGAACGCGTTCTTGAAGACCTTAGAAGAGCCTCCGCAGAAGACGTTGCTGCTGCTGCTCACGGCGAATCCGCAGCGCTTGTTGCCGACCATTCTTTCCCGCTGCACACGGCTGCCTTTGTTAGGAGGACGCGCCTTGCTGGCCGATGGCGGTACAGAGTTGGTTTCCGCGCTGAATTCGGCAGCCTCGCGCGGCTTCGGCACGCCAGTCGCGGCGTTGCATCTCAAGGCGGCATTTGCTTCGTTTCTAACTGGCTTTCGAGAACAGGCGGATGCGGCTGCCAAGGCGGCGGAGAAGGAAGAAACGGCGGCCTACCGCGACGCCACCGATGGCTCGTGGCTGAAGGAGCGCGAGGCGTTTCACAAGGCTGCGGCCGAGGCGGAATACCTGGACGGGCGCAATCGCTTGTTCGACGTGCTGATGGCGTGGATGGCGGACCTGCTGCGGATGAAGGTGAATGGCCAAGGATTGGATTTCCCGGACACCGCGCCTCAGCTGCGCCACATCGCCGAGGCGGAAACCGAGAGCCGCCTGCTGCAGCGCATGGAGTCGCTGGAATCACTGCGACGGACGCTGGAGACCAACGCGTTCGAGCCGCTGGCGATCGAGGTGGGCTTCCTCAAGGCGTTTGGTTGAGGTGGCAGTTAGAATTCGCCGCGCGGTGCGCCCAATTCTTCAGGGATTGCGATGGATTCGAGCAACTGGTCGAGGCCGTCGAGCACTTTGAGCAAGCCGTCCGCCCAGAGTTGCTTGCCCCAGGCTGGGCCAGCGAGTTCAAGCAGGTGATCGAGCGCCTCGGTGGTGAGCAAAGGTTCCAGGCCGTAGCCGGGGACGATGGCTGCTTCGTTGCGGACCGGATCGAGCACGACGAGCAGGGCGTGGTTCTCTTTGCCGCGTTTGCTGTCGCCCGCGAAATTGCCACCATTGAAAAGCCAGAAGGCGTGCATGGCGAAGGGATGCTCGGCGGGAAATGCATGCATCACCACTTGCGGTACGAGCTGGGGAAAGCGGCGCTGCATCGCGGTGATGCGTTTCCTCAGTTTCGCCTCGCCCGCAGCGTCCAGCAATCCGGTGGTGTCCGCAACCACCGCCGCCATCCGGGGCAAGGCTCCTAACAAAGTGTTGGTACGCGGAAAAGTCAGCCGACAGGCGGGGCATTCTGCCGCATTGGCGATCAACGGAGTTTGGCAGAACGGGCAGAGCATGGACGGACGCGAAGGTAGGTGGAGGTGGCCGTCACGGCGAAGCGAAAATCCCCGCGTGTGACGAAATTGACACGCGATGGGGCGCGTCATGACGGCAGCGCCGTGGTGGCTTGCAGGCGGACCGCCCTGGTGCGGCCGAGCACTCATGAAGATTGACATTGTGACGGATACCTACGCTCCGGATGTGAATGGTGTGGCCATGACGCTGGGTCGCCTCACCGACGGGCTGAAAGCCAGAGGCCACCGCGTCCACGTGATCCATACGGGCGAGGTGGCGGGGCCGGGCGAGACCTGCTCTCCGGCGATGCCGCTGCCGGGCTACAAAGAGGTGCGCGTCGGCTTGCCTGAGCCATTCAAGTTGCGCGCGCGCTGGCTGAAGAAGCGGCCGGATGCGATTTACGTGGCCACCGAAAGCCCGCTTGGAAAATCCGCGCTCAAGGCGGCCAATGCGCTCGGTATTCCGGTGGCCAGCGGTTTCCACACGAATTTCCATCAGTACATGGAGCAGTATCGGATGGGCGGGCTGCAGCCGGTGGCGATGGCGTATTTGAGGAATTTCCACCAGCGCGCCGATTGCACGCTGACGCCGTCGCGCGAGGTGGCGGAAAAGCTGCGGGCCAACGGCTTCACCAAAGTGCATTTGTTAGGCCGCGGGGTGGACACGGATCTCTATCAGCCATCAAGACGCTGCGAGGCATTGCGTGCGGAATGGGGCGCGACGGCTGGATCACCGGTGGCGATCATCGTCGGACGCGTGGCGGCGGAGAAAAATCTGGAGCTGGCGGTGGCGGCGTTCACGCGGATGCGTGAGGCGGTGCCGGATGTCCGCTGCGTGGTCATCGGGGATGGTCCATTGCGCGCGAAGTTGGAGGAGAAGCATCGCGGTATCCATTTTGCCGGCACGCAGCGTGGCGAGGATCTCGCGCGGTATTACGCATCGGCGGATGTCATGGTTTTTCCGAGCGAGACGGAGACCTTCGGTAATGTCGTGTTAGAAGCCATGGCGAGCGGGCTTGCCACGGTGGCTTATGACTACGCGGCGGCGGCGTTGCATCTCCAGGATGGCGTCAACGGATTGACGGTGGAAAAGGGCGATGCGGATCGTTTCGTCGAGCGATCGGTGGAAGCGCTGAGTCAGAAGCCGGACGGGCAGTTGCGGAGATCCGCGCGGACTGCGGCAGAGTCGCTCGGATGGGATCGCGTGGTTGGCGATTTCGAGGCGCGGCTCGCGGAGATCGCGGGCATTGCGACCGCTGAGACGGTGAAGCCGAAACCGCCGAAGCGGCGCAAGCTGGAGTGTCGAACGGTGTTTCTATCAGATATCCATTTGGGCACTCCCGACAGCAAGGCGGACGAAGTGGTCGATTTTCTCAAACACCTGCGCTGTGAAAAACTCGTCCTCAACGGTGACATCATCGACGGTTGGGCGTTGAAACGTGGAGGGAAATGGAGCAACCGCCACAGCCGCGTGATCCGCACCATCCTGAAGATGACCGAGCGCGATGATACGGAAGTGATCTATCTGCGAGGCAATCACGACGACATTTTGGAGCGCTTTCTGCCGCTGGTGTTTGGCAAGATCCGCTTCACGCGTGAGCACATTCACAACACCGTCACGGGTTTGCGCTACCTGGTGGTGCATGGTGATGGCTTCGACAGCGTTTCCACGAATCACCGCTGGTTGGCGTCGTTGGGGGCCGTGGGCTACAATTTCCTGCTTAAGGTGAACCGACTCTACAACTTCTGGAGGTCTTGGCGCGGCAAGGAATACTTCTCTCTCAGCAAGCGGGTGAAGGCGAAGGTGAAGTCCGCCGTGAGCTTTGTGGATCGCTACGAGGAGTTGCTGCAGGACCTCGCGCGGTTGAGGAAATGTGACGGCATCATCTGCGGTCACATCCACACTCCGGAGGACAAACGGGTGGGGGACATTCATTATCTCAATTCTGGCGATTGGGTGGAAAGTCTAACGGCAATCATCGAGCATCACGATGGGCGCATGGAACTGGTCCATCACGAGGAGTTTATGCGATCTATCCGAGGGGGTGGTGAGGCGGTTGGGGAAATCGCGGCACCGGTGCTGATTTCATAAATCCTTCATCATCGCTTCACGTGGCGGGGGGAAGGATGACGCATGTCCTTATTCCTGAAACCGTTAGTCCTGTCCGGCTTGGTGTCGAATCTCACGCTGGCAGGTCCAGCGCTTGACCAGGCGGAAGTCCGCTTGCCCTACGCGGAGTTGAAATCCCTCGTGGCTGGGGCGAACTCAATGGCAGCCAAGCCGCAGCCGGACCCATCGCTGCTGTCCGCAGTCTTCCGCTTAACGCTGGTCGAGGGCAAGCCGGTGATCGATGCCACCTTCCGCACCGCGACCTTCGCCGATGGGTTGGCGCATGTGCCGCTGGTGGGTGGCGATCTAACGATAGCCCGTCAGCAGCCGCCAGATGCCCGAGTGGTGGTCCGCGATGGGATGCTTTGCCAAGCGGTGGAGAAGGGGGGATCGCAGGTGCTTGAACTCCGTTTGTTGCCTCTCTCCGTGGCGGATGGCGCGGAATGGGTGCTGCCTGCCTGTCCTGCGGCGGCCCTCGAAACTGGCGATTTGGGTGAAGAGGTATCCATCGCCGTGAAAGTGGGCGGGCGCGAACAGGTACTGGGGGCAAACCGCCGTATCGCATTGCCCTTGGTCGGCGGCAGCCATTCTCTTCGGATGTTAGGTGGTGAGGAAACGCGAGAGGCGCTGCGGCCGCCGGAGCCGTCCGTGTGGACGTGGCAGCAGCAGGCGTTGGTGATTCCGGAAGATGGAGCCATCCGCTACCGGGTGCTGGCAAGCGCATCGGCCAACGCAGGATCCGGTGTCGCTGCGTCGGTTTCCCTGCCGGCGGACGCGGTGGGAATTGGTGTCAGTGGAGAGGATCTCGCGGGTCATCAGGTGACGCGTCGACAAGATCGTTCCCTGGACCTGGCGGTGACCTGGAAAACACGCGGCCAGCTGGAGCGCGAACTTGCCATTTCCTACTCACTCCCGCGCAAACCGCTCGATCGAAGCTGGAAACTGCGGGGGCCGACGGCTGCGAGTGGGGAGGCGACACGAACGCGTTTCATCGTGGCCGCTTCGCCGGATCTCACCTACACGGCGGACGGGCTGGAAGGCCCCTTTTCACCCAAAGGACTGCCGTCTGGATTTGGCGACGCCTTGGCGGGTGCGCCTTGCTATCAACTTGAGGGAACAGGCGAGTTGGAACTCACCGTGCAGCCCTTGCCGGTGGTGCCTGTGGCTGATGCGACCCTCACCGAGGCACTGTGGCAGACGCGGGTGGAGCCGGATGGCGCGGTGCTGGTCGAAGCGACGATGACATTGGACTGCCGCGGCGTATCGGTGTTTCCGTTGCATGTCCCTGCGGGTCTAACATTGCTTTCATGCGAGGTGGGCGACCGCTCGGTCACGCCGGTGGTGGCAAGTGACGGCAGCATCCTGATCCACTTGCTTGGGGGCGGTGCCAAGAACCGTGTTTCCTGCGCCTTCACTGGACGCGCGGCAGCGATGGATGCGGTGCAAGGCACGGTGGAACTCACCCTGCCGAAGACGCCGCTCTTCATTCGCACGCTTTCCTGGCGCATCGAGCTTCCCTCGGGCTATCAGGCAGAAACCGGCGGCAACCTGGTGCGTGAAGCGGTGCCAGATGGCCCGCCGTCCCGGTTGATGCTGCGCAAGAACCTGTGCCGCGACGAGCAACCCGTCGCCAATGTGTTCTATCAAAAATCAGCAATCAAAAACTAAAACTCACCCTTCATCTCATGAAAATCACCCATCTCATTGCTTCCCTCCTCATCGTCGGCTGCACCGCCGTCGCCTGGTTCGTCCTCGCCATGGCCATGTCGCAGCGGACGGAAGAATCCTCGGACACGATGTCGCGTGAGGTCGCGGGCGTCTGGAATCCGGCGTTGGAACAACCGCATCCACAGGCGTGGTTCGAGACGCCGAATGCTCCGAACGGACGCTCCACTCTGCTGCCGGTGAAGTCAGACATCTTGGTGGATCTGAAATTTGTCCCGAAACAGCGCGGCCTGTTCCGGCACCGGACCTATGATGTGGCGTTCCAAGCGGATTATGTTTTTGCCAATCCCACGCGCATCCCGCAGACGATCTACATCTCATTCCCATTGCCTGCCGGGGCGGAGAAGTTGGAGGGGTTTGAGTTTCGTTTGGGAGATGCGGACGAGCCGTTCCAGTCCGGTGCATCCGGAACCGTGACGCGGGCGGTCGTGCTGCCTGCGTCCGGCGAGGTCACCCTGCACGCCGCCTATCAGACCCGGGGAACGGACTCGTGGATCTATCGATTTCCCGACAGCCGTCGCATCGCAGGCTTTGTCCTGCGCATGAATACGGACTTTACTGAAATCAGTTTTCCGGTGGGGACGGGATCGCCACGCGATGGCGACAGGACAGCCGTGGGCGAGGGATGGAAGTTGGCTTGGAATTATCCCGATGTGTTGGCGGTGCCGTCTATCGGCATGGAAATGCCAAAGTTACTTAACGCCGGGCCGGTCGCGACGCGTATCGCGTTTTTCGCACCCGTCTCGTTGATCTTCTTCATCACCGTCGTGCTGCTGGTGGGCGGGCTGAGAGGGGTGACGCTGCACCCGATGCATGTGTTCTTCGTGTCGGCAGGCTTCTTTGCGTTCCACCTGTTATTCGCCTACCTGGTGGACTTGTTGCCCATCTATCCGAGTTTCGGGATCGCGGCGGTGGTTTCGGTGGCATTGGTCTGCGGCTACCTGAAAGCGGTGGGCGGTCGCGCGTTGTTCAAAGTGGCATTGCCCGCGCAGCTCGCCTACTTGGTGCTGTTCAGTGCGTCCTTTTTCTTCGACGGGCTCACCGGCATCACGCTGACTGTGTGTGGTGTGGCGACCTTGGCGCTGTTGATGATGATGACCGCCCGGGTGGACTGGAAATCCCATTTTTCAAGGGGCAAAGCGGTGAATGTTGAATAACTCTGCTAGAGTTAAAGAGAGAATCTTGCTTCGCGAAGCAACAATAGATGCGGGAGGGTTCGTAAAACGAACCCTCCCTGTTTTGGGTTTTACACGGAAATCAAGCGCGCCGTCTGCGCAGGATGCAGAGCAGGCCAAGGCCACCGATCAGCGCCGAGGATGGCTCGGGCACCGCGAGGAACTCCGAGGACGACAAAGCGGTGTCACTGAAACGCACGTTGTCGATGCGGCCGTTGATGTTGTCGACGAATCCACCGCCGAACCAGCCGCGACCTAAGGTCCAGGCGGCACCGTTGGAGGCGAGCGCGTTCTGCGCAGCATCACCGGTCAAGGGGACCGCTGTTCCGGATTCCACATAGCCCGCGTTGCCGCTGAGGTCGTTGACGAAGAAGCGGGCGTTGCTGCCATCACTGGTGACGGCGAGCTGATAGTAAGTGCCTGCCACTGGGGCCATGGTCGAATTGATAGTCACCCGTTGGTTGCCGACGGTGGAAAAATCCACGCGCCACGAGTTGGTGGCATCCGCGCGTTGCAGATAGAAATCCGAGAGAGGGCCGCCGAACGAGGAACCATCCCTGCCGAGAACCGTTTTCCAGCCGCCGACGTTATCGAGCGCGACGGTCACCTCGATGGTCCATTGCTGAGGCGACCATGCGTTGACGGGAGCACCACCGGTGTAGCCGTCACCGAGGCTGCCGGGAGCAAAGCCGTTTTCCGTTTCAAGGCTCAGGCCACTTCCGGAGGCGGTGGAGGTGGAGTAGATGGGCGCATACTGGGTGTTGAAGCCGAGGATGGCGTTGCCATTTCCGGATAGGTCGTCGGCCGAGTTGTTAGCGAACGATTGCCCTGCGGTGCCTTCGTCGAAGTTCCAATAGGCGACGGTGCCAGCGTGGGAAAGCGTGGGAATGGCTGCGAGCGCGACGAGGGTTAGGACGTGTTTCAGAGGTTTCTCAATCATAGGTATGGTTTTGGTGTTTTTGGGGGTGGGGGCGTGGCGTCCCGGAGGGGAGACGCCTGTTCGCCACCGAAAAGCCGTGCGGTTTGGATGCCGAGATCCGCCAACTCGGATGGTGCTTGGGCGGGCGCATGGCGAAATTCCGACATGCGCCCGTTAGGGGAGCATCACTTCACGGCGCGGAGGCGACCGAAGAGCTTGCCGCCGACGGCGCTGGTCTTCGGAATGGTGACGACGATGCTGTCGGCTGCGGCTGCATTTTCGGTGACCGCCACTTGTCCGGCGCTGGCGGCTCCAATTGCCACATCGGTCCAACCGCTGAGGGCGGATCCATACTGGAAGGTCAGAGCGACTTCTGTTTCCGATTCATCCGCACGATTGAAGGTGAAGATGAAGTTGGTCGCGTCGGTCGTCAGGACAGGCAGTTTGGGGGTGTCGGACGCGAGTGGATTGCCGCCGAGGACAAATTCCAGCGCATTGGCGATGCCATCGAACTCGGGATCCAAGGTCGCTGCGTTGTTAGCGCCGGTGAGTCCTTGGCCGGTGGCCCAAGTGGCGTAGGCGGATACGGCACCCACGGCGAGCGACAGGACGCCGTTGTCTTCGCGGAAGGTCCAGGTGTTCTCTCCGTCGACTTTGGTCCAGACGTTGGCGCTTTCGGTGAAATCAACCACGCTGAAAGTGCCGCTGAAGGCTTCCGTGAGGTTGGTCACATCGACCAAGAGCCATGAATTACCATTGGCGACGCTAGCTCCAGCGAGGTCGATGACGAAGTCGCCGTCGAGGTTCGCCGCGCCAGCTCCATCGATGGAGTTGACCAAGGTGTCAGGGCCGGGGGTGAAGCGGAGCTGGGCGTTGTCGGCCAAGGTGAGGCCGCCGCTGACATTGATGTTTCCGGTGAACGTGTTCGCGCCACCGAGGGTGAGGACGCCACTGGCCACCGTGAGGGCGGTTTTGTGGGTGGCTCCGTTTTGGATAGAGCCACCGAAGGCAAATGTCCCGTTGGTGGTGAGGGTGGAGTCGCTGCTGCCGCTGTTGGTGACGGTGGCGGCATTGGTGTTTTTCGTGAGGCCAGCCAGGGTTTGGTTGAAGCCGCCGAGATCAAGGGTGGCCGCTCCGCTGGCACCGAGATCGACGCTGTTCGCGGTGGGAATCACGTTGTTGGCTCCCAGTTGGACGGTGCCTTGCTGAACGTTCAGCGCACTGTAACTGCTGCCCGTGTTAGCAAGCACGACGGTGCCATTGCGGACGGTGATAGGCACCGTCGAGGTGATGGCTCCCGTAAGATTCAGAGTTCCGGTGCCAGCGGCGAAATGCCCGCCCACCGTCGCGGCGGCGGTGATCGAAATGGGCCCGCTGTGAGTCGCTGTGCCGGTCGGCACGTAGAGCACGCCTTGTCCGGTGAAACTGGAACCATTGATGGTTAGTGCATTGCTGAGGCTGACACCCTCACCTAACTGAAGCTGCACTCCAGCAGCGGTGCTGGTACTGACGGCACCCGTGCCGAGCGCGGCATTGGTGGCGGCTAACAACCTGCCGAGAGTGATGATGGATCCGCCGGTGTAGCTGTTATCGGTGCCCAGAGTGACTCCGCCGGAGACGACGTTGAGCGCGCCGTTGCCACTGACTGTCCCTAGCAGGGTGATGGTATCCGCTGCGAACGCGGCACCGAAACCGGTCGTTCCTTCGACCAAGGCGATGTCGCCAAGGAGAGGTGCTGGAACGGCGATGCCACCTTCGTAGTGGAGCGCGCCCTTGGCTCCGATGCCATCGCCGCCGTGGAATGCCATCGAATTGAAGATGGGGTTTGCGTCGTTGCCCGCGAACCAGAGTGACGCGCCGTTGGCGACGTCCACCGGTGCCAAGCCCCGGTCATTGCCCGAGTTGATGTCAAAGCCCATCGCGCCGGAGAGCACGTTGATTTGACTGAGATTCGACAGCGTGCCGTTCATGTAGAGGCGGGCCAGCCCAGTGTTGGCGACGTTGAGGGCATTGCTACCGCCGTCGAGCGCGCCGGTGTAATTGATCTGCCCTTGGAGGTTGGCGTTCGATCCGACAGCGGCGTTGCCGAGGGTCGATGGGGCGGTTAGGTTGATCGTCGCGCCATAGCCGAAGTTGGTGCCGGCACCGAGGTTGATTTGAAAGATACCGCCGTTGAGTTGGAAGGTGCCATTGTTCGCAGCACCTGCGGTGGTGGTGATTTGTAGTGTGCCAGCGTTGACGGTGGTGCCACCGGTGTAGCCATTTGTGGCCGTTAGGATCTGCGTGCCTGCGCCGCTTTTCACAACCGCTCCTGTGCCGTTGATGGGGTAGGCGGCGGTGTTTTCTCCGAAGCGGTTGTAGGCGAGTGTGCCTGAGTTCGAGACTTCGCTGGTGCCCGCGATGTTGCCGTCGTTGCCGCTGGTTCCGTTGCCCAGGGTGAGGGTTGCGCCAGTCTCGATGGTGGTTAGGCCGGTGTAGGAGTTGGCATTGGTGATCACAAGCGCGCCCGTGCCACCCTTGGTGAAGAGTCCCGCGCCGGTGATGCCAAAGCCGCCCGAGCTACCCAGGGTGTAGTTTTTGCTGGAGTTGCTGAAGAGGGTGGAGGCCGGGCTGATGTCCGCTGCGGAAATATTGACGGCGGTGGTGCCGGTGGTCACCGAGTCGTCGAAGCGCACGGAATCGCCTTGGATGTAGTCGGTGGCGACGTTGGTGCCGATGAGCTTCCAGTTTTTGGCCGCGCCGGTGGTGCCGACGATCCAGTTGCCGTTGTCCAATCCTGTCCATTTCGGCGCGTCGCCGTTGACCGTTAGGGTTAGTGCGTTGGCGGCGTTGGTTAGGGTGCCGGTGCTGCGTGGGCCAAGCGTGAAGGGCGATCCCGTGAACGTCCCGCCACCGCTGAAGGACGAGTAGGCGATGAGCTTGTGTGCACCGGATGCGAGGTTGCCCGCATTGAGAATGTTGACCGACACGGTGCCGCTGGCACTCAGCGCAGCGGTGGAAATCCGCGGAGTGGCGGTGCCGACGGCGAGCGAGTTGAAATCAAAGCTCAGTGAGCTGCCTGCTGCGGCGGTGAGCGAAGTGGTCGTGAGCGGCGTGGAGGCGGTGTCGAAGGCTTTCACGCGGAGGGTGGCCGCATTGTCCACCGTGAGTCCGCCGATGCTGGATGCTTGGGTGGAAAATTCCAAGGTCCCGACGCCGACGCTGCTGGCACCGGCGAAGCTGTTTGAACCTGCTAGAGTGAGCGTGCCAGCTCCCGTTTTGGTCATCCCGCCGGCACCGTTGAGGCTTTGTCCGATGGTGATGTTGAAGCTGTTGGAATCGACGATGGCCCCGTTGGCTTTCACCTCGGCGGCGGTCAATCCGTTCATGAAGGTGTTGCTAGAGGCTGCGGCTTTGAGCGTGCCGCCGTTGAAATTGAACGTGCCGGTGCCAGCGCCGCGGGTGACGATGGCCGTTTGGATGGTGCCTCCGTCGAGGTTGACTGTGCCTTCCGCTCCGGTTTGGACGCCGAGCGCCAATCCGGTGGCGGAGGTGCCCAGATTCACCAAGCCGCCGCCGGAAACATTGAGTTGACCGGTGGCGACGCCGGTTCCTTGCCAACCTTCACCGACAAACATGCCGGCGTTGGAGTTGAACGTGCCGCCACCACTCACGTTCAGCGTTCCTGCTGAACTTCTCGAAGAGCCGATGGCGGTAACGCCGAAGGCCGTGGCCGCGTTGACTGTGCCGCCGGTGAGATTGTAAGTGCCGTTGGCAATGCCTCCCAGATTGTTGCCACGGCCGATGACAAAGTAGCCGTTTGAGGAAACCGTGCCGTTGGACTGATTGAAAGTGCCCGTTCCCAAGCTGCCGACCCAGAGTTCGCCTCCGGTCACGGCGACCGTGCCGTTGTCGAGGTTGAAGGTGCCGGTGCCGCCGGACCCCGCGATGATCAGCGGCGTGCCGTTGCCATTGTTGAGCGTGAGGGAACCGGAGGTGTTGACGTTGACCGTGCCCGTGCCAGTGCTGTTTTCACGACCACCAATCGCGAATCTACCTGCGGTGAAACTGCCCGCTCCCATCCCGAAGCTGGTGAAGGTTCCACCGGCAGCGGCGGTGTCCGCGAGGTTGTAGGAACCGGTGCCGCCATTGGAGCCAACAAAAAACCAGTTGCCGTTGCCGGTTGATGCGGTGCCTGCATTTTGGTCAACGCGTCCGGTCGATCCGCTGGCGGAGCCGATGAAAATGTCCACCGGCGTGAAGCCCGGCGTTCCACTGATGATGGGATAGACGTTGGCGACGGCGGTGTTGATGAAAAAGTTGCCGGAGGGGTTGGCGGGATCGGAACTCCAGTTCGCTGCGGTGCTCCAGTTCTGGCTGGTGTCGCCCACCCAGGTGGCGTCGGCGTGGGCCGTGCTGGTGGTGATCGCCGCAACGGCGAGGCCGAAGCCCATCGCGAGCATGCATTGCTGGGGCAAACTGCAGGATCCTGCACGGTTGTCGCCGAGGGATGCTGACCGGTTGATTCTAAGGAATTTGGGTTTCATGGAATGGTTCGTTTGGGTTGGGAGGAAACGCCGCGTTCCAAAAGCCGGGACGCGCGGTTCTGAGTGGAAGAGCGCGATCCACCGCTCCGGCCCGACACGAATTTCCAATTATTTTCAACCCCCTGTCCGGGGGGTAATTGATGGAGGGGAAATCCGCCAATCAGCGGGACATCTCGTGCTCCGCTTCCGTGAGGAGGATGCGGGCGATTACCCAATCGAACCAAAACCCATGCTCGGTCCATTCAATGCGGACCTGGAAAGGTTCGCGGAAATAGGCGTCCACTTTCGCGCGTGCGACCTCGGCCACGCCACGTGCGGCGGCAGGTTGTCCCGCGAGTTGATGGGTCATGGCGAGGACGGAGAGTGCGGCCGAAGTCCGGGCATCGTTGATGGTCGGGTGCAGCAAGCAGCGGCGGGCCCAAGCCTCGGCGGCTTGAAGGTCACCTTGGCGGTATTTCGCCAGGCAGAGACTCAGCGTTTGCCATGCTTGCATGGCTTCCTCGGGGGTATCTTGTCTATCCCACGGCAGTTGGTCTTCCATCGTCTTGACCAAGGGCGTCAGCTTCGCGAGGAGGTGTGGCGGGGCGGGCCTGATGAGGCAGGTTTTGACCACCTCATCGGCGACGACGGGCACGGAGGTGGTGGCAAAGCGAGTTGCCGCCATTTCGCGAAGTTCCTCGTAATGCGGCATGTCACCGGCATCCACCACAGCGGCGGCGGCGGTGACGAAGTGGATGGAAATCGCTTCTGAATCCGATCGATCCGCCCGTGCGAGCGCCTGGGCCATCGCGCCGAAGCGCTGCGATGCCTCTTCCCAGCGGTCATTTTGCAGCAGCCATTCTCCCACCGTTCGGTAGGCGGTGGCGGATTCGAGCGAGGCGGGTACTTGGTCGAGCGGAACTTGCTCGAGCATGGCATTGGCCTGAATGATGTCGCCATGGCTGACGAGCACGGCGGCGTGGGCGACTTGTTCGGCGGCTTGGGCCATTTCCCTGAGCTTCACCTCATTGGCCCGCGCGGTTTCTGCGAATTGGCGCAGCTTGTCCTGTTCTTGGCGGGCTTGGTTTTCACGGATGAACAACCAGGTGGAGGTGCCAAACCCTCCGCTCAGGGCGAGCAACACCACGGCTCCCGCGGCGAAGACGACGCGGTTGCGCCGCACCAGCCGCAGAAAACGATAGACGCCGCCGGCCCGCCGTGCGCTGACGGGTTCGTGTTCGAGGTAGCGGGAAATGTCTGCCGCCAACTCGCTGGCTGCGCCGTAGCGTTGGCGACGGTCCGGCTCCATGGCCTTGGCGAGGATGGCATCAAGGTCGCCGCGCAGCTTGCGCGCGAGGGCTTTTTGGGGGGATGCGGCCGCGGCATCGGCAAGCACGCGCTCGGATGCCTTGGGCGCTGGCCGTTCTAGCAGGAGGTTGCGAATTTCCTCCGACGAGCGGTTTTCGAACTCCCCAGGATCGCGCGGCAGCTTGCCGGTCAGGATCTCATGCAGCAGCACGCCGAGGCTGAAAATGTCGCTGCGGGTGTCGACGTTCGGCCCATTTCCATCCACCTGCTCCGGACTCATGTAGGCGGGCGTGCCGATGTGACGGGCGACTCCTGCGGCGGGATCGGACAGGTCTGGTGACACGCCCTCGGTGGCCATGGCGATGCCGAAATCGATGACCTTGGGCACCGCTTTGCCATCGTGGGTGGTGACCATCACGTTGGATGGCTTGATGTCGCAGTGGATGATGCCTTTTTGGTGCGCGTGCTGGATGGCCAGGCAAACAGGGATGAACAGCCGCAAGCGTTCTTGCAAATCGAGCTGCTTGCTCACGCAAAAATCGGTGATGCGCAGGCCGTCCACGATTTGCATCACGAAAAACAACCGACCGTTGGCGGTGGCTCCGGCGTCGAGCACCCGCGCGATGTTTGGATGATCCATCATCGCCAGCGCTTGGCGTTCCATTTCGAAGCGAGCGATGATGCCAGACGTGTCCGTGCCGACGCGAATGATCTTTAGCGCCACTCGCCGCCGCACCGGTTCCAGTTGCTCAGCAAGATAAACCACGCCGTAGCCGCCATCGCCGAGGCAGTCGATGAGTCGGTAGCGGCCGATGCGGGTGCCCGGGCCTTCGGCGGCATCGTCATCTGGCGAGCCCATGCCCGATTCATCCGTGGCTGGGGCGATGGTGAAAAATTTTTCGGCCTCGTCGTGCAGATCGATCATTTTCTCAAGCCGCCGTCGCAAGCCCGGGCTGTCCTTGCACGTCTGATCGAGGAAGGCCACGCGCTGCTGCGGGTCATCCAGACCGACCAGCGCCTCGTAGAGGACTTCTTCGATTTGCACGGGATTCGATGTCATTCGTCGTCAACAAGAAGAGCGGAAAGGGCAGGCATGATCCGCCATCCGCGCGAACTCAAGTTTCTTCCCGAATCAGTCGGAACAAGAATGCCTTGGCGTAGCTCCAGCGGCGCTCCACGGAACGTTCCGAAATGCCGAGCGATTCCGCGATTTCGGCGGTGCTCAAACCGCCAAAAAAACGCATCGTCACAACCTGTGCGATGTCCGGGTTTTCCCGCTCCAGATGCTCCAACACGTCGTTGATGAGCAGCACGCGGTCGTCCGGCGTGGCGTGGGCCAGGTCCATGTCGGCGATGTCGAGGCGTATCGCGTCGCCGCCGCGCTTGAGGCTGGATTTGTGGCGCGCACGGTCCACCAAGATGCGGCGCATCACCTGTGCGGCGGTGCGGAAAAAGTGCGCTCGGTCGTTCCAGCGGCGCTCATCCTTGCCCGCGAGCCGCAGCCACGCCTCGTGGACGAGTGCGGTGGGTTGCAGCGTTTGCCCGGCGGCCTCGCCGCGCATGCCCGCAGAGGCGAGCCGCCGCAGTTCGTCGTAAACCAACGGCAACAAATCCTCAGAGGGCAGCGTCCCGCTGTCGCTGGCGGATCGGAGCATTTGGGTGATGTCGCTTGCCATGAGTGGGTGCGGGGTTCCGTTTTCAGCGGTCAGACGAGCGGGAATATCCGCAGAAATAGGCCTCAGGGGGAGAAATTTCGTGGGCAGCGCTCATCCACCGCGCAAGCAACATTGCCTTGTGTGGGCGTCATTCGTTGCCATTGAGGAAATTCAGCACGTCTTCCGCCTGCTTTTCGGTGGAGGCGCTGGTGTCGGACCAAACGAGCTTGCCGTCCTTGAAGAGGAAGGCTTGGCGTTTGGCGAAACCGAGTGTTTTGGGCACCCCGAACGCTTCGACCACCTTGCCGTCATGGTCGGCGATGAGGTCGAAGGGCAGTTTGTATTTCTCCTTAAATGCCTTTTGCGCGGCCACCTTGTCCAAGCTCACGCCGTAGATGCGCACGCCTTTTTCCGTCAGGGTGGCGTAGGAATCGCGGAGGCTGCATGCCTGCTTGGTGCAGCCGGGCGTGTCGGCCTTCGGGTAGAAATAGACCAGCGTGTGGCCCTTGCTACCGACCTCCGCCAAGTTCACCGACTCGCCATTCTGGTTTTCCGCCGTCACGGACGGCAGTGAGGCACCGATCGCGATGGCTTCGGCGGATGCTTGGCTGGCGAAGACGCCAGCGGTCACGGCGGTCAAGATTTTGGAAATAGGATTCATCGGGACCAGCCTTGCACGGCTTCGCGCGGACACAATCCCCGATCTTGATCCCGCTTCACCGCCCGCGCCCTGCTTTTCATGCGAAGCGGTGCAACACCAGCGGGAAATTGTGTCTTGAACCCGCGCCCGGTGAACCATCATGCTGCCTCCAGTCCATGCCTATTTCCGGAGCCGAAACCGAAACCATCTACGAGGGAATCCCAGCCTCTCCCGGTATCGCCATCGCCCCGGTCCACGTGATGGCGCGTGGGTTTTCTGCTCCCGAGGTCTATCAGATCAAGGAGGAGGACGTGGAGCGCG
>JAZKEG010000002.1:0-34089 GCA_040387215.1 Verrucomicrobiota bacterium | reverse complement strand
CCACAGGCATGAGCGGCCCGCCCGTGATCCTTTACCTGCTGGCGGGGCCGGAGGAGGACGTGGAGCGCGAGCAAGTGCGCTTCCGTCAGGCGTTGGAAATCACCAAGCGCCAGTTGCTCGAACTGCAAGACCGGTTGGAAGATCTATCCGGCGACAACGAGAGCGGGATTTTCGAGGCTCACGTGATGATTCTCGAGGACAAGTCGGTGGTGGACCGCGTGCTCAAAGCCATCCCGAATCGCCTCCAAAACGCGGAGTATGCCTACTATGCGGTGATGCAAAATTTCCTCGAAGCGATGCGTCGCATCCCGGATCCCTACCTGCGCGAACGCACGGCGGACATCGAGGACGTCGCCCAGCGGGTGTTGCGGAATTTCTCCACGGAAGGCGACACGCGCGTGCTTGGCCCAGAGGATCAGCATGTGCTGGTGGCCTACGATCTTGCGCCGTCGGATACCGCGTCGATGAACCGCCGCCATGTGCTCGGATTTGCCACCGAGCAGGGCAGCGTGAACTCGCACACGTCCATCCTCGCTCGCGCCTTCGGCATCCCGGCGGTGGTGGGTCTGGACGGTGCGGTCATTGACATCATCGCGCTGAGCCCGTGCATTCTCGACGGCTACACCGGCAAGCTCATCCTGCATCCGTCACCGGAGACGCTGGAAATCTATCGAAATCTAACGCTCGCCAAGGAAAAGGTCCGCAGCTCGTTGGACGCGCTCAGCGGTGCCGCCACGGAAACGACGGACGGCGTCGCGCTGAAAGTTTCCGCGAACATTGAGATCGTCGACGAATTGCCGTTGGTGAAGCGCAGCGGTGCCAAGGGCATCGGTCTCTATCGAACAGAGTTTTTGCTGCTCAACGGTGAGGAAATGCCGGATGAGAAACGGCAAGCGGAAGTCTATTCCAAGGTCGCCACCGAAATGGCACCCCACACGGTGATCGTCCGCACGCTGGATGCGGGCGGCGACAAGTTGCCGGTCGAGCCACTCACCGATCCTGAACCGAACCCCTTCCTCGGCTGGCGCGGTATCCGCGTTTCCCTCGCTCGCCCAGCGATGTTCCGCGAGCAAGTGCGCGCGGTGCTGCGCGCCAGCGCCCATGGCAAAGTGGCCATCATGTTCCCGATGATTTCCGGCCTGTCCGAAGTCTGGCGATGTAAGGAAATGGTCCAACGCTGCATGGCCGAACTCGCCAAAGAAGGCGTGCCTTTCGACGAAAAACTTCCCGTCGGCATCATGATCGAAGTGCCGGCCGCTGCGATCTGCGCCGATCTGCTCGCGCCAGAAGTCGACTTTTTCTCGATAGGCACCAACGACCTCATCCAATACACCGTCGCCGCCGATCGCGTGAATCCGCACGTCGCGGATCTCTATCGGCCGACGCATCCGGCGGTCATTCGGCTGATCAAGCGCACCATCGATGCTGGCCGCGACAATGGCATTTGGACGGGCATCTGCGGAGAAATGGCCGGCGACATCCGGTTGACGCCTTTGTTGTTAGGCTTGGGTGTGGAAGAACTTTCCGTTGGCCCGCAGCAAGTGCCGCGTGTCGGCCAAGCGATCCGATCGCTCAACCACGCCGAATGCGTCGCCATGTCGGAAGCCGCGCTGCGCAACACCCGCAGCCAAGGCATTCTTGATCTTTCGCTCGAACTGGCGCGCAAGCATTACGGCGAGCTGCTCGATTGAGGCAAAATTTCCAGCCTGTCACGCGCGGCATGCTGAGACTGACGAGAGCGCATTGGGCAGGCGCGAAGGTTCCCTTATGATGCGTGCATGACCACCACCGCACCACTCACCGTCCGCCGCGGCAACGAACGCGGCCATGCCAACCACGGCTGGCTCGATAGCTGGCACACGTTCTCCTTCGCCGACTACCACGATCCCGCGCACATGGGCTTTCGCTCGCTGCGTGTCATCAATGACGATCGCATCGCGGGCGGCGGAGGATTTCCCCGTCACCCGCACCGCGACATGGAAATTTTTTCCTACTTGTTAGCGGGAAATCTCGCCCACGAGGACTCCATGGGAAATCGCCGCGTGCTCAAGCCGGGCGAGATCCAGCTCATGCGTGCAGGAACCGGCGTGTTCCATTCTGAGTTCAACCCGTCCGCCACCGAACCCGCGCACCTGCTGCAAATTTGGATCACACCGGACACCCGTGGCCTCAAGCCCGCCTACACCGAGTGGACGCCGGCAGTCGGAGCGGAAAACCTCGCCAAGACGCTGGTCATTTCCAGCGATGGCCGTGACGGCTCCGCCACCATCGCCAGCGATGCGTCGATCTATCTGCTCAAGCTCGGCAAGGGGGAAGCCACCACGCATTCCCTCGCTGACGGTCGCGGGCTTTGGCTCCATGTCGCCACCGGTTCCATCAACGTGAATGGCACCGAACTCCATGCCGGTGACGCGGTTTCCGTGGAACATCCGGCCGACCTAACAATCGTCGGGATTTCCGACCGCGCCGAGGCGATTCTCTTTGATTTGGCGTGATGCTCGCCGACTTATCTCAACCTTTTCCAAATACCATGAAACCATACCAACTGACCCTGCTCGCCGCCACCACCGTGGCCTTCGTTTCCTGCGAAAATCCTGCCGACAAGACGGCCGACGCGAAGATCGCGGATGCGGTCGAGAAATCCGCCACGACCGCAGAAACTGGCACACGCTACGTGTTCACTCCTGCCTCTGAGGTGAAATTTGTCGGCTCCAAAGTGACCGGCAGCCATGAAGGCGGATTCAAAACCTTCAAAGGACATTTCACCGTGAAAGACGGCTTGCCCGTCGGCAACGATCACAAGGTAGTCATCGACATGACTTCCACCTTTTCCGATGACGAAAAACTAACGGGCCACCTCAAGAGTCCAGACTTCTTTGACGTCGCAAAATTTCCTGAAGCGGTCTTCGACGTGACCGAATTGAAAAAGGAATCGGACACCCAGTACACGCTCTCGGGCAATTTCACGCTCCACGGACAAACGAAGAACATCACGTTCTCCGCCATCGTCAGCGAGGATGCCGGCACGGTGAAAATCAACTCCTCCTTCGACATCAACCGCAAGGACTTCGGCATCGTCTATGCAGGCAAGGCGGATGACCTGATCCGTGACGAGGTGGTCATCGAGCTGAAACTGGAAGCAAAACCCGAAGCCTAACACTCATGTCCGATCCTCTTTTTCAACCGCTCCAAGCCGGGGCGTTCATCTTTCCCAATCGCATCATCATGGCCCCGCTCACGCGCTGCCGCGCCTCGGTCGGTCGCGTGCCGAATGCGATGATGGCGGAATACTACGCCCAACGTGCATCGTTCGGGATAATTCTATCAGAAGCCACGGCGGTGTCACCGATGGGCGTCGGCTATCCGGACACGCCTGGCATTTGGTCTGACGAGCAGGTCGAAGGTTGGAAATCCGTCACCCAGGCAGTCCACGATGCCGGTGGAACCATCCTGCTCCAACTCTGGCACGTCGGCCGTATTTCGGACCCGTTCTATCTGGACGGTGCTTTGCCCGTCGCGCCCAGTGCCATCGCGCCGGACGGTCATGTTAGCCTAATGCGGCCGCTGAAAAACTTCGTCACGCCACGGGCGCTGGATCTCGATGAAATCCCCGGCCTCGTCGAGGAATACCGCCGTGGTGCGGAAAACGCGAAGGCAGCGGGTTTCGATGGTGTGGAAATCCACGGGGCTAACGGTTACCTGATCGACCAGTTCCTCCAAGACTCCTCGAACCAGCGCGACGACGAGTATGGTGGTTCGGTTAGCAATCGCGCACGCTTCCTGCTGGAGGTGACCGACGCGGTCGTTTCCGTCTGGGGCGCGGATCGCGTGGGAGTTCATCTCGCCCCGCGCGGTGACGCTCACGATGTGGGCGATTCCGATGCATCCGGTGTCTTTCACCACGCCGCGACCGAGCTCGGCAAACGCAATCTCGCGTTCCTCTGTGCGCGTGAGTCCTTCGACAAGCCCGCGCTCGGCCCTTCGCTCAAGCAGGCTTTCGGCGGAGTTTACATCGGCAATGAGAGCTTCACGGCAGAAACCGCTCGCGAGGCCATCGCCTCCGGCAAGGTGGATGCCGTGGCGTTCGGCAAGGCCGCCATCGCGAATCCCGACTTGGTCGAACGCATCCGCTCCGGCGCACCGCTCAATGACCCAGACCCAGCCACGTTTTACGGCCAAGGGCCAGACGGCTACACCACCTATCCAACCCTCGAAATGATCCAAGCCTCATGAAATCACCACGCATCCTCGTCTTCGGCGGCAGTCTCCGCGCCGAATCCTACAATCAAAAACTCGCCACCCTCGCCGCCGGCCATGCCTGTGCGGCCGGGGCGGAGGTCACGCTCATCTCCCTGCGCGATTTCCGCATGCCGCTCTTCGATGAAGACCTCGAAAGCGCAGAAGGCATGCCGGAAAACGCCGCGCGGCTCAAAGCGTTGTTCGCGGAAAACGATGGACTCATCATCGCCTCACCCGAATACAACAGCGGCATCACCGCCGCGCTGAAGAACGCCATCGACTGGGTTTCCCGCGCAACTTCAGAAGATGAAGCCCCACTATCGGTTCTGAAAGGCAAGACCGCGGCCATCCTCGCCGCATCACCCGGCGGCTACGGCGGAGCGCGCAGCTTGGCTCAATTTCGAACCCTGTTGGAAAACATCCAAATCACCGTCTTGCCCGATCAAGTGGCCATCCCCAAAGCCTACGAAGCCTTCGATGCTGCGGGGAATCTGGTAGATGCCACCCAAGCTGATTCCGTCAAAGCACTTGCCACGGGGCTCGTCGCAAAGCTGTCCTAGTGGAAATGCGGAGTTTGGAGAATCGTTTTGTGTTTTACTAACAAGCGATTCTCCGGGCTCGCGCTTTTGCGTGTTTTGCGATGAGTCACTTAGCCTGCCCCATCGCTTCTCTTTGATTTCTCAAGTTCCCAAAGTCCCTCAAATCCGAAGCGCGATATTCTGTCGCATCATATTGCCGACTTCTTTCCCATCCGAGACATCTCCTCATCGAAGTGAAATCCTCAAGCGATTGAAAGCCAGCGCCCAAAAATCGAAATTCTTCGGGCTTGCCGGAGCGGATCAAATTCGTAATCTGCCAAGCTGATTCAACACTTTGTTAGCCTAGATAATGAACACCTTTGTCCGCATGCTACTGGTGATTTCGACCAACCTCACTTTGGCGCGCGCGGATGATGAGATGCTGCCTCCCAAAGATCTACGTGCCGAGTGGACAGAGCTACAAGAATTGAAGTTCTCAAACTGGGGTATCAAAAGTTTCCTTGGATGGGATGTCCCGTTCGACGGCGGATCGAAGGTCTTTTTCTTTGAGTCTGAGGGGGGCGAGAGATTTGACCTTGTGGTCGCCAATCCTGGCTACTGGACGGCACAGGACAAGAAAGAGAGCTGTCAGGTCTTTCTCGTCAGACACAAGAATCGATTTTACCGCATCGAACCCAAAAGCGACGAGGAGAAGAACATGATTGAGAAGCTCACGGACGCCGCAAGGAAGCTTTCAGGCGAAGGCAAGAAGGATTCCAAGCTGCTTACAAGCCTCGCGGAGCGTCTAGAATCCCGCGAGCCAATCTTCAAACCCAAAGGCTAAGTAAGCTGCATTGTACAAGAAATAACAGCCGTTCGGTTTTGATGGTTCACGCTGACACAACGTCACGCCCCGTGATCGACGCTTGTCTTCGCTGATAGCGGGAGCGTTCGCTAAGAAAAATCTATGCCTCCAGCAATTAAAGAAATTAGAATTCCGCTTATTTGGGATCCTCCTCCTCCTATTTCGTGCCGATTCGTTCGTTGGTTGGTTGGTTCGAGACGGCGAGCATGTCTTTGCGTGTCAAGGAATATGCGAATTGGAAGTTGATGATTTGCTTGTCGAAGTTGAGAGCTTCAATGCTGGATACATGAAGCTGCTTTGTGCGGATGACTCGACTTGCATGGTAGGCGACCTAATCGGCAAGATGGTTCTTGATGAAATTGAACCCAGCTTTAGGACGCTTCCTCTCTACCTCTCTGGCAGTGAAATCGCTGAGCTTGATGCGATGCGAGGAGATGTTCCAATTGAAATATTCATTCGAGAAACGATGTTGAGCGTCATCGAGAACCATGCGAAATGACAGCACAGGCGCGGGACTGCGTGAGTTTTAGAGCGGCTGAATGCTTCCTGTCCTAAAGAATAGCATGGTAATATAGGTTGACTATCAGGGGTAAATTTATGCTAGAAAATCCAAGAAAGTCTTGCGTCCGTGCTTTCTTCTGGTAACCGATTTGAATCGGTTTTCCTTTGATGGATCACCCAAGCCCTACGTTCAACAAGCGTCGCTGCTGCTAGTGGTGGGCGCGCGTTGCGTTCATCAGAGGAACTACACGGATGCACAAATTTTTCGCGGTTTATTTAGGCCTTGTCCTTGTTGGCGAGTTGAAGGCGGACGGATATCCGTTTGATGTGGAAACGCACGAGATTATCGGCGCGAACCTGAGGCTTCCGCTGACTGAAACTCAAGAGCTTGAAGTGGCCGCGCTCGGACAGATTACGTTCACAGATGAGCAGCTCGGATGGTTGCGCGCCATCTATGCGAAGATTCCGTCGAAACTCAGGGTCATTGCGGCGACGTACAATGACAATCTTGGGGAAGGTCGAGGTCCCAATTCAATTGATTGCATTTGGATCACTCCCACAGAGGTGGGAATCACTCTTCGCAAGAAATGGGGCACAGAAGAATATGATTTCGACCTAGGATTTGAAGATCCCGCCAAAGCGGTTGAGATGAATGTCGATTTTGCCGACATCCGCATTGCTCCTTCTGGGGCACTTTATCATCGCGGTCGCGAGATCACCTTGGAGATGGCATTGGAGTTGATCAAAGCTGCCAAACGATCGGAGGGAAGTGCTGAGAACGAGGCTGTGAGTTTTCTTGTCACCTTGCCTCCTCCCTTCCGTTCGCAAGACGAAGATGATCTCGCGAAGAACAAGAAAGTTGCGGATGTTTTCACCGCTCTCGTCAACTATGGCGAGACCATCAAGGTCGGCGTTCAGCGAATCTGGTAGCTGCGCGGAACCACGCTGCCTAGCCATCGACGATGGCCAACCGTGCTGGGCGAATGGATTCGGAGTTTTCGGGGGCTTGGCTTCTTAAAATATCACACCCGCGCCCGACAGATGCCCACCCGGCTGCGCCGACGGAACCCTGGGTGCGCAGAAGGAAACTTGGCTGCGCAGAAGGAAACCAGGACACCATGGAGGAAAACCAGAGCCGCAGCGGAGGAAACTTGGCTGCGCAACGCGTCACCAGAGTCGCGCAACTCGAAACTTGGCTGCGCAGCGCGTCACCAGAGTTGCGCAACTCAAAACTCGGAGGCGCAAGAGGGAACCAGAGCCACACGGAGCAAAACCAAGCTGCGCAGAACGAAACCCGGGTGCGCAGAACGGAACTTGGGTGTGCAGAAGGAAACCACGCGGGGCTGCCGCGAGACGTCGCAGCCACCTTGACGGGGGAGGAGACTTCAGCCGCAAAAAACGCAGAGATCACAAAAACCCGAGTTTTTCAAATCTGCATCTTTGAGCTCCTTGCGTTCCTTGGTGGCTGAAAAAGGTTTCAGGACAGCCCCCTTGGGATGAGTCCCACCACGAGACATCCGTGGCCATCTGCGGTTCCAGCCACTTCGGATACCACGGGTTCGCGTCCGTCCATGGCCCCAACCGCCACGTATCCCGCTGTCGGTCCTCACGCAGCAGCTCGGCCCGCCAAGCATGTGCTGGCAGGGAGCTCGTTGCGCAGCCGGAAATTTTCACAGCCCTCTGACACCAACAGGATTTTTGGCCATACCTGCTCCTGCCGAACCGGCACCCACACCTTGATATCTGCTAGGCAATGATGCCAGTCGATCTTCCCCTGAAATCCGCCGGATAGACACACCCGCCACTCTATAAAACCTTGTCAACTCAACGAATGCTGACACTTTTTCCAAAGTAGCCATGTGCCGGATATCACGTCCGCTGGTGCTACGAATAAAGACTGTTGTGCATAAAATGTTTAGCTGGATCCAAAGTATTTTCGCCAAGTCCAAGGTTCCATGCTCTGGGAAGGCTGATTTCGATACGGAGTGCGTTCGTTATCATCATCCCCAAGGCGATTTACAGCAGATACGTTGGGATGATCTCGACGAGGTAGGCATCGTCACGACCGACGAAGGACCATTTGTTGAAGACGTATTTTTCATGCTTCTGTCGGAGGATCGCGAAGGCTGCGCAATTCCGCAGTCAGCAGAGGGTATGGACGCATTACTGGCACGACTTCAGGCTCTACCGGAATTTGACAGCAACGCTGTAATTGAAGCAATGGGTTGCACGTCGAACAACAACTTCGTGCTCTGGAAGAATAGCAAGAAGCACAACAAGACGGCGCATACGACGGCGGGCAACGCGCCTGTTTGAATTCGGACTTCCCACTCCGCCGCGCATGGCCTAGACGTTAGCCAAGAAAATGACTCCCCCGGTATTCAAGCGACGAAGCATGTCATATAGTATGTAGAACTACCATTCGGAGCACACCGATGTTTGGACTTACGGCACCGTTGCGCAGTATTTGGAGTTTTCGGAACTCCTCCGCACTACGCAAGACTTGATTCGGCGTCCGGCGGACTGCCGTGGTGGCATGGATCTTCTCGTTCTCCCACCCGCAAAAGGAGCTTTGCGAGACTTCGTGGTTTTGCATGAGAGGTTGGTTCATCGTGACGGCAGTTTCAATATGGAGCTGATCGTTGGCGGTTCCAATGGCGGCTTGAAGGGGTTGGCTAAGTATTTCAGCCGTGCTCGCAAGCATTACGAAGGGCAACCTGATAGCCATGTCCACTTCGACGATGGGGAGGAGCTGCTGCTTATGCCATCCGTGTTTCTCCAGATCTGTGGACCTCACGTGGAGATGGACCAGCAGATCGGGGTCTATGCTCCACCTGCATCAAGCGATCTCGTTGCTGATGCTGGCTATTCTGATCCTGAGAACTGGCCATACGAGGAGATCACCTGCTACGGGGATTTGCATGGCAGGCTTCCGATAAAATCCAAGGCGAACAAGCCGTGACATACAACCGGCGATAAGCCTGCAAAATGAATTCAAGCTTCCATCCCGCCGCGGATGCGCTCAAACGTTCGCTCGAAAAATGATTGCTCTCCGCATTGGATCACTTGTCGCATCTATTGCTGGCCTTGTCGGGTGCGCGGCCACTGCCAATAAGGCCACTGACTGCTGTGCAAATTACGAGAGACCTAGCTTTGTGATCAGCTTCTCTCCTGAATCAATGCGGGGTGCAGAACCGATGGTGGACATTTCGGAGGATTCTTGCGGCACATCGATTCGTGTGAATTGGTCACAAGAGCAGTCTCGGATAACTGATACAAGTGGCTACCTCGGTCTGAAACGGCGGATTTTGACCTCCACCCAATGGGAGAAGCGAGTCTCCGAATCTCTCCTCCCCAGATTCTTTGCGGGCAGCCCAAGAGACATCCTCACAGTGCGCAGTGGCGACAAGGGGATCTGCCTTCAGGGATCTGATGTGCCGCAGGGATGGCGGGAAGATCTGATTCGATTGGCGAGTAGTGGCAAGGGAACGGAAATCGCGAACAAGACGCTCCATCCAACGGCGGGCGACTGAGGTGCGGGAGTCGATCCTTGCCGGGATTCATCGCCTCGCATCTAGCAGAGTGATGGGTTCGTAAACCATCACACCCGCGCCCGACAGATGCCCGACGCGGGTGTGAACCCAGCTCCATGAAAAAAGAGTGTTAGGAAATCAATGGTCGGAATCTGGGGCGTTGCCGTTGAAATTGAATTTTAGACCGCCGCCAGTCGTATCGGTGTCGAGGTTGAGGCTTTTCATGCGCTTGCGCACGGCATCAGGTGCAGCGGCGCGTTCTGCCTCGGTGTTCCATGGGCCGGTCCAGACGACGCCGTCTTGTTGATCGCGCACGGTGACTTCTTTGGAGCCGTTGTTGGAGGTCACCTCGATGCTGCCATCGTTATCCATCATGCGGAAGGTCGCGTTACTCTGCGTTTGGACGGAGGCATCGGGAGCGGGCGGCATGACTTGGTCGAGCATGGCACCGCCACGCAGCATGCGTTTTTGCAGCGCGCCGATGGCATCTTCAATTTCGGGCGGCAGATCCATGTCTGCATCCAATCCTTGGCCAAGTTTCAGTTCGAGGTTGGCTCCGCCGAGGGCGTCGCGAATGTGGTCAGCCATGTCCTTGGGTAGGCTGTCCAGATTCATCGAGTCGAGGGTGGTCGGACCGGTCTGTGCGAGGCTGGCCGGTTTGTTGATGAGCACGACGGAAACGGCTGAAGATTTGCCCTTGTGGATGACGTCGAGCACCACGGTTTCACCCGGCTTGCTGCGTGTGATTTCGCGGGAAAGGTCGCTCTGACTGGCGATGGGCGTGCCACCGACGGCGGTGATCACGTCATTCACCTCGATGCCGGATTTTTTAGCGGGGCTGTCTGGGCAAAGCGCACGCACAAGCACGCCTTGGCGGTTGGCGAGGCCGAGGTGCTCGGCGAGCAAGGCGGGGACTTGTGCTGAAACCACGCCGAGGAAGGCCGTTTCCGCCACAGGTGTTTTGGCATCAGGCGTTTCGGTCGGCTGGTCCGCCGGCAGCTTGAAAGTGGGAAGCGGAGCAGATTCTGGTGCTGCAGCGGCGGCCGTTGCCTGCGCTGGTGGTGGCGCGTCATCGGCGGGAGCTTCGAGGGCGAAAGCCGGAACAACCAAGGCAGCTGCTAGGCTAGCGGTGATGAATTTGGAGTTTCTCGTTTTCATTGCGTTCGTACGGGAAGCGTCGTAGTTGGCGGTTCTTGTTTGCGGAAATCAATCGGTTTTCGCTGGGACAAGCATGTAGCGGAAGCCTGGGCGTTCCACCTGATAGGTGCGGCCTTTCCCGTCTTTGAGCGTGATTTTGTCCACGTATTCGACACGCATCAGGCTGTGCGGTTGGGTGTCGTTTTGCCAGATGAGGCCTTCGTCACTGACGTTGCTCACGCCACGGTTGAAGCCAGCGGGAACGAGGTTGCTGTTTGTTTTTGTAGCACTCGGCAGAGTGGCCGACGGAGCGATGGGTTGGCTGGCGAACTTGCGCTCTGGAGTGGAAGATGTCGGCAGCATCAATGCGGTGGCTGCACCGATGATGGCCACGGCGGCGGCTGCGGACCACATCGGACGGAGACGCGTCGCAGCAGGTTTCGCCACCGCAGGTTTGGGGAATAGGACGATTTTTTCGTCCACGGGGAAAGGGACATCGCGGAAGAGAGATTGCAGTTCCGCGAGGTGATCTGCGGCGAGCGGGGCAGGGGAAATGGCGCGGAGTTGTTGCTCGAAGCAAATTTCATCCGGCGACATTTCGGTGAGGGTGCCGTCCGCCGCTGCTTCGAGGCGGGCGAGCAGCGCCTCGTCCAGCGGCGCGGCGCGGAGTGTGCGAAGCTCGGCTTCGAGAGAGTTGGGATCGTGAGTCATGACGGTGAGCAAGTTTCGTGTTAGATCGAGAGGTCGCCACGGCGGCGAGCGCCGCCGAGGCTGCGTTTCAAGGCTTCAAGGCCATAGCGGTAGCGCGAGGCGGCGGTGTTCTGGGAGATGCCCAGCGCTTCGCCGATCTCGGCGAAGGTGCGCTCGCCCCAGACCTTCATGAGGATGACTTCGGAAAATTTGGCCGGCAGTTCTTTGAGCTTTTCCTCAAGTTGCGAGCGCGTCTCGTCGTCGGAGGAATCGCTTTCAAACCACGGGTGGAAGCTCTCGCCCTGCGAGTCGTCGATGTCATGGCCGACGTGATCTTCGCGCTTTTTGCGGCGGTCATCGCGGCGGCTCAGGTCAATGGCGAGCCGGCGAATGGTGGTGTAGAGGTAGGGCATCCACGCGTCTTGGCCGCCGTAAAACTCGCCGGTGCGGAGTTTTTCGACGAGTTTGACGAGGGCGTCTTGGAAGACATCTTTGGCGTCTTCGTGGGTCCGGCACTGCTGGCGTGCGAAAACCAGCAACCGAGGACCATTGGCTTCCAGCCACTCGCGCCATGCGGACGCGGCGGGTGATGGATCTGAAATTGCGGTCATGGTGGCCATGGAGGGTTCTTCATGCATTGCAGCGGTCCGGAGCGGGGAATTTGTCTTCCGCCCCGGAAATAAAAAGCCACCGACCTGTGGCGGAGTCAACGGATCGCGCGCGGCAGCAGTGGCTGGACCGGCTCAGGCTTTCCACCCGGCGAGTTTGCAAACCCGCTTGAAATGCAGCTTTTCGACCGGCGTGATCGACAAACGGGTACCGCGTTGGCAGACCAGCATTTCTGCTAGGATGGGGTCCGACTTGAGAGCCTCAAGTGTGACCATTTCCGCAAACTTGGCGACGAACTCGAAGTCGGTGAGCCACCAACGCGGGGCTTCTGGCTTCGATTTTGGGTCGTGGTATTCGCTCTTCGCATCGAACTGCGTGGGATCCGGATACGGCTCGCCGACGACCTGCGCGATGCCGGTGACGCCGGGCGGTTTCGCATTGGAATGGTAGAACAAGGCGAGGTCGCCCGGCTTCATATCCTTCCACATGTAGTTGCGCGCTTGGTAGTTGCGCACGCCGCTCCACGGTTCACGGCCAACCTTGGCGAGGTCGTCGATGCCGAAAACATCGGGCTCGGATTTGATCAACCAGTGGTGCATGGCAACTCAGGCGATGGACTTGAGCAGGCCTTCCTTGGCGGCAGGCAGCGCGAGATGCTCTGGCCCGAGTTCAATGCCGCGACTGGCGCGGAGGTCGGCGTCGATCGCTTCAAGCACGTCGAGTTCGGGGCGGAAGTCCGCCGCGTGATAAGAACTGCGCACCAGCGGCCCGCTGGCGACGTGGCGGAAGCCTTTCGCCAATGCGATGGATTTGTAATCTGCGAACGCGTCGGGAGTGATGTATTCCACCACGGGAAGATGCTTGGGCGTGGGCCGCAGGTACTGGCCGAGCGTGAGCACGGTGACGTCCGCGGCGAGCAAGTCGTCCATCGCGCGGAGGATTTCCTCGTGGCGCTCGCCGAGGCCTAACATGAGGCCGCTTTTGGTCGAGACGTTGCCATTGACCATGGCCTTGGCTTTTTTGAGAACCGTTAGGCTGCGGTCGTATTTGGCGCGCGAGCGGACCAGCGGAGTGAGCCGCTCGACGGTTTCCAAGTTGTGGTTAAAAATGTGCGGGCGGGCATCCATGACCATGGAAAGCGCCCAGTCACGGTCGTTGAAGTCTGGCACCAGCACCTCAATGATGATTTCGGGATTCGCTTGGCGGACCGCCTCGATGGTGTGCTTGAAATGCTCAGCACCACCATCGCGCAGGTCATCGCGGGCGACTGCGGTGATCACTACATGGCGCAGGTTCATGCGGCGCGTTGCCTCGGCGACGCGTTGTGGCTCGTCGGATTCCAGTGCGTCTGGCTTGGCCGTTTTCACGGCGCAGAAGCCGCAGGCGCGGGTGCATTTGTCGCCGGCGATCATGAAGGTCGCCGTGCCTTGGCCCCAGCATTCCCAGCGGTTTGGGCACTGAGCTTCCTCGCAAACGGTGACCAATTTCAGGTCGGTGATCAGCGATTTCGTGGACCAGAATGCCGGGTTGTTCGGCAGGCGTACCTTGATCCAGTCCGGCTTGCGGTCCCGGTGCAAGGTGGGGTCCATCTTCATTTTCGGTCCGCAGCTGCTCATGTCGGCGGGAAACTAGGCGGGCTGCTCCTGCGGGGAAAGCGAAAACCCGAAGTCCACGGAATGGACGTCCACCCCAGAACAGACGCTTGGATTTAAAATCCGCTGGCCATCCCGCTTGGTGCTTCCTTAGTTGGGAGAGAACGCATGCCCGAAACGATCAAGCTGGAAATCACCGAGCTGCGACGGATCAACGTGGTGGGAAGCAGTGGCAGCGGCAAATCCACCTTCAGCAAGGCGCTGGCGAGTATCTTGGAAATTCCTCACATCGAGATGGACGCGCTGTTTTGGGGACCGGATTGGCATTGGCCATCCGATGACGAGTTTTTCGGGAAACTCCGCACGGCGCTTTCCCAGGATACTTGGATTCTCGACGGCAACTACAGCCGGACGCTCACGATCAAGTGGGAGAACATCGATACGGTCATCTGGCTGGACCCCAGTTTCGGAACGACTTTGTTTCGATCCGTGAAACGAGCTTTCAGGCGATCGTTCACTCGGGAGGAACTTTGGGAAGGAACGGGCAACCGCGAGTCATTTCGGAAAAGCTTCTTCAGCAAAGACTCGATCATCCTTTGGGCAGTTACGAATTTCCGCTCAATCCGACGAAACTACGCGCGCCTGTCCGCCGACGAAGCGTATTCGCACATCCGCTTTGTGCGACTCAGGACACGAAGCGAAATAGAAACGTTTCTGGAGGCTGTTAGGAAATGTCACCTGGATCGATGAAGCAGATCGTTTCCACGAAAAACCCCGGCTCCGCGTGGGCAGAGCCGGGGTGAGAGAAATGCGGAATGAATTCCACACTCCGTTAGAATAGAAGCTTCAGATCACGTCGGCTGTTCGCCGCGGGCCATGACGACCTTGCCGGTGCGCACGGTTTCGATGATCTCAAACTGAGAGAACATGCTGATGGCGGCATCGATCTTGGACGAATTGCCGGAGATCAGGGCGATGAGCGAGGTGGGCGTGAGGTCCACCGTCTTGCCGCCGAAATGCTCGATGATTTGCAACGCTTGGGTGCGTTGGTCGTCGCCAGCGAGGATTTTCACCAGGATGAGTTCTTTCACGACGGCGTCCTCGCTGTCGTGCTCGGAACAATGGATCACGTCGATGAGCTTGCCGACCTGCATGATGATCTGGGAAAGGCCTTGCGGGTCGCCAGAAATGCCGATCGTCATGCGCGAGAAGCTGGCGTTGCGGCCTTCCGAAACGACGAGCGAGTCGATGTTGAAGGCGCGGCGCGAGAAGACTTGGCAGATGCGCATGAGCACGCCGGGCTCGTTTTTCACAAGCACGGAGAGCGTGTGGCTCGGCCCACGCAGGGCGGACGCTGGAACAGGAGTGTCAGTGGTCACAATGGTTTGGGACATTCTAAAAGTTTCTAGTTGGAAGTGTTCAGTTTTCAGAAAGACGGGAGGCCAGCTTCGGCGTCAGTCACAGGCTCTTTACCTGAAAACTGAACACTGAAAACTAGCAACTCATCTCATGTGGAACCGACGGGCTTGGCCATTTTCGTTTTCGGAGCCTCGGTGATCATGTCCTCGAGGGCGGCACCGGCAGGGATCATCGGGAAGACGTTGTCGGTCTTGACGCACTCGGCGTGGATGAGGATGGGGCCGTCGTTGTATTCGAGGGCTTTTTCAAGCTGCTTGGTGACATCGGCCGGGCGCTTGATGTAAACGGACGGGATGCCGTAGGCGGCGGCGAGTTTGCAGAAATCCGGGTTGCCGATGAGGTCCACGCCGGAGGTGCGGTCTTCATAGAAGAGTTCCTGCCACTGGCGGACCATGCCGAGGTAGTGATTGTTGAGCACCACGATCTTGATCGGCAGCTTGTGGATGGCTGCAGTGGCCAGCTCGAACAAGGTCATCTGGAACCCCCCGTCGCCGGAGATGGAAATGACGGTTTTCTTTGGATGGGCGAGTTGCGCGCCGATCGCGGCGGGGAAACCGAAGCCCATCGTGCCGGCACCGCCGGAGGACAGCCAATGGAAGGACTCGTGGTTCTTGTAGAACTGCGCCGCCCACATCTGGTGCTGGCCGACGTCGGTGGAGACGATGGCATTGCCATCGGTGAGCTGATAGAGTTCGTCGATCACCTGCTGCATGCGCAGGCCGCCTTGCTTCTTGTAACCGAGTGGGAACTTCTTCTTGTAGCCATCCAACTTGGCGAGCCATTCCGGATGTTCGGCTGGCTTGATGAGCTTGTTGATGGCGGTGAGCGCGGCCTTGGCGTCGCCGACGATCTGGAGGTCAGGCTTGATCATCTTGCCCATTTCCGCGGGATCGATGTCGATGTGGATGATCTTCGCGGTCTGGCAGAACTTCGACGGTTGGCCGATGATGCGGTCGTCGAAACGGGAGCCGACGTTGATGAGCAGGTCGCACTCGATCATCGCCTTGTTGGCGTAGGCGGTGCCGTGCATGCCGAGCATGCCGAGCGAGAGCGCGTGGTTTTCTGGGAAAACGCCCTTGCCGAGCAGGGTGGAGGTCACCGGGCAATCCAGCGTGGTGGCCAAGTGCATGAGCTCCTTGTCGGCGCGGGCGATCATACAGCCTTGGCCGGCGAGGATCACTGGGCGCTGAGCGGCGGCGATCAATTGCGCCGCTTGGGCGATGGCGGATTCGTCGATCTTGAAAGCGGTCTCGGGCTTGTAGCCGGGAAGATCGATTTTCGGGTTCATGTCACCGCTGAACGGGCCTTGGGAAATGTCCTTGGGCACGTCGATGAGCACTGGGCCGGGGCGGCCCGTGGTGGCGATGTGATAGGCCTCGCGGGCGATGCGTGGCAGGGCGTTGGTGTCCTTGCACAGGTAGTTGTGCTTCACCACCGGGATGGTGATGCCGAAGATGTCGGCCTCTTGGAACGCGTCCTTGCCGAGCATCCAAGTCACCGTTTGGCCGCAGATCACCAGCATGGGCACGGAGTCCATCATGGCGGTCATCAGGCCGGTGACCGTGTTGCCAGCTCCGGGGCCGGAGGTGACGAGCACGGCGGCAGGGCGGCCGGTGGCGCGGGCGTAGCCGTCTGCCATGTGAACGGCACCTTGTTCGTGACGGACGAGGATGAACTTCATCTTGGTCTTGACCGTTTCGAGCGCGTCGAAGATCGGGATGGCCGCTCCGCCGGAGTAGCCGAAGATGTATTCGATGCCGAGGTCATCGAGCGTTTTGATAAGCGCTTGTGCGCCGTCCATTTTTGCCTTGCTCATAAGAATAGGGGTTGTCGGCGCGGAACTTGCGTCTCTGGTCGTGGATTGGCAATGCGAAAATCGCTCCAATTGCGTGAAGTGTCTGAAATTGGTGATGCTAGGCTGATGAAGTTTGGCTGTTTTTGTGGAAGTGTTGGGGTTCCTTGAGTGGGTGTTTGGTGAAGATGGAGAAATTTTTGGCAAATAGGGCTTTCTTGAGGTGTCGCTTAGCGAAGCCAATGAGTCGATAGGTGGTGGATTTCCCGGATTGCGCACCCCGTCCTTCCCAGCAAAGCTCTGCCAGACAGAATGGGCATCACGGCAAGCAATGCGGCAAAGGATGACGGTCGCCTGTGGGGGATCGCCCTCGGGCTCTCGTTATTGCTCAATGTTGCGGTGTTGGGATTGGCGGGATTTGCCTCGATACGCACGCAGGTTTTCCGCAAGCCAGTGCCAGCGGCCCTGCCGACGCCATCCGAGCGCGTGATCACGATTTATCCGGAAATTGCCGCTGATGATGTGGCGCTTGAAGAAATGGCCAGCAAGCCACGCTTCGCCCGCACTTCGCCGGATCAAATCGCGCCGCCACCGGAGAAGGCGGATCGCATCGGCGAGCGCGACACCCAAGCGACGAGCGATCGCACCCCGGATGCCACCGCGCCGCCGCTGCCGTCTCAGGCGGGAATCGAGCCGCGCCACGAGAATGATTTCGAGACCACCGAGAGCGACTATCAGGAGGGGCAATTGGAATCGGCACCGAGCCCGAAATCCACGGCAGCCGCCGAGCCGGCTCCTCCCACACCTGCGGCCCAGCCATCGATTCCTGATAGAAGTGCCCTTGGTGAAAAAGCCGCCGATCCTGGAACGGAGGAAATGGCGACCCGTCCCCCGCCTGCTGAAAAGCTGCTGGAAGGGCCGAATCCCATCGATGTGGCGGTGCCGAAAGAGGAGGAACCGCGCGACGCGATCAAACCAACTCCGCCGCAGCGCGTGAAGGATGGGACTCCGCTGGCCAAGCCCGCCGAGCTGCCGAAACCACCTGCCGCGAAACCGGTGAGTGATCCGGCGTTTGCGGGTTATCAGCGCAAGGCGGCCATCGTCGGCTCAATTTCGCGCAGTGGCCGCAGCGCGATGAACGTGGCAAACACGCCGCTGGGCCGTTATCAGGCGCTCATCAGCCGTGCGGTGGAGCAGGAATGGCAGCGGAACTGCGTACGCCATCGAGATTTCATCACCCCCGGGTTCCTCACCGTCCGATTCTTTGTGGAGACCAGCGGCAAGGTGCGCACCGTGCAGTTCGTCGGCCAAATGCAGACTGGGGAGGTGCAAAAAGGTTTCACTCTAAACTCAATCCGAGATGCGGACATCCCTGCCATGCCCGCTGCCTTGAAAAAGGAATACACCAAGGAACCGCTAGAACTCATCTTTAACTTCTATTTCTAACATCAATCTATGATTTTGCATTCCTTCCTCGCCGCCACGCCCGCCAATGGTTTTCAGACCGCGTGGGATTTCCTCGTCAAAGGCGGCCCGTTCATGGTCCCGCTCGCAATCACTTCCGTCGTCGGGTTGATGGCGATCCTCTACAAGGCGCTTTCTCTTTCGAGCCAGCGCGTGGTGCCACCAAAGCTGGCGCGTGAGGTGGAAGAATTCCAGCAACGCATCCTCGCGGACAAGACGGATGCCGTGCTCAAAGAGTTTGAAAAGGGCGACAGCACGCTGGCGCGAATTTCCGCCATCGCGGTGAAACATCGCGGCAAGCCACGGGCCGAAATCACCCACGCGGTGGAGTCAGCGGCGCGCGAAGAAACGGTCCATCTGCACGCGGGCATCGGCGTTCTAGACACGATCATCACCGTGGCTCCGTTGCTTGGGTTGTTAGGAACGGCATCCGGTTTGGTCACCATCTTCCAAGGCCTCGGTGACAACGCGGATCACTTGGCCATCGCACGCGGTATTTCGGAAGCTCTTACCACCACCATCGTTGGCCTAGCGATCGCCGTGCCCTGCGTCATCGCCCATGGCTATTTCACGCGCCGCATTGAGACGCTCACCGCGCGGTTGGAAACCTTGCTGAGCCACCTCAGCACGGTCTGCGAGAAACCCGCATCCCACGCCTGAGACCGCTATGAATTTCTATCGGCCCAAGACCACGCGCAGCCAAGTGGCGGTGATCCCACTCATCGACATCCTGTTCGTGCTGTTGATTTTCTTCATCGCTTCCACCGCTTTCAAAAAACCGCGCGATGTCTTGCGCATCGAGCTGCCGACCGTTCGCGAGGTGGCGTCTGACACGGTGGCCGACGTGCGCTCGACCATCGCCGTGGACAAGCTGGGCAACGTCACGCTGGACTCGCTGGTCGTGCCCGACGGATTGCTCGATTCTTATCTCACGGCCTATCAGAAAGAGAACCCAGGCCGCAAGCTTGAGCTGGAAGCGGATAAGGAGATCCCGCTCGAACGCCTCTTGAAAATTTGGGACGCGCTGGTCAAGGCGGGTATCCCGATCAAGGAGGTGCCCGCGCGCATCAAGACTGGCAAATGATTTAAATAAAAACCTAACATCTCATGAAAATCCTCACCGTGATCGCCCTGACGTTACTCACCCTGAATGCCTCAGCCGAATGGGTAAACCTTTGGCCTGGCGACGCGCCCGGCGCGAAACCGCAGGCGGTAGCAAACGAGAAGAACCAAGACGGCCGACTGGGTGACATCGCTGTGCCGCAGATTTCGGTGAGCTTTCCCGACAAGGCCAAAGCGACCGGTGCGGCGGTGGTCGTTTTTCCCGGCGGTGGCTACACGATGCTCGCGGCCGACCACGAGGGCAGCCAGTTCGCCAGTTGGTTGAACGAACGTGGCATTGTTAGCATCATGGTGAAATACCGCGTCAGCGGAAATGATGCTTACGGCTACGGGTTTCCCGTGCCTTTCCTCGATGCTCGTCGCGCGATCCGCACCGTGCGCGCCAAGGCGGACGAGTGGGGCGTCGATCCCAAGCGCATCGGCGTGCTTGGCTTTTCGGCTGGTGGCCATCTGGCGAGCCTTTGCGTGACACGTTTCGGCGACACGTTTCCAGAAGAGGGCAAGGATGCGATCGACCAACAGGATTGCCGCCCGGATTTCGGCATCCTCGGCTATCCGGTGATTTCCATGTCCGATCCGCTAGCGCATCAAGGATCGCGCAGGCGGTTGTTAGGGGATACGCCATCTGTCGAACAGATCGAAAAATACTCCACCGACAAGCAGGTTTCAAAAGAGACACCGCCGATGTTCTTGGTGCACACCTCGGATGATGGTGTCGACTGCCGCAACAGCTTGGCCTTTGCGACTGCATGCAAGGATCACGGCGTGCCGGTCACGCTGCATCTGTTTGAAAAGGGCGGCCACGGCTATGGACTCCATGGCAAGGGTGACGTCTCAGCATGGCCTCAGCTGCTAGAAAAATGGTTGGCCGAAAAGACGGCGAAGTGAAGCGAAGCGGGGTCGCCGCGAAGGCCGCGTTCAAACGTCCTTGTCCGTGCACACCTTGAGGCGGCGCTCGTCCTTCGGTTGGTCGCGATCCCACGAGCGCAGGAAGGCTTCGATCTCGTGAAGCAAAACCTCGCATTGCTTGTTCCACTTCTGCGCGCCGCGCAGGATTTGCGAACATTCGCGCAGGCCGACAAAGCGGATTTCCTCAGCCCCGGCATCGCGCAGCGCGACGAGCTCTTGGCGCAGCGTTTCGAAGAACGCGAGTTCGAAGCCATTGCCCGCTTCCATCGCAGTGTGGACGAGAGAAACCGTTAGGGGTGGAGCGAGCGGTTCAAGTTTCTCGGCGATGCGTTCGCAGCCGATTTGGACGAGCATTCGGCGCATCCGGTCGAACAAATCCTCGAGGTGCAGCAGCTTGAGCGGGCACTTGGTTTCGAGGTATTGGACGATGCCGGTGCGGATGTCCGCGACGAAGGGGAAGTCATCATGCTCCGCTGCGGCGGCGGCGCGACGCAGCGCATCATCAAGCCACGCGGTGCCATAATCGATCACTTGATAGCGGCCGATCTGAAGAGCGGGGCGGTTGCCGATCAGGGAGATCACTGGGTCAAAGTGGCGGGGAGAATATCAATAGGGATTGGTTTTTGAGGGGAGTCAACGAAAAGGTTGGGTGCGCTCAGTCCTTGAAAAGACGGCGCTGGAAGGGGTCGCGCGCGGCGCGACGGGAGAGCGACTGGATCTCCGCGATGAACTCGTTCACGTCCTCGAACTGTCGATAGACGGAGACATATCTCACATAGGCGACGGGATCTATCTGATGCAGTTTGTCCATCACTTTGCCACCGATGATGGCGGAGGGCACCTCGCTGACGTGGTCCTTGTGCAGGTCCGTCAAAATTTCCTCCACCGCGCGGTCCAGCCTGTCCATCGGCACCGGGCGCTTTTCGCAAGCCTTGATCAGGCCACTCATGAGCTTTTCCCGGTTGAGTGCTTCGCGGGCCCCGTCGCGTTTCACCACACGCAGCTCGGTGCGCTCGATCTGCTCGTAGGTGGTGTAGCGGTAGGTGCATTTCAGGCACTCGCGCCGACGGCGGATCGACGTCCCATCCTTGGACGATCGGGAGTCGAGCACCTTGTCTTTGAGGGAACCACATTGGACGCAACGCATGGACGGGATCGATGAACAACGGTTGTGAGCGTATGACCACATCTGGTAGCGTCAACCGGAAAACTACGGTGGATTTAGTAGCTGGCTCACCGATGGTCGGGATTTCCGAAACGAAGATTTATAAAAATGTGAGGTCGCTCGTGAGCGTGAACGCGTTGGAATCGGCGGCGAAAAACCGCGATTTTCCACCGCTGAAGGCAGGTCGTTTGGACCTCAATCCTTGTTCTTTTTCGCGAGCTGCTCGTCCCGCAACCCGCCGATGAAGAGCAGCACCGCAGCAACGCAAATGCAGGAATCTGCGACGTTAAACGAAGGCCACCAACCGCCTTGGGACGGCGCGATCTTGTCGTAGAGCGGCAGCTTCACGGCGATGAAATCCACCACGTATCCCTGCGACAGGCGGTGCCAGAAACCGGCGTTTTGAAACTCCTCGAGAAGGAAGCCTTGGACAAGTCGGTCGGTCAGGTTTCCAAAAATTCCGCACAGCAGGAGCGCCACGGAGACTTTTGAGATGGGATGCTCGAAGACCCCTTTTTTCCAAAAGATGCGAATCATCGTCAGCGCGAGCAGCGGCACGATGAGGAAGACGATGGGGGCCCAGTCGGAGCCATTGCCAAAGCCGAATGCCACGCCCTGATTGTGGACGCGCACCCAGTGGAAGAAATTTTCGATGACCGGGATGTAATGCGCATCCGGCGACCACGGTGGCGGGAGATTCGCCACCGTCCACGCCTTGGTCGCCTGATCGAGCAGGTAAAGCGGCAGTGCCAGGAAGAGCAGGAGCTTGGGAAGAGTCATGAGTCCTATAAATCTGATAGGGCCTAGGCGACCACTGCGTCACAACGGTCACACAATCCACTGGTGACGAGCGGTTCATGTTTGCGGCAACGTGGGCAGAGATCGAGGTCGGTCTTGCGGGCGGTTGCTGTTAGGTTATCGCCAAGGCTGGCGTTGAGGCCGGCGATGATGAAGAACTCGGTGGCGAAATCGCGGTCGTTGAGTTTTTCTAACAAAGCTGCATCCTCGGCGGGAAGCGTGAGCGTGACGTCGGCCTCGTTGTTGCGGGTGAATTCCTTGGCTTGGATGCACGCCTCGATGGCGGTCTGGATGGCGTATTTGATTTCGAACAGGCGGTTGACCTGGCCGCTGGCTTGGCCAGGGGCGAACGCGGTGTCCGCGATGGGGAAATCCTGCTCGTGGATGGAGCCGGTGGTGAAGGCCGCATGTTCCCACGCTTCATCGGCGGTGTAAGCGAGGATGGGCGCGAGCAACTTGGCGATGCCGGTGAACACCGCGTGCATCGCTTCTTGCGAGGCGAGGCGGCGCGGCGAATCCGCAGCGTCGCAATACATCCGGTCCTTGGTCGCGTCGATGTAGATGGCGGAAAGGTCTGTGGTGCAGAACTGGTTGAGTGCGTTGAAGACCTTGCGGAACTCGTAGGCCTGATAGGCTGCGAGGCATTCTGCGGTGACGGCATGCAGGCGTTCGAGGATCCAACGATCGAGCAGCGTGTATTGCGGATCGGCAACGGGTTGGTAGCCATCGAGGTTTCCTAACAAGATGCGCAGGGTGTTGCGCAGGCGGCGGTAAGGCTCGGCGACTTGCTTGAAGAGATCCTCACCGAATGGCACCTCGTTTTGCCAATCCACGGACGACACCCAGAGGCGGACGATGTCGGCTCCGTATTGGTTGTAGAAATAGGCGGCATCGGTGGGCTTGCCGCCTTTTCCGGCGTCGGACTTGGCGAGCTTCTTCTTGTCCTTATCGACGACGAAGCCGTGAGTCATCACCGTTTTGTAAGGCGCGTGGCCACGATAGCCAGTGCTGAGCATGAGCGAACTCTGGAACCAGCCGCGGTGTTGGTCCGTGGCTTCCAGATAGAGATCGGCGGGGCAGTGGAGTTCATCATGCGTATCGAGCACGGCAGCGTGCGAACAGCCGGAATCGATCCAAACGTCGAGCGTGTCGCGGCATTTTTTCACGCCGGCGGGCAAGCCTAACAAGGAGGCGAGGTCCGCATCGGATTTTTCGAACCAGATGTTAGTGCCTTCCTTTTCGACGAGGTCGGCGACTTTGTTGGCCAGCTCTGCGCTGAGGATGGCCTTGCCATTTTCATCGAAGAAAACCGGCAGCGGGACGCCCCAAGTGCGTTGGCGCGAGATGCACCAATCGGGACGCGACTCGACGGTGCCATGGATGCGATTGCGGCCCCACGTTGGCAACCACTCAACCTTGTCGATTTCCGTCAGTGCTTGGCCACGCAGGGTTTCAAGCGAGATGAAGAACTGCTCGACGGCGCGAAAGATGATGGGCGTTTTTGAGCGCCAGCAATGCGGATAGGAATGCTTGTAAACTTCCTGTCCGAGCAGGTGACCGCTCTCCGTGAGGATTTCGATGATGCGGCCGTTCGACTTGAAAACATGCATGCCGACGAGTTCGTCGAGACCGACTTCATCGGTGAACTTGCCCTCGTCATCGACCGGGGAAAGCACGGCGAGGCCGTTCTGTTGGCCCGCCACGTAGTCGTCCGCGCCATGGCCGGGTGCGATGTGAACCGCGCCGGTGCCAGTCTCGGTGGTGACGAAGTTGGCGAGGATGAGCTTCGACGTGCGGTCGAGGAAAGGGTGCTTGGCGGAAAGTCCGTCGAGCGTGCGACCTTTGATTTCCTCCAACGTTTCGGTAAGTTTGAAGCCCGTTTTCTCGGCGAAGGCTTCGACGAGTTCGCGGACGATGATGAAGGTTTCTTTGCGATCGCTGTTAGAAAACTTGCCGACGACGTAGGTGAACTCCGGATGCACGGCGATGCCGAGGTTGGCGGGGAGCGTCCACGGCGTGGTGGTCCAGATGACCATGCTGGCGGCATGGGGGCCGTCGAGGAGCGGAAATTTGACGAAGATCGCCGGGCTTTCCTTGTCCTGGTATTCCACCTCGGCCTCGGCCAGCGCGGTTTGTGCCCCGTAGGACCACTGGACGGGCTTCTTCGACTGATAGACCGAGCCGCTTTCGACGAGCTTGGCGAAGACGCGCAGGATGTTCGCCTCGTAGCCGGGGTTCATCGTGAGATAAGGATTTTCCCAATCGCCGAACACGCCGAGGCGACGGAAGGAACCGCGCTGGATGTCGATGTATTTAAGCGCGAACTCGGTGCAACGGCGGCGGATCTCGGCGGGCTCGAGGCCGGCGGTTTCCTTCACCACCTTGAACTCGATGGGCAGGCCGTGGCAGTCCCAACCGGGAACGAAGGGCGCGGTGAAGCCCGCCATGGTTTTGGATTTCACCACCAAATCCTTGAGCAGCTTGTTGAGCGCGGTGCCCATGTGGACGTCGCCATTGGCGAAGGGCGGGCCGTCGTGGAGGATGAATTCCGGCGCGTTGGCGGCGCGGCGGCGGCCGAGAATCTTCGCGTAAAGTCCGTCACTTTCCCACTGGGCGAGGCGGGCTGGCTCGTTTTTCACCAAGTCCCCACGCATCGGAAAGGTCGTTTGCGGAAGCGTGAGGGTGTCTTTGTAGTTCGGGGCGCTCATGACGGGGCGCGGACGCTAGCAATGGCCCCCGACCGGGTCAACCACTGGAAACGGGCGGGAAACCGTCCGGTTTTTGGATTTGAACGAGGCACCCGGGCGTTTGTGAATTCCGTGTGAAGAGGCGGTTTCAGATCGCGCCTCTCGGGAAATCCAGTGAATCCTGCGGGATGATTCGCCATGGCCATCGCTTGGTTTTGATCGTCGGGCTGACCGGATTGGCCGCACTCATGGTGTGGCCCTACCACAACGGAGTCTTGCGTTATGGCCTGCCGTTCGCGCTGTTCGCCGTTTGGGCGGCGGGCTTGGGGTTCGTGTGGCCGCGGAAATTTCTCTGCATGGGTTTGCTCGCCCTCCCGGTGCTGGCGGTCATTCCTTTCCTTCTACCGACAAAGCCACTGCCAGCCGATCAACTGCGCGAGCGCTACTTGTCAGAACTTCGTAGCATGGAAGGAGTGCCATACGTCTGGGGCGGGGAAAGTCATCGTGGCATCGATTGTTCAGGTCTTCCGCGCCGGGCCTTGCGCGATGCCTTGTGGGCGGAAGGGTGGGAACACTCGAATGGTGCGGCCTTCCGCGCATGGGCAAGCCAATGGTGGTTCGATACCAGCGCCAAGGCTCTCGGCGAAAACTACCGGGACTTCACTCAACCCATCGGCGTGCGCGGGCAACTCCGAGACCTGGATTTCACCACCCTAACATCAGGGGATCTCGGTATCACGGCAGACGGCCGTCATGTGATGGTGTATCTGGGAAATAACCAATGGATACAGGCCGATCCTGGTCCTTTCCGCGTCACGATAGGAAATCCCGCCACGGATCCGAACCCGTGGTTCGACTCGATCGTGGTCATGCAGCGGTGGACGATGCTGGACGGAGGAGCAGAAAGGCTGGTCCGTGATGGACCTCCTGCATCTTGAAGTGAGGTTCATCCAAGGAGTGGCGATCTCCGAATCGCCCATTCATAGGAGTTCCGGATTGGAGTCCGCCACTCCTTGAAAGCCTTTGGAAGCATTCTGATCGCAATTTCACGTTCCGCAGAACGTGGCTGGGACGACTTCCGCAGGAGAAGGCGCGAACTCGTATTCGGCGGAGTCGGGTTGTTCGTGGAACGGGTTTTTGAGGATTTCGTGGAGACGGTGGAAGGGAGTGTAGTCGCCGGAGTAGGCGGCTTGGATGGCTTCCTCGATGCGGTGGTTGCGCGGGATGAAAATGGGATTGGAGCGTCGCATCAGGGCGAGGACGTCTGCTCGATCCAGATCGTGGAGTCGCGCTCTCCAGTCGGTTAGCCAGGATTGGATGGTGTCAGGATGATTGAACTGGCGGGTGACTGGCTCGTCATCGCCGGTTTCTAGGGCGTCTGATAGATGGCGGAAGACGAGGGTGAAATCGGCTTCGCCATGGGCCATGGCGTCGAGCAGGGCGGTGGCGAGGGACCAATCGTGCGAGGCATATACCTCAAGGCCGATCTTGGCGGTAAGCCGTTGCTGGAGGGCCTCGTGGTGGATTTCTGGAAAGCGTTCGAGCGCGGTTTCGGCGAGGGAAATGGATTTCTCAGTGTCCTCGTCGAGGAGCGGAATCAAAGTTTCGGCGAAGCGGGTGAGGTTCCAGTGGCCGATCTCGCCTTGGCGGGCAAAGGCATATCTTCCCTGTTGGTCGATGAAGCTGAATTTCTTCATCGGATGATAGGCGTCGAGAAAAGCGCAAGGGCCGTAGTCGATCGTTTCGCCGGAAATGGACATGTTGTCGGTGTTCATCACGCCGTGGATGAAGCCGAGCTGCATCCAATGCGCGATGAGGCGGGCTTGGCGCTCGATGACGCCTTCTAGCAGCGCGAGGTAAGGATTTTCCGCATCGGCCGCAGCGGGATCGTGGCGAGCGATCGCATAGTCGGCGAGGGTTCGCAGGTTTTCCCCATCCTGGCGGGCGGCGAACCATTGGAAGGTGCCGATGCGGAGGTGGGAACTCGCGACACGCGTGAAAACACCGCCGGGAACGACGCCGTCGCGCATGACCGTTTCGCCACTGGCGACGGCGGCGAGGGCGCGGGTCGTCGGCACGCCAAGCGCAGCCATGGCTTCGGAGACGAGATACTCGCGAAGCACGGGGCCGAGGGAGGAGCGCCCGTCGCCACGGCGCGAAAATGGCGTCGGACCGCTGCCTTTCAATTGGATGTCGCGGCGGACGCCGGTCTTGTCGATGACTTCACCTAACAGGATGGCGCGACCGTCGCCGAGTTGTGGCGAAAAGCCGCCGAACTGGTGGCCGGAGTAGGCCATGGCGAGTGGTTCCGAGCCGTCGGGGATGCCGTTTCCTGATAGAATGGCAAGGCCTGCGGGTGAATCGAGGGCGTCGGGATCGATTCCGAGTTCGGCGGCGAGCTCGCGGTTGACGCGAATCATTGTGGGCGCGGCGACCGGGGTGGGATGGACTTTTTGGAAAAAGCCGTCCGGCAGGCGGGCGTAGGAGTTATCGAAAGGGAGGCGCATGGGGCACGGCTAGCTTCACCGGGACGCGGCCGTATGCCAGTAAGAGTTGTCGTAAGCGGCGAAATGCATGCGCAAAAAAGGGCCGCTGAATTTCTTCAGCGGCCCGAGATGAGATGCGGCGGAAAGGCTTCGGGTGAATCAGTTGGTTAGGGCAATTTCACCGCGGTAGCTGCCCTTCCTGGCCTTGCCGTCGAAGATTTTGCCGGAAATGCCCTTGTTCGCTTCGATTTCCGCTTTCCACTTGGTGCCGTCCGCGAAGGTGCCGCTGGCGGTGCCGAGGTAACGGATGCCGAAGAGCACTTTCACCTTGGTGATCTTGCCTTTCACCTTGATCAGCTTGTCCACGTCATCGTTGAAAGCGGTGCCGGTGATTTTGCCATCCGGGCTGATCTTGAGGCGCACCGGGCTGTAGTAGATGCGGTTGCCCGTGGCGTCTTCCATCAACGTGTAGCCGTCGTAGTTTCCTTTGAAAATCTTCTTGGACGGTCCGGCTTGGACGGAAGTGATGCTGATGACGAGGGCGAAAAGGGCGGCGGTGATGAGCTTGAACATGGTGGAATGGAAGGTGAATTCAGATAGAAATCCGACAAGAATCGCGCACTGGATCACCCGACAGAATTTTTTTTCAACAAGCGCCGATGGGGCTGTGCGGGAAGGCTCCTAACGAATCACTGTGGAATCTCGTTGAGCGTGTACCACGCTTCGGGGTGCCAGAGGGAATTGCCGGTGGCGGATTTTACACCGTTGGCTTCGAGGTGATGGACGTGGCCGCGGATCAAGCCATCGATTTTCAGGCGGACGGATTTTCGATCAGCGGAAACCTCGGCGGCGGTAATTTTTGGCGTGGCTTGATCGACCTCCGGGCTGCCGTATTCCGCCTGATAGATGTAGGTGAAGGCGTCCATCGCATAGCTAGCAGGATTGCCTGCGCTGGCGGGATCGACGGGTTCGGTGAAGGTGAGGGTGAAGCCGTCCTTGGTGGCGGTCATGGCTTGCATTTCGAAGGGCGTCTTGCCGGTCCATTTTACGCGCTCAAAGGTGAACGGTTTTTTGCCACGCGAAGCCCAGCCGCGGTTGGAGCCGCCGGCGAAAAGAATGCCCGCGTCTTGATCCAATCGAACCGGGATGAGTCCGGCTTCGAAGCCATCGAGGAAATGGAAGACGGCTCCCTGATAGAGGCCATTGACTTGTTCGAGCGCAACGCGCTGGACTTGCGAGTGCGTTTGCTCGCCGACGAGGAGTTGGTTTTCCCACGGGCCGAATTTCCCGCCGCTTTGGTCGCAGGCGATGCCGGTGGGCGATTGGCCGACCTTGCCGTGCGGGAAGATGACGGCGGGCGGGATGAACTCGGGGTGCTTGGTGCGTTCGGTGAGAATGCGGGACTGGTCGGCGACTTCGGGCGGAGCGGGGAGATTGGCGAGTTGGTGAAATTTGTTGCCGGTGGGATTGCCTTGAAACGAGCCGGGCTTGAGCCATTTGAGTGAGGATGAGCCATTCCAGACGCCTTGGTTGTCGGTGTAGAAAGCATCGCCGTTAGAATTGAAGCCAATGCCGCCGGGCGAGCGGATGCCGGAGCAGGTGGGGATCATTTTTCCCTCCGGGGTGACGCGGACGCACCAGCCGCGCCAATCGGACTCGGCGGTGAAGGAGCCGGTGAGGCAGAGGACGATCCAGATGTCGCCATTCTTGTCTGGCGTGCTGCCGAACGCGTATTCGTGGTAATCGCCCTTGATGCCCCAGTCGGAGCAAATGGTTTCAAACGTGTCGGCGAGGCCGTCGTTGTCGTTGTCGCGGATTTTGGAAACCTCGGGGCGTTGGGTGAGGTAGAGCGCGTCGTCTTGCCAGAACATGCCTAAGGGTTCGTGGAGGTTCTGGGCGAATTTTTTCCAAGTGACCTTGGTTAGGTCCTCGCCGTAAGCACCGGAGCAGATCCACAAATCGCCGCGACGGGTGGTGACGGCGATCTGTTGGTTTGGCATCAGTGCGATGGAACCGATTTCCATGACCTCGCCCGGCGGGAGCGGGATTTCCTCGCGGAGGTAGAAGTCCGATTGGGTGGCCGCGCTGGCGAAGGCGGCGGTGAGGATGAGAATGAGGAAGCGCATGGATTTTTTGAAATTGTAGCGGCGGTCTGTGACCGTCGGTGGCTGTTGGGAAGGTCGGGCGAAATGAATTTCGCGGTCCGTGAAGAGGGGCGTGCGGAATGAATTCCGCGGTCCCGATTATTTTTTCCAGCGGTAGGTTAGGGTCACGCTGTCGCCGGAAGAAAACGTGAGGTGGGTCTTCCCGTCGCGGGTGTGAAGGCTGCCGACTCCTTCGGTGTGGATGAAGAACTCCCCGCCGAAGTTGTATTCCTGATCGTTGTCTTGTTTGGCGGCGATCTTGTCGGAGAGAAGGATCTCGATAGGCGGTCCATCCCCGTTGACGGTGAGTTCGCGCGTAATGGCGGACTGACGGGCGGCTGCGATCTGGTCAGGCGCGTCGGTGGCTTTCCAAGTTTCGCGGAGGATCTGCTTACCGATCCGGACAAGGAAGGTGGGGTTGCCGTTAGGATCGAGTTTGTAGCCTTTGAAATGGGCTTCTTTGGGGAGGAAACGTTGCTTGCTGAGTTGGACGACATTCTCTCCAGCAGGCGGGTTGTTGTCGGTGCCGCGTTCGATCCATTTAGGAGCACCGTCGATGAACTTGCCGGTCCAGAGGAGTTCGGGGGCGAGGTGGTCGGCGGAGTAGGCGAGATTCAAACCGCCGGGAAAGCCGACGCCGATGGCGCGAGGCGTGGTGCCGGCGATGAAGTTTCGATAGATGACGGGGCGACCGTCGACGGATTCGATGGGAATGCGCTTGCGGGTTTGCGCAGGTTTGCCGGTTTGGTCGGTGAGCCATTTCCAGCCTTTGTCGCCGGGCCCTTTCCAGCCGATGGCGATGCCTTGTTTGTCGCTGAGTTCGAGAAACTCGACGCGGAACTTGTGCGAGCCTTGGGTGAGTTTGGTTTTCGCCTGTCGAGCGCGCGAGCCGTTCATGGGGCCGGCTCCTTTGATTTCGACGATTTTTTGCCCGTCGATGAGGACAGCTGCGGCGTCGTCGGCATCGAGCAGGAATTGGTATTCGCCATCGGCTGGGGCGGCGAAGTCGGCTTGCCAGACGATGGCGAAGTCGTTTTCGAACGGGGCTTTTTTTAGGCTGATGATGCCGTCGTGTTCTTCCTCGATGTTCGAAGCGGTGAGTTTGGAGAAATCCGGCATGCTGCTCCATTTGCCGGAATAGGCTTGGGAAAGGAGGTTGGAGAGCGCGGTTTTTTCGAGCGGCAATGGATGGAGCTTGAGGATTTCCTCGGCGGTCCATGGGGTTTTGCGATCCTCGACGGAAGCGCGGATGGCTTTGACGAAATCGCCGCTGACCGGGCCGGCCTGATTTCCCCATGCCGAGCGGGCGTAGGTGAGAATGGCGGCGATTTGGTCGTCGGGCAGGACGGCTCCCTGCGGCGGCATTTCGAGGTTGTAGGTTTTTCCCAAGACATCGACGGGACCCGTCAGGCCCTTGAGGGTGATTTTTACGGCGCGGTCGGCGTCGCCGGCAAGCCATGGGCTATCTGCCAGGGGAGGAAAGGTCCCGCCGGTGGCCCCTTTGCCGTCGAGTCCGTGACAGGCGGAGCAGTAGAGTGTGTAGAGTTGCTGGCCGTCCTGCGCAGCGAGCGGCATGGCGAGCGCAACGAGGACGGGAATGAAACGGGCAATCATGACGGGCGTTGGATGGGTTGACGGCGTGGAACCAGCCTGCCGTAGGGATCGAGATTACGACCCTCATGAAAGGAAACGTTACCGCTTATTGCGGCGGTCTCTTGATGAAATGCGCCGACTCGGCCGGGTCAATCGTCGTTGGATTCCATCGGCCGGCGTGCTTGCGAGTAGTGCTTTGCCAATCCTTGCACGAGCGCATCGGCATATTCACGGAAGATGGAGGGCTGGGGTTTTCCTGAAATTTCCCGCAGCCCGTCGTAATCCCCGGCTTGGAGGCGGGGATAGTCGATGATGGAGTTCATGACGTAGGGTTCGAGGAAAATGACGGGGCAGTCGTAGAGGCGATTGGCCAGAAGGTTGCGCGCCCAGAGGTAAGGATGGCCCGCGACGGGAAGGGCGTTGGGGGAGTTGGGCGGATAGAGGAAAGGGGGCAGGCCGCTGGCCGCGGCAAAGGTGTCGGCGACGGTGGCTCCGACCAGCGCTTCTTCCTCGTGGGTGCGCTGGAGAAGTTTTTGGAGCATCGCGAAGCGTTGATCGGGGAGGGGAATTTCGTCGTCGGTGTAGGCGCCGTTGAGGAGAAGGTGGAGGTGGGTGCGATCGACGAGGGTGGGATTGGTGGCATCGCCCCAAGGATCGGCATTGAAATGAAGGCAAAGGACGAGGTCGGGCTTGAGCGTGCGGTTGACGAGTTCAGCGCGGGCATGGATCTCGGCGGTGCGGTAAAATAGGCGCTCGGCGGTCTTGCGAATTTTTTCTGGAGAATCTTCCGGGGCGCCGGACTCGCGGGCCAGCGTCAGCAGGTCGTCGGGGCGAATGGACGTGACGGGTTCGGGGCGGTCACGGACGAGAAGGACGGTCGCGCCGAGGGCTTCGAGTTGGGGTTTGAGGAGATTGGCAACGAAGAGCGTCATGTCTCCTTCGCAAATCGGGCTGCCGCCGCCGACGACCAACCAACGCTCCTCCATTTTCGCCCACTCCCCGCCGAGGTGGCCGGGATCGATGGCGATGCGCAAGCCAGCGAGCGGTTGGCCGGTCGGAAATGGCAGAAGTTCGGCGGCGGTTTGCCACGTCCGTGGGGCTGGTTTTTGCGCGCCCTCGGCGGCGAAGCGGAGGATGAAAACGGCATCATCCGGCGAGTTTCCGGTCCGGATGACCGCTTGATTTTCCGCGATTTGAATGGATTGCTGCCACGCGGTTCCGGAGGTGAAGACAGTGGTGAGGAGGCGTTCGAAATCCGCGCGGGTGATGGTTTCCTGCCAAGTTTCTAAGGTGGACCAGTCGGGCGTGGGCGAGAGCGAGGCGAGGACGGGTGGCTCCGCTGCGGGCGGGGCAGGCGGTGGCGCTTGCGGCTTGCGGGTCAGCCAAAGTGAGGCGGCGAGCAGAACCACGGCGACGGCGATGAGCGGGAGACGGCGCTTGATGGTGGGGTTCATTCAGGAAATAGGATTGTCGGCAATGAGCGGACTGTGAAGCCTGCCGACGGCGCAACGATGATCCGCCATTTTTCTTATGCCAGCGATTCGAATATTATTTCTCGGGGATGTGGTGGGTGAACCCGGGCGCAAGGCGGTGATCGCCCAACTGCCGCTGCTCAAACAGGCGGAGGGGCTGGATTTTATCATCGTGAATGGCGAAAACTCAGCGGGTGGACGCGGCATTACGCCAAAGATCAGCATTGATTTGCTACGGGCAGGGGCCGCAGTGGTGACCACCGGCGATCATGTCTGGGACCAGCAGGAAATCGTCGATTATATCCCGACCGAGCCACGCTTGTTGCGGCCGATCAACTATCCGCTCGGCACTCCCGGAAAGGGCAGCGTCGTGTTGGAAACGGCGAAGGGAAAAGTGGCGGTGATCCAAGCGCAAGGGCGATCGTTCATCCAACCGCCGTTGGAAAATCCTTACTTGGCGGTGGAGCAGGAGGCGGAGCGCCTGCGTGCGGATGGGGTGAAGGTGATCGTGCTTGATTACCACGCCGAGACGACCAGCGAGAAGATCGCGATGGGGCGTATGTTGGATGGCATGGTTTCGCTGGTGGTCGGAACGCACACCCATGTGCAGACGGCGGATGAGAGTATTTTTCCCGGTGGGACGGGCTATCTGACGGATGCCGGGATGTGCGGTCCGGAAGAATCCATTCTCGGACGCAGCATCGAGTCCGTGGTCTGGCGTTTCCGTGCTGGCATGCCGACGCGTTTTCCCGTCGCCAAAGGGCCGGTGCGGCTGTGCGGTGTGATCGTGGATGTCGACGTGGAAACGGGAAAATGCTTCGAAATCCGCCGTTTTTCCCAACTGTTGGCGGATTCCACGGAAACGGCTTGAGTTCATTCCTCTCGCGGTTGGGGAATGGTGGTCAGAAATCGCAAGATGACTCCAGCCGGCTCGCTGGAAAGGAATGTCTGAGGTTAACGAACGAGGAGCGATGCCAATGGGGCTTGAAGATTTGCCAAGGAGGCAGTCGGCGATTTTGAGAAAGTGGGCGGAATGGGGACTCAAAAGTTGAGTGAAAGGGGTCGATCTAGCAGAAATTCAATGAATTCGGATCGATTGCAAGAGGTGATTTTCCCTGTAAAATCAAAGCCTTTGGATAAATATTCTTTTCATCGAGTTTTTTTTTGACAGGGTGGTCGGCTTTGTTACTGTCCGCCCGCTCTTCCCCACAGCAAGTCAGGGGTGCCGCGGCTAGTCTCGTGTAACGGGACCGGACGCGGTGTTTTTGTCGGGTTGCAGGTGGAGCGCCATATGTCAGTTTGCTCGCGTAGCTCAGGGGTAGAGCGCATCCTTGGTAAGGATGAGGTCGGGGGT
>JAZKEG010000001.1:0-171227 GCA_040387215.1 Verrucomicrobiota bacterium | reverse complement strand
AGAAAATCCGCATCCGCCTGCGCGCCTTCGACCATCGCGCCATCGACCGCTCCGCTCAAGAAATCGTGGAGACCGCCAAACGTACGGGAGCCCGCGTCGCCGGCCCAATCCCACTTCCGACTCGTATCGAGAAGTTCAGCGTCAACCGCTCGGTCCACGTCAACAAGAAGTCCGCTGAACAGTTCGAAATCCGGACCCACAAGCGCCTCCTCGACATCGTCGACCCAACCGCCCGCACCGTGGACGAGCTCAAGAAGCTCAACCTGCCTGCCGGTGTCGACATCACCATCCGTATCTGACAGCCCATCGGTGCCCGTTTCAACTGATCGCATCTAACTTCCAACTTTCCATTTCACCATGTCACTCGGCCTCCTCGGCAAAAAAATCGGTATGACCCGCGTCTTCGACCAAGAAGCGGGCTCCATGATCTCTGTCACCGTCATTGATGTTTCCGGCAACACGATCCTTCAGTCCAAGACCCCTGAATCCGACGGTTACACCGCCGTTCAGGTGGGCTACGGCGACCAGAAGGAACATCGCGCCACCAAGCCCGCTCTCGGCATCGCCAAGAAGGCCGGCTGCGCGCCGAAGCGTTTCATCCAAGAATTCCGCGTCGAAAACGGCGTTGAACTCCCCGCCGTTCACCCCGGCCTCGACACCTTCACCGAAGGCCAGTGGGTCGACGTGATCGGTCACTCAAAGGGCCGCGGTTTCCAAGGTGCAGTCAAGCGTCACGGTTTCGGTGGTCTCAAGCAGACCCACGGCTCCATGATGCACCGCCGGACCGGCGCCATCGCCGCCGGCTCCACTCCGGGCCGCGTTTGGAAGAACCAGCAGATGCCCGGTCACATGGGCACCACCCGCACCACCGTTCAAAACCTCAAGGTCGTCGCCGTCCGCAAGGAAGACGGTGTCATCCTCATCTCCGGTGCCGTTCCCGGCTCCAACGGGAACTACGTCACCGTCCGTCCCGCCAAGAAAAAGTCCGCCTGATCGGGTGGCATTCTGAAACCTCTCAAGATTCACTGTCATGTCAGCCAAGACTTTCACCGCAGAAGACGCCCAAGCCGCCAACCTCGTGTTGGTCGGTGAGGAGAAGGGTCGCCAAGCCGTCCACGATCTCGTGGTCGCCTACCGCGCCAACCGCCGCACCGGCTCCGCTTGCACCCAGACCCGGGGCGAGGTCTCCGGGAACAACAAGAAGATTTTCAAACAAAAAGGCACCGGTAACGCCCGTCACGGTGACAAGCGCGCTCCCATCTTCGTCGGTGGTGGTGTCGTCTTCGGCCCACGTCCGCGTGACTACTCGAAGAAAGTTACCAAGACCGTCCGCAAGCTCGCCTTGCGCCGCACCCTCGGTGACCTCGTCCGCGCCGAGAAAATCAAGACGGTGGACTCCTTCTCCATCGCTGACGGCAAAACCAAATCGTTCGTCTCCGCTGTCGATCAACTCGCCCAACCCGGCAAGATCCTCATCGTGGGCAATGCCTTTGACGACTCCACCTACCTTGCCGCTCGCAACGTCACGTGGACCCAGCTCGTCACGCCGACCGACGTCAACGTCGAGCAGCTCCTCCTTGCCAACACCATCATCCTTGTGGGTGATGCCGTGCAAACCCTCGCGGCTCGCACCGCCTGAACCCCGGACCTAACACCGAGATCATGAAAGACATTTACCAGGTCATTAAAAACGTCCGCCTCTCCGAGAAAGCGACCATGCTTCAGGAGAACAACAACGAGGTCACCCTCGAAGTGGACCGCAAGGCCAACAAGCTTGAAATCAAGCAGGCCGTGGAACAACTCTTCGGAAAAACCGTTCTGGCAGTCCGCACCGCCAACTACGACGGCAAACTCAAGCGCAAGCGTCGTGCCGATGCCGGGCGCACCAACCATTGGAAAAAAGCAATCGTCCGCCTCAAGGAAGGCGAATCGCTTGACCTCGTCTAAGCGATTTACCGCAGCTCCAAACGTAACACTCTAACGTTCCGATTGTCATGCCACTGAAAACTTTCAAGCCAATCACACCTTCCGCTCGCTACAAGAATCTGCCGTCGTTCGACGAGATCACGAAGAGCAAGCCTGAGAAGAGTCTTCTCACGCCTCTCAAGCGCAGCGGTGGCCGTAACAACACCGGCCGCATCACCACCCGTCACATCGGCGGTGGCCACAAGCGCCACTATCGTCTGATCGACTTCAAGCGCGGCAAGCACGATGCACCAGCAACCGTCGTCGGCATCGAATACGATCCGAACCGCACCTGCCGCATCGCGCTCATCCAGTATGAAGACGGCCAGAAATCCTATATCCTCGCCCCACTCGGCCTGGAAGTCGGAACGACCGTCGTCGCCGGTGCCAACGTCGCTCCGAAGACGGGCAACGCCATGCCACTCAGCGCCGTGCCGCTCGGCACCTCGATCCACAACATCGAGCTCATCCCTGGCAACGGTGGCAAAGTCGCCCGCGCCGCCGGCCAGCTTGCAGTGCTTTCTAACCGCGATGGCGGCTGGGCACTTGTGAAAATGCCTTCCGGTGAAATCCGCCGCTTCAACGACCGTTGCTTCTGCACGATCGGCCAAGTCGGAAACCGTGACCACATGAACGAAACTTCGGGCAAAGCCGGCCGCACCCGCTGGCAGGGCGTTCGCCCGACCGTCCGCGGTATGACGATGAACCCTGTTGACCACCCGAACGGTGGTGGCGAAGGCAAGTCGAAGTCCGGTGGTGGTCGCCAGCACCTTCTCAGCCCATGGGGCCACGCGAAGGGCCAGAAGACCCGCAACAAGAAGAAGACCACATCCGTCTTCATCGTCGAGTCCCGCCACAAGGCCAAGCGCAAGTAAGCCTTTCTTAATCTGAAATCTCAAATCTGAAATCTCAAATTTCCCATGCCACGTTCCCTCAAAAAAGGCCCGTTCGTTGATCAAAAGCTCCTCGCTAAGATCGACGCCGTTGCCGAAGCCGGATCCGACCGCAAGCCCATCAAAACCTGGAGCCGCAAGTCGATGATCACACCGGACTTCGTTAGCCACAACTTCGCCGTGCACAACGGCAAGACCTTCGTTCCCGTTTACGTGACCGAAAACATGGTTGGCCACAAACTCGGTGAATTCTCGCCGACCCGTCTGTTCCGCACTCACGGCGGCATCGGTAAGAAATAATCCATCAGGTTCCACTCGCTCCAAGTCATGCGCCCCACCTTCCATATCAAAGCACTTGCCGCCACCTTCGGGTTGCTGGCCGCTGCGGAGATGTGTGTGGCCCAGGCGCCGACGGCCGACGAGTTCCAGGAGATCATCACCGATCTCCAAGAGCAGAACCAAACCCTCCAGCGCAGCCTCGCCGAGGCCAACCGCGGCGAGAAGCAGGCTTCCGAGCAATTGGAACAAGTCCGCCTGCAGCTTTCCGCACTCGGCAAAAACCTGCTCGACGGCGGAAACGACCGTCAGATCCAGGCCGTGGCCGACCGGGAACTCGCCATCGAGCGTGTTACCGAACTGGAAGGATCCGTCACGAAACTGATCGCATCGGTCAGCGACTACCTCCGTCAGGCGGTGGTGTCCGATCCGGATGCGCGGGTTCGTGTAGAAACTTCACTAAGAGAGCTTGACGCTGTCCTCGGACTGCGCCAGAAGCCCCGCCCCGATATTCGCACCGGCTCGCTTCAGCAGGCCCGGCTCGTCAGTATCGACCAAACCAGTGGCATGTTGGTTCTCAACCTCGGCGAAAGCCAGGGCGCGAAAATCGGCATGACATTCCGCCTCACCCGTGGGCAAACGCCCTACGGAAAAGCCATTCTAGCCGACGTCCGCAAGGGCGTCAGCGGTGCCTTTGTCGAACACCTCGACAATGTCGCCGAATCTCCTCGCATCGGCGATCTCGCCGTCCTCGAAACACAAGCATCAGCGCAGTAACCACTCACGTCCGCCGACCATGGAAGTCAAAAGCACCACTAAATTTGTCCGACTCTCGCCCAAGAAGGCGCGCGATGTCGCCCGCGAGATCCAAGGCCTCCCAGTTTCGAGCGCCCTTGATATCCTCACCTTCACTCCGAAGAAATCCGCCCAACTGATCGGCAAGACGCTCAAGACCGCCATCGCTGATGCGGAAAACAATTTCTCCCTCGATGCCGGCACGCTCGTCATCAAGGAAGCCGTCATCGGCGCAGGCCCGACGCTCCGCCGCTTCAAGCCACGGGCCAAAGGTTCCGCCGGCCCGATCCTCAAGCGCACCAGCCACATCTCGATCACTCTCGTCGGATCCGCTCCCGAGAAGAAAAAGAAGGTTGCCCGCAAGGTCGCTGCCAAGCCCGCTCCAAAGCAAATCAAAGACACTCCGGCCGAAGCTGTTGCAGCTACCGAAGAAGCCTGAAACCCTCTCATTTAATCTCATCCCTCACCGACCATGGGCCAAAAAGTAAATCCGATCGCATTCCGTCTCGCCGTCAACAAAGACTGGCGCTCGAAGTGGTATGCCAGCGGCAAAGACTACACCGATAAGCTCCACGAAGATCTCGCGATCCGTGGCTACCTCAAGAACAAGCTGGTCAACGCCGGTCTGGCCCGTGTGGTCATCGAGCGTGCCTGGAACAGCGTTCGTGTCACCCTTCACACTTCCCGCCCAGGCCTGATCATCGGTCGCCAAGGCAAGGAAATCGAAGTGATGACCAAGGACATCACCGGTCTTTGCAAAGGTGCCCAGGTCAAGATCGACATCATCGAAATCCGCAAGCCGGAGCTCGATGCCCAATTGGTCGCCGAGCAAATCGCCGTGCAACTTGAGCGCCGGATTTCCTTCCGCCGCGCCATGAAGCGTGCGCTGCAAACCGCCATGGAATTCGGTGCCGAAGGCATTCGTCTCCGTTGTGCCGGCCGCCTCGGTGGTGCGGACATCGCCCGTGCCGAAGGCTATCGCGAAGGCAAGGTGCCTCTTCAAACTCTCCGTGTTCCTCTTGATTACGGCTTTGCCGAAGCCCGCACCCTTTACGGCATCATTGGCGTGAAGTGCTGGGTCAACAAGAAGGAAGACGATGGCACCGGTGGACGCCCGCAAGGACGTGACAACCGGGGTGGTGACCGCGGCGATCGCGGTGGCCGTGGTGGTGATCGCGGAGGCGATCGTCGCCCTCCTCAAAATCGCAACTAATCACTCAAATTTTCAAGAATCTAATTTTAACTTTTAGGAGGACCGAGTCATGCCTTTGATGCCCAAACGAACCAAGTTCCGCAAGAGCCACCGCGGAAGCCGCTCCGGCAATGCCCAGCGCGGAACCACTGTCGCCTTCGGTGACTTCGGTCTGCAAACCCTCGACCGCGGATGGATGACCAACCGTCAGATCGAAGCTTGCCGGATCGCGATCAACCGCTCGCTGAAGCGGAAAGGAAAAGTCTGGATCCGGATTTTCCCACACAAGTCCATCACCTCGCGTCCTCCGGAAACCCGGATGGGTAAAGGTAAAGGCGCTGTCGAAGGTTGGGTGGCAGTCATCCGCCCGGGCAACATCCTTTTCGAAATCGGTGGTGTCACGGAGTCCGCAGCGAAAGAGGCCATGCGCCTCGCTTCCTACAAGCTCGGCATCCGCACCCGCCTCGTGACCCGCAATCCGCACGCTTGATCCGTCCGATCAAATCCAATCCATCATCTGTCCGAACCATGGCCAAAACCAAAGCCAAGACCGTCAACGAGCTCACCCTGGACGAACTTCAGAGCCGCCTCCGCGACCTCAAGCAGGAATCCCTCAACCTCCGCCTCCAGAAGTCGACCGGCTCTCTGGAAAACCCCGCCCGCATCCGCCAGGTGCGTCGCGAGACCGCTCAAGTCCTCACGGCCGTGACCGCGAAGCAGAGCGCCTGATCCCATCCAACACGCCTCAACCAAACTTTATCATGAGCGAGACTCCTTCGGACACACAAGTCCACCTCCGCAAGACGCGCGTCGGCGTGGTCATTTCCAACAAAATGGACAAGACCCTCGTCGTCGAACACGTCGCCCGTGTTCCTCACCCCAAGTTCAATAAAATCGTCAAGCGCTCCAAGAAGTACTACGTGCACGACGAAGAGAACCAGGGCCAAGTCGGCGACCGCGTTCGCATCGTCGAGACCAAGCCGCTTTCCAAGCTGAAGCGCTGGTCCCTCGCTGAGGTGATCTCCCATTGAGCCCGGCTTCGCCGAATCTCAAATTTCAAATTTCAAATCTCAAATTTTTCTAAGTCATGATCCAGATGGAAACCATGCTCGTCGTCGCCGACAACACCGGCGCGCGCAGCGCAAAAATGATCGGCGTGCTCGGCAAGCGCAGCCGCACCGCCCGCATCGGTGATGTCATCACCTGCCACGTCCGCGATTCCATCCCGACCGCCGCTGTCAAAAAAGGCAGCGTCGTCAAGGCCGTGGTCGTTCGCACCGCTTATCCGATCCGCCGTGCAGACGGTTCGGTGCTTCGCTTCGACTCCAACGCGGTGGTCATCATCGACAAGGACAACAACCCACGCGGCACCCGTATCTTCGGACCTGTCGCTCGTGAGCTTCGTGAGCGTTCCTTCATGAAGATCGTTTCCCTCGCACCCGAGGTTCTCTGAACCTTTCACCTCATCCCATTCTCTCAATCTCATGAGCCGCATCAAGACCCACGTCAAAAAAGGCGATCAAGTCGAAATCATCGCAGGCAATCACAAGGGCAAGCGCGGAACCGTGCTGCTGGTGAATGCCGCCAAGGGCAAGGTCACCGTCGAAGGCGGCCGCCCCATCATCAAGGCCACCAAGCCCACCGAAGCCGATCCCGATGGCGGTCTGAAGACCATCGACGGCTCCATCCATATCTCCAATGTTAAGAAAGTGGGCTGAAGCGAAAGCTTCCGCCCGCGCTTAAGCGCCTGAGCAATCAGCGCTGACCCGCAAAAACATGAGCACACCAGCACTACAACAACACTACAAGGACAAGGTCGTCCCGGCTCTCAAGCAGAAGCTCGGCTACACCAATGCCCACCAAGTTCCGCGTCTCGAAAAGATCGTGGTCACCTCCTGCATGGGCAAGGCCGCCGACCGCAAGGTCGCTGTGGACGACGCCGTCAGCGAGATCCAAAAGATCACCGGACAGCGCCCATCGATCACCTTCTCCAAGAAGGCTGTCGCCAACTTCAAGCTCCGCGAGGGTGAGGCCCTCGGAGCACGCGTTACCCTCCGTGGGGCTCGCATGTGGGAATTCCTCCACCGCTTCATCAACATCACCTCGCCGAACATCCGCGACTTCCGCGGGATTTCCTCGAAGTCGTTCGACGGTCGTGGCAACTACGCCTGCGGCATTTCCGACCAATCCATCTTCCCGGAAATCGAAATCGACCAGATCAAGCGCACCATTGGCTTCGACCTGATCTTCGTCACTTCCGCGCCGACGGACAATGAAGGTCGTGAGCTGCTCAGCGAGCTGGGCATGCCGTTCCGCGACATGAAGAAGGCCAACGAAAGCGAAGCCGTCGCTGCCAACTAACACCCCACTTTAAAGAAACATCCGTTATGGCAGTTCTCACCGATCCTATCTCCGACTTCCTCACCCGCTTTAAAAACGCGGCGCGTGCTGGCAACGAGGAATTCACCGCTCCCTATTCCAAGATCAAGGCGGACATCGCCCGCATCCTCCAGGAAGAAGGCTACCTTTGGAACTACGAGGTCGTGACCGGCAAGGTCACCACGCTCAAGGCGAAACCAAAGTATCTCGACGGCCGTCCCGTCCTCACCGACCTCAAGCGCGTTTCCACTCCTGGCCGCCGCCACTACATCGGCTCCGGTGAAGTCCCACGCGTCATGTCCGGCCTCGGCATTTCCATCCTTTCGACCTCGAAGGGTGTCATGTCCGGCGGCTCCGCCAAGAAACAGAACCTCGGCGGCGAACTCCTCGCCAACGTCTGGTAACCTCTAACTCGTAAAGGAAAACAACACCATGTCACGAGTCGGTCTCAAGCCAATCTCTCTTCCTGAAAAGGTCGCCGTCAAGATGGACGGTCGCACCGTTATCGTCGAAGGCCCCAAGGGCAAACTCGACTTCCCACTTCCCGAGGGCATCTCGCTCAAGACGGAAGAAGGAAACGTCGTCGTTTCCCGCGCCTCCGAGCTTCGCCAAATCCGTGCCCTGCACGGCACCGCGCGCAGCTTGGTGCAAAACATGATCACCGGAGTCTCCCAAGGTTTCGTTAAGGATCTTGAAATCCAAGGCGTCGGTCTGCGGGCTGCCGTTAAAGGTCAAGACCTCGACCTTTCCCTCGGTCGTTCCCACCCACTCCTTCACCCCATCCCGTCCGGTCTCACCGTCACGGTCAATGAGAACACCAAGATCAAGGTGGAAGGCATCGACAAGCAGCTCGTCGGTCAGTTCGCTGCCGAGGTCCGCGGCTTCTATCCACCTGAGCCTTACAAGGGCAAGGGCGTCCGCTACGTCGGTGAAAAAGTTCGCCGCAAAGAAGGCAAGAGCGTCGGCAAGTAATCCGCCGCCCCACACCGCAACACATTTACGGCCACATGAGCACTATCAATCGCAAGTCGATCCGCCGCCGCGTTCACAACCGCATCCGCCGCAAGGTCAGCGGAACCGCGCAACGCCCGCGTCTCGCAGTCCATTATTCCAACCAACACATCTACGCCCAAGTCATCGACGACTCGGTCGGCAAGACGCTGGTTTCCGCATCCACCCTCGACAAGTCCTTCGAAAACGCCTCCTCCAATGTGGAGAGCGCCCAGAAGGTTGGAGCCCTCCTCGCAGAGCGCGCCAAGGAGTCCAACATCAGCGCCGTTGTCTTCGACCGCGGCGGTCACCTCTATCATGGTAAGATCAAGGCGCTTGCCGATGCGGCACGCGAAGCCGGACTTCAATTCTAACGCCCGACACACATCATGGTAACATCTTCAGAAAACGAAACTCCCGCGGCCTCCGTGACTCCAGCCGCTCCGGCTGCAGCTCCACTCGGCCCGGTGCCAAACACCGGCTACCAAGGTGGCGGTGGTGGCTATCAAGGCAACCGCGGCCAAGGTGGCGGCGGTGGTGGCTATCAAGGCGGTGGCGGCGGTGGCCGTGGCCGTGGCGGCCCACGCCGTGAGGAACGCGCTGCTCCTACCGACAACGAAGGCAACGAGCTTTCCGAGAAGGTCGTCTTCATCAATCGTTGCGCCAAGGTCGTCAAAGGCGGTCGTCGCTTCAGCTTCTCCGCGCTCGTCGTGACCGGTAACAAGCTGGGCAAGGTCGGTCTCGGCTACGGCAAGGCGAACGAAGTGGCAGACGCCATCAAGAAGGCCTCCGAGGGTGCCCGCAAGGAACTCGAAACGATGGCCATCGTGGACGGCACCATCCCTCACGAAATCTACGCCGAATACGGCGGTGGCAAAGTGCTGCTCAAGCCCGCATCGCCGGGAACAGGCATCATCGCCGGTGGCGGTGTCCGCGCCGTCTGTGAAGCCGTCGGCATCCGTGACGTCCTCGCCAAGTCGATGGGATCCTCCAACCACGCCAACGTGGTGAAGGCCACCCTCAAGGCGCTTTCCCAACTCCGCACCCGGGATCAAATCCTCGGCAGCCGCGGCAAGAAGAAGGCAGAAAAGGCCATCTAATCAGCAAGGGAAGGGCTGTTCATCCGGCCTCTTCCCAGAAAACTGAAACCTGCACACTAGAAACTTCTTTATGGAACTTCATTCATTCAGCCCAAACCCGGGATCCAAGCACAAGGTCAAGCGCCTTGGTTGCGGCGAAAGCTCCGGTCACGGCAAAACATCTTGTAAGGGCAACAAGGGTCAGAAGGCCCGCTCCGGTTCCGGCACCCGTGTCGGTTTCGAAGGCGGCCAGATGCCTCTTCACCGCCGTCTGCCAAAGCGCGGATTCAACAACTACGATTTCCGCGACAAGGTCGCTGTCTTCAATGTTGGTGAACTCGACGACCTGTTCGACGCGGGCAGCACCATCGACGAAGCCGCCCTCCGTGGCCAAGGCCTCGTCAACGGCATCTGCGACAAGGTCAAGGTTCTTGGCGTGGGCGAAGTTACCAAGGCGCTCCACCTCGTGGTGGCCAATGCCAGTGCTTCCGCTCGTGAAAAGATCGAGAAAGCGGGTGGTTCTGTCACCGAGCCCATCGCTTGATCACCGTATTCAATTCCTGATTTTCCGACGAGGAAGCGCACACCCGCGCTTCCTCGTCGTGTTTGCACCCTTCGCGCTCTTCTCCTTATCACTCAGCCATGATTTCTGCGTTTAAAAACAGTTGGAAGATCCCCGAATTGCGGGACCGCATCCTCTTCACCCTTGCCTTGATTGTGATCATCCGTTTGGGGGTTCACATCACCCTGCCGGGGGTCGACGCGGGCGTCATCAAAGCCTATTTGAACGACCTGAAGAATGCCGATCCAACCAGTCCGACCGGTGGTATCACCGCGTTGCTCACCGTGTTCTCCGGTGGTGGTCTGCAACAGGCAGGCATCTTCGCGTTGGGCATCATGCCCTACATTTCCGCATCCATCATGGTGCAACTCATGACGGCGGTCGTGCCGAAGCTCTCGCGTCTCGCACGTGAAGATGGCGGACGTCAGAAGATCACCCAATACACCCGCTACATTACCATTGGCATTGCCATCGTGCAGGGGTTCTTCGTCGCCAAGTCGCTGACCAATCCGGAAAGCATTCCCTACATGCAGGGCATTGAGAAATTCGGCAACTTGGTGCCTGATCCCTCGGCAATGTGGATGATTCTAACCGTGGTGACCATCGTGGCCGGCACCGTGCTGCTGATGTGGATTGGCGACCAGATCACCGAAAAGGGGATCGGCAACGGCACGTCCATCATCATCACCGTCAACATCATCTCGGCTCTGCCCGGCGCGCTCATCCAAGCGTGGAACTACTTCACCAGTGGCAAGAATTCCTTCAACTCGATGTACATGGTGCTCATGGTCGCACTGCTACTCATCGTCATCGCCGCTACGATTGCGATTACGCAGGCGCAGCGCCGAATCGCGGTGCAATACGCCAAGCGCGTTGTCGGTCGCAAACAGTTCGGCGGCCAGACGCAATATCTCCCGCTCAAGGTCAACTACGCGGGTGTCATGCCTATCATCTTTGCCTCCGCCGTGCTTTCGCTGCCGCCATTGATGCTCCAATACATTCCGGGCATCGCTGGCAAGGACTGGGCGCAAAAGCTCTACAGTGAATTTTCCACCGGTGGTCCGTTGTTCTACGTCCTCGGCGGCGTTGGTATCTTCCTGTTCTCCTACTTCTGGGTGGCGATGATGTTCCAACCTTCGCAGATCGCAGAAGATCTCAAGCGCAACGGTGGTTACATCCCCGGCGTGCGTCCAGGCAAGCCAACCGCCGATTTCCTCGATTTCACGATGACGCGTCTGACCTTTGCTGGCGCGATCTTCTTGGCTGCTTTGTTCATCTTGCCTGTCGTGACGGGAGCCATCGTCGGCCTGCCACCCGGCTCGTTGATCTTGCAGTTCTTCGGCGGCACCTCGCTGCTCATCATGGTCGGTGTCGTTCTTGACGTCATGCGCCAGGTCGAAACCCAGTTGTTGCAAAAGCACTACGACGGTTTCCTCCGCAAGGGCAAACTCAAGGGCCGTTACGACCGCCTCAACCAGAATTCCGGTTCCGCACCGCGCAATGCCATCGTCTATCTTTGGACCGTCATCGCCGTGCTGATCGTGATTGGCATCACCGCTTATATCTACAACAGCGGGCATTGACCCCCGCCTCCGCCATGGCGACTCGCATTGTCCTGCTCGGGCCTCCTGCTTCTGGCAAAGGCACCCAAGGGCGGCGACTCGCCACGGCCCTCGGGCTGGGTTATCTCAGCACCGGCGCTCTGTTGCGAGAAGCCATCGAAGAGGGGACAGAGCTCGGTAAATTGGCGGAGCCCATCCTCGCTCGCGGCGGTTACTTGCCGGACGACCTGATGTGTCCCATCCTCGGCGAATGGCTCGATCGCCAAACTGGTGGCTGGTTGCTCGATGGGTTTCCCCGAAGCCTGCCGCAGGCGGTTTTTCTCGATGAAAAACTCGCGCAAAAGGGACTCACTCTCGACCGCGCGATCTCGCTGGAAGTGCCTATTGAGGAATTGCTGGCGCGCGTGACCCACCGCGTCGAATGCCCAGAATGCCGTTGGACCGGCCAAAAAGCGCAGCTCATCAGTCCAAGCCATTGCCCGTCCTGCGGTCATGCCGCCGGGCCGCGCGCTGATGACGACGAGGAAAACTTCCGCAGCCGCCACGCCGAGTTCATCACTCACGTCCAGCCTGTCATTGCTCATTATCGTGCGGCTGGCCTGCTTTCCGCTTGCGATGCCACGGCGTCGCAGGACGAAGTGGCCGCCCGCTTGCTCCATCTCCTCACCGGTACGCCGGTGTGAAATTTTCCATCCTCCAGACCTGCCTCAATATCGTGTCCCGCAGAACCCGCATTCCTATCAAGTCACCCCGTGAGATCGAGTTCATGCGTACGGCCGGTGGCATCGCGTCCACCATTCTCCAGGCCCTCGCGAAAGAAGTCATCCCCGGCCGCACCACCGGCGAGATCGACAAGCTCGCCGCCGAGATGATGCGTGAGCACGATTGCAAAAGCGCCTTCCTCGGCTATCGCGGGTTTCCCGGCTACACCTGCATCTCGGTCAACGAGGAGGTCGTTCACGGCATCGGCGGACCGCGCAAAATCCAGCCCGGCGACATCGTCAAGATCGACGTTGGCATCGTGAAAAGTGGCTTCATCGGCGACAATGCCACCACTGTCGCGGCGGGCGACATTCCGATGGAAACCAAGCGCCTGCTCGCTGCCACGGAACAATCCTTGTACGAGGCGATCAGCCATGCCCGTGCTGGGCGTCGCCTTTCCGACCTCTGTGGCTCGGTCGAAGATTTCGTGAAACCGAAAGGCTTCACCATTGTGCGGGAGTTCGTCGGCCATGGCGTCGGTCGCCGCCTGCACGAGGAACCGCAAGTGCCGAACTACCGCCCAGCCGGGAAATCGCCAACCTTGCTGCCCGGCATGACGCTCGCCATCGAACCCATGGTCAATGCCGGGGTTCCGACGGTGCGCATCCTTGATGACGGCTGGACCGTCATCACCGAGGATCGAAAAGCCTCCGCCCACTTCGAGCACACCGTGCTCATCACGACCGGCGAGCCGGAAATTCTAACCTGGCGTCCGCGCGAGGCGTTGCCAGAAATGCTCGGATTGCCAGCTTGGTAACGTGGCGGCGGTTTCCAACCGCCCAGCCTTTTCGCTCCTGCTCTTCCTGACGGTTGAAAACCGTCACCACGGTCAGAGCCCCCACACGCCGACACCGGCCTTTTTCGCGGTGCTTTCCAGCTGCTTGAGGTGCGCTTTTTGCGTCGGATAGGACGTCCCATCCGGAAGGGCCGCGCCTTTGGTGTGGATGCGAACAAAGCCTTTTTCCACCAGGATTTCGTGCAGCCAGCGGTCCTTGCCACCGGAGTTGATGCGGACAAACGCGTGGTAGCGTTGGTCGTTGAAAGGGCTGTCCCAGCGCGTGAAAATGTCGAACGACGCGGAGGCGAGCAGCGCGAGCGTGAATTGTTTCGCCTTTTGGCCGATCTCAACCGCCTGTTTCGGCGTCACCCCGCCGAGGTCCGCCGCTTGATCGGCGATGCGAGCGTGGTTGGTTTCGCCACCACCATAGGTTTTGAACGCGCTTTCCGGGGTGTCCACGAAATAGAGCCGCAGCTCAGAAGTTCGGCCATCCGGCAGTTTCACTTTGAAGCTGTCGCCGTCGTTGCCGCGAGCTGGGACGAGGGTGCAGCCGTGGTAAAATTCGTAGCCGCCTGTCGTCTCCGCTTTTTTGGCGGTGGGCTGCTTGCGTGATGCGGGTGGGGTGGGGGATTTCTCGGCGCGAGGCAGCGGGGATTTTGGCGCGTTCCCAGCGGCATGCTTTTGGTCGTAGACCCACAGCGAAACGGCCACCACAACCAACAACAACGGCAACACGCGTCCCTTTCCCGATTTCATCGCCGTTTCAGAGTCCTTTGAATCCGGCGTAGGCGGCGTAGGTGCCGGTCGGCACCGCGACGGGTCGCCACTCGCGGTTGAGTTTGCGGAACTTGTTGATGAACTGGGTGGGATCCGCCCAATGGATGAGGTCGGATGGCACGTTGTTGCGTTGCATGCCGATGGTGATGTTGTGGCGTATCTCGAAGTGCAGATGCGCCGGATACATGCCGAAATTGCTGCCGATGGTGCCGATTTTTTGGCCGCGTTTGATCTGCTGGCCTTGCTTCACCAAAATCTCATTGAGGTGGCCGTTGAGAGTGTCGCAGTACTTCACTTGGCCGTTCGCTGGGTCGCGATAGGCGTGGCGGGTGAGCACCACATTGCCCCAGCCTGTGTGCACGTTGTGGGCAAAAGTGACCACGCCATCGGCAATCGCGTAAACCGGGTCGCCGAGATCGCTGTCGCCACCGGCGCGGCCATTCCAATCCTCGCCGTAATGCCTCGGCACGCGCAAGCGCAGCCCGCGAGCCTTGTAGTAGCCGTCCGCATTGGGCTTGCCCACGGGGAAATCGAAGCCGTCCGCGAGGTTCATTTTCAGCTCGGCGCTGGCCATGCCGCTGACCATGAAGAACAGCACGGCCATGAGCGTGCCCGTCATCCAACCTTTCTTGGCACCTGCGGTCATCGGCTATCAGTCCACTCCTCGCGAGCATCTGCCGCAAGTGCAAAAAAAGCGGCATGGCCGTGAAGCCATGCCGCTGGAATTTTGAGGGGACGGTCGCTGTTCAGTAGTCCGCAGGGCCTTGAACGCCACCAGCCATCTTCTCCAAGCTTAGCGGTTTGTAGCCGCCGATGGTCCGGAAATATAGGAGAAGCAGTAGATAGATGATGCCCATGCCGATGGGAAGAATGGCGTCGTAGCGGAGTGTTTTGCGGCTGCCTCCGATCTCGCCCTCGACCATTGCGTTTTGATCCGCAGTGCGTTGTGTGGGTTCGATCTTCTTGGCTTCCTCCACCTTTTTTCCATCGAGGGCGGTCACTTCCGCGAATCCGAGCCATTTGCTAGTTTTTTCGGCCTTGTTTGCCTCCAGAACTGCGGCGTGGCCGTGCTCTTCCATATGTTCAGCGGTGAAACGGTCCTTGGCATAGCCGAGGCCGGGGCCGCCGAGCTGGCCGACCGAAAGCATACCGATACCGCCCATGATGCTCATGGCCACTGCACCGGTGCTCGGGAAGCGATCTCCAACTACGGCCAACATGGTCGGCCAGAAGAAGGTCTTGCCGATGCTGTAGATGAACATCGCACCGAATGCTGCAGTAACTCCGGTGGCACCGGAGGCCAGATACAGACCGGCGATGGCGAAGAGTGAGCAGGTGAATAGGATGGCGATGGGGGACAGCTTGAGCTTGTTCTCGATCCAGTGGGAGGAGAAGCGGAGCGCGAACATGATGGCGCATGCAAAGATGAAAAGAAGCTTGCCGAGGTTCGGCGTGAGGATGGTGCCGTTGATGTTCTCAATCCAAGAATCGGTGCCGAGTTCAAGTGAGCCAAGGATGGCGTGGGCGATGAAGAGGACGAAGATCAGCCAATGGCCGATGGAAAAGCTGGTGATGACGGCTACCCAGAGGACAAATCCGGCTCCGACGGCCATTGAGATATAGTTCCAGGCATCGCTGACGAAGAACGGTGAGCCGGTGAGGCCGTTGAGGATGTTGGCACCCAGTGCGTCACGGGTGAAGAGATAGAGTAGGAAACCGGCGACGCTGGAGCCGAGGATGCCAACGTCCTTCATCATCTGACCGAGCGAGAGTCCCTTGGAGGACGCTTCCGATTTCGGGAACTTTTGGCCTAAGAACATAAACCCGTAAATGATGGTTGGGATCAGATAGAGACCAAGCTGTGCCTTCCAGCTCCAGCTGTTACCCACCGCTAGGGTAATGAGGGCTCCGAGGATCATCCCCGCAGGCCAGCTGGCGTGGAGGATATTCAGGTAGTGGGTCCGGTTGTTGGGGAACAGGGTGGCGACAAGCGGATTGGCGACGGCTTCCAAGGTGCCATTGGCCAGGGAGAAAATGAAGGTTCCAGTGAAAAGGAGAAGGAACGCGGTCTGCTGGGCCATGTCGCCCGAGGGAAGCAGGGTAACCACTGCGGAGAGAACGTGGAGGAGGAAGGCGGTGATGATCAGCTTGCCGTAGCCGATCTTATCCACGACCACGCCACCAATGATGATACCGAAACAGAATCCCGAGAAGCCGGCACCACCAACGAGTCCTTTTTGAAGGTTGGTGAATCCGAATTCTTCGCCCCATGCACCACCGATGCCGTTGCGGATTGCGAAGCCGACACCGGCGGCGAGGATGGCCATGAAGCCGGCCCAGAGGAGCCGCTTCGCGTTGGGTACTGTGGATACGTCTGTGTTTGTCATGGGGTTTGTGTCAGTGGGGACTATCGGGTCGTGCTTGGGATGGCAAGCAAGGATCTGGATGGAAATGGCTGGGAAAGGCGGTGCTTGCGCCAGAACGGGCCGGAAAATCCGCGCTTTTTACCTGAAATCGAGAGCTCTGCTTTCAGATTGGCGGGGGAAATCCTTCATAAATCGGCATCCGTGTGGGTTCCTGTGGCTGGCTCGTTGGAAAACACGATGCAGCGGTCCAACACGGCATTTGCAGCCACCACACCGCCCGGCCACACCACGCAATCTCTCACCACCGCTCCAGCGTGGATGTTCGCGCCTGCGCCGATCACGGACCGCTCGACCGTAGCGCCGGTTTCGACCGTGGCGGTAGGGTGGATTGGCTCGTCCAGCGCGAGTTCGCGGTGGGCGCGGAGGTAGGACTCGCGGTCGCCGAGGTCGAGCCAGACCCCGTCATCCAGCACGATCGCGCCGAGTTTTTCTTCCTTCGCGAGTTCGAGAAAGGCAGGGATCACCGAGATTTTTTCGGCGGTGGGGATGCGTTCCAAAAACTCGGGATTCACGCAGTAGATGCCGCTGAACCCATGCGTGCCTTCGGCGATCCCGAGGCTGTTGCGGATGTCCGTGACGCGAGTGGCTGTGGCGTCGATGGCGATGTGCCGGGCTTCCGCATCCGAGCGCAGCGCGAGCGTCACCGGCAACCCAGACGATTGGTGCGCGGCGATGAGTTGATCCAAGGGCAGCGTGGAAAAAATGTCGCCGTTGTGGATGAGCAGCGGTTCGCGGCCCATCCAGGTTTCCAAGTTCTTCAGGCCGCCGCCGGTCTCTAGCAGCACCGGCTCGTGGAAAAAACGGATGTCCTTATCCCCGCCAAAGCCCTGCCATTGTTCCGGTAAATGGTGGGTGTTCACGGCAAAGCGATGGATGCCCTGCGCGGCACACGCATCGAGCGCCCACGCCGCGAGTGGGCGGTGAAAGAGAGGCACCAGCGGCTTGGGCAGGCGGGCGGTCAGCGGGCGCAGGCGATTGCCCATGCCAGCGCCGAGGATGAATGCTTGGGTCACGCGCCTTGCTTGCCGGGTGGCGCGGCGGATTTCAAGCCCTGACCGGTCATGCGGAATGAACTCCGCGTTCCCGGTGGCTGGACAAAGCGCGTTTCCTGCGCCAAGGACAGGCACGCCGGAAGCCATGGAAATCAACCATCGATCAGACTTGTGCGATTCCCACCGCGAGGAAGTGGCCAGTCTTCTAACGCATGCGGCGGGAACGGTGCTGAGCATCGCTGCGCTGGCGGTCATGCTGGTCGTTTCTGCGGGCGAGCCGCTCAAGATGGTATCGGCGGCAGTTTTTGGCACCTCGTTGGTGCTGCTTTACGCATCTTCCACGCTCTATCACTTTTTCACCTCGCCGCGGTGGAAGGCGCGCTTCCAAGCGCTGGATCACGCCTGCATCTATCTGCTCATTGCCGGATCCTACACACCGGTCACTTTGGTCACCCTGCGTGGCGCGTCCGGTTGGTGGCTGTTTGGCGTCGTCTGGTTTCTCGCCATCACGGGAGTGCTCATCAAGACCTTCGGAAAACGCAAACGCGACCACTGGATTTCCACCGGCCTCTATCTGCTCATGGGGTGGCTCATCCTATTCGCGTTCGGTCCGTTAGTCCGCGAGTTGCCGATGGCAGGCGTCTGGTGGCTTGTCGCGGGGGGCTTCACCTATTCCTTCGGCATCATCTTTTACGCGTGGCACAAGTTGCCCTTCAATCACGCCATCTGGCACCTTTTCGTGCTTGGCGGCAGTGCTTGCCATGTGCTCGCCATCGCCCGTTACGTGCTCGACTGATTTTTTAAAATGCCCGAGCTGCCCGAAGTTGAAACCACCTGCCGCGGCATTGCGCCGCATGTCTGCGGAACCACCGTCGCCGAGGTGATCGTGCGCCGCCGCGACCTTCGTCAACCGGTTTCCGAATCCATCCATCGCCTGGAAGGCTGGACCGTTGATGCGGTTTCCCGGCGATCGAAATACATTCTGTTAGCGATCGCCGACGGCACCACGCTGCTGATTCACCTCGGCATGTCTGGCAGCCTGCGCGTCATTGGTCCGGAGGAGGCGTGGAAAAAACACGACCACATCGGCATCACGTTGGGCAACGGCAAGCAACTGCGTTTTCACGATCCACGCCGCTTCGGACTCATGCTGCACCTCACTGAGGTCGATCCGCTGACGCATCCCTTGCTCAAGGATCTCGGCCCTGAACCGCTTGAAGAAACTTTCACCGTGCCGCACCTGAAAAGGGTCTGCGCAGCGCGATCTGCCGCCATCAAGCTCGTCATCATGGATGCGCGCAACGTCGTCGGCGTGGGCAACATCTATGCGTCCGAAGCGCTCTTCCGCGCGGGCATACGGCCGACAGCTGCCGCCAAAAGCATTTCAAAACCCCGCCTGGCGAAGTTGGTAACCGCCATCAAGGACGTTCTATCCGATTCTATCCGAGAAGGGGGCACCACGTTGCGCGATTTTCTCCAGTCCGACGGCGAACCTGGCTACTTCAAGCAACGCCTCTTCGTGTACGACCGCAAGGGTGAACCCTGTCGCATCTGTGACACGCCCATACAGCACGCCGTGCAGGGCCAACGCTCCACTTATTGGTGCCCGTTTTGCCAAAAGTGAAATAAGTGGGCGGCTTCACGCTGTCTAAAGGTCGCGTCACCTAGGGTGCGCCCCAAACTCTCCATGCAGCCATTTCGACTCACCCTCATTTCCGGCACCGCGCTCCTTTTCCTGGGCGGTTGCGCCACCGGTCCGACGACCCTGCGGCAGCCGGTTTCCCTGCCTGCGGATTGGAAAAATGCCCACAATTTTCCGGTTGCCGCGCCGGATCGCGACCTCAGCCGCTGGTGGCGACGCTTCGATGACCCCACGCTCAACCGCGTCATCTCCATCGCGCTCGAGTCCAGTCCAGACATCAAAACCGCCACCGCTCGCGTCCGCGAGGCCCGCGCCAATCGCGATGCCGCCTACTCCAGTCTCTTTCCAAATTTGACCGGCGGTGCTTCGACCCGTTCCAGCCGCAATGACACGGACACCAACGGCACCGTTTCCTCAAACTCCTACTCCGCCGGACTTGATGCCTCGTGGGAGGTCGATCTCTTCGGCAAAAACCGCAGTTCGGTGGATACCGCTGCGGCCAATCTCGGCGCCGCCGGAGAAAATTTATACTCGGTGCATGCTGCCCTCGCTGCGGAAGTTGCCACCGTCTACACCAACCTCCGCACCAACGAGGCGCGCCTCAAGGTCTTGAATGACAACATCAGGACCCGCGAGGAAACCTCGCAACTCGCCGGTTGGCGACTCAAGGCCGGGGAGGCCGACTCGCTCGAAGCCACCCAAGCGGAAAGCAGCTTAGAAACCGCCCGCGCCGCACTGCCATCCCTTCAAGGATCCATCGCCCAAGGAAAGAACGCGCTCGCCCTCCTCGCCGGACGTGCGCCCGGCGGACTCGATTCAGTCCTCGCCTCCAGCCGTGGCATCCCGGTTCCTCCGTCCAGCCTCGCCGTCGGCATCCCCGCCGATGTCCTCCGCCAGCGTCCCGATGTCCGCCTCGCGGGCTATCAGGTGCTTGCCGCCGCGTCCGCCACCCGCAGCGTCGAGGCCACTCGTTACCCGTCTCTCAATCTATCAGGATCACTCGGTCTCGATACCACGACGGGCAGCAAGTTGTTCGATCCGGAAGGAGCTGCCGCCAGCATCGCGGCGGGCATCACCTCGCCCATTTTTGACGCCGGTCGCATCAAGGCCAACATCGAGGCCGCTTCTGCCGCTGAGGAACAGAACGTGGAAAACTACCGCAAGACCGTTCTCACCGCGCTTTCCGAAACCGAGGACGCGCTCATCGCCTGCCGCCGATCCGGCGAACGCCTTGCCACGTTGGAAAAGGCCACCGAACTCGCTCGGGATTCGGACGAGGTCGCCCGCCAGCGCTACGAAGCTGGGGAAATCGATTTCCTCGATGTCCTCGACTCCCAACGCACGCTCCTCAACCTCGAAGACAACCTGCTTTCCACTCGCACCGACCGCACCACCGCCTACATCCGCCTCTATCAGGCGCTCGGCGGCGGATGGTCCTCCGGTTCTTGATTTCCCATTTTTCATCCATCATGTCCAAGCTTCAATCTAACGAAAATCTAGCGGAGATCGTCCGCAGCGGAGCCTCTCGCCCGGTCCGCAAATGGACCATCATCCTCGCCGTGCTCGCTCTGGCGGGCGGTGGCACGTGGTACGGGTATTCCACCCGTGAGGACACCACCGGAAAACCCGAGTATGTGACCGAGGAGGCAAAGCCGGGCCGCATCGCGCTCATCGTCACCGCTGCCGGAAACCTCGCGCCCACCAATGAGGTTGTCATCGGTTCCGAGCTCTCGGGCACGGTCAACGGAGTTTATGTCGATACCAATGACATGGTGAAAAAAGGCCAGCATCTGGCCAAGCTGGACACCAGCAAGCTCAACCAGCAGACCGAGCGCAGCCGCGCCTCGTTGCTCGCCGCCAAGGCCCGCGTCAGCCAGGCCGAGGCGACCCTTGCCGAGAGCAAGGCCGCGCTCGCACGTCAGGAGGAACTTCTCGAACTTAGCGGCGGCAAAACTCCGTCGCGTGCCACCATGGAAACCTCCCGCGCCACCGTGGCCCGTGCGGAAGCGGATTTGGAAAGTGCACGGGCCACCGTCGCCGGTGCCGAAGCCGAGGTGAAATCCTTCGAACGCGATCTGGAGAAAGCCATCATCATCTCGCCCGTCGATGGCGTGGTGCTTGCCCGTTCGATCGAGGTCGGCCAGACGGTCGCCGCCTCCTTCACCGCACCCACGCTGTTCACCATCGCGGAAGATCTGAAGAAGATGGAGCTGGTCGTTTCCGTTTCGGAAGCGGACATCGGCAGCGTCGAGGCAGGGCAGCAGGCGTCCTTCAATGTCGATGCTTGGCCGGGCCGTTCCTACACCGCGAAGGTCAAGAAGGTCGCTTTTGGTTCCGCGAACAACCAAACCGCTGGCAGTGGCAACAACGCCGCCGCAGGAGCCGCTTCCACCGGTGTCGTCACCTACGTGACCGAACTGGAGGTGCTCAACGAAGACCTTTCCCTGCGCCCGGGCATGACCGCCACCGTGGACATCGCCATCGTCGACAAGAAGGACGTGCTCGTCGTGCCGAACGCCGCGCTGCGCTTCGATCCTGAGTTCGCCGCCGCCATCGGCAAACCCGACGACACCAAGCGCACGCTGGTTCAGAGCCTTTCCCCTGGCGGTGGCCGCCGCTGGCGTGGCAACTCCGCGCCCAAACCGGGTTCGAAAAACACCGAGCCTCATGTCTGGGTGCTCAAGAATGGCGAACCGGTATCGGTTCCTGTCACCCCCGGCATCACCGATGGCAAGAATACGGAGATCACCGGTGGCGAGCTGCCTTCGGGAACGCAGGTCATCGTCAGCATCAAGCCCGTGAAGAAATCCGAATGAACCCGGAAAAACTCATTGAGCTGCGGGGGCTGACCAAAACTTACGGCACCGGTGACGCCGCTTTCCAGGCCCTCAAGGGCGTGGATCTAACCATCCACCGTGGCGAATTCGTTGCGGTCATGGGTCCCAGCGGCTCGGGGAAATCGACCCTGATGAACCTGCTAGGCTGTTTGGATAGCCCGGGTTCCGGTTCCTATCGGTTCAAGGATATCGAGGTGGAAACGCTCAACAAGGACCAGCGTTCGCTGATACGTCGGCACGCCCTCGGATTCATTTTCCAAGGCTTCAATCTGCTCGCCCGCACCTCTGCGCTCGAGAATGTCGAACTGCCGCTGCTCTATCGGGGGTATTCCCGCAAGCAACGCCACGTCATGGCTCGCGCGGCTCTCGCCCAAGTCGGTCTTTCCGACAAGGAGCGCAACACGCCTTCCGAAATGTCCGGTGGTCAGCAGCAGCGCGTCGCCATCGCCCGCGCCATCGTCACCGCTCCGGATACGCTCTTCGCCGACGAACCGACCGGCAACCTCGACTCGAAAACCACCCGTGAGATCATGGAGTTGTTAGGTAAGTTGAATTCCGAACACGGCATTTCCATCATCATGGTCACCCACGAGGATGAGGTGGCCGCTTATGCAAAGCGGATCATCCACGTTCGCGACGGCCTGATCTACGAAGATTCGGCCAACCCCTCCAAATCCACCAGCCACCCGGTGCCATGATTTTCAACGCCCTTCTCATCGCGATTCGCGAGATCCGTCGCAATCTCACTCGCTCCTTTCTAACGGTCGTCGGTATCGTCATCGGTGTTGCCGCCGTGGTCACCATGGTCACGCTCGGCCGCGGTGCGACGGAGGCGGTGAAAGGCCAGATTTCCAAGATGGGCAGCAACCTGCTCGTCGTTCGTCCCGGCCAAGGCTGGGGCGGCTGGGGCGCGCCGCAGTTCAACATTTCCGATCTCAACGCGATCCGCGACCAAGTGCCCGGCATCGCCGGTCTCGCGCCCTTCGTCCAGACCAACGTCAAGGTGGTCTATGAGGAAAACGACCGCAGCTCAGACATCCAAGGAACCACTTCTAACTATTTTAAGATCGCCAACTGGAACGTCGGCTCGGGCCGCTTCTTCACCGACGAGGAGGTCGCCGAGGCCGATCCGGTCTGCGTCATCGGCGAGACCATCCGCAAGGAACTGTTCGGGGAAGGAGGCGACGCCGTTGGCAAGAAGATCCGCGCCAAGAACATGACGCTGGAAGTCGTCGGCGTGACTGCCGTGAAAGGGCAGAGTGGCTTCGGCGATGACATGGATGACAACATCATCACGCCCTACACCACGGTGCTCCGGCGCTTCAGCGGACGTGGCAACGGCAACAACATCAACCAGATCATGGTTTCGGGTGAGGAGGGTTATCCCGGCGCGAACATCGTCGCCGATATCAGTTCGCTCCTGCGCGAGCGGCGCAACGTCGGCAAGAATGAGGATGACAATTTCAACGTCTTCGACTCGAACCAACTCGCCGACGTGATCAGCTCCTCCACCCAAGTGATGACTTCGTTGTTAGGCGCTGTGGCTGGCGTCAGTCTTCTCGTCGGCGGCATCGGCATCATGAACATCATGCTCGTTTCCGTCACCGAGCGGACGCGTGAAATCGGCATTCGCCTGGCCATTGGTGCGCGCGCTCGCGAGGTGCTGCTGCAGTTCCTCGTCGAGGCCGTGACGCTCTCCTGCGTCGGTGGTGTCGCTGGGATTTTGCTCGCCTACGGACTCTGCTCGTCGCTTGCCAAGGTCGTCGGCGCGCCCTTCCTGTTTGATCCGAAAATCAACATGATCGCCTTCATCTTCTCCGCCGCCATCGGCATCTTGTTTGGCTTCATGCCCGCTCGCCGCGCCGCCGCCCTCGATCCCATCGACGCCCTGAGGCATGAGTGAATTTCAAATCTGAAATTTCAGATCTCAAATCCAAAACCCGATGCGCCTTCTCATCATCGAAGACGATGCCCTTCTGCTCCGCAGCTTGGCGGCTGGGCTGCGTGAGGAGAATTATGCGGTGGATACAGCGGAAGACGGCGAGGATGGCTTGGCCAAGGCCAGCGCCACGGACTACGACTGCATCATCTTGGATGGCATGTTGCCAATCTTCGACGGGTGGGAATTGCTGCGCCGCCTGCGTCCGCTCAAGTCCACGCCCGTGCTCATGCTCACCGCACGGGACGCCGTGCCGGACCGCGTCCGTGGACTGGACGCGGGCGCGGACGATTATCTCACAAAACCTTTCGACAGCGAGGAACTGCTAGCCCGCATCCGCGCACTCATCCGTCGCAGCTCGGGCCAAGCTTCCGCCGCCATCGAGGTGAAGGGAACGTTGATTGATACTGCGGCGCGCAGCGTGAGCCAGCAGGGGCGGGAAATTTCCCTAACCGCACGTGAGTATGCGTTGGTCGAATACCTCGCATTGCATCAGGGCGCGGTGGTCAGCCGCAGCGAACTTTACGAACACCTCTTTGACGACGACGACGACACGCTCTCGAACTTGCTGGATGTTCATGTTTCTAACATTCGGAAAAAGCTCGGCGCGGATTTCATCACCACGCGCCGTGGCCACGGCTACTGCATCGAATGAACCCGCTCTTCCACTCCGTCCGCTGGCGACTCCAGCTTTGGCACGCGCTTATCCTGATGGGCGTCATCGCTGCGCTGTGCATGCTTGCTCATCGGTTGGCCGTCGAGGACAGGCGTGAGCGCATCGATCGCGAGTTGGAATCGTTCGAACGTCGCTTCATGAAAAGCTTTTGGGAGCTGCCCTCGCGCGACAAGCCGGACGGACGACCCGCCACGACCTCGGAGATTCGCGAGCGCTTTCTCAGTCTCAAGGAAGCGCAGGATTTTCCGCTAGAAATGCGCGATCTGTTTGATCCTGCGGCGACGGATAGCACCTACATTGCGTTTTGGGATGGAAAGGGAAACTCGTTTTTCCGCTCTGCCAATGCGCCGGCGAGTTTGAGTTTTCCGGGCCTGCCCGAAGGCAGTCGCGACAAACGGCCATGCGCCCGTGGCGCGTTCCGTGAGATTCTCCAAGGCGGGCCACGCGGGTCACGCAGCATCGTCGGGCGCGACATTTCCGCAGACCGCGCTGCCCTTGCTCGGCTCGGCTGGCAGATCGCGGGCAGCGGGGCCTTGCTCTGGATGTTAGGTTTGCTCGGCGGTTGGTGGCTCGCGGGTCGCGCGATCCAGCCCATCGACGCGATCAGCCGCACCGCGTCACGCATCGCCGAAGGCAAGCTTTCCGAGCGCATCGACGTGGCGGATGCGGATAACGAACTCAGCCGCCTCAGCCAGGTGCTCAATCAGACCTTTGATCGGCTTGCTGCTGCGGTGGAACGCGAGCGTGAGTTCACCGCCGACGCTTCGCATGAACTGCGCACGCCGTTGACGGTCATCCTGTCGGAAACCTCGCGCGGGCTGAAACGCGACCGCCCGGCTGAGGAATATCGCGAGATTCTAACGACTTGCAGCCTTGCGGCAGACCGCATGCGCACGCTGGTCGAATCGCTTCTGCTACTCGCCCGCCAGGATGGGAACCAGGCGAAGCGCAACACCGCGCTCGATCTAGCGGACGTCGTCGCCGAGGCGGTGAAACTTCTCCAGCCACTTGCCGCCAATCATGGCATCCGCGTGGAAACCGAGTTTCTAACGACACCTTGTCACGGGGATCCAAACGCGCTGTCCATCGTCACCACCAACCTCCTTTCCAACGCCATTCTGCACCAGCCGTCTGGCGGCACCGTGACCGTGCGAGTTTCGCCCTTCGATGGGCATGCGTTGCTGGAAGTTTGCGACACCGGTCCGGGCATTCCTGCGGACCACTTGCCTCGATTGTTTGACCGCTTCTATCGGGTGGATGCGGCGCGAGGACCGGCGAGCGGTCACTCCGGCCTCGGCTTGGCCATCGTCCGCGCGATCGTGACCAATCATAATGGCAGCGTGGAGGTCGCGAGCACCTTGGGTGAAGGCTCAACGTTTCGCGTGATCCTGCCAGCCACTTGAGCGTCCACGGCCTAGCCGATTTCTCCGCGCTACAGACGTGACACGACGCCTCGCGCTGCCATGCTGGGATCCGTGAGCCCTGTCACCATTGCCAGCATCAAGGAACAAGCCGGGGAAATCCCCGTTGTCGCCGCCATCCATGCCCAACTCCAGTCGCGTGCGAGCCGCACGACCAAGGGCGGGAAACCGTATCTCGAACTGGTGTTCGCGGATTCCACCGGGAATTTCGCCATCAAGATTTGGTCGGACTCGCCGATGTATCGCGCGGCGGAAACCTTGCCGGACAACACGGTGGTGCGCCTGGAGGCGGAGTGGACGCAGAATCAGTATGGCGTGAATCCTAACAATCTCGATTGGGGGCTGTTGGATGACATGGCCATCGCCGACTTTCTCGCGGGCGATCCCGAGACGCGGGAAAAACAAGACCGCGATTTCGCCGAGATACGCCGCCTCATCGACTCGATTGCCGATCCACGCTTGCACGGGTTGTGCGACCATTTTCTCGAACAGATGGGCGATCGCTTCCGCCGCACGGCAGCTGCTAGAAAAAACCACCACGCCCGCCGTGGTGGGCTGGTCGAACACGTCGCCCAGATGATGCGCTCCGCGGATGCGCTGTGCCCGGTCTATGCGGAACTCAACCGAGACCTGTTACTCGCTGGCGTGCTTTTCCACGATTGCGGCAAGCTGTGGGAAAACTCCTATCCCGAGGATGGTTTTTCGCAGATTCACAGCATTCATGGTGAAATGTTAGGCCACATTCCGCTGGGCATCGAGCTGGTCAATAAGCTTTGGAACGACTTGCTCGACACCGTGGATACGGACGAATGGAAAGGTCTCAAGCCCTCCACCGAAATGACGCGACTGCACCTGCTTCACCTGATAGGCAGCCACCATGGGCAATACGAGTTTGGTTCTCCGGTGCTGCCGCGCACGCCCGAGGCCTTCGCCCTTCACTACATCGACAACCTGGATGCGAAGTTGGAAATGGTCCGCGACGCTTACACGCAGGCCAACGAGATCGTCCCTGGCATCTACGATCGAGTTTTCCCGCTGCCGACGAATCTGGTCCGGCCGCTCGCCAGCTTTGCCCAGAGCAAGTCATCGCCAACGTCTGGCGAACGGGAAGAGTGAGATAAGGAAAATCAGGGGCCGGAGAACTCGAACGCGCCGAGGTCAGGTGCCTTTCCTTCGAAGGGCTGGCCGATGTCCACGCCCTTGTCGATGGCGGGGTTGCCGGGCTTCAGGCGCAGCAGGGAAATCTCGGGCAGCTCGCCGTTAGGTTGGCGTGGCTTCACCAGATCGGACAGTTCCAGGCTTTCGAAATCTTTGTCTGTTAGTTTGAGGTCGAGGTCGAATGAGTTCGCGACGAGTTCACATTTCGAAGCATCCACGTGGGTGATCTCCTTGCCGCCTTTGTAGCCGAGGTTGTTCTTTAACACATGGCCGTAGCCTGGGACGTCCTGCGAGTTGCTAGGATCGCGGTTGAGCAGGTTGAAGTTGTAGCGATTGGCGTAGGCCGTGTTGTTGAACATGTCGATGCCGCCTGGCTGGTGGTTGGCGTAGAAACCGGACGCGCCGTTGCGCACAGCGAGTGAGTTGCGGATGACGTGACGCGGGATTTTTTCCGGCAGCATGTCTTCGGTCCATGTGCCGAAGCCGCCTAGCTTGAAGCCGTTCGCGTCGCCAAGCCGTTTGAAATCGGAGTTGTAGCCATTGTAAAACGCCCAGCAGTTCTCGATCAGGATGGGGTAGTTGGTGGTGATGAGATCGAACCCGTCGTCGCTGTTGAACCATGCGCGACAGCCGCGGAACACATTGCCCGTGCCATTCTGGCGGACATGGAAGCCGAATCCATCGACGTTGCCTCCCTTGCCATTCTCGGAGGTGTAATCGTGGTTTCGATAGGCATCGCAGTTCAGGATTGAATTGTTAGATCCGCGTCCCAGCCAGAAGCCGATGGCTTGGCCGTCGTGCATCGCAAGCTGTTCGTAGAGGTTGTGGTTGCCCTCGTTGTCGAAACAGATCGACTGCGTGTGGCCAGTTTGGGTGACTTGCACGCCGGTCACGGAGAGCCCTTTCAAATGCAGCCAAGAGGCAGAGATGAAGAACGCCGTGACGCGGCTGTCACGCGGCTTGACGGCCGAAAAATCGAACACCGGCCTCTCATCCTTCCACGCGAGATAGCGGATGGGTTTTCCTTTTTCCCCGCTTTTGTTGAGCAGGATCACCTGCGCGCGACCCCGCCTGCGCGAGGTGATTTGCGATTCTGCCATCGGGTAGGTGCCGCCGTGAATGAACACCGTGTCGCCGGGAGCGACGGCTTTTTGCGCACGCTGCAACGTCGCGAAGGGCGAGCTTGCAGAACCGGATTTGGCATCGTCACCGTGCGTCGCGACGTGGAAATCCCTCGCCTCCAGTGAGGGCAGCGAAAACCACGCCAGCATTCCTGCTAGAATGAGGCGGCGGCGACGGATGGGAAAAGAAATCTGCATCGGGAAAGGGACGAACCGGAAACCCGAAAATGACTGTGTCCCGGACCTGCCACAACTCCCATAACCGGGTTAGGAGCGGCCAATTCATCCGCTGCGGCATGCGGGGGCTGTGATGGACGGGTTGCGACAAAACGAATTGGTTGCCTTGTCGGCACAGCGTGCGCTTGGTTCTATCAGCGAATGGATGCCCTTTTTCTCGCTGTCGCCTTTTTCTTCGGGCTGCTGGCCCAACAGTTTCGCCTGCCGCCCTTGGTCGGCTTTCTGGTTTCCGGCTTCGTGCTCCAAGCACTCGGGCAGAAGGGTGGGGAAACGCTCCATGTCATTGCGGAGCTTGGCGTGACGTTGATGCTTTTCAGCATCGGCGTGAAACTCCGTGTCCGCACCCTCGCGCGGCCGGAAATCTGGGCGGGGACCACGTTGCACACGCTGATGGTCGTCGCGGTGTTCGCCATTGCCTTGCTGGGTGCGGGGGTGATCGCAGGACAGGCCACCGGGTTGACGTGGCAAGCCGCCTTGCTGCTCGCGTTTGCGCTGAGTTTTTCCAGCACGGTTTTCGCGGTGAAATGCCTCGACGAAAGCGGCGACATGGGAGCCATGCACGGCCGCGTCGCCGTCGGCATGCTCATCATGCAGGACATCCTCGCGGTGCTTTTCCTGACGTTTTCGACCGGCAAAATCCCGTCGATGTGGGCGCTTGCTTTGCTCGCCTTGCTGCTCGTCGGCAGAAAATCGCTGGGCACCCTGATCGGTCGTTCGGGACACGGGGAAATGGTCACCCTCTGCGGCCTCTTTCTCGCCCTAGTGCTTGGCGCGAAGGGCTTTGAGGTCGTCGGCCTGAAGGCGGATCTCGGTGCCCTTTTTGTCGGCGTGCTCGTCGGCTCGCACCCCAAGGCCAAGGAACTTAGCAAATCGCTTATGGGCATCACCGACCTCCTGCTCGTCGGGTTCTTCCTCCAAATCGGTCTCGACGGCAGCCTTTCCCGCGATGGCCTGCTCTGGGCGTTGCTGCTCATTGCCCTGCTTCCGCTCAAGAGCGTCGCGTTCTTTTTCATCCTCACCCGCTTTCGCCTCCGCGCGCGGACATCTTGGATGGCTGGGCTCAATCTTTCCACTTACAGCGAGTTTGGACTCATCGTCATTGCCCTCGGGGTGGCGAAAGGATGGCTGCCTGCGGAGTGGCTCGTCGCCATGGCGCTCGCCCTTTCCCTGAGCATTCTTCTCATTTCCCCGCTTTGCCGCCGCGCTGAGGAACTGTATGACCCCATCAGCAATTTTCTGAAGCGCTTCGAAACCCATGGCCGCCACCCCGACGACTTGCCGCTACGGACACGCGGCGAACGCATCGCCATCTTCGGCATGGGCCGCGTCGGGCTTTCCGCCTATCAATCGCTCGGGCGACGCTTCCCCGGCCAGGTGATCGGCTTCGATCGCGACCCCGCTGCGGTCGAAATCCATCAGCACGCCGACCGCAACGTCCTTCTCGCCGATGCCACCGACTCGGACTTCTGGGAGCGCGTCGCCGTGCGCGATAACATCGACCTCGTGGTCCTCGCGATGCCGAAACACAGTGCGAACATCCATGCCGCGAAAACCCTCAAGCGCCACCATTTCGAAGGCGTCGTCACCGCCACGGGAAAATTTGACGACGAAGTCCGCGAGCTCCGTGAACTCGGCCTCGACACCGCCTTCAACCTCTACACCGAAGCCGGATCCGGCTTTGCCGAGCATGTCTTCACCGTTTTTTCCCAACAACGCCCCGACCTCGCCAGCGCTTGGCGCGAAACATCTGTCGGAAACGACGAGCAAAAGATCACCTGGCCGCGAACGCCCGCGGGCGGTGATGGCGGCTGATCCGGTCCTACGTCGCCCTTGTGCGGAGGGTGATGCCCATCCCATCCTCGGCGGTGAAATGATGGACCTGCTCCCCCAACTGGATGCTCTCGGGCAGGATTGCCGCCGCTTGCTTCACGGGCGTGGTGGGTGTTTTCCAGGGTGGGAACACGTCGTCATCGATTGGTTCGCGCCGACTTTGCTGGTGACGTTTTACGCGGAGGAGGAGAGCAATGCTGTGATCGTGGATGAGCTGATCCAAGCGGCGATGGGCATTTCCGAAATCACCGGGATCGTTGTTCAAGAGCGCCATTTGAGCGAGTCTCCCAAACGCATCGTTTACGGCAGCGTTCCTGAATTTCCCGTTGCCCGCGAGTCGGGCCTTTTCTATCAGCTCGCGCTCGATCGCAATCAGAATCACGGCTTTTTCCTCGATATGAAACCCGGTCGGGATTGGGTGCGGGCCCATGCTTCAGGCAAGCGTGTCCTCAACCTGTTTTCCTACACCTGCTCGCTTTCGGTGGCCGCCATTGCGGGCGGGGCGAAGAAGGTGATCAATCTCGACATGGCCAGCCGCGCGCTGGCGACGGGGCGGAAAAATCACCAACTGAATTTCGAGGCAGATCTATCAGCTCGCGCCAGCTACCTCGCGCACGATCTGTTCAAGTCGTGGGGCAAACTCAAACGGGATGCGCCTTACGACCTCGTCATCATCGATCCGCCGTCAAACCAAGGCAGCAGCTTCTACGTGGAGAAAGACTACGCGAAGATCGTCCGTCGCCTGCCAGAACTCATCCATCCAGATTCTAAAATCCTCGCCTGTCTCAACGCTCCGCATCTTGAAGAGTCCTTCCTCACCGAATTGTTTGCAGGCTACCGCTTCGATTCGCGTCTTCCCCAAGCCATTGGCTTTGAAGAGGTGCGTCCCCAAGCCGCGCTGAAAGGACTGATTTTCACCCCGTAGGGACCGAGCTTGGTTCCTCGTGAGAAAACGAATTTGGAGTTGGTGGCGGCGACCGCTGATCGCCGCCACGAGTCGTTAGGCCGGGATCTTGTCGAGGCTGAAGGCGTCGTGCACGGCGCGGGCGGCGTCCTCAATGTGGATCTCGTCCACGGTCACGGCGATCTTGATTTCCGAGGTGGAAATCATGCCGATGTTGATGCCTGCGGCGCCTAACGCCTTGAACATGGTGGCGGCCACACCGGAGTGCGAACGCATGCCAATGCCAACGGCTGAAAGCTTGGCAATGCCGGCTTCGGTCTCGATCTTGGAGTCTGGCGCGAGCTCGCTGAGGACGGGCTTGAGCGCGGCCTGCGCTTTGCCGAGGTCGCTCGAGTGCATGGTGAACGAGTGGCGCGCCATGCCGTCGTGGGCGATGTTAGAAACGATCATGTCGAGGTTGATCTCGGCATCGGCGAGAGCGCCGAGGATGAGACCGGACATGCCGGGGTGATCGGGGATGCCGGTGAGGGTGATGCGCGCTTGCGAGCGCTCGATCGAGACGCCACGGATGACGACGTTTTCCATGTTGGGATGTTCTTCTAACACAAGTGTTCCTGGGTTGTCGTTGAGCGAGGAGCGGACTTCGAAAATGACGCCGAATTTTTTGGCGAACTCGACCGAGCGGGATTGCATGACTTTGGAGCCGGAGGAGGCCATTTCCAACATCTCGTCGTAGGAGATTTCCGGCAGCTTGCGGGCGTTTTTCACCACGCGCGGGTCGCAGGTGTAAACGCCATCCACATCGGTGAGGATTTGGCAGACGTCTGCCTTGAGCGCGGCGGCCACGGCGATGGCGGTGAGGTCGGATCCGCCACGGCCCAGCGTGTGGATCATGCCGTCTGGGGTGACACCTTGGAACCCGGCGACGACGAGCGATTTCCCCTCATCGAGGAAGCTCTGCATGAGCGAGGGGTCCATGTTGAGAATGCGGCCGCGGGTGTGGGAACCGGTCGTCTGGATGCCGGCTTGGCGTCCGGTGATGGAGTTGGCGTCCACGCCGAGTTCTTGCAGGGCCATGGTGACCAGCGCGATGGATTGCTGTTCGCCGGTGGCGAGGAGCACGTCGAGTTCGCGCTCGGAAGGGTTTTCGGCGAGATCCTTGGCCATCTTGATGAGGCCGTCGGTGACGCCTGACATGGCGGAAACCACGGCGACGACTTGGTTGCCGTCGTCACGGGTGCGTTTCATGCGGGCGGCGACATTGCGGATGCGGTCGAGCGAGCCGACGGAGGTGCCGCCGTATTTTTGAACGATGAGTGCCATGGGTGTTGCGATCGGGCCTTCCAAGCGTGGGGCGATGGGCGCGGAGTGAAGGGGAACCCAGCAAATTTGGCAAGGAATTGAAGCGATCGGTGCAATCGTCAGAAGTCTTTCTCTCCGCTTGATTTGAAAACACAACGCGCCAAGGGTGCATCGATCGAGAAACTTGAAACCTTATGAAACCGCTCCGAGTCATTGCCGCCACCCTTTTATGCCAGTCCATTTTGCTCTCTCCCACCGCGATGGCGCAGAAAGAACGTTCCGACGAAAAGCCGGATAAGGAGGAAAGGGCGGAGGGGAGAAAGGGAAAGACGGGGGCCGCCGTGAAGCGAGATGCTCCAGCCAAGAAAGAACAGGCGAAGCAAAACCCACAGAAGCGCGCGGCAGAGAACAAGCAGGCGGCCAACAAACCGGATTCCGAAAAGAAGCGGACCGCGCCGAAACAAGCAGCCAAGAACAACGACGGACCGGCCAAGAAGAAGGCCAACGCTGCGGCCAATCCTGAGCGCAACAAGGCGCAGGAGAAGCCGGCCAAAAAACCCACCGAGCGTCCGGCAAACCGGCCGAATGGGGGTCAAAAGGAAGTTGCCGGCAAGCGCGAAGATGCGCGGGAAAAAGGGGGCGGAAAGCAGGGCAATCCTGACCGGAAGCCGATGGATATTCCCGGCAAGCGAGCAGAATCCGGCAAGAAAGAGGTGGCAAAACAGAATGGGAGCGAGCGCCGGGAAGAAACGAATGGCCGGCCCGCCGCAAAACAGGATGTTGCGAGGGGCGGGGCGAAAAACTCGGCAAAACAAGCCAAGCGCATGGAGCTTCCGGGCAAGCGGCCGCAAGTTTCCGCCGCGCGCCAAACCGCCCGTGCGGAGCGCCTTCAGAAGGACGTGAACAAGCGCCAAGCGGAGCGGCGGGTTGCCGAAGGCAGGCAGAATCAAAATACTCGCGAGCGTCGTGAGAAAGTCGTCAGAGCGGGCCAGAACTCGCGTGCCGTGCGCCGTCCGGACGTTCAGAAAAACACGCAGAACAATTGGTGGAACACCAACAACCGCGTCACGAACAACGATGTCCGCGTCCGCAATACCACGATCAATAACACCACGGTCATCAATCGAAATTTCGAGCGCAACGTGAACTGGACGACGCGCGAACGGGATTGGGGCTACAATCCATGGTGGAACCGCCCGCAGACGCGCCCATGGTACGGCAGCTCTTGGAATGGCAGCTGGAATCGCAGTTATTACAGCAGCAGTTATTACCGCGGCTACAATCACGGTTACCATGACGGCTATCGTCCCCCGGGCTATTCCACCGTCTCGGTCGGCGCGGCCATCGGTTGGGGGCTCATCGGTTGGAGCCTTGGAACCATGGTTTATGACACCGGCTACCAGCGCTATCACAACCCCTATCCCGTGAGCGTTCCCGTTTCGTATGGCAGTTCGCGCATCGACTACACCCAGCCCATCACCCGCGTGGCGGTGCAAACGGCGCCGGAAGACAGCAGCGTGTTGGTGGAAAACACCCAAAGGTCCGAGACCATCATCGGGGAATCCCAATCTGCGTTTAAAGAGCGCAACTACCTCGTCGCGCTTGAACTCGCCGACAAGGCGATCGCCGAGTCACCCGGAGACGGCGCGCTGCACGAATACCGCGCCTTGGTGCTCTTCGCGCTCGGGAAATATGGGGATTCGGCAGGCGTTTTGAATCCTGTCCTCGCGTCGGGGCCGGGCTGGGATTGGTCGACGATGATTGCGCTCTACGACAGTCAGCAGACGTACACCGACCAGCTTCAGCGCCTGGAAACGTACAGCGAGCAAAACCCAGATTCTGCGGACACGCATTTCCTGCTGGGCTACCACTACATGGTTTGCGGCCACACCGATCTGGCGACTCCGCAATTCGACACCGCAGCCAAACTGATGCCGTCGGACAGCGTTTCGCGCCAACTGGCGGAGCTGACAAGCGCCTCCGCAGATCCGGACAGCGAGGAAGCGACTCCACCGGCGGAGGAAGAAATCGAAAATCTTCCCGATCCGGAACCGGTGCCCTTGGAAAAGCTCACGGGCACTTGGACTTCCAAACGGGATGACGGCAGCACCGTCACGCTCCAGCTCGGCGACGACGGGAAATTCACTTGGAATTACGCCCATGACGGCGAATCCAGCGGGTTTTCCGGCGACTACAGCATGAACGACGATGGCTTGTTGGTGCTCGATTCGGAAGACAGCCAGATGGTCGCCACCGTTGCGCTGCCGCAAGATCAGGAAATGAACTTTGTTCTCGCCGGGGGGCCACCGGAAGATCCGGGCTTGGCATTCAAAAAGGGCTAACTCATGGGAATCACGGCGCTCCGCAGGGGCGGAGCGCCGAATTTCTATCCGGCGATCTCGGCTGAAACCGGGTCGATTCAGCCAGCGAAGGCGTTGGCTGCTTGGCCTTTCACGCCGAGGCCACGGATGACGAACAGGCGTCCGGCATGCTCTTCCACCACGGATTTATGCACACCGGTGGTGACGTAGAGGTCGGCCAGATCGGGTCCGCCAAACGCGCAGGCGGTGGTTTCCAAACAGGGCAATTCGACACACCGCAGCTCCTCGCCGCTGCTTGGACTGAAGCAGGCCACGCAGGCACCATGGCAGAACGCGATCCACAGGTTGCCGTCCGCATCGATGGTCATGCCATCCGGTGACGCGTCGTGGTGGGCGGTGGAAATGACGCTGCGCATGTTGCGCAGGTGACCGTCCTCGTAGTCGAACGCGAGCACCTCCTTGCGCGGGGTGTCGATGTAGAAAACCGTTTTGCCATCGGCGGACCAGATGATGCCGTTGGAGTTGGTGACCGGGCCGAATGCCTCATGCAGCGTGAGGTCGGGATCGAGTCGGTAGAGCCGCGCGTCGCCAGTTTTTTTCACCAGGCTGATGGTGCCGGCGAAGAAGCGACCGTCGGGCGAGCATTTGCCGTCGTTGAAGCGGTTGTCGGGCTTGTCCGGTTCGGGATTGGCAATGGCGGTGAGCTTGCCGCTTTCCACATCCAAAAAATGGAGGCCGCTATCACCGGCGATGACCAATCCGCCGCTCTCACGCGGGACCACGGTGCCGACGCGCTCGCCGGTTTCCCAAGATTGGCTGCTGCCGTCCGCAGGATCGAAACGGTGGACGCGGTGGCCTTCGATATCGACGAAATACAGCGCGTTTTGCCACCAAACTGGGCCTTCGCCCCATTGGGAATGGATGTTTCCTATCGGTTCAACGGTGATCATGTGGGCAGACTAGAAGGGCGGGGGAAGGCGGACCAAGGAAATTTGGCAACCGAAAGGCAGGCTTTCATCACGCGGTTTGGGAATGGCAATCCGGCAAAGACCTGCCAAGTTCTCGCCGATGCGTGATGCGGCCCACGGCGATGTCCTAAAAGTCTGGTTCTACGCCGCGGTCTCGGTTTTGGGCGGCGCGTGGATCTCGCCTCTATTTTACAACGCGGGCAAGGCTCTGGCGGAGGTGGCCGAGGTGAAGCAGACGAACGGTCCGCTGGAGTGGCTCGCGGATCGCTGCCGTTTGGCGGGTTTTCCAGACTTCTTCGAGGTGGCCATCCTGGTGGTCGCGCTGCTGTTGTTTGTGCCGTTCATGGATTTGCTGCGTGGCGGTCGCGCGGTGCAGGGGGGGAAAGTCGGTGAGTTGAGGCTCCCGGATGGCGTGCGCGGTGGGCTGGCGGGCCAACGCTTGGTGAGAAATCCGCTCGGAATGGTGCAGGCGGTGGCTGGCTTTATCGGCGTGAGCGGCTTGTTTTTCATTTTTGCCGGGACCTTGATTCTTGCTGGGATCTTCGAACTGAAAAATCCTGGGGTTTCCCTGCTGAAAATCGCGCTGCGTGGGTTTGCCATGGCGTGGTTGCTGGCATTGGTGCAGGAAATCCTGTTTCGCGGCATCGCGATGGGGGTGTTCCTGCGGGCGATGCGCCCGGCGGCGGCGCTGGGTTTATCCACTCTCCTCTTCGCGCTGGTTCACATGTTGCATGCACCGGCGGGGCTCAACGTGGCGGATGCCGAGGCGTCGGGCGTGGGATTCGAGCTGCTGCGCAAGATCGCCGGGCAGTTTTCGGAAGTGCGCTTCGTCCTTGGGACCTTCTTGTCCTTGCTGGCGCTGGGCGGCGTGCTGGCCTATGCCCGTTGGAAAACCGCCTCGCTGTGGTTGCCTGTCGGGCTGCACGCTGGCTGGATTTTCATCAATGGAATCACCGCAAGTGTGACGGTGCCAGCGATGCATCCCGATTCGCCGTTCTGGTTGCTGGCAGGAAATTCTTTCCATGAGGGACTGGTGCCGTTGGTCGGAATTTTGATCGCAGGCAGCCTGATCACTCGCCTCACCACACCCGACGATGTTCCCGATTTCCCCGCCTGAACCTCGTGGTTGGCGGCGCTGGGTGTCGCGCTCATTGGATTTGCTCTATCCGCCGTCCTGCGCGGTTTGCCAGGTTTTGCTGAGAGACGGTCGCGCCTTGTGCGATCCCTGCCACGGAAGTTTGCCGCGCCTCACCGCGCCGTTTTGCAAGAACTGCGGCGAGGGGTTCGAGGGACGCATCGATGGCTTGTTCATTTGTCCGAACTGCGGCCGACAAAAATTTTCCTTTGAGTTTGCGCGGCCTGCGCTGCTCCGCGACGAGCGCACTTTGGACATGATCCATCGCTTGAAATACGCGCGAGAAATCCATCTTGCCGCGGATCTTGGACGGCTCGCCGCAGAGGCGTTTCGCGATGAGCGATTGGCCCCCGCGCTGGCGGAAAATTGGCCGCTCGTACCTGTCCCGCTGTATCGCAAGCGCTTCCAAGACCGCGGTTTCAACCAAGCCGCCGAGATCGCTCGCGAGCTTTCGCGCCAGAGTGGGCTGCCGCTGCTGCCGGCTTTAGATCGCATCCGTGCGACCGGTCACCAAACCGCACTCACTCGCGCCCAGCGGTTGGAAAACCTGCGCAACGCCTTCGCCGTTACCCGGGCTGGAACGTGTCAAATCGAGGATGGGCTCCCCGGAGTGATCCTCGTGGACGACGTGCTCACCACCGGATCCACGGTGGATGAATGCGCTCGCACCCTGCGTCGCGCTGGACTGAAGCGCATCCAAGTGGTCACCGTGATGCGCGGTTAGGTCGAAATCCCACGTTTCTCAAACACCCGCACCGCCAAGTGGCATGCCGCAGCGGTGATGAGAAGGGTGAGCAGCGGGAAAAGCCCGGAGCGCAGTGAGTCGCCCAACCCCCAAGGATGCACCGCATGCTCGGGAACGCCCTTGTGAATCAGGTTGTAGCCTTTGAACGCCAAGATCCAGCCGGCGTGCAGGCCGATGGGAAACCACAGCGCGCCTGTCCTCAGTCGAGCCCACGCGAGGATCATGCCAATGACGAACAAGGTCGCGAAATCCGTGACGAAGAACCGTGGATCGGCAAAATGGAAAATGATTTTTCCGAGCAGTTCGAAGCCCGCCATGGGGTGCGCCGGATCCGCGATCACCGAGCCGCGCGGCGGATCCAGGAAATGGATGAACGAGAACAGCAACGAGGTGCCGATACAGGCCGCAAAGGGTTTGGAAAAACGCAGCCAAAGACCCAACAATAATCCGCGGAACAGCCATTCCTCGATGCTGGCCGCGGCGATGGCGGGAACGAGCACCGCCTTGATGAGTTTCGCTGGGGTCGGTTCCTTCGGGGAGATGACATAGGCTCCCCAGTGGTGCAGCAGCATACCTAACATCCACAGCAGGCCGCCGGAAATGATGCAGCCGACGGCCACTTGAGCCAGCCCGCGCGCCCACGACATGTGGCGACAATGGTCACAGGACCACAACGCACCCGCCCGTATCTTGCGGATGCGGTTTAACAAAAAAGGCAGCAGGACCACGGCGGAAAGCACCAGCGCCCTGCTGAAGTAGCGGCTGAATTTCGCCCGGAGCGCAGAACTTCCTACCCATTCTAACAATGCTGGCAGGTCACGTGCTGTGGCGGCTTGGCCGAGGCTGATCCCGGCGCGGTAAATCCAAGGCACGAGGATTGCCGCGAGGATGAGGGACGCCACCACCCAGATGACCGTGGAACCTGCTTCGGAGCGGAGGAATCGTTTCAAGATGGGTTTTTCGAGAGCCCTGAGGTGGAATCCACGGACGGACGATGGGTTTTGTCGGCATTTCCCGGTCGGCGTGCCAATGCTGCCGACCGGGATCGCTGGGTTTTTGGAAACGAGCCGGGTCAGAGGCTGCCGAGAACGGATTTGACGGCCGCGAAGTCTGGCATCTCGCTGGGGATTTCCAGCACTTCGACGTGGCGCACCACGCCAGCCTTATCGATGACGAAGACCGAGCGTTTTGCGACGCCGCCCATGATCAAATTTTTGTCTGGCAGGAACTGCTCGTAAGCCACGCCGTAGGCTTTGGTCACTGCGTGTTCGTAGTCGCTCAGCAAGGTGATGGTGATGCCTTCCTTCTGCGCCCATGCTTCCTGCGCAAACGGATTGTCGCCGGAAATGCCGAGCACCTTCGCGTCGAGAGAGTCGTATTCGGAAATGCCGTTAGAAATTTCACAGAACTCCTTGGTGCAACCGCCAGTGAACGCCATCGGCACGAACAGCAGGACGATGTTGGTGGTGCCTACCAATTCGCTCAAGGTGACCAACTCTGGGCCTTGATGGGTTTTGCTAACGAGGGTGAAATCCGGGGCTTGGTCGCCGACTTTGATGCTCATGGGAATGGTGAATAGGGGTTACTGGTGACGAAGCGATCCTAAAACCGGGACTCCTGCGCTGTCATACGTTTTCTTGCTTTTCCACCACCGGATGGGGCCCAGAATTCACCGGATTCATCTGGAGCATGAAGTCTTGGCATTCCAGTTCATGCCCGACGCAAGCCGTTGATTTTTAGAGAACATTGAGAGTCAACGAGTTGATTAAATTTGCTGCTGAATTGGCGCGGATGTTGCTTTCTGGCGATTGTGCAAGTGCTGCTGTCCTCCGGCAGGGTGCCTGCGAGATCGAACCAAACCACATCATCCGCCTATGAATCCTGACCGACTCGCTTTGCGAGGAATCCTGCCAGCCATTGCGATTGCTCTTACCTGTTTCACGGCGGTGCCGCGTGCGGGTGCTCAAGACGCGGCCGCTCCAGCACCGACCGAATCCGTCGAAGCCGCCCCCGCCACGCCCACGGTGGAAGAGCGCATCGCTGATATCGAAGCTTACATGAACAATGTAACGCGCCCCGAGAAGGCGGGTGAAGCGGAGTCGCTCGTTTCTGGTCCTGGTCCTGGCGCGAATGCCTGGCAAATGGTCAGCACTGCGTTGGTGCTGTTCATGACCTTGCCTGGGCTTGCGCTGTTCTACGGCGGATTGGTGCGGCGGAAAAATGTGTTGTCCGTTCTCGCCCAGTGTCTCGGCATTGCTTGCATGGTCACTCCTTTGTGGTGGTTGTGTGGCTACAGCCTGACCTTTGGTGCCGGCAATCCATTCATCGGCGATCTGAGCATGGCGTTCTTGAATGGCGTTGAGCCGGGCAAGACGGGTGCTGGCTTCGCATGGATCTCGGACAGCATGTGGGCCATGTTCCAGCTCACCTTCGCGATCATCACTCCGGCGCTCATCATTGGTGCCATCGCCGAGCGGATGAAATTCGCCGCCGTGATGGCCTTCGTCCTGATCTGGATGTTCGCCGTCTATTTCCCCCTCGCCCACATGGTTTGGGGTGGCACTGGTTTCATGTGCGGCCCACTTAACCCGAACGCTGGCATCAAGGCGCTCGACTTCGCAGGCGGCACCGTCGTCCACATGTCATCCGGTTGGTCTGCGCTGTTGCTTTGCATCCTTCTCGGCAAGCGCCGCGTGTCCGGCATGGAGAAAATGGCCCCCCACAGCATGGTGCTTTGTATGATCGGCACCGGCATGCTCTGGGTCGGTTGGTATGGCTTCAACGCCGGTTCGGCGCTGGGTGCAGATGCCATCGCTTCGAACGCATTTGCGACCACCACCCTCGCTGCGGCCACCGCGGGTCTTTTCTGGGGCTGCACGGAGCGGCTCTTGAAAGGCAAGTTCAGCGTGCTCGGCCTGTGCTCCGGCATTGTTGCCGGACTCGTCGTCATCACCCCGGCTTGCGGATTCGTCACAACCACTTCCGCCGTCATCATGGGCGCGCTGGCAGGTGTCATTCCCTTCTTCGCGGTTGAGTATCTCAAGCGCAAGTTGGGCTACGACGATGCCCTCGACACCTTCGGGATCCACGGAATCGGTGGCACCTTGGGCGCCATCCTCACCGGCGTCTTCGCTGACGAGAAGGTCAACGCGGTGGTGGGCCCACTCAAGGAGGGTCTGGTTGCCGCGCAGATCAAAGCATGCTTGCTGACCATCGTCTGGAGCCTGGTTGCCACCTTGGTCATCACGCTCATCGTCAAGGCGATCATCGGCCTGCGTCCAAGCGCTGAGGACGAAGAGCTCGGACTCGATCTCGCCGAACACGGCGAACAAGGCTACGAGCATTGATCCTCCTCACGGAGAAATCCTGAATTCATCAGCGGGCGGTCCTGTCATGGGGCCGCCCGTTTTTTGCGTCGTGGGAATGCCCACGTTTTTGCGGCTCACTCCGGGGTTGAGCTTACGGACGGGCCTGCTTAGATCGCCGCGCCGGCGGCGAACGCTGGGAAACGAATTTCAAAAACGAAGCCAAAAAGACCATGGGAAGAGCCTTTGAATGCCGCCGCCGGGCGAAGGAATCGCGATGGGCCACGATGTCCAAGGTGTTTCCGAAATTAGCCAGATCCATCACGATGGCCGCCAAGGCGGGCGGCCCGGACCCAGAATCTAACGCCTCTCTGCGCGTCGCCATCAACAATGCGAAAGCGCAGAACCTGTCGAAGGAGAACATCGAAAATGCGATCAAGCGTGCGGCTGGCAAGGACGCCGCCGACATCACCGAGGTGACCTACGAAGGCAAAGGGCCGCATGGCTCGCTCTTCATCGTGGAGTGCGCGACGGACAACTCGAACCGCTCCATCGGCAACCTGAAGATCATTTTCAACAAGAACGGCGGCCAGCTCGTGAACTCGGGTCAACTTGATTTCATGTTCAACCGCAAGTCGGTGATCGAATTCCCGCTGCCCGACGACAAGGAGCTGGACGAGATCGAGCTGGAGCTCATCGACGCGGGCTTGGAAGAGCTTTCGGTGGACGATGGCGTGGTTTCTGTGATCGGCGATTACACCGCGTTTGCAAATCTAGCCCACGCGGTGGAGCAACTTGGCATCACGCCGACGAAATCCAGCCTGCAGCGCTTGCCGACGCAGCCCATCGAACTCACCGAAGAGCAGATGGAAGAAGTGGAGGCGATTCTCGACAAGATCGAGGATGACGACGACGTGCACGCGGTTTTCACGAACCTGGCGTAGCCGCGGCCTTCATCTTCGCGGCGATGCGGTCGATGTCGGCCTGCCAGCCTTCGGGCAATTCCTCGGGCTGGCGCAGGCTGTCGAGCGCGGCCTGATAGTCTCCGGCGATTTCGAGGACCATCGCGCGGTCGTGGTAGAACTGGTGAAACTGGGCGGGATTGTTTTTTACGGTCATGCCCATGCGCGCGAGGTGCTCGCCGAGTCCAGCCATGACTTGGATCCCGGCGGCCGGTGAGCCAAGGTGGCCGAGGGCGCGGGCGTAGTTGCCGAAAATGCCTATCATGGCGTAAACGAAGTCGCCGCTGGGAATCTCGCGGATCGGAGCCAGCGCTTGGTTGCGGGTGACGAACTGGCGCTCGACCTCAGGCCAGACGCTGGTTTGGCGATCGACGATGGCCTGCCAGTGGCCGCGTTCGGCATCGCGCGAATTCATTTCCCAAAGCGCGCGGGCGCGGGCCGGGTAGCGGTCGAGAACGTCGGCGGCGAGGCGGATGGAATCGTGCCAGACGAAGGAACGTTTCGCGGAAAGAAAGGCAAATCCAACTAACAGGATGATGGCTGGGACGCGTGGTGAGAGAGTTTCAAACAGGAATTTCCAAATGGCAGTTAGAAGAATGGCCACGCCGAGGCAGAACCATGGCAGTCCCGGATAGATGCGGTATTCAGGCATGAACTCAGGAATCAGATAGAGAAAGCGAAACAGGATGGTGGCGACGAATAGAAAAAGGCAGACGCCGAACAGGCGCGTCGGTTTCCGCCAGGTGAGGAAGACGCTAAATGCGGTAAGTGTTAGGAAAGCCGCCATGGCGAGCATCGCGCCCTTGTCCGGGATGTTCCAGAACGCGGTGCCAGGCAGGATGAGCGTCTCGGTGACCTCGTGGTCGGAGCTGAGCGCCAGTGGGATGACGCCGCGCCAAGCGAATTCCCAGAACACCCGTGAGAGCGTGTAAGCGTGGCCGATGAACCGCGGCTCGGACCAGCGGAGGGAACCTTGTTGGATGATTTCCACCGCACCGGTCGCCCACAAAATGGTCAGTAGGACAACCATCGCGCCGAGGATGGAGGTCCAACGTTTTTTCAAAAATGGCGCGGTTTCTGGACTGAGGTTGATGCATGCGACGGCGGCCACGGCAAGCAACGCGTGGAAGATTCCGGGGCCTTTGGAAAAGCTGGCTGCGGCGATGGCCAAGGCGCAGAGCGCAAGGTGAAGCCAGCCGCCGCCGCGGAGAAAACGCAACATCGCCCATGCTGCGAGCAGTGAGAACAGCGTGACCCACGCGAGATCCTGAGTGCGAACGTAGTTCGGGATTTCACTGCCTAACGGATGAACCGCGAATAACAGCGCTCCGAACAGCGCGATGCTGGCTGGCCATTTTCCTTGCAGAAACTCACGGCCAAAAGCGAAGAGAACACAGGCGGTGCCGGTGTGTAGCAGCCAATTGACCGCGTGGAAGGCAACCGTCGACATGCCGAAAAGCTGGTAGGTGACGACGTAGCCGAGGTAGGTCCAGGCGCTCAGCGTGGCTCGGGTGAAATCGCCGGAGCGGACCAGTTCGTTATCCCGGATCTGCGGGATGTCATCCATGTAGAAAACAGAGCCGAGGCACCAGAGATGGCCTGCGGCGCAGGCGAGGATGATGCCGATGAAAGGCAGCCATGGCCTGTCCGTCCTAGGTTGCGTCATGCCGTTTTCGCCTTGTTTCACCGGCGGACTCTACCAGCGGTGGTGCGCGTCTCGGCAATGCCAAAATCAAGGGACTCCAGCGCGTCGCACCAACGGGCGAGCAGGTCGTGACGGTGTGGCCCTTCCACTTTCATTTCCAAGTCGGGCCGCAGGAACGCGCTGGCTGACGAGTAGGTTGCGGGACGTTCGCGCAGCTTGGCCGTTTCTAGCAGCGGATGATGGCGGAGCGCGTGGCTCAGCGTCGAGTGTTCGACCATGATGACGGGAGCCGCTGCCATGTCTGGATAGATTCCACGGGCGAAATCGTCCGGGGAAACCGTTTCAAAGCGACGCATCGCGAGGAGATCCGCCCTCAGCTCGGGCAAGTGGGAGGCTCCGCGACGTATCATCAACGGCAGGACATGCATCGTGAAACCAGCGGTTTGCGGTTGCGGTGCCCCAGCGCGGAGTTGTTCCACCAGCACCGAGTCCGTGTTTAGAAAACCCGTCAAGGCATGACCCCAGCCGCCAATCACGAGGGTGGCGGCCGTGGTTCCCAAGGTGGTGGCCCGGGTTTTCAGCGATTCGGCAAAGGCATGGCCCATGCGGCGAATCGCGGGTTGTTGCGTGGTCGCCGCATCGTGCGGCCACTCGGGCTCCGGGCATTTGCGACGGATGCGGAGTAAGGTTTCAGTCGCAACTTTCACGCTTTCTGGCGACGGCGGGGACCAGATGGACTGCGCCAGTTTTGTCGACCGTTCACCTGCTAGATAAGTGAGGAAAACTTGCAGGATGCGAGTGATGGATCGCCCGTCCAGCAGCGCGTGATGAAAGGTCCAGCACCATCGCCGTTGGGCGGGCCAGTAAGCGGTGCGCCACGGTACGCAATCCTTGGCTAACAACGGCTGTCGGCGGTCAGCCTCTCGCCAAGAATCTAGCAGATCCGAGTTGAGGTCGAGAATTTCCATTTCTGGAACATCTTTCACGACGTGCTGGCCTTGCGGCGAAGCGTGGGAAATGGCGAAGCATGTTTGCAGAACGGCGCAAGCGGCGACGGTCGAACGCCATGCTGCGGCGACCCGGGTTGGCTCCATTTCCTCGGAAAAGGTGATTTCCAATTGCTCCACGTGATGGCCCGCCGAGGGATCCGACAGGGAATCGGCGAGCATGATCTCTTGGATCGGAGAAAGAAGCTGATAGGGTGTCGCCGCATCCACGCACGGAAGTTATAAGATGGCCACTGCGGACGACCACTACTTTTGCAAAAAGGACGGATGAGATTGCTGCGATTTGAGGAGCTCGATCAGCGTGAGCGGCAGTGGATGTTAGGTGATGCTTGAAGAATGCGGAAAGTTCGCGTTTCGATTCTCGACTCATGGAGAATTTCAGGTATCACGACGACGCGTGAAAGGATTTTTGACATCCGGTCGCCCCCCCGGCGTCGCTCCCGAGAAACCTCAGGCCCTTTTCCATTGGTCTTTGCCGGAGGTGCGCATTGTCGCGGGCTACGTCATCTTCGCGAGCATGTGGATCGTGGCGTCCGATGTGCTGATGTCGCGCTATGTGTCTGACCCACAACAAGTCGGACTGGCCCAATCGCTCAAAGGGCTGAATTTCGTGATCACCACCGGGGTGCTGCTGTATTTGGTCTTGCGGCGATCGTTCGGGGGCTGGCGGCATGCGGAGCACCAAAGACAAGCGGTGATCGAAGAAGCGCGGGAAAGGTTCCGCAGGCTTTCCTCCTACATTCAAACGCTGCGGGAAGACGACAGGCGGCGCATTTCGCGGGAAATCCACGACGAACTGGGGCAATTGTTGACCGGCTTGAAGATGGAACTTCGGCTCATCGAGAGCGGCTTGTCGAAGCGCGATGACAGGAACTTGAACCCATGGATCGACAAGCTGGTGGAGAGCTCGGAAATCGTTGATATGACGATTCGTTCGGTGCAGCGGATTTCTGCCGGGTTGCGCCCGCAGGTTTTGGATGACCTTGGATTGGGGCCTGCCCTGCGCGATGAGGCGGAGCGATTTTCCTCACGCACTTCGATCCCCTGCGTGCTGGAGATCGACGATTATGCGGGCAATTTGCCGGACGATGTGAGCACGGCGGCGTTTCGGATTTTTCAAGAATCCCTGACCAATATTGCCCGCCATGCCGATGCTCAGCGCATCGACTCCAGCCTGAAAGTGAATGACAACGAACTCAAGTTGGCGATCCATGACGACGGCAAGGGCATCAATCCCGGCGAGATCGGCGACCCAAAATCGTTAGGACTCATCGGGATGATTGAGCGTGCTGGCAATGTGGGAGGAGAGGTGGTTTTTCGTCGGGCAGCGGGGCATGGGACGGATGTGATTTTGACGATTCCTTTGCAAAAGGCCGGTGTTCGAGCAGATTCGGTCCAATGAAGGTATTGATTGTCGATGATCATGCGCTGGTGAGGCGAGGGATGATTTCATTGCTGAAGGAGCATTTCGAAGAGGTGGAGTCGGCTGAGGCGGCGAATGCGCGGGAGGGATTGGAAGCGGTGATGCGTGAGTCGTGGGACGTCGCGGTGGTGGACATCAGCATGCCCGGGCGCAGCGGCTTAGAATTGGTGCAGGAAATGAGGCGGGAAAGGCCGACAATGCCCATTCTGGTGGTCAGCTCGCAGGCCGAAGAAGATTACGCGTTGCGGGCCTTGAAGTCAGGTGCCTCGGGATACGTTTCCAAACAAAGCGCCTCGGACATCTTGGTGACGGCCGTGCAGCGGGTGTTGGCTGGCCGTCGTTTCATCAGTCCCGCGTTGGCGGAGCGACTTGCGGGTGCGGTGTCAGGCGATGCTCCGGTGACTTCTCATGACTCGCTGTCAAACCGGGAGTTGCAGGTGTTGCAGCTGATTGCGTCTGGGCAAACGATCAAGGAGATTAGTTCTGATCTGGCGCTCAGCGAGAAGACAGTGGCCACGTATCGGAGTCGGATTTCGGAGAAAATGGGGCTTTCCTCGAATGTGGATCTCACGCGTTACGCGATGCAGAACGGTCTCGTGCGTTGATCGGCTGTCGGCAATTTCACCGACAAGGACTCGGGAGTATTGCCGACAAGGAAAAGGGGAGATGTCCACTATCGAAATCCGAGGTGTGGTACATACTAACGGGGTGGACGCGCTCCACGAAGCTTTTGCCTTGGTATCGTGGGTGTGGACCGCGACGGGGTGAACCATGAACGCCGTCTTTCCGGGGGGGGAGACGGCGTTCTCATTTTTCAGGGATTGCTCTGCAGGTGCTGAGCATGGGGGATTCTGGAGCCGCTCGAAAGTCGTCATTTTCACCGTTTTTTGGAGCGAGGAGAAAGCCTCGAATTGCTTGTTTGGAGCGCATTCCGTGGGTAAGGAACGCGCAGGTGAACATCGTGGATCAAATCTCGCTACGCGCGGCGGCGGAAAGGCCGGCGTTGGTGGCTGATGGGACATCCTTGAGTTACGGGGAATTGTTGGAACGGGTGGCGGCCGTGGCGGGCTGGTTGGGGCGCTGCGAGGGGTTTCGCCAAACGGGAACGCCGCGGGTCGGATTGGCCTGTGGAAACGGGGTGGATTACATCGTACTCGCGCTTGCCATTTTGAAGGCTGGTGGATGTTTGGTGCCATTGCCGGACGAGCTGACTGAGGAAGAGCGGCTGGAGGTCATCCAAAGGACGGCCTTGTGTGGGGTGCTCCTCGGTGGCGAGGAAGCGTGGCGGCGAGCGGATGCCGTGGCGCGGGAGCCCTCGGTGGGAGCCGCTTGGTTGCCCTTGGAGTTTCGGAAACTGCCCCATGAGCAAGAGTTTGCAGATCTCGATCCGGCCTTCATCCGTTTCAGTTCGGGGACGACGGGAGCGAGCAAGGGCGTGGTGCTCAGCCATGGGAAATTGCGCGAACGGATCACCGCCGCCAATGCAGCGTTGGAAATAGGGCCTGGCGACAAGGTGTTGTGGATGTTGCCGATGGCGCACCACTTCGCGGTCTCGATCATCCTCTATCTTTATCATGGCGCTTGCACCGTCATCAGTCGGAGCCATTTGGCCGCCGATGTTCTCGAAACCGCTCGTGCGACGCGAGCGACGGTGATCTATGGCTCACCGTTTCATCATTCGCTCTTGGCCACAGACCGTGGTGATTACGAGTGGCCTTATCTGCGATTGGCGGTGACAACGGCAGCGCCGCTGACGGCAGAGGTGGCGGAAGCGTTCTTTCAGCGGTTCAAGAAGCCGCTGGTGCAGGGATTTGGCATCATCGAAATCGGCTTGCCGCTGCTGAATACGGGCGGTGCTTGGAAATCGCCGACGGCCGTGGGTAGGCCTTTGCCTGCCTACGACGTGGAGTTGCGCGACGAGGAAGGCATGCCAGTCGCGACAGGCCGGGTGGGTGAGCTATGGATCAAGGGACCTGGCATGTTCGATGCGTATCTCTCGCCATGGCAGACACTTGATGACATTTGCGTCGATGGTTGGTTTGCCACGGGGGATTTGGCTGAAACCGACGCGGCGGGCCGTGTTTTCCTGCGGGGAAGAAAAAAGAGCGTGCTCAACGTGAGCGGAATGAAGGTTTTTCCAGAAGAGGTGGAAACGGTCATCAACCGCCATCCGCAGGTCTTGTGTTGCCGGGTAAGCGGCAGGCCGCACCCGGTATTGGGAACCGTGCCGCGAGTCGAACTGGTCTTGATGGAGGGCAAGGTTTTGCGAGCACGTGATCTGATCGCCTGGTGTCGTGCTTCCCTGTCGGCCTACAAGGTGCCGGTGGAGGTGAAATTCGTGACCGATTTGCCGCGGACGGCCAGTGGCAAGATTCGCCGGATCTGACGAATTTTTCCTAAATCAGCATTTGAATATCTCTTGGAACGGGAGGTTCTTGGAGAAGATGAAAACGAGCATTTTTCCACGATGGGGAACTTTAGCGGCAACAGCCATGTTGATGGTCTCCGCCACCAGTTGCATGACCACTTATGATGCGAACGGGAATCCGGTCCAATCGGTCGATCCTGGAGCGGCTGCTGCCGGGGCGGTTGCGGCAGGAGTGCTAGGCTACGCCATCGCTAACAATCACAATCATCACGACCATTATTATTATGGGGGTGGCGGCTACTATGGCAGAGGCTACTACCAAGGCGGTCGTCGCTACGGGCGTAGCTACAACAGCTACAACCGGGGCGGTAGATACCGTTAATCTGGATTGTGCCTGTTAGTTTGTGGTCGAAAAGCGCTGCCGGTAGAAGCGGGCGGGGTCACTGCTCAAAAGTTTGAGCACGAACTGCTGGCGACCCGGTGCGATGAGCGAATTCGATTCTGGAGAGTAATCCGTTCCTAACATCATGAGTTGCCAAGAAAGGGCGTCGAGGGTTGTCGAGGTGGTCCAGACCCCATTCACGTCCAGACCGTTGATGCGCTGGCTGAGTGTGAGGTAATTGAATCCTCCGTTGGTGGACATGGCGGGCAGGGCGGAATGGGCACTGCTGCCCGTCGGATCGACACCCAAGGCATATTCGACATAGTTAGAAATCCCGTTTTGGTTTTCGTCGCCATTGATAGCCAGAGACGGATGGAGGCTGGAAAATGTGACATATCCGCCTTCAAAAGCCCCTAGATCCACTTGGCCGTCTTGGATGCGTGGAGCTCCTGCTAGGTCGAGCGCTTGGATCACCACCGCATTGCTGCCCGCGTTGATGGAGGTGGAAGTTGCCTTCAATCGCACATCGGCATTGGTGTTCGGAGCATTGGCGGGCACGGCAGGAGTGACAAACAGCGGATCATTCGCTAGGAGCGTGCCGTTGAGGTTGTTGAGCGTTGCGGAAATTCCCTCAATTAGGCTGTAGTCCACATTGCTAGACGCGTTTGGGCCCAGGCGAAGCTGCTGAATGGAGAGGCCACCTGAGCCAGTACGGTTGCCCCAGATGATGGAATTACGAACAAAGAAATTGGATGAAGACTCTCCATATAGCCCTGCTCCTGCATTGCCTTGGACGGTGCAGTTGGTGAAATTAACGCCACCACCTAGGGCAAACACGCCTCCACCAAAGAGTGATCGATTGCCCGTGATCGCGGTGTTGGTGAGGGTTACGTTTGTGGTGCCAATGATGAAAAGACCTCCGCCATAGGATTGGCTCTCATTCCGAGTGAGGGAGCAATCCTCGAAATTCGCGACGATGCCACTCCCCACATGAATTCCACCGCCGTCGAATTTCGCAAAGCAGTCCCGAATGATGCATCGCGACATCGTGAGTTGCCCTCCTTGGGCCTGAATCGCACCCGAGTTTCCGTTGGCCTCACGGCCATGGTGGAAGGTGAGATTCTTCAGGGTGACATTCGAGCCGGATGAAATATTCAAAATGCGGGAAGCGTTGTTGCCGTTGAGCGCAATTCCATTTTGCAGTGCGCTGGCATCAATGGTGACTTCGAGGCCGCTAATTGGCAGTTGCCCGTTGGTCAGACTGATCGTGGCTCCGTTGAGTGAACTGTCGAAGTCGATCAATTCACCATTAACGGCGGTGGCAAGCAGCGCACGCAGCGATCCTGAGCCGGGTGTGGGGTCATCGTTGGCCGTTGTGACGGTGCCAGCATGCATGAAGCAGGTCGACCCGAAGAAACTGGCGAGAACAAGTCTCATCATGGAGACGCGGCGAAGGGGGGCTTTCATAGTGTGCGAGATGATTCGAGTATCCATCCTGTGCCTGTTCAAGCAAGGGCTACAAAAATCAAAAGGGGAGGGGGATGATCGATCGCCATCTGTCATACCTATTCGACCGAATTCGCTCAATCACGTGATCACGTGATGCCTGGAATGTCTTGGTTTTCCAAAACTTGTCCTCGCAATTTGAGCTGAATGACGCTAGTCCAGCCATGTTCCTCCTCCCCTATGAAACTCAATTATTCCTCCCTGCTGCGGACGCTATTTTCCGTGCTAATTCTGATTTCGATGCCGGCATGTAGCCGGGAAGCGAGGAAGGAGCGAGCGATCAAGGCTGCCACCGAACTCTATCAGAAAGGTGATTTTGTCGCAGCGGAAATCGAGCTTAAAAATGCGCTTAAGGCTGACCCCGGAAGTAAGCGAGCGCTCAAGCAGATGGGGTTGATTCGTAGCAGCCAGGGCGCTCATTACGAGGCGGCCGGCATTTTAGCGGAAGCCCAACGGAAATTGCCCGTCGACACCGAGGTTGCACTAGCTCTTTCCAAATCATATTTCAGTCTGGGTTATGCGGTGGATAGTCGAAAAGTTCTCACTGGAATTCTGGAGCGCGAACCGTCCCATGGCGAAGCCCTGCTGGCGCTTGCCGAGACCTCAGTCACTCAACAGTGGGCAGAAGAACTCGAAGGTCGTCTCGCACAGGTGGACAAAAAAACGGCTGAATCTCAGCTTGCCGAAGCCATTGCCAAGTTGCGCCGCGGGCTGGTGGTGGAAGGTGCTGCGTTGGTTGACGAGGTGCTAGAGTCAAATCCGAAGATTGCCCGTGCCCATGCTCTCAAGTCTTCCATCCTTGTGTCCCGCAAAGAGATGGATGCTGCACTGGATGAGATGAAGCAAGCGGCGGAGCTGGGTGGAGTTCGTTCCAATGAATCTATCGGTTATGCTCGAATGTTGGTGGCCAGCGACCGCAAGGACGAGGCGATCGCTCATCTGGAAAAAGTGACTCAAGCGGCTCCCGACTATCTCCCTGCGTGGGCAGCGCTGGGGCAGGTAGCCTACGCGGCCAAAGAGGATGAAAAGGCGACGGCCTATTTTGACAAGGTGCTTGCCAAGGATCCTGCGGATCCAATAACGGCGGTGTCGCAGACAGACATTTTCTTGCGTGGTCAGCAGCCGGACAAGGCGGTGGAGATCATGGAGAAATTGACCTCCGCGTTGCCTTCGCGTCCGCCCTTGGATGTCCTTTTGGCAAAGACCTATCTAGCGGCCAACGAAGTCCCTAAAGCCACGGCGGCATTGGATCGAGTTCTCGCGGTTGACAAAGACCACGTGGAAGCCGGAGTTCTTCGGGCTCAGGTTTTCCTGAAAGAAGGAAAAACTTCGGAAGGGGTGCAACTTCTCGAAGCCATTCGAAAATTGAATCCTAACAATGCAGAAGCTCGTGACCTGTTGATCTCCGCCTATCGCGGCTCCGGTCGCAATGACGATGCCGTTGGGCTCTTGCGTGAGAAGGCGGATGCGAATGTTTCGGACCCGAAAAGCCAACTGGAACTTGGACAAATGTTGGCGGCCATGGGCAAGAATGACGAGGCGCGGGCGATGTTCCAAGATACAGCGACGAGCTTCGGCGACAACCTCGAGGCCGTCGGAAACTTGGCGGCCATGGATCTGAAAATGGGCAAACCCGAGGACGCGATGCGTAAGATCGATGGCTACCTTGAGAAGCATCCGGATTCCTCGGATGCGATGACACTCAAGGCAAAGTTGTTAGTTTCTAATAAAAATCTTCAAGAGGCGGACAAGTTGTTGCGGAAGGCGATTGAACTGAAGCCCGACAACAAAAATGCCTATCTGTTGTTGTTAAGTATGAATCAAGGGGAAGGTGCATTGGTGATCTTGGAAAGTTATTTGAAGAGTTTTCCCGATGACTCTCAAGCGTCACTTAGCCGCGGTTTTCTTCTCCAACAACTGGGGCGCATCGACGACGCTCGGGAGTCCTTCCAAGCGCTCATCGCCAAAGGGCAGGAACTGGCAGCAGCGCACAACAATCTAGCAGCCCTGGAATCGACATCGGGCAAGGACTTGAAAGCGGCTGCCGAGCATGCGCGAAAGGCACGATTGTTGGATCCGTCGCAGCCAGCCATCGCCGACACGCTGGGGTGGATCGAATGGCAGTTAGAAAATTTCCCGGTCGCGTTGCCTTTGCTGCAAGAAGCGGCTTCGAAGATCGGGGATTCTCCTGAGGTTCAGTATCATCTGGGCATGGCCCAGAATTCGATGGGCCTGTCCTCGGAGGCGATGGTTTCGTTGGGCAAAGCGGCTGCGGCAGAAGCTGATTTTCCGGGCAAGCCAGAAGCAATCCAACAGCTCGCGCTGCTCAAGGATTCTGGAAATGTCAGTTTGGAGGATCTTGAGAAGCGAGTCGCCGCCAACCCGAAGGATGTGCTTTCGCTCACCCGTCTCGCCGAGTTGCAGATGCAGGCTGGGAAAAATCAGGAGGCTTTCGAGTCCTATCAGAAGGTCATCGATGCCAGTCCCAGCGTCGCCGCGCCATGGATTGGCCAAGCTCGCTTGCTGGCGGGGCCGTTGAAAAATCCCACCAAGGCGCTGGTGCTGGCGGCGAAGGCCCGTGAACTTGCTCCCACCGATCCTCGGGCTCTGGCGGCTCTGGGTTATGCAAAGTTTCTGAACGGCAACCATGAGGAAGCTTATGGATTGCTGAAAGACGCGTCTAGAAGCCTGACCGACGATTCGTCCGTGCTGCGGGATCAAGCGTTGGCCGCCTACAGCGTGGGGCGCATCGCGGAAGCGAGAGGCGTCATGCAGCGGGTGGCAAAGATGGATGCCCCTGAGGCAGCTGAGGCCGAGACTTTTCTGATGCTCACCTCAGCGGATGCTGCGACGCAGACCGGAATCGCCGCAGAGGTGGAAAAAGCACTCGCTGCGGATCCTGAAAATGTGCCCGCGCTGATGTTGCAAGGCGAGCTTGCACGTGCGGCTGGGAAAAATCCTGAAGCGAACTATCTCAAGGTGCTGGAACTCCGCCCGCGATTCGATCCCGCTCGCGTCCGTCTGGCATCGCTCTATCTGGATGATCCCGCCAAGCTCGATGAGGCACTCAAACTGGCGACCACGGCCCGCATCAGCATGGTTGATGACATGGACCTCACTCGCATTCTCGCTCTGGTGCGCTTCCGCAAGGGAGAGATGAGATATGCGGCGCAATTGCTTTCTGAGTTGGCGATCAAGCGTCCGCTCACTCCGGACGAGTTGCTTGTCCAAGGCTTGGCCTTTGTGGAAACCAAGGAATCGGCAAAAGCGAAAAAATCCTTGAACGACGCACTCAAGGCAGGGCTTTCCGATGCCGATGCCGCCAAGGCCAAAACAGCGCTTGCCTCGTTGGAGGACGCTGCCGAGGAGGAATGATCGGCGAGGCGCAGTTGCCGAGATCATTGATCACGGCAACTGCGAGTCGTTTCAAAATTCGCAATGGCCGGGTGTCCGGGCGAATGGAATCACGTCGCGGATGTTGGTCATTCCGGTGACGAACATCAGCAGCCGTTCGAAACCGAGGCCGAAACCGGCGTGCGGAACACTGCCGTATTTGCGCAGATCCACATACCAAGAATAGGCCTCGGGATCGAGGCCGTGGCGCTCCAAATTTCCGACGAGGACATCCAGCCTTTCTTCGCGCTGGCTGCCGCCGATGATCTCGCCGATGCCGGGGACGAGCACATCCATCGCGGTCACGGTTTTACCGTCGTCGTTGAGCCGCATGTAGAACGGCTTGATCTCCTTCGGGTAGTTGAAAACCGTGACGGGCTTCTTAAAATGTTCCTCGGTCAGCCAGCGTTCATGCTCGGATTGGAGGTTGAGGCCATACTCGACGGGATAGGCAAACTCCTTGCCGCTCGCCTTGAGTAACTCCACCGCAGCGGTGTAGGAAATGCGTTCAAACGGACGAGTGGCGACAAATTCGAGCCGCTCGCGCAGTCCCTTATCCACGAATTTTGCGAAGATCTCCAAATCGCCCTCGCTGTTTTCGAGCGCCTCCTTGACGAGGAATTTCACCAGCTCCTCGGCCAAGTCCATGTCGCCCTCCAGATCGCAGAACGCGACTTCCGGCTCGATCATCCAGAACTCCGCGGCGTGGCGTGAGGTGTTGGAATTCTCCGCCCGGAACGTCGGGCCGAAGGTGTAGATGTTCGAAAGCGCGCAGGCGAAGGTTTCGCCTTCAAGCTGGCCGCTCACGGTGAGAAAGGCGCATTTGCCGAAGAAATCTTCGGTGACCTTCGCCGCGTGTTCGTCCGCCAGGGTGGTCACCCGGAACATTTCGCCAGCACCCTCGCAATCGCTGGCGGTGATGATGGGCGTGTGGACGTGGACGAAATCGCGCTCTTGGAAAAAGCGATGAATCGCGAAGGCCATGCGGCTGCGCATCCGAAACACCGCACCGTAGAGGTTGGTCCGCGGCCGCAGGTGGGCGATGGAGCGCAAAAACTCGGGGCTGTGGCCTTTTTTCTGGAGTGGATAATCGTCCGGAGCCTCGCCGAGCAGTTTCAGCGAGCTGGCTTGCATTTCCCAGGCTTGGCCAGCGGCAGGGGAGGGGATGAGCTTGCCGCGAATTTCCACCGACGCGCCGGTGCTCATCCGCGAAATGGCGTCGTAGCCGGGAATGCCGGCGTCGGCGACGATCTGGAGGTTGCCGAGGCAGGTGCCGTCGTTGAGTTCGAGGAAGGAAAAGGCCTTGGAATCGCGCCGCGTGCGCACCCATCCGGCGACGTGGAGGTCGTCGCAAGGTTCGCTGCGGGTGAGGACGTGCTTGATCAAGGATCGCATGGCGTTTGGTTATCCGGCACCTCGGGTTTTGTCAAAGCAGCTCCCGGGAATTGGTGATAGGCAGGCTTTATGGGCTGTGTATTGGTTGGCCCCAGAAGAACTTGCCCATGAAATTGCTTTCCCGATTCCTCATCCTCGTGGCTGTTCCGGCCGCCTCTGCTTGGTCTCCGGACCAGCAGCCGCCTGCGATGCCGCTCACGTCGTTTGTGTTGCCGGATGGATTGGAAATCACCCCTTGGGCGGCCTCGCCGATGTTGTTCAACCCCACCAACCTCGACATTGACCAAAAAGGCCGGATTTGGGTGACCGAAGGCGTGAACTACCGTGGCCAAGCGGGTCGTCAGCCGGGCGGCGATCGCATCGTCATCTTGGAAGACAGCGATGGCGACGGGAAGGCCGATAAATCCTCGACGTTCTGGCAGAATGAGGAGCTGCTTTCACCGCTGGGCATCGCCGTTTTTGACAACGTGGTGTTCGTTTCTCAACCGCCCCACCTGCTCAAGCTCACCGATGTGAATCGCGATGGGAAATTTGATCCTTCCGCCGGTGACATCCGCGAGGTGGTTCTCACGGGATTCAATGGCCGCAATCATGACCATTCGCTCCACTCGGTGACCGCCGGGCCGGATGGGAAATTTTACTTCAACCAGGGCAATACCGGTGCCGTTTTCACTGACAAATCAGGCAAGACCTTCCGCCTCGGCAGCCACTATTACCAAAGCGGCGGCGGCGAATGGCCCGTCGATACCAAGGCGGTTTCCGGCCAAAAGAGCGACGATGGTTTCGTCTATGTCGGTGGCTCGACGGTGAGGATGAACCCAGACGGCACCCGTGCGGAGATTGTCGGTTACAATTACCGCAATTCCTACGAACAGACCGTCACCTCGCGCGGCTTCGTGTTCCAGAACGACAACGACGACCCACCGGCCTGCCGCACCAGCCACATCATCGAACATGGCAACGCCGGCTATTTCTCCAACGATGGCACCCGCTTCTGGAACGCCGATCGGCGGCCGGGCCAAGACACGCCGACCGCCCATTGGCGTCAGGATGACCCGGGTAGCATGCCTGCGGGTGACGTCTACGGTGGCGGCTCGCCCACCGGGATTGCGTTCTATGAAAACGGCGCTTTGGGCGACAAGTTCGTCGGCTCATTGCTGTCCTGTGAAGCCGCTCGCAACGTGATCTTCAGCTATCAACCGGAACTCGACGGTGCTGGCTTTAAAATGAAGCGTCACGATTTTCTAACGACCAATCCGGAAAAGAACTTCGACGGTGCCGATTTCACCGGTGGAGTGAAGAAAGAGTCTGCTCCGGAGCTGGACCGTTTGAAGTTCAACTTCCGCCCGTCTGACGTCTGTGTCGGCGTGGATGGCGCGCTCTATGTCACCGATTGGACGGATCCACGCGTGGGCGGGCATGACACCCAGGATGTTGCCGCATCCGGCATAGTCTATCGCATCGCGCCGAAAGGCTTCAAACCGTCCCTTCCTAACATCGATCTAGACACCATCGATGGAGCCGTTTCCGCGCTACGCTCCCCGGCTGTCAATGTGCGCTTCTTGGGCTATCAGAAACTCAAGAACGCAGGAGCGTCTGCCTATGAAGCCGTTGCCAAAGTTCTCGATGACTCCAATCCCTTCGTCGCGAGCCGTGCCATCTGGCTGTTGCCTTACCTCGGCGAACCCGGGAAATCCAAGTTAGACGCGATCATTGCTGGCGATGATGCGGCGAACAAACTCACCGCTTTCCGTGCCATTCGCCGCACGGACGGCTTGATCGACGCGTTGCCCTACGCGCGCAAGTTAGCCAGTGATGCATCGCCAGCCGTCCGTGTGGAGGCCGCTCAGGAAATGCGCAACCGTCGTTTCGATGAGGCGCGTGACGTCCTCGTCGCCGTTGCCGAGGGCTATGATGGCAAGGACAGGTCCTACTTGGAATCCTTCGGCATCGGTGCCGGACATCACGCCGAGGCATTGTGGGTGGCCATCGGCAAGAAGATGCAGCCCGGCACGCCGCTCGAGTGGTCTGACACCTTCGCGCGTCTCACCTGGCGGTTGAAACCGGAAGCCGCCGTCCTCCCGCTCAAGACCCGTGCTTCCGCGAACAGCCTCGGTGAGAAACAACGCAAGTTAGCTGTCGATTCGTTAGCCTTCATTCCTAGCAAGGCATCTGCCGAAGCGCTGATGGACCTTGCCAAGGAAGGATCAGCCGTCCGCGAGCAAGCACTTTGGTGGCTCAACAATCGCAGCGAAGGCGAGTGGGCATCCTTCAATCTCAAGCCAGAGCTTGAGAAGCGCGGGCTCATCGAAAAGCCAGTGGAGCTGGTTGAAATCGTCGTTCCCCTCAAGCCCGCATCCACCAAGTTCACCGTCGATGAAGTGATGGCGCTCAAGGGCGACGCGGCTCGGGGCAAGAGCATGGCTGGCCGCTGCATCATGTGTCACAAGATCGATGAAGCGGGACCTGACTATGGCCCAGCTCTGAAAGGCTTCGCTAGCCGTCAACCGCCCGAAATCGTCGCCCGCTCCATCGTCGATCCGTCATTTGACATTTCCCACGGCTACGAAGGGACCGCAATCAATCTCAAGGATGGAAAATGGATAGACGGCCACATCATCGCTGATGGCGATCCCGTTGTCACTCAGTCGACGGGCGGGGTGGTTCAAAAAGTTCCGAAGGCGCAGATTGCCAGCCGCAAAGACATGGATCGTTCCCTGATGCTGAATGCGGATCAGCTCGGCATGACCGCGCAGGACGTTGCCGACATCGTCGAGTGGCTCAAGACCTACTGAGGGAAGGAGTCGCCGCGCGAGCTGGGGATGGAGGATCTGCAGCTCAGCGCAGTTTGAGTCGACCTCACTCAGCTTGCGTCAGCCTCTTGTGTGAGTCGTCGCAGAGGGGTGGTTTCGAGGTCTGCTTGCATTGGCAGAACCACAGCTTCTGTGGCTCAGTGACCTCAAGTTTCACGGGTTGCAAGCCGGTGCCCTTGTGAGATCCGTCGCAAAATGGCGCGTGGCTCGAACGCCCGCAGGAACACCACCAATAGGTTCCCGCCTCCACTTCCACCACCAAGGGCTTCGTGTCGCAAATGATCGGTTCGGCTGCCATGCGGGGCATGCTGCCAGCCATTTCTGCTTAGCGCGAGACTGAAACAGGCAACTCGTGATTCGCCGTCGACGGTGGTGTCAAGGTCGGCTGAAGATCCTCGTCCAGCGAGGCTGTCGCTGGCCTGCGGTCCAATTTTGGATACCTTTGCGAAGGCACTTCATTGAGAAACGTTGCTCCGAGCCATCCTGCGAGGATGATCGACGATCCAGTGACAAAGCGCTTGGTATTCATCAATTAATACGGAAAAGTTAACGTTTTTCCCAAGCGCGTTGTGGTTCGCTGGGCTGAAAATTGCAATCCCTAATATCAGTTGGCTGCGGCAGATCTTTCAAAAGGGGATTGTCTGTCAGCACGCCTGTCGCTAGCGTCCGGGCGCGCCACAACCGCCACCTGCGGTCAGCAAACCGTTCGAAACTTTCCAAAACTCCATGGGCATATTCAGCAAACCTCGCCTGCGCGGCCATGACCGACGTGAAGACATGCCGGAAGGCCACTGGACCAAGTGTCCGGATTGTGACGCGCTCATCCACACGCTTGAGTTGCGCCAAAATTTGCATGTTTGTCCGCATTGCTCCCACCATTTCCTGATCGACTCCCGCGAGCGCGTCGCCCTGCTCGCCGATACTGACAGCTTTGAGGAAACGGAAACTGGGCTGATCTCAGCCAATCCGCTCGGCTTCTCCGGCTATTCCGAAAAGACCGCCGCGCTGCGCGAAAAGACCGGCCTCGACGACGCCGTCATCTCCGGTCGCCTCTCTATCAATGGCCAGCGCGCGATGATCGCGGTGATGGATTTCAAGTTCTTCGCGGGCTCCATGGGTTCGGTGGTCGGAGAAAAAATCACCCGCGCCATCGAGACTGCGATCGCCGAAAAGCGCGGTGTCATCATCGTTTCCGCCTCATCCGGTGCGCGCATGCAAGAAGGCATGCTTTCGCTGATGCAAATGGCCAAAACCTGCGGCGCGCTCGCCCGCCTTTCCGAGGCCAAGCTGCCCTTCATCTCGGTGCTCACCCATCCGACGACGGGTGGCGTCACGGCCTCCTTCGCCACCATCGGCGACATCAACTTGGCGGAACCCAAGTGCATGATCGGTTTCGCCGGCCCGCGCGTGGTCAAGGAAACCACCCACCAAAATCTTCCTCCCGGTTTCCAAACCGCCGAGTTCATGCTCGAGCATGGCCTCATCGACGCCATCGTCCCGCGCTCCAAGTTGCGCGACCGTCTCGGTGCGTTGTTAGGCTATATGATGCCGCTTTGATAGGTCTTATAAGCCCGATAGGACCTATCAGGATGCTCTAACCCTCCCCCGGCGGGGTGATGACGGTCACCCGTTCCACACCGCGTTTGGAGAACTCTTCCCAGTAGCGCTTTTCCCAAGCCACGGTGCGGGCACGGCGTTCTTCCTCGCTGAGCTTTTCCCACTCGGCGAAGCCGATGGCGCGGGCGAGATCGCGGTCGGACAAACGAACCGCTAGCTCATCCCAGAAGCTTTCGTTGCGAAACTCCTCGTAGCATTCGTGGTAGAACAGCCTTTCCTCCTTCTCCGCCTTCACCCGGAAGCGCTGGCTCTCCTCGTCGAACTCGATCCAGTCGCCCAGCCCCGAGTGGCCGGCCTTTTCCAGGATCTTGCTTTCGAGATCCTCGAACGCGCCAACTTGGTCATTGGCGGACTCCTTTTGGTTCCACGACGCGACGTTCGCCGCGAGGCTGACCATTTCCACCAACGTGGCAAGTTCTTGATCGGATAGGCGCAGGTGCATTCGTGCGGGGAACTAACCACCCCCGTGCCCGCCCCGCAAGCCCGCAACCCGTTTGCCGCAGCACTCGGGGCTTGATCTCTCAAAAATCTCCCGCCAGCCTCGCGCCCTGCCCGGCACGAGTAGCTCAGCGGTAGAGCGGTCCGCTTACACCGGATTGGTCGGCGGTTCGATCCCGTCCTCGTGTACCAGTTTTTTACAAGCGCCAGACGTCGAGTTTGCGACCCTTGCGACAGCCGTCCGCAGCTTCATCGATCACGCCGCGGCTCAGCCAGCCATCGTTCCACTCCACCCAATGGGCGCGACCCGGGGCCATGAAGGAGCCAGTATTGATGATGCGCCGACCGTTTCTCATCCAGCAGCCCTCTCGGTGAAAATGGCCGATCACGAGAAACTCCGCCTGTGGGAAATAGCGGTCGCAAAACCTTGCGCCCTCCAAACCTTGGGTGAACCACGCTTCCACCATTTTCACGGCGCGCAGCGGTGGATGGATCGCGTCCCAAGTGCGCTGCACGAGACTGCGTCCCGTGGGATACTCCACCGAACGCAGTTCGCGGGCCACCTTGCGGGCGACTCGCAGCCGCTCTTCCACCTTGTGCATCGCGTCCGGATGTTCTTCCCAAAGCTCCATCACGCGCTTGCCATTGACCAGGATTTCACGCTTCCACGGCGACCCGTCGAACAACAACGCATCGCCATGCGTGATGACAATTTTACCATCCGCCAGCTCCACCTGGCCCGGACCGCTCCACCCAGGATCGTGGTTGCCTGATAGGAAAATGGCTTCTGCGCCTTCCACACGACACAGCTCGCGCAGTTCCTCTAACATGGATTTCGAACGCTCATAAAATGGCTTCGCGAGTTCCTGCCACGTGTCGCCATTGAAAACCACCGTGCCCGCGCCGGCGATCAGCGGGCGCAGCATTTCAACCTCGGCAATGCGCGAGATCTTGTGACCCAGATGCAGGTCGGAAAGGATGATTACCGGTTCATTCAAGAGCGGCCCGGCGCTGGCGCACCGCCTCGAACAGGCACACGCCGGTGGCGACGGAAACATTCAGGCATTCGACACGCCCGGCCATCGGGATGGATGCCAAGAAATCGCAGTTCTCTTCGGTGAGCCGACGCATGCCTTTTTCTTCGGCTCCTAACACCAACGCCAGCGGTCCGGTCAGATCGAGTTGATAGATTGATTTCGACTTCGCGTGGTCCGACGTGCCGACCAGCCACAGCCCCGCCTCCTTCAGCCGTTCCATCGTGCGAGCGAGATTCGTCACTTGGGCGAACGGCACATGATCGGCGGCTCCGACGGAAACTCGGCGCACGGTTTCGGTGATGCCGACGGCCTTGTCCTTGGGCGCGACCACCGCATGCACGCCGGCCGCATCGGCCGTGCGCAAGATGGCTCCGAGATTGTGCGGGTCCTGCACGCAGTCGAGGATCAGCACCAGCGGAACCTTCTTGCTCGCCACAATGACCATCAGATCGTCTTCATCCAGCGACGGCACTGCTGTTTCCGTGGTCTGGACGTGGCGGTTTTCGCGGGCCTGTTTGGATGCCTTGCCGTGCTGGGGCGAGAATCTCGGTTTCATGCGCGGGAATTTGCGGCAGGCAGCCCGCCGGAGTCGAGCGCGATGTCACCATCGCCGTTCGGGAAATGATTCCGAAAACAGGCTTGCGCTTTCCGAGTTTTCAGGATTTATTGAAAACGGTGAACGCAGGGCAGGAACAACTCAAGCACGCTCGGGACGAGTTCGTCTCTCAATGGGGTGCCTTGGGCAGCCAGTGGGGAATCAACCGGACCATGGCCCAGATCCATGCGTTGCTGATGACCGCGCCCGAGGCGATGACCACCGATGAGGTGATGGAAGAACTTCAAATCAGCCGTGGCAATGCCCACACCAACCTCAAGGAACTCGTCGCTTGGGGACTTCTGCGCATCGTGGTGAAAAAGGGCGAACGGCGTGAATATTTCGAGGCGGAGAAGGATGTCTGGCAGATTTTCACGATTGTCGCACGGGAAAGGAAGCGCCGCGAGATCGATCCTGCGTTGTCGGTTCTCAGCCGTTGCGTCGAGGAAAGCCGGGACATCAAGACGCCCGAGGGCAAAGCCTTCCACGACCAGATGCGGGCGCTTGAGGATTTCGTCGGATTTGCCTCCAAGATGTCAGACCGGGTTTCCGCCATGAAATACGGCCCGGCCCTGCAACTCGCCACCAAGCTGCTCAGCTAAATTTTTTTGGGAATAACTTTCAGAATTTCCTGAAAACTCGGAATAAACAAAAAGAAAACCAACATGCCATGAATGCCACGGTCATCAGCTACGGACTCTATCTGCTCATCGCGCTGCCGCTCACCGTTTGGGTGGCGCGCAACCTGTTCAAGAACGGCCGCATCTTCTTGGTCGATTGCTTCCACGGCAATGAATCTCTAGCAGATAGTGTGAACCAACTGCTGGTGATGGGTTTCTATCTGGTGAACTTCGGCTTCGTCGCCCTCTATCTGAAACTTGCGGAGGAGGTGAGAGACGTGCAGGGGATTTTCGAGGCGCTCAGCGGCAAGCTCGGAACGGTGTTGCTCATCCTCGGCATCATGCACTTCTTCAATCTCTACGTCTTCACCCGCCTGCGCCGCCGCGCGACGTGGGATCAGGCACCGCCACCGCTGCCACCCGCGGGTTGGGTTCCGGTGAAACCATGAAACACAGATCCTAACGGAAGTTTCGCCATGAACTGCCTCACCATCTTCTACGACGCACGCTGCGGCTTGTGCGCGAGGTTTCGCGCTTGGCTGGAAGTGCAGCCGCGCCGCGTGGCGGTCGAGTTCCTGCCCTTCGATTCCGCAGAAGCGGCCGCGCGATTTCCCGGGCTGAGCGAACTCGGTGCGGATCGAGACGTGGTGGTGCTGGCAGATGATGGTCGTTGGTGGCAAGGCGCGGCGGCTTGGCTCACCTGCCTGTGGACGACCCGCGAGTATCGCGATTGGTCATTCCGGCTCGCCGCTCCCGCGCTCCAACCGCTGGTCCGCAAATCGGTCCACCTGCTTTCTGAAAACCGGCTTTCCATTTCCCGCATCTTCACCGATCGCGCGGATTCGCAGATTGCGGCTGCCCTCGAGGCGATCTCGCCGTCCGCTTGCGACGACTCCACCTGCGCGGTTTGAAACCATTCTCACCCTTTTTTCTCATGAATCCCGTTATCGTCATTTTCGGAGCCAATGGATTTCTTGGCCGCTATCTCACCCGCTATTTCAGCCGCCACGGCAAAGAAGTCGTCGCCATCGCCCGCAGCCGCGATGGCTGGAGCGGCGATGGGATGTTCCTCGAATGGGACGGCAAATCCATCGGCCCATGGGCGCTTGCTTTGGAAGGCGCGGAGGCGGTCATCAATCTGGCCGGTCGCAGCGTGAACTGCCGCTACACTGCGGAAAACCGTCGGGAGATTCTTGAATCCCGCGTCGATTCCACACGGGTCATTGGGCAAGCAATCCAAGGTCTGAAAACGCCGCCCAAGGTATGGCTGAACGCGAGCACGGCGACTTGGTATCGCCACGCCGAGGACGGGCCGCAGAACGACTGGCTCGGCGAGCCGGGGGAGGGGTTCTCCTGCGAGGTTGCGCAGGCGTGGGAAGATGCGTTTTACGGCGCAGACATCTCGGCCGCCACCCGCAAGGTCGCGCTGCGCACTGGCATGGTTTTGGCGAATGAGCCGGAAACCGTGTTCGACGTTCTCCGTAAACTCACCGCCCGCGGCCTCGGTGGCGCGATGGGCGAGGGCAACCAACGCATCAGCTGGATCCACATGGAGGATTTCCTGAGAGCGGTGGATTTTATCATTCGAGATCCCTTTCTCGATGGCAGCGTGAATGTCACCGCACCGGAGTTTCCGACCAATCGCGATTGGATGCTCCTTTTCCGCGAGGCGGTTGGCATGCCGCTCGGACTGCCCGCCAGCAAGTGGATGCTCGAAATCGGAGCCTGCCTCATGGGCACCGAGACGGAACTCGTTCTCAAAAGCCGCTGGGCTGATTCTGTCCGGCTCCGCGACGCGGGTTTCCGCTGGCGTTGGGCACGCTCCGTGGAGGCTGTGGCTGACCTCCAAACGCGGCGCGAATTGGACGGATTTTTCAAGCAGGCGGCGAGTCGCAGTGCGGGTGCGAAGGGGTGGTTGGCGGCCCCGACGCGTTGATGTGACTTCATGCAAGTTGCGCGATTGGGCGGAAAAATGAACCATCGGGCAAATTGCGACTTTTGTATCTCTTTGAATATAAGTCGTCTTACATGGTAAAACCCGGATGAAGTGCTTTTTCGCGTTGCGGCGATGGATTCAGAACATTAAGGGAGGCGCGCATTGTTTCGCACACGCGGAAATCCCAATCCCTAAACCACCGCATGATCCTACGATCCTTTTCACTCGCTGCGCTCGCCCTCACGGCGGTGCTCCTGAGCAGCTGCGGCAGCTCCAGCCCCAACGTCCTCTCAAAATCGTCGATCCAGTCCGGATCGACGATTTTTGCAAAACGGGAAAGCTTCGCGCTTCCGCCCACCTCGTCCCAAGCCGTCGCTGCGGCCGCTGGCAAGCCACGTGACAAGCATTCCATGCCGGTTTACGCCTTCGCCGACCGCAACCGCATCGTTCGCACCACCGCCTACACGTGCAGCGAATCGGACCACCTCATCTACGGCAGCAAGAATGCCACAGGTACCCAACTCCGCTACACCGACAAGGTCCGCAGCGCTGCGGCCGATTGGTCGTTCTATCCGGTTGGCACCACGTTCCGTATCAAGGGTTTGCCTTACCTCTACGTCGTCGATGATTACGGCTCCGCGCTTCTTGGCACGGGCACGGTGGACATCTACACCCCAACCAAGGACGTGATGAACCAATGGGGCCGCCGCACCGTTGAATTGAGCGTCGTCCAGTGGGGATCCATGACGCGTAGCGCAGAGCTGCTTAGCCAGCGCACCAGCTACGACCACTGCCGCAAGATGCTCGCCAACATCGTCCGCCAACGCCCCGACCTCGGCAGCGTCGCGAAGAACTGATCATTCCCGCGCATTTTTCCATGGCCCGACCGCACCTTGCGGCCGGGCCATTTTTATTGGATGGGGGCGAGCAAACGCGCCGCTCGGCATGCCGCCCGAAAGAGGAAGGATTTCTCGGCGAACTCGTCGCTTTTCACCGCCACCGAGATGCTGAAATCCTCGTCCAGCATGGCCTCCACCTCGCGAACGAATTTTGAGTCGGTGGAGAATCCGGTGATTTCGAAATTCAGTCGGAACGAGCGGTTGTCGAGATTGGCGGTGCCCACTGCGGCCAAGCGGCTGTCGATGAGCATGACTTTCTGGTGCAAAAATCCTCGCTGATAACGGAAAAGCTTCACGCCATACGGGATGGATTGCTCATGGTAGGTGAATGAAGACAGCCAGACCAACAATTGGTCCGGCTTTGCTGGCAACAGGATGCGAACGTCCACCCCACGCAGCGCCGCCGTTTGCAAAGCGGTCAGTACCCCTTCGTCTGGAACGAAATACGGCGATGCGATCCATAGCCGTTTGCGTGATGAGTTCGCCGCCTCCGCCACCACCAGTTGCCACGAATCGGCGAGGTCTGCCGGGCCGGTCGGGATGACTGCGGCGATTTGGTCCGCAGGCTCTGCCTTTGTCTCCCACCGCAAATCGGGCACCTCGCCACTGGCCCAGAACCAGTCTTCTAAAAAGACCAACTGCACCGCCTGCACCACCGGTCCGCGCAGTTTGAGGTGGGTGTCGCGCCAGCCGCCGAAGCGCTTGTCCCGCCCCATGTATTCGTCTCCCACATTCAGCCCGCCAATGAAGGCCGTTTCGCCATCACTGACGACGATCTTGCGGTGGTTGCGGAAATTCAGCTGCAAGCGCGACCACCAGAAGCGGTTGATCCCGAATGATCGGCATTCGATCCCGGCGTCGCGCATCGCCTTCAAGAAGCGCCGTGGCAGCTTGTGCGAACCGATTTCGTCGAACAGGAAATAGACCTTCACCCCGGCCCGTGCGCGCTCGATCAGCGCCTCTTGGAAGCGCGTCCCCAGCTTGTCGTTCTTCACGATGTAGAAATTCACGCACAGCGTTTTTTGCGCTTTGCCGATGACGTCGAAAATCCGCTGAAACGTCCGTTCTCCGTCGATGAGCAACTCCAACTCGTTTCCCCGCGTGAATGGCAATCCACCTAACATCTGTGCCGCCTTTTCAAACGCATCGTCCTCCGGGATTTCCACTTCCAGCCGCCGCAGGTCGCGGTGCATGGCTTCCGCCAGCTTGCCCAAACGCTCGTCCGCATCGCGCCGCCCACCGACATTGCGGGAAAACCGCGTCCGCCCCAGCATCCAATACAGCGGGATGGCCAGGAAGGGCACCGCCAGCAGCGAAATCACCCAAGCGATGGTCCCTTGCGAGGTCCGGACATGCATCAGCGCGTGCAGCATGTGCAGCACCCCGACGAGGTAAAACGTCACCAGCGCCGCCAGTCCCCACCACGTGTTCGCCTCGAAGTTCGGAAACAACATCGGCACACCGTAGCGAGGCCCACACATCCAACAAGTCCCGCCGCGCGGCGGTCGCTTTGGAAATCAGGATTGAGCGCGGCGCTTGAGTTTGTCTGCCAACGCGTTGAGGTCGGCATCGTCCTCACGGTCCGCCTCGCGTGCCTCAAACTCCTTACGGCTTTGGTCGAAGTCGAGGTAGAGCTCTAAAGTTTGTCGCTCCATCTGCTCATGGCTGATGGTTCCTGCATGCGTGAGGAGAGGGAAACCGTTGGACTCGATGATGCGGTCCACATTCTCCTTCCAGAAAGCCATCCGTGTCTCCGCGCGACTCTTGGCGCGCAGTTCGGCGGTTTCGAGGAAGATGACGACGAGCCGGTTGAGGGTGTCGATTTCATCCTCGGTGAGGTAGTTCTTGGCGACGACGATGTCTTGTTTGCGGACCTTGACTCCCTTCCAAGCGAGCAGTCCGAAATGCGGATCGCTTGGGTTGGCGCGGGCGGTGATGAGCTCTGCAGCGGTCTTCCCGGTCACCGCGAAAAGCAGCAAGTTCTGGACGGTGGCGAAGAATTTTTGGGTGGTAAGGTCTGTTTGGTCGTAGTCGCTGCTCAGGGTGAATAGGTCGCGGACCTTTTGGTAAAACCGCTTTTCCGAGGCGCGGATGTCGCGGATGCGTTCCAGCATCTCGTCGAAGTAATCCGGCCGACCGTCCGGATTCTTCATTCGCTCGTCGTCCATCGCGAAGCCCTTGAGCAGAAACGCCTTAAGAACGGTCGACGCCCAGCGACGGAACTGGACTCCACGCGGCGAGCGGACGCGGTAGCCCACGGCTAAGATGGCGTCGAGGTTGTAAAGTGTGAGCAGACGGCGGATTTCCCGATCTCCCTCGATTTGAACTACCGAGGATTCCTCGGTAGTTGCTCCGCGGTCGAGCTCGCCGTCCTCGTAAAGGTTTTTGAGATGCAGGCCGATGTTGTCTTGGCTGACGTCGAAGAGCTCGGCCATTTGGCGTTGGCTGAGCCAGGCCGTGTCGTTCTTTGCCCGGAGCTGGATGCTGCTTTTTCCGTCTTCCGTGGTGTAGAGGATGAGCATGGAGTCAGAAAAGGGTGGTGCACGATCAGACTAACAGATTTCAAGGCGCGCTAGAAGCCTTTATTTCTCAAAGGTTGAGCGAACCGACGTGACGGCGGCAAGGCTAACCATGGGCTCGGGCGACCGGTGATCGCCACCACGCTCAATCCCCGCTCTTGAGCACCTTGATGAAAGCGTCTTGCGGGATGTTCACTTTGCCGAACATCTTCATCTTCTTTTTCCCTTCCTTCTGCTTTTCGAGCAGCTTGCGCTTCCGCGTGATGTCGCCGCCGTAGCACTTGGCGGTGACGTTCTTGCGCATCGCGGAAATGGATTCGCGGGCGACGATCTTGCCACCGACGGCGGCTTGGATGGCGACGACGAAGAGGTGGTTCGGGATGACGTCCTTGAGCTTTCCGGCGAGCACGCGGCCATAGCTTTCCGCCTTGTCGCGGTGGACGATGGTGGAGAACGCCTCGACCGGATCGCCGGCGATGAGCATGTCCATCTTGACCATCTTCGCGGCGCGGTAGCCGGCATGTTCGTAATCCATCGAGCCGTAACCGCGTGTCATGGATTTGAGCTTGTCGTTGAAATCGACGAGGATTTCGGAAAGCGGCAGTACGCAGGAAAGCATGACGCGCGTGTCGTCGATGGTTTCCGTGTTGGTGACATCGCCGCGTTTTTCGAGCACGAGCTGCATCATGTCGCCGATGTATTCGCCGGGGACCATGATGTAGACGTTGACGATGGGTTCGCGGATTTCCTGGATGCCCTGCGGCTCGGGAAAGAGTGTCGGGTTGTCCACGATGATCTCCGTACCATCGGTCATCGACACTTGATAGATGACGGATGGATAGGTGGAAATGACATCCATGTTGAACTCGCGGCGCAGGCGTTCCTGGATGATTTCCATGTGGAGCAGGCCGAGGAATCCGCAGCGGAAACCGAAGCCGAGCGCGGTCGAGCTTTCCGAGGAAAAGGTGAAGGCGGCGTCGTTGATTTGGAGTTTTCCCATGGCCGCCTTGAGTGCCTCGTAGTCCGAGGAATCCACCGGATAGATGCCGGAGAAGACCATGGGTTGGATCTCTTTGTAGCCGGCCAGCGGCTCGGGGCAGGGGTGCGTGTTGTCGGTGATGGTGTCGCCGATCTTCGCTTCGTCGGCGGACTTCATGTTGGCGATGACGTAGCCGACGTCGCCAGCGACGAGCACGTCGCGGGCGCTCATCTTGGGGGTGAAGACGCCGACCTCTTTGACCTCGTAGGTCTTGTTGGTGTGCATCAGCTTCACGCGCTGGCCCTTTTTCACGGTACCGGAAAAGACGCGGACGTAAGAGACGACGCCGCGATAGGTGTCGTAGATCGAATCGAAAACTGAGCAGCGTAGCAGCTTGTCCGGGTTTTCGATGGGCGCGGGGACGCGTTTGACGATGGCTTCCAGAATGTCCTCGATGCCGATGCCCGCCTTGGCGGATGCGGGGATGGCGTCCTCACCGGGAATGGCGAGGATGTCCTCCAGCTGCTTGCGGCATTTTTCCACGTCGGCGGCCGGGAGGTCGATCTTGTTGAGAACCGGGATGATGACCAGGTTCTGCTCGTGGGCGAGATGCAGGTTGGCGACCGTTTGCGCCTCCACGCCTTGCGCGGCGTCGACCATCAGGATGGCTCCCTCGCAAGCGGCGAGCGAGCGGGCGACTTCGTAGGAGAAATCGACGTGGCCGGGCGTGTCCAGCAGGTTGAGTTTGTAGGTTTTTCCGTCCTTCGCCTTGTACTCCATCGCGACCGGGTGGGACTTGATGGTGATGCCCTTTTCGCGCTCCAAGTCCATGGCGTCGAGCAGCTGGGCTTTTTCGTCGCGTAGCGCCACGGTGTTGGTGGCACCCATCAGGCGGTCGGAGAGCGTAGTTTTCCCGTGGTCGATGTGGGCGATGATGGAGAAGTTGCGGGTCAGCTCGGTGGACATGGGAATGGCGAGGAAATCGTGGGCGCGGCGAGGGAAAGCAGGAAATCACCCGCAAGGCACGAAAAATCAAGTCCGTGTCCGGGGCGGCTCAACCGAGGCGGCGCGAGCGACCTTTTTCATTGATCGCACCGCAGGCCGGGCAATGCACGGTGCGGACGTGGCTGGAGTCCTCGAACGCGAAGAGGCACAGCCGACAGACGGTGCGGTTCGCAATGGCGCGCTTCTCGACACGCAGGTGGAGCGTGCGGGAAATGAGCGCCACCAGTCCCACGAGCAGGAAACTGCCGACGATCACGCCGAGCACGAATTCAGCGAGCGTCAGGTCCATGGCGGGGTGGGTGGGTGAAGCCCACGGCCAGCGAGATCCAGCGATCCTGTTGGTCCGCAGCGGGCGAAAATGGCACCTGACGTATCCATGCGACGAGGGTGTCCGCCGCAGTTTCGCCGCCTTTTTCGAGCGAGACGCATTGGGTGACGCTGCCGGAGGGATCGAGGCACAGGAGGAAGCGCCAATTCGCAGAGGTCATGACGGCATCGATGGCCGCAGTGAAGGTGGGCAAGGTTGCTGGGATGGCTGCTGCTGCCTGGTCAGAAAGTGGGTAAAACCAGGGCACCAGCGTGTGATCGAGGACGGCGGGCGGTGGCGGGATGTCGGTGGCGGGACGTTCGGGGAAAAATGCCTTTCCTTGCGGGGCCAGAACCAGCGGCGGAACGAGGTTTTCCTCTGGCAAATCTTGGAGAATCGGTTGGTAGTCAGGCGGTTGGTAGCTGGCGGCATCCATTGCCATGCGTTCGGTTTCCGCGAGGCCTTGCCAGTCGGATGGATCGAAACGCGAGGGGAATGGGCCGCCTTCCTGGGCCCGCAGCGCGAGGGCGCGGCTTTGTGGATCGTCGCCGAGGTAGATGACCGAGGCCTTGCGCGGGGAAACTTTTTCCGGCCGCACCAGCTGCACCCGCAGCGTCGTGATGAGCACCGTGAAAAGGGTGGTGGCGAAGGCGAGGGCAAGGAACTTCGGCAGCAAGGGCGAACCCAGCGGACGCCAGACAAACACCCATTCGGTGGAGCGCTGCGGCTTGCTAGAATGGGCAGGCGTCGCCGTCATTTGACTTCCGGCAGCGCGGGCGAGGTGGTGGTTTTACCGACGATGGCGAGGCGGAAACCTTTGCTGAGTATCATTTCAGAAATGGCGCGCTCGGTGCCGACGGGAGTGTCGACATCGGTTTGGAGCAGGACGATGGCCTTGGTTTGCACGCCGGATTCTTTGAGCTGGTTGAGGCGGGATTGCAGTTCATCACGGGTGACTTTGTCGCGGCCGAGGTGGATGCGGGCGTCCGGTTCGCCCGGGCCCAAGGTGACGACCAGCGAGTCTTGGTAGCGCTCCATCTGGAAGCGTGACGGCGGCAAGTCCACCGAGACGCCGGATTGCAGGACCAGCGCCGGACCGAGCAGGAAAAACAACTGCATGAGCGCGAAAATGTTCAGGATTGGCACCGCGTGCAGCAATCCCGGGCGCTCGGGCAAGGACATCTCCAGCTTCATTTCGCCGATTCTGGAGCGGTTTTGTGAGGCTTCTTGTGACCGGTCGTCTCGCCACGGAAGGGCGCGAATTCTTCCTCCTCACGAGCGTCGGCGATGAGGTGGACCATCTCGATGCCAGCCCGCTCGATGCGGTGCGCGAGGCGTTTCGCCCGGCCGAGGAAATAGAGGTAAAACAGGTAGAGCGGCACCGCCACCGTCATGCCGATGACCGAGGTGATGAGCGCGGTGAAGACGCCTGCGGAAAGTTCCGCCGGGCCGGTGAAGCCGCCTTGGTCGCTGACTTTTTGGAATGTTTCCAGCATCCCAACCATGGTGCCGAGCATGCCGACGAGCGGGGCCAGCAGCGCCACGCCAAGGATGGCGCGGATATTTTTCTCGATGCGCGGGACTTCGAGCTGACCCGCCTCTTGGACGACATCGCGCAAATCCCTACGCGTGAGGTAGTAACGGAGCAGCGCCGCGTGGGCGACACGGCCTACCGGCCCGGGCGCACGGGCCGCTTCGTGAAGGGCTTCGGCAAACGCACGGCGGCGGATGTGGTGCGATAGGCCGACCAGCAGGTTGCCCACGTTGATGCGTGCCCGGTGAAAGAAGAACAAGCGTTCCACCACGCAGACCGTGCCGATAAAGGCCAGCCCGAGCAGCACCCAGACCAGCGGGCCGCCTTGTTCGATCAGGCCGGCGGGTTCGATCAATCCAAGAATCATCTGCTCGAAACCTATGCGTCCGCCCAAGCCGCTGGCCAGCAACAAAAGCAGTGGTGGGCTTCAGGCCGCTCTTCCTCCGGCCGCGACCTGGAACAAAGGGCTGAAGTCCTGGACTGCTTTTTCCGCTTCCCACCATTTCCCCGCTTCCCCACCATCCCGCCATGCTTCACATCACGTCCGCCCTCAAGAGCCTCTTGCTCGAGAAATCCGTGCGCACCGGCACCTTCACCCTCGCCTCCGGCAAGGAAAGCGACCTCTACATCGACTGCCGCATGACCGCGCTGGATCCCTTCGGAGCCAATCTCATCGGCGATCTCGGCTGGCACGCGGTGCGTTCCAAGATCCATTCGGAGCATCTCAAAATTGCCGCGATCGGTGGCATGACCTTGGGCGCGGACCCGATTTCGTTGGCCGTCGGCATGACCTCCGCCGCGAAGAATCCTGCCGAAGCCCTTCAAGTTTTCACCGTCCGCAAGGAACCGAAAGGCCACGGCGCGGGCAAGCAGATCGAGGGGAATTTCAAGGCCGGCGACACGGTCATCGTCGTGGATGATGTGATCACCACCGGCGGCTCCACCTTGAAAGCCATCGAGGCGATTGAGCGCGAGGGCGGCAAGGTCGCCTTCGCGCTGGTGCTGGTGGACCGCGAAGAAGGCGGTCGCCAAGCCATCGAGGCACGCGGCATTCACGTGATCTCGTTGTTCACGCGCAGCACGTTGCTGGACGAGTGAATGGATGGGCGGGTTTTGATCCGCTTATTTTCGCCCAGAATCCAACCACAAGATGCGTTTCTTCCTCGTCGGGTTGCTCGGGTGCGGCGTGCTGACCGGCTGCCGGACCGCTTCTTCGCACGGACCGGGCGAGCGCTTTGTCGCCGCGTCGGATCCAGCCATGGTTTACGAAGGTCGCTGGGACAGGACGGATCCCGAGAAACCGCAGGCGTCGTGGCCTGGCTTTTCCGTCAGCACAGAGTTCGAGGGGAAGGCGATCCACGTCCGAATGAATGACGCGGGAAATTACTACAACGTCGAGGTGGATGGAAAGTTCGTGAAGGTGGTCGGCGGCAAGCGCGGATCGCATCTCGATTATCTGTTAGCGGACGGGCTCAGCGCGGGAAAGCACCGGATTCGCGTGCAACGGCGGAACATCAGTTTCGAAAAGCCGACGGAGATCGAAGGTTTTATCGTGGATCGCCGGGCCTTGCTCACCGTGCCGCCGGTTTCGGGGAAGCAGCGCATCGAGTTCATCGGTGATTCCTACACGGCGGCGGAGGGCAACGAGGCGATTTCCTCATCGTTGCCGTGGAAGGAAAAGTATCCGGTGACGAACTTCGCCAAAGGCTATGCGGCGGTGCTCGGTGAAATGACGGGCAGCGATGTGACTGCGGTTTGCCGATCTGGTTCGGGCTTGGTCACCAATTGGGAAGGCCAGCGCGAGCATACGATGGGCGAGCGCTTCGGCTGGACCTTGATGAATGAGGCGACGCCCGCATGGGAGTTCGACGAACCTTCACCAAATCTGACGATCATCAGCCTCGGATTGAATGATTTCAGCGGGTTGAAAGGAAGCGATGGCAAGGTGAGCTCCGCCGGATCACGGGAATTTCGCCAAGCCTATCAGAAGTTGATAGGGCGAGTCAGGCATCATCATCCTGAGTCACGCATCGTGGCATTGGCGCCGTTCAACCCATGGGCGCGGGAACAAATTTCCACGGTCGTTGCGGAGGAAAAAGCGTCCGGGCGTCAGGATGTTTTTTACGCGCAGTTCGACAATTTTCCCGACGGCTACGTTGCCGATGGCCATCCGACGGTGACGACGCACCGCAAGATGGCGGAGCAAATTTTCTCTCAACTCAAGGCACTCGGACTGGTCTCCGCGGCCGGTGGCTTGGCGGACTGATAGCCGAAGCGCGATTTGAGCGAGAGGATGGGCGCTTCAAAGCATTTCCAACTCAACCACGCGAGGCCGAGTGAAGCGGCCGTGGCGGCAGCGGTGTAGAGGAGTGTGGCTAGCAAGCCGTCGCCGAAGCGTGGAGTGATCCAGCCGTCCCACAGAAAATGCATCCACACCGGCTTGAGCGCGTGATGATAGACGTAGATGCCATAGCTATAGGTGCCCAGCCATCGCAACATGGAAGACTCGAAGAAGGCGCTGCGCAGCGGGCCTTGTTTGCCCGCAGCAGCCAGAGCGACGACACTGGCACCGACGAGCAATGCGAGCGTCGGTTCGAGAAATGATAGCGTGGGAAGGACGGTGCGTTCTAGCAGAAGGATGATTCCGAAGACGGCGGCGCAGGGCAGCAGTAGGTGTTTCACGCGTGGCCAGCCACCGGGCTCCCGCCAGACGATGGCGAGCCAACCGCCCGCAGCCAGCACGCCGAGACGACCCAGCGTGGAAACGTAGGCGCCGCGATTGCCCAGCCACCACGTCAGACCGATGAAAATCAATGGGCTGGCCAGCACCAGCACCGCGCAGAGCTTTTTTAACGATCTAACTGGAACTAGCCGGACGACGAGTGGCCACACCAGATAGAATTGCTCTTCCACGGCGAGCGACCAGAAGTGCCCGAGTCCCACCCACGTCGGTGAGGCCAGCCATTCGCCTTTCACCGCCATGCCGATGTTCGACGCATACAGCCAGTACCAAGCCATCGAATCGTGGCCGGTCAGCACGGGCCTGTCCTGCGGCGTGAGGAAGATGACGGTGAGCCAAGAGATGGCGAGCAGGCCGTAGTAGAGCGGGAAAATCCGCAACGAGCGGCGGATGTAGAAGACGCGAAAATAGTTAGGGCTGAGCTTCGAGTCGATGAGGATGCCAGTGATGAGGAAGCCGCTGAGGACGAAAAACAGGTCCACCCCGAGGTAGCCGCTGTGGAGAAAACGGGACAGCGCGGTTCCGCTGCCTAAGTTGTCGCCGACCACGATGAAGTGGCTGAGCATGACCATCAGGATGGCCAAGCCACGCACGCCATCCAGCCCGGGCAAGTGGCGGCGGCTTTCGCCGGGGTGTGTCGGGTGACGCGTGGGATCGAGTGTTGTCATCGGCGGGCGGGCGCTGGGTGGCCGACTTTTTCCAGCAGCCTGGGCAAGATCACCTCGCGACAGGCCAGTTTGTTAGGGTGCAATCCGTCCGGCGCATAAGTGTTCCATCGGTCGGGATGGTGCTTGATGAGGTCGTTCCAGATGGGAGAAAAATCGATCAATCGGCACGAGAGTTTCTTTGCGACGCGACGGTAGCCTGCGGCGTAGGCATTGATGTTAGGGCGTTTTTTCCACGCCTCACCCGTCGGTGGATTCATGATCATCACGACGAGGTCGCAATCCGGACTCTCCTGTCGGATTTGCGTGAGCATGGATGTTAGGTTTGCCATCGATTCAGCAACAGTGAGGCGTGATTCGGCGAGCGCGTCGTTGATGGTGAATTCCAAAAACACGACGTCGGGCCGCTGGCGCAGAACGCGATTGGAAAGGTTGGCCATGCCCCAGCGTGAATCCATGCCGCCGCAGGCCGCATTGATGACCTTCGCCTTGCTGCCATAGGACGCGCGCAGCGTAGTTTGAAGATCGCCGGGCCAGGCGGCACTCGCGGTCAGGCTGGTGCCGTAAACGACGATGCGTTGGCGTTTTCCTTGCTCCAGTGCGGTGAGGAAAAACGCGCGAGATTCTTCCGCGTGCAGCCATCCCGGGGCGAGGACGATTGCCGCGAGGGAAAGGATCTGGAGAAGCACAGCCATCGACGGGGCGGCAGGTTAGGCTGCTGCGGCGGTCTGGCAAGCATCGTCCATGGGCGGCTCTTGGGTTCAGCAATCGAGATCCTTCAGATCCGGGGTCGAAGCGTTGTTGATGACCGAGGCGATGCCATTGTCGCGCGCGGCTTCGGAACTGTAAGTTTCGCTGGTGCCTATCAATTGGCCGTTGGCGGCTTTGAGCGAGAAATAGGGCTCGCCCTTGGCCGAAAGTTTGCGTTCGAAGGATTCTTCCTTAGGCCCATGGGCGCGCACCGACTCGATGCCTTTCAGCGCATTCGCCTTTTCCGCATAATGTTGACTGCTGAGGATGGTCTCGTGGTTGGCGGCTTTGAGGGTGAAGTGGAATTTCCCCACTTCGGTTTTTTTGAGTTCGTAGTATCCGTTCATGGCTTCATCGGGTGGTGACCGCCTAGGGAAATGTGGCACGCGGGGGATTGTCGATGGTGAAATCCCTGCGGGCTGGCGGTAGAATCGTCCTTCCCTCGGCATGGAGATTGTGGATGATGCGGCGGTCTGGGACGACTGCCGGGAAACTTTCCGGAATTCCGCGGGTTTTGCCCGCACCGTTCCGCCAGCCTGCCCGAAAACCCATGAAACCTGCCGTCCGTCACCTGTTAGCGGTCGCCGTCATCACGACGTGCGGTCTGGCAGGATGGTGGCTGGCGCTCGACCTGAAGCAGTCTGTGTCCATGCAGGCAACGATCAGCCATCCTGAAAAGACGCCCCGCCGTCCCAGCGCATCAAGCAGTGTCCACAGCCGTGATGTGGCGCGGGATGAGTTCAAGGACGGGACCACGGTGGAAATTTTTGGCAGCCGTGAACCGGGAGAAGCCATCCTGCGATTTCCCACGGACGATTCCTACACCGCCTTTTTGTTCGCCGTGGGGCAGAGCCGCATCCGAGTGGTGGACCAGCTCGACCGCTTGCGGGCGGTGCGCCTGGCTTATGGCGATCGCGAGGATCTAACGATGCTGCTGCTGGGCGAAAACATCACCAGCTACGCCGCGATTCCAACCGTGCCCAATCCCGGACCGACGAGCGGACGTGGACAAGAGGGACTCGTCGGATTTGGCAACGGGCTGATGCCATGGTTGGGCATGACCGGTGACAATTCGGCATGGGGAGCTGGCGTGAAAGTGGCCGTGCTGGACTCCGGGATTGTGCCGCATCCGGATCTTCCAGGGTTCACAAAATCCATCGCGATTGTGCCTTTCCCGGACGATGTCACGCGCACCAACGGCCACGGCACCGCAGTCGCTTCTCTCATTGCGGGGGCGGATGCATCCTCGCCCGGCGTGGCTCCGGCGGTGGAACTCATTTCCATCCGAATCAGCGACGACGAAGGCCAAGCGGATTCCTTCGCGATGGCGGCGGGCATTCTAGCTGCGGTCGATGAAGGCGTGGATCTAATCAACATTTCCATGGGCACCCCGGTGGATAACCCGCTCATCGCGGAAGCCGTCGCCTACGCCAACGACCACCAAGTGCTCATCGTCGCTTCGTCGGGCAACAGCGAAGGGGCTGAAGCCACCTATCCGGCAGCCTATCCAAGCGTCATCAGCGTGGGGGCGGTGGATGCTAGGGGCGAGCATTTGGATTTTTCGAACTACGGGAAATACCTTTCACTAACAGCTCCGGGTTATGCCTTGAGCGCCGCTTGGCCGGGCAATCGCCACACCCGCATGAGTGGGACATCCGCCAGCGCGCCCATTGTCACCGGTGCGATTGCTGCGGCCATGTCCAACGACGGCAGCAAGCAAATGTCAGCCCGCCAAGCGGCGGAGATCGTCATGAAAAACGCTGACGAGGCGGGCATCCCGGGACCGGACTCGGAATATGGTGTCGGCATTCTCAACCTCGGCCGCATCATGAACCGTGCCGTGCCGGGCATCATCGATGTCGCCATCACCGATCAACGACTGATCCGACGCGGCGCATCACGGGAAATCCAGATCACCTTGCAAAATCGCGGGACGACGGTGTTGGTGAACACCACGTTGGAGGTCTCCTCGCCAGCGGGTGTCCGCCAGTTCAACGCCACCACACTGACACCTGGCGAGATTCAGGTTTACACGGTGCCCGTGCGCGCGGGAGCTGTATCTGTTAGCTCGCGCTTGATCCTTTCCTCTCCCGGTCAGGATGCCACGCCCTACAACAACCGCCGCGACGACACGTTTGAGTAAGACGTGTCCACTCTGTTTCGGGCGCTAGGGCCGCATCGCTTCCTCCAGAGGGGCGGGCGACAATGTCGTCCTTGAGATTGGTCTGTGATCCAGGTGTTGAACTGATTTTGATAGTTGCTCAGGCGGGCAGATAACTCCGGAAATACTGTTTCGACTCACGGCTTGATCGCCAGAACGTAGCTCAGTGACGACCGTCCGCTCAACTGTCGATGTCTGGCAAGCCGCTGTGGCCAAGGATATCGCCACTGTCGCGACTCTGATAGATCCACAGATGGATCCGTGCTTCCGCTGTAAGGCGATGACTTCATCGATGGAGCAATTCGACAGGTCGAAGACTTCTTTGCGACACTTGTCGCAGAATCGGCCGTTTTCCGAGTCTGCCATAGCATCCCATTGCATCGGACATTTGAACGCGAAATGATTCTCCGTGAGCTTGTTTATCATACTCTGGGATAGCGCGTCCGGGGGGCTGCGTCCATGATGGAATCTCGAGCTCAATAATACGGCCGCAGCATCCAGTAACAGATCGGACCGGTGACGGCGACGTAGAGCCAGAGCGGGAAAACCCAGCGGGCGAGACGACGATGCGCGGCGAAGCGGTTGGTCCAGCCGGAGATGAACGTGAAAAGGATGAATGGAAGACTCACGGCGGCGAGGACGATGTGGCTGATGAGCAAGATCAGATAGAGCCCGCGTTGCGGGGCGTCCTGCGGGTAACGCGTCTCGACCGTGGTGAAGTGATAGGCGACGTAGCAGAGTAGAAACAAGACGGAGAGTCCCATCGCGGCGAAGATGAAACCGCGGTGCATCGCGATTTTTCCCTGTTTCACCGCGACGAGCGCTGCGATGAGGGAAAGCGCGACGAGCGAGTTGAGCAGCGCATGGACAGGCGGCAGAAATGCGAACGACCAGCCATCCGGCAGCGGAATTTTTGGACCACGCATCAGGACGACCAATCCGAGCACGGCAGCGGATAGGATCCACGCGGCGATGCCGAGTTTTTTGGAAAGCGTTTCGTTAGGCGTGCGTGCCAGCCATTGTTTGCGTTCCGTTTCCATCAGATGCCGGGCGTTTCGTTTTTCTCCAGTTCCTCGCGGATGCGGTTGTAGAGTTCGGTCTTCAGCTTGTCGTAAAGATTGGGATCGATTTTTTTCGCTTCGTCGGAGCGAGCGTCAGCGAGGGGCCACTTTCCGATCACGTTGAAGTCGCGATCGACCAGCAGGAAACCGAGGTCGTGCGCGTATTTTCCATTAGACTCGATGTCCGCTGGGTCGGTGCGCTCACGGATGCCGAAGAACTTGAGTTCCTTTTCCAGATACTCGTGAGTCGCTTTGGCGTCGCCGGCATTGAGGAACCACCAGTTTTTGGTGTCCGCGCTGAGAGCTTCGGAATACTCGGCAAGGCGCCCGGGGTTGTCGTTTTCTGGATCCACCGAAATGCAAGTGATGTGGAAATCCGGGTGGTCTTTGAACTCGTCGTAGATTTTGCGCAGTTCTTCGCCATTTCTAACGGCACAATGCGGGCAGATGGCGAAAAACTCAGCGACGATCCAAACTTTGCCGCGCAGGTCGGACAGTTTCACCGGTTTGTTCTCTTGGTTCACTGCGGAGAGATCCTTGGCGATGGGGAACCATTTTGGCGCGGCTTCTTTGCCAACATTCACGATGGCTGGCTTCTGATAGGGAGCATCCAGTCCCTTGGAGAGCCACATGGAGATGCTGATGATGACCGCGCAGATGACGGCGACGCCAGTGTAGAAAAGGGCGATGGTGGTGGTGCGTTTCATGGCTTGAATTCCTCGGCGAGGAGCTTGTCGATGGTTTGATTGAGCAGAATTTCGAGCTGTCCGACGTTGTTGTGGTGGGTGCCGGTTTTGACTTTGTTCGCATCCCACTCGGCGGCTTCTGCGAAATCGAAAGTGGCGATATAGGGCGACCCACCGTGTTGCTGCGGCACGACAGCGCGGCGGATGTGACCGTTTTTGTCGATCAGGACGATAGAGCCGTCATAGATCCATTGACCGTCTTTTTGATAGGGCGAGACGTTTGCCTTGAGCTGATTGTAGATGAATTTTTGCAGGGTATCCGCTTCGTTGGCTCCGACCCACCACTGGGGTAGAGTGGCTCCAAGTGAGGACGCTGTGGACGCAAGCGCGGCGTGAAGTGTTTCCGCAGGTTCGGGGTCCAGCATCAGGGAAACGAGGTTGAAGTTCTGATCCGCAGCCCGGTTAGTGGCGAGGCGTTTCATCACCTGCAAACTGATTTCGGCAGGCTGTGGCGTTTTGTTGCTCATCACTTGGATGGCGATGACGTGGCGACGTAGATCGACAAGATCCACGGTTTTGCCGTCTTGGCGCAGCATGCGCAAGTCTCGCTCTGGAGTGATCCGATAGACGACGGCGGGCCTATCGTCCTTGGCTTGCGTGCGCGACCATTGGTTGTAAGAAAGAGTGATGAGCCAGCCGCCTAACACCATGATGCCGACGAGGATGAGCGCGGTGTTGCGAAGTTTTTTGGGATCGCGAATGGCGGGTTCCAGGCTGGGATCGGGCAATGGCATGGGCGGCGTAAGGTAATGAGCTAAGGCGGCGGGGCAAGCGGACTAGTTGTCGTTGAGTTTGAGTTCAAACATCTGCGGCCAGTACTTGCCGGTGACGAGGAGGTTGCCGGTGGCTGGATCAAGGGCGACGCCGTTGAGCACCTCGGCCCGACCGCGTGGCGTGAGCTGGTGCTTGAGCCCGCTGAGATCGAGCCAGCCGGTGACCGCTCCGCTTTCTGCTGAGATACGGGCGATCTTGTCGGTCTGATAGATGTTGGCGAAGATTTGGCCATCGATCATTTCGAGTTCGTTGAGATTTAGCACCGGTGAGTTGCCATCCTTCACGGTGAGGGTTTTCACCACGGAAAAGTCTTTGGGATTGAGGAAGCGCAGCGTGCTGGAGCCGTCGCTCATGATGAGGTGGGTGGCGTTGTGAGTGAGGCCCCAGCCCTCGCCGGTGTAGCGTATCGTGCGCAGCGGTTTGAAGGTTTTTGGATCAAGGACAAAGGCGGTGTTCTCTTTCCAAGTGAGAATGAAGAGTTCGTCGCTGAAAACCGTTAGGCCTTCTCCAAAGACATTTTTGGCGAGGGGGCGTTTGCGCAGCACCTTGCCGGTGGCGGGTTCGATTTCCCGCAACGCGGACTCGCCATACTGGCCAGCGCTTTCTAGCAGGCGTCCGTTATGGAACTCAAAGCCCTGGGTGTAGGCTTCCGCGTCGTGAGGACGGGTTGAGACGATCTGATAGGAAAGCGTGGCGGGCGTCGGTTTCTGGCAGGAAACCAAAGCTGCGGAAGCTGCTAGAATCGCGATGAATTTCAGAGTCATGCGCTGGGATCAGGCGTGAAGTTTTTCCAGCATTGGAGAAAGCCGGGCGCGAAGTCGCTGGGGCATGCGGCGACCCAAGCTGCGACTTCGGCGAGCGGGAAAAACATCGCGGTTTCCACCTCGGCGGCGGGGTAGCGGAGCGCGCCGTCGTGGCGGGCGCGGTAAAGTCGGACGTGTTCCCAGCCGGTTTCCTCGCGCGGGGTGATGCGGGCGATTTCTTCGGGTGGCTCGTTTGCGGAAATCCCCATTTCCTCGTCCAGTTCGCGGAGCGCGGCGACGGGATAGTCTTCGCCGGAATCGAGGTGGCCGGAGACGCTGGAGTCCCACAGTCCGGGGCAAAGGTCCTTGAGCGACGAGCGTTTTTGGAGAAGCAGGTCGCCGCGTTTGTTGAAAACGAAGACGTGGACCGCGCGGTGGATGAGCTTTTGCGCGTGAACCTCGCCGCGGGTGGCAGTGCCGGTGACAATATCGTCTGCGTCCACCACATCGAAGATTTCCCCGGCCTTTTGCGGCAAATCTTTGAGCGGGTGCGGGTCGAAGGTGCGGGTGAGATCGACCCACTGCGCCAACGAGAGTTCCTCGCCACGGACGGTGCTCGTCACGCCGAGCGATTGGGTCAAGTCCTCCCAATCCGGGCCGTCGCTCGGGAGTTGTTTCTTGAGTTGTTTGCGGCGTTGGGCAAATCCACGACGGATGAGTTCGTCGAAAAGCCGGTAGTCGAAAACGGGCAGTCCGCTGGTCCGGGGGCGCAGCACGGCGACGCCGGAATCGATCTTCGGCTGTGGGTAAAATGCCTCGGGTGGGACGGTGCGCAGCGGCTGCACTTCCCAGTTTGCCTGTGTCCGCAGGGTGAGAATGCCGTAATCTTTGCTGCCGGGTTTCGCGGCGAGGCGGTCGATGACCTCTTTCTGCAGCATGATCACCGCGCGGTCGAAGGGGTGCGGGCGGCTCAGTAAATTTTTCAGGATGGCCCCACCGCACGAGTAGGGGAGGTTGCCGAGAAACTTGAGCGGGCGGTGCTTGAAGAGCGTGCGGCCGTCGAATTTCACCCCGTCCGCGTGGTGGACTTCCACGCTGGGATCGTCGCGGTGCTTTTCCGCCAGCGCGGCGGCGAGGCGGGCGTCGAATTCGATCAGGATGAGCTTGCGCACCTTGCCGACGAGGTGGGAGCTGAGCGCACCGGTACCGGGGCCGACCTCGACCACGGCGTCGTTTTCGGTCACCTCCAGCTGGGAAACGATCCAGCGCGCCATGTTCGGATCGATGAGGAAATTTTGGCCAAGCTGCTTGCTGGGCAGCACTCTGGCTTGATCCAGTATCTCGCGAATTTCCCGACCCGTCATGGCGGGGTTCATGCCCCATTCCCGCGCCACGCGCAACCCCTAGGATTGCGTGGATTTCGAAGGCGGTCGCTGGCCAGAAGAAACGTGGCTATGGAAAGAGTGTGATCAAATCCGCCGGGTTTTCCGCGGTCTGGTCGGGATTTGCGGCGAGTAGGCGGTCACGGTCGTGAAATCCCCACATCACGGCGACACAGCGCATCCCGGCGTTGCGGGCGGTTTCGAGGTCAGGCATCGAATCGCCGATGATGGTGCAGTTTTCAGGGTTCAACCCGAAGGTCGCTGCGATCTCAAGCGCTCCCGCCGGGTCCGGCTTGTGCGAAATCCCAGGGCGCTGGCCGAGCACCGCGGTAAAACGGATCGTGGGAAATAAGCGGGCGACGATGGCTTGGGTGAACGGGTGGGGCTTGTTGGAAAGAACAGCCAGCGGATAGCCGCGCGCCTGCAAGGTTTCCAGCATTTCGGAAATCCCGGCGTAGAGAACGGTGCCGTCCGGCCAAGAAAGGTCGTAGTCCTCTTTGAATGCCTGCTCCACGGCGGCAATTAACGGCTCTGCCGAACCGGTCGGAGCTGCCCTTTTTACCAGCACACGAGCGCCGTTGCCGATGAATCCGCGCACGGCAGGCAGTGGGTGTTGCGGCAGTCCAGAACGTGAAAGCGCATGGTTCAGCGAGGCTGCGATGCCTGCCAGCGAGTCCACCAGCGTGCCGTCTAGGTCGAAGATCAATCCGTGCTTCACGGGCGGCAAGCTGACGGGAGATCGGGCCACCGGGAAGCGTTTTGCAGTTTGGAAATGCTTCGTCTAGCGCGACGAGGCTGGATCATTCGCGAAATGAGCTTCGCGCTCGCAAGAGTTGCCTCAGAAACCGATCAAACTCACCAACTCGTTGTCGCTGAAGTCTTCGAGTTGGTCGGCGGCGGCGATGAGGGTTTCTGTTTCTGCGATGTCTTGGATGGCCACGGCCTGTGGCGAATCCAGCGCGGCTACAGAGTTGAAAGACTCGGATGACGGCCCGATCAGCGCAAAAATAAGGGCGGCGGTTGCGCCTGCCAGTCCAGTACCAACGACAGGTGCAATCAAGCGGCTCCACCATGGTTTTTCTGCGGCCATCAGCTTCGCGGCGCGCACCGTATCTGTGGCGAACCTTGAGCTTGCTGTGGCGGGAGGGGACTGATCAAGGAGGCCCCAGACGGCGTCAGATTCCCAAGAGTCATCGGTGTCGTGTGGTTCGCGCTTCATGGTCGATGGTCGTTTTACGGCCGTAAGAACCAAGAGTCAGCGGGAAAGTTGCGTTTCCTTCATCAGAAATTCAGGTTGGCGTTGAGCGCGAAGGAATCATGGATCCACACGGGTGATGGGCGGTGGGATGATGGGCGGTGGAATGGCCACCAAGTTGGGTGGGAGATCCAGCGGATTGAGATCCAGTTCGCTGTTCACGATTTGAGCGATTTCGCCGGTGTTACCCTTGGCGCTCTTCGCACTTTTAGCGCTTTTGGCGGTGGATTTGGCAGAGCTGTCTGCGTCGCCGCCTTGCGGGTCGAGCTTTGCCAGATGCGCTTGCACCGCAGAGAGAGCTTCGGGGGCCATTGCGATCGCACACTGCGAGATCAGGCGCATATGCTCAGGAGAGGATTGAATCGCGGCATCTACGATTTCGACGACGAGAATGGGATCGGCCTCGATGGTTTGGATGGAGGATTTCACGATCTCGCAACAGCAGTGAGGATTGGCTGCGACTTCTGCCGCCACCACCTCCAGCAAGGAGGAAGGATCTAGGGTGATTCGCCGGTTCACCGCCAATGCGACTTGATCGCATGGGAACTGGTTTCCCGCTTTTGCGGGTTCACGGTAGGCTGCTGAAACGAGTTTGAGTTCGTCCCGTAGGTGACTGCTATTGGCGGACGCCTCCTCCTTCACAAAATGGCGGTGGATGGTTGGGACGCGCAGGGCATCGAGCGCGGCTCGGGGGCCGGAGCGTGGCGGCGCGGGCAGGCCGAACTCCAATGTGCGCATGTCCTGGACCCCGATGGCTGGGGCGGGTGATTCCAGCAAGCTTTTCGCGCGCAAGGATTCAGAAGGCGTGAATTCGCGGGATGGTTCGCTGAAACCTGCCGGTGACGATTCATCGCGGACGATGGATCTGCCGAGATCTTGTGCCTGAATTGGAAGGATCAGGCTGGCGGCGATCCATGCCAAAGCGGGTAAAGGAACGATGGGGCTCATCTCCTTATGGGGTTAGAGGAGGTGAGCTCAGTCGCGTTTGCGGCGGAGCAGGGTGAGACCGAGGAAGGTCATCAGCAGGCCAGTGGTTCCCGGCTCCGGGATCGCTTGGACCTGGAAACCTGAAAAGGTGAGAACGTTTTGGTTCGGCCCCGTGCCACCGAGCAAGCTCACGTCGGCGACCGAGGCCGCGGCAAAGGAAAAGTCCAGGGCGCTGAGGTCTGTGTCCGACCTGAAGTTGAAACTGAAATTTCCCACCGATGGATCGGTGCCGAGGGTGATGAGATTCAACAAGTTCAGAGAAGTGGCGCTCTCGTTGTTAGCGCCTGAGATGCCAACCGTAGTGATCCCGAATGCGGCGGCCTGGAGGAGATCAACCGGCAGTCCGTTGCCGGAGGTCACCGTGAAATTGACCTGATAGAGTTGATCCGGTGCGATGGACAAGCCGGAAACGGTGGCCCCGGCCTGCCAGTTATAGAGGACGCTGGCTCCCGCCACGTCGCCGATCAGTCCTTGGAGCGCGGGGCCGACGTCAATCGCTCCGAGAATTTCCGCATCGGTGGTGATTTCCCGTCCGAAAATCAGGGAATCTTGGGCGATGCGGGTGTAGCCAGCTAGCTGGGCATCGAGGTTTGCGAGAGGAATTATGCCGAGAGATAGCTGCGAGCGCACCTGGGCGTGACCGCCGGCGGAGTTGGTCCAGCTCACATTGCCGCTCGAAGCGGATCCTGAGGTCGGTAAGTTGGTCACCGTCAAGGCAAGTGTGCCGCTGGTGGCCCCGAATCTGCGGACGCTGAAATCCGGGTCAAAGAACTGTCCCGAGTCGATCAGGGTCTGGGCGTGGCCGAGCGCGGGAATGGATACTGCAAGGGTGAGCAGGAGCGGATGTTTCATGGGTGTGGGTGTTGTTGGCGACGCGGGGACTTCCATGCGACGTCAGCATTCACCTTGGCTCCTTGCGGGGCCGGGACTCGGGAAATGATGGCGCGAGTGGATCGCGTTTCCTGATGGAGCTTTTCCTCCCATCAAGACGATCACTTTGACCGTTAGCTCTGTTAAAATCGACTGTCCTGAATGCCAAAATGCTAATGAGATCCAAAGATCTTGGCTTATTGAAATGCCGCCTACGCTAACATTTCTTCCTCGCTGGGTCGGGGGAGGGGAGTTTAATTGGAAATTGGCACGAGTTAAAATCGGACAAGTGGTCCCAAAATAGGACAAGTGGTCTCATTTTCGGACATTAAAATCAGTTTTCATCAAGCTGGGTGCGAACGTATCGGTCATCTAGCTGATAGGGTTATTAGCGAACTTATCTAAGGTCTAACGTTGTACGCGATATTTCTGCCAATGGCCTTGCCATGGAGGTTCGCTTTGGGTTCTAACTTTCGTCACATGATGCATGTGATCTCCGGAGGAACCGCTAACCCAACTTGATGAATTCGGTGAGGGCAGATGATGGGGAGGCAAACAGCAAGAAAGAGCAGGATCTCGAATCGATCGACTTCCGGCATCTGCAAGCATTCCACGTGGTGTATGAAGAGAAAGACTTCACCGCCGCGGGGCATCGACTTTCGTCCAATCGTAAGTGTGTGATGCGGCTGATGCAGAGTTTGGAAAAGGCATTCGGAGGGCGATTGTTCGATGAGGCGTCTAACGGCGGTCTGGTGGCCTGCGACTTCGCCACACGCTTGTTCAATGATTTGAGGCAACTGGAGATGACCCGCGAGAAGCTGCGGGGCCACGTGAATCGGATTCATGAGAAAGGGCGCTTGCTGCGAGTGGGGTGTTCGGCGGCGATGTTCCGTACTTGTGGATTCCGCAACCTATTCCGTGCCCTCCAGTCGGTGGATGGCATTCGTCCGGGATATGTTCCGGTTGATTTCCAGCATGCTGGAAAGGCCATGATGTCAGGCCACTGCGATCTCTTTGTGGGGCCTTGGGCGGGACCTTCCTCCCGCTTTGTGACGTGCAAGGTGGGACGGGTTGCGTATCGACTCTATCAAGGTTCAGCGACAGGCGTTGCTCCGTTGGAAATGGCGGCGAGACCACTGGTTGTTCCGCTGGATGGTTGTTTGCCGGTGGTGCCGGATGCGGTCGGGCAAGCAGAGACCATTGACGTATCGCAGTGGTTGTTCTGGCTGGATCATCCCGAAGATTTCCCTGCAGGACTTAAGTTGTTAGGGCCGGAGGTTAGGCTGGAGCCGGAAGTTTGGTCGGTGGAGCCGATGCTTATCGACGCGCTGCCGAGCGTGGAGGTGAATGTCAGCTACCTGCACCATCACGCTTACGAGTTTTTGCCTTCGTTGGTCTCAAGCCTTCATCTCTCAGCCCCACGATGATCGATCCAGAGATCCGCGAGTTGCAGTGTTTTCTCGCTTTAAACGAGCTAGGCAGTTTTTCGGCGGCGGCCCATAAACTCGGGGTGACTCAGCCGGCGGTGAGCGTGCAAATTCTCAAACTTGAGCAAATCTTGGGCTTTCCGCTGTTTTATCGCTCGCCGGAAGGGACTGTTATGACGGAGGAAGGAATCGCCATTCTTCCGGTCATCGAAGAGGTCGTCGGCGAGTATTCAGGACTGTTGAATCGGATTGCGTATTGGCAACGATCGCAGGCCAAGCAGGTGAAGATTCGTGCGGACAGCAGTCGGTTGGCGCAGGAGATCCAGAAAATTTCGAGTCAGCAGGAAAGTCCGATTCAGACACAAGCGTGGAGCACGATGGACGTGGATCGTGACTGGGTTGCGGCGCTGCGTGATCTTGAGGTGGATCTGGTTGTTGCGGGATCGTTTCGCACGGCGGGTGTCGCGGACGGGATCAGCAGCGTGGTGATTCGTCGCGATCGGGGAATCACGGTTGCATGGAATCCGCGGCACCATGCTTTTGAAAAGGCTTCGTTGAGCATGCCGGAGCTGATTTCGTCGACGGTGATTCTACCCGCCGCGTCGATGGCGGTGGGTTTTCGAGAATTTATGTCTGGTTGGTGTGAGTCGCTGTATGGGCTTTCGCTGGCAACGGTGATTGAGTGCCAGAGCGATCATGACGCGCTTGACGCCTGCAAACAGGGCCTCGGCGTGCTGATGTTTCCCGGTGATGCCGCGACCCCGATGAATCTGGCAAAGCATGGTTTGGAAACCGTGCGGGCATTGGAGTTCAGTTTGCCCGGCGCATTCACGTTTGGTGTCCATCATCGGACGAACGAACAGAATCCGGCCATCCTCGCGATGGCTCGGCGGCTTGCGGCGACGGTGGGCGGAGGTCTTTGAATTTTTATCGAGCTCACACGCCACGTTTATCTCCCCACAAACGGATGTGCAGGCGATCGCAGAAGCGGAAGCCGCCGTCGCGGCAGATGTCGGCCAGCCAGTGCGCGCTGTGGTCCAGTTCTTTGGCGGTGCGGCCTTCGGGCATCAACAGGATGCGGGAAAGCGGAATGCCGTGGGCGTCGCAGAGGTTGCGGATTTCGATGAGATCGTCCGGCTCGGCCACCACGAATTTGAACCAGGCCTTGGGTGAGCTGGCGAAGAATGCCAAGGCTTCCTGGTTCAATCGGAGCTTCGCGTCGATGGCGGCATTGGACAGCTTGGGCGAGACGTTGAACTGGTCGACGGCGTTGTGGAATGCGGGCGAGGGGAGGCGCGTGCCGTTGGTTTCCACCTCGAATTGATAGGCCGGTTGCTGTTCGCGGATCGCGGAAATCATTTTCAGGAAATCCGCTTCCTGCAGCAAGGGCTCTCCGCCGGTGATGACGACGCGCTGGCACGGGAACGCCAGCACTCTTTCTGCAATCTCCGCAGGCTCGCACTCGATGATGACGTCCTTCTTGCGATGCTTCGCATAGCCGGGGATCGTGTCTTTTTCGTGCTTCCACGGCGTGCCGACGAAATTCCACGTGTGATCGGTGTCGCACCAGACGCAATGCAGGTTACAGAGCGATGCGCGGACGAACACGGCGGGCATGCCGACGCTCACACCTTCGCCTTGGATGGTGTGGAAGATTTCCGGGCCGTCGCCGAGTCTCGCGAGTTTCATGGTCGCTCTTAGAAATCATGGATGTACGGGCATGGACATCGATTTTTCTGCCTGCTAGGAAATTCGCATGAGCATCATCACTGGCCGGGGCGACTCCGGCGAAACCGATCTTTTGTTTTCCAAAAGGATCGCCAAGACCTCGGTCCGCATCGAGGCGCTCGGCAATGTGGATGAACTCAACGCCGCGCTCGGCCTAGCTCGCGCCTCCGCTCATGATCCCGAGTGGCTCACTCTCATCGACGTGCTTCAGGAAAAGCTCATTGGTCTGATGGGGCAGCTCGCGTGCTTGCCGGTGGACGTCCTGTCCTATCAGGAAAAAGGCTACGCGGCACTCACTCCAGCCGATCTCGACTGGGTCACGGCCGAGGCGCGCAAGCACGAGGCACGTGGCATCCGCTTCACCGGTTGGGCGCGTCCCGGTGCGGAAGGATCGCTTGCCCGCGCTGGGTTGGATTTTTCCCGCACCGTCGCCCGCCGTGCGGAGCGCTCCGTGCTCGCTCTTCATGAATCCGGTGAGCCCGTGCCCGAGGTCGTTCGGCTGTTTTTCAATCGCCTTTCCGATCTCCTGTGGATCCTCGCTCGTTCCGACGTTCGTTAGCGAAGACTCAGCCTTGGAGGGCGCGCAATGCTCCGCGCACCAGCGCCTCGGTGGCCGCGGCAGGATCCGCGTCGAGCACTTTTCGAACAGCCTTGCGCGCGTCCACCTGCTTGTAGCCCAGTGCGATGAGCGCAAGCTCCGCATCTGCCGCGCCGGCGGTCACTTGTCCGGCCGCAGCATCCTGCCAAGTTTCCACCACCCCGACCTTGTCCTTGAGTTCCAGCACGATGCGTTCGGCGGTTTTTTTTCCCACCCCTTTGAGGCGGGAAAGCCCGGCCACGTCACCCGCGACCACGCATTTCTTGAAGTCGTTCACGTTCATGCCGCTGAGCACGGACACGGCCATCGTCGGTCCCACGCCGCTGACTCGGTCGATGAGCAGCAGGAAGACATCGCGCTCTTCCTCACTGGCAAAGCCGAACAATTTTTGCCCGAGCTGACTGAAATGCAGGTGCGTCCGCAGATCCACGGCCAATCCTTCTGCCGCATGCAGGCGGTCGAAGGTGGAAAGGGGAATGAACACCTCGTAGCCGACGCCCTGCACATCCACCACCAGCCGGTTCGGATAGGCTTCGATGACTTTTCCCCTCAGTCTCGCGATCATGGGTGTCAGCCTGAACACGTGATCGGTGCCGTCAATTCCCATCCTTGGCAGGCGTTGCGGCCGAAGCGGGAATTCCGTCGCCCTATGCATCTGGCACGGAAAGAGCACCGGCAGCGCTCTTTCTGAGAGCCTGCCGGTGCTAGGGTCGGGGGAGAAAAAGGAGCGCGTGACGTCAGTCGGCCTGAGCTGGAGGGTGCCTGAGTGCGGTTGAAAGCTGCGACCCGGACGCCGAGACGGCGGACGGCTGCAAGCTGGGATTCATCGGCAACTTGGACACGGTAGGGAATATGCCGAAATCCCTTCCTGCGGGGAATACGTGCGATGACGTATGGGTGCACAGGCTCAGCGGCCGCGGACCGCTGCGGTGCGCGTTTCGGTGCCTGTCTTGCGGAGAATGTTCTCCACGTGCTTATCGACGGTGCGTTTCGCGCAGCCGAGGATGGTCGCGATTTCGCCGTTGCGCTTGCCCTCGTGAAGCCAGCCGAAAACCTCCACCTCGCGTGGAGTCAGCGGGATGGCTGCGATTTCAGAACACGCGTTGGCAATCTGATGGGTGTGGCAGGCATTGCGATGGGCCAACTGGATATGTCGAGTGGCCAGCGTGAGCAGGGTGATTGCCTTTCCTGAAATCGGCCGCGCTTGGTTGAGCGTGAGTGTGTTGATCCAGCCGTCCCGCGACAACAACACACTGACCTGATGGCGGATGCCATAAGGCCGGAAAATATCCTGATAGAAATCGGTGCGCTGGAAGTCGCGCCGGGGCATCAGAGTGTCGAGATCCACGACCGGTCCCTTGCCGCCCGCTTGGATGTAGCCGTAGATGGGGTTTTCCTGATAGACCTGTTGCAGTCGAGCGTGCATGCGCGCCTGCTCTGCGAGGTCGAGCGGGACATTGTGATCGAACCCACGGTAAAGCCCGCTGCGTTCGTCGATTTGATCGAATGCGATGGTCGCGCCGGGCACCAGTTCTGTGGTAGAGCGGACGATCATGGCCCCGAACTCCTCAAGCGCGACCGGTTCCTGCAACAACGCAATGAAGTCGAGCAGTCTGGCGTAATCGGCATGGCTGAGGCGCTCCATGGAACGGGGGATTCGTCGTGAAGTGTGGAATCAGGGCAATTTCCACCGCTCCTTATTTTTTCGATACTCGGACTCTGGCAGCAGAACGTAGAGCGGATTGCGGGCGGGATCGATGCGGGAGATCACCCATTGCAGCTTTGATTTTTCCATGGTGGTGCAGCCGGCAGAGGGAATGGAGCCGCCACCACGCCAGATGTGGAAGAAAATGGATGAGCCGCCGTTAGGGACGGCGTTGGGGGGCGGATTGTGGGCGATGAAGAGCTTGAGTGCGTGGGCGTAGTCGCCCTGCTTCATCTGCTGCTTTTTTTCCCAAGCCGTGGCGGGTTCGTGATCGAGCTCGACAAATTGGTTGTAGAGCGGCGATTTTGGATCCTCCACCCACAGGTCGCGCGAGGTGACTTGGCGATAGAATTGCTTCGGGTTTTTCTGGATGGAAGCGTCGTAGCCCCACGCTCCGCCGAGGGCGAAAACTCCGGCAGGTGAGCGATTGTCGCCTTCTCGCTTGGTGGCGGCACCGCTTGGCACTGGGCTGAGTCCCTTGCCCCAGACGAGTCCCGTTTTTCCGAGCCGTCCTTTCCAAGGTGCGCCGACGGGTTTCCATTGCCCGCCCGATTTCTCAAAGTAGCTGAGTGTGACATGTGAGCTGTCCCAGCCATCCGCCGTTCCGACGAGGCATTGGCTGGAGTTTGCCGGAAGTTGGAACGCCGCGACGGGGAGCAGGAGAGCGAGAAAGATCAGGGAAAATCGGAGCATGATGAAGGAGCGGGTCAAACACGGATACGCTCCGATTCCATTCCCCCGCCGTCAAGCAGCAGGGTGGGGGCAAGCTCAGAGGCCGCAGCGCGATTGCGCAGCGTGGACGTTGCGCCCACGCCTCGAATGGACTAGGAATCCCCAGTAACCCTCAGGAGATACTGGCATTTGTGTCGCCAGACGAACCTGCAATCTGAAAAATCCATGAAAACCTCGATCACCCTGCTATCCGCACTTTGCGTTTCCATCTTCCTGCCCCTTGCTGCGCTGGCCGACCCTTTCGAAGACGGCATGCGCCAAGCTTTCAAGGATTACAAGGCAGGCAATGACGAGGCCGTTACGGCGAAACTCCGTGAATTGATCAAGGTCATGGACGAAAAAGGGGCCGCCAAGGCGGGCGAATTGTTTCCTGACGCGCTCGGTGATTGGAAAGGGGAAGCCGTGAAAACCGAGCAAATTCCCGGCGTGGGAGTTTCCCTGACCCGAGTCTATGTTTCTGGCGAGCGCCGCATCACGGTTCAAGTTGTCAAGGACTCCCCCATGGTTGCCCAGCTCCTGCCTTTGCTGGGAAATGAAGACCTCATCAAGATGACCAACCGCAAAACTCATCTGATTGCCGGTCAGACCGCGATCATGGAGGGCGATCACAAGCTCCAAGCAGTGGTGGACAGCCGCATTTACGTGGAGCTGGAAGGGGACAACGCCACCGGCGAGGCGGAGCTGGTGGTAGCCGCGACCCAGCTCGGGATCGACCAGTTTGCAAAGCTGAAATAGTCCCCTTGGTGTCTCTCGGGTGCGGCGTGAGATCCTCGCAGGTCCTCATGTGGAAATTCCTTGGGCGTTGTGTCCGTTATCGGCCGCGGATTCGCGCATGGAGTTCATGCCAAACCTAGCCAAGCCATAGGTCGGGTGATTCGTTCACCGTTCTTTACAGAGACTTCCTCCCGTGTAGCCTTTCTCAGCCCCTGCGTACCCCCAGTAAATGTTTCGTCAGCCCCGTCCCCCCGACCCTGACCAGGATCTCGTTTCGCGTGCCCAACAGGGTGACACCCGCGCCTTCGACGCCCTGATTCTCAAGTATGGCGACAAGCTTTTCGGGCTGGTCTACAACATGACGTCTCACAAGGAGGACACGCACGATCTGTTGCAGGAAATCTTTTCCCGCGCCTACCAATCGCTTGGCAAGTTCCGCGGCAATTCGACCTTTTACACCTGGATTTACCAGATCGCGACCAATCTCACGCTCAACTTCCTCAAGAAACGCAAGCGTCGCGCGGGGGTGAGCCTCGACAACCTTGAGTCAGCCGTGCAGCAAGATCCTGCGTTGATCGATAGCACCAATGAGGCAAATCCGGAAAAAATGACCAATCTCAATGAGCTTCAAATAAAATTGAACGAAGCCATGCGGAAGCTGTCTGACCCACACAGGATGGTTGTAACGATGTTCGATATCCAAGGAATGTCTCATGGGGATATTGCGAAGGTGCTGAAGACATCCGAAGGAACGATCCGGTCACGTTTGCACTACGCTCACCTCCAGCTTCAAGCCGCACTTCAGGAGAGCTGGGAAGAAAGATTTTAAAATTTCTCTTGAGCTTTGGGTGAATATTTTACACATCTTTATTATAAATCGCCCTTGAAACCGACCGTCGAACAGATTGGAGAACTACTTGCCCTCGGACGCGACGCGCGTCCCGAAGCGGACTATTGGCAAGGCTTCCTTCGCGAGTTTCATCAGAGACAACGCGAGGATGCGGTCAAGAGTCCCGGAATCTCGGGCATTTTTGGACGCGCCACGGCATGGTTTGCTGACATAGGACCCACGAAGTGGGGCTATGGAGCGGGCTTGGCCTACGCGGCGATCACCTTGGCCTTTATCCTCGCCCCGTCGCAGGTGGTGAAGGAAGGAGTTCAAGGAGTGCCCGTGAATTACCAAGTTGCCCCGGCGCTGACGCTGCCTCCCGTCCAGCAACTCAACCAACTCGATCTGAGTCCGTTGACGCATGGAATGACAGGCGAGCAGGTTTTCTAATCCAAGGCGGCTCGTGATGAAGCAACGAGACATTTCACGTCGCCATCTGCCGTTGAGCCTCGTTGGGGCATTTGTGAGTGTGACTATGGGCGTGACAGCCGCCTCCGATTCCATCCCACCCATTCTGCGTGCCAGTTATGCAGCAGCGCCTGGAGACGGAAAAGTGGTTGAAACCACCGCCATTCCTATGCCGGGGCAAACCACGGTGGTCACCGTCTCCAACGCGGAGGAAAAGCGCGAACTCACCAGTCTTCAGCTTGGCACGAAGGGGATACGGGTAAATTCGGTTGAACACGACCCGGTATCGCGGCTCGATTTCTTCGCCGTGGAACGGGGTGCTGTCCCGTCGATCAAGTGGAACGATGAGGTTGGCGGAAATGCCACTGCGGCCTTGCGTGTCTTGGAGTCTAACGGATTCATCCCTTGCCGCAGCACGGGCTGGGTGAAACATGTGGATGGCCGAATTTTACCCTTCGCCCTTCTCAACGTGAGTTTTAGCCAAGCGGTTCCTTCTCCGGGAACTGCCGTGATTGATGACGTCGGAGCGGTCGTGGGCATCGTTTTCCAAGCGTCCGGTGCAGGCAACGACGGTTTTGTCATTCCGGTGGAAGCCATTCACCGGGTCAGGCGTGATGTCGCAGATGGTGGAGCGCTTGTCCGAGGTTGGCTTGGCTTAGCCCTGCGTTCGGAAGCCACAATTCCCCAGATCAGCCGCATCCTCGCCGAGTCTCCCGCAGCCCTCGCCGGGATCCAAGTGAACGATGTCATCCTTTCCATCGGTTCCCGCCAAATCACCGACTATGCGGATGCGGCCAACGCGTTCTTTTACGTGATTCCGGGCGAACCCGTCGTCATTGGCCTTCGCCGTGGCGAGAAGAACTTGGAAATCACGGTGAAGCCCACGGAGCCGCCTGTCGGCATTTGAAAGAGGCATTTCGTGTCGCCTCGAAACTCGTTAGGCGGAAGCCAAAAAGGCGTGGCGGCATGCTCACCTCCACGCCCTGTTTGCGGAATTGGAATCAATCCTGTGTTGGAATTTGGCGCAGCTTGACGGGCGGTGCCGGGGCTGCTGGTGTCTCCATCAGGCTGAGTCGGAATGACCAGCGGTAATCCTTGCCGGATGGGATGCGGTATTTTTCCAACGCCAAGGCACCCCACGAGTCGGTTCCACCAAGGCCGGACTGGAGGTGATCCAGATTCATCGTGAAGAAATCTGCCGGTGGAATCTCGGCGGGATGCATCGCGAGGGTGATGTCCGTCGCAGCGCAGGGATAGAATCCCATTTGCAGCAGAGAGTCTCCGGTCGCATCCACTTGCAGGGCGGCTCCGCCGGCCGGGTTGGTGAGAGTGGTCCAGCGGATGTTCGTCCGGTTGCCTGACTCTTGTGGATCCATGTATTCGTAGAATGCGGCAGCAACAGGCAGTTCATGGATGGCGGTCCAGGCTCCTTCTTGGCGATCCACGTAGTTTTCGTGAGGGCCTTTGCCATGCCATTTCCACAGCGGGGCGGATTGAGAGATGTCACCTTGGTAGCCGATGCGTGGGATCTCGGGTTGGCCCTTGGCGGCACTGAATTGCGTTTCGATTTCTAACGAACCGGAGCCAGAAAAGCGGTAGCGAATGGTGGCCCGGCTGTCGCCCGCCGGAATGCGCAACTCGGCGGTGACGAGCACATCGTTGCCGTCTTGGCGGGCGGTCACCTTGTCAGCGGTGGCCCCACTGCCGGCATATTGCCATGCCTTGAGCGTGTGGTGAAGTTTCGCTCCCTCGTCGTTGTTCGTCGGTGGACGCCAGAAATTGAGTTCCAGGGGGGAAACCAGCCATTCGGTTACGCCATCCTTCAGTGACGTCAGGTAGCCATTCTTGCGAGAAATCACCGCTGTGGCTTTGCCTGCTTTCAGCGTGATGGAGGAGCTGTCCTCGGTGAAGGAGGCGGGCACGTCTGCCGCAGCCGCAGCGGCGAGCTGGCGCTTGCCCCAAGGCAGGGCGACCTCGTCCCAAGCGATGGGCATTCCCGCCGGATTCCAAGCGGTGGCTTCAGTCTGATCGTAGCGGACGCGGAGAAAGTATTCGCGGTTCGCTTTTGGGGTGGCGTTGGTAGCGATCTTGATTTCGGCGGATTGTTGCGGCGCGATGTCTGGCAGGTCGAGCTTGCCCTCGGCGATGACAATGCCGTCCTCCAGCAGTTTCCAAGATGCGTTGATCGGTTTGATGTCCCGGAAAAACCACTCGTTGTGGACGCTGAGGGTGACCTCGGGAGTGGTGACGTCGACGGCGCTGGTGTGGATTTCTTGATAGATCTTCCTCACTTCGTCGAACTGGGGTGACGGCACCAGATCGGCAGAAACGATGCCGTTGCCGCAGAATGAAAAGTCGGTCGGCCTGTCGTTGAAATCGCCCCCATAGGCGACGAAGTCTTGGGTCTTTGGCTTTTCGGCATCTTTGGCGAAATCCATCGAGACCTGCGCACCGTTCGCCGTGAATGGGCTGGAAGCGAGTTGATCGGGAGCCAGCGCGGATGCGTAGACGGCGGCGCGGCGGATCGAGCCATTCAGGCGGCGTGCGGTTTCTTGGGTGTCGATGCCGAACGCGAGGCGGTAGTCGTTGGTGGAAACTGCGCCAGATGCTGGCTTGCTGGCAGCTTCTTTGCCATCGATGAAAATCGTCAACTTCGCACCGTCATAGACACCGGCGTAGGTGTGGAATTTCGAGGCCGCGTCGTCTGGCAGTTTTGCGGCGACGTTTTTCCATTGGCCTGCCGAGTGGATGAAGAACTCGAGTTCGCCGTTTTCTGCGAGTTTCAGGCTGTAGGCGGTGTCGCCTTTGGCAATGATGGGCTGCCCGCCTTGGCTTGTGCCGATGTTGTTGAAACGCGCCTCGGCGAAGAGCGTGAGCGGACCGGTCAGGTCGAGTTTGGCGGATTGTTTCACCACCACGCTGCCGCCGAAGAGTCCTTCATCGGTGGCCAGGGAGCCGAAAAGGTCGAAGCTGTTGCCGCTGCCGGACCTATCTTCGAGGTCGGTGCTGACGTGCTTGGTGTGGTGGATGCCTTGGTTTTTCCAATCCCAGATCGAGCCGCCTTGGAGCAGGCGTTCGCGGCGGATGAGCTGCCAGTAATCGCTCAGGTTGCCGGTCGAATTGCCCATCGCGTGATTGTACTCGCACTGGATGAGCGGCCGCTGCTGGGCGAGTGGCTTTTTCTCTTCCTGACGGCAGTATTTTTCGCTGTCGGGAATGGTTGCATACATCGGCGCGAAAAGGTCGGCATGCAGGTTATGGGCGGCTTGTTCGTAGTGCACCGGGCGGGACGGGTCGCGCTGTTTGATCCATGCCGAGGCATTGACGAAATTCTCGCCATCGCCCGCTTCGTTGCCCATCGACCACATGACGATGCACGGGTGATTTTTGTCGCGTTCCACCAGGTTGCGGATGCGGTCGAGGTGCGCCTCATACCAGCTGGGATCTTTGGCCAGCGACTCTTCTTTGTAGCCCATCCCGTGGGATTCGATGTTGGCCTCGGCGATGACGTAGAACCCGAGTTCGTCGGCCAGCTCGACGAGCGCTGGATCATTGGGGTAGTGGGCGGTGCGGATGGTGTTGATGTTGGCCCGCTTCATCTGAAGCATGTCCTCGAGAATGTTGTCGCGGGTGACGTAGTGGCCGGTGACCGGGTGGTGATCGTGGCGATTGACGCCCTTGATTAGGATAGGCTGGCCGTTGTGGAGAAATTGGCCGTTTTTCACCTCGGAGCGACGGAAGCCGGTCTTGCCGACGTGATGGGCGATCTCTTTGCCCGCGCCGTCGGTGAGCGTGATTTCGTAGCGGTAGAGGTTGGGGATTTCCGCAGACCATGCTTTCACGTTTGGAATGGCGGCGATCTTCGCTTTCACCTCGGTTGTTTCCTTGCCGGGAGCAACGGTGATCGCGTCCGTGGGAACTTCGATGACCTTGTCGTCCGCGTCGGTTAGCGTGAGGTTCACCTTCGCTTGGGTGGCGGCGTTGCCGTGATTCGCGAGTGTCGCGGTGAAATCCAGCGTGCCGGTTTTGCAGTCATCTGCGAGACCGGCTTGGATCCAGAAATCCCGCAAATCCAGCGTGTCGGCGGACCACAGGTAGACGTCGCGGAAAATTCCGGACATGCGGAACATGTCTTGGTCTTCAAGATAGGAGCCGTCGGAATACTGGAAAACCTCGGCGGCGAGCACGTTATCGCCCTCTTTCAGATAAGGCGTGAGGTCGAACTCCGCTGGGGTTCGCGAGTCCTGCGAGTAGCCAACCTTTTGGCCGTTGATCCACAGGTAAAACGCGGAATCCACTCCGCCGAAAACGATGGCCACGCGGCGTCCTTTCCAATCCGTCGGCACGCTGAACTTGTGGCGGTAAAATCCCACCTGGTTGCGGTTGGCTTCGGGGAAATTCGTGAATTGCTGCGGTGGCACCCCCATGACGTGCGGCGGGTTTTTCGCGAACGGGTAGGTGATGTTGGTGTAGAGTGGCGCGCCGTAGCCGTGCATCTGCCAGTTCGATGGCACCGGGATCTCTTTCCACGCCGCATCGTTGAAATCCGCCGCTTCAAAGCCCGCGGGCCGTTGGGAGGGATTGCCCACAAAGTGAAACTTCCAGTTGCCGTTAAGCATCGCGCACCAAGGCGATTCGAGCCGCGCCTTGGACAGGGCGGCTTCTTTCGTCGGGAAGGGCATCGACGTTGCGCGCGGGGCTTCCTTGTTGATGCGGAAAACCGCTTGGTTTTCCCAATCGGGAGCTTGGCCAAAAGCGGTGGAAACAAGCGCGAACGCGACGAGAGGGTTTTTCATAAATGCGGGGAGGAATGTGGGTTTCAAGGGCGGACGGACGCACGGCGCAAGCGATCCATGATCGCAACACCAAGGCCGGTCTCGCTGACGGGTTCGGCGATGATCGCGTCCAACCCGGCCTCGTCAAGCAACCGCATCACGAAGAACAAGCGTATCGCCGCCTCGGCCAGCTTGCCACTGCCGGGGCTGAGTGACTCGACGACGTCCCAATCGTGCATCGTCACGTAGTCGCTGTCATCTTCGCCGCGGTAGCTCAACAGGCCGTAGCGTTTGCCTTCCTCAGGCGTGAAATCCTCCGGTTTCTCAAGCAGGATCAACGGCGTGAGCGGTGCGTAATGGCTGTCGAGTTGGCCGGGTGAGGCTTGCGCCGCGTCCTGCGAAACTGGTTTGGCTTTCTCGACCTTGCCGAACTCTTGGAGCTGCTCCTTGGTCACCGGACCCGCGCGATGGAGGCGGAAAACCGGCTTTTTCCCGTCACGTGGCTCGATGGAAATGATGGTGCTTTCCACGCCCTCGGCGCAGGCACCGCCGTCGATGACGAGCGGGATGCGGCCGCCAAGTTCCTTCACCACGGCAGACGCGGAGGTCGGGGAAATGCGGCCGAAACGGTTCGCGCTGGGCGCGGCGATGGGCCGTCCGAGTTCCTTGCCGATGGCGCGGAAAACTGGATGTGCGCTCTGCCGCACGGCCACGGTAGGCAGCCCACTGGTCACCAGATCGGGCACGTCGGCGTGCTTCGGCAGGATGAGCGTCAGCGGCCCGGGCCAGAACGCTTGGGTCAGCTTGTTCACCGTTTCCGCGATATCTTCCGGCACCACGGCAACGTCCTTGAGATCGCCCCGCGACGCGATGTGGACGATGAGCGGATCGAACGACGGCCGTTCCTTCGCCGCAAACACCTTGGCCACCGCCTCGGGGTTCAGCGCGTCCGCGGCAAGGCCGTAAACGGTTTCGGTCGGTAGCGCGACAATCTCACCAGCACGCAGCAAGGCACAGGCCTCACGCACGCCGTCTTTCATTTCCTCATCGGATACATGGACAATTCGGGTCTCGGACACGGCCGCGTTTTGCCAGAGCGTCACGCCTCTGGCTACCCCAGAATTCACCCATCCTCAGCCACTCCGCCGCGAGGGGGCGACGCGAGAAATTTCCCGCTGACGGGCTTTGCCGAAGCGACAGGCTGCCGCTAGGGTGGCGGCGAATGGACATCGCACCACCTCACTATCGCGCCCGAATCTCGGCCATAGCCCGCATCGTGGGTGGACTCATGCTCCTTGCCTTGGCGGGAAACTTGCATGGGCAAGAGGACAAGGCGGTGCTGGAGAAGTCAGCCATCGAGGCTCGAATCAAGGCGCTTTCCGCCGCGCCCGAGGCGGGAGAAGAAAGCACCAAAGCTATCGCAATCTATCAGGAGTCCTTGGCCTTTCGCGACGAAGCACGTGCGGCCGTGGAAGCCGTCGAAAAGTACCGCAAGGACCAAGAAACTGCCCCGGCAGAACTTGAGAAGCTAACGATCGAAAATTCCCAGCTGGTCGCACCTCGTTCCACCACCGTCGCTGAAGAAGCCACTTGGGAAGGGGGGAGCCGCGAGCTGGACGTCGCCAAGGCGGCTTTAGCTGAGGCACGCAGCGCATCCCAGGAGCACTCGAAAAAGGGCAAAGCCCGCGTCGCCCGCCAAGCTGAACTGCCTGATCTCATCGCGAGGAACAACTCAGATCTCGCCGCATTGGTCGCGCCAGAAGTCGCCATGGCATCGGACACCGGAGTGAAAGGCGCCACCTATCAGCGCTACCTCGCCCAGCGCGACTTACTCCGCGAACAGGGCAAGATGTTGACGGCTGAGTTGGAATACTTGGAGGCAACCCCGGCATTGTTTGCCGCGCAAGGAGCGAAGCTCAGCCGCCGAGTTGCTGCCCTAACGGATGAGGTGGAAGCCTTGCAGGCGCAGGTGGATCGACTCCGTCTCGCAGCAGCCAGCGACGAAGTTGCGCGTGCCAAGGAGGATGTCGCCCGCTTCGCCGGAAAGCCCGAGGAGGAGGCAATCGCTCAGGAAATTCTGGAACTGGCGGAAGGTCACGGTGGACCGGATGGCCTGAGCAAGCGCCTGGCCACGACGGCTGCCGAAGTTTCCCGCTGGGACGGTATGGAGGATCGTGTCTCCAAACAATTTTCGAGCGCCCAGCGGCGCGTGAAACTGTTGGAGGACGTTTCCTTGGGCATCGACGCTTCGACCGGACGCTTGCTGCGCGCTCAGCGCCAAGCCTTGCCGACTCCGGCCCGCCTGCGCGAGGACGCCCGCCAGATTGCCCGGCTCTCAGCCCAATCGCAACTCGACCTCATTGTGCTGGAGGAGCGCTATGCCGAACTCCTCACCCGCCAGGTTCCCTCCGCCACGAAATCACCGGATCTCAATCGCCTTTGGAAAACCCGGCTATCCTCGCTGCGCACGCTCGTGGCCGACCACCGCGAGTACATCAAGCTGCTCACCGCATCCTCGACTCGCATCCATGCGCTGATTGAAGAGGTTTCGAAGTTTGCCCGTTTCGTCGACGAACGGCTGTTATGGATTCCGAGCACCGAGCGAATCACGGTCACCGAACCCATGATCGAATGGCGGGCGATTCGCGAACTCGCAGCGGCGAAGCCATTCGCTCCTCTGTTCGCGGATGCCGTGCGAAATTCCTGGCTCTGGTGCCTTGCGCTGGTGCCGTGGATCTATCTGATTTATCGCCGCCGCTCGCTCAGAGCGAAACTCAAAGAACTGGGGCAGGTGGTTGAAAAACGAAACTGCACCAGTTTCACCCCGACCGCCTCGGCCTTGGGCGTGACTGTTTTGTTAGCTTTGCCCATTCCGCTGCTGCTGTGGTTTTTCGTCGCGAGATCGGAAGGCTGTTCGGCGGGTGTTATTGCCGGTCTACGCGGCATCTCAGGTTTCCTCTCGGCGACGATTTTGATGCAACTGCTCGCTCATCCGGAAGGCATGTTGTCCGGCCATCTGCGGATGGAGGATGCCCATTGCAAGTTGCTCAGAAAATCCCTCGGCTGGTTTATTCCTGCTCTAACATTGCCGTTGTTTTTAACCATCTCGCTGCCCATCGATTCTCGGGTCACTTCCGCCGGACGGCTTTCATTCATGGTAACGGTCATTCTAACGGGTGTCTTTTTCAGCCAGATTCTCAAACCTTCCAAGGGCATGGTCCATTGGCGGGGCCAGCGTGCGGACCGCTTCGCGCAGTTCTGTTGGTTTCTCGGAGTTGCGGTGCCCTTCATCCTCGTGGTCGGTGCGGCGATCGGCTACTACACCTCGGTCCAGCAACTGCGTCTCCAGGCCTTGGCCTCGGTCGCGTTGATCCTGCTCACGCTGTTCATCGCGGCCTTGCTTCATCGGTGGATTCTGGTTTCTCGCCGCAGATTTGCGGTGCAACAGGCGCTTGCCCGCCGCGCCGCAGCCTTGGCGGAGCGCGACGAACGCGAATCCGAACCCGGAGTCGCACCGCAGAATGTCGCCTCGCTCGATGAGGTGAAAGCGAATGCCGTGAAGGTGGTCGAGGTGGAGGAGCAAACCACGCGGCTGGTTCGCGCGGCGACCATCGCCGTCGTGGCATTCGGTCTAGCAGGCATCTGGCAAGCGACCATCCCAGCGCTTTCCGCCTTGGATCGAGTCACGTTATGGACCGAAAAATCCGCGCCATCGAGTCCTGCTCCCAGCGTCATGCCCAGTGCCTTGCCTGCGGTGAAAAGCTCTGCGGACACAAGCCCGCCCGCCGGAACGGCAACGTTGGTCGAACAGGTCACGCTGCAAGATCTGCTCGTTGCGGTGATCATTCTGTTTCTCACCTACGTCGCGGGTCGCAATGTGCCGGGGCTCGTCGAGCTGATGTTTTTTCGGCACATGCATCTCAAACCGGGCAGCAGCTTCGCCTTCACCACAACCATCCGCTACGTCATCGTCGTTTGCGGCGTGCTCATCGCATTCGCCAAAATCGGCATCACGTGGGGCAAGGTGCAGTGGATTGCCGCCGCCATCACCCTAGGCATTGGCTTCGGCTTGCAGGAGATTTTCGCCAACTTTGTTGCTGGACTCATCATCCTGTTCGAACGGCCGATTCGGTTAGGGGACATCGTCACCATCGCTGGGGTGGATGGAAAGGTGACGCAAATTCGCATCCGTGCGACCACCATACGTCAGTTCAATGGCCGCGAACTCATCGTCCCTAACAAGGCGTTCATCACCGGCCAACTCGTCAACTGGACGCTCAGCGATAACGAGCTACGCGTGGAAGTCGCGGTCGGCCTTTCTTACGGATCGGATACCGAGTTGGCCCGCAAGCTCATGCTCGAAGCCGCGGCCGCCAACTCGCTCGTCCTCGCAGAACCCCCGCCCAGCGTGGTTTTTGACGCCTTCACCGCCACCTCGCTGGCCTTCATGCTGCGCGTCTATGTCGGCAGCGTGGACGATCTTGGAGTGACCAAAACCGCGCTGCACTTCGCCATCGACAAGGCCTTCCGCGAGGCGGGCATCGAAATGGTTTCCTCGCAATCCGACATCCGAATTGTCTCCTTGCCCGAGGGGGTGAAGAGCGAATTGCCAACTCGTAGCGAAGACGGCACGGAGTTTAAGCCAGATCGCGGTTAGGGCGAAGCGGGCGGAACCGTCCGTTACCGCTCTTTCACTCGCTCGACATGGGCTCCTAACATGAGGAGCTTTTCGTCGATGTGCTCGTAGCCGCGGTCGATGTGATAGAGTCGGGAAATTTCCGTGGAACCTTTCGCGGTGAGAGCGGCGAGGACGAGCGCGGCGGAGGCGCGGAGGTCGGACGCCATGACGGGCGCGGCGGAAAGTTGGGCCACGCCGCGGACGACGGCGGTGCCATTGTCCACCTTGATGTCGGCTCCCATGCGCTTGAGTTCGGCGCAGTGCATGAAGCGCTGCGGGAAAATGGTGTCCTTGATGACGCTGATGCCGGGCGTGGTGGCGAGCAGCGCCGTCATCTGCGCCTGCATGTCGGTGGGGTAGCCGGCGTAGGGCGCGGTGGTGATTTCCACGCCTTGCAAAACTTCGCCGCGATGGATGGTGCAGGTGTCGCCGGCTTCGTTGAAATCGACGCGGTGACCGGAAAGTTCGATCGCAGCGGTGATCGCTTTCATGTGGTCGCGACAGACGCGGCGCAGCGTGACGCCTTCTCCGGCCAGCGCGGCGGCGGCCATGAAAGTGCCGGCTTCGATGCGGTCCGGAATGACGGTGTGCTCGACGCCTTTGAGTTCCTTCACGCCCTCGATGACGATGCGGCGGGTGCCAGCACCGGTGATTTTCGCGCCCATCGCGTTGAGGAAATTCGCGAGATCGAGGACTTCCGGCTCGGCGGCGGCGGACTCGATGACGGTGATGCCTTCGGCCAAAGTGGCGGCCATCATCACGTTGTCGGTGCCGAGGACGGTTGGACCGTGGGTGCCGCGGAGATCAATTTCCGCGCCTTTCAAGCCGTCCTTGGCAGTGAGGATGATGTTGCCGCCTTCAAATTCGATGGTCGCGCCGAGCGCTTCGAGCCCGCGCAAATGCAGATCGACCGGGCGGTCGCCGATGACGCAGCCGCCGGGAAGTGAGACAACGCAGCGGCCTTTCCGCGCGAGAAGCGGGCCCATGACGCAGATGGAAGCGCGCATGCGGCGGACGAGTTCGTAAGGGGCTTCGTCGGAAATGTCGGCGCAGGTGATGCGGACAGTGCCGGAGGAGCGCTCGACGTCAGCGCCGAGGGCGCTGAGAATTTGGATCATGTAATTCGTGTCCGAGACATCGGGCACGCGGCGAATGATGCAGTCTTCCCCGGTGAGGATGGCGGCGGCGAGAATGGGCAGCGAAGCGTTTTTCGAGCCGGAAATGTTGATGGCGCCGCGCAGGGTGGAGCCGCCGTGAACGACGAGTTTATCCATGGGAAATCTGAGATTTGAAAGTTGAGAGTGGCGTCAAGGTCGACGGGCGAAGGGGAAACGGGCGACTCCGGACAGGTCAGTTTTCACTTCGATGTCTGTGAAGGCGGAAGCTTTAAGGATTTCAGCCACTTGTGAAGCCTGATCGTGGCCGATTTCAAGGGCGAGCCAGCCGCCGGGTTCGAGGCGGGAGAAGGCCGCGGGGATGAAACTGCGGATGAGATCGAGGCCATCCTCGCCGGAGAACAGGGCAAGCGCCGGATCGTGCGTGACCTCGCGGGAAATCGTCGCGCGCTCAGAATCCGGGACGTAGGGCAGGTTCGCGGCGATGCCGTGGAAGCTGCCATCAACGGCTGAGAAAAGATCGGACTCGACGAAGTGGGCGTTGGAAATCTCCAGGCTTGCCGCGTTTTCCCGGGCCAGGGAAAGGGCGCCCGGCGAGACGTCGGCCAGCGTGATTTCCCAACCGGGGCGGGCGGCGGCGAGCGAAAGCCCGAGCACGCCCGAGCCGCAACCCATGTCGAGGACGCGGTGGCCGTTGGAAAGGGGTTCTTGGGCGAGGATCATTTCGACGAGTTCCTCGGTTTCGGGGCGGGGGATGAGGGCGCGGGCGTCGGTTTTGAATTCGTGTTTGTGAAACCAAACGGTGCCGAGCAGGTGCTGGAGCGGGACGCCTTCACCGCGCTTTTTCAGATGCTCGCGCAGCGGGGCGAGCTCGGATTCCTCCATAGGCCGGTCAAACATGACATAGAGGTCCGTGCGGGTGCAGCCGAGTCGATGGGCGACGAGCAACTGCATGTTGCGGCGGGCGTCTTCGATGCCGCGTTTTTCCAGGTAGCGGGTTCCGCCATCGATCGTTTCCAAAAGGGTGCTCATGCTCGGTCGGCGCGGAGGGTGTGCGGCGTCGGCGGACACGCCAAGGCCCATGTTGCGGATTTTCAGCGGGTGGAGGCTGAAATTGGTCCGAGAAATGGCTTTACAAGGAAGGTCGGGTGGCTAGTTTTCGCGCCCCGGCGGCCTGTGCCACCTTCATTTTTTCAACCATCTAAAGCCATGAAAGTCCTCTCATCCCTCGCTTCCGCAAAACGTCGTCACGCTGATTGCCAAGTCGTGAAGCGCAAGGGCACGGTCTACGTGATCTGCAAATCCAATCCGAAGTTCAAGGCTCGCCAAGGCGCAACCGCCGGCACCCGCCTTTCGAAGAAGGGTCTGTGAATTACCTGTCCGGTAACGGACGACATCGATTTTGAAAAAGCGGCCCACGGGCCGCTTTTTCGCGTGCCGCGATGGTGCCTCACAGCTCGTCCGCCAGATCTTCGAGCGGGTAGCTCCAGATCTCGCTGAGCGTCGGGTGATACCAATGGACTTTCACCAAGTCCGCCGGACCTGCGCCGAGGGAAATGCCGACGGCCATGGCGTGGATGAGTTCGCCCGCGTCCTTGCCGACGCATTCTGCGCCGATGAGTTTGCCCGTCGCGCGGTCGGCCCATGCCTTCACATAACCGTGTTTCGCTTCCATCAGGATGGATTTTCCGTGGTCGTCGAAAGGATGGTCGGCGGAAACCACGTCGAGGCCACGCTCGGCGGCTTCGGCCAAGGAAATGCCAGCGGTGGCGATTTGGGGATCGGTAAACACCACGCCCGTGCGGGTGTCGTAGTTCACCGGCTGGACGGATTTGCCGCAAGCGTGTCCCGCGGCGACCTCGCCCTGCATGATGGCAAGATGGACAATTTCGTGAGGGCCTGCGACGTCCCCGGCGGCGTAAATGCGCGGGTTGCTCGTTTGCTGCAGGGCATTCACCTGGATGTGACCGGAACTGCGCAGTCCGACATTGGCGTTTTCCAGCCCGAGGTGGCGTGAGTTCGGTTTTCGACCCAGTGCGTTGAGAAGATGAGCGGCGCGGGCTTCGTGCGTTTTTCCGTCCTGGGTGAAGGTGACGACGATCTCGTCGCCGTCTTGTTTCACCGCGACGAGCTGCGTGCCGGTGTGCAGGGCGATCCCTTCCTCGCGGAAAACCCGGCCGATGACTTCGGCCGCTTCGGGCGAAGTTTCCTTGAGCAGGGTTTCGCTGCGTTGGATTTGGATGACGCGAGTGCCGACGCGGTTGAGAAATTGGGCGAGTTCGCACGCGACGATGCCACCGCCGAGGACGATCACCGATTCTGGCAGGAAATCGAGATCGAGCACCTCGTCGCTGGTCCAATGCGGCGTTTCGGCCAGACCGGGGACGTCCGGTGTGTTCACCACCGAGCCGGTGGCGATCATGAAATGGTCCGCGCGGATGGCTTGGCCGGATTTCTCCAGCACGACCGTTTGTTCGTCCACAAAGCGGGCTCGATCACGGATCAGGTGAAAGCGGTCGGATTCGAGCTGTTCGCGGCGGTAGGACGCGAAGTCCTCGATGGTGGCGAGCTTGCGGCGGTGCAGCGCCGGCATGTCCACACTGGCTTGCGGAATCTCCAAGCCGAAGATTTTCCCATGCTGCGCGAGATGCAGCACTTCGGCAGAATAGATGAGCGTCTTGGATGGCATGCAGCCGCGCAGGATGCACAGGCCGCCGAGATCGTCCGAGCCATCGATGATGGCAACGCGGTCGAACGATGCCCGGGCGGTGCGTGCCGCTGCATATCCGGCGCTCCCGCCGCCGATGACCACGTAGTCGAAATGCTGGATTTCCATGGCCGAGAGAAACCACAGCTGGCGGCGAGATGCAACCGTGTCAGGAAGGGCTGACAGAGGATTGCCGAGACGGGGTTAAAGAAAGTTTCTCGCGGGCCGCTCTCTTTCGGAATAAAGGACGATGTTGCGTGTCCCAATTTCGGGCAATCACGCTCCAATCAACAACCAACAACCCACAATCCGAACGATCATGAAACGACTCATCCAATCCGCCATTGCCGTCACCTTCTGTCTCCCCATGGCCTTCGCCGGCTGCAAGGACGGCTGCGATTGCAAGAAGTGCGCTGACAAAGACAAGGAAAAGACCGAGCTGGCCGACTGCAAAGAAGGCTGCGACTGCAAGAGCTGCAAGGAGAAGGCCAAGGAAAAAGCCAGCCTTGCCGATTGCGACAAGTGCAAGAAGGGCGACGAAAAAGAGAAAGAAGGCGCGTTCGCCTGAAGCTTGTTTTTGAATCATTCAAACGGGCCCGCGGGATGACCGCCGGGCCTGTTTTTTTTGGAACGGAACGGAGCGGGAAGTTGAGACTTGGACGGGATGCGTAGCATGCGCAGCATTTTCGCCATGCGGACCAAAGCGCTTTCATTGTTGCAGGAGTTGACCGAGGCCCACGCGGTCTCGGGTCATGAAGACGAAGTTCGGGCGATTTTCGTGGATGAGTTAGGTGATTGCGGCGAGCTGTCCACGGACCGCAACGGCTCGGTTTTTTGCGAAACTGGCGCTGCGGGACCGCGGGTGATGGTGGCGGGGCACATGGACGAGGTGGGATTCATGGTGCAGAACATCACGCCGGACGGGTTCATTCAGTTTCTCGGAATAGGCGGCTGGTGGGAGCACAACCTGCTTTCCCAACGGGTGGAAATCTTGACCCGCAGCGGCGACAAAATCCTCGGCGTGGTGGCCTCCAAGCCGCCGCATTTCCTGCCTGCGGACCAGCGCCGGTCGGTGATCCCGATGGAGCAAATGTTCATCGACGTGGGAGCTGAATCGCGCAGCGACGCGATCGAGGCCTTTGGAATTTCCCTCGGCGATCCGATCGCGCCAGTTTCGAAGTTCACCCCGCTGGCGCACGAGGATCAGTTCATGGCCAAGGCGTTCGACAATCGGGTGGGCATGGCGGGGACCATCCAAGCGGGGCAAATCTTGGCGCAGTCGGCGCATCCGAACCGGCTCATCTTGTGCGGCACGGTGCAGGAAGAGGTCGGCCTGCGCGGGGCGAAAACGGCGGGGAATTTCGCGAGGCCGGATGTGGCGATCGTACTGGAAGGGCCGCCGGCCGACGACACGCCGGGGTTTTCGCGGGCGGATAGCCAAGGTCGTCTCGGCGGCGGGGTGCAAATCCGTTTGTATGATCCATCGGCCATCACCAATCCACGCTTAGCTCGATTGGCCATCGAGACGGCGCGCGAAGAAGGGATTCCCCATCAAGTGACGGTGCGGCGCAGCGGTGGCACGGATGCCGGGTCATTTCACCTGTCGAATGACGGCGTGCCATGCGTGGTGTTAGGCGTGCCAGCGCGCTACATTCATTCGCACAATGCGATCATCGACGTGAACGATTATCTGCATATGGTCGCGCTCACCGTGGCGTTGGTGAGGCGGCTGGATGAGACGACGGTAGAGGGTTTGGTGCGTTATCTTTGATCGAGGCTAGCCCAGATTTTTCTGGCAGATCTTCGATCTATCGGATAGGTCGACGGAATGAGGAAAAATCAGAGAATGCTCGGAGCCGCGGTGATGCTGGTGGCCGCAGTAAACAGCCTGCCTATGGTTTTTGCCGAACTGCCGACGCTGCAAGGTGAGAACCGCTGGCTCGGCTACCATGTCGCGTTCGAGAACAAAAAGTGCTCGCTCGGGATGACCACCAAAGGGGCGATGGTTCTTCGGCCGTTAGGCAAAGGGGGTAAGTCGTTAGCTTCTAAATTATTTGTCGGAATTGATTGCCTGCTCATTGAGACGATGCCGGACGGAAAGGAGGTGATGCTCAAGCAGATTGTTAGTTCGATGGAATCCGAAGGCGGTGCCACCCGAGACCCACAGGATCTGATTTTCCGGGGCAAGGTGAAAGGAGGGGCGACCTTCGAACTCAATCTGGACGAAGATCGTGGCAAAATCTTCTTGGGTGGTCGGGTGGTGGATACAGGGAGTTCTAAAAACCCGCTGCGCTTCGCGATACGCCTGACCCTCCCAAACGCCTATCCCTCCGAGAAAAAGGGCTTCGACAAAGAGCATCAGAGGGCATTTGAGAAAAAGACCGAGGATGATCATCTCCTGCTTGATGGCTTGAATGGCAAGCGAGGGAAGCTCGCTACAACCGACCCCATCGACGCGGCGTCGATAGACGTGAATGTTAGGGAAATCCGCAGCGCGCAGCTGGAGTTCAGCAGTTGGAAGGAGCGAAAGTTGAAAGCGGTCGCCACGGAAAGTTCGGCGCTCACGTTGGAATTGGCCGACGGAATGCCCTTGTGGAAAGGCTTCTCGCTGGTCTGGAGCGCGACCCCCACCCAAGACCCTCAAGGGAAGGCGAGACTGGAAATCGAGATGCGATGAGTTCGTTGCGAGAGATTTGTCAGGAAAGAATGGGTATTGGCACTTTTTTGTTCGAGTGAACATCTTTTTTGTTGCCAGGCCGAGCGCTTGAGTTCACAGATTTCTCAACACGAAATCCTTCCCATGGCCGCCAAACAATCTTCCGAAGACACCGCCGCAGACAAGCTCAACGAAGCGCGCAAGCGCAACCTAGATCTTGCTATCTCTCACATCCAGAAGGAGTTCGGTGAGTCCGCTATCATGCGACTGGGCGATGATCGCTGTGTCGATGTGGATGTGATTCCGACCGGCAACCTGTTGATCGATCGCGCTCTGGGCGTCGGGGGATTCCCGTGTGGGCGGATTGTCGAAGTGTATGGGCCAGAGTCCTCCGGTAAGACGACCCTGACGCTCACGGTCATCGCGCAAGCGCAGAAACGCGGCGGGCTGGCAGCCTTCATCGACGTGGAACATGCGCTCGATCCCCAATACGCCCGCAAGCTTGGGGTGAATATGGATGACCTGCTGGTTTCCCAGCCGTCGTCCGGTGAGGAAGCGCTGCAAATTTGCGAAGCGCTGGTTCGTTCGAATGCCATTGCGGTGATCGTCCTCGACTCGGTGGCTGCGCTGGTCACCAAGCAGGAACTTGATGGTGAAATCGGCGATTCCACGGTGGGCGCGCAGGCTCGCCTCATGAGTGCCGCGATGCGGAAACTCACCGCGCTGATTTCCAAAGCGCAGACCTGTTGCATCTTCACCAACCAGATCCGTGAAAAAATCGGGGTTATGTTCGGCAACCCAGAAACCACTCCAGGTGGTCGCGCGCTCAAGTTCTTCTCTTCTGTCCGCGTGGACATCCGCCGCATCGGAGCGATCAAGTCCACCGATGGCACCGTCACCGGCAACCGGACCAAGGTTAAAATCGTCAAAAACAAGGTCGCCGCACCGTTCACCGAAGCCGAGTTCGACATCATGTACAACGAGGGGATTTCCTCCACCGGCTCGCTGCTCGATCTGGCGCTGGAACTGGAAATCGTCCAGAAGCGCGGATCGTGGTTTAGCTACAACGGCACGCAGTTGGCCCAAGGTCGTGATGCGGCCAAGGAACTGCTCAAGGCGGACGCCGAGCTTTATGCCGATATCGAATCCAAGGTGAAGGAAGGCCTGGAGACGAAGAAAAAGAAGAAGTAATGCCCTGGTTTCACGCGAGCGAGCCGATCGATGGATTTTCGCACGGCGTCTTGTTTATCCCTTTCTCCCCCCACTCATAACATCCGGCCGCGTCATGGGTTATTCCGATGGCGCGGTCATTTTTTGTGGTAATTGGAGAGGATGGTTGGCGACGCTCCGGTCGTAGTCCGTCGAAATCAGCACGGTTGTCTTGAGATCGCATCCGGGGAAGTGAGCCTGCAATGGCATTCGGAAATGGGCTTTCCCAAAGGGGGATGGAGCATCGTTCCGGCCTTTTCCATGGGCAAAAGGCCAGCCCGCAGATGCCGAGTTGAGGCTTGACGGAGAGTTTCCAGCCTGCTTGCCTCCGGCGTCTGGCACCTGACCGCCAGCCACATCGCCGCCTTCCCGAGGGACGTTCCCTCGAATCCTGCCGCAGTCGCGCGACCTGTCGAATCAACGATTTACAACGATTTTTCATCCTCATGGACTGGACCTCACCCCTTTGGTATGCCGCCTATATCCTCGTTTTGCTCGGCTTGGCCGGCTATGGCTCGCACCGGTTGACCATCGTCTACCTTTACCTCAAGCACGCCCGCAACCATCCGGAGCCCAAAGAGCTTTTTAAGGATCTGCCTCTGGTGACCATTCAGTTGCCGGTTTTCAACGAAATGCACGTGGTGGATCGCCTCCTAGCATCGGTGGCTGCACTCGACTACCCGCAGGATAAGATCCAGATCCAGCTGCTGGATGACTCGACCGACGAGACGGTGGACATCTGCCGCGCCGGAATCGCCCGTCTCAAGGCGGACGGTTTCGATGCTGAGCACATCCACCGTACCGACCGCACCGGCTACAAGGCGGGCGCGTTGGAAAACGGCACCCGCTTTGCGAAGGGCGAGTTTCTCCTCATTCTCGACGCGGATTTCGTTCCAAATCCTGATCTTCTCCAGAAGACGATCCATTACTTCTCCGATGACAAGATCGGCATGATCCAGACGCGCTGGGGTCACCTGAACCGCACTTTCAACGTGCTGACCCGCATTCAAGCGATGTTCCTCGACGGTCACTTGGAGCTTGAGCAAACCGCCCGCAATCGTTCCGGCCGTTTCTTCACCTTCAACGGGACTGGTGGCATTTGGCGGAAATCCTGCATCGCTGACGCAGGTGGTTGGGAGCACGACACGCTGACCGAGGACATGGACCTCAGCTACCGTGCCCAGCTCAAGGGTTGGCGTTTCATTTTCCTCAATGAAGTGGAAACTCCGGCTGAATTGCCGGTCGACATGGATGGTTTCAAGAGCCAACAGCATCGCTGGACCAAAGGCTCGATTCAGGTCTGCAAGAAGGTGCTGCCCGCCATCTGGCGCGCCGATGTGCCGCTTTTCATCAAGATGGAGGCCACAGCGCACCTCACCTCGAACTTCGCCTACCTGCTGCTCATCATTCTCTGCTTCCTGATCTATCCGAACCAACAGTGGCAGCCGGATTTCGGAAAGTTCACCTATTACATCATCAACGTGCCGATCTTCTTCTTCTCGTCGGTGTCGGTGATCGTCTTCTACATGGTTTCGCAAAAGGCATTGCGGCCGGGTTCCTGGTGGAAGGAAATCCCTTACCTGCCGCTGCTCCTAGCCCTCGGCATCGGCATGTCCATCAGCAATGCCAAGGCCGTCATCGAGGCGCTTTGCAACCATGAGACCGCCTTCATCCGCACGCCGAAGTACGGCATCGGCCAGCAAAAGCGCCAAGACTGGAAAAAGAGCAGCTACAAGGCGATGAAGACGCTCACGCCTTTCGTCGAGCTGCTGTTCGGCTTCTTCTTCCTGTTCGTGGTGGTTGAGGCGGCGTTGAATTCTAATTGGTCGTCCGCGATTCTTCTGCTTCCCTTCCCGGTGGGATTCTTTTATACATCCTTATCTTCTTTGGCTCGCATGTTGCCATCCGGACAGGTGGTGCAAGAGGCGAAGATCGTGAACCGCAACGATTCCTGATTTCAACATGACCGGATTTCCCAGGCCGTCCTTTCTGATCATTTCCCTCATCAGCCTGCTGGCGGCGGCTGGTCTCACCAGCTGCGGATCAAACTCCATCGGCGGATACGGCAAGGACCACCGCAACAAAATGATTGTTAGCGTGAGGGATCAAAAGATGCTCCTCGTCCGCGACGGCACACCGGTTAAATCCTATAAAATCTCCACCTCCAAGTTCGGGGTGGGGGACAGGCCAGGCACCAATTGCACGCCGCTGGGCCGCCTCCAAGTCGCCAAGAAAATTGGCGACAATGCGCCCTTAGGCAGCGTTTTCAAAGCCCGTCGCCGCACCGGTGAGGTCATCGCGCCCAACTCACCTGGCCGTGACCCGGTCGTGACGCGCATCCTCTGGCTGTCGGGCACAGAATCGCGGAATCAGAATGCTTTTCGTCGCACCATCTACATCCATGGCACTCCCGAGGAGCGCCGCCTTGGCTCGCCTGCATCGTATGGTTGCATCCGCATGGGCAGTCGCGACGTGGCCGATCTTTACAACCGTGTCGGTGCTGGAGCCGATGTCTTTGTCATCCGCGGATCCATCCAGACCAAAAAGGAAGGCGAATCCACCGCATCCAACGGCAAGACCGGCATGAAATCACGTGGATGAGAAAGTCTCAAACACGAGCTTGACAGCTGGACTCAGATTTCTATTTTCCCCCGCCCGCCTCTGGCGTTCCCAAATTTTCATTACAAGACCATGGCCAATCACAAATCGTCAATCAAGCGCGCCCGTCAGACAGTCGTCCGCACCGAGCGGAACCGCGCGGAAAAAAGCCGCATGAAGACGCTTCGCAAGAAGGCTCTCGTCGCCATTGCTTCCGGTGACAAGACTTCCGCCGCTGCTGCCAGCGCTGCACTCGCCTCCGTGGTCGACAAGGCTGCCAAGCGCAACCTCATCCACCCGAACAAGGCGGCCAACATCAAGAGCAAGACAGCGAAGGCCATGGCGGCCATCGCCTAATCTTCCGTCCGGCGAGTTTCTAATTCTCCAACGAAACAAGCGGACCGGTCATCCGGTGCCGCTTTTTTCTTCGCCACCATGTCCGAATCACCACCACCTAACCGCGCCGCAGCAGCCGCAAAGATCGCCGCCAATCCGGCTGGCTACAAGGTCTGCGAAGGCTGCGACTCCATCGTCGGTAGCGGTGCCGCGCTGTGCCCGAACTGCCACAGCTTCCGCTTCGACGCATCGGCCGAGCGGGTGGTGCAGCAGGCGCGCATTCTTGGTTCGCGTGAGCAGACATCAGTCACGGCCGAAGATCTTGGATGAAATTTCCATGAGTTCGGTTGTCTCGTTCAAAGAATGGCAGGTGGTGTGCGACGCGTTGGCCTCGGGTCGCCAATCCATTTTGCTGCGCAAAGGGGGCATCCACGAGGGACGGCTGGGATTTTCCTTTGCCCACGAGTCGTTCTTCCTGTTTCCAACACGCTTCCACACCTCGCCCGAACAGGTGACGGAAGGCGAAGCGTCGGTCCTGCCAGAATGGCAGCCGGGCGACGTCATCCGCATCACCCATCACGCCGAAGCTGCATGGGCGGTTACGCTGACGGATTGGGAAAAGGTGGCGGCGCTGGAGCTCCATCACATCTATTCGGAGAAGACGGTTAGGGATCGTTTCGATTGGGAAGGCAAAGGCATGGCATCAGGCAGCATTCATGTGGCATTGGTACGTGTCCGCAAGCTGGCGACGCCGTGGGAGTTTGCCTACGAGCCGAAATACGGTGGATGCCGTAGTTGGGTCAATTTGCCCGAGCCACCGGCAGGATGGCGGGAGTCCGCCGTGCCGGTGCTTGATGAGGCAGCTTTTTCCGAGTTGGAAAAGGCACTTCATTGAAGTTGCCCGAAAAGGTGCGGTGTTGAATCTATCAGGCGTAGGTGCTGAGTCGGCTCACTCCTTCTCGGCGAGTGCCTTGCCCACGGCGGCGGTGATTTCCTGACTTTCCGGGGCGGTTGTCGGTTCGAATCGGGCGATGGGCTTGCCGTCGCGACCGATGAGAAACTTGCCGAAGTTCCAGCGCACATCGCCGGGGAATGCGCCATTCTTACCGGTGAGTGCCTCGTAGAGTTTGTGCTGCTCGTCGCCTTTGACGCTGATTTTGGTCATCACCGGAAAGCTGACGTCGTAGCGGGTTTTACAAAATTCCTGAATCTCTGCGATGGTGCCGGGTTCTTGTCCGCCGAAGTCATTGCAGGGAAATCCGATCACCACGAACCCCTTGTCCTTGTGCTGACGGTAGAGTGCTTCGAGTCCTTCATACTGCGGAGTTAGACCGCATTTTGAGGCGAGATTGACGACCAAAACCACCTTGCCCTTGTAGTCCTTGAGAGATGTCTTGTGACCGGCGGCGTCGTCAAAAGAGATTTTCGTGAGATCGGCGGCGAAGGCACTGGAGGACATGACAAATGCGGGGATGATGATTCGATGCAGCATGCTGTTGAGGCTATCATCGATCTTCCACTCCGCAAAAATTTCTTCGCGGCGGGGTTGTCCGGCAAACGTCATGCTCATCGCTCGCGGTGCGAGGGGCAATTTCGCTCAGCAAGAGGAATGGATCGTAGCTGGCTTGTCTAACGACTCCAGCCCGGATGAATGAGACGCGTGATGACGCAGATGGGACTTCCGCCCGGGCTGGCGGGCTGGAAATGGAGCTCCACGGTGACGGGAGTGCGTGCACGGACGGTCAGCGATGTTAGGATTTTTGACGTTTTTCCAGAGGCGATGGCAATGAGCGGTTGAGCGTCATCCCGGTGCTCCAACAGAAAGCTGGTGTAGCTCGGAGGCATAGCGGGGATTTGGGTCGTTTGACGGACGAAGACGCGCAGAGTCTGCGGGGACTCCGGTTGGATATGGATGAATTGGGTCCAATCCATAGTGCCGTAAGCGGTCATGCTTTCCCAATCGACGACGAAGTGTGCTCCATCCCAACAGACGGCCACTGAGTAGCGTGGGCCATGGAAAGGCTCGACCTCGAAAAGCACATACGGGGTACTTGCGAATTCAGCGAAATGCCCTTGCGACACGCGGCCTAGAGTGGGGTAGGCATGGCCACGGCGATCATGGAAATCCTCCATTGCGCTCCGCACCCGTTTCGCATCCCGCACCCATGCGGATTTGGTGAGGGTGTCGGGTGCTTCGAAAAACTTTTGCAAGGAGGCCAATGCTTCGGGTTCGGGCGGGTTCGGCATCTCCGGCAACGGCGTGGCAGCCGTTTCTCGCTGCTGCTTTGCATGGTGGATCAATCCCTCGCCGGAGATCAGTGCGAGTGCGATGATACCGACGATCGCGACAAGCGAGCGGACGAGCCACTTCTCGAAAGGGCGCGAGTCCGAGGTCGGAGTCGGTGTCTCCATCAGATTCTAACGTTTTCTGCGGACCAGGCCGGTCGCGATGCCGACCATGGCGAGGAATGCGGAGGACGGTTCTGGAACCAAGTCCCAACCGATGGCGTCAAACGCGACGAGGTCGAGTGCGGTGGGCGTGTTGACCTGTCCGGCAGGGTTTGCGGTGGGATCCATGATGCCGAGCCCGAGGTGGTCTTTCCAGTGGCTTGCCTGTCTGCCGTCACCGCCATTGACGGTGGAACCCGTGGAGAACAACCCGAGATGGGTCATCCCACCGTCGAGTGAAAAATAGGATGGGCTGCCGACAGATAGATCGAGGGTGCCGGGCGAGCTGTAGCGAAAAAGGTCGAGCACGCTGAAGACGGCATATTCATCCAGATCCAACGGCTGGGTGATGAAATAATCCACATCATCCACCCCGCTGACGAAGCCGAGTGCATGGCCCATTTCGTGAATGGTCACGCCGACGAAGTCTTGGAGTCCCGTGCCTATCCCGTCTGAGGGGTCGAAATCCCATGAAAAAAGTGAGCTGAAGGAAATGGAGGCGTCGACGTAGTTGGCGTCGTTGGGATCCCATCCGAGTGCGCGGGCATTGGCACTGTTGACGGCGAGGTAGCGGTTGTTGTTGGAGTCGGAGTCGTTCAGGTCGTCATTGTCCAAGCTCGCGATGGCGCTGCCGGCTTCCGTGTTTTTCTGGGTCAGAAAGGAGAGGCTGCCGAGAGTGGATAGGGATGGCAGATTTCCGACGGCGAGAAAATCGGTGGCCGTGGTGGAATCGGCCGCAAGCGCATCGAGGATGTCCCCTGCGAAAAACACTTCCTGGCTAGAACCAGTGCTGCCGAGAATGTTCGCGCCGAGGACCGAAAAATCCACGTCGAGGTTCACCGTCACGTTGTCGGCGAGCTGGGATTGCCAGTAGTTCGCGGCGAGTTGAAATCCGGCCAAGGCCGCCGGGGCCATGCCCGGTGCGGCGTTGAGGACGATATGGAGCGCAGACGACGAACTGACGCAGGCCAGCAAGGCACCCGCGACGAGAAATTGGGTTTTCATGGCCGGGCGGCATCGGTTGATGCCGTCGGGGATCATTCATGGCGCCGCCGCTCAGGCGAGCAGATATTTGGCGGCCTGTTCGACGTCCTTGTCACCCCGTCCTGATAGGTTGGCGATGATGAGGGCGTCCTTGGGCAGGCTGCCGGCGATCTTGGAAACGTGGGCCATGGCATGGGCGCTTTCCAAGGCCGGGATGATGCCTTCGCAGTGGGCGAGCTCCTTGAACGCGGCGAGCGCCTCGGCGTCGGTGGCGTAGGTGTACTCGACACGGCCGATGCTTTGGAGGTGAGCGTGCTCGGGGCCAACCGCTGCGTAGTCGAGACCGGCGGAAACCGAATGAGTGAGCTCGATCTGACCGTCCTCGTTGGCGAGCAACCAAGTTTTCGTCCCTTGCAGCACGCCGAGTTTGCCGCCTTGGAAACGCGCAGCGTGGCGTTCCGGGATGATGCCATCGCCACCGGCTTCAACGCCTATCATGCGGACCTTTTCATCGTTGAGGAAAGGGTGGAAAAGACCGATCGCATTCGATCCGCCGCCGACGCAGGCGACGAGCAGGTCAGGCAGGCGACCTTCCTTTTCCAAAATCTGCCGCCGTGCCTCGATGCCGATGACGCGGTGGAAATCCCGCACGATCATGGGAAATGGATGCGAGCCGAGCGCGGAGCCGAGGATGTAGTGCGTGTGATCGACGGTAGCTACCCAATCGCGCATCGCTTCGTTGACCGCTTCCTTGAGCGTGGCTTGGCCGGCGGTGACAGCGCGCACTTCGGCACCCATCAAGCGCATGCGAGCGACGTTGAGTGCCTGGCGTTCCATGTCCACGGCACCCATGTAAACGACGCATTCCATGCCGAAGCGGGCGCAAACGGTGGCGGTGGCCACGCCGTGTTGGCCGGCTCCGGTTTCAGCGATGATGCGTTTTTTTCCGAGGCGTTTGGCGAGCAAGATTTGGCCGATCGCGTTGTTGATCTTGTGGGCACCGGTGTGGAGCAGGTCCTCGCGTTTCAGATAGATTTTTGCGCCGCCGAGGATTTCCGTCCAGCGCTCGGCGAAGTACAACGGCGTCGGGCGACCGACGTAGTTGTGGAGCAAATCGTCGAGTTCCGCTTGAAATGCAGGGTCAGCCTTGGCGGCATCATAGGCGGTGGAAAGCTCCTGCAGCGGGGCCATCAGGGTTTCCGGGACGAACATGCCGCCGAACTGGCCGAAGTGGCCGGTGGAGTCGGGAAGCGTGGAAAGGTTGGTGGTTGCAGTGGCCATGGGCGGGCGGAGTCTCCCGTGGGAGGCCCCGGGGTTCAAGGGGAGATTTGGAGATCCTGAAGGGCGGAAATGCGTGACGAATTGTTCACCCGTCTGCGGTGGTGGTGGCGAGTGGCTTTGCCAAGCGTGCGTGTGCGCTTGCTGTTTCAGCATCGCTGCCGCTTCAAAACTTTCCTAACACATGAAATCGAAATCCCCGTTCCTGACCACCACGTTGCTTCTTAGCAGCGCCGGCCTTGCCCTCGCCGGTCCCGTCCTGCGCATCACCGAAGCCATGTCCTCCGGCGATACGGCAGACTGGTTCGAAGTCACCAACTACGGTGACGCCGCAGCGGACATCACGAACCACCGCGTGGATGACAGTTCCTTTGCGGTCGGCACTTCGTTGGCGCTTTCAGGCGTGACGACCATCGCGCCGGGCGAGTCGGTGGTTTTCATCGAAGGCGACGCGACGGTTGCGGCGACGTTCAAGACGAATTGGTCGCTGACGGCGACGCAGGTGGGATTTTATTCGGGCAGCGGTATCGGCCTGAGCAGCAGTGGGGATGGCGTGACCCTTTTCACCAACAGCAGTGCCAATGCTGGGACCGAGTTGTCCGGGCCGTTCGCGGGATTGATACGCGTTGGCTTCGGTACCGCCACGGCGGGAACCAGCTTTGATTGGACCTACAGCGGCCTCGGCGCGAGCACTTCGCCAGCCAGCGGGCAATTGACGATCAGCGGCACGACGTGGATGAACGGCGCGGTGACCATGCACGGCACGCCAGGTGCGGTGCCGTCGCTGGTTTCCTCGGTGGATTTATCTAACTACGTCCGCGTCGGTCGTTACGATTTGCCTGAGCCGACTCGCACCGCATTGCCACCGGGCACGGCTTCACAAAACTTGCTCTGCCAAGAAGCTTCCGGAGTGGCCTACAACTGGGACACCGACACGCTTTTCATCATCGGCGATGGCGGGCGCTCGGTGACCCAAGTTTCCACCACCGGCGTGCTCATCGACACCATGTCGCTGGCGCTCCAAGCGGGTGCCCCGCAAGGCACCGCGTTCTACGATCCGGAAGGCATCACTTACATTGGCAATGGCCAATTCGTCTTCACTGAAGAGCGCGACAGGCAGATCGTGAAATTCACCTACGCCGCCGGGACCATCCTGACGCGCGCTAACAGCCAGACTGTTGATCTAGGAACCTTCGATGACAACACGGGCACCGAAGGGCTTTCCTACGATCTTCTAACCGGCGGCTTCATTTGCCTCAAGGAAAAGAACCCACTCGGCCTGTTCCAAACCAACGTCGATTTCGCGGCGGGAACAGCGACCAATGGCTCGCCGACCACGGTGAATTCGATCAACCTTTTCAACACCGCGCTGCTCGGCATGTCGGACACCGCAGATGTGTTCGCGTTGTCGAATTTGCCCGGCTTTCATGGCAAGCCGCAGCAAGAAAACCTGCTCGTGATCGGCCAGGAAAACGCGCGCATCGTCAACATCAGCCGCAGCGGCGTGATCCACAGCACGCTCAACATCGCTTCCGATCCGGGCAATCCACTCAGCGCTGCGGACCAGCAGCACGAGGGCATCACCATGGATAGGTCCGGCAACATTTACGTCGTCAACGAAAACGGCGGTGGCAACATCGACCACCCACAACTCTGGGTTTACGCGCCGTCGGCGGTTCCTAACATGGCGCCGGTCGCCATCGCGCTGGACAATCCGGTGAACTCAATGGAAGAAAACATCAGCACCGCTAGCCCGGTGAAGGTGGCCGACATTTCCATCACCGACGACGGCCTCGGCGTCAATAACCTGAGCCTCTCCGGAGCGGATGCGGCGTTCTTCCAAATCACCGGCAGCGCGCTCTATCTGAAATCCGGCGTGAACTTGGATTTCGAAACGAAGTCCAGCTACGCCGTCACCGTAAGCGTGGATGATACGACCGTCGGCGCGACGCCGGATGCCTCGGTCGCTTTTGTTCTAACGGTCACCGATCAACTGGTGGAAGCTTCCGGTAATCCTGCCTTGGTCATCACCGAAGTCGCGCCCTGGTCGAGCGGCAACAGCCCGGTGGGTGCGGATTGGTTTGAGGTCACCAATGTGAGCGACAACGCGGTGGACATCACCGGCTGGAAAGTGGACGACAGCTCGGCGGCGTTCGCGTCGGCCATTGCGCTCAGCGGCATTACCAGCATTGCCCCAGGCGAATCGGTGATCTTCTTGGAAAGTTCAACCTCGAATCCATCGGCCACGGTGATTGCGAATTTTCAATCCAACTGGTTCGGCGGCAACGTGCCTGCGGGTTTGCGCATCGGCACCTATCAGGGCAGCGGCATTGGCCTGAGCACTGGCGGCGACGGGTTGAATCTTTTCAACGCGGGCGGGGTGCTTCAAGCCAGTGTCCTCTTCGGCGCATCCGACAGCGTTACACCCTATCAGACATTCGACAACACGCTCGCGCTCGACGACGTGACGCTTTCCTTGCTCAGCGAGGTTGGTTCTAACGGCGCATTCGTGGCCGCGAACTCTGCGGCTGAAATCGGCTCGCCGGGCTATGCTGCGCCGGGCATCCTGCGGGTCACCGAAGTTTCTCCTTGGAGCAGTGGCAGCAGCCCGCTTGGCGCGGATTGGTTTGAGGTGACCAACTCGGGTGCTCGGGCGGTGGACATCACCGGTTGGAAGGTGGATGACAGCTCGGAGTCGCCCGTCGCGGCGGTCCCGCTCGCTGGCATCACGCGCATTGCGCCGGGTGAGTCGGTCATCTTCATCGAGACCAGTGATCTATCAGGAAAGGCAGCGGAGTTCAGGGAACTTTGGTTCGGTGCTAACCCGCCCGCAGGCCTTCAAATCGGCAGTTATGCGGGTGGCGGCATCGGCTTGAGCACCGGCGGGGATGCGGTGAACCTCTACGACACCGCCAGCCCGACACCGGTGCGGCGCGCGAATGTTTCCTTCGGCATCGCGCCGTCGAGCGCACCCTTCGGCACTTTCGATAACAGCGCCGGACTGGATCTCGCTGCGGTGACGCTCAAGAGTGTTCCTGGCCTGAACCAAGCGTTCATCGCTGCTAACGATGCTGCGGAAATCGGCTCGCCCGGTCTTGCTCAGCTCGGCGGTCCTGCCGCGTTTGGAAACTGGCTCGCGGCGAAGGGTTTCTCCTCGTTCGGCCTCGGATCGGATTCCGACCACGACGGCATCACCGACGGCGTGGAATTCTTCTTTAATCAAAACCCTAACAGTGGTGGCGCGTCCTCCAATATGCCGCAGCTCGTGGCCAACGGCAGTGCGCTGGAAATGGACTTCACCCGCCTTACCGACGCGGGTGGGATGACAGGGAGACTTCAGCTCTCCGGCGATTTAACGACGTGGTCGGATGCGATTGAGAATCTCGACTACAGCGTGGCCTCGACCACAGTCAATGGCGACGAAACGTCGTTCACCTACGCGCTGAACGGCACTGGGCCATCCGCGCCGGGAGTTTCGCAAGCCTATCTAACGCCTGATACGTCCACTCCGGTCGGCGCATCGCTCGGCGGGGTGCGAGTGATCAATGAAGGGCTTGTCGGTGTCGGCCGCTTGGACGGTGAGAACTTCGATAGCTTTGGGGAAACTCAGGGTGCTGCGTCCGGTCTGTTTGTCACCGGTTGGGAATGGGATGGCAGCCAGTTCAACGGCACTTTCCAAGTTCTGCCAGATCGCGGCTATGGCGACGGGACCTCGAACTACGCGGCTCGTTTGCATCGTGTCGCGTTCAGCTTTTCGCCTTACTACGGAGCGAGTCCGGTGGCGCAGGGGCAGATCGTCCCGAGCTACGTGGACAGCGTGAAATTCACCTATCAGGACGGCCCGACCACCAAGTTCACCACGGGCTTGAACCCGACGGGGACAGCTCCTTTGCTCGGCCAAACGGTGGGCACTGTCACGGCCGCAAACGGTCCTAGCGGCGCTCCGGAAAGCCTGTTGAGCATGGATGCTGAAGCGCTCCATCTTTTCGCGGATGGCTCGGGATTCATCTCGGACGAATACGGCACTTACATCGCTCGCTTCAACGCGGCCAAGGAAATCACTGGCATCACCCAGCTGCCGGAAAGCGCCCGTCCGCACAAGCCAGTGGCCACGCTGAACTTCGATTCGTTTGCCGCGCCCGATAACGGTCGCCGCAACAACCAAGGCCTCGAAGGGATGTCGGTCACGCCAGACGGCACGCGCTTGTTCGCGCTGATGCAAAGCGCGCTGGTCCAAGACACGGACGGTTCCAAACAGCAGACGCGCAACCACACGCGCTTGTTTGTCTATGACATCGCCGGAGCGAATCGCGAAACGCCAGTGTTGATCGGTGAATACGTCGTGGCGCTGCCGCAGATCGACCTCAATGGAAATGGTTCCGGCTTGGATGGCACGGCCGCTCAGTCGGAAATCGTCGCCATCGGTGACAGTTCCTTCCTGATGCTGCCGCGCGACGGCAACGGGCTTGGCAAAGGCACCACCACGCCCATCGTCATGAAATCGGTGAGGCTGGTGGAGTTCGCCTCAGCGACCAACATCCTCGGCGTTTACGATGCCGAAGGCGACAAGGTGAGTCCGGCTGGCGTGCTTGCTGCCGGGGTGAAGGCCGCGGCGTCCGAGGCCATCATCAACCTCATTGATACCGCCGATCTGGCGAAGTTTGGCATGAACGTGAACACCGCTGCGGCGGATGCCAACACGCTCAACGAGAAGATCGAAGGCATGGCGTTGGTTCCCGACCTTTCCACCCCGCAGACGAACGACTTCTTCCTGTTCATTGCCAACGACAATGACTTCCAGTCGTCCGACGTCCGCATGCTGGACGCCGCTGGAACGGTCGTCAGTCGTGGCGACGGACGCTTGAATGCGGGCATCACCAACGACGCGATGTATTACGCTTGGCGTCTCGTCATCGATGCGGGCGGGAAGAAATTCTTCCGCATGGGCGTCGAATAATCGGAGCGCGGGATTCAATCCGGCAGACATCTCCACGGCCTTTTCAGGAAACTGGGAAGGCCGTTTTTGCGTGACGATGGGCGAAAGTCGGGGTGGTTCCGTCCCGTATTCGCCGCCTCATGATGCGCCTGCTGATTTTCGGACTTCTCGCTGCCATTTCGCACCCCGCCCAAGCCGCGAACCCGATTTTTCCCGGTGCCGATCCCCACGCCGCTATTCTCGACGGCAAACTCTGGATCTATCCGACCCACAGCGAGCGCGGGAAAAACTTTTTTGTGTTTCGACTGACGCCGGAGCGGACGTGGGAAAAGGTCGGCCCCATCTTCGATCTAAAAGACGTGGATTGGCTAAAGAAGGAACGCTATCGCCGCCTCGGACCGTGGGCCCCGTGCATCGCACAGAAGGATGGGAAATTCTATTTCTACTACTCGGTCGGTCCGCAGAGCGAAGAGCGGCCGTCGCGCATTGGCGTGGCAGTGGCGGATTCTCCGACGGGGCCGTTTGTGGATTCCGGCAAGCCGCTGCTGGGTGGAGGAAATGGTTTCGAAGCCATCGATCCGATGGTGTTCGAGGACAAGCAAAGCGGGAAATGGTATTTTTACGCCGGTGGCAGCGCAGGTGCCAAGCTGCGCGTTTTTGAATTGGCCGACGACCTGGTTTCCTTCCGCAAGGAGATCCCGGTGGAGACGCCGGAGAAGTTCACGGAAGGCGCATTCATGCACCACGAGGGCGGGCTCTATCACCTCACCTACAGCCACGGCGGGTGGAAGGATGCCACCTACTCGGTCCATCATGCCACGGCAGAAACTCCGGTTGGCCCGTGGAAATACCGTGGGGCCATCCTCAGCAGCGACGCCACCCACAAAGGCCCGGGTCATCATTCCATCGTCCAAATCCCGTCCAGCGGGAAATGGCACATCATCTATCACCGCTGGAACAAGCGCGAGGGCGACGGCCCGTTTTCCGGCTTCCGCGACACGGCCATCGACGCGCTGGTACACCGCGCGGACGGCTCCATCGCTCCGGTGGAGATGACCGATTAGGCGATTTAATCGTTGCGCCGTCCCGCATTCCCACCTCCGTTGCCGCCACCATGTCTCACGTTCGCATTTTTCACCTCGCCCCTTGGCTGGCTGCGCCGCTGATGGTCGGAGTTGCCATGGCCCAAGGGCCGAAAGGGAAGGGGGATAGCGGTCCTCTGTTGGCAGAAATCTATCAGGTGAAGGCGGCGCCCTTTGAGCGGACGGTTTCGACGGTCGGCACGCTGCGGGCGAATGAGGCCGTCGTGTTGGTGCCCGAACTTTCCGGGCGGCTGATCCGCATCGATGTGAAAGAAGGCTCGGAAGTGACCAAGGGTGAGCTTCTTTTCAAACTCGACGACAGCGAGTTGCAGGCGACGATGCGCGAAATCGAGGAAAGGCTGAAACTCGCGACAACCAACAAGGAAAGGGTCGCCGAACTCCTGCCGCGCAATGCGATCAGCCGACAGGAATACGACATCTCCACCTCCGGTTTGGCCGTGCTGCAAGCGCAGCGCGACACCCAAGCGGTGGCCATTTCCAAGACCGAAATACGAGCGCCCTTTTCCGGCCGCGTCGGGGTGCGCGAGGTCAGCGAGGGCGCTTACATTTCCCCATCCACGCCGCTCATCACCTTGCAGGATGTCTCGCTCATCAAGGTGGATTTCCCCTTGCCCGAGCGTTACTCGAACGACGTGCGCACCGGCCAAAAGTTCACCTTCACAGTGGCGGGAAATGGCGAAGTTTTTGAGGGCAAGGTGACGGTGGTCGAGCCGGCGATCGAAGCGGCCACGCGCAGCCTGCGCGTTCGCGGCGTCTGTGCATCGCCAAAAGGGCTGCTGCCGGGTGGTTTTGCCGAGGTGAATTTGACGCTGGATGGACAGGCGCGCGGTTTCCTTGTTCCCAGCCAAGCCATTGTTCCGTCGCAACGCGGTTCCGGAGTCTATGTCATCAAGCAAGGCAAGGCGGAGCTGGTGGCCGTAGAAACAGGCGTGCGCACTCAAGACCAAGTGCAAGTGCTCAGCGGCCTGAATGAGGGCGATCAGGTGGCCACCACCAACCTGCTGCGGCTGCGTCCGGGGCTGGAAGTAACCCCGGCTGCCGCGAAATGAGCCTTTCCGAAACCAGCATACGCCGGCCCGTTTTAGCGATCGTGATGTCGCTCATCCTGGTGCTTTTCGGCATCGTCGGGTTTTCCTTCCTCGGCATCCGCGAGTATCCAGCGGTGGATCCGCCCATCGTGACGGTGCAGACCTCGTATTCGGGCGCGAATCCTGACGTCGTCGCCTCCCAGATCACCGAGCCGCTGGAACAGGTGATCAACGGTATTTCTGGCATCCGTACGATCTCTTCAGAATCCGTCGAGGAACGCAGCACCATCACCATCGAATTCACGTTGGACTCGGATCTCGACACCGCGGCGAACGATGTGCGTGACCGGGTTTCTCGCGCGGCACGCATCCTGCCGGTGGATTCCGATCCGCCCGTCGTTGAAAAGGCGGACGCGGATTCCTCGCCCATCCTGTTCCTGACGATGACCAGCGATAAGCGCGACGTGCTGGAAATCAGCGACCTCGCCGACCGCCGGGTGCGTGAGCGTATGGAAACCATTCCCGGCGTCGCGTCGGTGCGCATCTTTGGAGAAAAACGCTACGCCATGCGGTTGTGGATGGATCCGGTGAAACTCGCCGTGCACGGGCTCACGCCGGAGGATGTCCAGACCGCGCTGGATCGGCAAAATGTCGATCTGCCGAGCGGTCGCATCGAGGGCGCGACCAACGAGCTTTCCTTGCGCACGCTTGGTCGGCTTTCCTCCGCCGAGGAGTTTGAAAACCTCATCATCAAGCAGGAGGACGGGCGAAATATCCTTTTCCGCGACATCGGCACCGCCGAACTCGGCGCGGAGAACCTCCGCAACGGGCTGAAGAACCAAGGCCTCTATCGAATCGGCGTGGCCATCATCCCGCAACCGAACACCAATGCCATTGCCATCGCGGATGAGTTCAACCGCCGCATGGAAGAGGTGCGCAAGGAAATGCCGCCGGACATGACCGTGGAAGTGGGCTACGACTTCACCCGTTTCGTGCGCCGTTCGGTGGAAGAGGTGGAGGAAACGCTGGTGATCGCCTTCGTGCTGGTGGCGCTCATCATCTTCCTTTTCCTGCGCGACTGGCGGTCCACCATCATCCCCGTCATCGCCATTCCGGTGAGCATCATCGCCGGCTTTTTCGTGATGTACATCGCGGGATTTTCCATCAACGTGCTCACGCTGGTGGCCATCGTTTTGTCCATCGGCCTCGTTTGCGACGATGCCATTGTGGTGTTAGAAAACATCTACACCAAGATCGAGGAAGGCATGACGCCGTTGGAGGCCACCTTGACCGGCTCGCGGGAAATCTATTTTGCGATCATTTCCACCACCGTCGCGCTGGCGGCGGTTTTCCTGCCCATCATCTTCTTGTCCGGGCTGACGGGGCGCTTGTTCCGTGAGTTCGGCGTAACCGTGGCGGGATGCGTCATCATTTCCGCATTCGTCGCGCTGACGCTCTCGCCGATGATGTGCCGTTTCCTGCTGAAAAAGCATGGTGACAAGCCGAACTGGCTCTACCGGGTAACCGAGCCATTTTTCAGCGGCATGACCAACAGCTACCGCCGCGCGCTCGCACCTTTCCTCCGCTGGCGCTGGTTGGCGATTCCCATCCTGCTGGTCAATGGCGCGCTCATCGCTTGGCTGGTCACCGTTCTGCCGCGCGAACTTGCGCCGCTGGAGGACCGCGAAAACATCCGCTTGGTCGTCACCGCACCGGAGGGATCCACCTTCGAATACACCGAAAGCTGGATGGACAAAATTGGTGTCTACGTGAACGAAAACATCCCCGAACTCTACCGCTGCTTCGAGATTGTCGGCGGCGGTGGCGGGCGCAATGCCGCGAACGGCGGCACCCATAGCGTTTATTTGAAGTCAGTCGAGGAGCGTGGCCGTAGCCAGGATGAGATCGCAGCGCAGCTTTCCAAGGCGTTGGGCGAATTCACCGGCGTGCGCGCCATCGCCACCCAGCCGCCGACCATCGGCGACCGCCGCGGCGGCCAACCGCTCGCCTATGTGCTGAAAGCGCCGAATTTCGAGGGCTTGGTCAAAGTTTTGCCGGAATTCCTGCGCGAGGCAGCGAGTCGGCCGGAGCTCAGTCAGGTCGACACCAATCTCAAAGTGAACCGGCCGGAAGGCGTCATTTCCATCGACCGCAAAAAGGCAGCCGCGCTCGGCATCTCGGTGGAGGAAATTGCTCGCACTCTGGAGTTTGCCTACTCGGGCCGCCGTTTCGGCTATTTTCTCAAGGATGGGAAACAGTACCAAGTTATCGCCCAGATGCGGCGTCAGGACCGCAATGATCCGGGCGATCTCAACAAGCTCTTCGTCCGCACCGGCGATGGCCAAATGGTCTCGCTCGACAACCTCGTCAGCTTCACCGAGTCCTCCAGCCCAGCGGCGATTTTCCGCTTTGACCGCTCGGTGGCGGCGACCATCCAAGCGACGCCGGCTCCCGGATACACCTTGGGCGACGGCATCGCGGCGCTCGACGAGGTGGCCAAAAAGGTGCTCCCGGAAGGGTTTCAAACCACTCTCGCCGGGCAATCGCGGGATTTTGCGGAAAGTTCCTCCTCGCTGCTGTTCGCCTTCCTGCTGGCGTTGCTCATCATCTATCTGGTGCTCGCTGCGCAGTTTGAAAGTTTCCGCGATCCATTCATCATCATCCTCACCGTACCCTTGTCGGTGGCCGGAGCGCTGCTTTCCCTCCACCTCACCGATCAGACGCTCAATGTGTTCAGTCAGATTGGCATCATCATGCTGGTCGGCATCGTGACCAAGAACGGCATCCTCATCGTCGAGTTTGCCAACCAGCGCAAGGAAGCCGGGTTGACGCGGCTGGAGGCTGCTCTGGAAGCCTCGATCTCGCGCTTCCGCCCCATCATGATGACCAGCTTGGCGACGATTTTCGGCATCCTGCCCATCGCACTTTCGCTCGGAGCGTCTGGTGGTTCGCGCCAATCGCTGGGCATCGCCGTTGTGGGCGGGCTGATCTTTTCCGGTTTCCTCACGCTGTTCGTGGTCCCCGCCGTTTACGCGATTTTCTCGCGCAAAGGCGTGAAGCACCTGTGAGATCGAAACCCATCCGCTTGTCGCGTCGCGGTTTGTCGATGGAGACAAGGGCTCGGCAGACGGTCGCAGACCGCCGCTACAACGGCAGGTCGTAGCTGCGGCCGCCGATGCCTTCGTACCAGCGGAGGTAGGCGAGATTGACCATCGAGTAACCGCCCGGGGTGGGGTAGTTGCCGGTGAAGTACCAATCGCCGCAGGGGCCTTTGATCGAGGCGTGCAGGTTTTCGATGCTTTGGAAAATCACTTCCACCTCGCCGTCCCACTCGATGCCTTCCGGATAGACCATGCGGCTGATTTCGGCGGAAATTTCCTCGTCGGTGAAGTCGGCGTAAACCGCTTGGACGCGGTTGCGGCGTTCGTTGACCGGCTTTTGGAGCTCGGCGCGGCAGTCGTCGTAAATTTGATCGAGCAACGATTGGCGACCGGCCTTGCGGTGCAGCGCGACGGCGGCGGAGAAGGCGATGAATTTCCCCAACTCCGACATGTCGATGCCGTAGCAATCCGGATAACGGATCTGCGGCGCGGTCGAACAAACGACGATTTTCGACGGCTTGGTGCGGGCGAGGATTTTGAGGATGGATTTCTTCAGCGTGGTGCCGCGGACGATGGAGTCATCGAGTGCGACGAGGAAATCGCCCGGATTCACCACGCCGTAGGTGATGTCGTAAACGTGCGAAACCATCTGATCGCGGCCTTTTTCCTGAGAAATGAAGGTGCGCATCTTGATGTCCTTGTGCGCGATTTTTTCGCCCTTCGGCCAGTTGCGCAGGATGAGATCGTCCACCAGGTCCGGCGTGAGGTTGCCGTCCTCGACGGCTTTGAGAATCGACGACCGGACTTCCTGACGGCGGTAAAGCCGCAGGCCATCCATCAGACCATAATAAGCAGTTTCCGCCGTGTTCGGAATGAACGAGAAGACGGTTTTCTCGAACGCGCCGCCGATGGATTCGACGACTTGCGAAACGAGCGAGGCGCCCATCGCCTTGCGTTCCCGATAGATCTGCGGGTCGTTGCCGCGTGAGAAATAGATCTTCTCGAACGAGCAAGGCTTGTATTCGAGCGGCGGGGCAAAGGCGGAATCGGACATCGAGCCGTCCGCCTTGATGGTGATCATGGATCCGGGATCGATCGCTTTCACCTCGCTGGCTTCGGCCTCGAAAACGGTCATCAGCGGCACCCGCTCGGAAGCGAAAGCGATGACCTCATCGGTGATGAGCATGTGGCAGGGGCGTATGCCGTGAGGATCGCGCATGACGAACATGTCGCCATTGCCGATGACGCCGCAGATCGAGTAACCGCCGTCCCATGGGGCTGCGGATTCAGCGACGAGCCGGGGTACGTCGAGCGCTGCGGAAATGCGGGCGGGCATTTCCTCGCCGGGCACGCCTTCATCGCGGAGTTGGCGGTAGAGGTCGGTGTGGGCCTCGTCGAGGTGGTAGCCGATTTCCTCCAGCACCGTCTGGGTGTCGGTGCCGAAGACCGGGTGCTGGCCGCGCTCGATGAGCGTGGAGTTCAGCTCTGCGGCATTGGTCATGTTGAAGTTGCCCATGACCATGAGCGTGCGCGTTGGCCAATTGCTGCGGCGCAAATACGGATGGCAAGAACCGGAATCGAAATCCCCGGACGTGCCGTAGCGCAGGTGACCGACGAGGATTTCCCCGCCGAAATCGAAGTGCTTCTTCACGCTTTCCGGATTCTTGTGATCCATCTGGCCCTTGCGCGACATCTTGTAGAAGTCCTTGATCTCCTTGCGGAAAATCTCGGCCAACGCGTCCTTCTCAATGCCACGGCGGCGGTGGACGTAGGGCTGGCCGATGGGCATGTCGAGCTTCACACAGCCAATTCCGGTGCCATCTTGACCCCGGTTGTGCTGCTTTTCCATCAGCAGGAAGAGCTTGTTCAGACCCCACAGGCTGGTGCCATAGCGGTCGTAGTAATATGCCAGCGGTTTGCGGAGCCTGACTGCGGCGATCCCGCATTCGTGGGTGAGGAAGTCGCTCATTCGTGGGTGGATCTTAGTTTCACTCGCCGATTACGCAAACGCGGACCCCTTCCTCGGGGACCATGCGGCCGATGACGACACCGCCGTCACCCGCCTTGAGCGCCGCCTCGACATCGCTTTCCGCGACGATGGCCACCCAGCCGATGCCCATGTTGAAGGTGTGGAAGCGGTCTTGGGAATCGACCCGTGAAAGCAGTTTTTCGACGCCTGGCAGCTCCCATTTTGGGATTTCCAGATCGGCGCCCATGCCACGGAACAAGCGTTCCAGGTTTTCGGGCAGGCCGCCGCCGGTGATGTGCGACATCGCCTTGGGCTTGACCCCGGATTTCTTCAAATCGCCGGTGACGTCGTGATAAAGGCGCGTCGGCTTGAGCCAGGCATGAAGTTCCTCGCCGGTCACTTCGCCAGGAAACTCGTTGAGCACGCGGCGCACGAGCGACCAGCCGTTGGCGTGGATGCTGTCCGATGCGTAGCCGATCAGCACGTCGCCGATGGCAACCGTGGTCGGGTCGATCAAATCGGGCTTCTCGGCGCAGCCGATGCAGAATCCAGAGAGTTCGATGACGTCCACCGGGACGATGCCGGGCATTTCCGCGGTTTCTCCGCCGGCCAAGATGCAGTTGCAGGCTTCCAAATAGTCGGCCATGCCGGAAATCAGGCGGGTGATGTTCTCCTCGTGCAGGGCGGCGATGCCGATGTAGTCGAGGAAGAGAAGGGGATCGCCACCGGTCGTGAGGATGTCGTTCACGCTCATCGCGACGAGGTCCTTGCCGGCGGTTTCCAAAAGATCGTGTTCCAGCAGCAGTTCCAGTTTGGTGCCGACGCCGTCACAGCCTGTCACCATCACTGGTTCCTTGTAGCTGCTCAAATCGTAGCATGCGGCGAACAGCCCGAAGGCTCCCCACAGCTTGCGCTTCTGCTGTGTCCTGCGCACGTGAGTGCCGATGTCGCCGACCAGGGCGGCCGCTTTCCGCGTGTCCACACCTGCCTGTTGGTAAGTTAGTTTGCCCGCCATAATTCCGCTGCGCGAGTTCTACAAGCCAACCTCACCGCGTCACGCAGAAAAATCCCCCACCTGCGTGTGTCGCCCTTTCACCCGCTCATCTCGGGCCTCTGTGCCCACCTTGGCCTCGGAATCTTAAAAACTTCGTCCCAGACACACTGTCTTCCAAAATGTTCAAAAAAAGATTGCCGCCAGAGGGTGATTATTTTACAAAACGGAAAGGTAAGCAAAACGGATATTTAATTGAACCTAATTGTTCGTCCTGTCCACCTGAAATCACACCCTATTCGGAAAGTCTCGTTCAGATGAACCCGCAAGTCCCATCCATCCATCTTGGCTCCGGTCTTGAGATCGGCTATGGCAAACCGCTCGCCCGTTTTGGCGAGTCCGTCACCCTCGGCGGCGGCACTCATTTTCTGCTCGCTCGCAACGGTCGTGGCAAAACCACCTTGTTGCGCACCTTGGCTGGCACCCAGAAGCCTGTTTCTGGCAGCTATCAGGTGAATGGCTTCGTCCAATATCTGCCCGAAGACATGCGCTTCGACAACGAGGCCACGCCAGGAATGGTTTTCCGCGCCATGCTTTCCAAGGCTCGCCTCGCAGAAGCGCTCGATCTCGCGGCTCGCATCGAACTCGACGTGAAAAAGCCCTACGGTCGCCTTTCCACCGGCAATCGTCGCAAGACCAGCCTGATCATGGCGGAACTTTCCGTCAAAAAGGAGCGCGGCAATATCCTCCTGCTTGATGAGCCATTCAGCGGTCTCGATGCCTTCGCGCGCCAAGCATTTGAGGAAATTTGGAAGCAATCTTCCGCCAATGTCCTTCGCCTGGTGAGCTGCCATCCAGACTACGATGCTATGGAGATGCCCAGCGCCTTGATGATCGAAGGCCAGTCGGCGCGTCATCTTAACGGCCTCGGCCAGACCTGGAGCGGTTTGAAATCCCTGATGAACTGAGCGCCATGAGACTGTTTAAACTCACCTTCGCCACCATCCTTCAGCGCAAGTCTTGGGCGCTTTGCTTGCTCGCGGTGGCGGTGCTTCCTTTCGCCTTGCCGCTGCTTTCCAGCGCCACTGAAAAGCCCGTGCTGGTGCAGCCGGCGCGCATTCTAGCCGCTTGGGGCACGCTCTGGGTTTGCACCCTTTTCTGGGGGCTTTTCACCGCCGCAAGGGAAGGGGAAAGCAACGCGAAGTCCGGCGTTGGCGAGTATTTTCAAACCACCGGTGTCTCTGCCACTCGTCAATTGTTCGAAATCTGGCTTTCAGTGATGTCCTTCATCGTGCCGCTGGCCTTGGTCACTTCGGCGATCTGCCAGTTCGCGGCCACCCCGGGAAATCCAGTCGAACGCGGGATGTGGTGGGCGCTCAACCTTCAGTATTTTTCGCTTTTCCTGCTCGTTGTCGGTCCGCTGATGGCGCTGGCCACTGCGATTGCCTCGCGCTTTGGCGGCATCGCCGGGTTCACCGTCACGTTGCTCATCACGGTCTATGGCCTCTACGGCGTCGGTTACCTCGAGAACATGCTTCAACTTGAAGAAAACCCAGCCCTCCGGGCGATCTGGACGTTCTCGCCCCACTACAATTTCGCAGACCTCACCCAGCGGCTGCTCTTCAAGTCTGGTGCTCTGCCGACATCCGCCTTCTGGAGCATGGTCCTCTACTTCGTCGGCATCCTCGCCGTCTACAGTGGGGTCTCACGCCTCTGCTTTCGCACCAAAGCGACCGCCTGATCTCATTGCCAGTCTTCCTTCACATAAGTTCGAACCATGTCTCGCTCCCACACCATCTCCCTCTGCCTCATTGGCACCGGCGCGATCGCTTGGGCAATCGTCGGTCGGCCTCTGGTGAATAATCACGAGGTTAAAGTTCCGCTCAATCCGCTCGGTATCAATGGCAGTCCCTACGGCGAAGTTCTCGCGATGGCCATGCAAGGACCTGTCGATGCCTACGCCGACATTGGCATGAACGGCGTGGGCCATGCCCACGGAGCTGATGGCGAATGCTCCGGCCACGATCATGCCGCAGGCGAGGAGTGTTCCGATCACGACGGCCATGCTCACGCTGCCGACGAGGAATGCTCCGATCATGAAGGTCATGATCACGCAGAGGGTGAAACTTGCGCCGAGCATGATCATGCCGAGCCATCCGAAAAGATGGCAAAAAACGCCCCGGGAATCGGACGTCGTTTTCGTAAATTTCTCACTTCGCTCGGCGCATTGCCAGACGTGCGGACCAATCCGTATGCCGCAGGAGAGCGACTCAAGATCTATCTTCGTCGCAAGGCTGAGGACAAGCTGCGTTTTGCCTATCACCTCGATCCTGCGCATTATGGAAACTATGTCGTTCTCCATTTCTTCCTGACTGAGCCGAGTGTTGGGACTCGTCGCCAGCTCACTTCAGAATCGGTGAAGCTCGCCAACGAGACGATCGATTACTGCATGAAGCGTGATGATGATCCTCGTCCTGCTCTTACGGCCGCCGCCGCGGCGACCAATATCCTCGATCTGATGTTCGCCGATCAGCAGAAGGAAACACCTGTCTACACCACGGCTCAGATGCGGGAATGCCTAAGTCTCGCCGACGTTTGTCTGAAGAGATATGTCTCACTTTCCGAGAAGTGGAACGAAAGCCATAACTGGGAGTTGCTTTCCCAGCAGCGCATCGAGGAGTGCGAAGACCGGTTCGCATTCATCATCAAAATTCGTGATTCTGCGGAACAGGCAATTCTTCGCATGGAGGCTTCCAGTCAACCGCAGGTCGGTAGTGATCCTTCCGGTTCCTCAAAATCCAATCGATCCAGCAATTCCTGATTTTCGGATTTCTTCAACTCCACACCATTTGCTATGTCCGTTTTCTCCACCGCTATCGAACCGCCTCCGCTTCCGTCCCATGCGCCGGTGGCTGTGCCGGTGCGGTTTTTGCCGGGCATGCGTGGCAGTGATTTGTTAGGTATCATCTTCCGGGTCTGCCGTGAGTTGCGCGTTTCGGATATCCAAATGCGCGCGGATAGGCCGGTTTACATCCATACCAACAAGGGGATGGAGAAGCTCGACTTCCTCGGCATTCTCAGCGCAGGCAACATGGATGAGATTCTCAAGGAACTCATCGCCAACCGTGAGAGTGGAAGTCATGGATTCGGCCAGCAGCAGAGCATGGAAATGCGCGTCGACGAGAAGATACGTCTGGCCATCGAGGCCTTTGCGCAAAGCCGTGTGGCGGACTTCTCTTGTGATGGCATCCCGATGGGGGATAACGGCGAGCGTTCCGGCCGTCTCCGTATCCAGGCGCACCTCAGTTCCTCAGGACTTGGCGTTACTTGCCGTATCCTCAATGACTACATTCCCGAGTTGGAATCGCTTGGGATCGATCCGGATACCACGGACACGTTGCGTCACGCGGTGCTCAAGCGGGCTGGACTTTGTCTGGTCACTGGTCCTACCGGTTCAGGTAAATCCACCACACTTGCGTCGTTGATCGACTGGGCGCGCCGCCATCATCCCAAACATATCGTCACCGTTGAGGATCCCATCGAGTATCAATATCCGGATGATATGGATGATCCAGAGTTTCCTGGGCACCGCATTCCATCTCCCAGCATTGTTACTCAGCAAGAAGTTGGGCGTGACGTTCATTCTTACCGCCAAGGTCTCAAGGATGTTTTGCGTAAGGCTCCTCATATCATTCTGCTCGGGGAAATCCGGGATAGAGAAGCGATGGAAACTTGTATGGAAGCCGCGCAAACAGGTCACTTGGTTCTTTCCACGCTTCACACCACTGGCGCTGTCAAAACGATAGGTCGTATTTTGGAACTCTATCCCAAGGACAATCATAGCGCCGTTCTGAGCCGTCTTTCTGAAATCCTCATCTTTATCCATTCGCAAGGACTGCTCAATGGGGTTCAGAAGCGCGTGCTTACTTATGAGTTTCTTCAAAACAATGATGACGCGGTGTCCAGTGCCGTGGCCAACTATGATGGCGGTGCACGTTCCCTCGAAGATGTGATTCGCCGCGCGGGTAACATTCAGTGGGATTCCAATCTCCGCCGTCTCTTGAACCAAGGAACCATCTCAATGGATACCTATCAGAACGCGAAAATGAACAAGAATGATGACGATATCTTCTAAAACCTACTCGATCGCGTAATAGAAGATCCTTAAAAAGTGTGAAGAATAAACCTCATCGAACAATCAATCCAAGAAAGCGCACCTCGCCACGGATATTGCCGATCGTCCCAGTCCCACACAGCCCCTGAAATTTTCCGAGACCGCCCTGAAGAAGCAACAGAACTCAGAATCCTGATCCTTACGAAGGCTTTCTCCCACAGACAAAAATACAACACACCCAAATAGAAAAATATACACACCATGAAACTGACCAACATCAAGTCCCACAAGCGCAACGCAGGTATGACCCTCCTCGAATTGACGGTTGTCATCCTCGTCTTGCTCTCCCTCATCTCCATCCTCTTCGTGGGTGCCCGCGCCTGGAAGAAAGGATCGGATCGCGCCGGTTGCATCGTCAACATCCGCAACGTGCAACAAGCCTGCCGTGGTTTCGAAAACATGAACCCAGGCGCTGTTGTGGCTTCGACCGACATCTTTGGAGCTGACAAGTATCTGAAGTTCCTCAAGTGCCCTGAGTCCTCGACGGCTGCCAGCGCAACCGCATTGGTGGGGTACACCTTCACGACTCCAGCGGCCCCAGGCACAGCCGGTAACATTGCCCTCGAGTGCACCGTCAATGCCACCGAGCACGTGCCAGACGGCGACATAGCTCAGTGGTAATCTTGCCTGTGGCCTTTGATTGAAGAAGGCCCTCGCATTTCACGGTCCGCCTGCCCACGGCGGGCGGACCGTTCTTCCCTAGCCGTTTTTCTAAGTCCCGATTTCCGGATCACCCCCCTAAGTCCGCCATGCACTCCCTACCCTTACAGTCCCTTGGCCACTTTCAAACATCCGGCATCGCTCAATGCGCTGCAGCAGTACTCGCAAGCCTGCGCCGTCCTCCGCAACACCACCCGTGCGCGTAACGCCGCTTGGTATCAGGACGCCCTTGACCTTGATTTTCAGCTCCACCTTCGTGTCGATGGTGCGGGCGTTTCCGCGTTTTACCATCATCGCTCCAAAGAAGAGTGGATCGCTGGTCCCTCTCTAACGGACGAGAGCATCCGCGATGAGTCTCGCATAGAGTCACTTGCCAGTGAGGCGATACGTCAAGCGCGTTCCGCAGGTGTCACGGCGCTGGGAGTTATTCTTCATGTGGCCGACGAGTTTGCGACGACCGAGCTTAAGCCCGAACTCGACAATCCCGCCGCGCTGGCTGCCATCCGAGATGCGGCGGTGAACGATCCAGCTTCCATTCTAGCAGACTCCTCCATTCAGGCCGACCTCGCCTCGTGGCGCGTCATGCCCTATCCTGCTTCCGGTGCCCAGGCCATCGCGACCTCCATCGCTCTTTCTCGCCAGTATGAGCCGCTTGTTAGCGAATTTCGCAATGCTGGAGAAAGGGAGAATTTTCCGGTCGTCACCGCCGCCCTGAGTGCGCCACTGGTCGCGATTCTCGGCTTGGGCCAATCCGTGGATAGGTCCCCGGGGCGCCCGTTTGTAGCGATTCTCCAGTATCCATGGTTCACCACCTTGGCCTTCTTTAACGAACATGCGGACCTCAAATTGATCCGCACGCTCCAGCACCGCGGCCTGCGCCGCCCGACCAATTTCCGCAACGCGCTCTCGACGACCAACGCGTCGCTCGAGTTTGTCGATCCCGACCTTTTCTTGGTGCCGCTCGGAGCCAATGTGGACGCCACTTTGGATGCGGACCTGCGCGTGACCTTCTATTCCAGCCGGGTGGAAGTGGTGCCTTTGGCGCGTAACGAAAAATTGCCCGTTTGGTGTCCTGAACCCGGCATCGCCGCGAACCTCCAAGAGGCACCGGCAAGTGGAGCGCCCAGCCACACCTTCACCATTCTGCATGATGAGAAATGGCCGTTGCAGGATTTCCTGCCGACGCCTAAGGATATCCAAGAAATCTATCCGAGTCGCTCCGAGATGAAGCTACTCAGCGTGCTGCGGCTCGCCCGAGTGGCCGTGTTTGCCATCGCGGCATTGAGCCTTGCATACTTTGTCGTCGGCGCCGTCGGCATTTTGCGCAAGCCAGAGTGGTCTTTCGATCCTGCTCAGAACGAAGTCACCAAGACCCGTCTCGCCATGATGATGAAATCCAAGGCGAAGATCGAGCATTGGAGCAACCTTATGGATGATAGATCCAAGGCATGGGTGAATATGGAATCCTTTTCCCGCATGGTCTCTGAGAATGGCGGAATGTTGGTCAAAACCTACAATTACAGCGCCAAGCCTGAGAGCGCCGTGAGCGGCCCTAGGGGAGGCCCCAGTGCGAGTACCAAAATCGGCTTCACCAAGGAGTGGAAGATCACCGGGTTCGCTCGCGACGAAGCGCTTGATTATCTGAATTCGATCAACACCAACGAAGGCATCTCCGCGCATTTCACGGAGATCGCTCGTGTCACCGGCAATCCGGCGTTCAGCACCACCACCGCCACCCGCAACTTGGTCGTCAACGTCCGCACCCAGGAAAACTCGGCCTTCAAGCCGGCATCTCTTGATGAGGCTGCCGCGGAAGACACGTCCAGCTATCCATTCACCTTCGACTTGACCATCACCCAGCGTTTCGAACCAACCGATCCGATGGCCATCACCGTCGCCAAAGCACCCTGAGCTATGCACCTTTACCGCCAACCCATTGTCGTTTTCGGCATCGTCCTTCCCATCGTTGCGGCCGGCATCGTCGTCGGCATCGGCTACATGGCCAAGTCCCGCATGGAAGCCTCCTACACCAACAAGGAAGGCAGCTACAAGGCCGAACAGATGAGCCGTATGCAGGCCCAGCAAATCGAGGCTCAAGTCACCCGCCAGCAGGAAGATGTGAAGCGCTGGGAAGAACAGCTCGCGCAGGAATCTGCCAGCTCGTTGACCACCAACTTGCGCGAAATTTCAGAACATCTGCCGAAAAAGGAGTTTCAACAAACCGCCTTCGACCCATCGAACACAAAAGGGGGCTTCGGTGCCTCTACCGCGCAGAGTTCCTCCCAACTGCGCGTCGCTTTCCGCGGCAGCTTCCGCACCATGCAACGCGCCTTCCTTGAACTGGAGACCCGCATGCCGCAGCTCCAGTTGCAGGATCTCAAGATTGATCCGAGCACCAGCCAGTCTTCGCTCCTTAACTTCCAAGTCACCTACACCGCATGGGAACTCTAAACCACATCTGCCTCGGGCTGGCATTGGCTGGCACCGCATTCGCCCAGTCGGCCACGAGCTTGGAGACCCGTCCCGTGTCTCACTCCGCGGTTCCACAGGTGGTCAAGCCGGTGAAAGCCGCGCCTGCGCCAGCCATTCCGTCGGCGGCCTCCGACAACGCGGGCACCCCAGCACGCTTCGTCGGTCCCGCCGAGATGGAGTCCTACATGGAATCCATGGTGTCGGTGTTTCAGGCGATGAGCCGGGAAAAGGATCCTTTTGGTCAGTTCCAGGATCCAGACGCCAAGCCGGTGGTCCGCGTGCCCACTCCCGGAGTGGCTCGCCGCGCGACGGTGCAGGCAACCCCGCTCTCTGAAATCGTTGGCAGGCTGGAGATCACCACCATCATGCCTGGCGAACGCAGCTTCCTCATCGGCACCCGCAAGGTGGTGCTCGGCGACGTGGTTCCGTTGGTTTGGCGCCTCAAGCCCATCCGGGTGGAGGTGACGGAGGTTTCCTCCAAGCTCATCGCCTTCCGCGACGTGGAAAGTGGCGAAACTGGCACGCGCACGATGAAGCTACTGCCCGTCGGCATGAGCGTGGGCAACGGGCGAACTGAGATCACCGCGCCCGGCATGGTTCCCGACCGCCCGGACGCTCCTATTGATCTCGATTCCGGCGACACGACACCCTGAGAGAACCCCTAATTCCCTATCCCTTTTTCCCTATCCCTAACTGACATGAAATCCCTGAACCTCTTTTCCATCTCAGCCGCCATCGTGGTGACTGGGATTCTCCACGCGCAGACTCCGGACGAGATGATGATAGAGCCGGTGGCGCCTGCTGGCGATCTGGTGCCTGCGGTGCCTGAATCCGGGAATTCTCTGCCCGAATCCGCACCTGCTCCCATTTCCGACCTCGCTCCCGACGGAGCGCCTAGCAATTCTGGTGGCGATGTGATTGTTCCCGTTGCTGACCCGTCTGCCCCGGTGGGAGATGTTGCGGCGGAGCCGGGTGCACCCTTCGCCCCTCTCGAGCAGCAGAAGCAGGAAATGGAGAAATCCGAGGAGGGATACATCATCAAAGACGCCGGGTTGAATGACATTTTCCAATTCCTCGCGAAATCTGCGGGTCGTCAGTATTTCCACAACGTGAAAATCTCCGGTCCCGATTACCTCGTTACCGGTCACCTCAACGACGGAAGTCCGCTCGCCCAGATGGAAGAGCTAGCGTTCCAATACGGACTCTCGCTCCACACCAAGGGCAACACGATTTACGCCCTCACTCAGGCTCAACTCAGCCAGCTTCCCGGGGCCGAGTTTCACTATCAGCTGCGCTATCTCCGGCCCACGGACATGGATCAGATCAAGGAACTCATCAAACCCATGCTCACCCCGGGCAGCGGCATCGTGAACTTTGAGCCGAAGACCAACACCATCATCATCATTGATTCCGCTCACCGCATCGAGCAGGCGCGTGAACTTTTGCACGGCATCGACAAGGTGCAGGGCCAAGTCGTCGTGGAAACCAAAATCTTGCGCGTCAATACCACCGCGGCCCAACGCACCGGCGTGGACTGGGCCGCCTCACTCGGCGAAACAGGGACTTCGCTCAGCGTGGCACGTGACCTGAACTCGGTCTTCGGTCTGCCCCAATCGATTCGTTCTTCACTCATCGGCGCGGAGGGTAGCAATTTGGTTCTCAGTCCCGTGCAGGTGGATGGCGTGCTGCGCGCCTTGGCCGAAGGTGGACTCGCCAGCCAGATCTCCAACCCCACTCTCATCACCGAGGACAACGAGCAGGCGACTATTTCCATCATCGACCGCATTCCCATCATCACCCAGACCCAGAGTGGCACTGGCGACACCGCAATTGTCACCGAAGAGGTCCGCTACAAGATTGATACCGAGGATAAGACGATCACCGAAGCTCCCGACAAACATCGCGAAATCGGGATCTCGCTGGTGGTCACCCCGACGCTGCTGCCGGACGGCACGATCCGTATGAAGTTACGCCCCCGGTCCGCGCAGATCGTCGAACGGATCAAAAGTATCACCGGCAATGAATATCCTCGTGTCACCGAGGCCATGATTGAGTCGATGGCTCGCGTGCCGGACGGCTACTCGCTTGTGGTTGGCGGTTTCTACGGCGAGATGCAGACCTCGAATAAGAACAAGATTCCTCTTCTGGGAGATATGCCTCTCCTCAATTTCTTCTTCAAGAGCGACCAAGCAACGAAGGAGCACACCAGCTTGGTGTTTGTCGTCACTCCCAAGTCGTATGATCCCGCCAACGGCCGAACGAACAATCAAGTGAGCGACCGTCTCCGCGCCAAGACCATCCTGGATTGCGACAGCCAGTGGATCAATGAGGACAATCCCGGTCCTGCTCATGAACCGAACCTGAAGCGCTCCATCCGTGGTCTGCAGCCGACCGAGGCTCCGTACTACCCACGCCCCGAAGAACTCGCGCCATCATCCTACAGCAAACCTGCCGCGACCAGCGCACCTCGCTTCAGCCGCGCTGGCAAACGCTGATCCCTCTGCGGATACGGCTTCACACCCCTAGAGCCCCATCCTCCATCATGCACGCCACCGCGCCACCCTTCCCGGCATTCCAAGAGCCGCCATCCCACGAGGATTCGGCCTTTTGGGAATTGGCGGAACTCTGCCTCCAGCAGACCGCTATGGCGTTGCAGGAGGCTCGGGTCGCAACCCCCATCGAAATTTCCCAGGCCATCGCCCGGACTCGTGAGAATCACGCGATGAAACGTCCGTGCGATTTGCTAGAAACGCTCGCCCGGGTGCAGGGCCATGAGGAAGAATTTATCTCTCAGGCCATCTTGGCCTTGGGTGACCAAGTTGCCAGCACCCTCACGCCCTATGCTCCTTACATCCCCTTCGGCGGGAAACTGATGGCACCTTCGGCCTTTTACGAATCCTTCGATCGCATCCATCAGACGGCTCGTGTGTTGCTCACTCCAGTCATTTTCGCAGAAGACACGGATTCGATCGGCGTCGCATCCGTCAATCCGGTGGCAGCTGCCATTCTATCCGAGGAAATTCGCTCCGCCGTTCACAAACGTTTCGGCATCCGCGCCTTCATCACCGTCGCCCGGCTCGATTACGAAAGCTGGACCTTTCTCACCCGCAAGCATTTCGAGCTATGATCGAATTCGACGGCATCTCCTTCAACGACCTCATCAGCCGCCGCATCATGGGCGAGTTGGGTGCCCACGATCCCACCTACGCCGGTCTTGCTCAGGACCAAGTGCCGAACCGGGTCACACGCTACAGTTTCATGGCCGCCATCGCTCGGATCAACGGACTCCCGTTTTTCCCCAAGGTCGCGGAGTTTTGCGACGGCACCCTGCACGCCACCTGTGACTCCACCGTGATGACACGCGGCTTTTTCGCACCGCTCTGCATGGGCGGACCGGACAAGCTGATTGTCGCCATCGCCAACCCGTGGAGTCCGCTGCCCGAGGAATATCTCGCGCCTCGCTTCCCCAATCTGGAAATCGTCAAGATCGTCACCTTGGCCACGGAAATCAGCCGCGCCATTGAGTCCGTCGCGACCAACAGTGGTCCGAGCAAGTCTGAGCTCGAGGCGATCGACGTGGAAGACATGGATGATGGAATCCATGACTTCGACGTCACCACCGACTATGCCGAGCCGATGGCGCAGCTCATCGCCACCATCATGTCCGATGCGGTGCGGTCGAAGACTTCAGACATCCATTTCAAGGTTGAGAAGGAGAGCTTCTACTATGCCTTCCGTTGCGACGGCGACATCGGCGATAAGATCGAGATTCCGATGAAGCTCAAGGATCGCCTGGATGCGTTCCTGCTCAACCTGATGAAGCTTCCGACAGAAATTCGGAACACCGCTCCTGGCATCTCCGGTCGCTTCACCATTTCTTATTTTCATCGCCCCATCGACATCCGCTACGAGAGGCATCGTACGTACCGCGGCTATCATGTCACCATGCGTCTGCTCGATAAGAGCAACATCAACGTGACCTTGGGGAAGGGGACTCTCGCCTTTGATGACGAGACGATGTTTGCACTCAACAAGGTGATGAAGATACCGGCAGGAATCATCGTCATGTCGGGGCCCACGGGATCGGGCAAATCCACCACTCTTAATGCCATCCTGCGCGAACTGAACCGCCCGGACGTCAACATCCTCACCTTGGAAAACCCGGTGGAAGACGAGGTGCCCGGCATCACTCACTGCGACTTGAAAAGTCCCAAGGAGTTTAAGCCGATGATCGCCTCCTTCATGCGGTCCGATCCGGATATCATTCTGATGGGGGAAGTCCGGGATTTTGAATCCGCAGAACTCGCCATCGAGGCGGCCGTTACCGGCCACAAAGTTCTAACCACCATTCACACCGCTCGCGCTTCCCAGATCATCGAGCGTTTCGAACAGCTCGGACTGGAGCGCTGGAAAATCGCCCAGACACTTAAGGCTGCCTGCGCGCAACGTCTCGTGAAATTGCTCTGCCCCTATTGCAAGGAACCGCGCGGCGGCGTCGACGAGCTGGAGCGCAAGACCTTCAGTCTGGATGACTCGTGGGCGGATATTCCTATCTTCGCCGCGAGTGAAGATGGCTGCCAAGAATGTCGCGGCACCGGCTACAACGGCCGTACTGCCATTCTCGAGATCATCCCGATCTCACCCAAAATTTCAGACAAACTCGCGAAGGGCGAGATGACTCCCTACGAGCTGGAAGTGCAGGTCGCCGAAGAAGGCGTGCTGCCCAATCTCCGCCGCAGCGGTCTGCGTCTGCTGCGCGAAGGAAAAACCGACCTTGTTGCTGTTAGCAAGGTCATTGACATGACCTACACCGATGACTAGCGCCACCACCACCGTCCCAACCAAGGCCAGTCCCTTGACCGTCTCCGGCAACGGAGGAGCCGCTCCCAAAGGGTTGCTTGGTTCTCTCAACAAACCGGCCAAAGTCAAAGAGTTCAGCAAGAAAGATCTGGTCGATCTCTTCCGCGGGCTCAGTTCCATGCTGCGCGCCCAGATCAACACCGCTGACGCGCTGAAATACTATGGCCAAGGTCTTCCTAATAAGACCGTTGCCGACGCGCTCGCTCACATCCGTGAGGATATCAATACCGGTATCAATGTGCATGAGGCGTTTCGCCGCACCAAGCGCTTCAATGAGACCACCATTGGTCTCATCCAAGCAGGATCTGATGCCGGTCAACTCCACTACGCATTCAACTCGCTCGCGGAACGGCTCAAAAGTGATCTGTTTTTCACCAAGCAAATCAAGAAAGCGACCATCACTCCCGGCGTCATCATCGGTGTTCTGCTGGGTGCCTTCATCGTCTCGCAGGTGAAGATTGTGCCGCAGGTCGAGGAAATGCTCAGCGGCGTCGGTGCCAAGGCGGACGGACTAACTGCCATCTCTTTCCAGGTCAGCCATTTCACTCAGAAGGTCTGGCCCATCGTCATCGCTAGCATCATTGGCACCGGAGTGACCATCGCGAGATCCGCCAAGGTCCGCAATGTTATCCTCGGCTTCGTGATGTCCAAGTGGCGTCTGGTTCGCCTGCTCGTCATGAGCATGCGTCAACTCACCTTCCTCTCGACGATCAAGTTGCTGCACTCCAACGGCATCAACCTCGCTAAGTCCATTCGAGTCTCCGCGAACAGCGTGCGCAACACGCCCTTCTACGACGAATTGCGCAATGCGGCCGATAAGTATGAGCACTCCGGGGTCCCGCTTTCCACTGCATTTGCGAAGTTCACCTCAGTGGATGCACAGGTCACTCACATGCTTGCTATCGGGGAAAAGTCGGCCTCCATCGACTCCCAGCTCGAGATGCTTGCGGAAATGTATGACGAGGATTTGCGCAACCATATGGCCACCTTCTCGGCGACTATCAGTTTCCTCGTCTTGCTCATCGCTGTGTTCCTCATCGCTGCCGTCTTCATCGGCACCTTCCTGCCCATTTTCCTGATGGGTCCGAAGATGATGCAGAGCGGGATTTGAGCGATCGCTAACCCATTCCGGAACTGTTATGCAACTCACTCGTTTCGATCGCTGGCTGCGCGAGAAGTTCGTGTATGAAACCCACATCCAGACGCTGCGGCCACCGGATGCAGTGCCGACCGGGTTACGCATGGTCAATCTGCCGGATGTCCCGGGCCAACGTTACAAGCATCTCTTCGTCGCCCGTAGCACCCGCATGGCCGATGCTTTGATCCATCAGCTCAAAGAAAACGGCCAGATGTACACCACCCGAGTGGTGGATCGTAAGGCTTGGTTCGTCCCATTCCTCGCTCCCAAAAGCAAATCAGTCACCTGGTGGATGGTCTCGGTGGTGGTTATTTCCATCTCTCTGATTTCGGCGGGGTTTTATTTGAAAGGCTTCGTCGATGACCCGGAATTTCGGAAAAACTTCAGCGAAGCTCTCGAATTGTTAAAAAAATAAGTTTGAACGAATTCAGACTTCCCAAAAAGTATTGGTTTGTTAATTAGTTCTTCGACATGAAACCGCACCTTGAACCTACCCGCTGCCGGCGCGGTTTTACGCTGCTGGAGATGTCCATCGTGATTATGATGCTGATAGCTCTGGTCAGCATCGGAGTGATGAGCAGCAGCAAGATTGAGGAATGGAAATTGGCCCGCGCCGCGTCCGAGTCGCTGCGCTCGGTGCACACGGCGCAGCGCATGTTTCTCGCCGATAATCCGACCTTCCCGGTGGCCAATTTGACCCCAGCGCTGCTGCTGCCCTACATGCCGAACGGCACGGCAATTCCCACGGTCAAGACCAAGGCGGGCACCTCTCTGAGTATTTCAGTTGGCCGATTTCCCCCCGTCATCGATGCTGGAGGTGGTACGGTGTACGACCCCTCTGGCAGCTCCGAGGACTCCCTTTGGGATGTGGGAAAATGAAGCAACTTGCCGCCCTCATCATTCTGCTTTCCAGCCTGTCCGTCGCCTGTGCCGACGAGTTCCGGCACGTGGGAGATTTCCTGCTGCAGTCGCATTTCAAACTGACCGGAGCCAAGGTCACACCCATCCCGATGAAGCCCATTGCCTTCCGGGTCTTCACCGATGGCGTGCGTGTCCGTGTCTCGGCAGAGGGCGATGAGGAATCTCACACCACCTTCGAGATCTATCGATCTGATGGGATTGGCCGCCAACGCCAAGGATCAGGCGCGCTGGAAGTCATTCCGGGCCTTCAAGCCACGTGCAACACCGGTGGCGTGTTGCGGCAACTGCGGCTTTCTCGCGAATCCATGACGCTCACCACGTTCCCCGGTGTTTCCGATCAGACCATTGTCAGTCATGCCATCGCAGCTGAGCCAGTTGCTCCGCCCACCGCTGCCGCGCAAGAACCTACGAAGAATCCATGAAGCCCTTGCCCGCCTTGAACTCATCGGTCCCCCGAGTGCCCGAAAACGTCATGCCGCATTTGCCGACTGTGTTGGTGAGCGCTGTCCCATCCTACTCGTCGTCCAATCGGCGTGCTTCGCCAGGCAATGGCCAACGAGCCTATCCGTGGTTGTTGGCAGCGAGCACGGGACTCGCCGCCGCCTTCTGCCTGATGTATCTCACCAAGCCGGTCATCCAAGCTCCCTCGGCAGCGGCGGCTGAATCCTCTTCCCGTGAAAAGGTCGCCTCGTCGGTCTCTACCGAGACGGCTCCTGCCAAGGCTTCGTTCCTGCCGGACAAAAACCAGCTCCCCGGCGAGACGACATCGCCAGCCACCGCCAGCCCGCTGGCTATCGCGCCTCCGGCCAGCCCTTTCGAACAGACGAACATCCGCGTCCAGCATATCCTCACGGCTGAGACACCTGGTGGGCAGCTAGCGAAAATCGACATCGACGTACCAGTCCTCTATCAGAGTCGCGCGTTGCGTTGGACACCTGCCGAAGTGGCGGATGCCCGCGCCCTGCTCGCCCGCCTCGCGGACTATCAGGAAAAATCCCGCGCCTTGCGCGGCGAGGGAGCTGAACTTCTTGGCGCGTGGAATCACCTGGTCGAGCGCTCTATCCCTTCCGCCCAGTTGCGCGCCGACAGCCCGACGCTTCCCGCCAACCAGCAGGATGCCGCCGACACACCCCGCCCGGCCGTGCTCGACACCGCTGGATCCATTCAAATCAAGACTGCAGGAAAATGAAGTCCCACCGCGCCATTGCCCTTTGCCTGCTCCTCGCCCCGGCCATTGCTGCGGCTCAGAACGTTCAGGTAGAACCCGAGAACGATCCGGTGCTCGACGCCATTCAGAAGTTCAAAAAACGCGACAAAAACAAGCCCAACGAAGTCACCGTTGTCCTCTTCGACAAAGACGCGGAGGAGAAAAAGGCTGCTGAACCCAAGTCCGAGGAGGAGGCCGCAAGCGACGAACCCGTTCTTGTTTCAGCCGTTCCCGCAGAACCCGAAAAAGCATCTGGCCAGGCGGAAGAAGCTGCAGCACCGGCATCTCCAGAATCCGCTCAAGACGTACCGTCTGAGCCTGAAGAGGGCCTTGCCGTCCGTGTCGAAAGCCTCCAGAGCGGCAATGCCAAGGTCGATCCCGCTCAGGTAAAACTGCTTGCACCTTTCCCCGCCAAGCCGCTTGCCGAGCCGCCTGCAGGCTGGCACCTGGACGCCTCAGACAGCGCTCCACCGTTCACCCGCGAGGTCGAAATTTCGCCCGGCACCCGCGTCACCCTCAACATACGCCCGCATCTTCTCGTCCCAGACGCCGACGGCGTCGAAGCCTTTGGCGTGCCGGAACCCGGCTACGACACCAGCCTCGGCTATCGGCAGACCGCCACCGTTGGAGCCATCCTTGCCACCTCCATCCGTCAAATGGACGAGGAATCCAGACAGCTTGGGGATGCGATCGACCGTTTGAACCAACTTCTCGTCACCCTGCCTGTGCCGGAGCCCGCACCCAAAACCACCAGCAAACGATGAAAACCAGTCCCGTTCCCATGATCTGCGGCGTCGCCCTGGCCGCGCTTTCCGCCGCCGGTTTTAGCCACTGGTGGTCGGTCAACCAGTTCGTCAGCGCCGTTCGTGGCGGCTTGCCGTTGCCTGTGCCTGCCGCGGCTCCGGCAGTGAGTCCGTCCGCGCCGGCCATTGCTGCGCCAGCTCCGGTCCAACTTGCCGCCACCCGCGCCACGCCGACTCTCGCGGCCAATTCGGATCCCTCGCAGAAGGTGTTTTACGAATCCCTCGTCAAGCGGATGGAAAGCCTCCAAAACCAAAATCGCGATCTCCTCGACCAAATGGCGGAAACCAATCGCGACGTCATGAAACTCGAGTTTAGGGTGGACACCCATTCTGAGTCTTTCCGTCCCATGCCGTTGACCGAGGAGGTTGGGCATATCACCACCACCAGTTTCGACGACGGTCCGGGCGTCCTGCCACCACGGGCCGAGCCTGTTTTCTTGCCGGGGGATGAATGATTCCCGGGGCGGGCGCGTTTCAGGCCGCATGGCCATCGTTCCGCGTCTAGCTTCCCTGTTTCTCCTTCCCTCCTTCGCGTTCGCGGTCCCGGCTTGGCAAGCGGAACTGACATCTTCCGCTGCCGGTGCGCTCGCCCCACCTGTCCCTTCCGTCCTTGAATACCAGATCAGCTGGAAAGGCATGGTCCAAGCGGGCACCACGCGCATCGAGTTTGCCCCTGCGGATGCCCGCAAACCGGGGAGTTACGTGGTGCGTTCCCAATCGGCCAGTGTGGGTGCCGCCTCGCTGCTGTTCGCCTATCAGAGCAACTTCTGGTCGGAAATGGATCCCACCAGCCTCAGACCACGCTTCTTCCGGGCCGTGGAAACCGACGACAAGGAATCCGTCACCACGGAGGTCCGCCATTTCTCGAATCGTGCCGAGAGCCGCGAAATCAATCGCAACCTGAAGTCCGGGCTATCCAAGCAAACCGATCGCGTTTTCCAGTTTTCTCCCGTCTTCGACATCTTCTCCGCGATGCTCCACGTGCGCAGCCAGAAGCTCGACTCCGGCGACAGCATCGTCCTAGCGCTGATGCCCTTCGACACGCCCTATCTGCTGCGCGTCAAGGTGGAGGGGCGCGAACTTCACAATGGCCGCGCCGCCATCCGCCTCAACGTCGGCATGCGCAAGATCGATCGCACGACGCTGGAGTTGAAAGCTTACAAGAAGCTCAAGCGCGATGCCACTCTCTGGCTCAGTGACGACGCGGACCGCGTGCCCATCGAGTTGCGCGCGGCGGTGTTCATCGGCGATGTCCGTGCCTCGCTCGTCGCCCATCGTAAGGCGGGAAAATGAGTCCGAAAATCTTGCGGAGCGATCTGTCCCTGCGTGGCTTGCGCAAGTGAGCAACATGCTCCACGGTGCTGACGCTAGTCTCTCAGAGCTTCCTATCGTGCGAAGCTCCAGCCGCTGGTAAATCCATCCGCACTTCTTATGAAAAAAATCCACAAACTCCAGTTCGGTGTCATCGCGCTGCTCGCTTCGTCCACGGTCATTCCCGCCATCGCGCAAACGGAGGCGGTTGCTCCTGCGGCTGCCAAACCGACCGAGGCGGCCAAGCTCAACGAATTGACCGAAGCCGAAAAGGCCGAGGGTTGGGTGATGCTCTGGGATGGCAAGACCACCGAAGGCTGGCGCAGTCCGAAATCCGAAGAGTTTCCGAAAAATGGATGGGTGATCAAGGAGGGCATCCTCAGCACCGTGGAAAACAACGGCGCGGAGTCCGCCGGCGGCGGGGACATCATCACGCGCAAACGCTACTCCGACTTCGAACTGGAAGCGGACTTTCGACTTGCCCCAGGAGCTAACAGCGGGATCAAGATCTTCGTTCAACCGAACATTTCGCCGATTTCTACCGCAGGGCAAAAGGCCGCCGTCGGATCTGCCATCGGCTTGGAATTCCAAATCCTCGACGACAAGCAGCATCCAGATGCCAAGCTCGGCCACGATGGTGACCGCACGATTGGTTCGCTCTATGACCTGATCCCAGCTCCCAAAACGAAGACGGTGAATCCGCCCAACTCGTGGAACCACGTCCGCATCGTTTCGAAAGGCCAACACGTCGAGTTCTATCTGAACGGCGTGAAAACCTTGGAGTTTGATCGCAATTCCCCAGACTTTCGCAAGCGGGTGGCGGCCAGCAAGTACCACAATATCGCCCAATTCGGTGAGTGGGACGAGGGCCACATCCTGTTGCAGGAACACGGCAACGCCGTCTCGTTCTGCAACGTCAAAATCAAGCCGTTGTGAGGAGTTTTGACGCTCGCTCATCCTGCCGTTTTCAGACGTCTCCCGTGAAACGGTTTCAGCCGGCAACATCCGCCCCCTCATGAAACCGTTTTACGAAGAACTCGATTTCCAGCCCACGCCCATCGGTGATCTCATCCTGCGTCGCCGCCGCATGGACCTGCTGGATGGCCTCATCGTTCATGAAGTTCTGCTAGGTGACGGCTACCTCATGTCCAGCCTCTTCCATGACGTGGAAGAGGCGCTTGCGGACCTCGGCCTAGCGGCGGTGCAAGGGGAGAAACTTGATGTGGTTGTCGGTGGTTTGGGGCTTGGCTACACCGCCGTCGCCGCGTTGAAGGACAAGCGTGTTGCGGAGTTGTTAGTTGTTGATGTGATGGCTCCGGTGATCTCATGGCATGAAAAGGAAATGGTTCCGTTAGGAAAAGTGTTGAACGAGGACGCGCGTTGCCGCTTCGTCCATGCGGATTTTTTCGCCCTCGCCGCCGCGCCGGAAATCGGTTTCGACGAACGCCAGCCGGGGCGAAAATTTCATGCCGTACTGCTCGACATCGACCACTCGCCCAAGAACTTGCTGACCGAGCGCAATGCCTTTTTCTACAGCGCGGAAGGCCTGCGCCAGCTCGCTGCGCAACTCCATCCTAGCGGTGTCTTTGCGTTGTGGTCGGACGACGCGCCGGACGACGATTTCCTCCATCATCTCGCAGAAGTTTTCGAAAATTCGCGGGCGCACGTCGTGAAGTTCAACAATCCGTTGTTGGATAAGGAATCCGAAAGCACGGTGTATGTGGCACGGCGATAGATCGTCATCCACCTCAATTCCTGCTAGTAATCCGGCTCTCTATCCGCTAGCACCGGATTTAGATCTCTATGAAAACTTCAACGGTTGTCCTGTTCGCCCTTTTCCAGATGATCCACCCGCTGTTCGCGACGCCGGATCATGCGGTCAGCGTCACCGAGCGTTTCCTCGGATCCAATGCCACGGAATTTGCCATCATCCGTGTAGAAACCGACAATCTGAGCAGCTACTACAGCTCGCGGGTCAGCACCTGGCTGGATGAAATTCCCAAAACTTCGGAGGGGCGTGAAAAGATGAAATCCACGCTTCTTCTCGATGTGACGCGAACGGTTGATGTCGACCACTCGGACCAAAATACCCCGCCGCCCGTGGCCGAAAAAATCAACAGCCAAGATGCGTCCCTGATCTTGGCATCTGTCCTTCAAAGCTACCCCGGGCAGATGCGCCAATCGTGGACGCCGGAGCAGCTTGCCAAACTCGAAGTCCACCCCGTCGGCGGAGTTCATTTCAACCGAAAACTTTCCCTAGTCCACGGAACCTTTGTCCACGAAAAACTCTTTGGCGGTCGCCATGTCGACGAAGCATGGAGCCTGAGCGAAGTCTCGGAAGATGCCGACTGCATTTATCTCAGACTGTCGAGTGGTATCGACTCCGGCCCGGAATCGCGCATCGTTTGCGTGACTCCAGAGGTCACCAAGCAGCAACGCGACCAAGCTTCCGCACAGCAAGTCTATCTGGTCGCCGGCAATTTCGAAAGCCGTGATGAGGCGATGCAAACCGCGCGGAGCATCATGGTGAAAGCCCGTGAGCTTAAACTCCATGGTTTCGAGCTCGAAATCTGGTCGTTGGAAGATGGCACGATGAAGACCAAATACGTCATCGCCGATCAATCCTCGACCTACAGGATCGGCATCGGCGGCATTCCGGAAATCGAGAAAGCCTTGGAAATCCGCCTCAGGCCGATGAGCAGCTCGCGCTTCATCGAGAAGTTTGTCGTGACAAACTGACGCTTGCCGGGACTGGACGCGGGCGAATCCGCCGCCTACACCTCGGCGCATGACCGTTCGCACCCGTTTCGCTCCATCACCCACCGGCTACTTGCATGTCGGCGGGGCACGCACCGCGCTCTTCAACTGGCTTTTCGCCCGCAAGCACGGCGGCACTTTCGTGCTGCGCGTGGAGGACACCGACGAAGCTCGCAACACCGACGAGGCTCGGCAGGCGATTTTCGACGGGATGGACTGGCTCGGCCTGGACTGGGACGAGGGGCCGCAAAAAGGTGGTGATTTCGGGCCTTACTATCAGAGCGAGCGCAAGGAAATCTACGATCGCTGGTTCGACAAGCTGGTGGCGGCGGACCGCGTCTATCAGGATGACGGTGCGTGGCGGTTTCGTTTTGAGCGCAAGCCGGTGACAATGAACGATATGGTCTGCGGCGAGGTGATCATCGACTACCGCGATGCCTCGAACACGCCGGACATGGTGGTGAAGCGCTCGGATGGGTCTTACGTTTTCCATTTCGTGAACGTGGTGGATGACTTGGAAATGGGCATCACCCACGTCATTCGCGGCGAGGACCACTTGATGAACACGCCGAAGCATCTTCAGCTGATCGAGGCTTTCGGCGGCAAGGCTCCGCAGTATGCGCACATTCCGCTGATCCTGAATCCGGATGGCTCCAAAATGTCCAAACGCGATGCCGGAGCGGCCGTGGGCGACTATCCGCGCCAAGGTTTTTTGCCGGTGGCGGTGGTCAATTTTGTCGCGTTGTTAGGATGGAATCCGAAGACGGAGCGGGAAATTTTCACGCTCGACGAGCTGGTGGGCGCGTTCTCGTTGGAGAATGTGAACCGCTCGCCCGGGCGCTTCGATTTGGAAAAATGCAAGTGGGTGAACCAACAGCATCTGCTAGGCGTAAATGTCGAGGAATTCGCCGCGGCGGCAAAGCCGTTCGTGGAAGCGGCAGGATTGCCGGTGACGGAGAATTACGCCGCCGTGATTGCGGCGGTGAAGGAAAAGGTGCGGCTGTTCGGCGACGTGCCTGCGGCGGTGGATTTCCTGCTCAAGGATGATTTCGAGTTCGACGTCGAGGCGGTCGCGAAGGTGCGTGGCAATGCGGCGGCAGCTGGGGTGTTAGGTTCGCTGGCGGTGGCGTTCGAATCGATCACGGATTGGTCGGCGGACGCGGCGAAAGCGGCGCTTGCGGAAACGGCGACGGCAGCGGGCGCGAAGGCAGGCCAGTTGATGTTCCCACTGCGGGTCGCTTTATCAGGACGCGCGCATGGGCCAGATCTCGGCGATGTGTTGAATCTGCTAGGAAAAGACCGCTGCGTGAAACGGGTAAAGGATTTCGCCTCGATGCTGTGAGCTGCTGTAGCGGCGGTCTGCGACCGTCGAACTTCAATCGCCGCATCTCAGCCACCGACATTTTGGAAATGATGAAGCAAGTTTACACCCTTGAAGACCTCACCTCGCGCGAGCTGATCGACGCGGGAGCGAATAAGCCTGCGCTGCTGGCGGTGATCGGTCAGCCGATTGCGCACTCGGCGTCGCCGCGCATGCACCAAGCGGCGCTGGATGCGGATGAAAGGGCGTTCCGCTACATCCGGCTGGAAGTGGAGCCGGGGCAGGTGGCTGAAGCATTTTCGCGGATGCGGGCGCTGGGATTCATCGGCTGCAACGTGACGGTGCCGCACAAGCTGGACGCCATGGCGGCGTGCGACGAAGTGCATCCCGCCGCGAAAATGTTAGGTGCGGTGAACACAGTGCGCTTCGATGCGGATGCGACGCGTGGTTTCAACACGGACGGACCGGGATTTGAGCGGGCGATCGAGGAGGAGTTCGGCGTGAAATTCAGCTCGCTGAAGGTCGGCATCGTGGGTGCAGGTGGCGGTGCGGGCGGCGCGATCGCAACGCAAGCCTGCTTGTCCGGTGTGTGCGAGTTGTTGCTGGTGAATCGCACGGTGGCGAAGCTGGACTCGTTGGTTGAACGGTTGCGTCACGATTTCCCAGAAACTCAGATGACTGCGTTGGCGCTGGATGATGACGGGTTGGAGGACGCCTGCTTGGCTTGCGATCTCATCGTGAACACCTCGTCGGTGGGGTTGAAGGCGACGGATGCGCCCATCCTCAGCGCGGCTTGTTTGCGCGACGGTCAGTTGGTGTATGATACAATCTATCAGCCTGCGGTGACGCCATTGCTGGCTGTTGCGAACGATGCAGGTTGTCGCACGGCCAATGGTTTTTCGATGTTGATCCAGCAAGGCGCGCTGGCGTTCCAACATTGGTTTCCAGGGACGGAGCCGCTGGCGGTGATGAAAGAGGCGATGCGCGTCCGTTAGGATCGGCCGCTGCGTTGCTGGAACAAAACGGAAATGAGGCTTATGGCTCCTTGGTCTTGTCGAGCGCATGGGTGACCACGGGTTCGACGCCGGGATGGTCGTCGGAATACCAATGGCAGGCGATGATTTCGGTGAGTTCGAAACGCCGGGTTTTGTCCACCTCGGAGCGGCGAATTTTCACGCGGACGCGGACGAGGCCTTCCGGGTTGAGATCGGGAAGTTTCGAGCCGAAGACGCGGTCACCGGATTTTTGCAGGGCAAAAGCGGCTTCTAGCAGACGGCCATCGCGGGATTCACGCGGGATGATGAACTCGGGGGATTGGAGCCCGGTTTCGTTGGCGTAGCCGAAACGCGGTGCGTAGAAGACCAGACTGAGGGTGTCCGCGTCCTTGCGTTCTTCGGCCAGACGTTCGCGGACAAGCAAGCGGAACTCGGCTTCTGCGTCGCCACTGCCAGACAGGAAAAGCGGCCACGGAGTCTCGCTGTAGCGGACGAAATGGTCCCAATCGATTTTCCATTCATCGTTCTCACGGAGGAAGGCGACATCGAAAAGTCGTCCATCGGCAGAGTCGAGCTGGGACTCGATGGCGGTCTTGCCGGGGATCATGACCACGGAGGAAGCCCTCATGGCGAGGGTGGCGGGATCGATGTCGGGCATGGGATTCATGCCGTAGAAACGTGCCATGCGGGCGGCGGTGGTGATGGGAGAGCTGACGAATTGGTTGCGGTTCTCCGGGTTGCCGGCGGTTAGGAAGCCGGTGAGGGCGGCGCTGCGCTCGGGGGCAGAGTTGGTCAGCAGCGCGAGGTCTTTGGGTGGGACCAAGGCTTTGGCTGCGGCGGCGGTTAGGATGGGCGTTTCCGGGGTGTTGTCGCCCCAGAAATGGCGAGCCGCGAAGACGATGGCGACCAGTAGAGCGATCCAGCCGAGCATGATGTAAACCATGAAATGGCTGCCTTTGCGGGGACGCACGGAAGCTTTTTTACGAGAATGGGGTTCCGGGAGGCTCACCGGAATGGAGCTTGCGGCGGCAAGTGGCTGTGGCGCGGGGGCTTCGGTTCCTATCGATGGATTGCAGCCGCAGGATGGGCAGAGCCTGTCATCGGATTCGCCGAAATGGGATTGAAAGAGCGAGCCGCAGCGGCCGCAGTGGAACCAGGAATTGTTGTTCGCGCTCATGGTTTGGGTTCAGCGGTTGACCCAATCGATCTGGAGAAGATCCTGGATCAGCCATTGGTTGGGCAGCGTGCCGTCCGAGCCGCGCTCGAGGTGGATCGTGACTTTTTTGGAATCAGCGACTTTTTCGACGATGGCCCCGGAAAGGAGCTCGTTGGAGATCTTCGGATAGGCGGCTGAGTTGCGCGGCGCGTAGCACCAGAGGAAATGCTCCCGATCCGGTGAGACGAAGCGGAACGATTGGTAGTCTTTTTCGGGAAATTCCAAGGTGTAGAAATCGGTGAGCGAGATCTCGCCGCGAATTTCGCTGCCGTTGCCGCGACCTTGTTCGAGATCCTTGAAATGGGCGGTGCCGAAGCCGGTGGTGGCCTTCCAATCGAGCAGCAGCTTGTCGTCGTCGCCGGTGAAATAGGCTTGGAATTTCGAGCTGTCCGGCAAGCGTCCGCTGAGCAGGGCGCAGGGATGGCCTTCCAATTCCATGACCTGCCAACCGGAATCGGCAGCAGGTTCCCATTGCCCGGGCAAGCGCATGGGTTGCCACCATTGGCGCAAGGTTTCCCTCATGCCCGGAGCGTCGCGGATGAGCGGATCGATCTCGTCTGGGTGGGCTGCGGCGACAAAGGAGCGATAGATTTGGATGGCCTCCGGTTGGCGATCGAGCAGGCGGTTGAGCGCGACGATGGGGAGCGATTTCTCGTCGGCGTTGGGTGGATGGGTCGGGGCCGGGGTGTCGGGCAGCACCGCGTTTGGGGCGTTGATGGTTGGCAGTGCGAGCATGCCAAGCACCACCAAGGTGACCACGGTGGCTCCCATCGCAAGAATCCAGCGTGGCGAAATGGTGTGTTTTTTCCCCCAATCGCTGCCTTCGCCGCGGTTTTGATGGCTGTCCGCTGAAAGGGTGGGGCGTTCGTGAAAGGTGACGATGCGTTCGACTCGCGGTGGTGCGACTTCTGTTTCTAAGCGGACGACGGACGCGCCGATGGTCTCGACCTTGAGACGCCGCGTGTCCAGATCCGGCTTTTTGGGTTGGCTGGGACCTTCGATGCGGAGGCCCGCTTCAGGTTTGAGAGAGGTTCCGACGGGCGCGCCGTGGCGAGCACCGCGGCTGGGAATGCGAGCTGGCAGTTCGAGTCGTGGAACGGCAGCGACATCGTCCCAAGAATCATCCCCGGAAACATCGGGCACGTGGTTGTTGGGATCAGAATGGCCGGGCGTCATCGTCGGTGGAAAGACTGGCGAAGGTGATGGCGAATGGGCTGCCTTGCAAGCAGGTTCAAACGCCGAGTTGGCGGTCCAGCGCCGCGTCCATCGCCTGCTCCACCAGGCGGGCGGCGAGCGCCTCGGTGGCGGTGTCGAGCCGTTGCACGGCGGCCTTGAGGGGATTGGCCGCGCCGTCCGCCAGCGCGCTTCGGACGGCGGCGGTGGCGGCTTCGATTTCGCCGCGCTCGTCGTCGAGCGCGAGTCCTTGGGCAAGCACGGCGGCCACGGCCGGGAGCAGTTCTTCCGCTTTCATTCTCGCTTCGGTGAAAACGCGCTCGGCCATGTCGGTGAAGGCATGCTCGACGGATTCACTGACCATGGCTTCCACGGCAGCGTCGTCCACGTTGACGGCGGAGTTTTCGATTCTCACCACGGTGTCGGTGCCCGTCGAAACGTCGCGGGCGAGGGTTTCCAGAATGCCGTTTTCATCGATGCGGAATTGGACCCCCACGCGGGCTCGGCCTTTGGGCGACGGGGTGAACGAGACGTCGAAACGGCCGAGTTCCCAGTTGTCGCGGGCCATTTCCCGTTCGCCTTGGAGGATGCGGACGCGCATCGCCGCTTGGCCGTCGGCGGCGTTGGTGAACATTTCCCCGGCCTTGCAAGGGATGGTCGTGTTGCGCGGGATGAGCACATTCATCAACCCGCCGAAAGTCTCGATGCCGAGGCTCAGCGGCGTGACGTCGAGCAGTACCATTTGACGCAATGCACCGCTCAGCACGCCACCTTGAATGGTGGCGCCGAGAGCGATGGCTTCGTCGGGGTGCTGGGAAACGTCTGCTTCGCGACCGAAAAGCTCCGCCACGGCGCGGCGCACGGCGGGCATGCGGGTGCTGCCGCCGACGAGGACGACCGCGTCGAGATCGCTGGTTTTGAGTGCGGCATCGGCGAGCGCCTTGCGGCAATGGTGGAGGGTGCGCTCCATCCACGGCGCGGCGAGCGTTTCCAATTCAGTGCGAGTGACGATTTCCTCGATGCTGCGGGATGCGTCGTAAAAGGGGACGCGGAAGGTGGCTTCGCTGGACGAGGAAAGCGCGAGTTTCACGCGCTCCGCTTCGGCGAGCAAGCGGACGCGGGCTGCTGCGTCGATGTCTTGGATGCCGGTGCGGGTGAGGATGTGCTGGAGGATGAGCGCGTCCAAATCGTCGCCGCCGAGACGGGTGTCGCCGTGGGTGGCGAGCACTTGGAAAACGCCGTCCTGCATTTCCAAGATGGAAAGGTCGAAGGTGCCCCCGCCGAGGTCATAGACGGCGACGCGAGATTTTTCGTCGAGCTTGTCGAGGCCGTAGGCGAGTGCGGCGGCGGTCGGTTCGTTGAGAATGCGGACGACGTCGAGCCCGGCGAGTTCTCCGGCGCGCTTGGTGGCGGCGCGTTGGGCATCGTGGAAATAAGCGGGCACCGTGATGATGGCCTTGGTGATTTCTTGGCCCATGCGCGACTCCGCGACCCGCTTGAGTTCCCGCAGGATTTCCGCGCTGATCTGCTCTGGGGATTTGCCCAAGACGAGCGGCGTGCCTGCTGCGGCGACGGTGATGGCGACGGGAAAATGCTCTTCCACTTCGTCGATGCGGCGGCCCATCAGGCGTTTGATGCTGGTGACGACGCGGTCCGGTTCCAGCGCCCGCCGACGCAGCGCGTTTTCCCCGACTTCCACACTGCCATCCTTGCCGATCCAAACCGCGCTGGGGATGATGCGGCGACCGTCCTGATTGGCGAGCAGGATGGGAAACCCGGAGTCCACCACGCCTACGGCAGAGTTCGTCGTGCCCAAATCGATTCCCAAGATCATTTCGCTCATCCCGGGCAGCGTCGCGGGCGGGTCCGCGTCCGTCAACTCCGTGGGGCAAGGAAGGGTTGCCTCGAATTTCAGCAAGAAGGTGGCCGCCACCCTGCCGCCCAGTGAGCCATTTCGCGGCGCTTCTTCCGCAATGTGGGGAAGAAGCGGCACGCGTGAGGGGCTCAGGGTCGTGTGATGGTGAATTGCACAAATATTTTCGGCTGGCCGGTCGTGGGAATGCTGAAGGTGTGGACGCCGCCTGAGCCGGTGTCTGGCACGGATGTCCAGCTTCCTCCAGCCATGGTCGGACTCCATCGCGCGCCATAGGTGACGCCGATGATGCTGGCCGGTTCGGTGAAACTGACCACATAGTTGCCGCCTATCCGCTGCCAAGCGGGGAGCTGGAGTGATGAGCCAGATTTAGGCAGCAGGCCGAAGGCGAATTTCACGATGTTGGTCATGCCATCCTTGTTCGGGTCTGCATCGGGTCCACTGAACAACACGTCGGCAATTTCTGCGGGCGTGAAATGGATGGCCCGCCAGGTGGGATAATCGAATCCTCCTCCGCTCGGCGACCAAACGACTTGGTCCACCCAAGCGGCATCCAAGCCGCTCGATAGGGTGCCATCCTTCACGTAGCGCCAGCGCAAGGTGTGCACGCCGCTGGTGAGTGGGTACGTTTTCTGCACCCAGTCGACGTTGCCGCTGATGCGCCCGGCTTGCAGCACGCCGTCGACGTAGAACTCGAAGTAATCGAAGCCGACTTCCGAGGAGACCTTCCACCAGAAGCTGAGGCTGCCGGCGCCGTTCACCGTGGTTTGGAACCACGATTCCTGGCCGTTGCTGAGGATTCCGCTTTGGGCTGCATCCACCGCATCGTGGGTGGTGCCTGGCTGGCCGAACCATGGAGTTTCTCCTGCGGTGGTGAAAACCTGCGCAGGGGCATCGACGGCCAGCGGCAGCGGGATGGTGTGGAGCGCCGACAGCGTGTAGTCGCCGAACATGCCGAGTTCGAGCGGGTTGTCAGATTCCAACTGGAGCAGCGGGAAGACTCCGTTTGGCGCGAAATGGCCGTCGGCGGAGCCGCTGCCGAGGAAGTTGAGTGACTGGGCAATCCGCGTGGTTTCTGCCCGCTTTGGCCGGATGCCGGTGAGCAGCTCGTCCATGCGAACCAGATTGTAAATATTTCCGGTGCTCACGCCGATGATCTGCCGAACGGTTAGTCCTGCCACCGTGGACGCGCCCGAGACGGTTTGCACGACGAGGCCACCGTTGGCGGTGTCGCCAAGCAACTTGAAGCTGCTGTTGAAACTGGCGTGGCTGCCGGCGGCGGCGAAAAGCTCCAACGCTTCCCCGCTGCTGTATTCAAAGGCGCTCAACTCCAGCGGATAAGTGCCAGCCGTTAGGTCGATCTGGCCGAACCTGTCAGAGACCGCATGCGTCGCGTCGTCGCTGATGACGGTGACGTTGTCGATCTTCAAGCGCAGCCCGTCAGCCGCACTGGTGCCAAAGGTGTAGGTGCCGGTGGTGGGAATCGTCACCGTTCCCGTGACGCTCACCGCGAAATCGTCGCCGTAGCTGCCCGTCCGTTGCCAGCCGAGGAATGCGTAGTTCGGCGACGGGGTGGCCGTTAGGTCCACGGTCGAGCCACGGTCATACTTGGGCTGGTCGGGGGATTTCGCCGCCGTGCCACCAATCGGCGTCAGAGTGAGGAAATATTTGGCGGAATTGACGTTGTTAGGATTGGTGCCGTCGGTGAATTCCACGGCGTTGGTCACGCCGTCGCCATCGGGATCGCTGATGCCGGTGTAGGAACCGGCGGACGGGAAGTAGGTCAATTCCCAAGCATCAGGCAGGCCGTCGGCATCCTCGTCATCGGTGGCGGCATTCTTGCCGGCCATGGTTAGAGCCACTGTTTGCGGGCTGCCGGAGGTGTTCATCACCCGCAGGTAATAGTTGTGGTTCGGCTGCCAAGGCCACGAGCTGGAGGACAGGATTTGATTGAAGGTCACGTTCGCGCTCGCGCCACTGGTCCAATGTTGGGTACCGGTGATTCCTGGAAGCGTGCCTTGCTCCAAGCGAGTTTGTACGCTGGCGGGGTGGGTGGCGGTCCATTTCATCCGCGTCCCGTTGGCGGGAACCGGGATTCGATAGAGAATCGAAGCTCCGGCGGGCACGCTGGTGTTGATCGTGCCGTTGTAGTAATCGAGCTCTGGCAGGACGCCGATACTGCCGCCACTCGTTGCGCAACTGAGGCTGAAGGTGGCGTCGTTCGCTGCCCGGAAACCGGCGTAGTAAGTATGTCCGGGGCGCAGCGGTGGCGTGTTGAACGGATAGGTGCCAGCAGCATCATGACCGGCGGTGCTGTAAGGTCCTTGGTTCTTGTCGTCGCTGCTCCACGTGCGCAGTCCGGAAGAGAAAGTGGACGAAGAGGTTTCCAAACCATCCGTCCGGTTGCCCGGCGGAACGGTGTCGCGCAGCCACAGATTCACATCGCCGACTTGCTGGCTGAAGGTGAGACTCCAGGTGTTAGGGGCGTCTGCGGGGACGGTGAAACGATAGTAACGCCAGTCGCGACCGACCAAGATTTGCGCTGCGGCATTGCCGCCGTTGAGCGCGAGATCGGTGACTTGGCCCGTGGAAACTCGGAGTCGATAGCGGGCATTGCTGGCGCCGGAGGCTTTCACGCCGAGATACCAGCGACCGCTGCGGAGTTGCTTTTCGTAACGGCCATCGAAGGGCACCCAATTGCCATACTCACTCGCCGTGCTGGTGAGCGAGCGATGGACCAGCGAACTGCCGCCAGGTCCGGCACTGTTGTGATCGGTGGTGGGCACTCCATCTTCGCGGATGTAGAGATTGGGATTTCCGTTGATGGCTTGGAGTTCGGTGCGGAGCAGGCCGGCATTTCCCTCAGGCACATCGATCGCGTAAAATTGCCAATCATCTTGGCCAATATCCACGCCGCGGTCACCGGGCAATGGGTTGCCAGCGCTGTCATTGCCGCTGTCGCCAAAGGTGTTGTTATGGCCGAGTGGCATCGTCCAGACCGGCCGCTCCAAGGTGATAGGTTGGCTGGTGATGGTGTAGTTGGTGAGGCCGGTGCCGGTCACTTCGATAAACCAAGTATCGCCGGGCGTGAGGAAGGGCGGCACGACCAGCGCGGTGTTGCCTGAGACGGTGATGCCGGTGTTGGGATTTCCCCAAGTCTTGTAAATCCTCAAGCTCGTGTTGCCTTGCAGGTTGTTCATTTTGATAAGCCAACCGATCACGGGCTGGCTACTCAGCGTGGTTGGTATCGGCACTTCGAAGAAATCTTTTTGCGTATCTAGCAGCTGTCGGGTGGCGGTGTGGGATTGGCCGTTGCCGTTGAGACTGGCGGCGTAATTCAACGGGATGCGTGGCACTTGGCGTATCACGAGATTGCAGGTGGCATCGGGATAATCGCTGCTGACCGCCTCGGCCCGCACGGTCACGCTGTAGGTGCCTGCGGGTGGATTGGTGACGGTGATTAGGTTGTCCTCATACAGGCGATCCATGCCGCTGAGCGGGGCGGCATACTGACCACCATCGTAGCCGTAATAGCTGTAATTGGCAGAGGTGAGGCCTGGCTGACAGATGCGGCTGCCGCTGACCACACTCATCACCGGATTTCCCACTCGGTTGTCCAAGCGAAGTTCTAACGTAAGTGTTCCTGCGGGCACGGTGAATTGATAAGATTTCACCTGTGCTCCCACCAAGCTCACCGGCTGGGTGATGCCAGCCACCGATGCGGCTCCTAGGGCGTTTGTTCCTAAAGTGCCAAGGCTGGTGAGCACGCCGCTGCTCGTGCCCGTGCCAATGGAACTGGTGTTAGGAGGGTTCACGCCTTCGCTGATGACCGCGATGTAGTAGTCGCCCGGCACGATGTAGTCCGCATCGTTGCGCGGGAGGACGACGTAGCGCTCTGGCCCCGACTTTTGCATCTCGATTTCGCGATTCCCGGAAAGGCCGACGTCATACTGCACGCCGCCGCCTGCGCTGGAGCTCTGCGCATTAAAATCGGGCACGGTGCCGCGGCGCATCGCCATCATCATTTCTCCCGCGCTCGGGTCCAACGTGAACTCCCAGCTCGGCGTGTTGGCCGGAATGGTCACCTTGAAGTAGGCCGCCTCGCGCGGTGTGAGATTGGGGATGGCGACATTGTTGCCAGCGGCGGGACTGAAGTTGGTCACAGGAATGACTTGGCCGGTGCCGATGCCCCGGCTTTCCACCGTGTAGCCTGCGGTGACGCTGCCGTGGCTGTTATAAACGCCCACATAATACGTGCCCGGTTCCAACGGGCGACCCATCGCCATGACGAGTCGATCTCCCACGATCGGGTAAGGCGGGACATAGAGATCGTAGCTGCGGCCCGTCCAATCCAGTCCGCCAGCCCAGCTGTTGCCGCTCGGCCAGTTCGTGTTGTTTTCCGGCGATCCCCAGTTTCCTCCCGCGCTGTCGGGGAGCACATCCCGCCGCACGATCATGCTGGGCGTGCCGCCGGTGATGTTTTTCAAACGCAAATCCCAGCCTAACACCCCCGCCGGAACGGTGACGGTGAAATAGCGCCAAGCCGTCGGCGACTGGCCGGACACCGTCGCCGTGCCACCGTTGAAGGCCAGCGGCACCGGTGGGTTGGCGACGATCACCAGATTCGCCGTCGCGTCCGGGTAATCGCTGCTGACGGCTTCGGCTCGAACCGTTAGGCTGTAGGTGCCGGACGGTGGATTGGGCAAAGTGATGAGATTGTCTTCGTAGAGGCGGCTGACCGCGCCGGGCTTGGCGGAATATTGGCCGACGTCGTAGCCATAATAGCTGTAACCGGGCGAGGTGATGCCAGGCTGCGGGATGCGTCCGCCACCGATCAGGCTCATGATCGGATTGCCCACCCGGTTGTCCAAGCGCACCTCCAAACTCGCGGTGCCCACCGGCACGGTGAACTGATAGGACTTCACCTGCCCGCCAACGAGACTCACCGCGTGGTTGATGCCACCGCCGGAGGCTGGTCCCAGATCCACGGTTGAAATCGTCCCGAGGCTGGTGAGCACTCCGCTGCTGGTTCCTGTGCCAATCGTGCTGGTGTTGGTCGGACTCACGCCCTCGCCAATCACGGCGATGTAGTAATCTCCCGCGAGGATGAAATCCTCGTCGTTGCGCGGCAGCACGACGTAGCGCTCCGGTCCCGTCTTCTGCATTTCGATCTCACGATTGCCGCCGGTGCTCGCGTCATACTGCACCCCGACGCCCGGCGTGGAGCCCGGTGCGCTGAAATCGGGGACCGTGCCCCGCCGCATGGCCATCATCATTTCTCCGGCACTGGGTGCCAGCGTGAATTCCCAATTCGGCATGTTAGGAGGGATCGTCACCTTGTAATAGGTCGCTTCACGCGGTGCGAGATTGGTGATGGTGGCATTGCTTCCTGCCACCGGACTCAAGTCCGTCACAGGGATGGTCTGGCCGGTGCCGATGCCCCGACTTTCCAAGGTGTAAGCCGCGGCGACGGTTGCGTGGCTGTTGTAAACTCCCACATAGTAGGTTCCGGGTTCTAACGGACGCCCCATGCCCATGACGAGGCGATCTCCGACAATCGGATAGGGCGGGAGATAGACTTCATAAGAACGCCCCGTCCAGTCCACGCCGCCTGCCCAACTGTTGCCGCTGGGCCACGTCGGATTGGAGTCTGGAGAACCCCAGTTGCCACTGGTGCTGTTGGGTGGAGTGTCCCGCCGGATGATCATGTTGGGCGTGCCGGCGGTGATGTTTTTCACCCGCAAGTCCCACCCCGTCACCCCGGCTGGGACGATCACCTCGAAGAAGCGCCAAGTGGCAATGAGATGGCCGCTCACGACCTCCGTATCGCCATCAAAACCTAACGGGACGGGTGGATTGACCACTTGACGAATCACCAAATCTGCGGTGGCGTCGGGATAGTCGCTGCTGATCGCCTCGGCCCTCACGGTGAGGCTGTAGGTGCCTGCCGGTGGATTGGCGATGGTGATCAAATTGTCTTCATAGATTCGGTTCACACCGCCGCCGGGCACGGAATACTGGCCGAGGTCATAGCCATAATAACTGTAACCGGGGGAGGTGATTCCGGGCTGCGGAAGACGGCTGCCACTGATCACGCTCATCACCGGATTGCCCACCCGATTGTCCATCCGCAGCTCAAGTCCAGCCGTGCCTGCGGGAACGGTGAATTGATAGGACTTCACCTGTCCGCCGACCAAGCTCACCGCTTGGGTGATCCCGCCAAGCGATGCCGCACCAAGATTCGGCGTCACCATCGCGCCCAGACTGGTGAGCACCCCGCTGCTCGTGCCGGTGCCGATGGTGCTGCTGTTTGTCGGGCTCGCGCCTTCGCTGATCACCGCGATGTAATAGTCACCCGCAAGAATGAAATTTTCGTCGTTGCGCGGCAGCACGACGTAGCGCTCGGGGCCGGTTTTTTGCATCTCAATCTCGCGATTGCCGCCGGTGCTCGCGTCATATTGCACGCCGACGCCCGGCGTGGAACTTGGTGCGCTGAAATCGGGGACGGTGCCACGGCGCATCGCCATCATCATTTCGCCGGCAGTCGGTGCCAGCGTGAACTCCCAGCTCGGCGTGTTAGGAGGGATGGTCACTTTGAAATAGGCCGCCTCGCGCGGCGCGAGATTGGTGATGGTGGCATTGCTGCCTGCGGTGTAGCTGAGATTTGCCACCGTGATGGCCTGGCCGCTGCCGATGCCCCGGCTTTCCACCGTGTAGTTTGCACTGGCTGAAGTGGAACTGTTGTAAACTCCCACATAATAGCTGCCCGGCTCAAGCGGGCGGCCCATCCCCATCACCAAGCGATCGCTCACCGTTGGGTAGGGCGGGATATAGATTTCATAAGAGCGGCCCGTCCAATCCAAACCACCGGCCCAACTGTTGCCGCTGGGCCACGTCGGATTGGAGTCGGGCGATCCCCAGTTGCCGCTGGTGCTATCCGGCAGGACATCCCGTCGCACGATGAGATTGGGCGTGCCGCTGGTGACGTTTTTAACTTTAAGATCCCAACCTAACACTCCCGCTGGGACGTCGATGCGTTGGAATCTCCAACGCCCTGGTTCCAACCCGCTGACGGCGGTGTTGCTGCCATTGAAGGCGACGGTTGCGGGCACGATGGGGTGCACGTCCAAGGTGAATGCGCCAAGCGGTTGCAGCGGCGTGTAAATGCCCACATACCAAACATCCGCCTGATGGCCGGGGCGCTGGAGGAAGCCGCCATTGCCAAAATAATCCATGTAGGTGTTCCCGATGTCAGAAGGTGTGCTCATGTTGCCATTGGCCCGATAGAGCCAGCGGCTGGGAACCTTGTTGCGGCGCAAGGCGATCTGCGTGCCGGGGACTTGATTGGCTAACAACAGCTCCCAACCGAGCGAGCCGACCTGGGAGGGGATGTCGGTTAGGGCGTAGTAGCGCCAGCCAGCGCGGTTGGTCTGATCGTTGACTTTGAGGTCCGTGAAATTCATCGGCGTGATGACCGGGTCACCGCTCTTGAGTGTGAACGTGTAATTTCCGGTGCCATAGACGGTGATGAACCACGTGCCGTTGGTGAGGTAGTCCGGCACCAGCGTCACGCTGTCCATCGTGTTGCCCGGAGCTTCGGAAAAGGCCTCGTTGTCCCACTCCGCAGGCACGTTGCTTTTGCGCAGGCAGACGTTGGGATTGCCTGCCAAGGCGGTGGTGTTCACATCCCACGCGAGTTGGTCGATGGGCACTTGGGTGCGGTAAACTCGATAGGGCGCGCCCGTCACGGCAACGTTAGAAATGGTGGACTGGAAGGCAATGTCGGTGACGAATTGAATCCGCGAATCGAGGCCGATGCTCTCGCCCTGCGGTGCCTCGACGCTCATGAAGTAGGCATTGGATCCGGTGCCAAGCACGGTCGGCACCACCAGCATTTGGCCGGATTGTTTGCGCGAGTAATAGGCGGTGGAAAGGTGGAAGGGGACTTTGGTGGTGCGCAGCGCGATGTCCCGTGAGCTGCCGTTCAGCCACAGACTCCACGCCGGGGTGCCGGTTGGCACGGTGGATTTGTAGAAGCGAATGCCCTCCGCGGGCATGGGCGTGGCTGGTGCGGTCTGCGGACTCACCGCTTCGCCGATGTCGTATTGAGAATTGCTGTTGGTATCGGTGAACGGCAGCACACCGAGATCGTGGACATAGGCCCGTCCGCTGAATAAACTCCACTGCGCACCGGCCGTGGCATTGACGAGGATGTACCATTCCTCGCCGGGGGCGAATTGGTCGTCGCGCAGGACGAGACCATCGGAGCCGATTTGCACGGATGAGAATTGCGAACTGCCGACGACGGGAAGCGTGGTCTTACTCAGGTAAAGAGCGGCATCGCCGGATGCGAGAGTAAGCCGCGAACGCCAAGCCCCAATGTCGGTGCCTTGCGTGAGCACGCGGAAATAGTGGCGTCCGGCGCGGGTGTTGGTGTTGGAGAAAAGTTGCGTGCCGGCCTCGGCCGTGCCGGGATCCCAGGTGAGATCGACGATAACGGGCCGCCAGTCGTCGAGCGTGATGGTGGTGGCGGTGTAGTTCACTCGGAACGAGCCGTAGTCGTTCGCGAGGGTGAAGCGGGAGCCATTCGCATATCCGCTGAAAGTGCCGGTGATGCTGCTGCCCCGGACGATGGTGAAAACGTGGCTGTTATGAATCGTGTCGTGGAAATTGTTCACCAAATTCACCTGCAGTGCTCCAGCGACGGTGACCGCTCCAGTTGCGTTGATGCGGTCAAAGTTGCTGCCCTCCGACGTGCCGCCCAGATCCACAACATTGGTGGCGCTGCCTTGCAGGACGAGCGCGCCATTGACTTGCAGCGAACCTGTTCCGCTCACCGGTGCTGGCGAGACGAGGCCACCCACCGTGAGCGGGCCGGCAACTGTTCCTTGCAGGCGGAAGGCGGCTCCCGCTGCGACTTGCACGCTGCTGCCGGTGATCGTTTGAGCCGTCGCGGAATCGACACTGCCGGTTTGGATTGCGACCTGCCCAGCACCCGCATTGACGGCTGCGCCGAGCGAAAAAACTTGGGCCGGACTCAAGGTGATGGAGCCGCCGTTCGATGTCAGTGCCTGTGAATTGGTGATGTTCCGCCCGGCGGTCATCACGAGCGGCAGAGTTCCCGTGTTTGAGGAGAGCGGCCCGTCGATCGTGAGATCGCGCACGGCATTTAAGGTGAGCGTGGCATTGGCTCCCGCTGTTTTGGAAATCGCGTTGGCGATCGTGAGGTCGCCATTGCCAGCGGCGACGCTGGCGGTGTTGACCGTCACCGCGTTGCCGCTGTTGAGAGAGCCATTGATGGTGATGTTGTTCGCGACCGCAGCCGCCGCCGTGGGCGTGAACACGCTGGGATTGGTTCCCGCAAACGTGCCGCCGGAGGTCGCGGCGGTGCTGACGGAGACGTTGCTGGCGGCCTGGAGCAGGCTGGATGGGATGCCGAGCAAAGACGCGGCGACGAGAATAGGACGGCAGGAAAACAGGGTTTTCATGGGGATTGGGGAGTGGTGAAAACGTGAAGGACGGGCAACGCCAGCGACGACCTTGCCGACATGTCGATTCTCTGATCCGGGGGGAATGCGAGAATCGAGACCTGTACCCTACGGGAAAATTTCCGCGGCTGTCCAGTCCGCCGTTTCCAGTCGACCTGTGACGGACCGGCAAATCTGGGCGAGCTTTCGCAAATAACCATTGCGGTGGGGCAGCAGTCCGCCTAGGTGAGGCGTGCCATGATCATCCTTGTTAAGATCTTCCTCGCCCTGTTCCTGCTCTTCTGGTCTGGCCTCGGATTGTGGATGTTCGTGAAATATGACTCGCTGTTCGGCTTTCACCCGGATGATCCGTCGGAGTCTTCCGGTGCGCGGGCTTTGAACGTGACCCAAGTGGCATCGGTCTGGTTCGGCTTCTTTGCCGTCGCCTTCTACTTCCTCATCGCCTGAGCCAGAGTTGCGCCATCGGCATGGGATTCTAGCCCGCGCAGCTGGCGAGAAGCGGGTGGAATGCTGGTTCTGGTCATCAATTGGGGCAGCTCGACATTCTCCGTATCATCGACCTAACTGATGTTCGGGTGCTGCAGGCGGGGATGGGTTCTCGACTTTGTCGACTGTGTTAGGAGATCGCCATTTCCGCCACGCGTTCACAATTCTCGATAGGCTTGGGAAAACGTATCCCCGCCCTCGATTTGGCCACTTTGCAGGCCCTTGTTGAACCAGCGCATCCGTTGCGCCGCAGTGCCATGAGTGAATGCCTCTGGCGTGACCCGACCTTGAGATTTCTTCTGGATCATGTCGTCTCCGATCGCATTGGCGGCGGTCATCGCTTCTTGGATGTCGCTGCGATCGAGCTTGAAATACTGTTGCGAATGCTTCGCCCAGACACCGGCATAGTAATCGGCTTGGAGTTCTAACCTCACCGACCATTCGTTGTAGTCGGGCCGCCCGCGCATCGCCGCCACCTTATCCGAGGTGCCTAGCAGTTTTTGCACATGGTGGCCGACCTCGTGCGCGAGCACATACGCCTGCGCAAAGTCTCCCGGCGAATTGAACGTTTGCGCCAGCTCATCGTAGAAACTCAGATCGATATAAACCATCTGGTCGCCCGGGCAATAGAACGGGCCCATCGCCGCGCTTCCCACACCGCAGGCGGTGCGCGTCTGGCCTCGATAGACTTTCACCCCCGGCGGCACATACTGCCGACCTATCCGTGCAAACTCTTGTTTCCACACATCTTCGGTGCCTGCCATCACGACTTTCACGAAGTCGAATCGCTCGTTATCCTCCGCACTCACCTGAGCCGACTGCCCGCTTGGTGATCCACCTGACAGCATGCTTGGGTCTAACAATCCCATTTTCCACAACACGCCACCAAAGATCAGCGCCGCCAAGATGCCTTTAAACCCGAAGATGCGGCCAATGGTCATCAGCAATCCCAGCGCGCCGCCGCCACCCCCTCCGCCGAAGCCGCCGGAACTCTCGCCACGCGCGTCCCGCACGTTATCGCTCTCTCGTTTGCCTTTCCATTCCATGATCGTGATCCTTTGGGGTGTCCCTTCCTATAGGGGGAAAACTAACTCGCCCGCAAGTCCACAAAACCGGACACGGATCAGACAAACCTCACCGCGTGCTTTTTCGACAGCTTCAAGACATCGCCCGCTGCTGGGGAAACGCTGGCGCTGGGATCGGTCAGCTTCTCGCCGTTGAGTTGGACCGATCCCGCCGTGATGAATTGCTTGCGCAGCTCGCCATTGGATTTTTCCACCGCGAACGCCGCCTTGAACGCATGCGCTGCCAGTGTGAGCACGGTCAAATCCGCCGCGAGATCCGAAAGCGAAATCTCCGGCAACTCGGCGGCCGATAGGTCCTTCTTGGAAAATCGCGTGTCCCAATCGGCCCGCGCCGCAGCACCGGCTTCCGCTCCGTGGTAGCGTGCCGTGAGTTTCTCCGCGAGCGACTTCTTGGCGTCCATCGGGTGGCCCGCAGGATCGCGTGTTTCGCCGAGCAACAGCAGGTAATAGCGGTCCATCAGCTCGTCGGACACGCTCATGAGCTTGCCGAACATGTCTTGCGGCGCGTCGCTCACGCCGACGTAGTTGCCATAGGATTTGGACATTTTTTTCACCCCATCGAGCCCTTCGAGCAGTGGCATGGTGATCACGACCTGCTGTGGCTGGCCTTCCTCTTTCTGCAAGTCGCGGCCGACGAGCAGGTTGAAAAGTTGGTCGGTCCCGCCGAGTTCGACATCGGCGCGGACCTCCACCGAGTCCCATCCTTGGACGATGGGGTATTGGATCTCGTGCAACCGCACTTCCTGGCCTTTCTCGATGCGGTTTTTGAAATCCTCGCGCTGCAACATCTGCTGCATCGTCACCCGCGCGTTGAGCCGCAGCACGTCCTCAAACGTCATCTTGCGGAACCAATCGCCGTTGTAAACGACCTCAGTCTTGTCCTTGTCGAGCAGCTTGAAAATCTGGTCGGTGTAGGTTTTCGCGTTGATGAGCACATCCTCGCGGGAAAGTGGCGGACGCGTCGCGGAGCGCCCCGAGGGATCGCCGATGGTTGCGGTGAAATCGCCGATGATGATGACGATCTGGTGACCGAGTTCCTGAAACTGCCGCATCTTTTCGAACACCACCGTGTGACCGAGATGGATGTCCGGCGTCGTTGGATCCAGTCCGAGCTTGATGCGCAGCGGCCGGCCGAGCTTGAGCTTTTCCAACAATTCCTTTTCAGAAAGAACCTTGGCCGTGCCGGCAGTGATTTGGGCGAGTTGTTGATCGGGAGACATGGAAGAAAGCGATGCGGAAAGAACGCCCGCGGAGCATGAACGCCGCACCGACCCTGCCAAGTCCGGAGTGGCGGGGGCTTGAGGTGGAATGAATTCCGCAGGCAGTGAAACAAAAAACCGGCGTCCCTTGGGAGGACGCCGGTTTGATTGGATGGAATGGAAGAGGCGACAGGAATGTCGCCGCTCCTTATTCAGCAGCGACAGGCTGTGGATTCGCTTCTGCTTCGGCAGCGGCTTGGTCGCGGAGCCAGGCGCGGCGGGACATTTTCACGCGGCCCTTTTCGTCGACTCCGAGGCACTTGGCGGTGATGACGTCGCCCTTCTTGACGATGTCCTCGACCTTTTCGGTGCGGCCTTCGGCGAGTTCGGAGACGTGGACGAGTCCGTCCTTGCCGGGGAGCACTTCCATGAAGGCGCCGAACTGGGTGATGGAAACAACCTTGCCGGTGTAAACCTTGCCCACTTCGATTT